>NZ_CP041356.1:0-1348009 GCF_006965445.1 Lactococcus protaetiae | reverse complement strand
CTTCCTGCAAATTCATCTTGAACTTCATCAAAATCTGAAATGACTTGCTCGGTTTGCTCAATATATTTTTCTTTAAAAGCAATAGCCTCTAAAGGCAAGCGTGGCTTTACTTTGTTGATACGCGCTGGTCTGCCAAGAGCAATGCCAAACAGCGGATAAGTGTAATCAGGCAAATCTAATACTTTTGATATTTCAGCAGACTGGTCACGAATCAGTCCCACCATCACTCCACCATAACCTAAAGATTCAGCGGCTAAAAGAACATTTTGTCCAGCAACAGCAGCATCTGTCGCTGTAATCAGTAAAGACTCTATCCCTTTGGGCTGGAAGTCTCCTTCATGCATTTTCACCGCCTTTTCGGCACGGTTCAAATCTCCGACAAATACGAGATAAACTGCAGCATTCTTAATGGATTTTTGTGGCTGATATTGATAAATTGCATCTTTTTGCTCTTGCGATTTTACAATAATTATTGAGTAAGACTGAAAATTTTTCCAAGTTGACGCCGCCTGTCCTGCTTTCAAAATAGCTTCTAAATCTTCATCTTCTATTTTTTCTTCAGTAAAATTACGTACTGAGGTATGTTTCATCATCAAATCAATGGTTTCATTTATATCAGTCATGTCGTCTGTTTATTCCTTCCAGTCGAAGTTCACGCGACAGATATTTCACACGCTCCATCACGCGTTTTGCTGGCCAAATCTCATCTGCTCTTTTTGTTTCTGCCAGATGTTGCTCCAGTTCGTCCATTTTTAAGTTAGAGGTGAAAAATGTAGGTAAATCTTCTTGCATCCGATGCTGTAAAATCACCTGCAAGATGCTATCACGTACCCAAGCATTGTTTTGTTCCGCTCCAATATCATCAAGGACCAATACTTGACTTTGTTTGATTTCATTCACCCAAACCTTAGCCGTATCAAAGTCTAAATCTGATATAAATGTTGGGTAATGGAGCAGAGTAGTCGAAATTCCTTTTTTTGCCAATTCATTTGCCATTGCTGCCATCATGAAAGATTTTCCCACTCCAAAATCTCCATAGAGATAGAGTCCTTTTTGCTCAGGAAAATTCGCAATAAAATCCACCAAAGCTTGATAGGGTTCAATCCGCCCTACATCATCAAGCGCAATATCTTCTAAAGTAACCTGCTTTAAATCTTTTGGTAAACCTATCATTTTCACTCGTCGAAGCAATGTTTGCGCAGCTTGTTGTGCAGCAAGTTCTGATGTAGTTTGATAAGATACATCAGCATAGCCATGATTCATAATCAAGACTGGTTCATAACCATCTGCCGCCCGCTTCTCACCTTTTTCAAATTTTTCACGCTCACGCACAAATTCATAAAATTTTGAATAGGAACGCTGAATCTCATCTGACGTCATTTGATGGGTAGCAATAAAAGACTGAACATCTTTATTTTTCATGACTTCAGCCACAAGTTTTTCAAAATTTCCGCGTAAATCTTTGCGTTTATTTAAAATTTCACCAATAGATTCCATTATTGCTGCTCTCCTTTCAGTTTTTGGAGTGAGGCAAGCCGAATTTTCTCAAGCCTTGCAAGTTCCTCTTCACTTGTCTTATTTTCGTAGCTTGGATTTGACCACTTTGGTGCTTCTTTCACAATTTTTGTTTGTTTTTTTGTAAAGTTTTGTTTCTCTTGTGCTTTTATTTGAGCTGATTCACTACGTTCTAAGATACGCTTTACTGCCATTTCTGCGGTGAATACTTTATTTCTCATCCAATCATTTGCCAATGTATTCACAAAATTTGAAGACAGAGATGCATTTTTTTGTTGAACTAAAATATAATGAATGAGTACATTTTGGACTTCCGATGGCAGATTTTGTTTAGTGAGATTATTTAAAATCTTCCGCTCATCCCCACTTACAAAACCGCCAGCTTGACTCTTAATCTGCTGAATAAATTCGACTGGCTCGTGTGATTTACTACTCACGATAAGATCAGCAAACGCTTTGGGAAAACTTGATAATGCCACTTGTGGCTCAGAACTTGCTGACAGACTTCTTGTCAGTGCTGACAGGTTCAAAGTCTTGTCTGCATTAGCCGTACTCTCAGCTTTTTTAAAGAGTTCGTACCAGTTGAGGTCAAATTTTTCGGCGAGAGAATAAAGGCTCAGACGCTCTAAGTTTTCATTTGAGAATGTCAATCCTTGACGATCCATCAAACTCTTAAAAGCACCCATATCAAAGCTGTCAGTGCTGACAGCTGCTTTTGGTTCATTGTCAAAATCAACTTTATAAACTTCATGAAATTTTTTGGAAATATTTTGACCTTTGACTTCGATTTTTTTTGAAAGACCGGTCACTCTATTTTCACCAATCCGTGAAATCAAAAGTTGCTTGTAAAAATCATCAGATAAAAATTCATCGTAAGTCAATGGACTCTTTACATCAAAATAAAGCATCGTGTGGTCATCAAAAACTTTGACTAAGCCAAGCCCAGAAAGCTTGTCCAAACTCTCCAAAAATGGATTTAATCCAATGTTCAGATATTCCAAAAAATGAGAAATACGCCCTGTTGAAAAAGTCGTCAGCAGTTGATACAAAGCAAAAGCATTAGAACCAACAATCGGTAAATAGAGTAGCGTAAAAGTCTCGGCATCGAAGCTGATTTTTCCGCGATTCACAATGGTAAACGAATCTCCTGCTCTCATATTTTCCTCTTTTCGTGATTATTGTTTATAGCTTCTTTTGCTTTAACACTGCTTGAAAGTCAAATCTGCGCTATCTCCGAAACTTCGTTGCTCCGCTGTCCATTCGTTCTAAGTCAGAGCAAAAGGCACGCAATTCTCCGAACGGTCTCCGCTCTTTGCATTCGCTATGCAGGCAGGATGTGCTAGTCGTAATCGCACTGCGTAAAATTGAAAGTGAACGAGTTAACTCGCTCAAAAGAGCTGACGAACAAGTTTGGTTTTACTGACAACTGACAATGCTTGTCAGCACACTGACAGACTCAATTTTTCTTCGTAATGTTTTGCAAAAGTGCCTCAAGTTCGCTCACATCCTTGAAAGAACGGTAAACACTGGCAAAACGAATATAAGTAATATCATCCAGTTTTGAGAGTTCTTCCATTACAAATTCTCCAATTGTATCAGATTTCACTTCATTACGATCAAGCTGTCGAATCTTACGTTCAACATTTGCCACGATGCTTTCAATATCTTCACTTGAAACAGGACGTTTGTAAGCCGACCGTACCAAACCACGAACAATCTTTTCACGATTGAATGGTTCGCGCTTATCATCTTTTTTAATCACCAAAAGAGGCATTTCTTCAATACGTTCAAATGTCGTAAAACGAAAACCACAATTTTCACAAACTCGACGACGGCGAATAGCATCTTCAGCTTGTCTTGAATCTACAACTTTTGATTCATCAGAAGAGCATTTAGGACATCTCATCTTATCACCTTCCTTTTCTTATTTCACTTCAAACAATTTCTGATTGTTGTTGTCAGTAGATTAAATCCGACAGAAATTGAAGTAATCACTTTAAAACTTACAACGAACTACTGACAGTTTTTTGCTTCTGTCAGTATGCTGACAAACTCTACAGTCATTAACGCTTCTTAAATTTTGCTTCCAATCGATAAATCACTTGACCCTTATTTGAAAATTTCTCTTCATATTCTGTCATTACGTTAAGCGGAGCAAATTCCTCATCCTTATGCAAATCAAGCCAAACTTTTTTTAGCTCCATTCCATAATTAGTCAATGAAACTAGCGAATACTCAAACAAACCACGGTTATCAGTCTTAAAATGAATTTCACCTTCTGACCTTAAAATCTGCTCATAAGTAGCCAAAAATGCCTTATAAGTCAAGCGACGTTTTTCATGACGAGTTTTGGGCCAAGGATCAGAGAAATTCAAATAGACCTGGTCAATCTCACCCTCTTCAAAATATTCAGTCAAAGCGGCACCATCAACTAACATCATTTGCACATTTGGCAAGCCCGCTTCGAGTGCTTTGTCCAAAGCATAAGACAAAACGGACAACTGCATATCAATTGCAATATAATTAATTTCTGGATGGAGTGCTGCCATTCCCGTTGCAAATGCCCCTTTGCCACAACCTACTTCAATATGAATAGGATGATTGTTTCCAAAACGTTTTGCCCAGCGTCCCTTAAATTCTGCTGGATTTTCGACCACAATATGTGCGTTTTCGGCAAGCATCTCTGTTGCCCCTTTACGATTTCTTACGCGCATTGCTACCTCATTTTACTTCTAATACTCTTATACTTACTCTTGGCGTTGAAATTCATTTCTAAAGCTAATCTGTTTTGAAGTGATTACTTCATCAGTGGGAGATTCTTTCTCTCCCACTGATGTTAGTAGAACGAAAACAAAGCTTAGTGTTGCCTATCCCTCCACCTAAAAGAGGTGGGAGAGTTGCCAATCCGACTAGGTGCTTTAGCACCATAGCGAGGATGGACAGCGTAGCCCAAAGGGCGAAGATAGCAAACACTTGCTTGGTTAAAAACTAACAACAGATTGACGTTACTGACTAACTTCATAGTGAAAAAATCGCCATGACATGCACTTTCTACACCATTTCTCTGAACGGTCTATGTTCGTTTCACGCCACAGGCTCTATCTCCGCTTTGCTCCACCATCAACTTCACTAAGCTACTAATAGATGAAACAACTAACATATCCATTGCTGCTTTAACACAAACGACTATCCTATAAAGTGGCAAGTTCATGTGCTTTGCACACCGTTCTACGAACGGTCTACGCAACCTTGTTGTCCCACTCAAGAACAAAAGACAAAGCAACAATGCGAAGTGGCTATAGCACTGAATTACCAAGTCGGAATAGCCATTCATCAAAGCTGACAATCTACAGTATACCTCAAATCAATTGCCATAAGCCAAAAAATAGGAAGGAGACCCTAGCCTATTTTTACTAAAATAATTCACAAAAATTTCGAAGACCTAAAATTTCTTGGTTTACTTCTTTCATTTTTCCTCTAACGAGATATTCAGAAATTTGACGAAGAAAGGATAATTTTCCATACCAAGCGACCTTATCCATCAAGTCTGCCCGTGGTCTAACACCTGAGCTCATCAACCATAAACTCCAGTCTTCGTGCTGAATATAATGCGACAATACATGCGCCATATCCACCATCGAATCAGACAGAAAAACGGTGTCCCAATCCACAAGGTATATCTTTCCAGAAGCATCATCAACAAGCCAGTTTTTATGATTTACATCACCATGAACCACAACAACCTCATCATTTTGAAGCTCTGGAATTTCCTGATACATTTCCTCAATAATACTTGATAAAAAGCGGTTTGTCTGCAAAGCCTTAGTTTGTTTTACACAATTTTCCAACAATTGTTTCGGTGGAATAACTTGACTTCCCAGCTTTTTATATGATTCCACAAGCTTTTTAGAATCATGCAAATGTGCCAAAATATGATTAATCTGGCGGTCACTCATATCTTCTGGACTTAAAGTATGTCCATCAATCCAGGGTTGAGCAGATAACGTATCTCCCTCGGCCGTACGTTTCGTCCATAAGACCTTAGGCGTGATTCCTTCAAGATAAATGCTTGGTAAAAAAGGACTGCCATTTTTTTTAATAAAAATGCGCTCTTTATCAATTTTACCAGAAAATGCATTCCCAGAACCACCTTTGACTGGTGTCATATCCCAATTTGCAGTCATCACCGTTATCTCCTCCTTCCAACTTAAATCTTTTGTAAATCCTGAGTTAATTTTACATCATAGCAACTCAGGCTCCACAATGTTGTAGTACAAAACAGTACCACGATATATCTAATAATATAGAGCTATTTGATTTCATCAGCATTCTAAAACAAGAGAGTTCAAATCAAATGAAGTCAAGACTTATTCAGTGGGAGTTTAAACTCGCCACTGAATTTAGTCGGACGAAATTCGAAGCTTAGTGCTGCTTTATCCCCTACCTAAGAGGTGGGGAATTGCGATTGCGACTAGGTGCTTTGCCGTTTGCTCTTGCTGCTTTAGCAGCCAAGCAAACGGACAATGGAGCAACGAAGTTGCGTAGACCGTTCGTAGAACGGCGTGCGAAGCACGTAGCACCGTAGCGAGCATCGACAGCGGAGCCCAAAGGGCGGAGATAGCACGCACTTGCTTTGATAAATACCAAAAAACTCTTATTAATCTCCAAATTAAGCGTTTGGATAGTGAATCAAGATAGTTTGTGTCAAAATATCAGCATATTGGTATGATTCTGTTGTTTTAGGTCCACGTGCTGGAATATTTTCAATCACAAAGTGAGTAGCATAGGCTTCAATAAGATTGACTTTATGACGATTTTCACGCTTACGACCAAATTGTGAAGTGATTTCAATCGTTTGTCCAAGATGGGCTTTCACATTATTGCGAATATCAACGATTTTTCCAACTTCTTGATTTTGATTATCCATTTCATTTCCTTTCGTAGCTTTGTAATACAAAGCTTAGAGAGATACAACCTGTTTCTTTTGACTACAAGTTTCTCCAAATAAGACGTAAAAGTCGGATTTCTCCGATTCTTCTACCCCCTTGATTTTACATTTCATGCTAAGACAAATTTAGACAATTACTAGTATTATAACATGAAATAGCCCTAAAAATCTAGTCACTATATCGGCTATCAATACTGGCAAATTTATTATGCTCTTTGATAAACAAAAGCTCGACTGTTCCCCGACTTCCTGAGCGGTTTTTCTCAATAATCACCTCAACTTTATTATCTTGAGGTAATTCCTCTCCGTCATCATCTTCATCAGTTCCTCTATCATAATAATCATCACGATATAAGAAAGCAACAATATCCGCATCCTGCTCAATTGAACCTGATTCACGAATATCTGATAAGACAGGCCTTTTATCCTGACGTTGCTCAACTCCACGAGAAAGCTGCGATAGGGCAATAACAGGAACTTTTAGCTCTTTTGCTAAAATCTTCAGTTGACGAGAAATTTCCGAAACTTCTTGTTGACGATTTTCACGACCAGTTCCTGAGATTAACTGTAAATAGTCAATCACAATTAAACCAAGATTTTGCGTTTCTTGAGCTAATTTGCGCGACCTAGCACGGATTTCAGAAATTTTAATCCCTGGCGTGTCATCAATATAGATACTCGCACGTGACAATGTCCCTGTTGCCATAAAGTAATCATTCCACTCTTGATCATTGAGCTGACCAGTTCTCAAGCTATGAGAATCAATAGAACCCTCTGCAGCAATCATCCGACTGACCAAACTTTCAGCCCCCATTTCCAATGAGAAAATGGCAACGGTCTTATCCTGTTTTGTTCCAATATTTTGTGCAATATTAAGTGCAAACGCAGTTTTCCCAACCGCAGGTCTGGCAGCAAGAATAATCAGTTCTTCTTCGTGCAGTCCTGTCGTCATATTATCTAAAGCAGGATAGCCCGTAGCAATCCCCGTAATATTTGATTTTTGTTGCGCCCGCTGCTCAAGGTCGTCCATATGGATAGAAAGCACATCTGATATCTTTTTAAATCCATTGGTATTTCTACCTTGTTGGACATCAATTAAACTTTTCTCTGCCTGTGCCAAAACATCATCCGCAGGTAATTCTTGCTCATAAGCTTTTTCTACAGACTCTGTTAACTTATTAATAAGCTTACGAAGCAAAGATTTTTCTGCAACAATTTTTGCATAATATGTTGCATTAGCTGCTGTTGGAGTCGCTGTTGCAAGCTCAGCAATGTAAGCAATTCCCCCAATACTTTCAAGCTCTCCCTGATTTTCAAGTTGAGATCGAATCGTCAAAACATCAATCGCTTCTCTGCCATCTGATAATTTTTCCATTGCTCTAAAAATAACTTTATGAGCAGTTTTATAAAAATCATCTGCGGTTAAAAACTCTTTAATTTCAACTAGTCTATCACTATCCAAAAAAACAGCCCCAAGAACGGCCTGTTCAGCCGCTAAATCTTGAGGAGGAGCCTTTATGAGACCAATTTCAGGCATTTTAGGCCTCACTCACTCGGACTTTAACTATCGCAGTCACATCACGATGAAGCTTGATAGGTATATCTTTTGTACCTAAAGCTTGAATTTTATTTTCAAGTTGAATTTTACGTTTATCAAGTTTAACTTGATACTGGATATTCAATGCTTTGGCAATATCTGATTTGTCAACTGCACCAAAAGTGTGGCCAGTTTGACCAACTTTCATCCCAATTTCAACGATTGTATCTTCTTTTTCAAGAATTGTTTTAAGCGCTTTTGCTTCAGCTAGAAGTTGGGCTTCCTCTTTTTCTTTTGCTTTAGCTTGACCTTTAACTTCTGAAAGAGCAGCTGCAGTCGCTGGTTTAGCGAGGTTCTTTTTAATTAGGAAATTTTGAGCATAACCTGTCGGTACTTCTTTAACTTCACCTTTTTTCCCTTGACCTTTGACATCTGCTAAAAATACTACCTTCATTTTTCATTCTCTCTTTCTTTTAACAATTCAATCAAATCTTTTTTTACTTCTTCTATATTTTTTTCATAAATCTGAGTTGCCGCATTGTTGAAATGACCGCCGCCGCCCATTTTTTCCATGAGTGTTTGCACGTTGAAGCCATTGCGCGAGCGTGCTGAAATTGAAATAAAACCATTAATATGCTGTGTAACAGCAAAAGATGCCGTTATACCTGCCATTTCCAACATGGTGTCTGCTGCTTTTGCTGTCGTAATATTATCGTATTTCTGATGCTCAATCCCTAAACCAAGAGCAATATGGGGTAAGATAACTTTTGAATTAAGGACAATTTCATTTACTTTTTTATATTTCTCAAAGTCTGTTGCCATAATCATCTTAATCAAATCATTATCTGCTCCGCGTGAACGAAGATAGGCAGCAGCCTCAAAGGTACGTTCTGTTGTTGCTTTCGTAAAGTTTTTAGTATCCATCTCAATTCCAGCAAGGACGATACTGGCCTCAATCGTGGACATTTTCCTGCGATTATTATCGTGAAATTGTAAAATTTCAACGGTCAACTCACTCGCTGAACTTGCCGATGATTCAATATATGAAAGCAAAGCCTGTTCTGGAAAATCATCGTCACGCCTGTGATGGTCAATGACCACTACTTTTTCAAAAGAATTGTAGAAATCAAAGTTTAAAGTCTGCCCTGTCTTTGAATGATCGACCATAATAAGCAAAGAGTTAGCTTTTTTCAGATTTTTTGCCGTTTCTAAACGAATAATATGAGTAAAGCCATCCGAAGATTCATTCATCTTATCAATCGCACGCCCAACATCAGGCAATAACTGCTCTGGGTCGTAAACAACAAAAGCTTCTTTTCCACACATATTGGCGAAAGCATTCATTGCAACTCCCGCACCAAGTGCATCCATATCTGTGTACTTATGTCCAACAATGAATACATCATCTGATTCCGCAATAATTGTACGCAAAGCTGTTGAAATTGCACGCGCACGAGTTCTGCTTTTTTGTGTTCTACTTTCAGAATTTCCACCGAAATAAACGGGTCTAGCTTGCTCTGTATTCTCTCGGAGTACAACTTGGTCTCCTCCACGTACTTGGGCAAGTTCGAGGTTATTCATCGCTACTTTACCAATCGCTGGGAAATCGTTCCAACCGTAAGAGACACCGATTGAAAGTGTCAATGGGATATTTTTTTCTGCTGATGATTTTCTAAAATCATTGAGTACTGAAAATTTGTCATTAATAATTTTTTCTAAAATACGATAATCGCAGAAAAAATAATGCCGACTGCTGTTAATCCTTCGAAGATATATGCCATACTTATCAGCAAATTCTTCCAGAAAAGTAGAAATAAAGCTATTAATTGCTGTACGCTCACTGTCTGTAATCAAATCCGTAGCATCATCATAATTATCTACAGAAATTGATCCGATGACTGCTCTACTGTCATTAAATTCAGACTTGAAAGCTACTTCTTTCGTTGCATCAATAAGATAAATCAAACTTTTTTCTGAGTCTAATTCGGCCACATATTTTTGGCTACCAATATTAATGTATTGGTCATCATTTACATTTTTTAAAATAAGTTTAATGTCATCACGATTGATAATCTTGTCATTACCCTTGAAAACCATATCTACAAAAGGATTGAACCACTCAGGTTCTAGACTTTGATTATTAAATCGAATCACCCCAATCGGCATATTATCCAATGTTGCATTGAGAGAATTCTCAGCTTCGTCATTAATTTTTCTAATAAAATCCTGACGTCGCAATTGATAATTTCTCGTTTGCGATAATAGTATCAAAGTAATCACAACATTCAAAATAAGTAAATAAATCAATCCCGAACGACGAGTATCAGAAAAAATCAGGACGAGTGATTCAATGACCTGAACAAGAATCATGATGATAACAATGGTTAGTGGCGAGAATCGACGGACAAAATTCATAGTATCACTCCTATAGTTTCCTATTTTAACATAGGATGGGGAAAACTTAAAGGATTCGCGGGCTTTTAAAGGAATTTTTTAACGATTGAAGCCTGTCAGTACACTGATAGTTTCGCCTCAAGCAAAATCAGCCTTGAAATCAATAGATGAGATTTCTGTCAGCCTACTGACAAAGCCCTCACACATTATCCCACAAATCTATAAGCTAGTAGCTATATGTCTACGTCCTCCACTCTTTTTTACAGACTTGTCAGTAATTTTTGAGCTTCTGTCAGTGTATCAACAAATCGGTCAGCACGTGCTTGGTTCATTCCAAAACGATAATCTTTAACCGCCCAAACTGTTGCTCCTGCTGCTTTTCCTGCTTGAATGCCTTTTTCTGAATCCTCTATAATTAAACTCTCGTCAGCATTTACCTCCAGCTTTGTCATTGCTGACAGATAAATTTCTGGGTTCGGTTTAGATTCTTTAAAATCATTTCCTGACAATATGACATCAAAATAAGGTCGCAAATGATGTGTATCCAACGCTAAATCAATATCTAACATTGTAGAGCTTGATGCTAAAGCTATCTTAACCTGTTGAGCTTGTAGATAACTCAGAATTCGCGTAACATCTGGAAAAAGAAGTTCTTTATAAGGCATGGGCGTATTCTTTTTATACAGGTCATATTCAACTTGAAGCTGTTTCGCCTCATTTTCATTATAAGAATCTCTCAAAATCCGTGGCCAAATGTCTTTCATATTTCCACCAATAAAATCACTAGGTGTCAAATGGTCAATTGAAATATGATGACTTCCAAAAAAATCCGCGCGACGTTGCAAATAATAGCGTTCAGTATCAACCAAAACACCATCCATATCAAAAATAACTGCTTTAAATTTCATACGTTAATTATACCAAGATATGAATACGATTTGCAAGAACTATTGAAAAATAGGAAATCAAGATTGAAGGTAAAATAAAAATCCAAGGAAAAAACTCTACCTGCTGGTCTCACAAGCTTATTATATTCTTCAAAAAACCACCTATCTCCTTGTCATTTGAGCGTTGAAAATTATCTGAAAATTGGTTATAATAAGTCAAATTGTAAATTTATACAAAAATGGTTAAGATTGAGGGAATATATAAATGAAAGTTGCAAAGTTTGGAGGTTCTTCACTCGCCTCTGCTGCCCAGATTAAAAGAGTCTTTGATATTGTCAATAGTGATAATAAACGAAAATTTATCGTTGTTTCTGCGCCTGGAAAACGTTCTGGTGCTGATACGAAAGTTACTGATGCACTCATTGCTTATCATAAAGCTTGCAAAGCGCAAGACGAACGAGGAATTAAAGTTTACCAAGACTGGATTGTCGCTCGCTATCTAGAAATTTATAACGAACTCAACATGGATAGTCATATTATCGAGGACATTAAAGAAAACATCCAACAACTCGCCTCTTTACCAATTGATAATCCTTATACCTATGATACTTTTTTAGCCGCTGGTGAAAATAACAATGCAAAATTGATTGCTGATTATTTCTCTTCTGCCGGTCTTAAAAGCCGTTATGTTCATCCAGCAGATGCAGGTATCTTAGTTTCTTCTGACCCTGGAAATGCACGACTCATTCAAAGTTCTTACGAACGTATCAAATATCTCAATGACTTAGAAGAAACGCTGATTATTCCTGGTTTCTTTGGTGTTACTGCAAAAGGAGAAGTCTGTACTTTTTCTCGTGGTGGTTCTGATATCACTGGTTCTATCATTGCTGCAGGAGTTAAAGCTGAACTTTACGAAAATTTTACCGATGTCAATGGAATCTTTGCTGCCCATCCTGGCATTGTCAAAAATCCTGTACCGATTGCCGAGCTTACATATCGAGAAATGCGTGAGCTTGCTTACTCTGGTTTCTCCGTTTTACATGATGAAGCTCTTGTTCCAGCCTATCGTGCTCATGTTCCACTAGTGATTAAAAATACTAATAATCCTGAACATCCTGGCACAAAGATTGTTGTGCAACGGGAAACAAAAGGTGCACCCGTCGTAGGTATTGCCTCGTCTAGTAATTTTTCAACATTATATGTTAGCAAATATTTGATGAACCGCGAAGTAGGGTTTGGTCGTAAAGTCTTATCAGCCTTAGAAAATCTTGGTATTCGTTTTGAACATATGCCGACTGGAATTGATGATTTATCTGTGGTTATCCGTAGCCATTACCTGACACAACCTGTTTCCAAGAACCTCATTGCTAACTTGATAGAAAGCCTACACCCTGATGAGGTTAACATCGAACGTGATTTTTCGATTATCATGCTTGTCGGCGAAGATATGAAAGAACACGTGGGGGTTACAGCTAGAGCAACAGCTGCACTCTCTGAAAAAGGAATTAGCATTAGTATGCTCTCACAAGGTTCAAGCGAGGTTTCGGTCATGTTTATGGTCAAAGAAAAAGATGAAAAGGAAGCTTTGCGAGCTATTTATTCTGCCTTTTTTGAATGAAGTCAAGACTTATTCAGTGGGAGTTTCAGCTCGCCACTGAATTTAGTCGGACGAAATTCAAGGCTTAGTGTTGCTTTATCTCCGGCCTAAGAGGTCGGAGTATTGCGATTGCGACTAGGTGCTTTAGCACCGTAGCGAGCATCGACAGCGGAGCCCGAAAGGGCGGAGATAGCACACACTTGCTTTGATAAAATTCATTACTTAGCATAAAATCCCTTGAAAAAATCGTTTTTCAAGGGATTTTATTTTTTTTATGAATTATTTCTAGTTTTCTTTGCCGCAACTCGCTTTTGTCGATCTAGTTCTTTTTTTATTTTGTTTTCGGGGCGAATTTTTCTTCCCAATCTTGTGGTTTTAATACTTTATGTGTCACAGGGTCAAAATGGGGTCTTCCGTCAGGGAATATTTTACCCATATTTGCCGCATGTACTGCATTAAAAATTTCATAAGGATCTACGCCCGCTAGCACTAGTGAACCATAGGTGAAATAAAGTAAGTCAATCATTGCATCGACTTGACCTGTAAGAGCATCTTCTTCATGAGCTTTGGAACGTACCTTTGCAGCAGCCTTATCTACATCTTGATGCAATTGTTGCACCAGACCTTCAAATTTTTCATCGTCACTATTTGTCGCTGCATGGAGAAATTCAACGATTTCTTCTATCTTGAAGCCTGCTCGAAATCCTGCTTCCATAGGGGAAAAGCACGCGGTACTTCTTGAGTTTTTCCATCCATAACTTTGTGAAATTCTTTAACTTTATTAAAATTTTCGTCTTTTGAGATAAAATCTTTTTCAACAGAAAAGCGGATTAAGCCATAGTAAGCAAGCGACTTTGCAATACCGTCTTGATTATTGGTATCTGTAATATAAGTTGCAATTTTTTTAACCTCAGGGAGTGCATTTCCCATTGCAATGCCATATCCGCTCCCTGCGAGCATTGTAATATCATTTTCTGAGTCACCAAAGCACATCACTTGATTTAACTCGAAACCAAAACGTTCGCCAAGACGTTCAATGCCTTGCAATTTTCCTACTCCTACCGGAATCAAATCCACAGAATAGGGATTACTTCTCGTCACGAGAAGTTCAGGAAACTCTGCTTGAAGTTTATCCGTTTCATCATGTGTCGCAACCATCATTGCCTGATAAATCGCTTCATCTTCGTCAGCCAATTGAGAATTTTGAGGAAGAATGCGGCGTACAACGTGTTTAAAACCATTTCTTGCAACACCTGATGTACCATTAGGCAAAAGTCCAGACAAAAAACCTGCGAGACGTGTTTCTCCGAACTTTAATAACCCAGAGCCATTAACACCATGTGCTGTACCAAGTGAAATATCTGAGTGGTTCTGTGTGGCATAATTCATTAATTTTTTTAATGTTTTTTTGTCTAAAGGATTATCATAAATAATTTCTTTCGGTGTAAAAATGTACTGACCGTTGTAAGTGACAGCAAAATCCATGTCCAAGTCTTCTAGCAATGGCATAGCAAACGCTGGTCCTCGTCCTGTCGCTATCCCGACAAAAATACCTTTTTGACGTAATTCTTTAATTGCTTTTCTAGTACTTGTTGCAACACCTCGCGTAGATGTAAAAAGTGTTCCATCTAAATCAAAAAATACTGCTCTAATATCCATTATATTTATCTTTTCTAGCTTAATTTATAAGACTCAATCTTATAGTTAATCCGTTGTAAAAATTGCCAACGGATTGACGTTGCTTCACTCTAGCGCCATGACACACTAATTACAGTCATCACTAATGAAGTCAAGACCTATTCAGTGGGATTTGTCCATTTTCTCTAGTCGCTATCTTCGCTGCGCTACGCTGTCCACTCTCGCTAAGTGGCTAAAGCCACAAGTCGAGTCGCAAAGCACTTAGTTCCTATGGCAGTCGGACGAAATTCAAGGATTGCCATTCCGGCTAGGTGCTTTGCCTTTTGCTCTTACTGCTTTACTAGGCAAACGGATAGCGGCATAGACCCGTGCGAAGCACGTAGCACTGTATCAAGCATCAACAACGTAGCGCAGCGAAGTAACTTTTAAACACTATTAGAAACTCTACCAACTCCGCTTTACAGCAACCTCCACGGCACATAATTAGCGTGTAACTCTTACAAGAACAACTGGTTACTATTTTTAAACAAATCTGTCAGAAAAAAATCAGTTTCAAGTTAAATTATACAGTAATTTTAGATGGATTTCATCAATCATGAGTGATATTACCGTTGTATTTTAAAAATTATTTCTTCATCACCAAAAAATTTGCTTATTTCCCTTTTTTTAGGAAAACTTAATCTTTAATAGTAGTTCTTTTTAAATTTTTTTCTAAATTTAAAAGAGCACATATCTATTATGGAATAATTTTTGATATAATTTTTTGTGGCAAACAATTTTGTTCCGACATAATTGAATCCATACGATTAGAAATGATAAAAAATACTGCGTCATCTCATAATTTTTCTATGAAGAATCAAGGTGAAACTTATATACTCGAATACAAAGAACAACTTGTATTTTGGGCTATTTATTACTCTAATCGTGTTTGTCTCTTGACATCATTTTATATTAAATATACTGAGGATTTTATGAAAAAAATATTAGTACTACACACTGGTGGAACAATCTCAATGGCTGAAGATGAAAATGGGCACGTTTCTCCAAACAACATTAATCCCATGAATGCTGTAAATTTGCAGTTAGGAGAAGTTGAGTTAGTCACAGAGGATATCTTTAATTTACCGAGTCCTCATATCACACTGACAGATATGTTAGTTCTTAAAAATCGTATCAAAACTGCTTTTATTGCTGAAGCTTTTGATGGCGCCGTCATCACTCATGGCACTGATACGCTTGAAGAAACAGCCTTCTTTCTTGATACGACGCTTTCTCGAGGCAAACCTATTGTTTTGACAGGTGCAATGCGCTCAAGCAATGAATTGGGTACTGATGGAATTTATAACTTACTGACAGCCATTCGTGTTGCTGCTGACAAGAATTCCTATGACCGTGGTGTGCTTGTGGTGATGAATGACGAAATCCACTCTGCACGTTATGTCACAAAAACTCACACAACCAATGTTTCAACTTTTCAAACGCCGACTCACGGTCCACTTGGTTTACTGACAAAAAACAAAATTATTTATTTTCACAAAGATAGTGAAAACCAACATCTGGAAAGCCACACTGTCCACGGAAATGTTCCTATTGTCAAAGCGTTTGCGGGAATGACTGGACAAATTTTAGATTTACTTGATTTGGAAAAACTAGACGGGATTGTCATTGAGGCACTCGGCGCTGGAAATTTACCACCTATCGCAAGTCAGTCCTTACAACGCTTGTTAAAAAATAATATTCCCGTCGTTCTTGTTTCACGTTGTTTCAATGGAATTGCTGAACCTGTGTATTCTTATGAGGGTGGCGGTTCGCAGCTTCATGATGCTGGCGTGATGTTCGCTGATGAAGTAAATTCACAAAAAGCGCGAATCAAATTAATTATTGCTTTAAATGCTGGCTTGACACTTGAACAACTTCGCGATTTTATGGAAAATTAATTAGAAAATCACTGACAAAATTTCTGTCAGTGATTTTTATCAAAACAAGAGCGTGCCTCATTTACTGACAGAACTCTGTCAGTATCATTTTTTCAAATTATCTTGCAATTCTTGCCAAATCTTTTCATTTTCCTCCAGCGAATATGAATTTGCTCCTGAGGCAAGAGGATGCCCACCTCCATCATGCGCCTTTGCAATTTCATTGATTGGAACAACTTTTGAGCGCATCCGAACTCGGAAATGTCCATCTGCTTGCTCTACAAAAATCGCCCAAGATTCAATGCCACGGATATTTCCTGGCACACTAACAATACTTGAAGTTTCAGCATCTCGAAGTGCAAATTTTTTCAAAAGCTCCTGTGTCAAAAGCACGCGCGCAGCACCATTTTCTGAAAGTTCCATATTTTCATAAACGAAACCTTGTAAACGCGCCACCTTCATGTCAAACGATGACATTTCTCTTCCCAAAGCTGCACGGTCAAAATCATACTCAGCCAGCCTTGACGCCACCCTCAAGGTATTAGGAGAGGTCGCAGGATACAGAAAACGACCCGTATCGCCAACAATTCCTCCATAAAGCAAACGTGCTGCTTCCGCGTTCATACGCAGATTATTTTCAAAAGCAAGATTAGCAATAATTTCTGAAGCAGAGCTACGTTCTGGCTCAACCAATAATAAATTACCATAAGCATCATCATTTGGATGGTGGTCAATTTTAATCACAAAATCAGCCGTTTTCCAGCGGTCATCATCAATTCTTGGCGTATTTGCTGTATCACAAACAATGCTTAGATATTTTTCATTTTCCTCTAAAGTTACTGTATCCATTTCCGCTAAATAAGTCAATGTTGGTTCATCATAACCCACTGCGTAAATCTTTTTCTCTGGAAAGTTTTCCCTTAAAATAGCGCGAAGTCCAGCTTGAGAACCAATCGCATCTGGATCTGGATTTTTATGTCTATGAATAAGAATTGTATTATATTCTTTAATTTTATCTAAAATTTCTTTCATTTTTTCTCTTTCAATTTCTGTAAGTTACTGACAGAAGTTTTGTCAGTAAAAAGTATGCTGACAGAAGTCCGTCATTCTACTTACAGCTTACAAATTTCATCAAAGTAAATGCGTGCTATCTTTACGCTGTCCGTTTGCTTAGCTACTAAAGTAGCAACGGCTATCCTATCTTAGGTAGGAGATGAAACAGCATTAACTTTGAATTTAGTCTTGACTTCATTTGGACTCTATTAGTATAACAAATTATGTCAATTGCACATTGACTAAAACTTTGGCAACGATATTATTGACATGATAAACTTCACAATCAATCATTGCTCCTATCCGTGTTTCACTAATAACTTTGGGATAAATTTCCAAAACATTATCAATTGCAACAGCGCCCATCAAGTGCATATTCAAAGACTCTATGATAATATTTCGCTTACGCTTTTTTGCTAAAACTCGTCTGACAACATGGCTAATCATTTCTGTAAATACTCCCTGCGCCATACTTCCAACACTATTAATCATGAATGGCTCAACAACAATGGTATAGGCCGAGCCTTTTTCTTTCAATCGATCAGACACATCCTCACTGAAAGTGTGTGCCACCTGACTTTCTTCTTGGGCTTTTTGTAAACTTTGAAGCAAATCAGACTTCGTGATAATTCCAGCATAGGTATGATTATCATACACTACTGGCATCATATCGTAGCCTTCATATATCATTTTTTGAGAGACACTAGCAACAGTCATTCCAGCTTTGGCTACATTTGCCCTTGTCATTAATTTATTAAGCGGCGTGTCATTTCCCTTATGATTAACATCTCGCATCGCAATCACACCGACCACAACATTATAACGATTGAGGACAGCAAAGCGACTATAATTTGTTTTTTTCACAAGATCTAAGAAATCCTTTACTGTATTTTCTTCACGTAAAGTCGCTCTTTTTTGATGAAAAACATCACCAACTGTGATAATGTCTTTTTTTATCAATTCATTTGATAGCGCATGACTAATCCGATTCGCTACTGTAAAGGTATCATAGCTCGTACGCAAAAGCGGAATTCCAAGTCGATTTGCATCATCAATAACATCTTGATCTACATCAAATCCACCCGTCACAAGCACAGCATTGTGCTCACGTAGCGACAAATTTTGAATATCCTTACGGTCTCCAACAATGACTAATCCATTTTGTGACAAATATTTTTTGAACGACTCGCGCTCCATTGCACTAATCACAAACTTATTGAACTCAACCTCAAGTCCCGCAAGACCACCCAATACATCTGCATTCGCAATTTCAGCCAATTTCCCAAAAGTCAATCGATTGGCTACTTTTTGCCCTTTAGCCGCTACTCGTACAGTACCCGAACGGTCATTTACTGCGACCAAGCCTTGATTTTCTGCCTCTTTGATTGCCCGATAAGCCGTACCGTCAGCGACTTTCATTCGATTGGCAATTCCTCGAACACTTACTTGCCGACCAATTTCTAATCCTTCAATATAACTTAGAATTTCCTCATGTTTTGACATAAAACTCTCACTTTTTCTTCACTTATAAGTTGGTCAATTGTCTATAAAACTCACTTTTATTCAACTCATATTTTTTAAAATTTCTGATAATACCCGTATATTGATTAGCAGCTTTAAAACTTCTAACCTCTTGATAACCAACACGCAAAGCAAGTTTTTGAGAAGCAATATTTTCTTTGTCAATCATAAGCTCCAACTTTTTGAGACCAAATTGCTCAAAAGCAAACTCTGTCAGTACTGACAATGCTTCTGTCATTAACCCCATCTTCCAATAGGATTTATTAAGCACATAACCAATCTCAGCAGAAGCCGTTTTTTCCGAAATCTTTATAAAGTGAATGGTTCCAATCATCTTCTCTTCACTTTTTAATTCAATCGCCCATTTTCCCAAAGGACTTCGCATAAAATTATTAGCAATTGAAAATTCTGTTTCTTCTAAGGACAAATGGGCTAAAAAAATATATTTCAAATTCTGCGGATTTCCCGAATACTCAAACATATCGCAAACATCTGTAAATTGATGAGGTCTCAATAACAAACGAGATGTTTCAATAACAGTAAATTCAGCAAGCTGCCTATAGATATTCATTCAAACTCCTCATTCTCCCTAAAGATTTATCCCCCTCATTATATCATCTTAAAAAACTCATCACCAGTACTAAGTCAACTTTCTCCCCTTTTCACGGCCAAAGTCTTGAGTATCCTAACGAGCAAATAAAAAAGAACCCTTAAAGAATTCTTTTTTAGTACCTACTAATTATTTGACCTTAATTTCTCAACAACCAATCTAGACTTACTCCTCCTAAGTCTGCAATTTGAACACAATAGGAAACTACTGGAATCTCTCTATTTTCTTCCCATTTTAAAAATAAACTTTCAGGAATTTCCGGAGATAATAAAACCACAAAATCAGAGGGTAAAAGACGTCGCTTTTCCCTAATCATCTTGATTTTTTCACCTAGAGACAGAGAAAGTGTATCAGCATTACCAGAAATTTTCGGCAACATCGTTGCACTTTCCTCTTTCTCAAAATAATTGACTAACTTATTCATCTCCAAATCTGTCATCGGTTTTCCTCTAAACAGATAGTCCGAAAGGTTAATAGGAAGCACTCCTATTGCTTGAGCAAAGGGAATAATTCCCATTTTTTGTTGAATAAGTCTTTTCTTTATGGTTTTTGTATTAAGCGTCATCTTTATTTAATAGCCTCCTATGGAGCGCTAGTTAACGTCCAAGTCAAGCTTCCTTCAAAATTAGTATTAGACTTTTGGAAGTCTACTGGAACTGACAATTTAAACAAGCTTGATGTCCCTGCATCAATCACTGTCGTTGTACCAGTCGCAGCCGTTGTTGTAGAATAAATCGTCTCTGGATTGTCTGTCAACACCGTTCCATCATATGAGAGATAGTTCATGAAAGAAATACCATCCGTCACTGGAACATAAATCGGATCTCCTGAACCATCTGTTCCATTTTGTGTTACTTCCTGAATCGGTGAAGTTTGGGCGACAGAAACCGTCCAAGGTGTTAATAAACTTGTCGCTCTCGTATCAGATACAACCACAGATTGGTCAAGCGCTCCCGTATAATCTTCCTCACTAGAAACAATAGAATGACTGCCAAAATCAATTGTTGATGGTACAGAAACAAAACTAATACTTCCGTTATAGGTAAGATTTACTGTATAGGTGTTATCACCAGCAAGTACAACACCTCCAGCACCTGAGACAGCCTCAGCTAAAGACTTCATCGAATCAGTATAGCTTTGACCATCAGGGTCTACATAATCTTTAATTGCCCAACCTGTCGCATTGTTGGTCATCCAATTATTCAACCAGTTTTGTGCTGATGCAATATCTGTCATGTTTACTGGAGCACCCGTCAAAGCCGTTGTAATCGTTTGAGAATCAGGATTAGTGGGTGGATTAGGCCCAGAAGCTTGATCCGGCACGACATTTAGTTCTACCTTTTGCATAAGTGCCTTCAGACTGATTGTAAAATTATTCGCTCCATTAACAAAAGTTGGATTTGCCGCTTGTGCTGCTTGCAAAGCTGTCATCCCTGGTGTAGTAGTATCTGTATAAGTCTTTCCATCAGGAGCGGTTACTGTATCAATACCATACCCTGTCGGAATCGTTGGAGTAAAACTAATTGCACCACCTGTGACACCCGCTAAGGAAGTTGTACTTGGTAGGGTTGCTTGAAGTTCACCAGCCACTCCATTTTGTCCAGGAACATCCGAAGCCCAACTATAACTCACTGTCCCACTCTGTGCCATAGCAGAGATAGTCACTTTAAAATTATTTATACCAGCAATGAAATAATTGTTTGCTGCCAAAGCCGCTGCAACAGAAGAATAATTTACATTATTTGGAGCTAAAACATTAGAAACAGCATAACCAGCTGGAAGATTCGGCATAACAAAGTTTAAGTCTGAACCAGTTAAGCCTGATAACGCCAGACTAACAGGCAATGTCGGAGCCCCCGCTGGAACATTTGTATCATAAGCAAAACTTACTGTACCCGTTTGGTTCAACGCTGATAATGTAATCTGATACTGATTGTTCGAAGCAACTGCATCAAAAGTCGGATTCAATGCAAAAAATGAAGATAAGGTTCCTGCTGTTGTGCTTCCAACTGTTGTTCCCCAAGTGCCGAAGTAATTTTAGAGATATAGTATCCAGCTGGCACTTGACCTGCTAAATTCATCTGTAAATTAGGAGCTGCAGCAACTAAAGTTTGATCTGTAACACCTGAAGCTGAAAATAATGGTGGTGTAGTTGGGGTTCGTTGAGCAGTAGGATCATAACTATAAGTAAATCCTGCAGTTTGTGGCTGTGGGGTGTAAGAAACATTAATTTGGTTAGGATTTGTTGTACCACTAGGAAAGTTTTGAACCGTAACTGGTTGAGAAACCGAACTAAAACTATATCCCGCAGGTGCTATAGGTGCAAAATAATCATAGTTATCTGCAGCATTCCCTGAACCGCTCGGAGCCACGACACCAATTTTATCTCCTACATTTGCACTAATTGTTGAATTTTGCCAAGCCGTTCCTTTTGGCGTCAGTTGACTACCCGTTGCAGTGTTAAGATAATTAACATTAACTGGTTGTACACCTTTTCCTGCTGTAACTCCACTAACCGTTACAGACATTTGAGCATAGTTACCTCCAGTCGCAGCCATGAACCCAATTGACATACTTTTCTGAACAGTAATTGACGTAGAGGTAGTATAATCAGTACCAGCATTTCTTGAAGTATAACTAATTGTTCCTGTAACTGTTCCATTTGAATTTAAAACAGGATTAGTCCAACTCATAGAAAAAGCATTGGTTGAGTTATTATTAGGTGTATAATCAGAGCTTGCACTGAGTATTTTTGCTCCTGAACCATCTCCCTGCGCAACAACACTAGCTGTTTGATAACCTTGAGTTAGATCAAGAAGAGTATAGTAAGGGGTATGAGAATAATTATTACCAATGAAATAGGTTCCCGAACCGAGATTTCCTACTCCAAGATTTCCTCCCGTTGCCCCTCCAGAAAGTTGTGAAGAAGCTAAATTCGTGAGTAAAATACCATTGGCATCTCCCAAGTGTGTGGCTGGATTAATTCCCCCAGCATTAGCAAAAGTAGCCCCACTAATCGTGATAGAATGAGTCATATCAACTGCACCATTGAAAGGTAGCCACGAACCTGTATTGGCTTGGTAAGTTCCAAAATTATAAGTTGAAGAACTCGTCCATCCTGAACCACTCGTATTTTTACCCACAGGAGTGTAATTACTAGCCGTCTGAAAATCACTCAATCCCCATGTATGATTGCCTGTATCAACGGTTCCGCTCGGTGTCAAACTTGTAGTCGCAGTTGCCGCTGATACTACCGATTGTCCTTTGAGAGCTAGAGTTGGCAACAAGGTACTTACCAAAAGCAAGGCACTTGCGCCAATATTTGTAGATTTTTTAAGTAAGATTTTTACTTTTCCCATTGTTGTTTTCTCTTTCGTTGCATACACCATATAAATTAGAAAAAAAGTTGTTTCTCCAATTAAGAAGAGACAACTTTTTTATTCCTAAATTAAGGCGCTGTTGTCAAATCCCATTGGAGAGTTGCTGTATAATTACCTGCCACAGCTGAACCAGAAGGAACGCTTAGAGAGATTGGCCCTCCAACTTCAGTTCCTTTATAATCTGAAGCTTGACCATAACTTGTCAAGTATTGTCCAACCGTACCGTCTGTTGACATTACATTTTGAGCATTACCTGGAGTCAATGTGAAACCTGCAACACTTGTTGGAACATAAGAACCACCACCAGCATTAACACCAGTACCTGCAGAGAAGCTCAACGCTGCACCATTTAAATTAGATGAACCATTAGTAAACTGTGCCAACTGAGTAACTGTCAATTGTGTATCATTTCCTGTGCCTAAACCGCGAAGGTCATGCATTTCTACAAATGCTGCAACTGGTGTACTAAATGCTGTTGAATCTGGGTTTGCATAGTAAGTCGCTTGTGAAGCTGAGATTTCGTGTGTACCAAAATCAAGATCAGAAGCATAGTCAATCGCCAAAGCACCTGGTGTACCTCCAGGGCCAGGTTCTCCTGGAACTTCTGGATTTGTAACATCTGGCGGTGTTGTCGTATTTTCTGTGAATGCAACTGTTCCAGTTGAATTCCATTGAGTAGCTGTAACTGAAGCTGCAGATACTGCTGAAGCTCCTGTTGCTCCTGCTACAAGAAGAGCAAGAGTTGATGCGGAAAGCGTAATTGCTTTTTTCATGTTAATTTCTCCTTCGTTTGTGAAATATATAATTAAAATTTTTAATTATCAAGTTAAGTAATATTGGGCTTATCTACTTCTTCTTAAATAGACCAGTCCAGCAGTCAGGTTAAGTAATCCTAACCCTATCCATTCCATAGATGA
This sequence comes from Lactococcus protaetiae, assembly GCF_006965445.1. NCBI lineage: Bacteria > Bacillati > Bacillota > Bacilli > Lactobacillales > Streptococcaceae > Lactococcus > Lactococcus protaetiae. The sequence continues at coordinate 1,324,096 of NZ_CP041356.1, read as the reverse complement.
TGCATTGCTTTCTCCCGTTTTAGGAAGTTCTTTATTCCCAGAACTCGCTATCGGCTTTTGAGATGAGCTGGATATTGGTTTTTCCTTAGAAGGAAAGGTACCAGTGAAACCAACTGTTCCTTGAGTCGTACGCACGGTTGCTTCTTGAGCGGAGATAGAGAGCGGATAAGCAATCACTATTAAGAACCCCATGGAGATAAAAAATTTTTTCATTCTTTTATTCAAAGTTTTCTCTTCCTTTCTTTGTTAGCATTAGCTTCTAGTCGTCATTCTGTATATGGTTATCTTTTTTACGTTTAGAGATAAAGACTAGGAATATCAACAGCACCACGATAAGAATGAGTGCAATTCCAATAATCATTAACCAATTCATTGGTTCTTTATAGCGTACTGTTGGGTCACTACGATTGAGCTTACTCGCTTTTGCTCCTGCAATCTCAAAGTCTCTTTCAAAATTCCATTTATATTCGTACTTTACAGTTTGACCATTGACAGTTGTTTGATAACGCCCTTCTGCACTTTTTACACCATAGACTGTCATAGAAAGATGATACTTCCCAGGCTGCAGTGCTTTAGAAGTTTGATTAGCCATATTACCTTGAATAGATACTGGAATAGCTAAATCAAAATTGGAATTTGGAGCCATTTTCATCTCTGAATTTTCAAAGCTATATTTTAATTCTGGATGTGTGACTCCTTTAACCGTAGCTGACGCATTCATATCTTGAAGATAAGTTGATGCAGAATTTTGAAGATTGGCAGAAATAATATTTCTTGAATTAATTTGTGAAGCTTCAACTTGGTTGAGATGGAGTTGGGGAGAAACAGCTTTTGTATTTTGCTGCATGACAAGCGCGATAACATAACGATATTCGTTAATAATTGAAACCCCATTTTTAGGATTTGACGATGATTCTGAGCTTTTTTCTTTAAAAGCAAATCCCCCTGCTAAAACTCCATTAAAATCACTAGTTGGCATTGTTACTTTTGAGACAACTGCTGTCTGAGAATGAGCAGCAAGTGTTATCTCTTTCTGTGGAAGTTTAACGTAATCTTCAATGTTGTACTTTAATGAATCGTCTGCTTTAGCCGTTGTAGTATCATAAATCGCCAAACCATTTCCATTTGTAGTTGAACGCGCAAATGACATTTCAACTGTAATAGAATGTGATGTTGTGTTACTTAAATTAATTGATATCTCTTGGCTTGTTCCTGGCTTCATCAATAAATTAAAGTAACCATGATTTCCTTCAACTTGATTTTGAGGAATGGACGGACTAACGGTGAAATCAGAAGTTGCCGCATAAGTAATCTTAATTCCTAGAAATAATGTTAGTGTAAGCAAGATTGCCACTAAGACTTTTTTGATGTTCTTCTGGTTCATTTCTAGTCCTTTCGTCATATGTTAATTATTTCAAAACAATTTCAAATGACTTGTTTTTTCAATAATATCAATGTTTTTTTCTTAAATCAATGGTTAAGTAGGATTATTATTTTACATTTTTTTCATTTTTCGACTTAATTAAGGTTTAAATCGAAAACGTACGGCATATATGCATAATTTGTTATTTAACTTTGTAATTTATAGCTTACTAATTACTTAAAAAAATTTTAAAATTAATCAATGGATAAAAATTATGGTGCTGTTTTTAAAATTCTCCGATTACAAAAGGGATTCTCAATTAAGGAATTGACCGATAGTAATATTTCTCAATCTACATTATCTAGATTTGAAAATGGACAAGTGAATCTCTCAATTGACAAGTTTTTTCACCTTCTCTCAAAAATGAATCTCTCGCCTCAGGAATACTTTACTCGATTAGAGGAAACGACTGGAACCTCTTATTCAATTTCAATGCTTAATATTATTACTGCACTTGACAATAGAAATTATCTTGAAATTGAAACATTTTTAAAAAATTTAGAGCGACAAGGGCATAGTTCTCCTATTTCTCGCAGTCTCCAACTGCAGATAACAAGTATTAAAGCACTCCTTCATCAGATTGATTCCAATTATAAAATTGATGAGAGAGAAATTTTTAATCTTAAACAATACTTACTTTCTACAAAAACTTGGGGAGAGTTTGAAATCCAGCTTTGTGGCAGAGCCTTTTATCTTTTTGATACAGCAGATTTACGATTATTTTTACAGCGCTTATTAGACCCTTTCAATTATTCAGTTGTGACATTCAATATCCGTTTATATACTTATATCGCTCTAGTAAATCTTACTGATACGTTACTTTATAAACAAGAATATGACCTTTTAGACAGAGTAGAAAAGTATCTGAGTGTCAATCCATTTCCAGAGCATTATATTTTCCAAAAAGGAACCCTACAATTTAAATTAGCGCTTTTTCATTTTTATACGAAAGATAAGGAGGAAGCACTATTAGAAATGCATGAGATTGTAACTGCGTTTAAGGTGCTTGGTGCTGAAGCTTTTGCTTCTCGTTTAAGGGAACAAATTCCAGAGTTTGATACAGAGAATTTTAATCAAGAATAAAAAAAGACCGCACTGGTCTTTTTTTTGGATTCACATAAAATTAAAATCCTCTGCTTATTAACAGAGGATTTTAATAGCAGGATTTGAAATCTTGGAAATTTTGTCATCCTAAGAATATTTTATCACAAAGTTTTGGTCTATACAAATACACTTTTTAAAGCTACAAAGTTTCCCCCTTTACTATGTCCTGTGTTATAATTCATATTGGTATTTAAAAAATGAACTATATAAAAACAAATTTAATATTAAATCATCCCTTATCTTTTTGGGCCAATTTTGAGAGCGGAGAGCGTTTCTTTTGGTATGACAGTGCGCAAAATCAGTTGATCATAGGTTGTGAACGTCTTGAAGCAATCGAAGCGCCTAATGCCTCCTATCCTTATGCTTTCTACACTCAGAGTTTTTTTAATCAAGTTAAAGGGAAACTTTGGGAAGATTTTGGTGGAGAAACTTTAGTTTTCAAACATTATTTTGTAAAAAATAATCATGAATCCTATATGCTTTCAGTCGACGGGACTCCTGAAATTAAAGAAGGAAAATTTCCGCTCATCACACACCATGTAACCGAAAAATCTTCTGATTTTGAGTCATGGGAAATACTTTTTAACAAAATTCAAGAAAATTTTGCCCAGCATCGTAGTGAAAAAATTGTTGCTTCACGCGAACTTGAGTTTACTTCTGGTACTGGTTTTAATGTTGAAAGTATCTTGCAAAAATTAATCGCTAATAATCCTGGTTGTTTCATCTTCGCTTATCAAAAAGAAGAAAAAATCTTTCTTGGTGCTTCCCCAGAAATTCTTGTTAAAAAACAGGAAGAAAAAATTCTAAGTTTTGCTTTAGCAGGAACAATGCCTAGGCTACCTTTGAATGATACAGCCCTTCTCCATGATTCTAAAAATTTGCATGAACATAATATTGTAGTCAAGAAAATTCGTCAAAGTCTTCTTGAACGTGCAGAACGTGTGACAGTGGGTCAGACGAGTATTATGACATTAAAAAATGTCTATCATCTCAAGACAGTGCTAACTGCAGATAACAAAGATGGTTCACTCATTGACTGGGCCAAACATCTCCATCCAACTCCTGCACTAGGGGAGAGCCTAAAGATGAGGCACTAAATTTTCTCAGGAATTATGAAACCTATGAACGTGGGCTTTACGCAGCTCCTATTGGTGTTATTGATGCTAAAGGAAATGGGACAATCGTGGTTGGAATTCGTTCTGCACTCATTGAGGGGAATACACTTCATGCTTATGCAGGTTGTGGTATTGTTCCAAGTTCTGATTGTCTTGATGAATTTAATGAAACAAAAATAAAATTAAAAACAATTTTAGAAGCTTTATGAGAGAAAGATAATAATGACTAATGAATATTTGGCTCCTTTTGTAGATGAGCTATTTAATTTGGGAGTACGCGAGGCAGTATTTAGTCCTGGTTCGCGCTCAACAGCACTCGCTATGCTTTTTGAAGAATATCAACAATATGATACTTATGTTGATATTGATGAACGTTCTGCTGCTTTTTTTGCTCTGGGTATTGCTAAGGCAAAGCATCGTCCTGTTGTACTTGTTTGTACTTCTGGCTCTGCTGGCGCTCATCATTTCCCTGCAATCACTGAGGCAAAAGCGAGTCGTATTCCACTGATTGTACTAACCGCTGACCGTCCCTCTGAGTTACAATTCGTCGGCGCACCTCAGACAGTTGATCAGACAAGATTTTTTGGTCATTTTGTGAATCACTATGAAAATCTTGAAGCTCCTCAGGAAAAAAACTTTTGGACTTATCCTAGGCAAGTCGCACAGCGTGCCTTCTTGGCTGCGATAGATACTCTTGCTGGACCTGTACAGATTAATGTTCCCTTGCGTGACCCACTTGTACCTGAGCTAAATTCTAAATATTATGCGCAAGGACGCTCTGTCCATCCTTTCCGAGTCGCATCTTCCAAAATCATTGCAACATTTGATGAATCGATTTTTTCTAAGAAAACTTTAATTTTAGCTGGACCTGATACTTTATCAGACTATCATGCAGCCGTTTTAAAATTGGCAGAGCGGCTTAAAGCACCGATTTTAGCTGACCCTTTATCAAATCTGCGTCAAAGTAATCATCCTAATATCATTGATAGCTATGATGCTTTTTTGACGGATACTGAGCTAAAGATATCATTGAAACCTGATGTTATCTTACTCTTTGGACAAATTCCTGTTTCCAAACGCGTTCAACAATTTATCCAACTTCATGCAGATAGTGAATTTGTTCAAGTTGACCCTTCACTTTCTTATCGTAATCCTTCACAAACGACAACATATATGGTCCAAAGTGATGTTCAATCTTTTGCTGAATCCATTCATTTTATAAACAGAGATCCAACCTATTTGAAAAAATGGCAGGAATCACAACAACAGATGAGAGAAAAATTAGATACTGTTACAAGTGAGCCAAAAGCTTTTGAGGGACGCTATGTCTATCACATACAGGAAAATTTCCCTGAAAACGGACAAATGCTGATCTCAAATAGTATGGAAATCCGTGATGTTGATTATTGGTGGAAAAAAAGAAAATCAACAGCACGCCTTTTTGGAAATCGTGGCGTAAATGGAATTGACGGTACAGAGTCAACGGCACTTGGTTTGTCAACCACTGGCCGTCCTACCATTCTTTTAACTGGCGATTTATCAATGCTCCATGACCTCAATGGTCTAATCATTGGTAAAACTCACGCACTTAATCTAACGATTGTCCTTTTCAACAATGATGGTGGTGGAATTTTTCATCATTTGGCGCAAAAAGGTGTTCCGAATTTTGATTATCTTTTTTCCACACCTCATGGGCTAGATTTTTCAGCTTTGTCAGTACTGACAGGTTTGGATTATCATTTGATTGATAGTTATGACGATTTTGACCAAATTTTCAAGAATTCTGTCGCAACCAGCGGTATTCATTTGCTGGAAATTAAAACGGATAAAGACCTTAGTCTTACACTTCATAAGAAATACACTGAAAAATGAATTTTACTGAACAAATTTTTGAAATTAACGGCTTAAAATACGCGGTAAAAACTCATGGCAGCGGCAAACCTCTTTTTGCACTTCATGGTTTCTCGGAGGACTCTAGCACGTGGGATTTGCTTGATGTTTCAGGCTATCAGATTTTTGCCATTGACCTTATCGGACACGGACGTTCATCAAAACCTCGCACGCTTTTACCTTATAGACTCGAAAATATACTGACAGCCCTTCATCAACTTTTCTGTCAGTATGCTGACGGAAAACCTTTTAGTCTTCTTGGCTATTCAATGGGAGGCGGATGGCGCTACGCTATTGTCTTGCTTTTCCATTAGCTCCTGTCGAGCATTTAATTTTAGAATCAACAGGAAGTGGATTGGCATCAGATATTGAACGTGAAAAGCGGCGAATTTCTGATGAGGCGCTCGCTCAAAAGATTCTTACAAATGGCTCAAATTGGTTTGCTGATTTCTGGGGAAATTTAGCCCTTTTTGATAGTCAAAAAAAGCTGTCAGAGCGCTTACAGCAGCAAATCTGGCAACGTCGCGCTGCAAATGCTCCTCACGCACTTGCTAACACACTGCGTGCAACTGGACAAGGTCAACTTAAAGATGTTTCTGATAAAATTGATAAAATAAACACAGAGCTCCTTTATCTTTCGGGAACATTGGATACCAAATATACTCAGATTGCAAGAGAAATTTTTGCTCCCTATCTTCATGTTAAAACAGTCAATATTGAGCATGTTGGCCATAATATCCATCTGGAAAATCCTGAGATTTACAATAAAATACTGACAGAATATTTGTGTTATAATGAAAAGGAATGATTTTTTGTCATCTCCACTTCGCTACACTGTCCATCCTCGCTAAGGTGCTGAAGCACCTAGTCGGAATGGTAATCTTTGAATTTCGTCCGACTAAATTCAGTGGTGAGTTGCCCTTTTATCAGTCGAATTGCCTTTTGCTCTTGCTGCTTTAGCAGCTAAGCAAACGGACAGCGTAGCGCAGCGAAGATAGCGACTAGAGAAAATGGACAAATGTTTTACGAAACTCCCACTGAATAAGTCTTGACTTCATCGCGTAGCCCAAAGGGCGGAGATAGCACGCACTTACTTCGATAAAAAAATACTAATAAAAGGAAAAGTTTATGTCAAAATTTAACTGGGTTGCGCTTAATCGCAACTACGAAGATATTATCTATGAAACATACAACGGTATCGCAAAAATTACGATTAACCGTCCAGAAGTCCGTAATGCTTTCCGTCCAAAAACGGTGGTTGAAATGATTGATGCCTTTAGTGTGGCACGTGATGATACAAATGTCGGTGTCATTATCTTGACTGGAGCAAATCACGGAAAAGGTGAAGACAAAGAAGCTTTCTGCTCTGGTGGTGACCAAAAAGTGCGTGGCAATGGTGGATATGTTGGTGAAGACCAAATTCCTCGCCTAAACGTACTTGACCTTCAACACTTAATCCGTATCACTCCCAAACCTGTTATTGCGATGGTTAATGGTTTTGCAATCGGCGGTGGGCACGTTCTCCACATTGTTTGTGACCTCACTATTGCATCAAGCAATGCAAAATTTGGGCAAACTGGACCTCGCGTTGGTTCCTTTGATGCTGGGTATGGCGCAGGTTTACTCGCTGCCATGGTGGGACAAAAGAAAGCACGTGAAATCTGGTTCCTTTGTCGTCAATATACAGCCCAAGAAGCAATGGATATGGGAATGGTTAATACTGTCGTGCCATTTGACCAACTTGAAGAAGAAACGGTCAAATGGGCTGAGGAAATGCTTGCACTCTCACCAATGGCACTTCGAATGCTCAAAGGCTCAATGAACGCTGCTACTGATGGTTTAGCTGGTCTTCAACAGTTTGCAGGAGATGCAACATTGATGTTCTATACCACCGATGAAGCCAAAGAAGGTCGTGATGCCTTCAAAGAGAAACGTAAGCCTGATTTTGACCAATTCCCTAAATTTCCATGAAACAAAAATGCATAAGCAAGCTTTGTACTTGTGACCTGACTTGCGGCTTTGCTGTTTACTTGGTGTAGGTCGTTCATGACAACTATAAAATGTAGAAAGTAGCTAAATTCACATCACTCACTTCTGTCAAATAGAGGCGAAATTTCCTTACTAGATAGAGTGATGTGTCAATTCAGCGCTTTTTTTGCGCTTTTTTGTTAAAATTTTTATATGAAATGGTTAAAAGAACAAGCTGAGAAACGGCCCAATCAAGTTTTTTTGAACGAACTGACTTTCAAAGCTATTTACAATCAAACAAAGCAAATGGCGGAACATCTCTCAGAAATTGTTGCCTTAGAATCTCGAGTAGCTCTGCTTTCTGAGAACTCAGTAGAAATGGCGATTGTCCTCTTTGCATTACTAGGTTTAAATAAGGAAATATTACTTTTAAATACTCATCTGACAGAGCATGAGTTGAGCGAACAACTCGATGAATTAGAGATAAATTGCGTTTTTACATCTGATGATTTAGTGGGAAAAGTTGCAGGAAGTATCAATTTTTCAAAAATTAAAGATACTCCTTCCAAAGAAGCCGAATTGGAACAGAGTTTTTCTGATGATAAAATTGCTGTCATCATGAACACGAGTGCAACGACTGGAAAATTCAAATCTGTTCCAATTACTTGGGGGATGATTTCCAGTCATGTCAAAGCTTCACAGCTTACCATAGGTTTGCAAGAAAAAGATAACTGGCTGGTCGTCCTACCTATGTTTCATGTCAGTGGACTTTCAATCATCATGCGCTCGCTTTATAATGGAACTGCCACCACAATCTTATCTAAGTTTGATGAAAATGAGATTTTACAGCTTATTGATGAGCATAAGATTAATATGATGTCACTTGTCCCTACAATGTTAAATCGGATGATAGACAAAATGTCTAAAGGCAATTTGCGGATGATTTTGCTGGGAGGTGAGTTTATTCCTCAACCTTTGATTTCAAAAAGTCAAAAACTTGGACTTCCTGTCTATAAAACTTACGGGATGACGGAGAGTTTTTCACAGTCTGTTACCTTTAATATCTTAGAATTTCCTGAGAAAATATCATCTGTTGGTCGATCCCTTCCTGATGTTCAAATCGAAATCCGACATCGAGACAAGACAGGTGCAGGCGAAATTTGGCTACAATCTCCTATGCTTATGAAGGCTTATCTAGGTAAAGCTCCCTATGGTGAGGCTTTTGATACTGGCGATATTGGTTATTTGGATACTGATGGTTTTCTCTATGTGCTAAATCGGAGAAAAGATATCATCATCTCTGGTGGGGAAAATATTTATCCCAAAGAAATCGAAGATTTGGTCTATCTTCTTCCAGAAATCCGTGAATGTGCAGTAGTACCAAGAATTGATACGACTTGGGGTCAAGTCCCTGTGCTTTTTGTTGTAGGTGACTCCTCTGAAGAGAAATTACTTCATTTTATGGCAAATAAATTAGCAAAATATAAGCTTCCTCATGAAATTCATTTTATGGATAGCTTACCTAAGAATGCTTCTGGAAAAATATTAAGAAAAGATTTAAAAGTATGAAAATAAATCGTATCACACTCTCTCATGTCCAACTACCAATGAAGTTTAATTTTAAAACAGCTAAGGGAGAGGTTAAGTACCGTGACACCATTATTTTAAAGGTTGAAGACGATATAGGTTTGGCTGGGTTTGGAGAAGTTGTTTCATTTACCACGCCATTTTATACCTCTGAAACTTTTGACGCTTCTTGGGAAAAATTAGAAAAAGATTATATCCCTAAGCTTTTGGCTCATTCCATTTCTCATCCATTTGATATTCATCAATGCTTTGACAATGCTTCACCTATGGCGATTGCTGGACTTGAAAATGCACTTTTAGATTTATATTTCAAAGAAAAAAATGAGAATTTAATCGTTGGACTTTTCCAGGAAAAATTACAAGAAAAAATTCCTCGTGGTGCTGTCCTAGGTGATATGCCACTTGAACAACTTTTCAAAGAAACTGACCAACTTGTACAATCTGGAGTTGGTCGAATCAAGGTAAAAATTAGTCCTAAAGATGGATTTGAACGGACAAAGTTACTTGTAGAGAAATTCCCTCAAATCCGCTTTGCAGTGGATGCCAACAGAAGTTTTTCGCTTAATGACTGGGCAGAAATTAAAAAATTTGACCAACTCAATCTGGTTTGTATCGAGGAAGCTTTTGATATTATGCATCTGTCAGAACTGACAGAAATTTCATCACGACTAGCAACGCCGCTTTGTTTTGACGAATCTGTCCAAACGCTGTCAGAACTGACAGAAATTGCAAAATTACCTGGAAAAACTATGCTTAATATTAAAATTGGTCGTCTTGGTGGGCTTTATCAGACGATGAAAGCGATTGATTTTTGTCGTCACCGGAAGATTGGTTTCTGGGTAGGAAGCATGGTGGAGTCTGGAATTTCTAAAATTTTGCATGTGCAACTTGCCGCTTTAGCTGGAAATGTAATGGCTGGAGACCTTTCTGATTCTCAGCATTATTTTGATGAGGATTTGATTAACCCTGAAATCTCCTTTCCTAATGGCTGGATGTTAGTGCCAACTGGTGTAGGGATTGGAGTTGCTGTCAATGAAGATGCGTTTTCACGTGCTACAATAAGAACAACTGAGTTCAGAGTGCCAGAAATCCGTAAAATTTAACTTGGCAAGCGCTTGCTATCTCCGCCTCCTTTGGAATCCCTTGTCCATTCGCTCTACTGCCTATGGTCTTAGCGGTTTGTGACTTTAGCCACTTAGCGAGAACCATTGCGACTCGGTGCTTTGCCTTTTGCTCTTGCTACTTTAGCAGCTAGCTTCGCATGACCATTGGCTGTAAGGCACTAAAGTGCCAACGCCAAATGGCAATCAAATGGACAGCGGAGCAACGAAGTTGCGGAGACCGTTCGTAGAACGGCGCGCGAAGCACGTAGCACGTAGCACCGTAGTGAGCATGGATACCCGTGGTGTGGACAGCAGATAGAACGAATGGATAACGAAGTGAAACCGAGGTGTAATCTGTTAAGCAGACCATTGCAGCTTCAGCTGCGTACAGGTCGATTGCGATTTGAACTTGCCACTTTAGTGGCTTAGTGAAATCGACAGCGTAGCAAAGCGAAGATAGTTGTGTTGCACCTAGAGGTTGTACCCTAACATTGGTGAGGGAAAATCCTCCACCATGAAGTAATCACCTCAAGCCTCATAACCTCCAATATTATTTCACATCTTGAGAAAGGAATTTTTCCTATGAATATGATTGAACAGCTGAATATCAGTGACTTTGAGCTATTTACTGACCAGACAAACAGCTCTATCAGTACTGACAAAAGTGCTAAATATTTTGTCAGTCGCATGATACTTTCTGATTTTCATGCTCAACCCCAAGGTTTTTTGAATGGCGGTGCAACGCTTGCTTTTTGCGAAATTTCGGCAGGAATGGCAAGCAATCAACTGATTGTACCACATGAATTTGCCGTCGGGCAGACCATCACTGCTAACCACCTACATCCTAAAAAAGCGCAAGGTTTTGTCATCGCAAAAGGACAACTTCTGAGAAAAGGTCGACACACTCACGTCTGGGAGATTAAAGTGACAGATGAAAAAGAGCAATTGATTGCTCAGGTCACTGTGGTCAACGCAATCGTGCCTAATACTGTTTAACTTTTAACTTAGCAAGTGCGTGCTAATTCCCCCACCTCTATAAGGTGGTGGGATAAGCAGCACTAAGCTCTGCTTTCGTTCTACTAACATTGGTGGAGGAGAAAGAATCCCCACCAATGAAGTAATCACTTCAACCCTATGGCTTTTACGTTTTCACGCAACCCCATTCTTGCGCTTGTCATTTCGCCTTGCCAGCTCTGCTGGATTGCGATTTGAACTTCCGACTTTATAGGATAGCCATTGGCGCTAAAGCAGCAAGAGCAAAAGGCAATATATCTGCAGTTCTTCTAATAATTCTACTGCGTAAAATTAAAGATAAACTAGTATAAAAAATGAACAAAACAAAAATCCTGCCAGGGTGCGACCTGATAGGATTTTATTTTTCAAGTTTTCTCACACTATCACGCTCAATGAGCTTGCTGTCTGAGTAAAAGTCAGCTGAACTTCCTTTTTCAATAGAAGCAATCAAATTCAACATCGAAATTTCGCCTTTTTCAATCTGATTAATTGCAAGCGTAGTCAATTTTGGTGAGATAAATTGGTCAAATTGAGCATTATCCACACCAATAATTGAAATATCTTTAAAAATCTGGTTTAAATTTGCTGCCAAAATATCTGCTGTTGCATAAATTGCCGTAAAAGGCTGCTCCATGAGGTAGGGTGCAACACTTTCTAAAATCGCTTGATAGCTAGGATTTGGCGTAGAGAGCAGTGTAATTTCTCCTTTAAAATATTTCAAAAAAGCATGATATCGTTTCTCAATGACGCCAGGCTCCGCTTCATCAAACTCAAAGCTATAAAAAAGCACACGCTCATGACCCATTGCATTCAAATAATTCGCAACCGTTTCCGAAATTTTTTCTTCATCTGTACCAATAAAGTTTCGTGCTTTCTCTTCTAAAACTTGATTTTCTTGCCAATAAGTATCAATGTAGCTGACCGGAGTTGAGATAGCTCGGTCAATTTTTACAAATTCTTTACTTGAGGCTCCAATCACAACAAAGCCCGCAAAGGCCCAATTTTGCTGTAAATCTTCAATTCCCTTTTTATTATGGACAGAATGAATCATCGTAAAGTAGCCTTTTTCATTTGCAACTTTTTTGATTCCTGTCAGCACTGACGAAATGAACGGATCTGTAAAGTCGGTTTCACCTGATGCTTTATAAAATAAAACACCAATTAATTTCGACTTTCCTGAACGTAGGTTTGATGCATTTTGGTTGGGAACATAGTGGTAGTCTTTGATTAACGCCTCTATTTTATTTTTTGTCTCTAGTGATACTCGAGCATTTTTGCCACGAATGACGTTAGAAACAGTCATCACGGATACATCAGCCATCGCAGCAATTTCTTTAAGTGTGATTTTTTTCATTATTTTCTTATTTCTATTTGTGCTGTTTCACTTTCAAATCCATTACTAGCAGATTTAGTAGATAAAATACAACTGTACCACCTTTTGCTCTTACCATTTCATCTTACCAGCTTTGCTGGATTGGGATTTGAACTTCTTTGCCACTACGACTAGGTGCCTTCTTTTGCTCTTACCATTTCGTCTTGCCAGCTTTGCTGGCTTAGAACGACTGGATAGCGGAGCGGAGCGGAGCGAAGATGCAAGCTTTAGCAGCTAGCTTCGCATGACCATTGGCTGTAAGGCACTAACAAATGGCAATCAAACGGACAGCGAAGCAACGAAGTTGCGGAGATAGTGAAATCGACAGTGTAGCGAAGCGGAGATAGAACGAATGGATAGCGGTTGCAAGCTTCACTAACGGAGTGAAATGAATGCAGACCTTTCACAGAACGGCGCATGAAGTACGTGCCTTGCGACAATTTGAAAAAGCGATGTTCTTCTTATTTGCAAGAGATAGTTTGTGTGCAACAGTATTAGAAGCTAAATTAAACCTCTGCATATCATTATACAGAGGTTTAACGTTATTTTCCACTATAAAGTAATTCAAATAAATTATCTTGTAAATCAACATTTTTTAAACTTTTGATAAAAGCAACTCGCTTATCAAACTCTGTCAGTACTGACAAACGATTAAAAATCTCGTCCTTATCAACATAATCAATTTCTGCAATATCCAAACGTCTAAATAAATTTTCCTTGAAGCCCCAGTCAAATTCGGCACTAAAAGTTTTTAAATCCAACTCAAAGTCTCCCATCAGATTTGTCGCAACCTCACGTCCTCCATAAATAATCGAGTGTTTACGGACTGACAAACTATCATCTTGCAAATCAGAACTTGTCAGCACTGACAGAATCCCGTCAGTGATGCTAGCCGTCGTTTTTCGACCATCTTCAAGCAAAACATACTGACCATCAGCACCTGGAAAGATTTTCCAAACTATTTCACTTGGTACTTCTTCATTCTTCAAAGGGTTTTTATCCATAGGGATAATGGCACCTGCCCTTGCAAATACTGGTATCTCAGTGATTTCTCGGAATACTTTTATCTCTACATCTCCATCATATCTTTGACCTGTAAAAAAATCGTACCAAATTCCTTTAGGAAGCCAAACTTCGACTCCACTCATTTGCAGCTCAATATTCATCTTCTTTGTTATTGGTGCAACCATCAGCTGATCTCCAAAGAAATACTGATTCGGATGCCGATAAGCCGCATCATCAAGCGGATATTCATAATAAAGCGGCTCAATCAGTGCCCGCCCTTCCTGTGCTGTCCTGAGATTTGCAGTATAAAGATACGGAATGAGTTCATGACGAAGCCTTAAAAAATTCTTCATTGATGCTGCAACAACCGCATCAAAATGCCAAGGTTCCTTACTCGTAAACTCTGATTTTGATGAATGTAAACGGTTAATCGGAGAAAACACCCCATATTGAATCCAGCGTAGTGTCAATTCAGCATCTTTTGAACCTTGCATGTGACCGCCAATATCATGACTCCACCAAGTATAGCCAATATTTGTCGCCGTACTTGTAAAATAAGGTTGAAAATCTAAGCTCGCCCATGAAATAACTGTATCTCCTGAAAATCCAATTGGATAACGGTGAGAGCCTGGACCTGCATAACGACTCAAAAGCATTCCATTTCCCGATTTCTTCAAACTATCTGCATATTGATAATGATTCAAGAGCCAAAGCGGATCTGCACCAGAGCTAGAAATGGCGCCCTGTTGCCAATCCAGCCACCAAAAGTCCGTGCCATATTTCTCTAAAAGTCCATGCACATCCTCAAAATAAGTGGCGCGAAACTCCGGATTATCAAAGTCAAACTTTGCTGCTTCTTCCAATCCTTTATCTAAATCCATCCGCTCAGCAACCACAGGATATATATCCTCAAAAGCTCGAATACCATCAGCAGGATGATCATTTAGCGTCACTTTTACACCACGTTGATGCAAAGCATTCAAAAATTTTTCTGGCTCTGGAAACAATTTCTTATTCCAAGAATAGCCTGTCCAACTTGAACCATATTTTGCTGGAACGTCACTGACTCGATGCCAATCCATGTCAATCACCGCAACAGACAAAGGAATTTTCTCAGCTGTAAATCGATCCATTAACGCCAAATATGAACCTGCTGAATATTCATAATAGCGACTCCACCAATTTCCCAGCGCAAAACGAGGTAAAGCAGGTGTCGGTCCTGTCAATAGATAATAATCACGCAAAGCCTTACGATAATCACGACCGTAAGCAAACAAATACAAATCAACACTACTGACAGAATGACCTGCAATGTCCCCATTTTCTGTCAGTACTAAACTGCTATCTGTCAGCACCGCATATCCATTTTTTGACATGATACCATCTTCTAATCGGCATGACCCATCAACCTTATCAAGCGTTCGCGTTGTTCCTCCCAAGTTATCCTCAATCTCTTCGCCAAAATACCAGCGGTTAGAGTAAACCGAGAAATTAAATTTTACATCCGCAAAGAGATTTGATTTTGAAAATTCACCACCTGTATAGTACAAATGCACAGAGGAAGTCAAAATCTCAAGCGAATTTTCCTTTTCAATCATATCAAAGTCCACAGCGGGAAAATCCCTATTTTGCACAATCTGCGTCTGACCTTCTTCAAATTGACCTGTTTCACTGTATTCAATCCGAATCAATTGCTCCGTCAGCACAGTAAATCGTGCCTTTTCAAAAATAATTTTATTATTCTTCATTTTTTTACCATTTATTTCTCACTGTCAGCACTGACAGAAAGCTGTCAGTCTGCTTTTTTATTTTTCTCTATTCTATCAAAAACTTGCTTAATCATTACTGCAGAAGCAAGATTTACTACTGCAAAGCCTCCAAAAGTAAACACATAAATCATTGTCAAAAGTGCTTCTGGACTAGAAATTGTAAAATAAATCACAAATCCATTAAAAACCAATAAAAATATTGTCTGAAATAAATTTTGTAAACTCAAAACGATGACGTTTCGCAACATCATTTTCATTGAATTTTCATACCGTCCCAGATAAGCAAATCCATAAATAGCCACCACAGCTAACAAAATAGCCAAAATCCCCGCAGCTACTCCCAGCAAAAATTCAACAGGAATCGGCAAACGATTAATCAATCGAAAATCTGCAAACAAAATAAATACAAGCAACAAAATTCCCATCCAAAGTAAAGTTGCCTGTTTAAAATTCTGCTTAAAAACCCGAAAATAGTCGCGCACCAACCCTGATTCACGATGCCTCAAGATTTTCTGCAAATTAGTCTGCAAAGCACACAAACTCGCACCTATCGTAATGAGCGGCAAAGCTGTCAGAATAAACAACGTATTCAAAATCACAAGATCTGTGACACGCGCCATCACCCGCATTACAGGACTACTAACATTGAGTAATTTTCCCATTTTCTCCCACCCTCACTAAGAAAAGTCAGAGGTAGGAGGAAACCTCTGACAATACAACTCATTAAAGTTGTTTGGAAACTCGTTTTGCTTTTGAAAGCGAACTAGCTTTGCGTTCATTTAATCGCCACTTCGCCTTGTGACTTCAGTCGCTTGCGATTTAAACTTCCGACTTTATAGGATAGCCGTTTGCGCTTTAGCGCTTATGGATATGCTAGTTGTTTCATCTAGTCGGTTGCCACTGCGACTAGGTGCTTTGCCTTTTGCTCTTACCATTTCGTCTTGCAAGCTTTGCTTGCTAAGCAAACGGACAGCGAAGCAACGAGGTTGTGGAGATAGTGAAATCGACAACGTAGCAAAGCGGAGGTAGAGCGAATGGACGTTGGAGCGAAGCGGAGTGGCGTAAAAGCCGAGCGCCAAAGCGTAGTTCGCCGAAAAAGCAGAGTTTCTAAACACGACTACTTATTAACTTGTTTTTCATACCGTTTGTAAGCATCATTTTGGATTTTCATAAACTTGTCCAATCCCATCGCTTTCAGTTTAGATTCATAAGTTGACCAATCTTTATCTACACCACCTTTAGTAACCCATTGCGCCTGCATTTGTGCCGCATAAGCACTCAACTGTTGATAAACCTGAGCAATAGTATTCAACTCTTTACTTGTGTATTGGACATTTGGAAAGGCAGGTAATGCATATTGCTTCAACGTTGCATCCATTTTAAGTTTTAAAGCATCTCCATTGTTTTGATCTTGATAAGTGACTTTACTGTTGTCCGCTTCTGACCAAACTTTTGGTCCAAAGTCACGAAGTGAGTTAATCCAAGCTTGAGTATCCGCTGAATTTTCGCCAGTAGGTTTTAATACTGTGTATCCATCCGCTGTTTTCTCTGTACCCACTCCAAATTCACCATAATAGTTTTGGATTGAAGCATCTTCTGTGTAAAAACTATCTAGCCATTTCATCAAGGCTTTAACATTTTTAGCATGTGTCGTAACCAATACTTCATTACGACTTTGGTTAAAATGATCTGGATCACTCATCACATATTGTTTTCCGTCAGGTCCCTTGAGTGCAGGCAAAGCAACATAGTCCTTAGCGTTCGCACCAAAATTTGCATCTGCTGTCCAACCTGCAGCTACACCCACTTTTTCGGTGGTCGCCATCATTTTGTTTTGTGCCTGAGTTGTTGTTTCTGTAAACATTTCAGGGTCAATCAATCCTTTGGTATAAGCTTCATGCATGGCTTCAATTCCGGCTTTATATTCCTCTGTATCGTAAGCCCAAGCAACTTTACCATCATAAAGCTCCATCCCATTTGTACCCGCAGCACCTAGACGATTATTGAAAGGTAAGATATAAGAAAATACTGGATCCCAGTTTCCTGTCGCATAAGGAATACTTCCAGGAATTTTTTCCTTAAATTGCTCTAACACATTGACAAACTCGTCATAAGTTGTTGGCATCTTCAAACCAAGCTGAGTCAACCACTTTTGATTGATAAACAACTGA
This sequence comes from Lactococcus protaetiae, assembly GCF_006965445.1. Lineage (NCBI taxonomy): Bacteria > Bacillati > Bacillota > Bacilli > Lactobacillales > Streptococcaceae > Lactococcus > Lactococcus protaetiae. Next base: position 1,306,575 of record NZ_CP041356.1, on the reverse strand, counting down.
TTCGCAATTGTTGGACGCATTGGAGCAATCTTAGGAAGACTGTAAATCTTGCCATCAGGACTTGTGATTGTTGCCTTCATCTCTGGATTATCCTTCAACATTTTCATCAAATTTGGCATATCTTTTTCATTAATATACTTGCTCAAATCAATAAAATCATTCTGATTTTGCGCAATTTGTTGGTCAGTAAAAGTATTACTTCCCATAAAAACATCAGGTAGATTTCCACTTGAGAGGATAGTTGCTTTTTTATCTGCCCAATTCGCATCCACATAAACATCCCAATTCACCTTGATTCCTGCCTTTTTAGCAAGCTGATTAGGGAATTTTTCAAAATCTGTTCCCCAATCTGCCCACCGATCTGTTGCCACGGTAAAATTCTTGTTGGTTGTATTAGATGAATTACTTTTTGCCTGACCACTTCCACAAGCTGAGAGTAGAGTCACAGCAGCAAGGACTGTAACAGTCCCAATCCCAATAGCAATCTTACGATTTTTCATGATAAATTTCTCCTAAATTTATAATTTAATTTTGATTCCAATCTTTTCTATTTCAGAGTAATAGAAACTCATTCTTTGATAGCCCCAACCATCACCCCTTGATTAAAATATTTCTGTAAGAATGGATAGACTAACATAATAGGTAATGTGGAAATAACAATAGAAGCATATTGCATCATCTGAGAAGTTTGTGCCAACTCACTTGCCATAGCACCTGTGGTTTGTGTCTGTAAAGTTTGATTCATAATCAACAACTGTCTGAGTAAAAGCTGTAAGGGCTGCAAATTTGGATTAGTCAAATAAATTAAAGCATTAAACCAGGAATTCCAAATACCTACCGCTGTCCATAAACCTATAACAGCTAAGATTGCTTTTGATAAAGGAAGTACAATCGTAAAGAAATATCGAATAGTTCCACTACCGTCCACTTGAGCTGCCTCCCATAAACCCTCTGGAATAGACTCCTGAAAGAAAGTTCTAGCCACAATAATATTATAAGGAGATACAGCAAATGGGATAATCATCACCCAAATCGTATTAAGCAGGCCAAAATTTTTAGTCACCAAATAAATCGGGATCAAACCGCCTGTTACAAACATTGGAATAACATAAAGAAGTGAAATCCATTTTCTTCCAAACAGGTCTTTTCGCGTCAATGCATAAGCTACTGGAATATTGACCAGTAAACCAAAAGCCGTACCCGCCAAGGTATAGAATATCGTATTAAAATAGGAGCGCCAAAGCAAGGGTTGTTGAAACAAGACTTGGTAGCCTTTTAAACTCCACGACTTGGGCCAAAACCATACCGCACCACTTGCCACATCTGCCGGATTTGAAAAACTGGCAATGATAACAAACCACAAAGGATAAATAATCACCAAAATTAGTAGAACAGATAAACCATAAACGACAAAATTAAAAATTTTTTCATTTAAAGTTGTCGGTTTCTTTACTTTTTTTATTTTGCTTGCCATTTTTATCCCCTAAAATAATCCTGTTTTAGTCAAACGGCGAGAAATAAAATTAACCGTTACAAGAACTACCAGATTGATGACGGTTTGAAATAAATTAATAGCCGTCGAATATGAATATTGAAATGATTGCAAGCCCACTTTATAAACATAGGTTGAAATGATTTCACTTCCAGGTAAGTTCAAAGGATTCTGTAAAAGTAACACTTTTTCAAAACCAATATTAAGAAGTTGACCCACCGTCAATATCAGCATAATCATCATCGTTGGAACTAAAAGTGGTAAATCAATCTTAATCATTTGTTGAAAGCGAGTCGCCCCATCCATTGTCGCCGCTTCATAATAAGTAGGGTCAATCGCAGATAGAGCTGCCAAATAAATAATTGAATTCCAACCCACATGCTGCCAAACATCTGACCAAACGTACATACTCGCGAAAGAATTTGGGTTTCCTACAATATCGGGCATTTTCAAGTTAAATAAATGTAAGAAATTTGCTATCATACCAGAGGAAGGTGAAAGAAATAAAAGCAACATTCCGCACATTACCATTGTCGAGATAAAGTGAGGCAAATAAGTCGTCACTTGAAAGAACTTTTTAAAAGCCTGAACTCGAATTTGATTACAAATCAAAGCTAAAATAATGGGGAAAGTAAATCCAATTGCTATACTGTATAGCGCAATTTTTAGTGTATTAAATATGGTTGGCAAAAATTGGTAAGAACTAAAATATTGCTGAAACCACATCAATCCCACCCAAGGACTTCTCCAAACTCCTAGAGCAGGCGAATAATTCTTGAAAGCCATCAGAAGTCCGTACATTGGGATATAAGCAAACATAATAAGTAAAATCGTTGCTGGAGCGAGCAGGAGATAGAGTGAGGCATTATTCTTTAATTTTTCCCTCAATATTCCTTTTTTCTTCCCCATTCTTTGCCCTTGAGCCATTTGTTCCATAAAATTTCCTTCTTTAAGTTTAACGTTAAATCTTTTTGATAAACCCATAATAAACCTAAATAAAAAAATTGTCAATAGTTAACTTAAATATCTCTAAAAACGTAAAAAAAATAACATTTTAAAGCAACCCAAAATAAAAAATACAGAATTTTATCTATATTTTTATTTCACATATAACAAAGGAACCCCAAAATTTCTCCATAAAATTGTGGACTGTGATGAATCGTAGTGAATTTAGACACTAGAAAAAATCCCATCTTTTTGTAAATATTATCATAATGAATCATTCATGAAAAATGAGGAAATGAAGTCAAGACTTATTCAGTGGAAGTTTCGTAAAACATTTGTCCGTTTGCTTAGCGCAGCGAAGATAGCGACTAGAGAAGATGGACAAATGTTTATCGCGTAGCCCGAAGGGCGGAGATAGCACGCACTTACTTCGATAAAACAAAAAAGAGCACATAAGCTCCAAACTTAGTGCTGCTACCGTCAGGTCCTGACACGCTTCGTAAGAAACTTATTGCTCCAAGGATATTATATCATAATTTATTTTTTTCGTCTATTCTTAAAAAAGTTTTGCATGATTGCTGCACATTCTTCCTTTAGTATGCCTGCTTCAACTTGAACGCGATGGTTTAATCGCTCATCTTCTAAAATTTGATAAAGACTCACAGTCCCACCAAACTTAGGATTAGTCGCACCAAAATAAACTTGTGGAATCCGTGCCAAACCAATTGCACCCGCACACATCACGCAAGGCTCAATCGTGACAAAAAGTGCACAATCCAATAGTCGCCAATTATTTACGACTTGATTTGCTGCTTCAATCGCACAGATTTCTGCATGATGAGTTGCTTTACCATCTAGTTCTCTACGATTAAAACCACGAGCAATAATTTCACCATCTTTAACAATCACACTACCTATGGGGACTTCTTCATTCCCTGCAGCCTTCTGAGCCTCTTTCAAGGCTTCATTCATAAAAAATTCTTTTTGTTCTAATGTAAAGTTCATTTATTCTAAAAATTTCTGTTGTTCAAGACAATAAATTTTGACTGGAACTGCTTCAAATTGCTTTAATGTACCGTTGACAATAGTATCGTCCAAACAAATATAGTTTGGATGTTTGCCAAATAACTTACCGCTGACATGCCCAATAAACACCTGAACATCAGCATTTGACACACCTACTGTTTTTGCAACACTATTTCGTCGTTCAAAAGAATCACCAGGCAAATGTTCCCAAAACAAATCAAATGTTGTCTCTTTTTTATAGGATAACTTCATCAATGCACTGTGTGATAATACCACCCATTGATTCCCGATTTTTTCGATCAACTGTTGGGGCTGACCAAAATTATTTTTCATTTCTGTCAGTAAAAATTGTCTGTCAGTAACTGACAGCTTTCTCCAATTCTCAAGTGAATACTGCCAGCCATTAGGCGGAGCTCCTTCATAAATATCAACTGCACCAATCGCACCAGAAAGTTGCTCCGCATCCGTTTTACCTCTATCAGCAAGTTGTAACCACATCTGCTCATGATTTCCCATCATGACTGTCACGTGATAACCCTCAGCTGGCAAAGTTTTCAGCAAATAAAGTAAAACATCAAAACCAAATCGCCCATGATCAATACTGTCCCCCAAAACAAAAAGTCGGTCATTTTTACTAAAATGGATATCTGTCAGTGTTTTTTTCAAACCTGCTAATCTTCCATGAATGTCAGAAACAAACAAATTTCGCTGATAATGCTTATCATCACTGACAAAGCGTGTTTTAGAACTGTCAGCACTTGCCTTAACTAATTGTTCAATCTGTGTCTTAGTTTTGGGAGGATTATAATCAATGACATTGCTTCGGATTTTGATAGAAACAAAGATAAGGGCTGTCAGCATAATGACAGAAATAATAATGAAGATTGGCTTTTTAAAATGCTTCATCAAAACTGCCATTTTTTATGCGGTACCGCCAAATCAGTGCTGACAACATTTCCTGCTGCCTCTCTTGCTTCTGTCAGTAAGATATCCAGATCACCAAACTGCGGCAAATGAGTTAAAATCAGTTGCTTAACTCCTGCTTCTCTTGCGATTTCTCCTGCTTCCCTAGATGAAAGATGATTAGGCATTTTAGACTTGTCTTTGAAAAAATAAACATCAGCAAGCAAAACATCTGCATTACGCGCAAAATCTTTTAGCGCTTCAAAATAACCTGTATCACCAGTGTAGACTAAGACCTGCCCTGTCCTACGTTCGCTAATTCTCATCGCATAATTTGTCACAGGATGTACCGTTTTTATAAAAGTAATATCAAATGGTCCAACCTTCGTTCCTTTTTCCACATCATAAGCATGACCTTCTGATACCTTATCCAAAGTTAATTTGCTAAATTCATATGCATTTTCACTATGTCCGTAAATTGGTAACATCATCCCATCCCATCCGTCTTGCCCCAGTGGATAAAGCTGGCGATATTGCCGCAAAGCTCCCAAGTCTGCAATATGATCTTCATGATAGTGGCTTAAAATAACCGCATCCAATTGAGTCGGCTGCAATTCATGCTCAAGCTCTGTTACTGCTCGTGAACCACAATCCAAAAGTAAATTAAAACCCGACTCTGATTGTAAAAGATAAGAAGTTGTGCCTGCATCTCGAGTTGGATATCCTCCCCAGACACCAAGTGCTGTTAATTTCATACGTTTCTCACTTTCTTCATTTTTTTCTCTAAGACCATTATAACAAAGCTTAGTAGATTTCGCCCAAGAAGCATTTTATCGAAGCAAGTGCGTGCTATCTCCACACTTCGGGCTACGTTGTCCATCCTCGTTACGGTGCTGAAGCACCTAGTCAGAATAGCAATCTTTGAATTTCGTCCGACTAAATTCAGTGGCGAGTTGCCCTTTTATCAGTCGCTTTAGCGACTAGAGAAAATGGACAAATATTTTACGAAACTCCCACTGAATAAGTCTTGACTTCATACTTTTTAACTTAGCAAGTGCGTGCTATCTCCGCACTTTTAGCTACATCATCTATCCTTGTGCCTAGTCGGAATCTCATTTCCCCTGCCAATGAAGTAATCGCTTCAAAACTTTTTCACATGATTACTCACCAAAAAAAGCCCAACAGAGCTTTTTTTATAGATGATTTATCGAAGTAAGCTATCTCCGCACTTCGAGCGGCTACGCTGTCCGTTTGCTTAGCGCAGCGAAGATAGCGACTAGAGAAAATGGACAAATGTTTTACGAAGCTCTCACTGAATAAGTCTTGACTTCATCCAGAATTTCAGTTCCAAATTTTATCAGCAATCGCTTTGATATGAGCAAGTTTTGCCCATTGTTCATCTTCTGTGAGCTGATTTCCTTCTTCTGTTGAGGCAAAACCACACTGAGTTGAAAGAGCAAGATTTTCAAGAGGAATAAATGTTCTCGCTTCAGCCAAGCGCTCATTGATGTCGCTCTCTTTTTCTAATTCTGGATGTTTTGAAGTAAATACACCAAGAACAATCAAGACATTTTCACGATTATTCCAAATTTCAGGCAACGGTGCAAAACTTCCAGATCTGGCATCATCGTACTCCAAAAAGAAAGTATCATAGTTTAATTGCCCCAAGTATTTTGCGACTGGTTCATAGCTCCCTTCAAAAAGATAAGTTGACTTGAAATTTCCACGGCAAATATGAGTGGACACACGCAAATCTTCTGGAAGCCCTTCAAGCACACGGTTTACGACATAAACAATGTCTTCACACATTTTGACATATTTTTCATGATTTTCAGGGTCATCCAAGAGTCTAGCAATCAAATAAGCCCATGTCGTATCATCAAGTTGGATATATCTGGCACCAAGTTCGTAAAAATGAAGTAATGTTTCATGATAAGCTGCTGCTAAATCATCCAAAAATCCTTCCCAAGTTGCATAAAATTCTGGCCAACGGTCTGAACGTCCGTCGCGATTAGGAATCAATGAAGGAGAAGGAATAGTGACCTTAGGTTCAACTCCTTCTGGTAGAACAGATTGTAAAAACTTAAAATCTTCAAAGAAAGGATGTTCAGGATTAAAAGCAATTTTTCCAGTCAACTCAATATTAGTTGTTCGTGTCTTTGTCCCATGAAATTTGTAAGAATCCTCTTGTTCATAAGTTCCAACACCATTCAATCCCCAAAGAAAATCAAGATGCCACCATGAGCGATTAAATTCGCCATCTGTTACGGCTTTAAGACCAACTTTAGCTTCATTTTTCACTAATTTTGTAATTTCTTCTTGCTGAACCTTTTTGAAATCTTCAAGTGAAATTTTCCCATCTGCGTAAGCTGTACGTGCTTCCTTTAATGCTTGAGGACGTAAAAAGCTCCCAACATGGTCAAAATGATAGTGTGTGTGAGTAGTTGTCATACTATTACCTAGATTCTAAATTATATATTTTCTACAATTTTATCAAAATAATATTGGTTTGGTCTTTGAAATTCTTAATGTTGTAATGCAAATATTTTATCGAAGCATAGTGTGTGCTATCTCCGCCCTCGGGACTACGCTGTTGATGCACCGTAGCGAACCATTTCGCCTTGCTGCTTTAGCAACTAAGCAAACGGACAACGAAGTTGCGGAGATAGTGAAATCGACAGCGGAGGTGTGACCTCATATCTTTGATGCGAGGTTGTGCCCAAACATCAGTAGGAGAGAAAAAATCTCCTACTGACGAAGGAATCACTTCAAGTTCATCGAAGCAAGTGCGTGCTATCTCCGCCTTACGGCTACGCTGTCGATGCTCGCTAAGGTGCTAAAGCACCTAGTCGCAATCGCAATACTCCGACCTCTTAGATCGGAGATAAAGCAGCACTAAGCCTTGAATTTCGTCCGACTGCCATAGGGCGTTGGCGCTCTTAGCGCCTAGGCTTCTTGGACAAGGTGACCTCATATCGAAGATGTGAGGTTCTACCTTAAATTCAGTGGCGAGTTGCCCTTTTATCAGTCGCTTTAGCGACTAGAGAAAATGGACAAATGTTTTACGAAACTCCCACTGAATAAGTCTTGATTTCATTTGGCATAATATTTGTCAAATATAGTCATCCTCAAGTTTTTCAATATCAAGAATTTCTACGTGTTTTCCATGACGTCTGATGTATCCACGATTTTCAAGTAACTTAAATTTTCTTGAAACGGTTTCTGGTGTAGTTCCCACAAAATTTGCTAAATCTTTCATCTTCATGGGCAGCTCTATTCTCTCCGAATTTGCAACTTTTGCAAGCTGCAAGAGATAGTTAGCCAGTCGACTTTCTATTGCTTCCATCATCAAAAATGAGGCTTGTTGTTCGATTGTTTCTGATTTCTTAGCGTTGATTTCTAGAAGTCTCAAACTTAATGCTGGATTTTGCATGAGGAGTTTTGTGAAATCTTGTCTTTTCAAGAAACAAACCGTTGTTTCTTCTAATGTTTCACCAAAAAGATTTTCATTTACTGCACCAAAAAGTGCATTTTCACCTTCATAACCACCTGCCTCAACAACGCGTAACAGCTGCTCTTTACCGTTCGTTGCGAGTTGGTACATCTTTAGTCCACCATGCGCAACAATCGTCAGTTGAGGACTTTGTTCTGGTGAAATGACTGTTTCCCCTTTTCCAAATACTCTATGGTGAACAAGCTGCTCTACTTCTTCAATTTCTTTTTCTGTGAGCGTGTTAAAAAGTGGTACAAGTTGAACACAATGGTGTTCACTGGGGTGTTCGTATTTTTTGGTGTTACAACACATCGTCCTCATCCTCATCTATAAAATCTTGAAGCGTTTTTCCTAAATCTGAAGCTAATACTCTAATCGTATGTTGGTTAAAACCGAGCAATTCAACTAAAGCTTGCTCCAAAGGAAATTTCTCCTCTTTGGTGGCTAATTTGATTGCGCGTGTAATGAATAAATTTTGGCTCATGAAATCTTGAATCAGATTTTCTATTCGTAATTCATCTTCTTCATATTTGAATTTTGCTGATTCATTGATAAATTTAGCATACTTTGTAAATTCATCCATCGTTGTCGGTATGACTTCCCCTACATCTAAAAGTTGCTCTGAGATATTGTAAAAATAGGCTTGCTCTTTCTCTTCAAGTTGCTTGAAGGTTGCTCTATTTTCACGATGTTTAGCATAAAGTACTGCTTGCATCAATTTCACTTGCTCAATAAATAAATTAGACAGAACATGGCTAGCCATTGCACCTGCAGTTGGTTGATGATGATCATGTTCTGCTTTGATGAGTTCTGCTTCGTATTTTTCTTCAATTGTTGATTCTTTTTTCATTTTTATTCTCCAACTCACGAGTTGAACAACAGACAAATAGGGATTTCTTTTTGATTTTAGCTCATTTTATCAAAATTTTCTTTATTTGGCTTATACAAACTGTGTCTTTATCAAAGCAAGTGCGTGCTATCTCCGCCTTACGGCTACGCTGTCGATGCTCGCTAAGGTGCTAAAGCACCTAGTCGCAATCGCAATACTCCGACCTCTTAGGTCGGAGATAAAGCAGCACTAAGCCTTGAATTTCGTCCGACTGCCCTAGGGCGTTAGTGCTTTAGCACTTAGGCTTCTGGGACAGGGTGACCTCATATCGAAGATGTGAGGTTGTACCCTAGATTCAGTGGTGAGTCGAAACTCCCACTGAATAAGTCTTGACTTCATGCTAGAGAGGTTATTTTTGTACTTTGGACTTCATAACCTAGTTTTTCAACCTCGCTGATTAACTCATCAGCAGTAACAGCGGTTTCATCAAACTCTGCTTTGACCTTACTTGCATTGAAAAGTACTTTGGCAGTGCTGACACCTTTTGTTTGCTTTATTGCACCTTCAATTTTTGCCATGCAAGATGGGCAGCTTAGTTCGTCAAGTTTCATGATAATTTTATTCATCTTTTCTCTCCTTTAGGTGTATTCCTTATTGATAAATTCATTATAGTATTTTTATTTGTAAAGAAACTTGATTCGTATCAAGATTTAATTTTTTGTCTGTACTAATTCTCCTATATCTCAACTCACTCGCTCTAGGATTGATTTTTTTGCGAGTGTGGTATAAACTTTACTTACAATGATTTCTTTTTAATTTTTTACCAAAGCTTTGCTGGTAATTAAACATATTTTGGAGGTTGAGGACATGAAAGCAATTGGTACAACTGGAAAATCAATTAATGATTTTATCGAATTTGAGCTTAAAAAACCAGAACTTAAAGCGCATGATATTCTAGTTAAAGTAGATGGTGTATCAGTTAATCCCGTTGATACAAAAATTAGGCATGGACTTAAAAACAACTTAGCTGAACCTAAAGTTTTGGGTTGGGATGGGATTGGTACAGTCGTTGAAATTGGAGAAGCTGTAACGCTTTTTCAGGTTGGTGACTATGTTTTTTGGGCGGGTGATGTTACGCGTTCTGGCTCAAACTCTGAGTTTCAAGCCGTTGATGAGCGAATTGTCGCACTTGCTCCTCAAAATTTAACTTCTGCTGAGGCAGTTGCAATGCCATTAACAAGTTTGACAGCTTATGAATTATTGTTTGAAAAACTTGAAATTACTGACAAGATGAATGGAAAATCACTGCTTATCATCAATGGCGCTGGGGTGTTGGTTCTGTTGCAACTCAGATGGCAAAAAACGCTGGATTAACCGTGATTGCTACTGCTTCCAACCAACGTGCGATTGATTGGGTCACTCATTTTGGCGCTGATTTTACTGTTAATCATCACAAGGATTTGGTTGAGCAAGTTCGTGGATTAGGCTTCGAATTTGTGGACTATATCTTGATTTTGAATGCTGTTTTGCAGCATGTTTCAGCAAGTTGTGAGTTAATTGCCCCACAGGGACGCATTGCGAATATTGTTGAACCTGGAGAGGCAATTAATCTGGATAAGTTGGCTCACAAATCTGCAAGTTTTAGTTTTGAGTGGATGTTCACAAAATCTGCTTTTATGACTGCGGACTTGCAAAGTCAACATGAAATTTTGACCAAGGTTTCGCAATGGCTTGATTCTGGAGCGCTGAAAACAACACTGACAGAAAATTTGGGTGCTGTCAGCACTGACAATATCCGAAAAGCACATGAAATGATTGAACAAGGCCGAACCATTGGTAAAATCGTTCTTTGTCAGTGACGGAATCACAAAGTTTTACATTAATTGCATTTGCTTCGCATCCACCTTTTGAGTAGGCTGCTTCAAAATCTGTTTTTTGCAGACGAACGTACATTTCAAAGTTGAGCCAGTATACTACAAAATCCTGTTTTATTGATAACGAACGAGACGCATTGCATTTAAGATAACGACTAAAATGCTGGCTTCATGAACAAACATTCCACTTGCCATCGTCACACCACCAAGCATTAATCCTATCAGTAAAAAGAGGACGACAGCAACAGCGATGATGATATTTTCTGTCATATTGCGCACTGTAGCTTGGGTAAGTCCATAAGCGTGTACTAGCTCGGTAAAGCTAGAATTCATAAGGACAATATCACTTATATCAATTGCCACATCGGTTCCAGAGCCCATTGCAATGCCGATATCAGCGCTTGCTAACGATGGACTATCATTGATTCCATCACCGATAAAAGCAATTTTTCTTCTCTCCCGTTTTAGTCGTTGGATGATTGCTGCCTTTTGTTCAGGAAGTAATTCAGCATGGACCTCGTCAATCCCTAGCTGTCTCGCAACAACTTGAGCGGTGGCAACATTGTCACCTGTCAGCATAATCGTGCGCGAAATTCCTTGCTGACGAAGTCTTGTCAGTGCTGACAGAGCTTCTGGACGAACCTTATCAGCAATCGCATAGATGATTTTGAGCTGACCGTCTTTTGCTATGAGTACCGTTGATGCACCTTGATTTTGAAAGTTTATCAAGTCTTCATGTTGAGCTTCTGTCAATGAAATATTATTTTCTGTCAGTAATTTTTCATTTCCAATGAGTAAGTTATCAGTAGAAATTCCTTGACCTTTAATGACAGAAATTTCATCAGTACTGGCAGCACTAAAAGTACCGATATAACGAACGATGGCACGTGCCAACGGATGGTCGGACTGACTTTCTACCGTCGCAATGCGGTCTGTCAGCGCTGACAAAGTCTTTTCAGTAAGTCCATAAGTCTTGGCAGCCACAACCTCAACATTGCCAAGCGTCAACGTCCCTGTTTTGTCAAAAACGAGCGTATCAATCTTGCTAAAGGTGTGCATCACATCGCCTCCTTTAAGCAAAACGCCATGTTTTGCCCCATTGCCAATTCCAGCGACATTGCTGACAGGTGCACCAATCACAAGTGCCCCAGGGCAACCGAGTACCAAAATCGTGATAGCCAATTGAAAATTGCGTGTCACCGCAAAAATAAGTAATGCAAGAATCAATACCGCTGGTGTATAATATTTTGCAAAACGATCAATAAACTTTTCAGCAGGAGATTTTGCGTCTTGTGCTTCCTCGACAAGCGCTATAATCTTACCAAAAGTCGTATCTTCACCTATCTTTTTAGCTAAAATGTAAAGACTGCCATTTTCAAGCATTGTTCCTGCAAAAACTTTATCGCCACTATTTTTCTTGACACTTCTAGATTCCCCTGTAATACTTGCTTCATTAACATAGCCTAAACCATTGATAACACTCGCATCCACAGGAATTTGTGCCCCTGTCTTGACTAACAGCTTCTCTCCAATTTTGACTTCGTCAATATCAATGCTTTCTCCAGAAGCAAGTGTAGCAGTCGTTGGTGCCATTTGAGTCAAATTTTTGATTGACGAACGCGTTTTGCTCAATGTCCATTTTTCCAAAAAACTACCAAAAGTAAAAAGAAAAGTCACAATTGCACTTTCATCAAATTCGCCAATCGCAAAAGCACCAATCACCGCAATCAAGACAAGCAAATCAATCGAAATGACTCTTGCTCTAAGTGCCTGCACCGCGTGAATCAGCACAGGTACGGCACCTAGAACACTTGCTAAAATCATTCCAAGTAAATACAGACCTTCCACTTGCAGCCCTCGTCCAATAAAAGCAAGTGCAATCAAGCTAGATGAGCTCCACATCATTTTTGTACTATTTTTCTGGATAAATCTTTGAAATCTCATCATCAAGACCTCCTTCTTTTTGGTGACTCCATTCTAGCATCACAAATAAAAATAAAGATTGATTCCCATCAAGAAACAAAAAAAGTCTGAATACTCTTAAAGAAGTTCAGACTTTTATTTTTTAATGCTGCTTTAGCAGCTTACAGCCAATGGACAGCATAGCCATCTAATAATTTTACTGCGTAAAATTAAAGGTGGACTATTGGACTATTATAAGTAGTCTTCTCACGACTAATCAATCAACGCTGTATTTTTTACCTCATCAATCGTTTTAGTCCCTGCCAGTTGCATAGTGATTGAAAGTTCCTTATTGAGATGTTCAAAAACAGATTGAACACCCAATGCACCGCCAAGATTTAATCCATAAAGAACAGGGCGTCCAACAGCAACAAGATCTGCCCCACTCGCTAGTGCTTTAAAGACATGCTCTCCGCGGCGAACCCCACTGTCAAAAACAACTGGTACGCGCTTATTTACTACTTTTGCAATTGCTGGCAATACATCAAATGAAGCAGGTCCTCCATCCAATTGACGTCCACCATGATTAGACACCCAAATGCCATCGGCGCCAGCTTCTATCGCAAGCAAAGCATCATCTGGCGATTGAATTCCCTTGACAAGAACAGGTAAACCTGTAATCGCTTTAATTTTTTGAATATCTTCTAATACCAAACCTTGTTTTGCAGCCGCATAAATCTCACCAATCCCTTTACCTGTACCATCAGACTCAGAAAAAGCAGCTAGATTAGGCATGGGAAGTGGAAATTGGAAATGATTGATAACATCCTCTTCACGATAACCACCCAAAGTTGAGTCAGCCGTCAAAATAATGGCCTTTACCCCAGCTTCTACCGCCTTTTTCAGCAAAAATTCATTAAAATGGTCATCTTTACTCATGTAAAGTTGGAAAAACTGAGGAGCACCAGGCGCTACTGCTGCCGCCTCTTCAACAGACGTACTCCCATAGGTACTAATTGAAAACAATGAGCCAACTTCTGCCATTGCCTTTGCCGTGTCAACTTCTCCCTTCATATGAGCAAGTCCCTGTGCGGCAACTGGAGCTTGAATGATTGGTGTCTTCAAATTTATCCCAAAAATTGATGTACTCAAATCTGCTGAATCTACACCGCGCAAAACCCGTGGAACAATTTTTTTATGATTGAATGCTTTGGTGTTTTCTACCATTGTCCACTCATCTTCGGAGCCACCTCTGATATAACCAAAGGCACCTTTATTTCCCTGTGCCTCCATGCGCTCTTTCACACGTGTTTCCAAAGATTTGATGTTGACAATTTCTACTTTTTCTTCATCTGAACTTGTGATATAAGCCATTTTTCTCCCTCTTTTTCTTCATAATGATAACAACTTATCGTTTACGTTTGTAAACTATACTTTATATTTTATCACTTTGAAAATCAATGTCAAGAATTTAATACAGCACATCACATCTTTTAATTACTTTTATAAATTTAGATTCTGGTGTAAACGATTTGACGCTCCAAAAAACTTAAGAATGTTCCTAATACTGTCTAACTTTTAAATGTCTCATTTAGAGATTATTTCGCTGCGCTACGTTGTCGATGCTCGCTATGCGACTAAATGCTTTGCCTTTTGCTCTTACCATTTCGTCTTGCCAGCTTTGCTGGCTTAGAACGAATGGATAGCGGAGTGGAGCGAAGATGCAAGCTTTAGCAGCTAGCTTCGCATGACCATTGGCTGTAAGGCACTAAAGTGCCAACGCCAAATGGCAATCAAACGGACAGCGGAGCAACGAAGTTGCATAGACCGTTCGCAGAACGGCGTGCGAAGCACGTAGCACCATAGCGAGGACAGCGCGGGGATAGTGAAATCGACAGCGGAGCAAAGCGGAGATAGAGCAAAGTTGGCAAGACGAAATGGTAAGAGCAAAAGGCAGTATCTTTGCAGTTTATTCTTTTTCTGACCTTTCCAAATTTGTCATAGCCGCAAAATCCATCCATTGCTCAAAATCAGAGGGACTCACTAAACCGGAAGAAATTGCGGCTGCTTTAAGTGTTAATCCTTCTGTTTCTGCTTTTTGGGCAATTTCGGCAGCAGCATGATAACCAATGTGTGGAGAAAGTGCAGTAACTGTCATCAATGAGTTTTCTAGCAGTTCCTCCATACGCCTTTCATTAATTGCAAGACCTGCTATGGTTTTTTGAGCAAAACCTATGATTGTGCCTGTGAGAAGTTCTGCAGACTCCAGAAAAGCTGCGATCAGAACAGGCTTATAGACATTCATTTCAAAGTTTCCTTGACTGCTCGCCATAGTGACTGTTGTATCATTTCCAAAAACTCGCAAAACAGCCATTGTCAATGCTTCTGCCTGTGTTGGGTTGACTTTGCCGGGCATGATAGATGAGCCTGGTTCATTCGCTGGAATGTTAAACTCGCCATAGGCAGCACGCGGTCCCGAAGCTAGAAAGCGAATATCGTCTGCAATCTTCATCAGGTCTGCTGCAAGTGTTTTAATCGCTCCATGAACAACGCTCAAGCCTGAATGATGTGCTAAACCATAAAACTTATTGGATTTTGCACTGAAAGGAAAACCATAAAGCGCTGAAATCTTTATCGCAATACATTCACCTAGCTTAGGATTTGCATTGAGCCCCGTTCCAACAGCCGTCCCTCCTATCGCAAGTTCATAAAGTGTCGGACGCAATTGTTGCAAATAGACTAAATCATGTTTTAATGCTGAAATGTAACCTGAAATTTCTTGCCCAACGGTAAGCGGAGTCGCATCTTGTAAATGTGTACGTCCAACTTTTACAATCGTCCAAAATTCTTCTTGTTTCACGCGCAAGCTGTCAATTAATGTCTGTACTGCTTGCTCAAGCTTTGTAGTAGCTTCAACTGCTACAATATTCATCGCTGTTGGAAAAATATCGTTGGAACTTTGTCCACGATTAACATCGTCATTTGGCAAAATCGTAAGCTGCGAAGTGCTTGCTAAATGAGCGACAACTTCATTGACATTCATATTGGTCTGAGTGCCTGAACCTGTTTGATAGATGGATAATGGAAAATCAGCCCTAAGCTCACCATCTGAGCGAAGCAAAAGCTCCTCAATTGTTGTCGAAATAGCGTCAGATTTTTCTTTCTCAAGTTGTCCTAGCACAGCATTTGAAATTGCTGCGGCTTTTTTTAGGTTCAAAAGTGCGCGAATCACACCTAGAGGCATTTTTTCTCCTGTTGGAAAATTTTCCAACGAACGTTGAGTTTGTGCTTGCCAATTTGCTTCTAGTGGTACTTTGACTTTTCCTAAAGTATCATATTCATCGCGAGTTTCAGTCATATCTTGGGCTCCAAATCTCTTGCTCTACAGCTTTTTGTACATCTTGAATTTTTCTTGTTGCAACACCATCATCAATTGCCGCTTGAACGACTGCTTGGGCAACATAGCGTGAAGCTTCACGGACGAACTTTAATGGGGGTAAAATTGGCGCTCCAAGCTGACTCAAATCTTGCAACGAGGAAATCGCACCCGCTGCTTTTGAGAGCATATTTTCTGTGACTGTACTTGCTTTTGCAACAACAATCCCTAAGCCTAACCCTGGGTAGAGCAGTGCATTATTCGCTTGACCAATCACATAAGTATGCCCCTCAAAAAAGACTGGACTTGATGGGCTACCTGTCACAACAAGCGCTTTTCCATTTGTCCATTTAATCAAATCCTCTGCTGTTGCTTCGCAAAGTTTGGTTGGATTCGAAATCGGTAAAATCGCTGGACGTTCATTGAAATCAAGCATCTTACGCACAGCTTCTTCGGTAAATGCCCCTGGTTGTCCAGAACAACCAATCAAAACTGAAGGTTTTACTGCTTCAATAATTTCTGTCAGTACTGACAAACCTGCAAGTAGAGACTCTCTTCGTGCATAACGTTTTTGACCTTCTGTCAGTGCTGACAAACTTTGTGTAACAAGTCCAAAGCGATCAACGATATAAATTTTATCGTAGGCTTCACTTTCTGTCAGACCTGTCAGCATTAATTCACAACGAATCTGGTCGGCAATACCGATTCCTGCGGTTCCTCCACCGAATAGAAGATAGCGATGTGCATCAATCGTTTTTTCTGTTACTTCAGCAACTGCATAAACTGCTGCTGCCATCATAATTCCAGTCCCCTGAATATCATCATTAAATGTTGTGATTTTGTCCTGATAAGTTTCTAAAATTGTTGCTGCATTTCCTCGTCCAAAATCTTCCCAATGGAACAAGACATCAGGAAATAGTTGACTCGCAACTTTGACAAATTCGTCAATGTAAGCCAGATATTCTCCACCTGTTTTACGCTCCACTTTTTTTCCGATATAATCTGGGTCGGCAAGCAATTCAGGATTTGCAGTCCCATTGTCAATGACAACAGGAAGGACACGTCTGGGGTCAAGACCTGATGCAACAGTGTAAACCGCCAATTTTCCGACTGAAATCATGACACCGCCTACACCCCAGTCACCAATCCCAAGCACACCTTCTCCGTCAGTAATGACCATCACATCAACAGCATCAAGGCTTGCAGCAGCTGATTTTAATGCTTCCTCAATCCGTTCGGGATGTGCGGTGTCCAAATATGCTGCATCATGAGGCAATACAAAATCACGCGAAAAATGAGTCACAGCATCCGCAATGGTTGGCGTATAAATGACGGGAAGCAACTCCTCTGTATATGCCCCCACAATCGCATAATACAAGGTGCGATTTGAATTATAAATTGACATGAGATATTGATTTTTTGCATAATTTTCTGTCAATGCTGACAACTTTTTGTAAGCACGATTAACCTGTTCAGATAAGGTTTCAACAGCTGCAGGCAAAAGTCCATGCAAATGTAATCTCGTCCGTTCTTCATCAGTAAATGCTGTCCCCTTGTTGATAAATGGTTCTGTCAGCACATTTTTCCCGTAAGTTTCATTTTTTTCCATAAGTAAATTTTAACATTTATAAATAAAAAAAAGCCAAAAAATTTGGCAATTATTTTTTAATTTCATCAGTTCATTCGGAAATCACATCACCTCAAAGCGAACAATCAAATAAGCGAGGCCAATAAAAATCGTAGAGCCTATCATCGTCCAGTTGCCCATCACGTATCCAAGCAAAGTCGCAACCATAGCCCCCGCAAAAAATATCCCAATCAAAAGCGCATAAATCCCAACTGGTCTTAGATTCTCTTTATCTTTTGTGATAAAAAATTGTGCCAGCTTCGCTGCCATTGATTTCATGTTTCCTGTCATGAAAATACTTCCGTAAGCAAACCCATGAACTTTCGTAAATGCATCATATTGTATTGACATGAAATAACTGAAAATCCCGACATAGAGCGATACAGGAAGTTGCAATCCCAAACCATAAGCGAGCGCAAAAATCGTCACACCCACCCATTGAATAAAAAGTAGATAAGTCGCATCAAAGCGGTGTCTTTTCATCAAATAATTAGAATAAATGCCCCGTGTCATCACGCCTAGTACAAAGAAAATCATTGGAATCGCGAAGTCCCAAAAGCGCGCAAAATTCCCCTGCGCCATATTAATCCCAGCCTGTATCAAATTCCCTGACTGCGCCCCAATGAAGCGTTCATCAAAATGAAAAAATGAAAAACCATCCATAAAACCCGCGTTTAAAGCAAAAAGCAAAGCAATTCGAAATTTCTCTTTAATCTGTGTATCCATACCTATGATTATAACAGAAATCATCCCAAATGCCATTTTATCAAAACAAGTGCGTGCTAAGTCAAACAGTATTAATCCGTTTTTATTGAAGTAAGTGCGTGCTATCTCCGCCCTTCGGGCTACGCTGTCGATGCTCGCTAAGGCTCTACGTGCTTCGCACGCCGTTCTACGAACGGTCTACGTAACTTCGTTGCTCCGCTGTCCGTTTGATTGCCATTTGGCGTTGGCACTTTAGTGCCTTACAACCAATGGTCATGCGAAGCTAGCTGCTGAAGCTTGCATCTTCGCTCCGCTCCGCTATCCATTCGTTCTAAGCCAGCAAAGCTGGCAAGACGAAATGGTAAGAGCAAAAGGCAAAGCGCCCAGTCGCAATCGCAACACCCCTATACCTCCTAGGTAGGGGATAAAGCAGCACTATCTCCGCTTCGCTCCGCTGTCCATTCGCTCTATCTCCGTTTCACTGCGCTGTCGATTCTCGCTACGGCACGAACGTGCCTAGTCGAAGTCGCAACTCGCTAAAGCGATAAGGCGAAATGGCAACTTTGAATTTCGTCCGACTGCCCTAGGGCGTTAGTGCTTTAGCGCTTGCGATTTGAGCTTGTTGCTTTAGCAACTTAGCGAAATTGACAGCGGAGCAAAGCGAGATAGGCTTCTGGGACAAGACCACTTCGCCTTGCGACTTTAGTCGCTTGCGATTTGAACTTGCCACTTTAGTGGCTTAGTGAAATCGATAGCGTAGCAAAGTGGAGATAGAGCGAATGGATAACGAAGCGAAGCGGAGGTGTAACCTCATATCGAAGATGTTAAACAGACTGTTGCAGCTTTAGCTGCGTACAGGTCGCTTAGTTGTTACACCTAGAGGTTGTGTCCTAAATTCAGTGGTGAGTTGAAACTCCCACTGAATAAGTCTTTACTTCACTCCATTCCATCAAAAAAATTTACTGACAGAAAGTAAAATATGCTGACAAAAAAGCTGTCAGCACACTGACAGACTTTTCGCACCGCTTAAAAGTTCTACGCTGTCAATACACAGCCTGCTAGTTGTAATCGCACTGGGTAGAATTAAAGATGAACTAGTATAAATCAAATCATAGCCACTCTTGTTTCACAGTAAAAAATGACCCTCGCACTTCTCCAGCAAGCTTTGAGCGTTGACGTGCAAATTTGAATTTCCCTTCAAGTTCTGACGGAACTTCCATCCCTACTGACAGCTTGATTCCAACCGCACGTTTAGGTTTTTTCCCTTCAACCGCTGGTACTTTTTCATAAAGCAAGTTCAGTACCATCCCATCCTCATAGTAAAACTCTGGCCAAAACACCTGTTCATCCTCATAAACAGCCACCTCAAGCAATTTTGCAGAAAAAACCAAATCACGTTCTTCCTTCAAGATTTTTGTCATCAACTCAACCAACTCAGGCTTTTCGTTTGCAGGATATGTGACATATTCAAACTTATATTTATTCCAAAAATAACGTGCCTCATTCGCACGTAAACCCGCTAAAGCCTCTGCTACAGGTGAATTTTCAAAACCAATCGTTTCCACCTCTTTAAAATTAACTTTATACACCATTGACTTGCTCACTTTCTTTTATATAAAAATATTATAACAAGATGTAAGTACGATTAGCAAGAAATGATGAAAAATAGAAACACTAAGAACAGGTTATTTTTTATTCATTTCTAATCATACACATTCAATTATACCAAGATACGAGCAACACCATCAAGAAGCGTAGAGAAATGCCATTTGACTCTTTGTGCTTTGCCTTTTTCTCTTGCTGCTTTAGCAGCTAAGCAAACGGACAGCGAAGTACTGAAAGCACGTAGATAGAAAATGTGGTTCTGCTCGTAGAGCAGGTCTCATTTTGTCTTTTCTCATAGCTTCTGGTGTTGCGAACTCAATTCTATCAAAAAAATAGCTCAAAATATGATACCTTTTCACTTCCAACTATTCCATTAGGAGCTAAAGTCC
Organism: Lactococcus protaetiae; assembly: GCF_006965445.1. Lineage (NCBI taxonomy): Bacteria > Bacillati > Bacillota > Bacilli > Lactobacillales > Streptococcaceae > Lactococcus > Lactococcus protaetiae. Next base: position 1,286,409 of record NZ_CP041356.1, on the reverse strand, counting down.
ATCTTACATCAGAAGTTCACTTGTTTTATCTTCCTCTCACTCCGTTATCCATTCTCAAATCTTTTTGCATTGGAATCTTCTGTATTTAGCAGATTTAGAAGTAAACTCAGTCCAAACATCTGTCAGTAAATTATTATTGACAAAAAGAACTTAGAATTGTAAAATAAATTAAAACGTTTACAAGAACCTCTGCCAAATGATTAAAAAATATTCATCATTTGCGCTATAATAAAATTACTAACTGATTTTGGAGACATTAGACTAGCACTTATTCACAACTTATAAGACCTTAAAGTAGTTAAACATCTAACTCGCTCTTGTGAATCTATCACATTATAGCGGAAGATAATCTTATAAATTAAACAATCATACATAGTATAAAGAGCACTCCAAACATCTTGTAATAGAGCTCGACATCCACAAAAACGAATAACAATCGTTTCTAAGCACTCGAACTCATATCTTAAATACTGCTTGACCTTTGAAGTGATTACTTCATTGGTGGGGATTCTTTCTCCCTCACCAATGTTAGGGCACAACCTCACATCAAAGATATGAGGTCACACCGTAGCGAAGCTTCGTTATCCATTCGCTCTATCTCCACTTTGCTACGCTATCGATTTCACTAAGCCACTAAAGTGGCAAGTTCAAATCGCAAGCGACTAAAGTCGCAAGGCGAAGTGGTCTTGCCCCTGAAGTCTATCTCGCTTTGCTCCGCTGTCGATTTCGCTAAGTTGCTAAAGCAACAAGCTCAAATCGCAAGCGCTAAAGCGCTAAGACCTTAGGGCAGTAGAACGAAAGCGGAGCTTAGTGCTGCTAAGTTAAACATTCAACTTAAAAGTCAAGTTGTCAAGAAACGCAAATCATTTCTTGCACTAGCGCAAAGCAGTATATCTGCAGTTCATCGCATGCTCTTTCGACAAAAGACCATGAAATGAAACGAGTATAAGGAGGAACAATCATGAACGGCTATCAACAACAATACGTCTGCATCAAATGCGGCAATCACAACTTTGAACAAGACCAATTACAAGCAACAGGTGGCGATTTTTCAAAACTATTTAACGTCCAAAACAAAAAATACATTACCATCTCCTGTTCACAGTGTGGTTACACCGAACTTTACAAAGCTCAAACCAGTACAGGCATGAACATTTTAGACTTTTTGTTCAACGGATAATCTTGAAAATAATTTTCAAAATAAGACTTAGGTCTTATTTTTATTTATGAAATTTAAGGTACAATTAAAAAGTAGTATAATTTTATTGAAGCAAGTGCGTGCTAATACTCCGACCTCTTAGGTCGGAGATAAAGCAGCACTAAGCTTTGAATTTCGTCCGACTAAATTCAGTGGCGAGTTGCCCTTTTATCAGTCGCTTCAGCGGCTAGAGAAAATGGACAAATGTTTTACGAAACTCCCACTGAATAAGTCTTGACTTCAGGGTTGACGAGTCAATCCACCTTAACAACCTATTTAGAAAAGAGAAATTATTTATGCCCGTCTTGGAACTAAAAAATATCAAGAAATCTTATTTTCTTGGAAAAGATGAGTTTCCCGTCCTGAAAGGAATCAACCTCGAATTTGAACGTGGTGATTTCGTCAGCTTACTCGGAGAATCTGGAGGAGGTAAATCCACTCTGATGAACATCATCGGTGGACTTGACCGTAAATACGAAGGTGACGTGCTCGTTGATGGCATTGCTCAAAAAACCAAAAAAGAAAAAGACATGGACGCATATCGTAGGGATACCATTGGCTTTATCTTCCAATCTTTCAACCTCGTGAGCTATCTCAGCGTTCTTGACAACATCCTTGTCAGCCTCAAAATGACCGCCTTATCAGAAAAAGAACGTCATGCGCGTGCGATTGAACTCACCAAACAAGTTGGGCTATACGAACATCGTAAGAAAAAACCTGCTCAACTCTCTGGCGGACAAAAACAACGTGTAGCGATCGCTCGTGCCCTTGCTTCTGACCCTGAAATTATCCTTGCAGATGAACCAACAGGTGCGCTTGATTCACAAAATACTAAAGAAGTCCTCGCCATTCTTCGTGATATCGCTCAATCTGGCAAAACAGTAATCGTCGTTACTCACTCGCAAGAAGTTGCAGACTATGGCACACGTATTATTCATTTGGCAGATGGTGTGATTACTGGAGATGAGCGACTCAAAGCACCCTATCCAGCCGAACCTCACACCCGAGTAAATTCAAAGGCGCTCTCTTTTGGAGACACATTTAAAACCGCCTTTAAACATTTTACAAATGCATGGAAAATCAACCTCCTCATCGCAATTGGGACAGCTATCGGTCTTTTCTCCGTCATCTTCTTCCTCGGTTTAGGAAATGGTGGAACAAAATACATGAACGACCAAGTCACCTCTATCGCCAATCCAAACGTTGTAGCGGTCGTTAAACGTGGACCAAATAATACAACCAAAAATAATCAAGAAGCGTGGTCAAATGCCAACCAAAACATGGCACAAAATGCAGATGACTTCAAACTAACAAGCTCAACCATGAGCCAACTTAAAGCCATTGATAACGTTAAAGATATTCAATCCATGTATGTCATCGGAACACCAACCACTGTAAAACTCGGAGAAAATAGCGGACACATTTCTCAAATTCAAAGCTGGACTGCACTTTTCCAAGAATCCAGCCTAGATGCAGGTAAAAAACCAAGCAAAAATGAAATTGTCCTTCAAGAATCCGATGTTCGTTCTCTTGACCAAAAAGCCTTTGAAAACAAAGACTGGAAATCCATGATTGGCAAAACAGTTGACGCAACATTCACACTGACAACAAGCACGGGACCAAAACAAGTCACACAAAACTTGAAAATCTCAGGAATTATGCAAAGTGTCCCTGGTATGGGTGCAGCAATGTCCAGTGACACAATGAAATCGCTCTTTGAAGCAAATAATTACTCAACTGACCCATTCTTCGCTGTCATCACTGCTAACAACAGTAAAAATGTTAAGCAAGTAACAAAAGACATCGAAAACATCAAGTCAGATGGTAAAAAAGTCTTTGCTACAAATGGTGTAGGGTCAATCCTTGATACTATTAACAACATCACAGGCATCGTCACTACAGTTCTTGCTTCTGTCGCTGGTATCTCACTCGTTGTTTCAATCTTCATGATTGTTGTCATAACCTATATGTCAGTTGCAGAACGTACAAAAGAAATCGGGATCATTCGTGCAATGGGTGGACGTAAAAAAGATATTTCTCGCTTGTTCACAGCAGAAAGTCTTATCCTCGGTCTATCTTCTGCTATACTCGCTATCGCCCTCGCCTTTATCGGTCAATCAGTGATTAATGCAGCCCTTCACTCACTTGTTGGAGGAAACATTGTTGCTATCACGCCTTATCATATCATCGCAACAGTGATTATTGCAGTAGTTATTGCACTAGTTGCAAGTCTTGCCCCATCAGGTCGTGCCGCAAGACTTAATACCATAGAAGCACTCGCTACTGAATAAAAAATCAACTTTATCATAACAGTAAAAAAACCTCTATCTGCAGATAGAGGCTTTTTATTATTTATATTTTTCTTCCAATCCTGACATCCAAAGTCCAAGAAGAACGCCGACTATAGAACCAATAATTACAAATATGAATGTCACAGGTGTCGCTCCCAAGTACGAAATTGATTCTTCAACTTTCACATTTGGAATCAAAATAAGCAGCGTTGAAGCAGCAACAATCCCAATAATAAAATGATAAACTCTAGAATGTGCGATTTCTAATAAGTGTTCCATCCCCTTTGAGAGAAGCAAAATTGCCAGAATCCCTCCTATTGCAATCGGAAGAAAAACCATCAAATCAAAAGATTTAAATCCAGTCAACATCGGTGTATAAAGTCCTAAAATCAATAACAAATTAGATGGTGAAAGTCCTGGTACTAAAACACCCAATGCAATCAAAACACCAGCCAAAATAAATGTTAAAAAGTTAGCGGGCAAATTGCCCAAAATATATGGTAAAGCATAAAGTAAAACACCACTCACAACAAAAGTTCCAAGTAACCAAGTCCAGTCCACTTTATCTCGCTTTTCCTTGCTTTCAGACTCCTTCCATAAAGCAGGTAAAGAGCCTATGATTGCTCCTGCAAATGTCCAGAGGACAATGACTTTATAATGTACCAAAAGCCACTCTAATGGTGCAGACAGAAGCCCTATTCCAAGAATTCCTCCAATACCAACAGGTAGAAAAAAAAGAAAATTTCTCATAAAATCGCGCCGAATATGAGCTAAAAATGAGAGTAACCTTTCATATATTCCCAATATTGCTGCTAAAACCCCACCAGAAACTCCTGGTAAAATAAAGCCTAAAGCAATTATCACACCTTTCACCATTCGAATTAACCAAGACATATCGTTCTCCAATTTTATTATCGTATTCTTATTATTTTAACAAAAAAAGAGAAGCTGGTAAACCTATTTCCTATTTTTTGACAAGTTTTCTCGTTCTTTTTAATCTCAAATAAAAAAACATATGGAGAATCTCCATATGTTTTTTAGTTTCATTCTCCAACGGTGAGTTGTTCAGAGACATATTTTGCATAAAGCGGATGACTTTCAACAAGCTCGGAGTGTTTTCCTGAACCTGTCACTTCTCCTTTTTCAATAAAGTAGATATTGTCTGCATCCACAATCGTTGAAAGTCTATGGGCGATAACGAGTGTTGTACGACCTTTCATCAAACTATCCAGTGCACGTTGCACCATTGCTTCAGATTCTGAGTCCAAGCTTGCAGTAGCTTCATCAAGCATCAAAATTTTAGGATTTCTAAGAAAAGCACGCGCAATGGCAATCCTCTGACGTTGCCCACCAGAAATTTTCACACCACGCTCTCCAACTTGAGTATCAAGCTGCTCTGGCATAGCTTCAACGAAACCACGCGCGAAGGCAAGTTCTAGCACTTTCCAAAGTTCTTCATCTGTAAATTCACCCTCAAGACCATAAGTCAAGTTTTCACGGATAGTTCCTGCCATAATGGCGCTATCTTGTGATACAAAACCAATTTGGCTACGCCAACTTGAGAGTGAAATATCAGAAATGTCTTGACCTGCAATAGCAATTTTTCCTGATGTAGGTTGATAAAAACGTTCAAGAAGTGCAAAGAGGGTTGATTTCCCTCCACCAGAAGGACCAGCAAAGGCAACAATGGTGTTTGGTTTTGCTTCAAAACTAATATTTGTTAGAATTTTTTCTTCACCATCGTAGCTGAAGTTAACATTGTTAAAGTTGAGTGTTTTACCTTCTAAATTGACTTCGTTACCACGATGAAGTACTTCTTGATTTTCAGCAAGAATCTCTGTTAGGCGAGCTGTTGAACCTGAAGCCTTTGCAAGTTCAGTAAAAAATTGGGCAACTGTAGGAACGGCTCCAATCAGATTCATCAGATACATCATCATGCCGAGTAACACTCCAAGTGACATCACCCCTGTACTGATAAGATATATTCCATAGGCAAGAAGTCCAAAGATCATTAACATCATCATCAACATCATAACTGGTGACATTAATCCATCAAAAACTGCTTCTCGTACTCCTACTTTATAAAGTGCATTAACATTTTTCTCTGCACGCTTTGACGCTTGTCCTTCAGCATTTGAACTTTTTACTAAACGGATTTCAGCCAAACTTTCATTTGCAATCCCCTGAAAATCCGCCAAACTATCTTGTCTCGCATGACCAATTTTTTGTCCAAACATCATAATGGGAAACATTACAATCATGACCACAGGTACAGCAATAACCATTGCAAGTGTCAATCGCCATTGCATTTGAATCATAAAGACAATTGAACCAATTAAGAGCAAGATTTGTGTCAAAGCATTTGGAATACTATTGGCGATAAGCTGTTTTACTTGTGTTGTGTCATTAGCGAGTCGTGAGGACATCTCACCTGTTTTGACTTCATCATAATATTTAACAGGGAGATGAATCATTTTATCCCATACACGAGTACGAAGATTTTTCACAACTGATTCTCCGAAGATACCCAGTACAATTGCTGCTCCAGCAGACATTAATGCTGCTAAAATATAGAGAATAATCACAAGAGCGACTTGCCCTGCATCAACCCCTTTTGAAAAGCTATTGACGAGTGGAGTTACCATTTTTGGCACTTGTAGCTGGATAAGTGTACCGACAATTCCAGCAGCAATACCAAGAATAAAGAATAGATATCTTGGTTTTGCATTACGGACTAATTTTATAAAATTTTTTAATGATGTCTTATCGACACGTTTTTTTCCTTTTTCAAGTTGACGTGTTGCCGCGCTTCCTGGACGTTCCATTATTTTCTTCTTCTTTCACAAATATTTTTTGAGATTATTGAGGACAATCTCATAGCCATTTGGCAGCATATGGGCGCCATCAAAGGTCAGTTCTTTTTTTAAATTACCTGATTGGTCAGCTAAATCTTCATTTGCATCAATAAAATGAAAATTGTACTTCCCAGCAAGTTTTGCGATTTTATCGCTTGCATCTTGAAACGCTTCATTACTCCGTGTTTCAAATAGAGTTTTCTCGTCCATATCATTTCCAAACGCTACGTTATTAATCGGATAGTAGCGCATAACATAAACTTCACAAAGAGGGAGCTTTTCTTTTATCTGGCGAAGAATTTTGTCATAATTTGAGAGAAATTCGTTTTCTGGAACTTGAAATCCAATATCATTTGTACCGATATTGATAAAAATTTTACTCGGTGCAAGATCAAAAATCTGAGTATTGATATGTTCAAGTAAAAAATGAGTGGTTGTAGCTCGAACAGCACGATTGTAGATGTGCTTGCTAAATTTGACTTTGCCTTCTGCTTGCCACTGCTCAATTGGAAAAATCTCCATAAGTGAACTTCCGACAAAAAGGATTTGCCCTTTGGGAATGTTTTGATTTTCCTTATCATATTTTTTAAGTAAATTATTTTGAAAGGCTTCAAGTTGAGGGTTTAACGTTAACGCTTTGGTTTCTTCTGACATTTTTTCTCCACAGGTGTAAAGCAGCTGATTATGTCCAGCTTGCTTTTTTGAGTTGTTCATTAAAATTTTGTGGTGCATCAGCTAAAAATTCAATCGGATGCTTTTTACTTTCTAGCTTGACCATTGATTTGGCAATGAGTTTATCGTGCCAACCAAAAGGAGATAGATTGTTCACTTCTCCACCAAAATTTTCGATAGCAATTGCTTTATTACGCAAAGCTTCTGGAATTTCTCTTGTAATCACTTTATTGAAAGTATCATACTCCACCATTGTAACAAAGGCAGCGAATGGTTTATCTTGTAAAATGCTCAAATATGTTTTGATGAAATTCTTCACTGATGGTTCAAATTTATGACTATAAACTGGACTTGCAATGATAATTGCTTCAAAATCTGCTGGATTCACTTGCTCTGCATTTAAGTCTACCAGTGTGACATTATTTAAGTGAATGGCGAGCTGTCTCGCACATTTCGCTGTATTGCCTGTTTTTCCTGCATAGGCGATAAGAGTTTTCATAATTTTTCCTTTTAATAGAGATAATTATAAGTAGCTTAGTAAAAATTACTTTTAGTTGGAAGTTTTAGAAGTGGGTAATATTAGAAATCATCCCAGTTTTCTGGTCCTTTTGGTTCTTTATCTTTATCAAAACCAGGCTGGCTACGGAAATCTTCGCGTTTGCGATCGAAGTAGCCTCTTGGACCTCCATAGCCATGACCATCATCAAAACCATGACCATCCCAGCCTTCACGATCGCCAAATCGGTTTTTCATTTCATTTGAAAAGTTTTCCCAGTGTTCATTGAAATCAGCATCGTCACTACCGCCAAAGTTTTTACGGAAACTATCTTTCATCATTCTGCCAAGATTTTTCCAGTCTTCACCAAACGGCATTGAATCACGCATTGCACGGCGCATATCATTATTGGCGCGTTTCATATCACGTCCTTGACGTTGCATTTCACGTTGCCAATTTTGCATTTCACGACGCATATGATTTCCGAAAACATGACGGTCATGGGCGTTTTGGAGATTTTCCATCATTGGGTCGCCAAACATCCGTGCCATCCTTTGATAGTCTTTTTCATCTTTTGGATTATTGTTTGCAACGAGTTTTTCCATCAAGTCTAAGAGTTGAACTTGTTCTTCATCTGTCAAACTGCCAAAAATATTTTCTGATAAGTCATCATGAAACTCTGCACGTTCTTCTTTAACTGCACGGCCTTTATCAGTTAGGAAAACGCGACTGACACGTTTGTCATTTTCATCTTGATGACGCTCAACCATTTGGGCTTCTTCAAGTTGTTTGACTTGGGCAGTCACACTTGAAGGTTTTATATCAAGGAGTTCAGCGATTTCAGCATTGGTAAGACCGTCTTTATTCCATAGCTCGACAAGTAATCCTTGGGCACCGTTGCGATTGCCGCGATTTTTCATTTGATTAGAAATTTTATCTGCGCGCAAGGCAAATAAAACATTGGGATTACGTAAAAGTTTTGAGAAAAGGTGTAATAAGTTATTTGTTTTTTCAGACATAATTAAATTCTCCTTTAAGATTTTTGTGTCATTATAAGTTGTTCTGTAATTAGAATGTTCTGGTGCACTTTTCGTGCCAGAACAAGTGCGAAACACCATAAACCGTTGATACTTTTTACAATGGTTTAACTATAGTGTTGTGAGCTGTTCATCGAAGGCGAATGCCAAGAGTTCGTTGGGTCTCTCGATAAGCCGGATGAGCAGTTTGAATTTTTGTATTAATCTTTTAATCATCATTTGCTCTCCTTTAGAAGTATGAATCCAATGCTCTGAAAGATTGTATTGACTAGACTAGCTTTAAATAGCACGACGTCTATTCGTTTTATCTCCGCTTTGCTCTGATTCCGATTTCACTATCTCCGCAACTTCGTTGCTCCGTTGTCCGTTTGATTGCCATTTGGCGTTGGCACTTTAGTGCCTTATAGCCAATGGTCATGCGAAGCTAGCAAGCAAAGCTTGCATCTTCGCTCCGCTCCGCTATCCATTCGTTCTAAGCCAGCAAAGCTGGCAAGACGAAATGGTAAGAGCAAAAGGCAAAGCACCTAGTCGCAGTGGCAACCCATTGGGTGAAACAACTAGCATATCCGTTGCTGCTTTAGCGCAAATGGATATCCTATAAAGTGGCAAGTTCAAATCGCAATCTGCTAAAGCCTCAAGATGAAGTACCTAGTTAGTCTGCTTTTTGTAAATTCAATATCGTAATCTTTGATTTTGTATTAATCAGAGAGAAAGTGGATTTCTTAATTAGTTAGTTTATTATTTATTTACCTAACAAAAAAGATTATAATTCATTTATTTAGTTTTGTCAACCATAAAACTAAATAAATTTAAAAAATCAGCCCTTCGGCTGATTTTTCATTTTATTCATTTCCTAAATCCAACTGATAAAGTTGTTTAAATGTTTCGTTGGATTCCAATAATACTGCTGGTTTACCATCAAATTTTATCTTTCCTTTTTCAAGGAAAACTACTCTATCCATATGATGCACTCCAAGTAAATGGTGTGTAATGAAAATGATAGATTTATCTCGGAGTCTTTCAAAAAATAGACTTAACAGTTGATTCTCTGTAATCGGGTCAAGAGATACTGTTGGTTCATCAAGAATGACCATTTCTACGTCTGACAGTAGAATTCTTGCTAATGCTAGACGTTGACGCTCACCTCCTGAAAATCGTGTTCCTGCTTCATCTACTGGTTCTAATAAACCTTTAGGTAGACTTTCAACCATTTTACGAAGTCCAACAAGTTCAAGTGCTTCCCAAATTTCTTCATCAGTAGCATCAAGTTTTGCTAATGTCAGATTGGAGCGCAAACTGGTCGCAAAAAGATAAGGGGATTGATTGATAACACCTATTTTAGCTTCAATATTTTTTGCTTTATGGGGTTCAATCCCTCCGAAACGAATCGTCCCAGCTTGAGGAACTAAATCACCTCTGACTAGGCTCGCAAGGGTTGATTTACCAACACCTGAACGTCCTAAAATAGCGATATGTTCTCCTTTTTCAACTTCAAGACTAAAGTGATCAAATATTTTTTGATTTTCTTCAAAGCCAAATTGTATATTTTGGATAGATAAGTTAACGCTTAAAATTTCGGCATCTCTCTTTTCTTCTACTGCATCTGGAAGTTCATTGAGACGTTTAACTGAGTCGCCATAACGTTGTGTTTCCACAATAGCATCAGATAGAGGGGAAAAAGCATCAAATAATGGAAAAGCGGCAAGACTGACAGCGGCAATATAATTGGGGGCATCGCCCGTATTCAAACTTCCTGATGACCAAAAGACAAGGTAAATGACCAAGGCGCTATAAACGACTTGTAACACGAGATTTCGTCTACGACCGAAGGCAAGTAATTTTGCTTGTATTTTACGTGCAGAAGATTCTGATTCTAAATACGAGGTCATGAAATCTTTTTTTCGTCCTGAGAGTACCCAGTCTTGCAGACCTAAGATGTCATCTGTTAAATGTGAGAAAAGTTGATTGCGATAATGTTTGAGTTCTTCGTCTAACTTGACCGTAAACTTGAATGAGAGATAAGGCAAAACAACGATTAAAACTCCCAAGAATAAGGCAAGACCCAATGCCAGAAGAATGGAGAAAAAACCACTCGCAATCACTAAGGCAACCGATAAAGTTCCTGCAATCAAAACAGGAAAAAGTGTCCGCAAGAATAAATCTTGTAAATTACCAATATCTTCGTTTAAGATACCAAGTAAGTCGCCAAGTTGATAACGCTCAGAGAGATTAACCGCTGTTTTTTCAAGTCTGAGGTAAAGTTTCTTTCGCAACAAGCTCGTAATTCGTAAAATCCAGTTGTGTGAGGTCAATCGTTCAACATAATGCACAACAGGCCGTCCAATTCCGAAGATACGTACAAATAGTACTGGAACGTAAATCATCAGAATATTTTCAGGTTTTGTGGCTGATTTTGAAATGACATAACCTGATGTGAACATCAATAGTCCTGCCATAGATACTGTTACTGTACCAAGAAAAATCGCTAAGATAAAGCCACTACGGTATTTCTTTAGAAATGGAGAAATCCAATCATTTCTGAATAAAATGTCTTTAAATTTCATCAGTATCATTCTCCGTTTCTTTTGTCAGTGAGCTGACAGCGCTGTCAGGTTCTTTTTTTACTGACAGATTTTCTGTCATCTCCGTACCTTTGGTACTCGAATGTCCACTCTCGCTAAGCGACTGAAGTCGCAAGTCGAGTCGCAGTACTGATGGTACTGTTTGCAGATCGCTCCCGCGCATTTCTGTCAGTAACTTTTGGTAATAAGGATTAGTTTTTGAAAGTTCTTGGTGAGTGCCGATACCTTCTACTTTTCCTTCATTGAGAACAATGACCAAATCCATTGATGATAGCCAGTGCAGGCGGTGTGTTGCGAGGAAAACGAGTTTATGATCAAGCAGTGGTAAAATATTTGCCTTGATTTCCAACTCAGTTTCAATATCAAGATGAGCTGTAGGCTCGTCTAAGAGCAAAATATTTCTTGATTGGCTCAAGAATGCCCTTGTCAATGCAACACGTTGTGCCTGACCTCCTGAAATAGTACGCCCTCCTGAACCAATTTTACCATCAAGACCTATTGATTTTACAAGCTCTGTCAATCCTGCAAGTTCTGACGCAGCAAATATTTCTTCGTCAGTTGCTGACGGCTCATAAAATGCTAAATTTTCACGTAAAGTTCCTGAGAAAATGTAAGTGTTTTGCGGGATAAATTGAACAGATTCACGATATTTTCCGTCAGTAAGTGTTGTCAATTCTTGTTGATTGAGCAAAATTTTCCCTGATGTCGGTGCTAGAAAACCCGCTAACATAGAAAGCAAAGTGGTTTTTCCTGAACCAGAGCTACCAACAAGGGCAACTTTTTTAAAGCCTGAGAGTGAGAATGATACATTTTCTACGCCTCGTCCTGTTTCATAAGTTTTTGACAAGTCTGCAATAGTAAGTTTGGAATCATCCGTCCATCTGACTGGTTCTGTCAGTACTGACAGCGTTTCTTCTTCTACTGACAGCATTTGATTGACTGCTTCGAGGGCATTTTTTCCGTTGAGTGTGGCATGGTAATCACTTGCAAAATCACGTAAAGGCAAGAAATATTCTGGTGCCATAATTAGAGTTGCTAAAGCTGGGAACAGCAAAATATGACCATCCATAAGCCGCAAACCAAGAAAAAGTGCTACTGTTGCTACCGACAAGCTAGAGAAGAAATCAAGCGCAAAAGTGGATAACATCGCCATTCGCAAGGCTCCCATTGTTTCACGGCGAAATTCTTCTGACGTACGGTAAATTGAACCAGCGTACTCTTTTGATAACCCAAAATACTTCAGAGTGGAAATCCCACGCAATGAATCAAGAAAATGGTTGGACAAAAATTGAAAAGTTTTATATTGCCGGTTTGCTCGTCCTTGTGCAGCATAACCCAACAAAATCATGAAAATAATGGCAAATGGAAATGTGATGATAAGCACCAGACCACTTTCCCAGTCCAAAAATAAAACAGGAATCAAAATTAGAATAGGTACAATCATCATGTTTAGCACTTTTGATAGCACTAACTTGATATAGTTCTCAACTTGATCAATCCCCGTAATTACCGTTGTCGCACTTGAACCTGACCCCAAATCTGCCACACTTGAAGGGCCTAAACGGAAAAATTTTTCCAACATATCACTGCGAAGCTTTGTTGCCAAACGATAAGCAAGACCATCTAACGCTTTTGAACGAACAAAATTAATGAATTCACGGCTCAAAAAGCAGGCCAAAAATCCCAATATCATTGGGACTGCCGTCATAAAATTTTGTCCTTGCCAAAGTTTTGTAATCGCTTCCGCCATAAATAATGCCTGACCACAAATTACTGTTGCCTGTACAACTGCTAAAATTCCCAAAACAGGGAGCATCTTACGCACTCCAGGCAAATTAAAAAGAGATTTATCAATCATATTCTAGTTACTGAAGTTTTTTATTACTGACAAGAACCGAAGCCCTTGGTTCAATGCTCATCTTGATTACATTGAACTGACAGAAATTCTGTCAGAGAATAAATATTTTTACTTACAGTTTTTTTCTCCTGAAATCTACATTTTTTGATACTTCTTGTGAAATAACTTCTCTGATTTTCCTGTCATCTACGCTAGCGCTCCGAATGTTGATTCTCCACAAGTATCCGTAGAACATTTGTCCTCTATTCGTAAGTCAGCAGAGCTGACAACGATAGAGGCATTCGCTCTATCTTCGCTTTGCTACGTTGTCGATTTCACTATCTCCGCAACTTCGTTGCTTCGCTGTCCGTTTGATTGCCATTTGGCGTTGGCACTTTAGTGCCTTATAGCCAATGGTCATGCGAAGCTAGCAAGCAAAGCTTGCCTCTTCGCTCCACTCCGCTATCCATTCGTTCTAAGTCAGCAAAGCTGGCAAGACGAAATGGTAAGAGCAAAAGGCAAAGCACCTAGTCGCAGTGGCAATCCACTGGGTGAAACAACTAGCATATCCGTTGCTGCTTTAGGACCAACGGATATCCTATAAAGTGACCAGTCAAAATCGCAGTATACTGACAAAAAGTATCATCAAATTATTATAACAATTTACAACATGATATGAAAATAACTGGCTTAACCAGTTATTTTAACTTAGCAAGTGCGTGCTAATTCCCCCACCTCTATAAGGTGGCAGGATAAGCAGCACTAAGCCCTGCTTTCGTTCTACTAACATTAGTGGGGGAAAAGAATCCCCCACTAATGAAGTAATCACTTCAAGATATGAGCTCACTTATCCCTGAAGTCTCTCTCGCTTTGATATGCTATTGATTTCGCTAAATTACTACGTACTGCGAACGGTCTACGCAACTTTGTGCTCCACTGTCCGTTTGATTGCCATTTGGCATTGCCTCTATTCTTATCACTTTAGTGACTTAGAGATAGAGGACAAATGTCCTATGGTCATGCGGAGCTAGGAGCTAAAGCCCAAGAGCAAAAAGCAAAGTAATAAGCTCAATCGCGAGCACCAAAATGCAAGACTTTGGGACAGGCTTTCGAAATCAATTTTCAGTTTGTTATTTTTTGATTCTCTTTCTGAAGACATAGTAAGTCCAACCAATATAAACAAGAACAAAAGGTAAGATACACAAAGTCACAATCGTCATTGCTGTTAAAGTATAACCTGTTGAGCTTGCATTTTTAATCAAAATGCTATGTGCAGGGTTCGTTGCAATCATCACTCGTGGGAAAATTCCTTGAAAAATCAAGGCAACTAAGGCAACAAAAGTCAAACCTGAAGCAATAAATGCTGTCATTTCTTTTTTCGCACGTACAGCCAAATGAGCAACAACTGTTAGCGCAACGATAGCTACCAAGAGTACCAATGTCCCAACAAAATGTTTTTCAAAGAAATCTGTAAAAATGGCAAGCAAGATAGCAAAGACGACTTCACCCGCATAAAGTACAAAGTACAAAATATTAGCTACTTTAGCACTACGAACACGTAAATCTCCTTCGGTCTTCAAAGCAAGATAATTTAGTCCATGAAGCCAAGCAAGTAAAAGCACAGCGACACCACCAACTACCGAGAGTGGATTGACATAAGTTGTAAATGTTGCAGATACATTTCCATGTGCATCCATCGGAACGCCTTGAATCATACTTGTAAACATCAAGCCGAAAAGGAACGGAATAGCAAAACTTGCTACACCAAGCGTTTTCGTCCAAAACATTTTCCCTTTTTCAGAATGTGAATGATGACGGAACTCAAAAGTAACACCACGGAAAATCAAGCCAACCAAAATCAAAAATAAGATAAGATAGAAACCTGAAAATAGTGAAGCATACCAATAGGGGAATGACGCAAACATTGCACCACCAGCTGTCAAAAGCCATACTTCATTCAAATCCCAAACTGGTCCAATAGAGCCAATTGTTTGTTCAATTTCACGTTTATCTTTTGCTATTGTAATTGCGCTCATCCCTACGCCATAGTCGAAGCCTTCGAGGAAGAAAAATCCGCTAAAAAGTACACCAACAATGATAAACCAGAAAAGTTGTAATCCTGTCATTATTTATTAGCCTCCTTGTCTTCATTTTCTTTTGAAGTTTCCTCTTCATCTTGCGTGTCTTGCCTACTAAAAGATTCTTTATTGAATGGGTCTAACTCAACATAAGCTGTTTCCGCACCCTCTGTTCCTTTTCTCATACGTTGAACCGTAAAGTAAATCATTACACTTCCAAGGAAACAGAAGAGTAGGAAATATACGATATTTGAAAAGAGCAATGAACCAACAGAAACATTTGGAGATACTGAATCACGAATCGTGAACAAGCCATAGACTGTCCAAGGATAACGACCAAGCTCTGTGACTAGCCAACCTGATGTAATTGCGATAAATGGCGCATAGAGGAACCACCCATAGATGTGCAACCAAGGGCGATTTTCATAAAGCCATGGTTTTTTCTTCCGTGTCCAGAAAAGTCCCAAAGCTGACAACAGAATCATTAGCATTGAGATACCAGCCATAATACGGAAAGTCCAGAAAAGTGCATTGATTGGCGGAACAAAGTTACCATGCAACTCTTTGGCAGCTTCAGGATATTTTTCTGCCAATTTTTTGTTAAGCTCTTGGACACCTTGAATTGGAGGGTTCTTGCTTGATGGAGAATGATAAGTCAATATTGATAGCATATAAGGGACATGGATGCCAAAAATTTCTTCCTTATCTGCTTGATTATAAAATCCAACCATTGCCCATTCTGCTGGGTTTTCAGTGGTTGTCATTACTCCTTCTGCCGCAGCAAATTTCATCGGTTGAGAATTTTTAACCTCAATCATTTGTTGGTCACCAGCAACAAAATTACCTACTGATGCAATCAAAGCTACAAGGAGTCCCAAGCGCAGTACAGGCTTGAACATATCCACTTCTCTATTTTTAAGAATTTGGAAACAAGCAATACCCGCAGTAATAAATCCACCTGTCAATAGAAATCCTGTTGTGACATGGGCAAATTCTAAAATAGTCTGAGGATTGGTCAACAAAGCACTAAAACTAATCAGCGTTGCACGTCCACCTCTTACAGCATAACCCACTGGATTTTGCATCCAAGAGTTCGCTGCAAGAATCCACAGAGATGAAAGGAAAGTTCCGACAAAAGTTACCCACAGTGTAGCATTGTGCAATTTCTTGCCTAACTTATCCCAGCCAAACATCCAAACTCCAAGGAAGGTTGATTCCATAAAGAAGGCAAGAAGTGCTTCAACTGCAAGTGGTGCTCCAAAAATATCTCCAACATAACGAGAATATTCAGACCAGTTCATCCCGAACTGGAATTCTTGGATAATCCCTGTCACAACCCCAACGGCGAAAGACAGGAGCATGATTGACCCAAAGAATTTTGTCCGTTTTTTCCATTTTTCATCGCCAGTCTTGACGTAGATTGTTTCCATAAGCGCTGTCATGAAAACTGTCCCTACTGAGAGAGGCACAAAGAAAAAGTGGAAAACCGTCGTCATCGCGAACTGAAAGCGCGCGAGATTTTCAATGGTAAACATAATACCTCCATTTTTACTTGCTGAGATGCCTGTCAGTACTGACAGAACTCTATTACGAGAAAGATTTAAGATTGCAATATCATAATGAGCAATTCATTTTCATTTGTGATAGTTAAGCTTTACTCCTCAAAAATTAGATTATTCTGTCAAATAAGACATTCTCCGCGAAATTAATTTAAAATTACGTTACACTCCATTCTAACACTATGTAAGCGCAGATAGAAATTATTGAACTGTCAATTTTATTTGGCAAAAACAACACCATGTTTGTTATTTTCGTGATAAGTAAATAAAAAAACTGTCAGCACTGACAGCTTTTTCAAAAATTATTTTTAGCGGACATCGCCCATCAATTTCAAAATTGGTTTTTTAATGATGAGGAGGATAATTCCGACTACGATACCAATTGCTCCCACAATCCCAAAGAATCTTATTTCTGTTGAAGCACGGAAGAAAGGTGCAATTTGTGCATTAATCGCTTGCGAAGTCGAGTCAGCTAAGAACCACATTGCCATCATTTGTGACTGGAAAGCAACGGGTGCCAGTTTCGTAGAAACAGACAAACCTACTGGCGACACGAGTAATTCACCTGCCATTTGGATAGCAAACATCAGTACTAACCAAAGTGCGCTCACACGTCCTGCTGTACCGTTCAGAAGCCCTGGAAGTGTCATAACTAGATATGAAGCTCCTGTCAGTAAAAGTCCAATACCAAATTTTACAATGGTTGATGGTTGACGTTCGCCTAGCTTATTCCAAAGACGGACAAAGATTGGTGTCAAGAGTACGATAAAAAGTGGGTTCAATAATTGATACCAAGAAGGGTCAATGTGGAAAGTCACACCAAACCACGTAGGGTTCAAATTTGTTCTTGATTCTCCCCAAACTGCAATAATTGTTGAACTTTGCTCTTCAATTGCCCAAAAAACAATGGCAGACAAGAACAACGGAATATAAGCAGTCAATTTGCGACGTTCATCTGATTCTACTTTTTTAGAACTGAACATTGTTACAAAATAAGCAATAGGAACAATAATTCCGACCGCAGATAAAACATTAATAAAGTTATTGATGAAGTTACTTGGACTTACTTGATATAACATGAAAAATGCAATACTAGCTACAACTATAACAACGACTAGACCAATGATAAAATTACGTTTTGCCTTTGCATCCATAGGATTTGACGGTTCACGCCCAATCTCCGGAAATTGACGCATTCGCCCGAACCAGTAAACAAAGAGCGCGACGATCATACCAATAGCTGCAAGAGAGAAACCAAGATGATAGTTAATTCCTTGACCCACTGTACCGACGACAAGCGGTGCAATCAACGACCCCATATTGATTCCGACTACAAAAATGTTAAATCCAGTATCACGTCTAGAGTCTTCTTTAGAGTAAAGATGTCCTACCATATTAGAAATATTTGGTTTGAGCATCCCAGTTCCTAGAATAATCAAAAATAAAGCCACAAAAAGTGAAGTCAAACCAAACGGTGTTGCCAAAGCAACGTGTCCCAATGTAATTAAAATACCACCAATAAAAATCGTTTGTGAAGCTCCAAGCAAACGGTCGGCTACCCAACCACCGATAATGGTTGAAAGATAAACTAAAGCACCATAGATACTGACAATTGCCATTGCTTGTGTCTTAGGAAGTCCCAGACCAGCGTTATCAGCGGTCGTCAAAGCATATAAATAATAAACCAAAATGGCGCGCATGCCATAATAAGAAAAACGCTCCAGAATTCTGTCTGAAAAAGCGTCAGCAATCCTCGTGGTTGCCCGAAAAATGTTTTTTCTGTTTTATTTAAGTTTTCCATAAAGTACATTATAAAGTTTTCTATACAACTTGTCAAGTTGTCAAACAATTTCATCTATACAGATTTTTTGAAAAATAAGGGATAAACTACTACAATACGGAACTTTCAAAGTTGAATAGTTTTTTGGACAAAATGACAATAAGCAAGCAAAAATTTTCTGTCAGTATACTGACAAGTTTTTTATCCGCCGACTCATTGCTTCCTTTGGGGCATTGAACTGACAGAATTATCAAGGAATCAAAAAAGCCTGCTACAACGCAAACTTTTGATGCTGGAAAATAATGATTACTAACAGTGACTATTAGCCAATTCATTGCTTCACTTGAATGCTTTGAACTGACAGAAAAAATTTTTCCGTCAGTAAACATTCATTTTTCTAATAACACCTGTCAGATTTTAAACATACGTTTAAAAGTTGCTCCGATGTCTATGCACTACAAGTATCCATTCGCTCTACCTCCTTTGTCGCTTTCACTAAGCACTAGGTGAAAAACAACGCGCACATCCCCGTTGATGCTTTAGCGCAAACGGCTATTCTATAAAGTGGCAAGTTCAAATCGCAATTTGCTGAAGCAACAAGACGAAATGGTTTGATACGCGGCTATGTTGTTTTCCACGCCGTTCTGCGAAGGGTCTACGCAACTTCATTGCTCGCGCTGTCTGTTTGCTTAGTCAAGAGCAAAAGGCAAAGTCGCAACTTTTGCATCTCACGTAAACTATTTCTTTCGCCGCAAGGTACACACTTTGTGCACCGTTCTGCGAACGGTCTACGTTCGTTTTGCTCACTACGCTGTCCGTTTGATTGCCATTTGGCGTTGCCTTTATTCTTGTCACTTTAGTGACTTAGAGATGGGAGACAAATGTTCATCGGCGCTTTAGTACCTTACAGCCAATGCCTTTTGCTCTGGAAGCTTTAGCCCCTAAGCAAACGGACAAATGTCCTATGGACAGGCGTGCCAGTAAGCAAAGCTTACATCTTCGCTTCGCTCCGCTATCCATTCGTTCTATCTCCGCTTTGCTCCGCTGTCGATTTCACTAACCGACTAAAGTCGGAAGTTCAAATCGCAAGCCAGCAAAGCTGGCAAGACGAAATGGTAAGAGGAAAAGGCAGTATATCTGCAGTTTATCTAATAATTTTATTTCATAAAATTAAAGATTAACTAATAACTCATATAAGTCTATCGTTTTATTTTTAAATCAGTAAAAGATTTTCTGGAAATAACCAAACCTGCCAATGATTCTGTCAGTACTGACAGAAAATCAAACTCTTGTAAAAATGTGATTTCATCTGGATTGACCGTTACTTCATCCAGCGTTGGATTCATAATGTAGATAAAAACTTCTGACTCAGTATAACGCAAAATTCCGAGTAGTTTATCAGTGAAAAAGCTTGAAAACTCACCATGACGCAGACTCTTTTCATTCAAACGTTTTTTTGCCCAAGTTTGATAAACGCTGTAAGTGTTGGCTGGAATATCATTCCAAGGAAAATATTTCCGATTTTCTGGGTCTTTTCCGCCTGTCAGTGCAGCTTCATCACCATAATAAATACAAGGAACTCCAGGCAAACTGAACATCATACTAATCGCAAGCGCATTGTTTTCCTCGCCTACCATCGTCAAAATCCGCTCTGTATCATGTGTGCCAAGATTGTTCAGATTATTATAAAAAATATCTTTTGGATAATTCTCACGCAAACTCATCAGATGATGAGCTGTATCAGCCGCTGTCCTTTGACCATTTAAAAAACTGATGATTAAATCACGAAATGGATAGTTCATACAACCTTGCAAACTGTCACCAAGAATATAGTCACGTCTTGCGCCATAAGAAATCTTATTAGAAGCGTCTTCCCAAACTTCGCCAATCAAAACCATATCAGAATAACGATTCAGATTTTTTCTAATCCCCTGATAAACGTATCTGGTAGTTCGTCAGCGACATCTAGCCGCCAGCCATCAATTCCCAGTTGATTCCATTTCGTCAATACTGAATCTTTTTCACCATAGATAAACTCACGGAAAGACTCATTATCCTTATCAATCTCTGGCAAATCCTTGATTCCCCACCAAGATTTATAATCGAAAGGATAATTATTAAACTTAAACCAGCTAAAATATGGAGAATCTGGATTTTTTGCTGCCCCTTCATCATCTCCATAATTTCCAGCAATATTGAAATAACGTGAATTTTTTCCCACATGAGAAAACACACCATCTAAAATCAAATGCATTCCCTCATCATGAAGTAAATCAATCAACTCCTTAAACTCAGCTTCATCCCCAAGCATTGTATCAATCTCAAGATAATCATTCGTATCATAACGATGATTGCTCGTGCCTGAAAAAATAGGGTTAAGATAAATCGCGTTAACACCAAGTTCTTTCAAATACGGAATTTTCTTAATGATTCCACGAATATTCCCACCAAAGAAGTCCCAGCGCGCAATGTCTCCATTTTCTTCCTTAACATAAAAAGGCGTATCCGAAGTTGAACCATAGATAAAAGAGTTAGGTTTTGGATGACTAATCTTCCCCTCTTCATTACCGTTATAAAAACGATCAGGAAAAATCTGATAGAATACCGCGTCACGATACCAAGCGGGCGCTGGGTCTTCTTTGTCAAAAACAGTAAGCTGATAAGGTTTTACATCGTTTTCATTAGAATAAAGCACCCCTTCGCCACCAAGACCAGAACAACCATAAAAATGACGAATTGTTCCCCAGTCAGATGGCTCCTCAATCTCAAAATAGTAAAAATAAAGCCCCTTACCCACATCAAAAGGCACAGCAATACTAAAATGCCCTTCTTCAAGTAACTGCATCTCAAATTCATATCGCGTTCCAAAATCGCGTCTTATAACAAATTTAACCTGCACTCCTGCCTTATCTGTCTTGAAATTAACTTTCATGATTTGTCCAACTTTGATTGCACCAAAAGGCTGTTTATAATCATCATTCCAAGAATTAAAATAATACATTGTTTATTCTCATTTCATTTTTGCTAAATTATTTTTCTACAATTTACTTTTATTTTAACACAATAGTCCGTAATGAAAAAACTTCCTACCAACTTACAAAGCACATCACTTGCTGACCAAATCTTCTGTCAGCGCTGACAGAAATGAAGTCAAGACTTATTCAGTGGGAGTTTCGACTCACCACTGAATTTAAGGTACAACCTCACATCTTCGATATGAGGTCACCTTGTCCAAGAAGCCTAGGCGCTAAAAGCGCCAACGCCCTATGGCAGTCGAACGAAATTCAAAGATTGCCATTCCGACTAGGTGCTTCTGCACCGTAGCGAGGATGGACAGCGTAGCGCAGCGGAGATAGTGCTGCTTTATCTCCGACCTAAGAGGTCGGAGTATTGCGATTGCGACTAGCCACTTTAGTGGCATAGCGAGCATCGACAGCGGAGTCGTAAGGCGGAGATAGCACGCACTTGTTTTGATAAAAATACTAAGGAAAAGCCCTGTCAAACTCTGACAGGAGCTTTCCCATGATTATAACTCATTTCTCATAAAATACGTCAACGCAGTATCCCCCAACTTCATAGCTCAAAGTCGCTACAAATACGCTAATCTTCAGCTGCTGTATCTAATCCATGGTAAAACCAACAATGGATTGACACTTCGCCTTGTCGCTAAAGCAGCAATAGATATGCGCGTTGTTTTACCTAGCGGCTTAGTGAAAACGGAGATAAAGCGAACGGACATCTATGATATAACATATTATTGAATTTTAAGGTGGAACGGGTATATCAACGAAATCAAGACCTACTTATAAAGTATATTTTGAGCCAATCATCTTAATATTGTTAAAGTTTCCATTTCACACAAATCTTTTTTGTGCCTGATACACTACATGAAGCAATATTTTTCTCAACTATTGCAAGATAATATCATATGGTGTATCTACTGCTTATTCTTAATCTTTTGAAGAAAATTAAAGATGAACGAGTCTAAAATATAAGTTTACTTTTTAGCTTTAATATGCCAGATGTCATCTGCGTATTCTTTTACTGTACGGTCAGAGCTGAAACGTCCAACATTTGCAATGTTCATCAGACTTGCTTGAGTCCAAGCTTTTTTATCACGATAAAGTGTTTCAAGCTCCTTTTGGGCACGAACATAATCATTAAAGTCACGCAAAACAAAATATTCATCATTGTATGTTGTAAGTGAGTCAAAAATCTCAGGACCTTCCATACTGATATTTGGGATGGTACCATCAATGAACGCATCCAAAATACGATGAACAATCGGATTTTGTTCATAAATATCTCGCGCATTATAATTTCCATTGCGATAATATTCATAAACCTCGTCCTTGGTCAATCCAAACACAAAGTTATTTCCTTCACCTGCAGCCTCAAAAATCTCAATATTTGCACCATCCAATGTCCCCATTGTCAATGCCCCATTCAGCATGAACTTCATATTTGATGTTCCAGAGGCTTCTTTTGAAGCAAGAGAAATCTGTTCCCCTACATTTGCAGCAGGAATAATCAACTCAGCAAGGCTAACATTGTAGTTTTCCATAAAAACAACTTTAATCTTATCAGCAATCGTTTTATCATTATTAATCATATTGGCAATCTCATTAATGGCCTTAATTATTGATTTTGCATAATGATATCCAGGTGCAGCTTTTGCACCAAAAATGAATACACGTGGCACAACATCCAGCTCAGGTTCATCTTTAAGATCAAAATATAATTTAAGAATATGTAAAACATTCAATAATTGTCGCTTATAAGCGTGAAGTCGTTTAACTTGCACATCAAAAATCGCATCAGGGTTCACAACAATTCCATTGCGCTCCTTAATCAAAGCTGCCAAACGTAACTTGTCATCATATTTTGCCGCTTGCAAACATTCCAAAACTGATTCATCATCTTTGTAAACTTCAAGTTTAACCAAATCATTCAAATCATGACGCCAAGACGTACCGATTGTTTCATCAAGTACACCAGACAAGCGCTCATTAGAAATCTGAATCCAACGGCGGTCTGCTATACCGTTTGTTTTATTATTGAAACGTTCTGGGTAAATTTCATAGAAATCATGCAATTCCACATCTTTTAACAAGTCTGAGTGGAGTTTTGCCACTCCATTTGTCGAATGAGAACCAATGATGGAGAGATGAGCCATGTGAATTTGTCCATCCCTGATAATACGTGTATTATGAACCAAAGTGGCACCGATTTTAGGAAGAAGCTCAGCCGTACGACGACGGTCAATTTCCACAATAATTTGATAAATACGTGGCAAAAGATGTTTTACCATATCTTCAGGCCATTTTTCCAATGCTTCAGACAAAATCGTGTGATTGGTATAAGACATTACCTTCACTGTAGTATCCCAAGCACGATTCCAACCCACTCCATATTCATCTACCAAAATACGCATGAATTCAGGCACACAAAGTGCTGGATGTGTATCGTTGATATGAACTGCGATATAATCTGCAATATTGCGTACGTCTTTTTTGTGCGTTGATTTATAATGGCGCATAATTCTTTGCAAGCCTGCTGAAACAAAGAAATATTCCTGTTTTAAGCGCAGCAGACGTCCATCATAATTCGAGTCGTCAGGATATAATTCAGCAGATAACATTGAAGTTTGTCGCATATATTCCAGATTTTGAAATTTAGGGTCCAAATCTTGCGGAACTTCAGAACGCCACAAACACATATTGTTAACCGTTGTATTCTCAAAACCAACCATTGGTGTATCATAAGGTACAGCAAGCACGCGCTCTTGATTTTTATAATGAGGCAACAAATTTCCCTTACCATCATCTTCAAGCCATACTTCTCCACCAAATCTTACCTCAACAGCTTTATCAGCTCTGCGAACTTCCCAAGGATTCCCATTATTCAACCATGAATCTGGCAGCTCTACTTGATAACCATCAATAATCTTTTGTTTGAAAAGACCATAACGATAGCGAATTCCATTTCCATTAGCAGGTAATCCTGTAGATGCGAGTGAATCCATGAAACAACTTGCTAATCGTCCAAGTCCTCCATTACCAATCGCCATATCTGGTTCTGATTCTGCAACTTCATCAAGATTGATTCCAAGTTCAGCAAGAGCTTCTCTCACCGTATTCAAAATACCAAGATTGAGCAAGTTTGATTTCAACATTTTCCCTGGTAAAAATTCGATAGAGAAATAATAAGCTTGTTTCTTGCCCGTTTCATCTTTATATTCGTTATCATCTGCCCAAATCTTTGTATAGTAATGCTTTACAACAGATGCAAGCGCTGCGTACTTTTCCTGACTTCCAGCTTTTGTAATGTCAGTCGCAAACTTTGAAGTCAATCTTTCTTCAAAATCTTGCTTAAATTGTTTTTTAGAAAGTTTCAAATGTCACCTCTTTATTAAAATTTGTTTTCAGCAATTTTATTTTTCAATGTTACATGAAAATTCTATCAAATTTCTCAAATAAATGCAAACGCTTGCGCACAAGTTATCAATCAATTGATTGATAAAGTTCGATATATTGTTGAGATTTGCTTTCCCATGAAAAATCTTCTGTCATTGCTGCTGTAATTATTTTTTTCATTGTATCTGGTTCTTTATGATAAAGGGCAATCGCACGATTGACAGTATCCAATAAAACTTGTCCATCAAAATGAATAAAGCCAAATCCTGTACCTGTCTTTTCATGTGGGTTGTAAGGTTTTACAGTATCTTTCAATCCACCAATCTCATGCACAATAGGCAAAGTACCATATCTCATTGCAATCATTTGAGAAAGACCGCAGGGCTCAAACGCAGAAGGCATTAAGAAGAAATCTGAACCTGCATATATCTCTTGAGCAAACTGGAGATTAAAGGCAATATTTGTAGACATTTTTTCTGGATATTTCGAAGCAAAATATCGGAATCCCTCTTCAATCTCAGGGTAACCCGTCCCAGCAATACCACTTGAACCTCTCCTTGAAGAATCTCCTCTAGCTTTGTGAGTGCAAGGTCAAATCCCTTTTGATTAGTCAAGCGCGACACCATCCCAATCAATGGTACATTTGCTTTTACTGGAAGTCCCACTCGCTCTTGAAGAGCGGCTTTCATTTTCGCCTTACCTGATAAATCTTCTGCATTAAAATGATAAGCAATTTGAGTGTCTTTTTCTGGATCATAGACATCATAATCAATGCCATTCAAGATGCCTGACACTTTTCCTTGGACAAAGTTCAAGACAGACTCAAGACCACAGCCAAATTCTGGTGTTTGTATTTCTTGTGCATAACTTGGTGATACTGTATTTACACGGTCGGCATAAAGAATTCCCGTTTTCAACATATTCATCATATCATTATGACGGACAACACCTTCAAAATAACGCTCCATTCCCATTCCAAAAAGTTCTGTCAAAGCTGTTCCTTGCATTACACCTTGAAATTCAATATTGTGAATCGTAAGTACAGTTTTGATATTTCTGTAAGCATTCCGCCAATTGTATTTTTCTTTAAGCAAAAATGGAATCATGGCAGTTTGCCAGTCGTTAACATGAAGGAAATCAGGAATAAAGTCTAATTTTTCAAGCAAATGACAAACGGCTAAATCAAAGAAGGCGTAACGCTCTCCGTCATCATCATAGCCATATAACTCTTCACGTCCAAAATAGTGTTCATTATCAAGAAAATAATATTTTACACCATTTTTCATCAAACTCTTAACACCAACATATTCACGACGCCACCCCACATCTACAAAATCGTAAAATTCATCTTTTAGGAGCGCTTTATGCTCGTCTTTCATCGCATTTTTAAAATAAGGTAAAATGACAGCAACAGCCAAGGTTTCATTCTTTTTGGCCAGCTCTTTTGGAAGAGCACCTAATACATCACCAAGTCCTCCCGTTTTAAAAAACGGTGCACACTCACTTGCGGCAAATAAAATTTTCATTTGTTTCCCCACTTTTTTCATTGACAACTTTGTCAGCATACTGACAAAGCTTTTGTAATGACGATTATTCAATCATATAAACTGACAGAAAATCTATTAATCTGTCAGTAAATGTGTTTAAAACTTTAGCAAAGCAACACTATCTCCGCTTTGCTACGCTGTCGATTTCACTATCTCCGCAACCTCGTTGCTTCGCTGTCCATGCTCGCTATGGTGCTGAAGCACCTAGTCGCAGTGGCAACCGACTAAAGTCGGAAGTTCAAATCGCAATCCAGCAAAGCTGGCAAGACGAAATGGTAAGAGCAAAAGGCAAAGCACCTGCTCAGAATAGCAATCCTTGAATTTAGTCTTGACTTCATTTTATCTAGTCATCAGATAATAATTTTGGGTCAAGATAAAATAAGTTTATGAACACCTTCAATATCATTTTAGCAAAAATATAGTTCGTCAGCGCTGACAGAATTTTGTCAGCGCTGATTTATATTATTACAGCTCAATAACGTCTTCTGTCACTACTGAACCCTTAGGAATCACTACTGGTTTTTCAGCAGTACCAATGATTTGTACTCCATTTTCAATGACAGCATTTTTATCAATGATTGCATATTTCACGACAGCATCATTTTTAACTTTACTACTTGTGAAAATCAGTGCTGACTCAACTTGTGCGCCTTTGAGAACCTTTGAACCACGCGAAATCAAAGAATCCTTGACTTCTCCTTCAATGATACACCCTGAGCCAAGCTGACTATTAACGACATTACTATCTTTTGAAAAATAAGTCGGTACTTCATTTTTAATCTTTGTATGAACAGGTTGGCTGCTATACAACAGTGATGTGAAGTTTTGGGGTTCTAACATCACCATATTTGCATCGTAAAAAGATTTTATATCTGTAATGTTACTCATATAACCTGTATATTCATAACTATTCACATCGTAGTCCTTCATACGAGCTCTAAGCAAATGAGCAATAGAAGCAATCTCACCCGCATTTTGCATTTCTTGGATAAAATCAATCAACCAGTCCGTATTTACAATGAAAAGGTTGAGACAGAGCGCTTCCTTTTCTTGCGGATTTTCCAACTGATTCATGTAACAATTACTCATTTTCCCTTCTTCATCAAATCGGAGAATCGTATCATATTCAGCCGCTAAAGTCGGAGAAACTTTTTTATAAACAGTTGTGATTTCCTTACCTGCAAGTTTATGAATTTTGAGAACAGCATTCAAATCAACATTGCAAATAAATTTACTTCCCAAAAGTACTGTATAAGGGGCTTTAGACTTCTTCAAAAAGTTAAGATGTTGTGCAAAATAAGCCTTACCTTGCTCTTTTAGACGGTCAAAGTCCTGTTGAATGTAGACAAAATAACGACTATTAAACCCATCAAGTCCCCATTCAGATCCAGAACCAAGATGGTCAAAAACGGATTGTGTTTCTCCTTCATTGAACGTCATAAACACATTATCCACATGGGCATTTGACAATGAAGAAAGTGGGAAGTCAATCAAACGATATTTACAATCAAAGGGCAAAGTTGCAATAGGACGTACATCTGTTAATGGGCGTAGCGCTTGACTTGATGATACGTTAGATAACAGCGCACACATTTTGTTACTATTGTTCATTTTTATTTTCCCCTTTCACTTCTCCGTGACCAATCACCGCAACTTCGTTTTCCCCAATGATTTCCACATTATCACCAATTTTTGCATTTTCGCCGATAATTGCATTTTTAATCACTACATTTTCACCGATAAATGTCCCTGACATGATAAAACTATCTTCAATCGTTGTCCCTTCTTGAACATGCACATTTTGAGATAAGATAGAGTGATGAACCGCACCATTGACGTAACAACCATCCCCTACTAATGCATCCTTAACATCTGCTTTATCTGTTATAAACTGCGGTGCCGAAATATCATTTCGTGAGTAAATCCGCCACGATTTGTCTGTAATATCCAGTTCATTATTGAGAATATCAAGAAATTCCATATTGGATTGATGGAGTGAATCAATCGTACCAACGTCTTTCCAGTAACCTTTAAACCGATAGGCAAACACATTTTCTCCAGCTTCAATATAAGCTGGAATGACATCACCACCAAAATCTTCCATCGGATTTCCTTTTGCATACCCATTAACCAAAACTTCACGAAGACGTTGCCAGTTGAAAATATAAATCCCCATTGAGGCTAGATTTGATTTTGGTTCCTTTGGCTTTTCCTCAAACTCAATAATACGGTCATTTTCGTCTGTATTCATAATACCAAAACGACTCGCTTCCTCGATTGGCACCTCCATGACTGACACTGTCAAACTCGCTCCACGTTCCTTATGGCTTTCAAGCATTGCTTCATAATCCATTTTATAAATATGGTCCCCAGAAAGAATGAGAACATATTCAGGATTTTGTTGGTCAATGTATGCAATGTTTTGATAAACTGCGTGCGAAGTTCCTTCAAACCATTTGGAACCTTCTTGTGAAGAATAAGGTTGAAGAATTGTAACTCCACTATTTACACCATTTAATCCCCACGGTGCTCCATTTCCGATATGTGCATTTAATGCAAGAGGTTGGTACTGTGTGATAACACCTACATTTTTCACATTTGAATTTGCACAATTTGAAAGAGCAAAATCAATAATACGATAACGTCCACCAAACGGTACAGCAGGCTTTGCGACATCTTTAGTCAACTTACCCAAGCGAGTCCCTTGACCGCCAGCAAGAATAAGACCGAGCATTTCAATTCCCATAATGGAACCTCCATTTTTTGATAAGCTTTTTAATAATTTTTTTACTAACTTCTTATTATTTTATAATTTAACACTTCTAAATACAAATGATATAAATTTGAGTTAATTTTGCTTAATCGGAATAGGTAAGAAAATGAGGTAATTTGGATTTTCTTAGATTTACCTTAAGTATTAATTGATGATTCTACCAAGTTTTTCGCTTAGAATCAGCGATAAACTCTGATAAAAATTCTGTGAATTCATTATTTTTTGCCAGTGTTTCAAGTGAGAGATGCAAACGATAACGCCAGTAATGGAACGGATTTGAAGGAATATTGATTTGCTCTGCATGAGCATTTTTATTCCTTATATTTCCATCTGTCGCAAGCCAATCTTGTAATGGCAAAATGACCATCATTGCATCTGAATTAAGATTACGTTTGATAATTTCTTGAATAATCTCTGGTGTAGCTTCATAGGGAGCTTCTCCCCACCAACCCATGATTTCGTTGTAGTAACGTTGTGTCACTTCACGATTTTCTTCCCACCAAGCGCGTAAAGGACTGGTATCATGACTTGAAGTAGTGACTACTGATAAATACGGTGCATACTGTAAACCATTGACAAAACTGTCATCGGCTGGCATACGTTCAATAATTAATCGCAAGATTTCTAAATGATACATGACATCTGGTACATTGTCTGGTACCATGCCAAGGTCTTCCCCACAGGCTAACATTGAAGTAGAATTTTTGATTGCTGGAAGCTTTTCATAGGCGCGCTCTTTCCAAAAATCATAATTTCTTCCGTAGAAATAATCATTATACAAATGTTCTAAACGTTGTTGATACTCTTGACCAAATTCCCTAAAACTAATGGTGGACGTCAATGTTATCCTAGGATGATAAAGTTCTTCATCTTTATGGTCGGGGAGAAAAATGACATTTTCGTGCAAGGTAAATAAACCATCTCTTACCCAATCTTCAAGTCCTGCTGCTTCAACTTTCTTTTGAGTATCAAATTCAGTCTTTAATATATAATTTCCATATTTGTTATATTGAAGAAACTGTTGAATAATAAAATCTCTATTATCCCGTCCAAAAATCTCATCAATCACCCAATCCTTGATAAAAGGTTGAGTGAATCGTTCTATACCCCATGCACGAAGTGGAATCCCATAAGTGTTTTCTATTTCTTCTATAGTCAACGCTAGAGCAGGCGAAAACTTCCCTAATAAACCCGAACGCTCCCTTTAGGCATTTCCCAAATACGAAAGAAACCTAAAATATGGTCTAAACGATAGGCATCGAAATACTCTGCCATTGCAATCATTCGATCTTTCCACCAAGCATACTCATCCTGTGCCATTTTATCCCAGTTATAAGTTGGAAATCCCAGTTCTGTCCATTTACTGCAAAAACATCTGGCGGTGCGCCTGCTTGCATTTCTAGATTAAATAGCTCTGGATTTGTCCAAGCATCTACCGAATCATGAGCAATACCAATTGCGATGTCACCTTTGATAGCAATTCCTAGCTCGTGACAATAGTTCACCGCATCTAATAACTGAGTATGCAAAAGATATTGGACAAAGATGTAAATATCTAATTCCTGAGCGACTTTTTCATCACGACTTAGTGCTCCAAATATCTTTGTCGTATAACGAGAATAACCTCTCCATCTTGTGAAATCAGCAGTTTTATTCTTATCTCGCAAATATGAAAATGCTGCATAAGGTTCTAACCATGATTTTCTTGAGTTGTAAAAAGTCTGATAATCTGCCGTTAATTTTACTTTTTCTGCCGTTTTATGGTAAATAATCTTTGCATATTTCCATTTTAAAGCTAAACTTTTCTCATAATCAATCTCTTCTTTTTGATTGAGTTCAGCTTCTGCTTCTAATAATTCATCTTTTTGAGCTTGAGTGTATTGTGCTAGGAAAGCATGAATATCTAAGTAAATAGGGTGAAGAGCGAACACAGAAATCGCACGATAGGGGTAGGAATCCCTCCAGTCCATAAATGTTGTTGTATCATTAATCGGTAAGAGCTGGATGACATCCATACCTGACTTTTTTGTAAAATCTGCTAAATGCCTGAGGTCAGAAAACTGTCCCACTCCACTTGAGTGCTCAGTCCTGAGAGAAAAGACAGGAATGGCTACTCCTGTATGATATGGCACAGAACCATGCGGTTTTATTGAAAATTTTTCCGCCATCTTGTACTCCTTACTCCGTTTATTTCCTGACACTGTTTAACGTTGGATGCAACGCATCAAGACTGCAAATAAGAAAAGGTTCGCTTTTCCCACTCGCTGCAAAACAGTTTGTCTGTAGTTCATCTGATAATTTTTTACAAAAATCAAGGATAAACTAGTGTAAAAATGATGTGAAATTCATGAAAAGAAAACGTTTTCTAACAATTTCATTATATATTATTTAGGAAAAATATGCCAATATTTATTGTGAGTTTTCAGAAAAAATAATCCTTTATTCACATTGGAACATTTTTATGTCTTTCTATTACTTTTCTTACATATTTTGTATTAAAAAAACCAACCAGAAAAAACTGATTGGAATTTTATATTGATATATTACCACCACAGAGGAAAGTTAAATATCATTTAACCAAATTAGTCAGCACGCCATTGACAAATCGACTTGACTTTTCATCACTGAAATCTTTTGAAAGTTCAATCGCTTCATTGACTGCGACAACATCTGGGGTGTCTGTAAACATGATTTCGTAAGCGGCAACTAAAAGGAGACTTTGCTCAACTAAGGTTAAGCGCGCAAAGGACCAATTTTTTGCTAAATATTTTGAAAGCTCTGCCTCAAGCGTGGTTGAGTTTGCAAGGATACCATCAACCAAAGTGGTGAAGTATTCAGGCGCTTCAATAGCTTCTGGGGCATCATTATCATAGTTGAGCACAAAAACTTTTGTTTTTCTCAACAATTCATCCGTTTGAGCTTGAGCTTTAAGCTCAGCCTGACTTAATTTTTCATCCAACTCATTTTGTAGTTGAACAGGGGTAAATAAGTCAAGGGTATATTTCTCCAAAATATTTTCATGAAGCATTGAGAATATTTTTTGGAAAGTAGCAAGTGCTTGTTCACTCGTTGAATCTTGCGGTAAAGCACGCAAAAATTCTAGAACTTTTGGTGCTACTGGTGCTTCATCATCAAGGTCAATTTGGAACAATTTCACAAGTTTCAAATTTGCCATGATACCTTTGAACAAATCGTTAGCTTCGTATTCATTCATTTTTTTCGTGAGACCACCAAAATCACGCATGAAAGTCATTGCTTTAGTCACTGCTGTTTTTTCAACATTTTCCACACCAAGAATGTCATAAATTCCTGCAATAGCTTCTAATGGTTTAGAAAGTTGCTTTGGGAATTTGCGAACTGTAATGCGTTCATCTCTATATTCGACTTCAAAACGAATGGGTTGCGATAAAGCTGCTTCAAGACTTTCCACATTTTTACGAAACTCGCTGACAACAGTTGTTGCCATATCATTTTGGACTTTATAGCTAAACAACGCTTGCACAGCACGTCTACGAATTTGATGTTGATTGAGCGTCTTAGGCATCAAAAAATCCCTCGTCAAACAAATCTTCAAGCGCTGGTTTTGGAAGTTTCTCTGTTACAACACCCACAATATGGATATTTACTTCATCAACTATAATTTCAGTGGCTTGAGCGACTGCTTCTTTCACTTCTTTTTGAATTTTTGCAGCAACTGCTGGTACACTCACGCCATATGTGAGGTAAACATAGATGTCAACAGTAACTTTATCATCTTTTGAGTCAATGTAAACCCCTCGTCCTTCATTTTTCTTACCAAGTCGGTCTGAAAAACGTTTGTTACGGAGCGCATAAACACCTTCGATTTTGGCTGTTGTAATGCCAATAATAACTTCAAGAACTTCGGGAGCAATGACGATATCACCAAGTTCTTCAGAATGTACAGTTTTTTCTGCCATATTGATTTCCTCTTATTAAATCCTGCCCCACTTTACTAGAACAAATCAGTGGGTTTTATAGAATTTCGTTTACAAAATGAAGTCAAGACTTATTCACTGGGAGTTTCGTAAAACATTTGTCCATTTTCTCTAGTCGCTGAAGCGACTGATAAAAGGGCAACTCACCACTTAATTTAGTCGGACGAAATTCAAAGCTTAGTGCTGCTTTATCTCCTACCTAAGATAGGGTAGCCGTTGTTGCTTTAGCAACTTACGGATATGCTAGTTGTTACACCTAGGTCGGAGTATTAGCACGCACTTGTTTTGATGAACTGACAAAGTTCTGTCAGTACTGACAGAACCTAATCATTATGCACGTTTCAAATATTCGCCTGTCATTGTGTTGATTTCAAGTTTTGTACCTACTTCAACGAAGTCTGGAACGTTAACCACAAGACCTGTTTCCATTGTTGCTGGTTTACCTGAACCTGTAACAGTTGCGCCTTTGATTGATGGTTGTGTTTCAGTAACTTCGAGAATAACAGTTGTTGGAAGTTGAATCCCAATTACTTCTGTACCGTAAAATTGGATTTTTACGTCAGTATTTTCGAGGACATAAAGCAATTCATCTTTGACTTGTTCAACTGGAATTTCATATTGGTCATAAGTTTCATTGTTCATGAAAAACGCTGTATCATCCATTTGGTAGAGATATTGAGCATTTACTGTTTCGATAACTGCTTGTTCAAATTTATCTTCAGGACGATAAGTGTCATCAAATGTTGAACCTGAGCGTACATCTTTAAGTTT
This sequence comes from Lactococcus protaetiae, assembly GCF_006965445.1. NCBI lineage: Bacteria > Bacillati > Bacillota > Bacilli > Lactobacillales > Streptococcaceae > Lactococcus > Lactococcus protaetiae. The sequence goes on along the minus strand of NZ_CP041356.1, from coordinate 1,252,561 downwards.
CATACGCATGATTGTATTACCTTTACCTGGTTTGTGGTGGCTTGCTTCCATAACACGAAGAAGTTTATCTCCGTTCAAAAATGTCATACCTGATTTAAGATCTTTTGCTAAAACCATTGTTTATGTATCTCCTAATATTTTAAATTTAGATATTCTGTCATTTTTAAGCCACTTCCAAAGTTGTCAGCTCTATCTTTTTCTGTCAGTATACTGACAGAATTTTTACACACGAAAAAAGGGAAATGACAGGATTTAACATCTTATTCTATCACAAGATGGGCGTTTTTTCAAATAACGATAAGCTCTTTGGGTGCTTTTGTCAGCACTTCACAGCCGTTGTCAGTAATTAGCAGGTCATCTTCAATCCGGACACCTCCAAATTCTGGTAAATAAATCCCTGGTTCATCTGTGACAACCATTCCACTTTGCAAAACTGGCTCTAGCATCGCTTGGCTAAAATAAGGGATTTCATGAACATCTAATCCTAATCCATGCCCAATACCATGTGTGAAATATTTTCCGAAACCTGCTGTTTCAATCACTTCTCGTGGAACACGATCGTAGTCTGCATAAGTCATCCCAGATCTCGCTTGCTCAATCAACAATTGATTCGCTTTTTGCACCGTATGATAAATTTCTGCCATCTTGTCATCAACTGACCCTACAAAAATAGTCCGTGTCATGTCACTTGCGTAATGCTCATAATAACAGCCAAAATCAATGGTTACCACATCGCCAAATTCAATCATTTTATGAGTAGCAACGCCGTGCGGCAAGCTGCTTCTTTTACCGCTGGCAACAATAGTATCAAATGAAATACCACTTGCTCCCATATCGCGCATCTTGAAGTCAAGGAAATTGGCAACTTCAATTTCTGTGCGACCTGGTTCAATAAATTTAAGTGCTTCACTAAATGCTTCATCAGCGATTTCACACGCTTTTTGAATGGTTCTAATCTCTGAACTATCTTTAATTTGACGCAATTCAAGCAGATAATTTGTCGTAGCAAAAAGTTCCATTTGAGGAGTTGCTCCTGATAATCTTTTGAAAAAAGCATAGTCCACTGTATCTTCAAAGCCCACATTTTTGACATTGTCAGCGATTGACAATTCTGTCAGCATACTGATAGCATCTCTGGTTTCAATAATTTCAAAGCCACTGATAATACCACGCGCCATCTCACTATAACGGCTATCAGTCATAAAGATATTTCTTGTTTTAGTTAAAAAAATTGTTCCAGCTGTTCCTGAAAAGCCTGTCAAATAGTAAATATTTTTCATATCTGTGATAAGCAAACTATCCAGATTTTCACGTGCCATTTTTGCTTTTAGATTTTCAATTCTCATGCTCATACTCTCTTTCATCCAAGTTCATTCTAGCAAAAAACACTAGATTTGACTAGCGTTTTCTTTTAATACTGTTTAATTTATGAAAAGAACTTTTAGAAATTGAAGTGATTACTTTAAGGGTAATAGAGCGTCTGCCAATTTCGCAAAATCAGCAATTGAGAGCGCCTCTGCTCGAATAGATGGTGAAATTTCAGCTTTTTGCAAATATTGCTCAATTTCAGCTTTGTTTTCTTTGCCAAAAGCAGCCTGAAGATTATTCATCAAAGTTTTACGGCGATGGACAAAGCTGCTATGCATCGTCTTGAAAAACCACGCTTCATCTTTGACCTCAACAAGTGGCGAGCTTCTTCTTACCATTTTTAAAATCGCAGAATCCACATTTGGCGCAGGAATGAAAACAGTACGTGGCACAACAAAAGCAACGCTTGCCTCCATATAATATTGCACCGCAATAGATAAGGAGCCATAAGCCTTACTATTCGGCTTCGCCGCAATCCTATCTGCTACCTCTTTTTGCATCATCACGACAAATTCAGCAAAAGGAATTTTGCTCTCAATCAAGTGCATCAAAATAGGCGTTGTAATATAATAAGGCAGGTTTGCGACAACTTTAATGGGCAGATTAGGATTTTTGAAATTCTGGATAGCTGCCATCAAATCAATCTTTAAAATATCCGCATTAACTAAAGTGAAATTATCATAAGGCGCAAGGGTCTCTGTGAGAATTGGAATCAATGTCTTATCAATTTCAAACGCCATAACCTCTGCAGCTTCTTCAAGCAAATACTGTGTCAAAGAACCAATACCAGGACCAATTTCGATGACATTAACTTCTTTTGAAAGTTCTGCTGTTTGCGTGATTTTCGATAAAATATTATGGTCTGTCAGGAAATTTTGTCCAAACTTTTTCTTAAAATTGAAATCATGACGCCGTAAAATGTCTTGCGTGCGAATGATGTTTGAGATGCGGTCAATATCAGTATTTGTCATAAAAGTATTATACCAAAAATCGACAAGATTTTTCACTTCTGATAATTTGTCAGCAATCTCAATCAAATTTTCACGAAATCATTATCAAATTGTCTATTGAACATGGTAAACTTATATGAAGTCAAGACTTATTCAGTGGGAGTTTCAACTCGCCACTGAATTTAAGGTACAACCTCACATCTTCGATATGAGGTCACCTTGTCCAAGAAGCCTAGGCGCTAAAAGCGCCAACGCCCTATGGCAGTCGGACGAAATTCAAAGATTGCCATTCCGACTAGGTGCTTCTGCACCGTAGCGAGGATGGACAGCGTAGCGCAGCGGAGATAGTGCTGCTTTATCTCCGACCTAAGAGGTCGGAGTATTGCGATTGCGACTAGCCACTTTAGTGGCGTAGCGAGCATCGACAGCGTAGCCGTAAGGCGGAGATAGCACGCACTTGTTTTGATAAAAAGAAATTCATGGAGAAACTGATGCAATTTTTCACGCAAATCGCAGAGAATCACATTTTATGGACAGCAATCGCGAGTTGGGCTTTGGCTCAAATCATAAAAATTTTGATTGACTTAATTCGTTTTCATAAGTTAGATTGGCAGCTTCTTTTTGCAACTGGCGGAATGCCTAGCTCTCATAGTAGCCTAGTTACTGCTTTAGCGACATCTGTCGGATTGGACTACGGCTTTAACTCTGCACTCTTTGCGATTGCAACAGTTTTCGCTTTTGTCGTCATGTATGATGCTCAAGGAATCCGCAGGCAAGCCGGTCACCAAGCTCATTTCATCAATATAATTTTGGAAAATCTCGGTGTCACTATTGACAAGAACTTAAAAGAATTACTTGGACACACTCCTATTCAAGTTGGAGGTGGTGCTATTTTAGGTATTATTGTTGCCCTGATTTTGAAGTGATTACATCATTTGGTGGGAGAATTGTGATTGTGACTAGCCACTTTATAGAATAGCCGTTTGCGCTAAAGCAGCAACGGATATGCTAATTGTTACACCTAGTGACGTAGCGAGCATCGACAGCCTTTTTATCGCGTAACCCAAGGGACGAGATAGCACGTACTTGCTAAGTTAAATTAAAAAATACTGTGAAAAATATCTTTCACAGTATTTTTTATTTGGCAATTTCGTCAAATCCGTTCATCACTTTTTCTACTTCTTCAAAGCTAATGCCAAACATATTCAAACGTTTAAGCAATTGCTTACCATTAGCATAGCCAATCCGTAGTTGTTCACAAAGAAATTCACGCCGACGACGGCTAGCAACACCCATCACCAAGCCAAATTTCATCAAATCCATTTGCGTCAGTGCTGACAGATTTTCTGTCAGTAAATTTTTACCGCCTAACACTCCTGTCAGCGCCTTTTGAAGATCGTCAAACTTGGCATGTTCGACACCAAGCGAACCTTTTCCTTTAGGACGCGCTTCGGCACGATTTAAAAAAGCGTGTTCTGCAGTTGGAATCGCCTGCATGATTATTTTACGAATTCTCTCTCCCTGAAAATCTGGGTCGGTAAAGACAACAATTCCTCGTTTTTCGTGCAGTTTTTTGAGACGTTCAATATCTTTTTCATCAATCGAACTTCCGCCCGTTTCATACGTATCACAATCAAAATATCGTTTAAGATTTGCTGTATCATCACGTCCTTCAACGACGATGACCTTATTTATTCTTTGTTTTTCAATCACATTTTTCACTTCATTTTATCTTTTGAATTTTTTGCAACGTATTCAAATATTTTGCCTTGTCTTTTCGATTTTTCAAAATAACCACTTTATCCCATGCATCAAATTTTGTCAAATTTTCTTCAATTTGTGGAAACTCTGTTTTAGGAAAATTCCAAACAAATTTTAAAAATTCGAGATATTCCTTATCCCATTTTTCAACAAATTCTGAAGCCATATCAAGACGTTTTTGACCCAGACATCGAACTTTTATCGAGCGCTTAATAACACGCATCAAAGTCGTCAGCCTAGGCACTTTTAACCAGATGATAACATCGGCAAAAGGAATCCGCTCATCTAGAGTAGAACCATAGTTTCCATCAATAATCCAACACTCATGAGTTGCAATAAACTCTCGTGTCGTTTGGCGCAAAACTTCACGCTGATGATGCTCTGCGGCGTGAAAAACTCTATCCAAATGTAAGACTGAACTTTCTGTCAGTACTGACAGTTCCCTTGTCAGTGTGGATTTTCCGCTACCCGAACTTCCAATAAGTATAATTTTCATTTTGCTCGCTTCTATTCTGCAAAAATCTCACTCAAATTTCCCTCTGGATCAGCGAAATAAAAGGCACGTTGTCCCCACGGATAAGTGACCGGTTCCGAAATTATTTTGATGCCCGCCAATTTAAATGCTGCAAATTTTTCATCGACTTCAGCATGAGAACCAACCAAAAATGCTTGTTCCATTCTCATATTTAAATCAAGTTCATCTGTTTCCTTCCCCAATAACTCCTCAATGAATTTCCGATGAGAAAGCATCAAGCGAAAACCTGTCACTTTATCAAATAAGTCTGCGTGGTCAGGGTTCCCATCCCATTCTGTTGTAAAACCAAGATTTTCACAGTAAAAAGGAACCATCACTGTCAAGTCCTTGACAAAAAGTCCATACGTATCTAATTTCATCTTTTCTCCAATCCTATCAAACTCATCATCTGTTGAACTTTTCATCTCATAACATCTCATTCAACAAGTCATCTACTGCATTAACATCCGTCAAAAACCCTAAAATCACTCGCTTTTCATTTTCCGTATACTTCAAAAAAATTTGTTCATTGAAAATCTCATCAATTTTCTCATGCATTTTATCATGAACAGCAGCGACTTTTCGCCCCTTATCTGTCAATTGATAAAAAATTTTCTTTTTATCCACATCAAGCTGATAAACTTTAACAAAATGATATGCTGTCAAATTGCCAGCAGCTCGCGTAATCGCTCCACGTGTAACCTCCAAACGACTCGCCAACTCAACGCCAGTCAAATCTTTTTCTTTCAAGCTAGACAAGATATGAAGTGCCACAACCGATAAGCTTGTCACTTCCTTTGTCAACTCTTCATCACCTAATTGCCGCAAAATCCATTGTGATTCAAGCGTTCGATTTCCTTTCTGACTGCGCAAATCATGCAAAGCCTGACCGATTGCTTTATCCACTTCTTTTCCATTTCTCATTGTTTCATTATAACAAGATGTGAGGCTGATTGTCCAGAACTCATGAAAATTGCCTTTTGCTCTTGTTGCTTTAGCAGCTAAGCAAACGGACAAATGTCCTGTGGTCATGCGAAGCTAGGAGCTGAAGGCATTGGCTGTAAGCCACTAAAGTGACAAGAATATAAGCAACGCCAAATGGCAATCAAACGGACAGCGGAGTGCTAGAAGCACGGAGATAGAAAAGTTTCGGAAAGATGCGAAATTTCTTGGAGAAATTTATCCTCTTCTACTCATTTTGATAGTACGAGCTTAATTATATACTAAGAGGAACACCATCAAAAAACATGGAGAGATAAATATATTGTTGCTCGTAAAGCAAGAGTATCTTCTATCTTTTTTCTCTACAATTCCAGCACCACGAATTCAATTGTAGCAAAAAATGGTGTGCTTATAGTACCCACACCATTTTATTTGCTTCAAGATTTTAACTTAGCAAGTGCGTGCTATCCCCGCCCTTTGGGCTACGCGATAAAAAGGCTGTCGATGCTCGCTACGCCACTAGGTGAAATCGACAGCGCAGCAAAGCGAAGATAGAGCAAATGGATAACGAAGTGAAACAGAGGTGTGACCTCATAGCTTTGATGTTAAGCAGACTGTTGCAACTTTAGCTGCGTACAGGTCGCTTAGTTGTTACACCCAGAGGTTGTGTCCCACCAATGAAGTAATCACTTCAAAAGTTTTTTCCTAATTCCTGTGCTTCGTCGAATGCTTTTTTCTTCAATTCTTCGGCACGTTCTGGATAATGAGCATATCCCTCAACAAAGAGTTGTTCACGTGCTTCAATCCCAATCATTTTCATGGTTTGTTCAATATATGCCGCCCCCAAATCCTCTGCCATATGCGATGCATCTTCTTCATTATGGTATAAACCTCCGGCTGACTGGATATGCAAGCTCTTTTTCCCTTTCAAAAGACCAACAGGACCATTTTCTGTATAACGAAAAAGTTTGCGTGGTACAGCAATCACATCAATGTATTGTTTCAGCTCCGCTGTTGTGAAGCCATTATACATCGGATTGACAAAGACATACTTATCAGCAGCTATAAATTCATCAACATAAGCATTATGACGCGCTAAAAGTGATTGGTCTGCCTCAGTCAAAGTATCTGGAGCATATTTGTTCCGTTTCCAAGCGGCAAAAGTGTCATTGTCAAGCGCCGGCACTTTTTCGTCAAATAAATCACGAATAATGATGTGTTCATCAGGATGTGCCGCTTTATAACTCTTGATAAATTCATCAAAAGTTGCTAAAGACCAGCTAAAATCATCCGTGTGAGGGTGGGCCAAAATTGCTAGTAAAGTACTCATTTTTTAAATCTTCTTTCGATTAAGATGTACGGTGCGTCTATTTTCATCAACTCTAATTGCGCTTTATGCTTGATACAATACGTCAAGGTTGTAGTTAAGAAAAGCTCCGTACTCATTTCGTCAAGATAGCGTTCATTCTACAAAAAAATGGATTTACATTGAATTTTCCAAATTTGAGAAGAATCAACTTTTTGTTGACAAGCAACATTATACACCGTTTTTAGTTGCTTGTCAACAAAATTATAATTTAAAAATCTTTAAAGCATTTTGGGTTGTTATGCGTGCGACCTCTTCAGCCGAAATTCCGCGTAATTCTGCGATTTTATCAATGACATACCGTGTGTAGCCAGGTGTATTTTCTCTACCTCGATAAGGAACAGGTGTCAAATATGGTGCATCTGTTTCTACCAAAATTTTGTCAAGAGGCAAAAACTGTGCCGCTTCTTGTTCTGCAACAGCTTTTTTAAAAGTGACAACTCCTGAAAAGGAAATCATCATCCCAAGTTCAACAAAACGTTTTGCTTCTTCATAGGTTCCCGAAAAAGAATGCATGATTGCCCCTGAACTGCCCACACCTTCATCCTTGATGATTGCATAAGTATCGTCAAGCGCATCTCTTGTATGCACTTGAAATGGAACATTTGCGCACTTCGCAATCTGAATCTGCTGTCTAAACACGCGCTCCTGCTCTTCTTTTGGACGCACCATCCAATGATAATCTAAACCAATCTCGCCAAGTGCAATGACTTTCTCTTTTGCAAGTTCCTCAAGCAAATATTGCTCTGCATCAGCGTCAAACTCTGCTGCGTCATCAGGGTGCCAGCCAATTGTGGCATAGCACGCAGCAAATTTTTCTGCTAGCAAAACGGCTTTTTTATTCAACTTATAGTTACTTCCAACGTTGTTGATTCTTGTCACACCAAGTTGCTCAGCTTTTTTTAGCTCATCTGGTATCCGTCCATCAAACTCCTCAGAGTTGAGATGTGTATGTGTATCAAAAATTTCCATGTCTCCATTATAGCTCATTTGCCTCTCCTTTTCAGATCTTTTTTCTAGAAAGTTTAAGTATAAAAACTCAAATATTCTGGTTATCAAACCTTATAAATATCAAGTGATATAAAAAATTTACTGACAGAAATTTTGTCAGTAAATCACTTACTTACGGTCAGTATCTTTTATAAATGACAAAAAAAAGACGCAATTAACGTCTCGAAAAATTCCTTTTTTAAATAAATAATTAGATTGCGCTACGCAAACGTGCACCGCCATTTTCTAAAATGCGCACCGTACGTGGTAGGAAAGCTCGAATTTCTTCTTCATTGTAGCCAACGTGCAAACGTTTTTCATCCATGATGATTGGACGACGCATAATTTGTGGATTCTCTGAAATGATTTTAATCGCTGCTGACAGTGATAAATCTTCAAAATCAACACCCAAAGTCTTCACAAAACGGTTTCGGCTTGAAATCAATCCTTCCACACCATCATCACATTTTTCCAAAATACGACTGATTTCATCAACTGATAATGGGTCAGCAATGAGATTTCGCTCGTTGAATGGAATTTGGTGATATGAAAGCCAATTTTTAGCTTTTTTACAGCTTGTACAAGAGGGGGCTGTATAGATTGTAATCATCGTCTCTCCTTCGTGTATATTTATTTAACTAATAATATTAAACATCAATGATTGTTCAATTATAACACATTTGAAGGGTTAAAAAAAGACCTTTTTCAAAGTTTTTTCATAAAAATTCACTATATTTTACTGACAAAAAAACTGTCAGCACTTTCCTAGAATTTCAGCATGAGGATACTTTAAAATTCTAGGAAATCATGACTCCATATCTCTGATATAAGAGTACATTGTGACAGTATTTTAATCAAAATTTTAGACATTTTCCATCTAATGATTACATAATATTTTACTAACAGGGCTTACTTTTATGCAAACAAAAAGTAAGTTGTGAATCACAGCATCAGATATTATAGTGCTGCTTCTTCAGCATTGCAGGATAAACATTTTTTGCTTTTTGCAATTCCCGCTTTTTCGCTTCAATATCATCAGTAATTTCGACAGAAAAATTTTCAAAAATTGTGCGCGATTCTTTAAAAATGTAACCTCCATTTTTTAAATCTTGCTCATCATCAAAAACAGCCAAATGGTGTGATAATTTTTTAAAGAAAGTGTTCAAAAAATAAGTCGGAATGTATAAATTATACATTGATGTATAATTTTTCAAAAAGTTATAATCATAAAAAGGAACTTTAACATCACTTTGAGGATTAATCAATTCCTTGTCATCGCCTGTAATCGGGCGATTAAGAATCTCAATCACTTTTTGATTTAACGTATTTCTGACTTCAATTTCACGAAGCAATTTTTCAATCGTTAATCGTTTTTTATAACGATTTTCATCATAGATTTTATAAATATAAATGCCCGCAATCAAAAGCCAAGCACCGATAAACATTCCAAAAATCATGGCAATAACAAGTTCAGTATTCATAAATTTAATTATAACAAATTTGAAAGCGTTCTGAAAGTTTAAACTCTTTACTGACAAAAATTCTGTCAGTACTACGATTCGACTTGCGACTTCAGTCGTTTAGCGAGAATTGATATTCGAGCACCAAAGGTGCGAAGATGGCAGAAAATTTTTTATCAAAGCAAGTGCGTGCTATCTCCGCCCTTTCGGGCTCCGCTGTCGATGCTCGCTACGGTGCTAAAGCACCTAGTCGCAATCGCAATACTCCGACCTCTTAGGTCGGAAATAAAGCAGCACTATCTCCGCTTCGCTCCGCTGTCCATTCGCTCTAAATCGCTAAAGCGATAAGGCGAAATGGCAATCTTTGAATTTCGTCCGACTAAACTCAGTGGTGAGGCGAAACTCCCACTGAATAAGTCTTGACTTCATTCAAAAAAAACTATTTTCTTTGACCTTTTTTGACCAATGAGTTATAATAAAGAAAAATATTAATAGAGTTTACTCTCTTTGAAATCATAAAAATCTAAAGTAAGATCTCCGCAAAGTCCGAGAAAAACTAGTATCCTCATGATTTTAAGAGAGTTAAACTCATATCTTACAAAAGGAGATTCAATTTATGGGTTATTTAGTACCTACTGTTATTGAACAATCTAGTCGTGGCGAACGCGCTTATGATATCTACTCAAGACTTCTGAAAGACCGTATCATTATGCTGACAGGTCCTGTTGAAGATGGAATGGCAAACAGTATTATTGCACAGCTCCTCTTTCTTGATGCACAGGATAATACAAAAGACATTTATCTTTATGTTAACAGTCCCGGTGGCTCTGTATCAGCTGGTCTTGCTATTGTTGATACAATGAACTTCATTAAATCTGATGTTCAAACCATCGTCATGGGTATGGCTGCTTCAATGGGGACAATCATTGCATCAAGTGGTACAAAAGGCAAACGCTTCATGTTACCAAATGCAGAATATTTGATTCACCAACCAATGGGTGGTGCAGGCCAAGGCACTCAACAAACAGATATTCAAATTATTGCCGATAGCATCAAAAAAACACGTGACCGCCTAGAACGTATTCTCTCTGAAAACTCAGGAAAACCTATTGAGCAAATTCATAAAGATACAGAACGTGACCACTGGATGGATGCCAAAGAAACTTTAGACTATGGTTTCATTGATGAAATTATGGAAAATAATTCACTCAAATGAAGTCAAGACTAAATTCAAGGCTTAGCACGCACTTGCTTTGATAAAATTAAAACTTCTGTCAGTAAACTGACAGAAGTTTTTTATACTCAGTATTCCCAATGAAGTCAATTAATTGATCAGCAAATTCCGTCGTCGAAAGTTCTCCTCCCAAGTCCGAAGTAACTGCCCCAGATTGAAAAACCTTTGAAAGTGCTAACTTTATCAAATCCGCAACTTCTTGCCAACCGATATATTCAAACATCATTACCCCTGATAAAATCAGACTTGATGGATTTGCTTTATTTAACCCTGCAATATCAGGGGCAGTTCCATGCGTTGCTTCAAAAATGGCGTATCCTGTTTTATAGTTAATATTGGCACCAGGAGCAATCCCAATTCCTCCAACTTGAGCAGCAAGCGCATCAGAGATATAATCTCCATTCAAGTTAAGTGTCGCAATAACATCAAAATTTTGAGGATTAAGAATAATCTGTTGGAGAAAATTATCAGCAATCACATCATCAACATAAATTTTGCCCTCTTTAAGAGCAGTGGACTTTTCTTTTTCAGCGTTTTGAACTCCCTGCTCTTTTTTTATTTTATCATATTCCAGTTTTGTAAAAGTTGGATATTCGGAAGCAACTTCATAAGCCCATTTTCTAAATCCTCCCTCTGTAAACTTCATGATATTTCCTTTATGCACAATTGTCACGCGCTTTTTACCATGTTGTAAGGCATAGTCAAAGGCAGAGCGTACCAAGCGTTTTGTCCCGTCAGGGCTGACTGGTTTTACACCAATCGCTGATGTCTGTGGAAAACGAATTCCCCGAACCCCTAATATTTCTGACAAAAACGAAATCAACTTTTCTGCTTCTGATGTGTCAGATGCAAACTCGATTCCTGCGTAAATATCCTCTGTATTCTCGCGAAAAATTGTCATATTAACTTTTTCTGGTTCCTTCACAGGAGCAATAATTCCAGAAAAATATTCAACAGGACGCACACAAGCATACAAATCTAGCTTCTGCCGTAAAGTCACATTTATTGAGCGAAAACTTTCTCCCACAGGGGTCATCAAAGGCCTTTGATGGCAATCAGATTTTTTGAAATCTGTTCAAGCGTTTTCTCAGGAAGATACTCTCCAGTCAACTCAAATGCTTCACCCCCGCCAGTAATTTCTGCCAATCAATTTTTTTCTCTCCAACAAAAACTTTTTCCACAGCTGCATCAAACACTCGTCTTGCCTCTGGAAAAATATCCTCACCAACTCCATCTCCTCTAATATAACCAATCGTTGGTATATTAGGGACAGACAGCTTACCATTTTTTACTTCAATTTTCATTTTCTCACCCAATTAAGACTTCTTTCAATACTTATCATCACTTTTTACGAATAACATAGGGCATAATCCCATCATGTGCATAATAATCTGAATCAACTTGAGAATCAAAACGTAACACTACTTCAAAAGTTTTATCATCAGCATGGACTGTAATTCGTTCATGAATTTTAGGATGTTTAGGCAATTCAATACTATACACTTCATCCCCTGTCAAACCAAGACTTTCTGCATTTTCATTTTCTAGATACTGAAGAGGTAACACTCCCATCATTACAAGATTACTTCGATGAATACGCTCAAAGCTTTCTGCAATAATCGCTTTGACACCAAGTAATTTCGTTCCTTTTGCTGCCCAGTCACGACTAGAACCCATACCGTAATCTTTTCCTGCAAGTACAATTAGTCCTGTACCTTCTTCTTTGTACTTTTGCGCTACATCGTACATTGATAGGATTTCACCATCAAACTTAGAGTAACCCCTTCAACACCATCGACAAGCTGGTTTTTAATACGAATATTGGCAAAAGTACCACGTGTCATAACTTTATCATTGCCTCGTCTTGATCCAAAACTGTTGAAATCCTTATAAGCCAAGCCCGCGGATGTCAAATAGGTTCCTGCAGATGATTTTAGAGGAATATTTCCCGCCGGGCTAATGTGGTCAGTCGTGATAGAATCACCAAATTTTGCTAACACGTGAAGTCCCGAAAGTTGAGAAAAAGAAGGAAGCTCTGCCGTTAAGTGAGTAAAATAGGGCGGATTAGAAATATAAGTCGAATCTTCTTTCCAATCATAAACTTCACTCTTATTCGTTTCAATCTCATTCCACGCTTCATTTTCATCAAATATTTTAGCATAACTCTCTGCATATAACTCTCGAGTAACATATTTATTCACTAATGCTTCGACTTCTTCTGATGTTGGTAAGATGTCTCTCAAATAGACTTTTTCACCATTCTCGGTAATCCCAAGTGCTGTTTCCGTCAGATTTCTCCTTACAGAACCTGCTAATGCATAAGCTACCACTAAAGGTGGACTAGCTAAATAATTTGCTTTCACAAGTGGATGAATACGTCCCTCAAAGTTTCGATTTCCGCTTAGGACACTTGCTACGATTAAATCATCAGTAGTCACCCTTGTTTCCATTTCAGTCAAAAGAGGACCAGAATTACCGATACACGTCGTACACCCATAACCGACTACATTAAAACCAAGGTCTTCTAGATAAGGAAGAAGTCCAGCCTTTTCGAGATAAGAGGTCACAACTTTAGACCCAGGTGCTAATGACGTTTTTACCCAACTTGGAACTTTTAACCCCTTTTCTACCGCATTTTTAGCAAGTAGTCCTGCCATCATCATCACATGAGGATTACTCGTGTTAGTACAACTTGTAATCGCTGCAACTGCAACTTTCCCATCCTCTTCTTTTAGTGGTCTCTGTTTTTCAGCAAAAGTTTCAAAATTCGTCAATAAATCTGCTAATTCGAGCATATCTTGTGGGCGTGACGGACCAGATAAACGTGTTGCAATCTTACTTAAATCTACATCAATGACTTTGCTATATTGTGGCTCATAAGAATTATCATAAAAAAGTTTATTTGCTTTTGTATAATGTTCCACTCTTGAGACCACTTCATCAGAGCGATTGGTCGCGTGCAAATATTTCAGCGTTTCATCATCAATCGGGAAATAACCGCAGGTTGCCCCATATTCAGGTGCCATATTTGCAATAGTCGCACGGTCTGCCAGACTGAGATTTTCTAAACCAGTACCAAAAAACTCAACAAATTTTCCAACAACTTTTTCATCACGCAGTATTTTCGTGATTGTCAGTGCTAAATCGGTTGCTGTTGCAAATATGCCAAGTTTTCCACTCAATCGGACACCAACGACTTCTGGAGTTGTTAAGGAACTTGGTTCACCTAGCATCACTGCCTCTGCTTCAATGCCACCAACACCCCAACCTAATACTCCTAACCCATTAATCATCGTTGTATGACTATCTGTACCAAAGACACTATCAGGATAGAGTAAGCCATTTTTTTCACAGACAACTTCACTCAAATATTCGATATTAACCTGATGAATAATCCCTGTTGCTGGTGGTACAACACGAAAATTATCAAACGATTGTTCCGCCCATTTTAAAAACTCATAGCGTTCATGATTTCGCTCAAACTCTCTCTTTGAGTTTAGCAACAGCGCACGTTCATTTCCTTGCACATCAACCTGTACTGAGTGGTCAATGACCAAATCTACTGGAATCTCAGGATTAATTAATTTAGGGTTTTTACCCAATTTAACCATTGCATCACGCATAGCTGCAAGGTCAACAATGGCTGGTACGCCTGTAAAGTCTTGTAGAACGACACGACTAGGTAAGAAAACAGTTTCCTTTCCTGTATCACCTTTTAAGTAATCTAATACTGCCTGGATATGCTCTTGTGTGATACTTGTATCATTTTTTTGACGTAAGAGGCTTTCCAACAATAACCTCAAACTATAAGGAAGTTTGTCAATTCCTTCAATTTCAGAGATATCATAATATTGATAAATTTTATCAGAGATTGTTAAGTCTTTCATCTGTCCTCCAACTTTACATAATTTTTTGATTCTAATATACTCTCATACGCTGGACGAATAATTTTATTCATATTGATTAATTCTTCGATTCTATGCGTCAACCATCCTACAACGCGAGCAACAGCAAATAATGGTGTGAATAGTTCCTGTGGAATTCCCAATATTTTATATACAAACCCAGAATAGAAATCAATATTGGGAGAGATTGTTTTGTAAGTTTTACGATGGTCTGAGATAACTTTTGGAGCAAGTCTTGCAACTTTTTCGTAGAGTTCAAATTCTTCTTCCATCCCTTTTTCTTTTACCAAACTGGCCACATAACTTTTAAACACTTCAAAACGTGGGTCACTAATTGTATAGATGGCATGGCCAATTCCATAAATTAGTCCTTGATGGTCAAAAACCTCTTTATTCAAGATTTTGTATAAATAGTCTTCAATCTCTGCTTCATCATGATAGTCTGAAATATTTTGTTTGATATTTTCTAACATTTTTGCCGCTTTGATATTGGCTCCACCATGTTTTGGTCCTTTCAAACTTGACAATGCCGCAGCGATTGTAGCATAAGTGTCCGTCCCACTCGAAGTCACAACATGAGTTGTAAAAGTAGAGTTGTTTCCTCCACCATGCTCCATATGAAGAATAAGAGCAATATCCAATACTTTTGCTTCAGTATCAGTATACTGACAGTCAGGACGCAACATACGCAAAATATTTTCAGCAGTACTCAAGGTTAAATCTGGATAGTGAATGTAAAGACTTTCTTCTTTGCGATAGTGACTGTAGGCCTGAAAAGTATAAATCGCAAGCAAGGGAAAATTCGCAATCAAATTGAGCGATTGCTCTAAAACATTTTCAATTGAAATATCCTCTGCTTTTTCATCATAACTAGCAAGAGCAAGTAAACAACGACTCATAGAATTCATTACATCACTTGATGGATTTGTCAAAATCGTTTCACGTACAAAAAATTCAGGAAGTATCCTTTTATGTGCTAAAATATCTTGAAATTCCTTCAAATCACCTGCTGTTGGTAATTCTCCAAACAGCAGAAGATAGGTAACTTCCTCAAATCCAAATCGCCCTTCTTTACGAAGATCATCAACAATATCTTTGATATTGTAAGCGCGATATTCTAAGATTCCTGGAATTTGTTTTCCGTCCTCATCAAAAGAATGAATCGCCGAAATATTCGTTAATCCTGCTAATACTCCTTTTCCTTCAAGATCTCGTAGTCCCTTTTTGACATTGTACTCCTTGTAAAATTCACTGGGAATTTGTGAATTTTTAATCATCTTTTCTTGGTGTTTGTTTAATAAATTCATAAATACCTCCATCTATTTAATTATTATACACTATTTATTAAGAAAATTATATATTTTCTGAAAATTAAATAACCGTATTTTTTGGAAACACCAAAAAAACCTGTCAGCATACTGACAGGTTTTCAAAAGCACTATTAATCAATTTCAATAAGTAAATCTTGGGTTTGGATTGCTTCTCCTTTGAGAACATGGATGTCTACAATTTCGCCATCAAAAGGTGCTTCAATCGTCGTTTCCATTTTCATCGCTTCAGTGACCATCAGCGCTTGACCTTTTTTAACTTTATCACCCGATTTGACTAAAACTTCAAGAACTGAACCTGGCATTGTTGCACCGATTTGGTGAGGATTTCCAGTTTCAGCTTTACGTTTCGCAACAACCTGTGTCTGAACAGATTGGTCATTGACTACAACTTCTCGGCGTTGTCCGTTTAAGTTAAAGAACAAGACACGATTTCCTGCAAGATCTGGCTCTCCAATCTCGTCAAGACGAATACTCAATGTTTTTCCTTTTTCGATTTGAACTTCTATTTTTTCATTAAGCCGCATACCGTGAAGGAATGTCGGTGTATCAAGAAGAGTCACAGCACCAAACTCATTTTGCATTTTTTGATACTCAAGAAAGACTTGAGGATACATCAAATAGCTGATAATTTCATGATCTGCAGGTGTATAACCAATTTTTTCAGCTAATTCTTTGCTGACAGCCTCCAAATCAACTTTGTCAGCGTGCAAGCCTGGTCTGTCAGTAATGACAGACTTATCTTTAACAATAATTTTTTGTAATTTCTCAGGGAATCCTCCCTCTGGTTGTCCAAGATCCCCTCGGAAGAATGAAACAACTGATTCAGGGAAATTCAAACTACTTCCTTTTTCGTAGACATCCTGCTCTGTCAATTCATTTTGCACCATAAATAACGCCATATCGCCAACAACTTTTGAGCTTGGTGTCACTTTGATAATATCACCAAACATCATATTGACTGTATGATACATTTGTTTAATCTCATCAAACTTATGCCCTAATCCTACGGCAGCAGCTTGAGATTTCAAGTTAGTGTACTGTCCTCCTGGCATTTCATGCATATAAACCTCTGTTTGAGGACTTGTGATTCCTGCTTCAAATGGTGCATAATATTTACGCACATCTTCCCAATAATGGTCAATTTGTTCAGCATTTTTCACATTAATTGCCGCATGACGTGGTCCATGTTCAAGCGCATAATAAATAGATTGCATGGATGGCTGTGATGTACCTCCAGCAAGACTTGCCGTTGCCACATCAATAATATCAACACCCGCTTGAGTTGCTCCAGAGTATGTAATAATCCCGTTTCCTGACGTATCATGTGTATGTAAATGAATCGGCAAATCCACAGTATCTTTAAGCTCAGAAATGAGGCGATAGGCAGCTTGAGGTTTTAGTACGCCAGCCATATCTTTGATTGCAAGCAAATGTGCCCCTGTTGCTTCCATTTCTTTTGCCAAATCTTTATAATATTTGAGATTATATTTTGGTCGTAGCGGATCTAAAATATCTCCTGTGTAACAAATCGTTGCTTCTGCAATTTTCCCTGCATCACGAACAGCTTGGATAGATTTCTCCATTTGTGGTAACCAGTTAAGTGAATCAAATATACGGAAAACATCAATTCCTTCACGCGCTGCAACACGAATAAATTCTTCAATGACATTATCAGGATAATTTTGATAACCCACTGCATTTGAGCCGCGGAAAAGCATTTGGAACATGGTATTTGGCATAAGTTTACGAAGTTTACGCAAACGATACCACGGACTTTCATTGAGGAAGCGGTAAGCAACATCAAATGTCGCTCCTCCCCACATCTCCGCTGAGAAAAGTTCAGGAAGACCTTGGTCTACCGCTTCTGCAATTCCCTTCATATCTTGCAAACGCAGACGTGTTGCAAGAAGCGACTGATGAGCATCGCGAAAAGTTGTATCGGTCAACAATACTTCTTTTGTATTTTTAACAAAATCAACGACAGCATCCGCGCCTTGATCATCCAAAATATTTTTTGCTGTTCTCTTTTTCTCAATGACTAATTGAGGCTGACGTGGCTCATCATAATGGCGCTTGTCTGTTTTTTCAATACCAGGAAAACCATTTACTGTAATCGTTGAAAGATAATGTAAGGTCTTTGTCCCCCGATTACGTAGGCGAGGGAAAATGAACAAACTTGGAGTGTTATCAATAAAAGTTGTTGTTGCCTGACCACTTCTGAAATTCTCATTATCAATGACATTGATTAAGAAAGGAATGTTTGTTTTTACTCCACGAATACGAAACTCATGTAATACACGCTCCATCTTCCGAACAGTATCTTTGAAATCTTTTGAGAAAGTACAAACCTTGACTAACAAACTATCAAAATGAGGGTAACCTCATAACCAGCATAAGCATTACCATCCAAACGAACCCCATAACCTGCTGGTGAACGATAAGTATCAATCTTACCCGTATCAGGTAAGAAGTTATTTTCAGGATTTTCTGTTGTGATACGACACTGAATCGCAGAGCCTAAAAGAGGAATCTCATCTTGGGCTGGAATTCCAATTTCTTCGTGCAGAGACTTACCTTGAGCAATCAAGATTTGAGCTTGAACAATATCAACTCCTGTCACAAGTTCTGTAATTGTATGTTCCACTTGAACACGCGGATTAACCTCGATAAAGTAAAATTGATTATCTTTAACAAGAAATTCAACGGTTCCGGCATTCACATAACCCACATTTTTACAAAGTTTAACCGCAGCTTCACATATTTCTTTACGAAAATCTTCTGGCAAGCCCACTGCTGGTGCAATTTCAATGACTTTTTGATTACGACGTTGCACAGAGCAATCTCTCTCATAGAGATGTACAATATTTCCGTGGCTATCACCTAAGATTTGAACTTCAATATGCTTTGGATTTTCAATGTATTTTTCAACATAGATTTCGCCTGAACCAAACGCACCAATAGCCTCAGACTTTGCTCTGGCATATCCATCACGCATTTCATCGTCGTTACGAGCCACCCGCATTCCACGACCTCCACCGCCAAGTGCAGCTTTGATCATCACAGGATAGCCATACTCTTTGGAAAAAGCAAGAGCACCATCAATATCAACCGCACCATGCGTTCCTGGAATTCCCGGAACTTTTGCTTCATCTGCCGCCGTTTTAGCCTTAATTTTGTCGCCAAAAATATCCAAATGATGAAGTTCTGGACCAACGAAAACAAGACCTGCAGCGCGGACTTTTGTCGCAAACTCAAGGTTTTCAGACAACAAACCATAACCTGGATGGATAGCATCTGCCCCACAATCAAGAGCAACACGAATAATGTCATCTATATCAAGATAAGCATCAATTGGTTTTTTCCCTTGACCGATAATGTAAGATTCGTCTGCTTTGAAACGATGCACTGAATATTCGTCTTCTTTTGCATAAACAGCAACTGTTGATAAACCAAGCTCATTACAAGCTCGGAAAACACGAATAGCAATTTCGCCACGATTGGCAACTAGCAATTTTTTCATACAATCTCCATTTGTTAAGGTTATTCAGAAACTCGCTTTACTTTTGTAGACGAACTAAACCTATATTATGGTTAAAGCTACAACAGCCTACTTGACATCTACAAGATGAAACAACACTTCCGCTTCGCTACGTTATCCATTTTCTCGATTTCAGCTTTGCTAGGCTACCGATTTCACTATCTAAGCAGCTTCGTTACTCCGCTATCCGTTTGCTCAAGAGCTAAAGGAAAAGTGGCAAGCTCAAATCGCAAACGACTAGATAGATGGAACAATTAGCACATCTGTTGCTGCTTTAGCTCAAACGGCTACCCTATAAAGTCGCAAGACAAAAATGGTAAGAAGTCTAATCGTTAAAGCGACTTAACTTCATGGTAACTTTGCGTTCATTTACCTGACGAATACGCCAAGTGCCAAAGTGTAATTTGGAGAAAAGCAGAGTTTCTAAACACGACTAATATTAATTTGGCAATTTTCTGTCAAATTTTTTTATTTTTTAACTCTGTCAGTACTGACGAAAACATAGAGTTTTCTATCAGTACTGACAGAGTTATTTTTTTTACATTTTTGATATTAAATATCCGCAGAGCTGTATTGATTCGAAAGTTCGGAAACTTCTTGTCGTTTTTCATCTGCTGAAATATTAAGCGCAAAAGCGATTCCTAATGATAAAACAAGGAACGATGAACCTCCCTGAGATAAAAATGGGAAAGTTACACCTGTTTCTGGAATTAATCCAACTGCCCCACCAACGTTAACAAATACTTGGATAAGCAACATGGAACTCACTCCAATTGCCATTAAAGCATTAAAGGAACTTCGTGCACGAATACCTACTAGAAGGATACGGATAATCAGGAAAAATAGGATACTTAACACAATAATGCCACCTATTACTCCTAATTCTTCCACAACAATCGGGAAGATAAAGTCTGTATGTGCTTCCGGGAGATAACCATTTTTCTCAATAGAATTTCCCAACCCACGTCCAAGCCAGCCTCCATTGACAATTGCATAGTAGGAATTTGCTAACTGATGTCCCGAATTTGCCAAGTCCGTAAACGGATTAACGAAGGCTTCAAAACGGGCATTGATGTAAGAAATTTTTAAAAATGATGGAATAATATTTCCACCTGTCACAAAGAGCATTCCAAGAAAGGCTATCGCAACAGTGAGGACAATTTTTCCATAACCATTAAACCACCGCCACGAAATCCCACTTGCTCCAACCATAATAAGAGCCAGAGCTGCGAGAATTATGGCATTACCCATATCTGGCATGATTAAATCCAGTGCAAGCAAAATCACAACTGGAAGACGCCAACCTCCAAAAAGTTTTTGGAAGAGTCCTTTTCCTTTAAAAACCTCTTGAATATCTTTTCTTTGTATAGCCTCTTGCTTTTCAGAGAATACTGAAGCAAGATACCAGATGACAAATACTTTAGCGTATTCCGCAGGTTGAATTGTTCCAACTCCTGGAATAGGAATCCATCCATGCGCACCATTAGCAGTTGTTCCAGGGCCTATTCGAGCATAAATCATTGCCAAAATCAGCATTACCATAATAAACCCTAGCATTCTTTGACTCTTGAGTGCTTTTAATTTCATTCGGTAAATGACTGCAATTGCTACAAAACTCAGCATCATGAATGCTGCCTGTGTGATAACTAGCCTGTAAGGAGAAAGTCCACGTGCCAATTGGTAAGGTACCGTCGCCGAGAAAACCATGACAATCCCTATGGCAGATAACATCAAATAAGGGATTAAGATGGAGTAATTCAAAAAGTTTGTTTTTTTCAGTCCGTCTCTCATTTTTTATTTCATCTCATTTATATACTATAATTTGGTTTGAAGTGATTACTTCACTGGTGGAGGATTCTTTCTCTCCCACTGATGTTAGTAGAACGAAAGCAAAGCTTAGTGTTGCTTATCCCTACACCTAAAAGAGGTGGGGATTTGGCAGATACTTGCTTGGTTAAAAATACTCTATAATCGTTATGCCACAGCTATTAAATATTCATATAATCGCTGAGGTCTTTGATATTTATTAACTTATGGATTTACTTACTCCGCTACCACTTTTACTCCAAAGTGATCACTTCACTAGTAATGGCTAGTTCGGATAATTTTTATCAAAACAAGTGCGTGCTTTGAATTTCGTCCGACTGCCCTAGGGCATTAGTGCTTTGCGACTCGACTTGTGGCTTTAGCCACTTAGCGAGAGTGGACAGCGCAGCGAAGCGGAGATAGCACTTAGGCTTCTGGGATAGGGTGACCTCATATCGAAGATGTGAGGTTGTGCCCTAAATTCAGTGGTGAGTTACCCTTTTATCAGTCGCTTTGCCTTTTGCTCTTGCAGGCTTTGCCTGCTAAGCAAACGGACAGCGTAGCGCAGCGAAGATAGCGACTAAATGGACAAATGTTTTACGAAACTCCCACTGAATAAGCCTTGACTTCATACTTCTGTTCATTTTAATCAATAAGATTACAAATAGTGCTTCAATTTATCTTATTCATTATATCATTTTTTGCACATATTTTTTGAAAAATGACCATGATTTCTTCAATTTTGAAATTCTTTTCTTCTATTTCCGTATATTTATTTTTTTGATTACTGACAATATAAAAAAACACTGACAAAAAACTGTCAGTGATTTTATCGAAGTAAGTGCATGCTAACGCCCCTACCTCTTAGGCAGGGGATGAAGCAGCACTAACTTTGAATTTCGTCCGACTGCCCTAGGGCGTTAGTGCTTTAGCACTTAGGCTTCTGGGACAGGGTGACCTCATATCGAAGATGTGAGGTTGTGCCCTAAATTCAGTGGCGAGTTGCCCTTTTACCAGTCGCTTTAGCGACTAGAGAAAATAGACAAATGTTCTACGAAACTCCCACTGAATAAGTCTTGACTTCATTCCTCCCGATGCAGAGTGACAATACGTTCTTTTGGACAAAATTTCATTGTCTCAACTTTCTCTGGGTGAGTTGCCTTATTTTTACTACTAATATAATTTTTATTGCCACAAGAGGTGCAGCGAAGTGTAATTTTTATCCTCATTCCATGATGCTCCGTTTATGTAAATATTTCCGGAAATTGATGAATGACCAGACGATATTGACGACAACAAAAAGACTTGTTCCAACGATTGCTGCACGGTAACTAATATATCCCGCAATTGCTGAACCAACTAAAGGACCTGTCACCATTCCAAGATTTGAACACATTTGCGCATAAGCAAAAATACGACTCACCCCTTCTTTAGGCGTAATCTTAGAGAGTAGCGAATTGACAGAAGGCATCAATGCACCTGTACCAAAACCAAGTAAAAATCTCAAAATCCCCAACTGCAATGGACTATTAACCATTGACATTGGCAAATAAATCACAAATGTAAAGACTAAGCCAATCAAAATCAGACGGTGCGAACCGTACTTATCTCCGATACGTCCCAAAAAGCTTGAAGATAGCATTGCGGACAGACCTACTGCAGATACAATCAAACCTGAAATAAACATTAAGTTTGTCGTATTTGTTGTCAAAGTTTTGATGTAGAGTGTCACAAAAGGCTCAATAGATTGAGAAGTAATCTGGATAATAAATGTTGTAACGAGTAAACCGAACAGTATTTGTTTATTGCTTACACGCGCGATAATTTCTTTACTAGAAAGCATTTTTCCTTTAGGAATCGGCTCAAAATTCTCATGGACAAAAAAGATTGTAAGTAACGTCGCTAAAGCCAACAAAACCCCAACAATTAAAAATACATTTGCCATTCCAAACCATTGTGCCATCAAACCACCCAATGATGGACCGATTAAAGTTCCGGAAACCATCGCTGTTGCCAGAGTACCAAGCGCATATCCTGATTTTTCCTTTGGTGCTTGCGAGGCAATCATTGCTGTCGAATTTGGGATATATCCTGAGAAAAATCCCATTAATAAACGCAGAGCAAGTAAAGCCCAGACACCTCCAAAATGGTCAACAAAGGCAATTCCACTCATACAAATTGTCATTGCAATTGATGCCCGAACCATCATCGGCTTACGCCCATGTTCATCAGCCAAACGCCCCAAACAGGTGCGACAAGCCCTGATGCCAAAGCCGTCAATGAAAAGGCCAAACCAGAATAAAGTTCAACATTCCCACCTCTAACGCCAAGACCTTGAATGTATAAAGGTAGAAATGGCATCACAAGTGAAAATGACGAACCGACGATAAAACAACCAATCCACGTAATAAATAAATTTCTTTTCCAATTAACAGTTTTCGTTAAACTCACCTCAATCTTTTTTAATTCAATAATAACCACTGACCGAAAGAAAAAGCGAAATATACTGGTCTCGCATTTATAGCATAGTTAGCTCCCCATACTCTGACATCAATCCCTTGAGTGACCGCTAACTTTTTTCACTCTTTATCAAAACAAGTGCGTGCTATCTCCACCTTACGGCTACGCTGTCGATGCTCGCTACGCCACTAGATGTAACAACTAGCATATCCGTAAGCGCTGAAGCGCAAACGGCTATCCTATAAAGTGGCTAATCGCAATACTCCGACCTCTTAGGTCGGAGATAAAGCAGCACTACCTCCGCTGTCCATTTGCTCTAAATCGCTAAAGCGATAAGACGAAATGGCAATCTTTGAATTTCGTCCGACTGCCCTAGGGCGTTAGTGCTTTGCGACTCGACTTGTGGCTTTAGCCACTTAGCGAGAGTGGACAGCGGAGATAGCACTTAGGCTTCTGGGACAGGGTGACCTCATATCGAAGATGTGAGATTGTGCCCTAAATTCAGTGGTGAGTTGCCCTTTTATCAGTCGCTTTGCCTTTTGCTCTTGCTGCTTTAGCAGCTAAGCAAACGGACAGCGTAGCGCAGCGAAGATAGCGACTAGAGAAAATGGACAAATGTTTTACGAAACTCCCACTGAATAAGTCTTGACTTCATTGCAAGACATTATGACTTACTTTTCAGAGTAATCAGTAGGACACAACTCTTCAAGAGCTTGCTGCACTTGACTTTGTAGTTGCTCAATTGTTCCACTATTATCAAAAACTCTGTCAGCAAATCTCTGCTTTTCTGTCATTGACATTTGTGTCGAAATGCGGTTTCTTGCTTCTTCTTCTGACAAATGATTGCGCGCCATCAAACGCTTTAACTGTACGCTTTCAGGTACTACAACGAGCCAAATTTCATCAAATCCAATATAATTATATTCAATCAATAACGGGATATCCATGAAAATAACCGAATGCTCTGTCAGTGCTGACAGAAGCTCATCTCGCTTATGGTACAGCTCCTCACGAATAATTTTATCCTGAAGTGCTGACAATTTTTCACGCTGAACTCTGTCAGTAAAAATTAAACGTCCTAATTTTTCACGATTCAACTGACGATTTTCATCAAAAAATTCAACACCAAATTCCGTCAAAATGGCCTGATAAAGTTTTCCATCAGGCTTTTGTAATTCACGGACAACTTTATCAGCATCAATGACTTGAAAACCTCGAGAAACCAAAAAATCAACCACCGTTGATTTTCCACTCGCAATTCCACCAGTCAATCCAATTACTTTTTTCATCATCTTATTTTAGCATAAAATTTCTATTTTCGAAACTAAAACTCATAGTTTATTAGCTATTTTTATTAATATTTCTCTTTTCACTACAACTCAAACAATCTCCACCTTCTGTCAATGCTGACAGAAACTAAAAAAACTCTGTCAGTGCTGACAGAGTTTTATTATCATTATCAATTCAAGAATTAGATATTAGTTGTGTGCATTACTTCGTTGTCATCTTGTGAGAGGACTTCGTGGAAGACACGTTCAGTCAATTCTTGTTTTTGTTCAGGTGTGAGGTATTTAGTATTGACACAGTAACCAGAGATACGAACGATAACATCTTCACCATTCATAATCTTGTCATAAACATCTTTGAGGTCCATAACATTCAAGTTAACGTGTTGACCAGCAAACTCAGTACCACCAATCAAAGCACCTGGAGTGAAGTAACCATCAAGGATTTGAACCAAGTTGTCCACTTGTTCGTCACGAGTCTTACCAAGCGCACGTGGAGAAACTTGAGTTGTCAATGAGATACCATCATTAGCGTCTTTGAATTCCAATTTAGCCAATGAACGGAGGTTTTGCAACCATCCACCTTTAGCCTTGTTAGATGGGTTAGCACCTGGTGAGAAGAATTCAAGTTTAGATTTGTTCACTGTACCATCTTCGTTGAGGAATACACCTTTGTGGACTGGTGAGTTACCTGTTTGCTTAGAGTAAGCAACATTAGATGTGATTGTCAAAAGTGAAACAGTTGCTTCAGCATTCTTGTAAAGTTTGTGTGAAGCCAATTTTTCATGGTACATCTTCATTACAAGTTTAGCGATATCATCAGCACGGTCATCATCTTCACCATAACGTGGGAAATCACCTTCTACTTCGTAGTCGTAGATGTAGCCATTTTCGTCACGGATTGTTTTAACTTTTGCATATTTGATTGCTGAAAGTGAATCAACAGTGTTGGCGAAACCACAGATACCAAATCCCATGTTAGCACGAACTTTAGTTGGCAAGAAGGCCATTTGAACTGCTTCATAGTTGTATTTATCAGTCATGTAGTGGATGATATTCATGGCATCAACATAAGTATCAGTCAACCAGTTGAGTGACTTGTCAAAGTTTGCCATAACTGTATCGTAGTCAAGAACTTCGTCACGAACAGGTTCAATGTCAAACACTTTATAGTCTTTATGTACATCATCATAACCACCATTAAGACCAGTCAACATTGCTTTCAAGACGTTTACACGCGCACCAAAGTATTGGAGGTTGTGACGTCCTTCTTCATTTTCTGGGTCAAGTGGAGAAACACAACAAGAGATACAAGACATTTCACCGTAACCATCTTTAGCCATTGTTTCAACACCTTCATATTGGATAGATGAGTGTTTGTGGCTCATAGACATTGCGTAACGTTTGAATGAGTAAGGAAGTTTAGAATCCCAAAGAACAGTCAAGTTTGGTTCTGGAGCGTTACCGATTGTATCAAGTGTATTGAGGAAACGGTAGTCCATTTTAGTTACACGGTGACGTCCGTCGTTACCCATACCAGCCATAGATTTCGTGATGAATGTTGGGTCACCAGAGTAAAGTTCATCATAAGCAGCAGCACGAGCAAATTTCATTGTACGAAGTTTCAATACGAAATCATCAACAAATTCTTGAAGTTCTTGTTCAGTGAAAGTTCCACGAGCAAGGTCGCGTTCAGCAAAGATATCAAGTACGATTGGCACACGTCCAAGTGAAGTTGCGGCACCATTAATCACACGACATACAGCCATGTAAGCAATGTTAACCCATTGAATCGCTTCTTTTGTATTCATTGCAGGGCGTGAAACATCGAGTCCATAAAGGGCACCAAAGTTTACAACTTGTTGCAATGCTTGGTATTGCATATTAATTTCTTCTTTAAGACGGATATTGTCGTCATTAATTTCAGTAATTGCATCCCATTCTTTAGCTTTTTCTTTCATCAAGTAGTCAGCACCGTACAAAGCAAGACGAGCATAAACCCCAATGATACGACCACGAGAGTAAGCATCAGGCAAACCTGTAACAGTGTGAGCATGACGGGCTTTACGAATAGCTGAAGTGTAAGCGCGGAAGATACCATCATTTACAGAAGTCATTGTTTGTGACAATACATCATGCAAACCAGGATCAACACTAAGACCATGTTCAGTTAAGATTTTTTCAGCAACACGAAGACCACCCTTAGGCATGAAGTTCAAACGGAAAAGTTCGCTGTTTTGCATACCATAAATCAACTCAAGCTCTTTATCGTTAGCATCAACATATCCAGCAGGGATTTTGTCAATAGAAGTCACACGGTCAGTGTCAAATGGGAAACCAACTTTTTCATAGTGTGCTTTTGTATCTTCAATAATTTTTTTAACTTTAAGTGTACGTTCTGTTGGACCAGCAAGGAAGCTTTCATCGCCATCATAAGGTTTGTAGTTTTCTTGTACAAAACGAGTGATGCTTGCTTTGTCGCGCCAGTCAGTCCCTTTGAAGCCTTCCCAGGCTTGTTCAAAGATGTTTTCAGTAACTTCGGTTTTCATTTTGAAAATCTCCTTTGTTCTTTCTGTTTCAGATTACATTTTAATTATATCATACAGTTTGCGAATATCAAAAAAAATCCTGAATAAATCGCACATTCTTTACTAGTACAGTTATTATTATTTTAATATCTGTTATAATATTTTAGCTATTATTTATCTACTTTCTTTCAATATTTCACAAACTATTTCTTTCTAATATTGATAAATACAACTCTTGACTAATCAAAATAATTTTTTCACAAAAAAATAAATAGGATAAATAAATTATCCCATTTTATAACATATCTTTCCGGTGTAAAAGCCAAGTTACCCAACCACTTACCACGACAATCACCACTAAAATGGCCCAAACCATCCATTTAATTGCCTGACCAGGAATTGGAACATTCATCCCGTAAAAACCAACAATCACCGCAGGAATCCCTAAAACAAAAGTCGCAGAAGTCATAATTTTCATCACAATATTCAAATTATTACTTACAATATTTGAGAACAAATCCCGTAAATTTTCAAGTAACTTAAGTTGAATCTTTGTTTCTGTATATGCTTGGTCTGTTTCAACAAAAATATCATAAATCTTATCTGCAAAACCGTCTTCATCATCTTCTCGTAAATAATCAATAAATTTGCGCAAAACTTGAATATTATTATGTAAAGCATCTTCAAAATAAATCAGACTTGCTTGAATTGCTATCATATCAACAATTTGATCGTTTTTAGTTGAATTTTTAATCCCAACTTCGAGTCTTCTGCGCCGAGTCCTAAACTCTCGCAAATAGTCATGATAGGCATGAGTCATTTGATACATCACCTGAAAAATCAATTGATGTTTATAACGTTTATAATCATACTCTCTATCAAAAATCATACGGCTGTCAATCTCATGATTGAGTGCAAGAATGACCGATTCATTCTTTGTCCAAACTAAAGAATATGGAAAAGTAGCAACTTCACCATAATTTGAAAGGGCTGGATACTGGAGCAAAATCAGATTATTATCATTATCATCCGTTTCAAAACGGGCATTTTCATAATCATCAAGAATCCCTGAAACATAGTCAAACGGAAAATCATAATACTCCGAGACAGTGCCAATTTCCTCTCGTGTTGGATTCAACACATAAGTAAAGTTTTTCATCTCAGATGTTGAGGTCAATTTTTTGGCACTTGAAAGTTCGTAGTTTTTAATCATTGAATGTTAGTTCATACTTTCCTATTTCTTATCATAATCGAGCATGAAATGCTCATAATTATAGACTAATTGTAACAAATTTTTTCTATTTTTATACTCCTAATGTCACTTTTTAACAATCCCGATTTTCCTAATTTTTGGAGTATTTTTTTAAATACTCCACGATATAATAAACTTTGTAAAATTAGAAGGATAACTTATGAAATTTAAGCATAAACCATTAAATTTATAACTAAATTTTAAAAACTCATCAGAGACACTCCCTAATTCAAATTAAATGCATTTGATACTTACTTACTCGCTGTAGCAGTATCATACCTAGGTGCAATTCAAGCAATGATTTTTCATCATCTTTCTGTTAAGACCCTAGATATATTGGCTGAGCGTCTTGAAAATCTTTGGTCAATCTATGATTTTGAAACCGAACTTTCAACTTTATGGTCAGTATGGTGGTTGATGAGATACAGGAGATTGGGGAGTTATAGATGAAAACTGGATCCTTTATGATGGACAAGTCGCTTTAATTAAAGATGTCGAGCCTAATCTGATTATTGAATCCTTTTATTAGACAAACTTGGCTTTCTTGATGAAGTTGTTCTTATAATTGCCCACAATCTGTACCAGCTCTCAGCAATCAAAAAGAAATGAGCTGATTTACCTTTTTTAAATAAACTGATAATTATAAATTATGATGAACTACTATGTATTACAACAATGAATGTTCAATTTTAGCACCAGGGAAAAGCTTAACGCGCAATATATAAAAAGCAGAAATTTCTATCTGTACTCTTGTTGAATAATCTAATATATCTTAGACAAAAAAACTCTCCCGAAGGAGAGTTTTTAACATTTCACAAAATTATTTTTTAAGGTTGTAGAATGCTTTAAGACCTTTGTATTGAGCCACTTCAGCCAATTGGTCTTCGATACGAAGCAATTGGTTGTATTTAGCCATACGGTCAGTACGTGAAAGTGAGCCAGTTTTGATTTGTCCGGCATTTGTTGCAACAGCGATGTCTGAAATTGTTGAATCTTCAGTTTCACCAGAACGGTGAGATACGATTGCTGTGAAACCAGCTTCTTTAGCCATTTCAATAGCTTCAAATGTTTCAGTCAAAGTACCGATTTGGTTTACTTTAATCAAGATTGCGTTTGAAGCATTTTCGCGGATACCACGTTCAAGATATTTAGTGTTTGTAACGAAGAAGTCGTCACCAACAAGTTGAACTTTTTTACCAAGACGTTCTGTGAGGAGTTTCCATCCATCCCAGTCGTTTTCGTCCATACCATCTTCGATTGTGATGATTGGGTATTTAGAAACGAGTTCTTCAAGATAGTCAACTTGTTCAGCAGCTGAAAGTTTCTTGCCGCCTTCACCTTCGAATTTAGTGTAGTCGTAAACACCGTTTTCGTAGAATTCTGATGATGCACAGTCAAAACCAATCATAACACCATCTTCACCAGCTTTATAGCCAGCTACTTCGATTGCTTTAAGGATAGTTTCTACACCATCTTCAGTTCCGTCGAATTTAGGAGCGAATCCACCTTCGTCACCAACAGCTGTTTCAAGTCCACGTTCTTTAAGAATTTTCTTAAGTGTGTGGAAGATTTCAGCTCCCCAACGCAATGCTTCTTTGAATGTAGGTGCACCAACTGGTACAATCATGAATTCTTGGAAAGCGATAGGAGCGTCTGAGTGAGAACCACCATTAACGATGTTCATCATTGGAGTTGGCAATACTTTAGCGTTGAATCCACCAAGATAGTTGTAAAGTGGAACACCAAGTTCGTCAGCAGCAGCGCGAGCAGCAGCGATAGAAACACCGAGGATAGCGTTAGCTCCCAATTTACCTTTGTTTTCTGTACCGTCAAGAGCAATCATTGCACGGTCAATTGCTTGTTGATCAGTAACTTCATAACCGATGATAGCTTCAGCGATGATGTTGTTTACATTGTCAACAGCTTTTTGAGTACCAAGTCCGTTGTAGCGAGATTTGTCGCCATCACGAAGTTCAACCGCTTCGTGTTCACCAGTAGAAGCACCTGAAGGTACCATACCACGACCGAATGCACCGTCTTCAGTGTAAACTTCAACTTCGAGTGTTGGGTTACCGCGTGAGTCAAGGACTTCGCGAGCATAAATATCAGTAATAATTGACATTTTTGTCTCCTTATTATTTTTAAGTGCTGAGCACTCTTAATACATCTCTGATTTTACTATTTTTCTTCTAAATTTTCAAGTGAAAATCTTAGCAAAGCTAAATTTCACAAGGTTTTACGCTTACATTTCCATTCTATTCTTTTTAAAAATTTTTACTTATTTTAATTCAATCTATCTTAAAAATACCTATCGTATTTATCAAGAAACATGACAAAAGGACTAGGAAATCCTAGCCTTTTTATCCTTATTCTGTTTCGATTAAGCCAAAGCGACCATCAGTACGACGATAAACGACATGAGTTCCATTAGTGTCTGCATCAGTAAATACATAGAAATCATGACCCAACATATCCATTTGCAATGCTGCTTCTTCAGCATCCATTGGTTTCAAAGCAACATGTTTTGTACGAACAATGCTGATGCTGTCATCTTTTACCTCATCTGCTTGATCAAGTGGAGCAAACTCATCTGCAAAAACTTGTCCTGTTGGTTTAGCATTGCGAGGTTTGCGATTCATTCGAGTCTTGTATTTACGAATTTGACGTTCAAGTTTTTCT
Organism: Lactococcus protaetiae; assembly: GCF_006965445.1. Lineage (NCBI taxonomy): Bacteria > Bacillati > Bacillota > Bacilli > Lactobacillales > Streptococcaceae > Lactococcus > Lactococcus protaetiae. The sequence goes on along the minus strand of NZ_CP041356.1, from coordinate 1,221,191 downwards.
TCAACAAGGTCAATTGATGCATACATATCTTGTGATGTATCTTCTGCACGTAATGTTACATTCTTAGCAGGAAGTGTCACTTCAACTTTAGCGCGTTTTTCAGTGTAAACTTTCAGATTTACATAGGCTGTCACTTCATGACCATCGTTGAAGTATTTGTTGAGTTTTCCAATTTTATCTTCAACATAAGCGCGGATTGCATCGGTAACTTCGACGTTTTCGCCACGGATATTAAATTTGATCATAAGAGTACCTCTTTAACGGACTTCAAGCACATTCAAGCTTTTTTCTAGAGTATATTTAGCACTCTCTTAGAGAAGACTTTTCTGTTGCTTGCAGAACCGTCCTTTCCTTTATTTCTAATGTAATTATAACATGAAACTGCTTACACCTCAAATAATATGAGTGATTTTAATCTTTTTATTAGCTGCACCGATAGAAATACTATCACCAGCCTTAATTTCTCCTGTCAGGAGTTGTTCGCTCAAAACATCTTCTACCTCACGTTGGAGCGCTTTACGCAACGGACGAGCCCCATATTCAGGGTCAAAGCCAACTTCTGCAATCAGTTTTGCTGCTGCTGATGTGAGTTTAATGTGAACTTTTTGCTCTGACAGTCGTTTGATGAGAGATTTACTCATAATTTTTACGATCTGTTCAATTTCATGGGTAGCAAGTGAGTGGAAGACGATTGTTTCATCAATTCGATTGAGAAATTCCGGACGATAGTGACGTTTCAATTCTTCAAGAATCCGTGCTTTCATTGCTTTATAATCAGCGGAGATATCTTTCGCTCCAAATCCAACGGTTTTATCGTCACGTAATGCTGTCGCTCCAAGGTTTGAAGTCATGATGATAATTGTATTTCTAAAATCAACTTTTCTTCCTTTTGTATCTGTGACAAATCCATCATCAAGAATTTGTAGCATGATATTGAAGACATCTGGATGGGCTTTTTCAACCTCATCAAGTAAAATCACAGAGTATGGTTTATTACGGACACGCTCTGTTAGTTGCCCACCTTCATCATATCCAACATATCCTGGAGGTGCTCCAATCAAACGAGAAGTTGAATGTTTTTCCATGTATTCGCTCATATCCACGCGAATCATGCTATCCTCACTTCCAAAGACACTGTCAGCTAACGCTTTTGCAAGTTCTGTCTTACCAACACCTGTTGGGCCGAGAAACATAAAGGAACCCATTGGTCTTCGGCTGTCTGAGACACCCGATCTCGCTCGTCTAATGGCTCGTGATACTGCTGAAATCGCTTCTTCTTGTCCAACAACTCGTTTATGAAGTTCTTGCTCAAGTTTAATCAGGCGTTCACTTTCAGATTTTGTCATTTGAGTGATTGGAACTCCTGTCAGCGTTGATGCAACAGCAATGACAGCTTTGTCAGTGACTTCTTGTTTTTTGTCAGTGCTGACAGAAAATTTATTAATCTTATCAGCAATCTTTTGAACAACTTTTTCTTTTTCTCGTGATGATTTCACATCAAGTTGAATGACTGAGTCTGCTAATTCTTTTTTGGCTTCTGTCAGTTCTTTTTCGAGTTCTAATCGTTTTGTTTGTTGGTTTTTTACAGAAATTTTTACTGATGCTGCTGCTTCATCGAGTAAGTCAATAGCTTTATCAGGTAATTTTCGATTTGTCATATAACGAACGCTCAAAGTCACAGCACTTTTGATGGCTTCGTCAGTAAAGGCAACCTTATGGTAATCTTCAAATTTTTCTTTCAAGCCTTGAAGAATGGCAATAGCTTCGTCAACTGTTGGTTCTTCAACATTTATCCTAGCAAGGCGTCGCTCCAATGCCTCATCTTTTTCAATATATTTTTGATATTCATGATAAGTTGTTGCTCCTATCATTTGAAAATCACCTCGCGCAAGTGCTGGTTTCAAAATATTTGCAGCATCATTGACCGAATCCATGCCACCACCTGCACCGATAATCGTATGAAGTTCGTCAATGAAAATAATGACATCTGGGTCACTACTTACTTCTTCTACGATTGCTGTCAAGCGGTCCTCAAATTCTCCTCGAAATTTTGTACCAGCAACAACAGTCGCCATATTTAATGCCATGATTCGACTATTCATCAGACCAACAGGAACATCTCCTGCCACAATACGTTGAGCCAAACCTTCAATAATCGCTGATTTACCTACACCAGGTTCTCCAACAAGCACAGGATTATTTTTCGTTCGTCGGCTTAATATATGAATCAAACGTTCAACTTCAGCCTCACGACCAATCATTGGATCAAGCTTTCCTTCACGTGCAGATTCTGTCAAATCAGAAGAAACTGAGTCCAGAGTTGGCGTTGTGGTTGTTGCTGAAACTCGTTTAGCAAGGTTTCTTTTAGACATTGGTGTGACTGTTTTTCTAGCTTCAGGTATCTTTAGACCCGTTCGTTTTTCTAGCTCTTTTCGGACAGAAACGATATTCACTTTTTGCAATTTCAACAGTTGCAATGCAAAACCATCTTCAACTTGTAAAAGAGCATAAAGAAGATGTTCTGTGCCTACAACCTTAGCTCCATTGTGTATCGCTAAAAGTCCCGCCAATTGAATGATTTCTTCTGCTCTAGGAGAAAATCTTAGATTTTCACGTTTAACAACAACATGGCTGGATAAATCTTCCACATCAATCAATAAATCTGAGGAATCAACTTTCATTCCGGCAAGTACGCTAAAAGCAATTGAGCCAGCAGTAGTTGTCATTGCTGCTAAAATATGAGCACTTTCAATTGCACCATACTGATAATAGTAGGCATATTCTGCCGCCTTATCAAGGATTTGCTCTACTGTAGTTGTGTATTCTATATTTTCAAATTTCATCATCACGGTCCAATCTGTTTATTATACTTTTCATCATCGTTCCACGCGTGAATGGACTGATATTTCCGTCAGTAATGACAAGTAATAGTAAGTTCCCTTCTCGTTCTGTCAGTACCTTTTCATCAAAAAGATGCTGAATGACATCGTGAGCCGCCTTTACTGACAGATTGGATGGAATCTTCTGATAGAGTGCTGTCAAAAATTCATGTCGTGCCGAATAGTGATATTTTACAATTTTGATGTAGCCTCCACCACCACGTTTTGACTCAACATCAAAACCTTTTGACGCTGTAAATCGTGTCTTAATGACATAATTTATCTGGCTAGGAACAACATCAAACTGATTTGCTAAATCAGCGCGCTTTATTTCTATTTCCTGTGCTTCTTCAAGTAACCGTCTGAGATAGGCTTCAATGATATCCGATGTATTTTGAGTAGACATTTTTTCCATCCTTTCCTATTCTTTTCGTATTTGATATTCGTCTAACTTTGTTCAGAGTTCAAAGTTGGATTAACACATTCGTGCAATGATCATTTTATCGGAGCGAGTGCGTGTTATTTCCGCCCTTCGAGCTACGCTGTCAATACTCGCTACGGTGCTAAAGCATCAACGCCAAGTGGCACTGCAGACATACTGCCTTTTGCTCTTGCTAGCTTCGCTTGCTAAGCAAACGAACGTAGACCATTCGTAGAACGGCGCACAAAGTGCGTGCCTTGCGACATTGAGAAAAGCTGTGCTTTTCTTATTCGTACGTCATCTTCGCTATGTTACGCTATCCATTCGCTCTAAGCCAACAGAGCTGGCAAAGCGAAATGATTTTTAAACCTACGGTTTAAAAGTCAAACAGTATTAGTATATATTAAATCGTTTATCCTTACAATTTCTTTTGTTAAGTGAAAATTTTAGCAAAGTCACATAATACAAAATATAATCTTTGACTATTACTGACTATTATACCTAAAATTTAGGAATTTTACCAAAAGAAGCAATTTGCAAGGAACTGACATACTGACAGAAATTCTGTCAGCAAACAAAAAAGCTATCAGTGATAGCTTTCAATGATTAATTTATAATTTTTAACTTAGCAAATGCGCGCTGTCTCCGCTTCGCTACGCTGTCCATTCGCTCTAAATCGCTGAAGTGTCGAAAGTATGCATTAACTTTCCAAGACTGTCAATAAGGAAAACAGCGTTTCACTACCTCTCACACTTGATGCAATGTATCAAAGTTGCAAACGAGAAAAGCAATGCCTTTCTAACTATCAATCAACGCTGACAATTTTTACGGTCATCTCACCAACAGGTAAAGGAACATTGACTGTGTCTCCCACTTTTTTACCAATAAGGACACGTGCAATAGGTGATTCATTTGAAATTTTACCAGTAAATGGGTCTGCTTCAGCAGTACCTACGATTTGATAAGATTCTTCGTCGGTTTCACCTTCTTCGACAAAAGTTACTCTTTTACCTAGTGCCACTTCGTCTTTAGCTATTTTAGCATTGTCTACAATTTCCGCATAACGAATCATTGTTTCAACTGTCGAAATACGTCCTTCTATGAAAGCTTGTTCATCTTTTGCAGCTTCATATTCTGAGTTTTCAGAAAGGTCACCATAACTACGTGCTACCTTGATACGGTCAATCACTTCTGGGCGTTTTACGAGCTTAAGATTTTCAAGTTCAGCTTTTAATTTATCAAGACCTTCTTGGGTCATTGGGAATGTTTTTTCCATTTTTATTTTTCCTTTTTTATAAACTTTATCCAGGGATAAACTCCCGATTAAAACAATTTTTCTATTTCTCACTCATTCAAGTGAAAAATAGAAAAATCATTGCTTTATTTCAATTTATCATTAACATAAGTTTGAACATTTGCATTTTGTTCTTCTAATGTTTTAGCAAAATAGACTTTGCCAGTTGTCACATCAGCAACAAAATAAAGATAATCATTTTGAGCAGGTTGAAGTACTGCTTTGATTGAGGATAGACTTGGACTATCAATTGGACCAGGTCCCGTTCCTTGATTCGCATATAAATTAAATGGGGAATCAAGATTGGTATCAATCGTTGCATCTTGCTTCAATGTTGTTTTAGCTCCTAGCTGTCCCTCAGCATAAAGAACCGAAGAGTTAGAATCTAAAGTCATTCCCTGATTCATTCGATTATAGAATGTACCAGCAACTTGCCTACGGTCATCATCATTGTTCGCTTCTTTTTCAACCAAAGCCGCTAAACTCAAAGTTTCATTGACCGTCATTCCTTGCGTAGCAATCGTGCCATAATAAGGTGTCAACTGCGTATTCATCGCCGAAATCATACTTTCAATCATTGTTTCAACTGTTGAAGATTTTGTATATTCATACGTTGCAGGGAATAAATAGCCCTCAAGTTGATATTTCACTCCCGAACTTTTATCTGGCAAGCTGGCAAAGAGTTTTGGATACGCCTTGACCATTTTTGCAATAAAAGCAGGGTCTTGTACGGTCTTCATGAAATCAGCTGTCGAAAATGGGGTCTTACCATCTTTGGAATCAGCATTAACTGTGATTCCTTTAGAAATCTGCTCTAGGGTATATCCCTCTGGAATAGTCACTTTTCCTAGCGTTGGGGCAACCGGTTTCGGTGTGCCTCCCTCTTCTAATTTTGAAGCAATAGCAGATAACTCCATATCTGGCGAAAGATTGTAGTAACCGCTCTTGAAGTCTGTATAGTTTTTAAATTTGGTATAGTATTGAAAAATCATTCCATTTTTTATGATGGATTGCTTTTGCAAGATATCACCAATTTGTTTACTACTTGCGCCTTCTGGAATATTGACAGCCTTCACCACATGATTTTTACTGTCTAGAGGCTGCACACCTGCTTTAATAAAGTTATAACCATACCAACCCGTCCCTGCAGCAGCTAAAATCAAAAGTAAAACAATCACAGCGATGATTCGCCCTGCGGTTACTTTTTTCTTCTTTTTAACACCACGTTTTTTCTTCTTGGAAGGTTTGCGCTTCGGTGGTCGATTTGTTTGTTTCGGTTTTGAAATAACTTCCTCCTCATCAGATTCCTTTTGATATCGATTTTGACTTCTAGAAAACTGTGAGTAATCTGATTGCTCTTGGGTTTCTTCCAAAGCAAGCGCTTCTAATTTCTCACGTAAAGAACCCGTTTCCTGAGAAACTGTTGTCTTTTCTCCAGATTCTTCTTCCCAGTCGTCATCATCCTTAGGGAAATCAAAAGCAGGTAAGTTATAAGGTTCAAACTCAACCTTTCTCTTTTCAAATGTAGAAGATGATTCTTTTGGATTTAATGTTCTAAAATCTGATTTTGGACGCTCAAAATAACTCTCATTAGAGCCAAGCTCTTCACGAGATTGCTGTGTTGCATTTTCTTCAAGCTGGCGCAAGATTTTTTCTTTAAAACTCTCTCGAGAAAATTCTGTTGTGTCTTTATCCACCAAATTCATTCTCCTTACAAGGTCCAAGGGTACATTCAAAGAAAATCTACCTTTGCTCATTTGGGATTATTTATCAAAGTAAGTGCGTGCTATCTCCGACCTTTGGGCTACGTTGTCGTTGCTCGCTAAGCTACTAGGTAAAACAACTAGCATCTCCATGTTGCTAAAACAACAATAGCTATCCTATCTTAGGTATGGGATAAAGCAGCACTATCTCCGCTTTGCTACGCTGTCCATCCACCACAGGTATCCATTCGCTCTATCTCCACTTTGCTCCGCTTATCCGTTTGCTCTTGCCGCTTTAGCAGCTAAGCAAACGGGCAGCGTAGACCGTTCGCAGAACGGCGTGCGAAGCACGTAGCACCATAGCGAGGATGGACACCGTAGCCCAAAGGGCGAAGATAACAGACACTTGCTTGGTTAAAATTCACTTTTTCTAATTGTAACCATTATCTTGTTGTTTTACAAATGATAAGCAAATATTCATAAAAGTGAGGTTAGACACCTCACTTTTATGCATTTTAGTCTTCTTCAGTATCGTCTGAGTCGTCGTCATCATCATCAACATCGAGTTCGACATCTTCATCTACATTATCAAGTTCAACTTCAGCAAGTTCGGCATCATAAGCAGCGACATCATCTTTGTCTTCATCTTCGGCTTCAGCATCGTAAGACATATCATCGTCTGTTTCTTTGTTGCCTTCTTCATCTTCTGGGTCAATCTCATCTTCAATACCAAAGACGTTGACTTTGCTGCGTTTTTTCACTGGTTTTTCTTCTTCGTCATCTTCGATTTCATCAAGAGCAATGACTTCTTCATCAATTTCATCAATCGCATACCAAGAACGAAGTGCCCAAATGTTATTTCCCAGTGGAATGAAGCTTCCATCTGTATTAATTTCTGTGTAAAAACGTGAAATACTAGCTTTGATTTCGTCGTCTGACTTTCCCAAATAGGCTTGAATTGTCTTTACAATCTCGGCAAATGGCATTTCTTTACCATTCTGCTCCAAAAGTGCATGAGCGACTTCAATCATTGAAAGTTCTGATATTTGTTGTCCTTCTAAGGCTGTAATCTTCAAGTTTCTGCTCTCTTTTCATTTAAAATGTCCAAGACGCTAAATTGTTCAAAATTTATATCTACAACTCAACAAGCGACTCGAACTCAGTTATAAGATGTGAGTTTAATAATTTAGTGGATGATAAAATAAATCCTCAAGGTGTGAACTCATTTTATCATCTCAAAACAATCAAACCCTATTGGCTGAATTTTCTTTTTATAGTTTATATCAAATTTGAGTTGCTGTCAATATTTTACCCTCTTTTACACGAAAAAATTTCTGTCAGTACTTACGACTTTCTCCATAAGTTAAGAAAAAATCTTGCTAACAGAATTTTCGAGATGATGATTACTGACAGAAAAAAACTAGTAATGCATCAGCACTTTATAATCGTAATCTCCAATTTTTTCACGCCCTTTGAGTTCATCAAGCTCAATGAGAAAGGCACAACCAACGACAACACCACCCATTTTTTCAACGAGTTCAATCGTTGCACCGATTGTTCCACCTGTCGCAAGCAGGTCATCAACAATCAGAACACGTTGACCTGGTTTGATACTGTCAGCATGCATGGTCAATGTGTCAGTGCCGTACTCTTTTTCATAAGTGGCTGAAACGACTTCGCGAGGTAATTTTCCAGGTTTACGAACTGGTGCAAAACCAACACCAAGCGCAAACGCAACTGGGCAACCAATAATGAAACCACGTGCTTCTGGTCCCACAACCATATCAATTTCCTTATCACGCGCATACTGAACAATCTCAGTCGCTGCGTAATTATAGGCATTTCCGTCAGCCATCAGTGGACTGATATCACGAAAGACAATGCCTTCTTTTGGATAATTTTCAATTGTTGCAATATAATCTTTTAATTCCATTTTTGTCAGTGCTGACAGTTTTCTGTCAGTTTTCCTTTTCTTCAAACTTTCTATAAGTAAGAAAGTTTTTATTTTTCTGTTAGTTTTTGATAAATTTCTTTGACTGGCGCGAGCGCAAAAAGCTCTTGCCACTTAACTGTTTCCTGAAGTTCTTGATAAATCTTACTTTCGGAAATTTCACGTTTTTGCGCGTTCTTTTCCACAGTCATTAAGCCGTTGTCAATTTTGACAAAACCAAGCTCCTCGAAAATTTGAATCATCTTAACTAGTAAAAGCTCTGGAATTTTCAAATAGTCAGCTAAGTTTCGTAGCTTATATCGTACATCGAATTCGGGAAACTGATAAATTGCTTTATACAACTTTGCAAATTGCTCGCGCGTTCCACTCCCAGTGAGATAGTAACTTTTATCGATCTTGTTTTTGAAATAAATCAACTTGTTTTCTGCTGACAAGGCTTCCGTCAGTGCTGACAGACCTGTGTGAGAGCTTGGAACCTCGTCTACAACAAGCACGTCTTCCATTATACCATGTTTTAACTCATTTTTTGCAAAAATTTTTGTGTTTTCCGGAAAATTAATTTGTTTACTCCGAATGTCAAGAAGCTCTATTCCAACAACTTGAGCATCTTCGATCATGAGTTGTACTGTAGTATTTCCATTCCAACTATTACTTGATAGCGTCACGGCTAGTTTTGTTTCAGCTTGCTCAAATTCTAATTCTTCTGCACCATGTCCAAAGTAAACTGCATCAATTTGTGCTTTATTTTGCTCGATTTTAAGTTTAAGATGACTGTTATCTTTACCCATGCTACGACTTTGCGCTACTTTATAATTTTCCACAAGGAATCGAGGTTTAGGGTTATCCATACCAAATGGAGCAAATGCCTCCAAATTATTTATGGTACTCAATGAAATACTGTCTAATTCACAAGTTCCCGCAAGTTCAAGCACCGTTTTTCCAGACATATCAATGTTGTTGTCCATGATAAAGTCAATCATTACTTGCTTAAGCTTCTCAACATTTTCGATAGAGAGCGTCATGCCAGCCGCTTGTTTATGTCCACCAAAAGCGATAAATAACTCCCGATGTGGATCAAGTGCTTTAAAAATATTGAAGGCATCAATTGAGCGTGCAGAGCCACGTAAAATCCCCTCTTCTTGCGCTAACATAATGATGGGCTTATGGATTTTCTCCAAAAGTCTGCCCGCGACAATACCGAGAACACCCTTATGCCAATTTTCATGATAGAGAATTTGAACAGGTTCATCAGTCAACATTTCTGATGCTTCCTGATAGATTTTATCCACAATTGATTTACGCTCATTATTTTTTTCATCAATCATCTGCGCAATAGATGTCACAGCCTCTTCATCCCAGCCAGTGAGTAGTTCAATAGCGGGATTAGGGTCATCTAAGCGTCCAAGCGCATTAAGGCGCGGTGCAATTTGGAAACCGACAGTTTCCTCAGTAATTTTTCCAAAATCACAGCCAGCAATCTTCATCAGTTCTTGCAAACCTGCGCGTTCAGTCCTTGCAAGTTCTTTTAGACCATGTGCAACCAAAATCCGATTTTCATCAGTTAAACTGACCATATCAGCAATTGTACCAATAGCAACTAAATCTAACATTTCGCTTGGAATATATTCCAAAAGAGCACAGGCAACTTTGAAAGCAACCCCAACCCCTGCTAGATACTTGAATGGATAGACACTATCAGGATGCTCTGGATGGACAATCGCACAAGCATTTGGCAAAACTTCTGGCATGCTATGATGATCTGTGACAATCACGTCAACACCGTGATTTTGAGCCCATTCAATCGCATCAAAACCTGCAACACCATTATCCACAGTAATAATCAAATCAATAGATTCATTGTTGATAAAGTATTGATAAACATCAAGATTGGGACCATAGCCGTCTGTAAAACGATTGGGCAGATAAACTTGAACCTCTGCGCCCAGCTCATCGAGCGCTGTTTTCATAACTGAACTTGCTGTCATTCCATCAGCATCGTAATCCCCATAAATCAGGATATTTTCACCATTTTCTACTGCTGACAGAATTCTGTCAGTAGCTTTTTTCATGTCATGAAGTAAAAATGGGTCATGAAGTTCTTCCAAACTTGGACGCAAAAAATTCTCTATTGTATCAGCATTCCGAATGCCCCTACTGTAGAGAATACTACTTGTTAGCTCATCTAATTTATATTTTTTTGTTAATTTTTTAAATTCTTCTGGAAGCACTGTTTCAGTGATTTTCCATGTATATTTTGATTGAATCATTTAAACACCTATTCTGTTTAAACTTACTCCTCAGTTCTCTTTTAAACGAGTTCCCGAACAACTCTTTCATTTTAACACAAATGCCAACAAAAGAAAATCTGATTGTTTCACTTTCATTTGACTGCTCAAACCAATACTCTTTTCATTTAAAATCAAAAAATTTTACTGACAGAAAATCTGTCAGTGCGGGAAATAAAGCTCTAAACTTACTGACAGCCGTTAATCGCCAAGGTAAGTTAATTTCTCGCTTAGTTTTACCAAGATTTCTCACAATCTTGTGAGCAACTTTTTCAGCAGAAATCGTATTTTTCCCCACTTTTTCAAGATAAGCTTTATTATTCTTGTGAAATTTTGTTTTAACAGGTCCAGTATTGACCGTTGTCACAATAAGTTCTGGTCTTTCCATCCTCAAAACATCTGACACCACAATCAACGCTGCTTTTGAAGCTGCATAAATACTTGATTTGGCAGTCGGAAGTTTACCTGCACTTGAAGCAATATTGACAATTTGAAGCTTAGGATTCACTTGCCGAATCAGCTGAATCGGAAACAATGTGTTAATTACAAATTGTTCTGTAACCTCTGCATCTGTCAGCTCTGAAAGAAGCTTAAAAACACCAAATCCTGCATTATTAATCAAGATATCAACACTGACAGAAATTCCGTCAGCAAGCACTTGCTCATTTGTCAACAAAGTTACATTCGCCAAATGTCCATAAAGTTCTGTCAGTGCTGACAGACTCCTAGAAACCAGAATCAACTGTTCCTGCGCTAAAAGCTTGACGATTTCTTGCGCAATATCACCTGTCGCCCCAGTAATCAATATGTTTCTAGCCAATTTTCTCCTCATAAAAATCTTTAACAACAAAACTATTCTTATGTACTGCCTGAGCTTCGCCTGCAAGTTGTCCGATTTTTGGTCCTACATAACGGGCACTAATATGAGTCAACAGAAGCCTTTTTGCTCCCGCTTCTTTAGCAACTTCTGCCGCCTGCTTTGATGTAGAATGGCCATGCGCTCGCGCCATTTTACTCTCAGCTGCTCCATAAGTCGCTTCATGAACGAGTAAATCAGCCCCCAAGCTAAACGCACAGCAGCGTTTGATTTTCTCGTATCACCTAAAATTGTTACCACTTTTCCAGCTTTTTCGGCTCCGATATAGTCATCTGGATTAAATATTTTTCCTTCAAATTCAACAATTTCACCTTGCTTAATTTTGCCGAAAAGTGGTCCAAAAGGTAGTCCTGCAGCAAGCAGAGCTGGCGCATCTAACTCACCAATTCGATTTTTCTCAACCACTCGGTACCCTAAGCAAAAAATCGTATGATCCAAAAGTTCAGTATAAACTTCAAAACTCTCATCTTCAAAAATCTTCCCAGCCTCATCATATTCATGAAAATAAATCTGATAGCCAAGTCTTGAGCCAGAAAGTTTAAGACTCGTTAACACAAAATCCTTAATCCCTCTAGGACCATAAATATCAAGATTCGTTTGTTCTTCCGCAGATTGAAAACTACGACTGGACAAAAATCCTGGCAAACCAAAAATATGGTCACCATGCAGATGTGTAATAAAAATTTTGGTAATCTTTCGCGGACGAATTGCTGTATTCAAAATCTGATGTTGTGTTGCTTCTCCACAGTCAAACAACCATATTTCATTACGTTCATCAAGCATTTTTAAAGCAATTGCCTGCGTATTGCGAGATTTTGAAGGTTGTCCAGCACCCGTTCCTAAAAATTGAATCTCCATGATTCCTCCACTTAATATAGCTCATTTATCCTAAAAACAATGTTAAATCTAACTTTCTAGAATGAATTTTTTAACTTAGCAAATGCGTGCTATCTCCGCCCTTTGGGCTACGCGATAAACATTTGTCCGTTTTATCTAGCCGCTGAAGCGTCTGATAAAAAGGCTGTCGATTCTCGCTACGGCACGAACGTGCCTAGTCGAAGTCGCAACTCACTACATGCTCTGCACGCCGTTCTACGAACGGTCTCCGCAACTTCGTTGCTCCGCTGTCCGTTTGATTGCCATTTGGCGTTGCCTCTATTCTTGTCACTTTAGTGACTTAGAGATAGAGGACAAATGTTCATCGGCACCTTAGTGCCTTACAGCCAATGCCTTTTGCTCTTGGGCTTTTAGCCCCTAAGCAAACGGACAAATGTCCTATGGTCATGCGAAGCTAACTGCTAAAGCAGTAAGAGCAAAAGGCAAAGCAATAAGGCGAAATGGCAAGCTCTGCTTTCGTTCTACTGCCCTAGGGTCCTAGCGCTTCAGCGATTGCGATTTGAGCTTGTTGCTTTAGCAACTTAGCGAAATCGACAGCGGAGCAAAGCGGAGATAGAGCGAATGGATAACGAAGCTTCGCTACGGTGTGACCTCATATCTTTGATGTTAAGCAGACTGTTGCAGCTTTAGCTGCGTACAGGTCGCTTAGTTGTTACACCTAGAGGTTGTGCCCTAACATTGGTGAGGGAGAAAGAATCCCCCACCAATGAAGTAATCACTTCAACATCAATTTAATATAGAGCATTTCACTTTTTTCCAAAGTACAAACAAGAAAAATTGTGAGTCTCCCCACAATTTTCTCACTGAATCAATTAGTGACCCGTGCTGGGCTCGAACCAGCGACCCTTTGATTAAAAGTCAAATGCTCTACCAACTGAGCTAACGAGTCTTAATAAATATGTACTACCTCAGTTGGTAGTAAGGAAACAAACTACATTTGCTTTGTCCTGTATGCCCCGTATTTCAGGAAAAACCACAACAATACCGCAATGCGTCCGGAGGGAATCGAACCCCCATCTCAAGAACCGGAATCTTACGTGATATCCATTACACTACGGACGCGGACATGGTTTCCCAACCCTTTTATTTTACCTGAATTACCCTAAAAATGCAAGAACAAACCTAACATTTTGCCAAGCAAAAAAGTAATCAAATATACCGAAAAACAACCCTTACCCTAGTTTACATCAAGGTGTGCCGTAAAAACCACTAGCTCACTGATACAGGTTTTGATTTGTTGCTTCAGCAGATTACGATTGAACTACCTACTTTCAGTGATTAGTGAAATCGCAGTGAAGCTCGTATATATTGATTACTTTTATTTTTTCTCTTATTTTGCTTTCAATGCAGACATGATTTGTGTGCGTAAATCCTCAGCTCCTTCACCACCAGCAGGTAAGAAAATGCTTGAGTTGCCATGTTCAGCAAATTGATTCAGAGTATCAAGATATTGATTGACTAGCAAAACAGACATGATTTGTTCTTCTGACAAATTCACTCCTGTTTTTTTCAATTCAGCAATTTGTTGTGCCAAGCCATCGATGATTGCTTTACGTTGTCCCGCAATACCTACCCCACGTAAACGATCTTTTTCTGCATCCGCTTCGGCTGCCGTGACAATCTTGATTTTATCAGCGTTAGCAAGCATTTGAGCTGCATCACGTTTCCGTTGGGCCGCATTAATTTCGTTCATAGATTGCTTAACTTCTAGGTCAGGCTCAACTCTCGTAATCAATGTTTTAACAATAATATAGCCATAGGTTTCCATTTCTTCCGCTACTTGATGCTGTACTTCAAGTGCTATCTCATCTTTTTTCTCAAAAAGTTCATCCAAAGTCAGCTTTGGCACAGCAGAACGGAGAGCATCTTCAATGTAAGACTTGATTTGTTCTCCAGGATTCATAAGTTTATAGTAAGCATCCTTGATGCTATTTTCATTTACACGATACTGCGTTGCAATGTTCATCGTAACAAAAACATTATCACTTGTTTTTGTTTCAACAGTCATTTCATTTTGCAAGAGACGGAGCTGAATTCTAGCTGCAATACGGTCAATTCCCCAAGGCAATTTCAAGTGAAAACCAGGTCCAGCTGTAAATTGATATTTCCCAAAACGTTCCACAATAGCAACTGTTTGTTGTTTTACCACAAAAACCAATGTGCTCAAACTTAGAATCAAAATCAACAAAATAACTGCTAAAATAATCAGCGGAATAATAAACATAAAAGTTCCTCCTTTTTATCTGGTAATTTCATCATAAATATGACAAAATCCGACGCATCAAGTCTCTTACAAGTCCCAATTACTAGCCTTTAACAGACTCCCACCCCAACTGCGTTAAACTGACAGAATAGTCAGTAATCGTTTCCATAAATATAACATTTCTCTAAGAAAAAAGCAAAATTTCATGACAATTTTGTAATAGAAAAGCTGTCAGTATGCTGACAGTTTTTCATTCACTATTTTTTAGAAACCTTTAGAAATATAAAGATTAAATTTTTGATGACCATATTGCAAAAGAAGCGGTTTAAAATAACCAATTTTCTGCGCTGACTCAAGCAAATCATCAATATTATATCCTGACAAACGCATGAAATCATCATTCTCTGACAGAGCTGTCAGTACAGTTTCATCTTTGACAAATTCAAATTCAGTAGAAAAAACGGCAGGTTTCATCAAAATTTTTCCATCACTTTCCTGTAAAAGATAATGTGGAAAAATCTGTGCAATTTCAAAAATTAATTCTGTTGTAATTTTTACTGGAAATTCGCTGAACACCACAGCTTCTTCTTGATTATTTTTATAACAAAATCCAAAAGACTTACCAGAAAGATTTAAGCGTACAAAACGAAAATTTTCAGCTCCCGCTTTTCCTTCCAATCGAAAATCAGGATTGTCCTGAAAAATATCCAGCGCACATGAAAGTTCAAAGAAATAATCTGTCGCATCCTTAGGTGAGCGCTTCTGATAAAGTTCGGCAAAATAAGCATTTAATACTGATGCAGGTGGTGTCGAAAGCAATCGCTTATCAGTCACTTCTGTCAGTGCTGACAGACGATTCTCTAAGAAAATGCGGTCTTGAGCCATGTAACCTCCATATTTCATTGCTAAATCTATCCATTTTTTATCATTCATTTCTCATATTCCTCTAAATTTATCAATTTCGCTTACTGACAATTTCCTGTCCGTACGCTGACAGCCTTGTCATCATTCCTTATTATAACATTTTTCAAAAAGTCCTTCAGTTCAAAAAATCAGTCACTTTTTCAAAGAGATTCTCAGGATAATTTTCCTCAAAAACATCAAAAAACTCAACATCCATCCGATTTTTAAACCATGTCAATTGACGCTTAGCATAACGTCTCGAATTTCTTTTGACTAGCTCAACTGCCTCTTCTAAGTCTATTTCCCCAGCAAAATAAGGAAAAAATTCTTTATAACCAATCCCTTTTGCAGCCTGAACTTCTGGATAATCCTCAAACAAATAACGTGCTTCATTAAGCACACCAGCATCTATCATACGATCCACACGTTGATTTATCCGTTGATAAAGGCTACTGCGCTCCGCACTTAAACCAATCAAGCAAAAATCATAAATCGGTGCTACATTTTTTTCTTCACTTCCCCCACATTTTTCCAATTCTAATGCACGAATCGCACGCCTACGATTCATTTCAGGAATTTGCAAGCCACTTTTCTTAATTTTGGCAAACAATTCTTCGTCTGTCAGTACTGACAAATGCTCACGAAGTTCCATCATTGCTTCATGATTTTCTTGTCCACCAAGGTGATAGCCCTCTACCAGTGCTTGAATATAAAGTCCCGTTCCCCAACAATAATAGGAACTTTCCCTTCTTTCAAAAGCTGTGCAATCTTCTTATTGGCCTCAACAACAAAATCATGAGCAGAAAAATTTTCAGTCAAATCACGAATATCAATCAAGTGATGTCTAGCTAATCGCTGTTCCTCACGTGTTGCTTTTGCAGTGCCAATATCTAATCCTCGATAAACTTGCTGCGAATCTCCAGAAATAATCTCACCATTCATCTTTTTTGCAAGCTGAATCCCCAGCAACGTTTTTCCTACCGCCGTAGGTCCTACAATAACTAAAACTTTATTTTTCATCACTCTATTATTAAATTCTCACTTTTATATCTAATCCTATTTACCACCCAACAAATTAAAATACTGGGATGAAGCAAACTAATTTTTTACCAACTCATCAACTTTTACAACCACTAGACTTTATTATTTCAGATTTCGACAATAAATTCAAATATCCTATCAAAAAAGCAATTGAACCATGTTCAATCACCCTACATTTTTTATAAAAATAAGTCTCCACCTCTTATTCAAAGGATAAAGTAACACTATTTCCACTATACAACACTAACTTATTCCTTTCTCATTAAGTTTCAAGTCGCAAAAACTTTTTTATAAACTTTTTTCCCCTTTAAGACCAGCCCTTTACGATATTCAGGACGTCCTACAATCAAGGTCACCTTGCTAAATATATAGCAAGATAATAAAGTTACTGCAAAATTAGGAAGTGCAAGATAAGTCAAAAGTGATAGTCCCAGTACAACAACATCCACCATAAACAACACCTTATCAATCTTAAAATTCCATTGCTCTTCCAAAATTCGACTCAGCAAAATCGAACCGCCAAACGTCCCTTCAGAAATAATAACTAATCCTGCACCAATCCCGAGAGAATTCCATCACTTATTCCAGCAAAAATAATATGCGAAAACTCAATTCCAGAAACACCTAAAGCTTCATATAAAAGCAGCCACAAACTCATTGACAAAGCCCCAGGAATACTTAATAACAATACTCGCGGCGCAAGCAAACGCCATCCAAAAAGAAAAAGCGGAATATTAACAAGAAAAAAAGTTAAGGCAGGATTGATGCCAAAAACAAAGTCCATCAATACAGAGACTCCAGCTACACCATTACTTGCCAAAAAATTGGGAATAACGAACATCTGAACAGATAAAACATAAAGTCCCACACCCATGATCAAAATAAGTAAGTCCTTCATAAACTTTTTGTCAATCTTTACACCAGTAATTGTCATCGTAGTTTCTACCTTCTTTCTTTTTTATGAATTTTTTGTTTTTTACCAACTCCCTCCATCGTATCACACCAAGCCCATCTGAACCTTAACCAGTTAATTTTCATTGAAAACTCATCAATCTCATTTTTTCATCATATTATTATCCATTTTAAAATCTTTAGCTTATAATTATAATATAACAAAATATAAATTATAAGAAACACACAGAAAGGAACTTTATGAATAAGTTACTCAAAGGCTATCTCATTGGAAAAGCCATCGAAATCACTATCGCAGGAACCACTCTTCTCATCGCAAAACACAAAGGTTATCTTCCAGAAATGTCACAAGTTTCAGCCGATATTCCAAATATGGAAAGACACAAAAAAGCCATTCGAAAAAGGCTCGCACGTTAAACAAAATTTGGAGGAACTATCATGCACAATAAATCATTCATCACAGGTTTCGTCGCAGGAAAAGCATTTACCCTTATCGCTCTTGCCGCTGGCGCACTATGTATAAAAACCCAAGTCATCAATCCAATCAAAGAGAAAAAACAAATGATTGACAATGGACGTAAAAGAGCTGCCAGAAAACGTATTGCTCCTTGAAGTGATTACTTCATTGGTGGGGATTCTTTCTCCCCCACCAATGTTAGGGCACAACCTCACATCAAAGATGTGAGGTTGTACCCTAAATTCAGTGGGAGTTAAAACTCCCACTGAATAAGTCTTGACTTCATAAACTCACTGCGTCGGATCGGTCTCTGTTTGCTCTAAGCGTTCATGAATTTCTAGATTACGAACATCTGATAGAACCAATGGCACAGTTTCCACTGTTACCTCAGAAAACTGAAGACCAAACCAACGTACTGGTGAAGCTGTAATTTTTTTAATTTGTGCTTTAGTTTGAAGTACAAATCTTTCAAAACCAGGCATTTGTCGCGCATTCATCAATTTTTCTTCTACCACGACAAAACGGAAATCTCCAACTTTTCGACCTGGCGTAATACTATAATGCTGATGTTGCTGTGGCAAACGACCTGATTCCATCAAATCAGTCACAATAGTCCGCAAATAGCGTGGTACTTCTTGACGCATACGGAAACCTAGATACAAATTAACCCGAACGATAAAGTCCGTTCCTAACATATCAACTTTATACTCAGAAGTATAAGGCTCATCAGTAACCTTCACATTAACAAACCAATAAACTTCTGCTCGTTTTGGGCGTTTATCCAAAATTGAGTATAAGATTGAACGGTCAATCCATTCATGGTCCATTCGACTTGTCAAATAAACCACATTGGTCTGATAAAGGTCATAAGACTCATCATGACGTAACGTATTCAGTTGCTTTTTATAATCATTGATATTCAGTGATTTAATATATTTCAGAACAATTTTATGGGATTTACTCCAAATAAACATCACAAAAATGATAAGCAGAGCAATCAACACGACAATATATGCCCATGAATAAATTGAACTAAAGAAGCCGCGAAGAACGAACCTTCAATAACAAACAGAACCACTGCCACAAAGGCAACAGCAATTTTAGGTATCCCCTTTTGAATTAAGAAATAGGTCAAAAGAGTTGTAGTCATCAACATAGTGATTGTAATAGCAAGGCTGTAAGCCGCTTCCATATGTTCAGAAGTTCTAAAATACAACACAAAAAATGACGTTGTTACCCACAAAGCAAGATTAATTGCAGGAATATAGAGCTGTCCTAGCGTTTGCCCTGGATAATAAATTTTAAGTAAAGGCAACAATTTCAAACGAATCGCTTCTGAAACTAATGTAAATGAACCAGAAATCAAAGCTTGAGAGGCAATAATCGCAGCAAGTGTTGCTAGTATAACAGCATAAACAACCAAAGGTTGTGGCAAAATAGCGAAGAAAGGATTTAACTGTTCATAACTTTCGCCACGGTGCGCAAGAAGCCAAGCTCCTTGTCCACAATAAGATAAGATAATACAAATTTTAACAAAAGGCCAACTGAAATAGATATTGCCACGACCAACATGCCCTAAATCAGAATACAGCGCTTCGGCTCCCGTAGTAACCAGAAAAATAGAACCAAGAATAAAGAAACCAGCTTTATTTTCTGGACTGAGTAACAAATGAATCGCATAATAAGGATTTACTGCTTTTAAAATAGATAAATCTAAAAATGAGTTAAGAAGCCCACTCACACCAAGAAAACCAAACCACAAAAGCATGATCGGTCCAAACAAACGCCCTACAAGACTTGTCCCAAATCTCTGAATCAAGAACAAAAAAGCAAGGATAATCATCGTTGTGATGATAACTGCTGTTTGGTCTGAATAAATATGAGTAAGACTAGGTACTCCTCGTAATCCTTCAATCGCAGAAGTAACTGTTACAGCAGGAGTCAATGCTCCATCGGCTAACAGCGTAGCACCACCAATCATTGCAGGAATGACTAACCATTTTCTCATGCGATGCACAAGAGTAAAAAGTGAGAAAATCCCTCCCTCATGATGATTGTCTGCTCTCAAAGCCACAAGTACGTATTTAACCGTAGTAATCATCGTCAATGTCCAAATAACAAGTGAAACTGCACCTAGAACAAAGTTTTGAGATATATTTTCCAATCCCCTTGTCCTCTGACAATTGCTTGCATGGCATAAAGAGGACTTGTCCCAATATCACCATAGACAATACCTAATGCAATAATAAAGCCAGCTGCACTCGCTTTATTAAACGACTTATTGCGTGGATGACTCAATTCTTAATTTCCTCAACTTTCTTACATTACAAATTGTAACTAACTAATAGTGAATTTATCTATCCCCTTTAGCTAACCATATTATATCAGAAAGCCTCTTATTTTTGCAGTTTAAACTTAAGCTCATCATTTATTTCAAAGAACTGTGCATAAATCCGCACAGTTCTTTCATTTTATCATTTAAGACTTCATCAAAAACTCTATTAATCATTTTCTGGTACTTGGGGAATAATACGTTCAATTATCTCCAAATTACGTACATCAGATAAAACCAGTGGCACTTTCTCAATCGACACCTCAGAAAATTGCAGCCCAAACCAGCGTACAGGCGATGCCGTAACATTCTTTATCGTAGATTTTGTTCTTAGTACAAAGCGGTCAAAGCCTGACATTTGACGTGCATTAGTCATCTTTTCCTCAATGACTACAAAACGAAAATCTCCCACTCTTCGTCCTTTAGTAATGGAGTATTTCTGATTTTGTTCGGGCAAACGTCCAGATTTCATCAGATTTGTCACGATTGTACGCAAATATCGTGGCACTTCTTGGCGTTGTCGAAATCCAAGATAAAGATTGACTTTAACAATATAGTCAGTATCTAGCATATCTACCTCATACTCTGCAGTCCAAGGTTCATCCGTCACATTTACATGAACAAACCAATAAACCTCTGCTCGCTTAGGACGTTTATCCAAGATTGAGTACAAAATTGAACGGTCAACCATCTCTCCATCCATCCGATTCGTCAAATAAACTACATTCGTTTGATAGAGATCGTATGATTCATCATCCCGCAACGATTTTATTTGCTGTTTATAGTCATTAATATTAAGTGATTTGATATACTTAAACACAATTTCATTTGCCTTGTGCCAGATAGACATAACAAATAAAATCATAATTGCAAATATAACAACAACATATCCTCCATGCAAGAACTTCACTGCAGAAGCGATAAAGAACATTCCTTCGATGAGAACAAAAGAAACAAAGAACAATATGGCAATTGACCGTCTTGCTAACTGGTGAGAAAGATAGAAGGTCAATAATATTGTAGTCATTAACATTGTAATTGTAATAGCCAGTCCGTAAGCTGCTTCCATATGGGCTGATGTACGGAAATATAACACAATGAAACTAGAAGCCATCCACAAAGCCAAATTAACAGCTGGAATATATAACTGCCCTAAAGTTTGACCTGGATAATAAATTTTAAGCATTGGCAATATTTTTAAACGAATTGCTTCTGAAACTAATGTGAATGAGCCAGAAATCAAGGCTTGAGATGCAATAATTGCTGCAAACGTAGCCAATATAACTGCGAAAATCATAATATGATGTGGCAACACCGCAAAGAAAGGATTCACATCTCCTAATGACTCTCCTCTATTTTTTAATAACCAGGCTGCCTGACCACAGTAACTCAAGATAATACAAACTTTAACAAATGGCCAGCTCACATAGATATTCCCACGTCCAACATGACCTAAATCAGAATACAGTGCCTCTGCACCAGTTGTCGCAAGAAAAACTGAACCAAGAATAAACACTCCCGATTTATTTTCTGGACTAAGGAGAAGATGAATTGCCCAATACGGATTAATAGCTTGTAAAATGGAGAAATCATTAAACAAATTGATTAAGCCAGTAACACCAAGAAAGCTAAACCATACAAACATAACAGGACCGAATACGCGCCCTACAATCGCTGTACCAAAGCGTTGAATTAAAAACAAGATAGCTAAAATAATCAATGTTATGACAATTATTGGCGTTTGTTGTCCTTTGAAGACATCTTGAAAAGCTGGAATTGCTCTCAAACCTTCAACTGCTGAGGTGACCGTCACTGCCGGCGTTAATGCCCCATCAGAAAGTAATGTTGCCCCACCAATCATTGCAGGAATAATCAACCACTTAGCATACTTACGAACTAAGGTAAATAATGAAAAAATTCCACCTTCATGATTATTATCAGCTCTAAGTGCTACTAGTACATACTTTATCGTTGTGATGAGTGTCAATGTCCAAATAATCAGCGAAATTACACCGATAATAAACGATTTTGAAATATTCTCAAGTCCACCTTGACTTTCGACAATAGACTGCATCGTGTATAAGGGACTCGTCCCAATATCGCCATAAACAATCCTAGAGCAATAACAAAGCCAGCTGTCGTCGCTTTGTTAAACGACCGATTGTGTGCTTGATTCACTTTAGTTTCCTCAACTTTCTTCAGTAAAAAAGGAATAAGCTAAAATGATTTTGAAGTCATTTTAGCTTATTGACATTATATCAGAAAATAATCAGATTGGACTGAAAAATCCTGTGAAAACGTTTAGTTGTCCCATTAGTGGGCCTTAAATGTGTCTAGCACGGTTTTGGCCACTGTATCAGGGTGATTTGAACCTATTAAAAGAGAAATTACTGCTATACCATCAATTCCTATGTGAACAAGCTCTGGTAAGACTGATAACCCAATACCTCCTATCCCCACAATTGGAAGATGATTTTGAGGCATCATTTTTCCTAATTCCTGCACACCAATAGGGTGAGTTGCATCCGTTTTGGTTAATGTTGGGTAGACAGGTCCAACTCCTAAGTAATCTGCTTGACTTTCTTGGGCTTTAGCGAGCTCTGTAGCATTATTGACTGAAAGTCCAATAATCATTGAACGTCCAACTTTTTGCCTTGCATCACTCAATTTCTCATCATTTTGCCCCAAATGAACTCCATCAGCTTTGAGCGCTATTGCCAAACCAACATCATCATTTACTATGAAAGGAATGCCAAGTTTTCTTGCTGTATCTCTCAGACTTTGGGCTAATTCTAGACGCTGTCTATCATTTTGGTAAACTATACCTTTATCTCTAAATTGATAAGCAGTTACGCCACTTTTCATGATTAAAACGATTTTTTCTTGTGCTTCCCAGATAGATAATCCTGGAAAATTTTGCGGTCCTGCAATGAAATAACATCTTAAAAATTCTTTATTCATCTGTGTTCACCCAATGATTCAGAGGACCATGCCCATGTCCTACATGAATCGTTTCCTTAATCGTAGCCAGAATAAAGGCTTTTGCCTTGGGCATTATCTCAATCAATGTCTCTCCTTGGGCAAGGTGAGCCGTAATATAAGACGACAAAGTATCCCCTGTACCATGCGTTCGATTTGTCATTATCCTTTTTGAGTCATAGTGACTTATTTTCCCATCTCCTGTCAGTAAAAAATCTGATACAACTTCACTCTCTGTGTGTCCTCCTTTGATTAGTACATTTTTAGCACCCATCCTCTGTAAATCTTTTAAGGCGTAAATAAGTGCTTGGCGATTTTCAATCTTATAGCCGACCATTACTTCAGCTTCTTCTATATTTGGAGTGATGACCTCTGCCAAAGGAAACAATTCATTTTTGATGAGTTCTATTGCATCATTAGATAATAATCTTGCTCCTCCTTTTGCTATCATTACAGGATCAACGGTGAGATGATTGACTTTGTATTTTTTCAGTCCCTCAATAACTGCTTCAACTTGAGCTTTACCGAACAATGCTCCCGTTTTTGCTGCAGAAATCTTTAGATCAGAGAATACAGAATCAAATTGTGAAAGGATAAATTCTGGATGGCTAGGATCAATATCTTGCACACCATAGGTATTTTGTGCTGTTAGTCCTGTGACAATTGTCGCAGCATAAACTTTTTGATTATGAAATGTTTTAGTATCTGCATTAATACCAGCGCCACCGCTTGAATCAATTCCTGCAATTGTCACTACTTGTGGTACCTCTATCATTATTGTCCTACTTTCTAAGTATTCTTGTCAACAAAAAGTAACTGAAACCTGCTAAAATCAAACTTTCAAAACTTGCTCCAATAACGTCACTCACCATTGTCCATCGTTGAAATAGGTTATAAGCAAGTACACCAATTCCCCAAGAAATGACAGCAATCCAGTTAATTCCTTTACTGTACCAGTAGACTCCACCTACTTTATCTAATGCCGAAATATCATATTTTTGATTGTTAAAGATATAAAAATCAATCAAAAAAATAGGAATCACGGGAATCATCGTCATCCCGATTACCGAAAGAAACGCAGTAAAACTTGCTAAAAAACTATTGATGATAAGTGGGATAAATGAAATTAATGAAGCAAGAATAGTTACAATAACCAAGGAACGATTGAAACTTGTTCTCTTAAAGATATTATTATAAGCTGAACCTGCCGCTAACAGACTGACTGCATTTGAGGTAGTTGACGTGATAACAATAACTAATAATGCCACCAAGCCTAGGCCAAGTTTTGTTGCGACAACGGATGGATCTGAATTTTCTGGATTAAAGTTATGCAAACTTAAAGCCATCGCAATCGTAGAAAACATACCGATTGAAGCGAACCACCACGTTCCTATATTTACACCGATAAAAGGTACTACAAGTGCCGATTTTTTATTTTTAGCAAATCTTGAAAAGTCTGAGCCAGCCATTGCCCAGCCAAGATTAAAGACTGCCATTGTATCAATAACTTTTCCAGAAGACATTTTGATATTTATTGCTGGCCGCCAATTTATCAACTGATGCCAAGAAAAATCATGAAAAACAACAATCATTTCCCAGAGTACTAAGATATAAATCAACCAAATCCCAAAACGCTCCAACATTCGAATTGATTTTTCTCCCATAGATACAGACAAAAGGTGTAAAATCATCATAATAAAGATTCCTGTACCAATGCTGATATAAGCATTACTCGAATTGATTGCTGGAAATTTGAATAAGCTATTGAGCATCATAGCCATTGACACTGCCGCAATAAATGTGTTTGCCGCTGCCCAACCCATAAATTGAATAATGTTAATCATTGAAGGTAAAACTGAACCTCGGACTCCAAACGAAGGTCGAGTCAAATACATCGCGGGTAAACCTGTTTTATAGCCCATATATGCTGCAATAGATAAAAAAGCATAAGAAATCAATCCAACAATAACTAAATCAACCGATGCTGTCCACACACCTGCCGCAGCTATTACACCGCCTGTAAACCAAGTACCATTATTTGCATTTGCATTAATCCATGTTGCAAATGAATCCCATGCTCCTGTCGTTCTTTTCTCAGGTGAAATCTGTAAATTTTCCATTTTTCATTTTGCCTCTCTTGCTTTTTGATAAATTTCATCAAGAAATGCATTTATGAACCCTCCTGGTAAATTCTGAACCTGCTCAGTAGCTTGCTCTCCTGCTTCACCAAAAAATTTCGTTGCTTCATAAGCAGATTGGATAAGATTATCTGATACTGCCACAAAAGCTCCAATTGTTGCTGATAACATATCACCACACCCAACATTTACCTTAAAAAGTGGGCTGTCAGTACTGACAAATAAAACTTCAGTTCCGTCAGTAACAACATCAGTTTTCCCCGTTTGGACAATAACTGCGCCCGTCTTTTTTGCAGCAATTTTTGCATTTTCTGGACTTACCACCAGCTCTAGTGCATCAATTCCTTTACTGACAGCTTTTTTGTCAGCAAACCAAGCAATCTCTGCTGCATTACCGCGGATAATGTCAAAACTTACAGCACTTAACAGTTGTTTGACCACACTTGCACGGTAAGGAACATTAACTGCAACAGGGTCCAAAACTATCGGTTTATGCATTTGATTTGCCAATTGACAAGCTTTAAGAAAAATTGGCACGTCAGATTCACTGATTGTTCCAATATTGACTACTAGAGCATCCGCAATAGTGAGTAAAGACTCAATTTCTTGAATTTCCTTTGTCATTAAAGGTGAGGCACCCAAAAAACTTATGATGTCAGCCACTCTTTGCGTGGTGACTTGATTTGCAAGATTCAACACTAACGGTTGTACTTTTTGAATTTGTGTCAAAATAGACATAAAAAAACTCCTTTGTTTGCACAAGGAGGGATAATTAAAAAGAGAAAAATGATTTTCCAAATAATAATTCAAAAGAAATATCCTTTGGAAATACATACACATCCCTACGCAAGTATTAACCTGATCAGGTCTGATGGTCTTTCTCAACTGACAGAATTTTTTATCATTGTCAGTACCCATTGTGCTTATTTTATTTATTTTGGAAGTAATTTAAAAACTTCATACTTCACTCATTCATTGTAGCATATTTTCTCTCATACATCAGATTTCCAAAATTATAAAAGAAAAAAGACTCCAAAAGGAGTCTATTTTTAGTCTTCTGTATACCAGTCATAGTGGAAAATTCCAGGACGATCTGTACGTTCATAAGTATGTGCCCCAAAGTAATCACGTTGTGCTTGAATCAAATTAGCTGGGAGATTTGCTGAACGGTAGCTATCATAGTAGCTGATAGCTGATGTAAATGTTGGTACAGGAATACCAGATTGAACAGCAAGTGTTACAACATCACGGACAGATTCTTGATAACGTTTTGTGATGTCAATGAAATAGTCATCAAGCAAAAGATTTTCAAGAGCATTATCCTTGTTAAACGCATCAGTAATATTTTGCAAAAATTCTGCACGAATGATACATCCAGCACGCCAAATTTGTGCAATGGTAGCATATGGAAGGTCCCAATCATACTCTTTAGAGGCTTGACGAAGTTGAGCAAAGCCTTGAGCGTAACTCATGATTTTTGAAAAATATAGTGCTTGACGGATTTTTTCAACAATTTCTTTCTTATCGCCTGAGAAATTTGCTGTAGGTCCAGACAAAATATTACTTGCTTTCACACGTTCATCTTTATAAGTTGAAATGAAACGAGCAAACACTGATTCGGTAATCAGTGGCAATGGAACACCGAGGTCAAGTGCAGATTGTGATGTCCATTTACCTGTTCCTTTGTTCCCTGCTTTGTCAAGGATAACATCAACAATATAATTGTCTGTGCCTTCATCGTCCTTGCGTTTCAATACTTCTTTAGTGATTTCAATGAGATAGCTATCAAGCTCTCCTTCATTCCATTCTTCAAAAATAGCCTGAATTTCAGCATTATCAAGTCCAATCACACGTTTCAGAAGGTCGTATGACTCTGCAATAAGTTGCATATCGCCGTATTCAATTCCATTATGGACCATTTTCACATAGTGACCTGCTCCGTTTGGTCCCATATAGGCCACACATGGTGCGCCATCTTGTGGAGCTTTAGCAGAGATTTCTTCAAGAATTGGAGCAACAAGATCATAAGCTTCTCTTTGACCTCCAGGCATGATTGAAGGTCCTTCTAAAGCACCTTTTTCACCCCTGAAACCCCTGTCCCAATAAAGTTAATTCCTGAGTCTGCCAGTTCTGCATTACGACGCATTGTATCTGGAAAATGTGTATTTCCACCGTCAATTAAAATATCCCCTTTATCCAAGTGAGGCAAAAGTGACTTAATTGTCGCATCGGTAGCGTTACCTGCTTGCACCATCAACATGATACGACGAGGTTTTTCGATAGCTGCTACAAATTCTTCAACTGTTTTTGTTAGAACAAAGTTTTTGTCTGGATGTTCGGCAACGACTTCTTCTGTTTTTGAAGTTGTCCGATTGAAAAGAGCAACAGTATAGCCGCGAGACTCAACATTAAGGGCAAGATTTTTCCCCATAACAGCCATTCCGACAACACCAAAGTTTGCTTGTGTCATTATAAAATCCTCCGGATTTATTTTTATATATACTAGTCCACTTTAAAATCCTGCAGGATTTTATTGGCATTCACTACATTTGCATACCTTTTGCTCTTACCATTTCGTCTTGCTAGCTTTGCTGGCATAGAACGAATGGATAGCGTAGCGCAGCGGAGATGCTGTTTTGACAGCTATACAAACGGATAGCGTAGTGAACTATTTCGCCTTGCTGCCTTGGCTTTTCTCTCTTACTACTTTCTTTAGCAGACAGCGGACAGCGGGGAGCAACGGTATGCGAAGTACATAGCAGCCTAGAGCGAATGGATACCTGTGGTGTATAATGAATGTAGACCGTTCAAAGAACGATACACGATGTGCGCAATATCAATCGTTATTATTTTTTACAACGACTGAGTTATAGCTTTATTATATCGCAATTTTTTTCCAAATGCTATCACTAAGTATGTAAAATTTTTACACAAAAAAGTCCGCCTAGGAAGTTCTACAATTTCAAATAGAACCACACACTTTTCTAAAACTTATTCACTAAAAAACATAAGAATTTAGAAAATTAAACAGACTTTTTGTTAAGCAAATGTACTGGGTTAAAATAGTAGACTAATATGCTTTCCTCAACTACTACCACTCTTCTGACGTTAATTCTTTAGCTTTTTCAGCAATTTTATTTGCTTCTTCTGATAATTTTTCTGTATCAATTTCTTCTTTGACTTCTTCAACTTTATCAGATGTCGCTTCAACAACGTCCTCTTTTTTATCATTGAATTCTGCAGCTGCTGCTACAACTTCATCAGAAAGATGAGACTCATCTTCATCAAAAAGTTCTTCACTACTCAATTTTACCGTATTTAATTTTTCTACGATTGCATCTCTCGTATCATTGAAAAAAGAAACAACACTTTCTTTTGAAAGTTCTCCTGAGTCCACTTTTTCCTTAATCAAATCGCGCTTTGAAATCAAATAATCTTTGGCCTTTTCAGCAGAAATTTCTCCTGTATCAAATTTTTCTTTAATTTCATTGAATTTATCTGTGGAAAAATCAACAGCGCTATCTTTAAGATTATTTAGCGTTTCTTGAGGATTCTCTTTGAAATCATCGTATATTTTTCCTGCATCTTCGCGTAATTCACTTCCTTTTTTGGGAGCAAGGAAGAGAGCGGCAGCCGCACCAACTAAGGCACCGACTAAAAATCCTGATTTTTTTGACATAAAATATCCTTTCTGTGTTGAGCTATCTTATTTAATTGAGTTCATCCTCTTTGAGTCGGACTCACATCTTACAATTGAGTTCGGTGTGCTTGAAATTTAGTGAAAATAGACACTCCGCTGTCCATTCGCTCTATCTCCGCTTTGCTACGTTGTCGATTTCACTAAGCAGGTGAAACAACTAGCATATCCGTTGCTGCTTTAGCGCAAACGGCTATCCTATAAAGTGGCAAGTTCAAATCGCAAGGCGAAATGGCAACTTCCAGAACCACGCTTTCACATGAAACTGAAATTTTCTAATTTTCATAATTTCAGAACGAGTGTCCCTCACATCTTATTTAACTGAATTCGGTGCGCTAAAAGCTAGGCGATTAGACAGCTTTCGCACGAACCTTCCAACTTTCTAAATCACTACGCTTTTGGGCAAGTGCCCCTCACATCTTATTATACAGTTTCTTTGCTTTCTTTAACTTTATCCTTTTTTACAAAGAATTTTTTGGCTGTTTTTGCAAGCACAACCGCTGAAGCCGAGCCTGCTTTTCTTCTTGAAGATGGTCGATTTATTCTAGCAACAAGTTTACGGCTTGATGTATTGATATCTGAAATACTTTCCGATAAATCGGCAACTGCGGTAAACAAAGGGTCTATCGTAGCCACTTTACCGTTGACATCTTCAAGTAAAGTATTTGCTTTTGCCATGATTCCATCTGCCTGATGTAATAATACATCCACATCACTTGAAACCAACTTCACTGTACGATTTGCTTCTTCTACAACCTTTGATACTTTGTGAAGTACGATAACCAAAAAAAGTACCAACACCGCAAAAGCAATCGCAATGATTAATAATGCAATATTTCCCACAATTCCTCCTTTATCCAAGAGCTTTTGGACTCTTGCTCACACCTGTTCTTCTCTAATTGAGTGGTTGAACGGCGAATATTTCATCTTGCACATGAATGAGAAAAGCGAACGCTTCATAATCATGCGTAAGTTTTAACTTCTAAATATCCATCCTATGATGAATTTGTCAACAAAACAGCGCAGATAGCACGTCTTGTTTATCAACATACATACAATCAGATGCTGAATACAAACTCCCCAAATAATGATGACTTAGAAATTAAACAATATCAAATCACATTTCATTCTCATGAAAGCGATTATTTTTTACTTTATTATAACAAATTATTTATTTATTTACTAACATAATCAGCTCAGATTTTGTCAATAAATATACTCATTCTAATTTAAAACCTGACAGTAATTTATACACTATGCATTCATTTGTTGTAACTACACTTTCAAAAATAAAAATCGTGGCCACTGTTTCTGCATATGATATTACTTTTTACAACAAATAAGTTGTAAAAAAGCTGTCAGCATACTGACAGCTTTTAATTTTCCAATTTGTCAGTCATTTCATAAGAAATAACTCATAAATCTACTTTTCAACTTTTTTCAGTCGACGATTAATAAATAGTCCAATCCCTACTAAGACAAGCACTGCTGACAACCACTGTGAAACACGAGCAGGTCCTAGCATTAAACTGTCTGTCCGCATCCCTTCAACAGTAAAACGAACAATACCGTACCATACCAAGTAAAAGCTGAATATATCTCCACGTTTAAGCCATTTTAAACGGTGACGGAAAACAAGAACGAGGACAAAACCACTCAATGTTCCAATACTTTCAAAAAGGAAAGTCGGCATCCGATAATGCCCGTCAATAAACATCTGATTACGGACAAACGAAGGTAGCCAATCTAGATTAGAAACGATTTTGCCGTAAGCTTCCTGATTGACAAAGTTTCCCCACCTTCCCATTGCTTGGGCAAGGAAAACACCTGGTACTGTGATATCTAGCAAATCAAGCGGATGAATCATTCGATAATAACAAAAGACAAAAAGGACAATGGCACCCGCGATTAGGCCGCCATATATCGCTCCTCCTCCATCCCACATCGCAATAATCTGGCTTGGATGTTGACTATAATAGCTCCACTCAAAAATGACATAATAGAGTCTGGCACCAACGATTCCTAGTGGAAAAGCAAAGAGAACAAAATCAATGATATCATCTGTAGTCAAGGATTGACCTGTAAGATTTTTACGACGTGGTGCTTCTTTACAAGCCATCCAAACTGCAATTGCAGCGCCTGTCACAATAAAAATGGCGTACCAGTGAATCGCAATAGGACCAAGTTGAAGCGCAACTTTGTCAAGCGCTAAAAAGGGAAATAATTTATTCATTTTTTCTTATTTTTATTTCATTATTGAACTGACAAAAATCTGTCAGTAAATTTTATAGCTGTCAGTAAATTTGAAAAACTGTCAGTCTTCTTTATTTTGTGTAATCAGATTTGTCAAACGGTCTTCAAAGGTTTTTGTAGCATCAAATCCCATTTGTCTGGCTCTGAAATTCATGACCGCTGCTTCGATAATGACAGAAACATTTCGCCCAGTTTTTACTGGTATTCTCGTTTGTGGAAGCTCGACTTCCGAAAAAGTTACAATTGTCGGTGCATTACCAAGACGATCAAACTCTTTACTCGTATCATAATTTTCAAGATAAATCGCCATATCAATGTCTGTCGCATCTTTTACAGCCCCAGCACCAAAAAGACTCATGACATCAATGATACCAACCCCACGAATCTCAATCATGTTTCGCAAGATTTCAGCTGGTTCACCAGCTAAAGTGAAAGCATCACGTTGGAACACGTCTACGCGGTCATCTGCAACAAGTCGATGCCCTCTTTTAACCAATTCAAGACCCGTTTCAGACTTACCAATTCCGCTGGCTCCTTGAATAAGCACACCCACCCCAAAAATATCCATCAGTACACCATGGACAGTGATACGTTCCGCCAACTTTTCATCTAAAAATGAAGTCAAAATAGAGTTCAAACGACTTGTCGCCTCACGAGATTGCAAGAGTACAATATCTGCTTTTTTTGCCGCAGCGACCATCTCATCAGGAATCTCAAGATTACGTGCAATAATGACCACAGGAGTCACATCCGTCATCACTTTTTTCAACAAATCATAACGATTATCTCCAACAATAGTCATCATATATGACCATTCTTTCATCCCAAAAAGTTGGATACGTTCTGGAGTAAAATAGTCAAAATAACCCGCCATCTCAAGACCAGGTCTCATGATTTCCGAAGTCGTAATCTCTTTTTTCAGTGCTGTTTCCGTTGAATAAATCACATGAAAATGGATTTTATCAAGCAAATCCTGAACCGAAACTGTCATTATCGTTCTCCCTCAAAAGTTAAAATTTATCGAAGTAAGTGCATGCTATCTCCGCCTTACGGCTACGCTGTCGATGCTCGCTACGCCACTAGATGTAACAACTAGCATATCCGTTGCTGCTTTAGCGCAAACGGCCATCCTATAAAGTGGCTAGTCGCAATCGCCCCCCCCCTGCCTTTTAGGCAGGGGATGAAGCAGCACTATCTCCGCTTCGCTACGCTGTCCATTCGCTCTAAATCGCTAAAGCGATAAGGCGAAGTGGCAACTTTGAATTTCGTCCGACTGCCCTAGGGCGTTGGCGCTTTTAGCGCCTAGGCTTCTTGGACAAGGTGACCTCATATCGAAGATGTGAGGTTGTACCTTAAATTCAGTGGTGAGTTGCCCTTTTATCAGTCGCTTCAGCGACTAGAGAAAATGGACAAATGTTTTATGAAACTCCCACTGAATAAGTCTTGACTTCATGTTATTTTATATTGGCAAATCAGTCAATAACACCTCTGTCAGTACTGACAGAATTTATATTCACCGTTTTGATACTTACTCAATCGTACAAAACTGACAAGTCTGTCTGTCAGTACTTTTGTTATTTTCATCAGCAAAAATTTTATAAAATGCAAGTCCCACCATAAAAGAACTTGTCATACTGCTATTTCATCATTTCACGGATAACTTTATCTAG
Organism: Lactococcus protaetiae; assembly: GCF_006965445.1. Lineage (NCBI taxonomy): Bacteria > Bacillati > Bacillota > Bacilli > Lactobacillales > Streptococcaceae > Lactococcus > Lactococcus protaetiae. Next base: position 1,188,299 of record NZ_CP041356.1, on the reverse strand, counting down.
CTTATAAGCAATCATCAACCGTCGAATGAGCAGCACACCAAAGAACGTAGCAAAAAACCAAGACCTAGTCATAAATGTCCAACTAAAAATCCAAGCTTCAACCACTGTCCCTATCATAAAAGAATAGAATCGTTGTTTAGGCATGCCTCTATTATAGCAGAAAAATTTTATAAAACCCATCTCGTAAATGCTGACAAAAATCATTAACGCTGACAAAACTTTTGAACTTCATTTTTAAGCATCAAACAACATTATTTTTGATGCTTTGTAGATTTCGTTTCAACTCTACTCACCTTTGATATAAGTGAGTTCAACTACTTAGAACTCAAGGAAAATAGATAAGAGACAAAACGAAACCTGCTCTACAAGCGAACCACATTTTTCTATTTCTCTACAATTCTTGACGGCATTGCTCTCATCTTGTATAATATCTTCATGAAAAAGATTATCTCACTTCTTAAAACCGAAGCAATAAAATATCTCATTTTTGGTGTTTTGGCCACGGCAGTCTATGCCTTAGTCAAATGGTTAACTTGGCAAGCTTGGCATTCTGGCTGGGGCTCAGAAACCGTTGCTCAATCTGCCAGTATTATCTTCGCTTTCTTTACAAATAAATTCTTTGTTTTTCAACACAAATCATCGCACTTACTCAAAGATTTCATCAGCTTTGTTTCTGGTCGGTTAGCTCTTCTAATCTTGTCTATCGCCGTCAATTGGTGGTTCATTGACCAGCATCCTGAAATTCTCATGGATGCTTTTGGCATCAATAAAAACCAACTTGTCGCTGACTTAAATCTTTTCCTTCAAGTCTTTATTATCATTATCAACTATCTCTATTCAAAATTCATTGTCTTCAGAAAAACAAAAACTCCAGCTGAGTAAGCTGGAGTTTTTTATCGTTATGTTTTTATTTGGAAATCACCTCATTGACAATTACTTGATTTTCAATTTGTGCCCTAAGCCATTTGTAATGGTTCGCTAATCCAGACATAGCATAATCCGCAATAGAAAGCGAGCTTTTCCATGTGAAATAAACACCTTTGAAAAGTTCATCCTCCGACAGAGTTTCAAGCAAGGACATCGCTTTTTTATGCGTTTCTTTTGCTAACTGATAGGCAACCTCAAAGTCTGTATTTTGCTGTTTAATCCAAAGTTCTGGACTCATATCACCGAAGAAATCCGCACGAAATGGACGAGTCGCACTCCGATTAGAATTTTCTAGCCAATTTACAAGACGATTTGCTCGCTCATACAAATGCATAAGCACACTCCGTACATTTGTATCACGACGCCAATTCGGTGTCATAGCATAATTAAAACGGAAAGCAGCATTTTTGCTTTCTTCTGGTAAACTGTCAATCAAATGAATAAGATTATCAAAGTCATTTTGGATTGTTTGCAGTAGTTCTGCCTTAGCAGTCGGTGTTTTCATGATATTCTCCCTTCTTGAGTATCTCATTTGTTTTTATAAGATAAGTATACCATAAAAACATCAATATGCAAGAATTTTATTTACGAATGAAATTATATTGTTTTCATACGAACTAAACCATGAATGGATTCTAAAATTCATAACAAAAAACTTACCCAATTTTAGCCAAGCAAGTGTCTGCTAAATCCCCCACCTCTTTCAGGCGGGGGATAAGCACCACTAAGCTTTGCTTTCGTTCTACTAACATCAGTGGGAGAGAAAGAATCTCCCACTGATGAAGTAATCACTTCAAGTTGAGTAAGTCTATTTCCTAATTTCTTTGATAAATTCAACAATTTCTCCTCGGCGTGTTTCAATCTCACCGAGTTTTGTTTTTTGATAAACTGCATTCAATATTGCTCCAATAATCAAAACTCGCGCGATAAAAATGAACCAAATCATCAATGCGAAAACAACCAGAGAACCAATTAATTTTAAGTCATCCAACTGATTGAGTGCGAAACTCACATATTTAGCAACCCAGTTTGTCAAGAAAACTAAAACAAAAGTTGAAAAAATCGTTCCTGGCATTGTATATCTCAATTTCTTTATTTTAACATTTGGCAAGATAAAATAAAGCATCATCAGAGATAAGAACGTTGCTACTGCGACAGCTGGCAAAGTCATATTATGCAAAGTATTATATAAGTTCCGATCAAAAGGAACAAGTTTATAAACATGTTCCAAAATCAACTGTCCAAAAGTAGATAAAGCAATCGCAAAATATAAGAAAAGTAAAATCGCAAGCCCTGCTACTAACCCAATAATCCGACTAATAATGAAATCTCTGTGATTAAATACTTCATAAGCTTTATTCATTGACATCTGTAAAGCAGATAAGGCTCTTGAAAACGTCCATAAACCAGCAATGACGGAAACAGACAGCAAACCTGTATTTCGCTGACTTAATAAACTATGAATCACTGGTTCCACACCATCATAGAGTTGCTCTGGAAGGTTATCTCCTAAAAAATGGAGCAAACCTGCAGTGTCAATTTGCAAAAAAGGTAGGATATTACCAATAATTAAAACAAGAGGAAAAATCGCAAGCAGGAGATAATATGCCGCCGCAATGGAGGACAAACTCATCTCTGAGCTCTTAAAAAAAGTCATAAAAGTACCGGTTAACTCACCGATTTTTTGTAGAATTTTTTTCATTTTTTCCTTTCATTCAAGATGTTCGTGACCCTCAAGTCAAAGCCGTAAAAAATAGGGAAATGTAGTTCTGTGCTTGCGCAGATGTTATTTCTCTTTTTTAGATAAACTTTCTTATAAACAACTCAATAAAATCAATATGTTCTTTCTTCTCCCTGACTAGTCAGAATCACTGGTCCATCTTTTGTAATGACAAACTGATGTTCATACTGGCAAGATAAGCTACCATCGAAGGTAACATAACCTCGTTCTCCGTCGTGGTCAATCTCCCAACCGCCCGTATTAATCATTGGTTCAATCGTCAAAACCATACCTTCACGCAGTCGAAGTCCACGTCCAGCTCTGCCATAGTGTGGCACCATTGGTTCTTCATGCATTGTAGGACCAACACCATGACCAACTAAATCACGCACAACACCATAGCCACGGCTTTCTGCATATTCTTGTATCACTGCACCAATATCACCAATACGGTTACCAACCTTAGCTTGCTCAATCCCTAAATACAAACATTCTCTCGTGACATCCATGAGATTTTTCACTTCATCAGAAACATTACCGACAGCATAGGCCCAGCAAGAATCTGCTACCCCACCGCGGAATTCTTCTTGATATTTAACCATAGACTCCGCATCGTCAAAATCAAGCTTCGATACATCAACGGAACCATCTTCAACCAGCCCAAGTACCATATCTACTTTGATTAAATCTCCTTCTTTGAGGATGATATGGCGTGGGAAAGCATGGGCAACTTCGTCATTTAAACAGCAACAAGTGGCATAAGGAAAGGGATTATAATTTCCTTCATCTACACCAATTTGTAAGGGTAAGACATTTTTTTCTTTACAAACTTTGCGGACGTAGGCTTCTATTTCCCACATATCAATACCAGGTTTGATGATTTCACGGAGGCCAATATGGATATCCGCCAAAATTTTGCTACTGCGTGCCATTTGCTCGATTTCACGTTGTGATTTTAATGTAATCAATTTTACTTTCCTTTTTATTTAAGATGTGAGTGGTGCTTTTACAAAAACTTAATGATTTGCTACTCAACTTGGCGCTTTAACACCAACAGCAGAGCCACAAAAGGCAGAGATAAGAAATTGGATGCTTTTTCAATTTATCTCATTGTCCAGCTTTTAGTGCACCGAACTCAGTGGTTTAAGTTTTATCGAAGTAAGTGCGTGCTATCTCCGCCCTTCGGGCTACGCGATAAACATTTTTTACGAAACTCCCACTGAATAAGTCTTGACTTCATGTTTTGAAGTAATCCATACTTCATTAGAGGATAAATTTTCATTTACTTAGGGTTTTGAATTCTTGTGAAGATAGTATTTATCAGCTTTATCTACAAGAACTTCCTCTAACAATCATGAACCTTTTCAAAATCATTCGAATGCTAAATACACTCTATTTTACCATAAAATGCGACTTAATCGTTAGTTTTTCATATAGAGAGGGATGAGAACATCATCAACAAGTTCCGTGATTTGTGCATCATTCATCGCTTTTCCCGTCAGCATGATATTATAACGCGATAACTTAAAGGAAATCAGTTTGGCTTCCTGCTTAATATCTTCACGCGCTTCTCCACGCTCTTGTGCCCGCGCTAATATGCGCTCAATAATGATGAGGTTATTTTCTGTAATATCTCCGACTGTACCTTCAAAAAAATTTTTACCCTGAGCCTGTTCAAAGAAGATATAAGGCAAAAAATTTTTAGGAAAGCGGGTAGAATTATCTCGCATAAAACTCAGCATGGCAAGCAGATCCGAACGCAAAGCACCCGTGTTAAAAACCTGCTCAATAACTGAACCTTCATAACGTTCATCTCGTTCAACATGATAACGCGCCGCTTGATAAATCAACTGAAAAGTGTCTTCAAAATAACGATAAAGTACACTTCTCGTTGTATGTGCTTTACGCGCAACATTTTGAAAAGTTACTTCCTCAAATCCTTTATTTTCAAGTATCTCTACTGTTGCTTCAAAAATTGCATTTTTAAGCTCATCACCTCTTCTTCTTTGAACCATCATCCTACTCCTATTCATACATTTTGTACCTTATTTAATATTATATCTTATAAATATCTTTTTTTCAAAATAAAAATTAGATACGTTTTGTACTTAAATCTTGACAAAGTTATTTTAGAGGTTTATAATATCACTTGTAAACAAAAGATACATCTTGTATCTAAAAATAAATGGAGATTTTAAAAATGGCAGATAAAAAAGATAAATTGCCAAAAGAAGTCACGCGTACTGCATGGGTTCTTGTGATTGGTGCACTTGCTCCCATGCTTGATTCAACAATGGTTAATATCGCTATCAATAAGCTACAAACTGACCTTAATACTTCGCTTAACATGATTCAGTGGGCGATTACAGGTTATGTCCTCGCGCTTGCCGTTGCTGTACCAGTCTGTGGCTACATGGTCAATCATTTTAATGGTAAAAAAGTATTACAATGGTCAGTCATCGCTTTTGGCGCCTTCAGTTTTCTTTCTGGACAAGCTTGGAACATTGAGAGCTTCATTGCTTTCCGTGCGGTGCAAGGTCTCTCGGCCGGTTTCATCACACTGCTCATGACAACTTTGCTCATGGGTGTCGCACCAAAAGGACGATTTGGTGAGTTAGTTGCTATTATTTCGACGCCAATCATTCTTGGTCCTATCATCGGTCCAGTTCTTGGCGGCTTCATCGTGCAAGATGCAAATTGGCACTGGCTTTTCTATGTTAATGTTCCTGTTTGTATCATTGCTGTGTTGCTCAACATTTTCTTCTTGCAAGACTTTAAACCGATGAATCCTGAAAGTAAACTGGATTGGTTTGGTACAATTCTTCTTGCTGGTGGCTCAATTGGTCTGATTTATGGAATTATGAAAGGCTCTGAGAATGCAAAAAATTTCTTTAACGATCAAATGTTGATTTCTTGCAGCATTGGTGTGGCTTGTCTTGTTATCTATGCGATTTACAATTATCTGCGGCATGATGAAACAGTGCTACCTCTACGTTTCTTCAAAGTCCGCAACTTTACGGCTGCCAATGTCGGCATTTTCCTTGCTGGGATTGCTTCAAATGGCCCTATGCTTCTACTTCCACTGTTCTTTCAAAATACAAAAGGCTTTACAGCAATTGATGCTGCACTTATGCTCATTCCACAAGGAGTTGGGATGTTCATTGCGCGTCCTACGATTGGCAAATTAATCGACCGAATTGGTGCACGTCCTGTTGTTTTAGTCAGTCTCTTGATTTCGTTACTCGGTACTGCACCCTTTATCTTTGTTCATGAAAACACAAGTTTGATTTGGCTTGGTGTGGTTCTCTTTGTCCGTGGGATTGGGATTGGCGGTTTACAAATGCCAATGATGACGGATATTTTCATCGGACTGGATAAAAAAGATATCGCTGGTGCTTCTGTCGGTCAACGGATTATTCAAAATGTGGGTTCTAGCTTTGGCTCAGCAGTGATTTCAGCTGTCGTAACAGCTGTCGTGACTTCAGAGATTGCTGGACATATGACGACAAAACTTCATCAATTGGCCGCTATGCATACGACTTTAACACCAAGCGTCATCGCTACGGCTAAAAAATCTGTTGAAACAGCCGTTACCCTGAACGGTTACCAAATGGGATTTTTGGTAAGTTGTATCGTCCTTGTGGCTATTGCAATCCCTGCTCTCTTCTTATCAAGTGCTAAATCAAAAGCTAAAGGATAGTTTACAATATTGATTTTATATAAATTTTGCTATAATTGAGTTCACAACACCAGAAGCTATGAGAGAAGATAGCTCCGCTGTCCATTCTCGCTACATCGCTACGTACTTCGCACGCCGTTCTGCGAACGATCTACGCAACTTCGTTGCTCCGCTGTCCGTTTGCTTAGCTGCTAAAGCAGCAAGAGCAAAAGGCAAAGCGATGAGTCGAAGTGGCAACTGGAACCTGCTCTTTGAGCAGATCTACGCGACCTTGTCGCTACGCTGTCCGTTTGCTTAGGAGCTGAAGCTCCAAGAGCAAAAGGCAACCACATTTCCCTATCTCTCTACGCTTCTTGACGGTGTTGCTCACATCTTGGTATAATAGTGGTGAAGATTATTAAAAAAATAATTAGATTCGGATGTATTTGATGGAACAGCATTAAATGCTTTGATTCATTTCACACTTATAAGGAGAAGATATAAAATGCCTTTAGCAAAAATTGTTTATGCAAGTATGACAGGAAATACAGAAGCCTGTGCTGATATTGTAGCAGATAAACTCGAAGAGTTAGGATGGGAAGTTGAGCTTGATGAATGTACTTCTGTAGATGCAGAAGATATGGCTGATGCCGACCTTTGTATTGTTGGAACTTATACTTATGGAGACGGCGAACTCCCTGATGAAATCGTGGACTTTTATGAAGAATTAGCAGATGTTGATTTATCTGGAAAAATCTATGGCTGCTTTGGTTCTGGCGATACATTTTATGATGATTTTTGTATCTGCGTTGACATGTTTGAAGCACAATTTGAAAAAACTGGTGCAACAAAAGGTGCTGAACTTGTCCGTGTTGACTTATCACCTGAGGATGATGATGAAACCAATCTTGAAGCATTTGCTGAAACTTTAAGTTCACATTTTGACTTGTAAATTGATTTAAAAATTCTGTCAGTATACTGACAGAATTTTTTTGTCTCACAATAATTCGATTTCGCTGTCGAAATATTGCTCCATAAAGTAAGTTTGAGCGAAAATTTCTTCTTTTGTAAATGTTTCATATTCACTCGTCATGACCCATTTATCGCAGGCATCGTTTTTTCGATGAATGACAGCAATCAACTTGCAAGTCAAATTCTGTCATTGATTTTTGATTTTCTGTCAGTGCTGACAGAATACAAACATTTTGCTCCTCACTGTTACCAGAGATAAGTTCAGGCATGTAACCGTAATTTACAGGATAAATCGTACCATGATGATTGTAGCTGATTGGTCAGTCAATTTTCATAGCGTAAAGTTTCACTTTTTCTCCATGATTTTTACAAGCTAAACATCAAAATTCCTGCGGCAACAGCGACATTAAGCGATTCAGCCTGACCTGGCATATCAATATGCACAAGAATATCCGCTTGATTCACTGCCTCCTCTGACACACCTGCCCCTTCATTTCCCATGACTAAGGCAAACCGATGAGCTTTGACAGACTGATAAGACACAGAATTTGCTGACAAAGTCGTTGTCAGTACTGACAAACCTGCTTTTTTTAACTGTCCAAATAGTAAGCCAGACTCCATCTGTATCACAGGCAAATGAAAGTTTGAACCTTGCATCGAGCGCATCACTTTTGAACTGTAAATGTCTGCAGTATTTCCTAAAAGGATAACACCCGAAAACCCCGCAGCATCTGCTGTTCGTATCATCGTTCCAACATTTCCAGGATCCTGAACATTCTCTAATACTAAATATTTTGATCCTGAAAAGTCAATCTCTGCTTCATATTTTTTAACTTCGGCAATAATACCTTGTGGACTGTCACTATCCGCAAGTGATTTCAAAACTTCTCTTGACACCATATTTACTGATAGCTTTTCTGTCATCTCCACTTCGTTTCGCTGTCCATTCTCGCTAAGCGACTGAAGTCGCAAGTCGAATCGCAGTGCCGATGGAAGTTTATCAAATTTTTCTTCTTCTACAAACACCTGTAAAATCTCACTTCCAGCTTTTACAGCTTCTTCAAGCAGATGAAAACCTTCAATTAAGTATGAATTTTTTCGATATTTTTTTGTCAGCAACTTACGTGCTTCTTTTACTTTTTTATTATCTTTTGACGTGATGATTTCCATTCATTCATTTTAACAAATTTTTATAAAAAGTGCTGATCATTTTTTCACCTCTCTCATTATCACTTCAAGATAAGCTGGAAGTACCGCTATTTTCAGATTTGAGATGAGTTTTTGAAATTCTAGAAAATTTGGCAGCGGCGCAATAAGCTTTGTACGAATCACGATTTGAACTTCCGAATTTTTCGGATAGCCAGCAGAGAAAGAATTTGAACTTTTAGAGATTGCTTCAAGTATGATATAATGAAGTCAAGATTTTAATACGATAACGTTTACAGGAGGTTTCCAAATGTTCAAAATAAAAGTGGTTGTTTCTGGACGCGTCCAAGGTGTTGGTTTTCGGTATTTTGTCATCATGATAGCACGCGAGTTAGATATTTTAGGGCGAGTGTGGAATAATGATGACGGTACCGTAGGTATCTATGCACAGTCAAATCAACGGGAAAATCTTGACCAGTTCATCTCGATTATCCGAGGAGAAAAATCAGGTAAACGTAAACTTCCGATGTTTGCAAAAGTAAGCTACGTTGATGCTACCCCAACTCACTTTGAAGATTTTACAGATTTTAATATCAAATATTAGTTTATTTCTTCAACTCAAATCAAAAAACCAAGAAAACTTATTTTCTTGTTTTTTTAATTTTAAACAACGATAACTCAAACTACCATTGTTTACCAGTCTAATAAATTAATCAAAAACATATTCCACTCGACTTCTTTAGCATAAAAAATATTTCCACCATTTGTATAAAGTTTACCTTGATTGTACCACAAAGAATCTGGCGTAATATGATAATAAGTTTCACCAGTAGTATTTCCTAAACTTGGGGCAACCACATCACGAGAATAAGCTTTAGATAGTGCAATTGTGTTTTTTCCCCCATGATTCGCAATATAATCAACATAAGCTTTACCATAGTTGTAAGCCTGAACTCCCGTCCAAACATCTACCTTTTTTTCAGAAGCATATTCTAGAACCTTGGAAAGATTTGAAACGCCTTGTTGGATACTTTCATTCTCATTTGAAATATCATTAGCTTTCGCTCCAAGACTCTCACTGGACTGCATCACATCTGCCGATTTTCCCTTAGTTTCAGTATAAATAATGGCAAGTGCCAACTTCGTATCACCGCTCAACCCTTGAGCAGCAAGACTTTTACTCACTGCACTCTCATAACTCATCACATGCTTGACATTTTCATGTGCTCTATAAACATAAAAACCGGCGAGTACTACAAGTACCAGCATCATTAAACCCACGAATTTTTTAAACATTATCACTTACCTAGTCTTTCTGACTGCTTTAAGTTAACTGTTCCTTTAGAACACCGCTAACCTCTCACATTTAACTCTGGTCAATAGCACCAAAGTCATTTTACATTACTAGCCCATATCAATATTTTCTAGCAGTCATTTCCAATTAAAATTTATATTCGTTAGTATAACAATTTTAGCTTAAAATCATCTTAGATTTTGAGCTAAAATCAAAAAAAGATGAAGCAAAGTCATTCTACATCACTTTGCTTTTTTACTATTTTCTCTGCATAAAATCACAAATTTCGTTCGACTAAATTCAACATTGCAACTCATTTATTGCGAGAACTTTAGCTTCATTTTAATACAAAGGGAATTGATTTGTCAAGTCAAGTACTTCTGCGCGTACTTCGTCTAAAATCGCCTCATTATCGTGATTGACTAAAGCTTTCGCAACCAATTTTGCAACTTGTCTAGCTTCATTTTCCTTGAATCCTCGCGAAGTAATCGCAGGAGCGCCAATCCGTACACCAGAGGTTTTAAAGGGTGATAATGTTTCTGCTGGTATCGCTTCCTTATTCAAGGTAATATGCACAGAATCAAGAAGTTCTTGCGCTTCTTTACCATTGATACCAAGGTCTAAAACTTTCAAGTTTAATAAATGATTATCTGAACCTCCAGCAATTAATCGCAAGCCAGGAACAGTTGCAAATTCTTCAGCCATCACCTGAGTATTTTTTATCACTTGTTCAATATAAGTTGTAAATTCAGAATCCAGCGCTTCTTTAAATGCTACTGCTTTAGCTGCAATGACGTGCTCCAAAGGACCACCTTGTGTACCAGGGAAAATCGCTGAATTAATTTTCTTAGCCAAATCCTCGTTATTTGTCAAAATCATCCCACCACGAGGGCCACGCAAAGTTTTATGTGTTGTTGTTGTCACAATATCTGCATAGGGGACAGGACTAGGATGCGCACCAGTCGCAACTAATCCTGCGATATGAGCCATATCCACCATCAATTTTGCACCAACTTTATCCGCAATTTCGCGGAATTTTGAAAAATCAATCACACGAGAATAAGCTGAAGCACCAGCAACAATAAGCTTTGGTTGAACTTCCTGTGCAATTTTAAGAATATCATCATAGTCCAAAAGTTCTGTTTCAGGGTTAACTCCGTAAGAAACAAAATGATAGGTTTTACCAGAGAAATTTACTGAAGCGCCATGTGTCAAGTGTCCACCAGCGTTCAAGTCCATTCCCATAACAGTATCCCCTGGTTGTATCAACGCCATATAAGCTGCAGCATTTGCCTGAGAACCTGAGTGTGGTTGAACATTAGCAAACTTACAATCAAAAAGTGCCTTAGCACGCTCAATCGCCAGATTTTCTACAACATCAACCGCTTCTGTTCCACCATAATATCGTTTACCTGGATAACCTTCTGCATATTTGTTTGTCAAAACTGAACCTTGTGCAGCGAGAACTCCTTTAGAAACAATATTTTCCGAAGCAATCAGTTCAATATTTTGTTGCTGACGTACTTCTTCTGCGTGTATTGCATCCCAAAGTTCTGGGTCATAGGCTTTATAATCTTCCTTATCGTAAATCATAGTTTCTCCTTTAAATGTGTACTGGGGTACTTCTAAAGTCATGTAAATTAGAAAAGTGCTACTTCACGCCGAAATACTGTTCTGAAAGCTGTCATCCCACCTTCTGACTTTAATAGAGATAAAATGAGTGTACAGCAGAGCATCTTTTTTCCGACTTCAAACGCCTTGAACCCAGGTCAATAAATCATAAATTTAGATAGCTAAACCCTGATTGATAATACTATTATATCGGGTCTAACATTCATTTCCAAATCTTATAACCGGAATTCACTAAATAATTTTAGAAAGTTCGGGAATAGCGAATAAAAGTTCCTCACGTGTGATTGCACCTTGACGTAAAATTTTAGGATTCTCTCCTGTCAAATCAATAATGGTTGTATCTAAGCCATAAACACTGTCATCCTTTATCGCCACTGTTGCATTTTTCAAAATCTCTTGACTTAAATCTGAGAAAAAGCGCGGACTAAGTTCTCCAGTCAAATTTGCGGATGGCCCAACTAAAACCCCAACTTCATTTATAATGTTCTGAGTCATCGAAATAGCTGGCATCCGAAATCCAACTGTAGTTTTCCCAATATGAATCCATTCTGGAACATTTTCCGAAGCTTCTAAAATAATTGTTAATGGTCCTGGCAAGAATTCTGCAACCAATTTTTCAAGATAAGTCGGCTGATTTTTGCTGTACTTCAAAATAGTATCAAAGCTTGAAACATTCATATTGAGCGCTTTTTCTGTCGGACGTCCTTTTACTGCATAAAGTTTTTTGACCGCTTGCTCCTGTGTCGCATCAGCAAATAATCCATAGACAGTTTCTGTCGGAAGAATTACAAGTTCTCCACTTTTTAGTGCATTTATTGCTTTTTCAGTTTGCATTTTTACCCGCTCTCCGATTTCTCGCTGCTTCTCGATTCGCTTGATTATGCTGTTTTTCTTGTTTTTTGTTCAACTGTTTGGAGAGTTGTTTTTCTTTCGCAACCATTGCGATAACGATTTTCATAAATTCTTCTGGAACATGGTAAGGATGGCGAAAAATTTTACCTATGACACCAATTTTTTCTCCGTCAGCAGTTTTAATTTTTTCAATATAACTTGTCAGCATCATTTTTGAAAAGGATAATTCCTCGGTAGCCATTTCAATCTCGTTTTCATTAATCATTCGCTCAAGAATCGCAAACTCTCGTTGTAACGCCAATCCTTCTTCACGAAATTCTTTTTCTATTGTCATGTTAATTCCACTTTCAAGTAAATATTATCAATCAATTCTCGACTTTTGTCAAAAATGCGCTCTCCATATTTTTCAGGAAAGTAATTTTTTACACGTTTGAAGGCTGTAAAACCACATTTTTCATAGAACTTCGCAGTATATTCATCTGTGCGTACAAGTAAAGTCTGCCCAGAATATTTGCGACAGAGCTCTAGCATGAAAATTTTACCAAAACCTCTTCCTTGAAAGGATACAGCAACTGCAAAATTTTGAATTTCATAGCTCCCATCCTCCTCCTTAGTCACCAAAGCAACTGCCTTGTCTTCAAAGACATACAGTTCTCCTCGTTCAAGATAATTTTTGATGAACTTTGGACTGTCAGCAAGTGCGAGCAACGGTAAGAAATCTTGTTTATGTTCTGCGATAAGTTTTAGTTCCATCATTTCCCTTTCCACTGACTTCATATCAGTTTCGCTTTGCACTTTGGTAAGTCATAGCTTCAATTTATCCCATGAAAGTATGCAGCAATGTCTTACTTACATTCTGTCATTTCACGCTAATCATTCTATCTTTACCAAAAATATCCTGATGAACGGTCACCGTTTTGTCAGCAAATTGTTCTTGAAAAATCTGACTTACAGCTTGCCCTTGTTTATATCCGATTTCTAGATAAATTCTACCATTTTCTGTCAGCACTGATGGAGCTTCTTTAGCAATTTTTTCATAAATGGCTAGACCCATATTCTCTGCAAAAAGCGCGGAGTCTGGTTCATATTTAATGACAGAATCATCCACCTCATCTGTATCATAAAATGCAATATACGGCGGATTTGACACGATAATATCAAATTTTTTCCCCTCCATAAATGCTGACAGAACATCAGATTTCGTAAAATGGACACTGACAACATTTCTGTCAGCATTTTCTACCGCCACACTCAACGCATCACTAGATAAATCAGATGCCTCAATAAGCCAATTTTTTCTTTTGCTTGCGAGCGCCACTGCAATTGCCCCCGAACCTGTTCCAATATCTACTACTGACAAACATTCATCCTCAGCATTTTCTGACAAAATGAGCTGCACCAATTCTTCTGTTTCTGGTCTAGGAATGAGGACTCGCCCATCAACTTTAAAACGCAAATCACAAAATTCTGCCCAACCTACAATATACTGAGGTGGCTCATTATTTTTTAGACGCTTTGCCAATTCTGTCAGCACTGACCGCTCGCTGTCAGTGATTTCTTGCCGCTGTAAGTTGAGCCAGTCCAATTTTGTCAGCTCATATAAGTTTCTATAAACAAATTCCAAAGCAAAAGGTTCTTCCAAATTTGCTGACAGCATACGGACTGCCTCAATCCACAACATTTTTAAGTTTTCCTTTCCGTGCCATTAATCAAAAGCCTCTAGACTTCCAATAGTCTTCATCTTTTTCTGGACAATAAGGTCTTCCTTGAAGCTTGACACGCTCCTTTATCTCTGTCAATTCTGATGCAATTTCGTCAGTTAATGGTGTCTGCATGAAGTTTAACCATTCTTCCTTAGAAAGCTGATGACGCTCACGATAAATCCGCTCAATCGCGAGAGAATCCGAACCGTTCACAACCAGCTCAACCTGCAACCCACCAATCCAATGAATAATCCACATTTCATCTCTCCCAATAATTTTTGAGTTCTATCATTTCCTCATTTGGATGATGTTTTTTCCACTCTTCAGTCATCAAAGGAATAAAACTTTCACTTTCTTTCCGTAAATTCTTAAAAAGAATATCCGCTAAAATTTTTTTATCTTTATCAACAATTCTTAAAGTGTCCATACCTGCGGTATAATTCATTCCACGTCCAGTATTCACTTTTTTATCAATAACTAAAACTCTAAAACCACTGATTTCTTCCATGTCAACACCGTTTTATGAAAATTTTTCCAAACCGTACCACTTTTAACAATTTGATGGTCAAAATATAGAAAAGGAAGATAAATAAGAAGACTTATAAAAAGTATCCAATCTATAAAAGCAATCAAAAAAGAGAGAAACATCACCACCATCACTCCTCCTTCCAAACCCGTAATATCTGAGTATGGACTAGGGAGAATCACATGAAAAGTAAAATAATTTATCAAAATCGCCCAAATCCCAATTATTAAAGAAATTAAGCCAACAATTACATAGGTTTTCCATTTAAATTTCACCAAGTATCCTTGAGAAATATCCATAAACTCCTCCAGTCAAATAAACCTTTCAAAGTCTTCCAATGTTGCAGTTGGATATGCTCTTTTATTTATTCAACTCTTCCAACTTCTTCGTTTGGTCATAAACAATCAGAGCATCAATAATCTCATCCATCTTCCCAGACAAAATCGTATCCAGCTTTTGTAAAGTCAACCCAATCCGATGATCTGTCACACGGTTTTGAGGGAAATTATAAGTCCGTATCCGCTCTGAACGGTCACCCGTTCCGACAGTCGCTTTGCGCTCTGTATTTTGTTTATCCAACTCAATCTGTTGATAGTAGTCAAAAACCTTAGTGTTAAGCAGTTTAATCGCCTTATCTCGATTTTTTTGCTGTGTCCGTTCTTCCTGCATCTCAACTTTTATCCCCGTTGGCAAGTGAACCATACGTACCGCAGTCGCTACCTTATTGACATTTTGTCCACCAGCGCCCGATGCATGATAAATATCCACTCGCAAATCTTTAGGGTCAATGGTCAGCTCAAATTCCTCTACCTCAGGCATAACAAGCACCGTCGCTGTCGAAGTATGCACACGCCCTTGCGTTTCAGTCACAGGCACACGCTGCACACGATGCGCACCAGATTCATATTTCAACTTGGAATACACACTGTTGCCAGAAATTAAGGCAGATACCTCTTTATACCCACCAATTCCCGTCACATTTGCCTCCATAATCTCAAAATTCCAGCCCTGTGCTTCTGAATATTTCTGGTACATATTGAGCAAATCACCCGCAAAAAGCGCGGCTTCATCTCCACCAGCAGCTCCACGAATTTCCAAGATAATATTCTTACCATCATTAGGATCTTTAGGCAAAAGTAAAATCTTGATGCGTTCTTCAAGCACTTCTTTTTGGGCTTTAGCATCCGAAAGTTCTTCTTTGAGCATCTCTTTCATCTCATCATCAAGACCGCTCTCACCCAACATTTCCTCACTATCAGAAATCGTTTCAAGAGTCTTCTTATATTCATTATAAGCCGCGACCTTATCACGCAAATCTGCCTCTTCTCGTGACAACGCCATAAAACGCTTCGTATCACTGACTACCTCAGGGTCAGACAATAACTCTCCCAACTCCTCATATCTTCCAATCATTGATTCTAATTGATCAAACATTTTTCCATTTTCCTTCAACTATTTTAATTCATGAAAACCAAAGCATTTATACTTAAATTTTCATCTATACCGCAGTTCACTTATTACCAAAATCTATTTTTAAATCTCAGGTTTAAAATAATGCTTCCTGCAAACTGGGATATAGGTTTCATTCCCCCAATCTGCAACTGCTCTCCCTCATAAACAGGCTTGCCATCTATTGTTCGAATCACCATCGTAGCTTTTTTACTACAATACCAGCAAATCGTCTTAATCTCTTCAATTTTATCCGCCAATAATAACAAATATTTTGACCCCTCAAAAAGTTCATTACGAAAATCATTTTTTAAACCAAAGGCCATCACAGGAACATTCAACTCATCAACAACACGCGCAAAATCATAGACATTTTTCTTAGACAAAAACTGTGACTCATCAATCAATACACAATACGGTTTCTCAACCAACTGCGCAACATAGTCATACACATTCATTTCATCATCAATCGCCACAGCAGAAGCGCTCATCCCAATCCGACTCGCAACTTGCCCAACTCCTGCTCTTGTATCCAAACTTGAAGTCATCAAAAGGACAGGTTTCCCCTGCTCTTCATAGTTATGCGCAACTTTCAGAATTTCAATACTCTTACCCGAATTCATTGTGCCATATCGAAAATAAAATTGTGCCATTTGTTTATCTCTCTTTCAAAAATATATCTAAACCCTTTATTATCAAGGTTCTTCTTTTTCTATCACTTTAATTTACTTTGTGATTTTCCCTATAATACCCTATTTTTCACTCAATTTTGCCCACTAAATTGCCCACTAAAATTATTCAATTTCTCTAATAATTTACTATCCATTTTCGGAGTTACATGAGTATAAATTTCTTGAGTAATCTTAGATGTACTATGCCCCACTCGTTGCATAACAGCTTTCTCATTAACCTCTAATTCTGCTAATAAAGAGATATGAGAATGCCGCATACAATGGCAAGAAAACTGCTTATCTAAATCAGTTTTTTTCCCAAAAGTACGAAAAGAACGATTAATACCTGAAATACTCCAAGGATTACCTGTTCTACTTGTAAAAATATATCCATAATCAATATAATTATCAAATTTATTTTGAGCATTTTCTAACATTATTTGCTCTATAATCTCAATTGCTCGTTTTGTCAATGGAACTTTTCTATATGAACTCAACGTCTTAGGAGAAACATGATTTCGCTTAAGTATCCCTTCGCTATAATCCAAATTACTCTCTATTGAAATAACTTTTTCCTCTGCATCATAATTATTAATTTTCAAAGCTGCTAATTCACAGTATCTCAGTCCTGTTAAAAACAAAAATTCTAAGATTAATTTAACTCTAAGAGTTTGAGGATTAGAACTTTCTTTCATTTTTTCAAACACCAATGACAAGTCTTCCCAAGTAAATAACTTTCTCTCAGACCTTTTTAAATCTTCTAATGTTTTTTTAGGATATGTTATCTTAACTTTATCAAGCACATTATTTTCAACTATTTCCACTCTTTTTGCAAAATCAAAGACTAACTTAAGAATCTGAAAATACTCACTTATCGTAGATTTCTTCAATTTAAGCTGATTGAAAAAGCTCTGTACTTGAAAAACTGTAAAATCTGACATTTTTTGTTTACCAAATTTATGTGCAAATATTCTAATTATTTTTTTACGCTGGATAATTGTAGAGGGTTTCAACCTTGTTTTACAATCTTCTAACCAAACACTCGAAACTTTCTCAAAATCAAATGAAGTAATTTCTAAATAGGGATTCATCATATTTGTCTCTGAATCAATTTTTAATTTTGCCTTTTTTAATAGCAAAATCCGAGCTTTATTTTTAGCTTGACGCGTTTTTGAATTAAGAGTAACAGATACCTTATCCTCTCCTCTAATATTAGGATTATAAAATCGCATTCTCCAAAGAAACTTATCTCCTCGTAATTCCCACCATAAACTACCTTCTTTTATTTCTTCAACTTTCATCTTTATCCTTTCATTATCAGCAAAGGACAAATTTAAAATACAACCTAAATTATATCATATTTCACTTGTATTTTACCTCATCCCTTTGCCTAATAAACTCATCAAAAGCGGGAAACCATACTCTACCGCTCATTCTAAAAAAATCACTTGAAATAAATCTAGGGTCTTTCTTCATTTCTGCTATTCTATTTTGAGCTGTTTTTTTCTTAATTGAATAAAATTTAGCTATATCATCAGCATTTACCAGTTTTCTCTCAATAATAATCCCTTCCATACTTCCCCTTTTTTTATTCAAACCAAACTAAAAAAGAGCAAGATTTTTTCTTGCCCTTCTCCTACTTTTTTAAAAATATTCTTCTACCTTTTTTAATTCTGAATAAGCTTGTTGCAAAAGTTTGTCAACTTTCTTAAAAATCTGGTGAACTTCTTGGACTTCCTTACTTCCATTATCTCCAAAGTTCATCCTAAACACTGCACCAGAACTCGCACTTTTTGCTTCAAACAACTGCTTATCAAGTCGGTCAAAACCACCTTTAACTTGCTTACGTTCATAATCATCTTTAATTCTCATTTAATTTTCCCTCACAACTTTCCCCACTCATTAACTTAAAAAGAGCAAGATTTTTTCTTGCTCTTACTACTAAATTTCTAAATATTTCTAATATATCCATGACTTGTTTGTGAATAATCAGTAAGTGCTAATTCTCGACCATAAGCACCAAAGTTAAAATATCTTTGTAGCGTTTCTACACTTAATGTTTCTAAACCGCCCGTTCGCTCAATTAATTCTTGCGCCAAATCTTCATCATCTCTAGCCTCCACAAAGTCTAAATCATCTTTATTATCAATAACATCATCAATATCATAAATTTCAAGAAAATCTTTTAAATGGTCTATATCAGAAATTTCTTCTAATTTTTCGGCATATTCATTGAGTTCTTTGATTGATGAATATTCACCTACTCTATAACCGTAAAAGTTCTCAAAATCATGGATCGCATATTCCTCGCCATGTTCTTCATCAAGCAATAAATCACGTTGAATTTGTCTAAAATTCACTGGTAACTCATACCAACGCCCTCTTGTTCTTCCGTTGTTATAACTTTGCAAATTTACAACATAAATTTTTAGTGTTTCCATTTTTCACTTTTCCTTTTCTAATTAATAATTTAAGATACTCAGCCAGTTCATCTCATTCAATGATTGAACTTCCGCAAGAATTCCTGTTAATGAAAAACCTTGACTTTCCATATCTTCCGCATATCCTTTAATATAGCGCACACTATTATCTAAATAGTTCCCAAAGACATATAATCTTTGTTTGTATCGCTTTTCAAGATAGACAAGAAAAAGGACATATTCAGAAAAAATAGAAATTGAATCATTATCCTCTCTGATATATCCCATCATACTTTGTACGAGTTTTCCCCAATCCTCTTTAGAAAATTGAATACTTTCTTGTTGCATGAGATGAATTTTTCCAATATATTTTTTTAGATTTTCAGCCCAAACCATTACCTCTGAAAGTTTTGCAAAGGGGCGTAACATTAATTCCTGTTCAATTTCTCGTAAACGATAGTCAAAGCGTAAATATTTTTCTTGCATTCTTCGCTCAGAAGCTTTTTCTTGCGCTTTAAAATCTGATAGCTCTAACATTTTATCTCTTTCTGTTTTCTATTGTTCGGAATTAACTTTAAAAATCCTGGAATTTTCAACGTAAAAACTAGGTTAATGCCGAACATTAATCGACTATTTTTTTGTTATTGATTTTAAATTATTTTTAAATGTACTTCTTTCTGAGCAATAAAGTGTTCGAATGTGAGTAATTCCACTCTCTACCCTTTCAACCTCGGAGCACTTATCCATCTTCAATAAGTTACACATTTTACGACCTTGCTTAGTTACACCAACCGCAAATACCTTACCAAAGGCAATATCTGGAATAGTTAAATCAATATCTTCTACAATTTCACTTAGTGCTTGTGGTACTAATTTTAGTAAGTCTAATTGATTTTGATATTGCTTTTTTATGGCAATCACATCAATATATATTGGTAAATCTCGACTTGAATTTTTGCTTTTTTCCCATAAATTAATTCCGCCAAGTCCTGCCAAATGGTAGAAATCTTTATAAAGGAGTTGAGGTGCTTGCTCTTTTAGTAATCTTACCTGAACATATCCGACCGCAATTTCTTTCCCATATTCATTTTTTGTGATAACCCTAGAAAATTTACCATAATCAAGAAATTCATTTGCAAGCTGTCCATCATCTTCACTAAAGTAATCCCAATTTTCTTGGTCTGTTTGATTCACAACATCAAGCATAAGCTCTGCATAATTTATTTGTGTTAGTTCAACAATCTTAAATCTGCTTGAAGGGTCTACTTTTTTTGAGTTGACTTTTTCAACTTTTTTAAAATGAATCTGATTAAAGAAATCAACAATGAGATAAATATTTACATCACCTCCCCCAGTCATACAATTAACCAAATTAAAGGCGACTTGTTTTACATTTTCGACGACCTTTTTATTATCAAATTCTTTTATAAAATCATAAAATTCTTCATCTTTGGATATACCAGTTAATTCTAAGAGTTTATATATCCTCTGACTTTCAATATATTTGAAACTAGCTTTCACCAAATAACCATTAATTCCATCTATTTCATAAAAAATCTCACACATTTTTTCTCTCTCCTATTTCTTATTTTCCTATCACGTAATGCAATTGACTGGCTTGTGCCTTCGTTAACACTTGATAAGTAAACACTGTACTAAATCCAGTTCCTGACTGTGAAATGAGAATTGAACCGTCCGAGTGAATATTTTCTACAAAAGCCACGTGTCCATATTGAGGGTCTGCCTGCCATTGTCCGCCCACCATTTGACCTGCGCTAAAACTCACCGCACTATGAAGTGTTGGGGTCATTGTAACTTGATAGCCTGCTTTGTGTTGCCAATCTGCGCCATTGCCCATATATGAATCATAGGTAATTCCAAATTCTTTCGCCCGATTATAGACCCACCACGTACACTGTTTATAAGCATATGCTTGCGTTCCATAGTTTCCTATGTTCATGGCTTTATCAATCGTCCAACCACTCGGCAATGTCGGCACTGGGGCAGAACTTGAACCATTTGAACTCATCCCTCATTTCTCATCGTATTGAGCCAGTAGTTCGCATTGGAAATCCGTTGTGCCATTGCCTCAACCCCTGCTCGCTCATATTTTTGAGTTAATGCCGTTACCGTTTGAGTAACCTCTGTTCCCTTAATCAATTGTTTAAGCAACGTTGAATCAGAGCCATCATGATTAAACGCAAAATCAAGTTGAAGTCCAACGTCTTTCCAATCCGCATTTTCGCTTTTAGCAAAATTCAAAAGATTGACCCTTCGTCCACCATCCCATTGTGCCAGTCCAAACGCATAACCTCCAAGGCTTGCGTTCATTGCTTTATCTTCATTGAATGTTGCCCCTGATTGAATGGCATCTGCTTTCAATCCTGATTCTTGTTGCCAAACACCCATTAAAGACGCTACACCTTCATCTGTTCCGCCTTCCTTGTGTCCTTGAACCCAAATTTTATGCGCCTCGTCCATTTGAGCATTATTTATTTCAGTCATGCCTGCCGATACATCTGTACCGCCAGCTCCGCCCATCATCACTACTGAAAGCGGAAGTAACAAAAAGGCAAGAATAATCGCCACACTTATTTTTTTCTTCATTAAAATTTCCTTTCTTAATATCTCGTGATTCCGCTTTGTTCTTCCATCTGACGGCGAATGACCTCACTTTGAGGCTCAACTTTTGCGCCTGTTAAGACTTTACGCTGACGCTTTCTTTCAGACTTCACCGTTGATTTTGTCCGCCCATATTTTGGGGCAAGCTCTGGTTTAGGCTGTTCTTTTGCCAATTGACGGGTTGCTTGCGTCTTTTCTTGAATGGCTTTCTGCCGCTCCTCACGATTTTCTCGGTAAAGTTGTCTGCGCTCTGCAGTGGCTTGTTTTTCTTTTGTTTCCTCTAACACATCACTTAACGCGTCATAACCTTTAGTGTTTTTCTCTAAAGCTTCTTGTTTCTGTTTCAGTTTTTTCTTTTCAAGCCGTTCAGGTGTGAGCGGTTGACCTCGCCGATTCATTGACTTTTCTTGGCGATTTAAGCGGTCAAGTTGTTCCATTTTTTTATCTTTTTTATTGACAAGTTTCTGACCTTTATTCCATTGTTTCTCACGTTGTTCAGGCGTAAGCTTGTCCTGCTTCAACTTGTTCGCTATCTTTTTCATCTGTCGCTCTTTACGCATGGCAGAGAGATTTCTTCTTACCCCTGCACCATTACCAAACGCACGCCTTGCCATCCCGTTTTTAAGCAATTCTGCATTAACTGCTCCTACGGTTGCACCAGCAACTAAGCCTGATTTTACACCCCCAAAGGCTTGTGAACCTGCCCGACTGGCGCTATTTTGAATCTTACCAATCAAGCGTCCAACTTGAAGCTCTCCTTTTTGAATCAATCCCCCAACTGATTTCTGAATACATAAATACCAATGATAATAATCACTTTCAACCAATTTTGCATGGCATACGTTTTGATGTTACTTGACACCAAAATATTCGTCACAATGGTATTAAACAAAATAATGATTGCTCCACCCGCCGTTGAAAATAATCCAATCAGGATAAATTGAAAAATTTTCTTGATAAAGGTGAGCATGGCGTTACTAAAAGCGGGATAGAAAGAAAGAATCGCCACTACCCAAGCAAAATCAATCAATAATAAAGCTAAGAGTTGAAAAACAAAGCTGACAACCGACAAGAAGCCAAAAACAAGCAGATAGACCGTATTAGCGATGACCGCTGATGTCGCTGTCGCAATTTTTGAGCCAATTGAGGCATATTTGAGGTGGTCTGATTTTAATGTTTTATTCACTGCGCTGACTGCATCCGAATCACCTTTTGTCGCTAAAAGTTGGTCGATTTGAGCTTGTGTGATATTACTCACGCCATTTTCATCTAAGGTTACCTCGTCAAAATTAAGATAAAGAAAAGGTTGAGTTACCATGATGTTTTTTAAATCCGTGCTACTCTCTCCTGCAATGGTTTGAACAATGGCGTCTTTGGTTTGACCGACTGCGGTATTTGTTTTTGTCACAAAATCACTCCCTGCGCCGAAAAAGATGGCATTAATGGAGAGAATAAAAAAGAGTGATAAGAAAGCCTGTGGCACTCGTCCTTTCGCAAGGGCACGAATCAGCGTTAACAGAATCCCAAAGACAGCAATATAACCAAATCCAGTGCC
This sequence comes from Lactococcus protaetiae, assembly GCF_006965445.1. Classification (NCBI taxonomy): domain Bacteria; kingdom Bacillati; phylum Bacillota; class Bacilli; order Lactobacillales; family Streptococcaceae; genus Lactococcus; species Lactococcus protaetiae. The sequence continues at coordinate 1,165,152 of NZ_CP041356.1, read as the reverse complement.
CATTAGCTTGTCATAGACCGATTTTGAAGTTTTGAATTGATTGTTCGCTTGCTCGGTTAAAATATTATTCTTTCCTAAAGAATTTTTAACCGTATTCACCAATTGATACTCTGCTTTGGCAATTCCAAAAGCCCCTTGTACAAAAACGGTATGAATCATATTTTGACCGCCTGCCGTCAAAGGGTTTTTACCATCTATGATATAAGAAGTGTAGAGCGACAAATTATCTCTATTTGCTTTTGTCGCTTGACCGCTCGGAGAGTTAGGGTCATTAGGGTCAAAATTATCAATATTATTTGCCCAATTGTTCGAGGAAGTCGTGTTATTACTTGGTTTTGAGCTTGGATTTTTATTAACCGTTGGATTTTGAGTGTGAGTTGATGAATCGCTCGACTCTCCTGTAAGAAAAGGTGGTTTGATTAGTCCATCCCCTGCTGTATCAGCTCGTGTTGGACTGACACAAAAAAAGAGCATTGCCCCAATAACAGCAAGCACTCCCCATTTTAATTTTTCCATTAAGCCACCTCGTCATATTCAAAATCCATATCCGTTTCTACCGTGTCAAAAAGTCGAGTGATTTCTGGCAACATTCCATCAATAACAATTCGCTCAATGTGTCCGTAAGGGTCTTTCATCAGACATTCTCCCTGTGTCATATTATCCACCCACTCTAACGTGTCCTCATTGACTGGCACTTTCAAATAGTTCAATAAACGGTCAGTTTTAGTCACTGTATTAAAAGCAAAGACTGTACCAAAGCCTGTATCATCTTTTTCGTTCTCTGCGTCACCTGCTTGCTTTGCTCCTGTACTATCTTTCAAAGATTGCGTCACAAGGACAAGGAAATTATTATACGACCGTCCTGTCCGTCTTGCTTCAGTAAGAATATTGTCGCCAACCTCACTATTCATCATAAACCACGCTTCATCCACAAAGACACTCGTTTCCGCTTTGGAACGTTCCCCAAAGGCACGGCAGAAATAGCCCAGAGCGTACATCAGAACTAAGGATTTAATTTGACTTTGAGTTTTGGCTTGACCGCCATTTTTTGGTAAGTCTAACCCCCACACTTCAAGTACCGTCATGTGTTGCTCTAAGTCTAAGCCTCGATTTTCTCCACGTGAAAAAGCCAATTGCAAGACCGAATTATTGACTTTTGCAAGGGTCAACTCCGCACGTTCTACGACTTCCTCAATCCCTGATTTTTCCAATTCATCAAAAACGTGTAAAAATCCGATTTGCTCTCCTGTTTCTCTCCTTAACAATAGTTCATCAACCGTCCTAAGAAAAGCATTTTTAAACTTCACACTATTGTCATAATCATCACCCAACAGCTCTGCGACCATTGTTTCCGCAAGGTCTTTACAAGTCGTACTTGGCGCAAAGACAAAGGGGTCAAGCGCCCCATGATTTTCTGTGTTTTCTGATTTCAACGTGACAAAGTTAATTTGCCTGATGTAATCACACAATTCAGGATACAGTCCTTGACTTTCGTATTCTTCCAAGACTTCCATGTATTGTTTGCGCATTTCAGCTTTAGGGTCAATGTAGAGCGTTTGACTTCTTAGTAAAGAATGGCAAAGGAAAAGAAGTTTTGTCAGGTAAGATTTACCTGACCCTGTTTCGCCTATAATTAAAATATGTCCGTTGTCGGTTTTCTTTCCTTTGATTTTCTTGTTCGCTTCATACATATTAAAAAAGACAAGCTTGTTTGAATCCTCAATCGCTCGTTGGGTATCTCCATTATAAGAATCTACTCTGTCAACCACACGTGCAATGTAAAACCCTCGTTTTGAGCCGACACTATTACTTGCAAACCACAAATGCTCACAAAAACTTTCTAAGGGTTGAGATTGCACAAAGACATCAAGCTTTCGGTTGTGTCCTTCAGTTATACGGCTCACTGAAAATTCTTTTTCTTGGTCTGCTTTTCCGCTAGAGATTTCTAATTCGGTATCTTTCGTTGCAGCCATCAAAATGGTTTCTTTTTCCCAAATTTCTTCAGGAGAAACACCGTAGATTTCAATAGAATAAACAAAGTCTAAGAACTTCTTCCCTTTTTCTATATCTTGCTCTTGATATTCTGCTAATTCTTGCGCCATGATTACGTCAGTTCTTTGACGACTGTCTGCTTGTTCCGCTTCCTGACCTATATTTTTGGCTCGTTTTTTTGCCCGATTTCCTCTTTTGAGTGGCGCATTTACCCCATGTGAACTAGCAAAAGTTGCCCTGCAAAAAGTGCTTATTTCAAAGTTAAAGGAGTGAAAAAAAGCTTCGATATCTTGACCGTTCATTACCGTAGGGTCAGCGATAATGGGTAAACTCTTAGAATAACCAAACTGACGGTTTGAATAATGACCGACAACCCCCTCTGCCAAAAAGTAAAGCTTTGCCTCGTCAATCGCTTCATAGGAACTATCAAGATGTGCTTGAATCTCTACTGAATCTACTTTCAAGCCTTTCAAATAACGTGACGCAAAAACAAAAGCGGTTTGTTCGGAGGTCATAAAGTCTGCGCCGATTGACATTAAACTCGAACGTACCGCCTTAGCTTCTTGACTAAATTCTTCATACCAATCGGGAGCAAAACCCACCTCTTTATTAAATAAGCTCACCACTTGTTTAGAAAGTTCCTCTTTGGCATACTTTTTCGCCTTTTTCCAGTTCAGCGGAATCTTTCTTGTTTTCAAAGGAACAGTGATAAAAGAGCGGTATTCATAAGGACGCCCCAGCTCTAAATTTAAGTTTTCTGTGATTTGTTCCCCAATATAAATGGCTAAGGGCGCACACGGTGGATAATAATTTTTAGAAAGCTTGCGAAATTCATTGGCTAAATCCAAAGAAAAAGAAAGCTCAAAAACTTCAAAATTAACATACTTTTCAAGTTCACCAAAAGCCTGAACCTGCCTACTTTTATATTTGAGCCGTCCTTTTTCATCTTTTGATGAAATCACCGTTGACGGAACATTCAAAAGAAGATGAACCGCGCCATCTTCCTTTAGTACCAATGAATCGTGAATATCTACAATTCTGCTACGCAACTTTGCGCTCTTGTTCTTCATTCCATTCCCTCACTTTCTTTTCAAAATCTACAACGGTCAGCTCTGCTAAATTTTCCTCAAAAAATTCACCCTTATAAAAATAACCCTTTTTCCAATGTTCAAAACGATAAACGAACCAGTCTTTTAAAAAAATGGGTAAATGTTTTCCATCAGGTTTTAACTCTGATAAAAAAATACCGCCATAATAGGCGCTAAATACTCCGCTTGCAAGAGCAAAACCTAAACTTGCTTGAAAAATCTTCCACAAAAAAAGAAAAGTAACAATACCTACACCTCCACCGTAAAAAATTACCGATATTCTCAATGCTCGCTCTAAATAACGATTACCAAAAAGATGTTGAACAAGGTGCGGTTGTTGATAGAGGCGAGTATAAGACAGATTTAACTCTTTTCTTTGATTTTCTGCCATGATTTACCCTCCAAATAATTTACTCCAACCTTGATTAATAAAGTTAAAGACCGTTTGAAAGTTTGTCACAAAATACCAACCAAAGCTTGCACCTATCACAGCTAATATGACTGTAAACATTTTCTGATTATGCAATGCTTTTACAATGACTACAATAATAATCCCTAAAATAATATATTGGATAAAGCCATTCCAAGCCCAATCAAAAACAGGTTTTAGCCCTCCATCTGCGACCGCCAACTGTTTTACGTTTGCTTGCAAGATAAGATTTTCAATGCTTTCTTTTTGGCTTAATGTTAACATGAATTTATTCATTATTTTTTCCTTCCTTGTTGAATATAGTTTTTATCAATCGTATGTTTAAAATCACTTGCAAAATAGGAATTGCCTTGTGCTGCAATCTTAAATGTCCAATTCTCTGCGTGTGTTCCCATCGCATTTTCAAATGTTGCTTGGGTGGTTGCAGTAAATGACCCGTCTTTATTTTGGGTGTAGTACGTGTAGTCCACCGACTTAAACGTTTGGTCTAAGTTTAATTTCAACCCCTTTGAAATCAAGGGTAAAGTATTTGAACTACTGGTATAAGCAGTGAATAAGCTTTTAACATAGTTGTCTAAGGCTTCATTTTGAGCTTGTGACAAGGTGTCAGTTGCCCCAGTTGTACCTTATCTTTAAATGCCCCTTGCAATTTCTGAATCGCTGTAAAATAAGGTTGGGAATTAACGACATAGGTTAAGCCTGATTTTTGATAAGGCACATTAAAAATAGTATTATGCGTTTTTCCTGCGGTTACATAAGTCACCGCATAACTGGCGTTACTACTCGTCAACTCTAGCAATGTCGCACTTTTTAGTTGGGTAGGGTTAAGTTGTTGTCCTTGGGCTAAGGTAGGCAATTGTCCATCTGAATACGCTTGAATATTCTTGTTATAATCAGAAAGCGCATTATCCTCTTTTGGCACATTAAAATAAGTTTGAACAAAAGAATCAAGATAAGCCTTTGCCCGATAATCTAAACTTCCTGACGTTGTATTTTGTGTGGTTTCCGTCCGATTAATAATCGTGTGTGTGGGCTGAAAACCCGACCCAACAAGGGCAATCAAGGCGACATTAAGCAAAAGCAAGCCACCGAAAAGCACATGATAAAGATGAAGGGCTTTTTGAGGCGACCATTTTTCTTGTGGTTCTTTTTTATATTTTGCTTTTGATATTTTTTTCTTTTCAGGCTTTTCTGCCTTTGATGATGTTAGTTTGATGATGTTCTCCTTTCACTCAACGTTTCATTTGCTCAATGAAAAAATGGACTAGTTTTAAACCCTCGCCCCATGATGTTTTAAAATAAGAAAAATCACTACCAGTATTAATACAAAGATAATGATTTTACCCATCCAATGTGCTAGCAAGTTCAACAACTGACGAATCACTGACAGAATCAATCGAATCATGATACACTCACTCATTCTTGCTCACTCGCTTTATTTTTACGCTTTAAAATCAAGAATATCAACAATGCCCCAATCGTTATTAATGCCCCAAGTATTTTAATCACTGTTTGAATCACATTATTTTTCTTGTGGTTCTTTTTATTTTGTGAATCTGCTTCAATCATGGCTTGTTTGAGCGTTTTTGTTTTATCTGTTGGTTGACTACTCGTTTTATCTTTGGTTGACTTTTTGACGTCCTTGTCCTTTTTTGAACTCTGCAAGAAACTTGATGGCGTTTCAAAATCAGCCGTTGATGTTCCGTCCGCATTTGAATCAACAAACGAAGGGAGAGTAACGACCGTTCCGACTGACACAGGTGCATTAGGTTTCGCTTTTGGTGGAATTGGTTGTGTTGGAATCACTGGTGCAATTGGACTATCTTTAGGTGGTGTTGTAGGTAGCACGGGTGGAATCACTGGTGTTGGCAACACTTCCCCATAAACAGCAATCGTCAATGTTTGACTGACAACGTTACCCGAACTGTTCACAAAGCTATACACGGCTTGATAAGTGCCTGCTTGTTGCATATTCACATTAGAATTGACCGTCAATTGCGAGAGCGAAACAGGGGTTTTGCCGTCCGAATCTAATGCGCTCACGACAAAGTCCAAAGGGTTAAACTCATTTCCTGCGTGAATTTTCACGGTGTCCGCAAGCAACGTTAGACTTGCCTTATCTAGGATATGAACAAGGAGCGTCTGACTTTGAGTTTGACCTGAACTGTCCACAAAGCTATAAACCACTTGGACATCCCCTGCTTTAGTGGTATTTACCATTGAATCAATCGCAATTTGGCTAAACTCTACGGGTGTTTTACCATCTGAATTTAACGCTTGCGAAAAATAAGATTGAGCACTGAATGAATCCCCACAGGTTAGGGTGATTTCATTTGTGGTAAGGGTTAGACTTGCTTTATTCTGAACATAGACACGTAACGTATTGGTGATGAGATTTCCGAGATTGTCCGTGAATGAATACGTGACCTTATAATTTCCTGCTTTAGTCGTATTCACTGTTGAATCAATTTGAATGTTATTCACATCAAAAGGTGTTTTACCGTCTGAATCAAAGGCGCTTTCAATATAGCTTTTAGGGTCAAAAGAATCGCCACACGTTAAATTCACATGAGAAGTCGTTAAATGAATCACTGCGCCACTTACCACATTGACCGTCAATGTTTTTGTTATGATTTGACCGACATCATCTGTAAAAGAGTAGGTCACCTCATACGTTCCTTGCTTGGTCGGGTCAAGCTGACGGGTGTCAATTTTTAATGTTGCCCCATCATTACTTGAGCCGTCTGAATTAATCAGGCTTGCGACTTGGGCTTGACCGTCAAACGTTTTACCGACTTTCAATGTGATTTCATCTGACTTTAAGTTAAGCGCTGATTGACTGCTCACATTAACCGTTAACGTTCTTTGAACGGTTGAGCCGTCTTTATCTATGAACGAGTAAAGCACTGTATGCCCCCAACGGTAAGCGTTTGAGGGTCATCTAATGCCACAGTTTTACTGTCAATCGTGGCTTTAAGCGTTGTGCCATCATTGATTGAGCCGTCATTATTTTTCAGTTGAGCAAGTTGTGCCGAAGCTGTGAATGAATCCCCCTTTTTCAATTGTAATTCCGTTCCATTCACAAAAATAATCTGACTGCCATCATCATTCACCGTTGCACTTTGTATGTTTTGTACTTGGGGTGTGTCTGCATTAACTACAACCGGAAGTATCGTATTTCCAATAATTAGAGTTACCCCTAACGCACTTACCCATGTTTTCCCACGTTTCCACGTTCGGAAACCTTGTTTTTCTTTTTTCATAACTTCCTTTCGATATTTTTATTTGATAGTATTTCAATTTTTATATTTTTTTTTAATATTTCTATTTTATCAGTTGTTTAAATGAGATTTATAGAATATAATAAAATCATAACATTGCAACAAAACCCTTACTTTTGGAGGATTTTATGGATTTAATCTCTTTTTTGGTAAATACAGCTACAGTAATTGCCGCCATCCCACCTGCTATTGATATTTATAAGTTTGTTAAGTTTAAATTATCTAAAACTTCGCCCAAACACCATAACCTTTCTACGTCCAATACAAATGTTTCTGTAGAAACCACCAATATTGGAACCTATAATCAAAACATTCAAATGTCATTTCCTGGATATCACGACTATAACCTCAAAACCTCTTATGGTTTGAGTCCAGTGGAGCAAAAAAATTATGAGATAAGAAATCATAGAATATGGAGATATATTACTATAATCATACTAGCTTTATTTCTTTATTACGTGTTTACTCAATGGAAAGTTGTCAATCCTGTGTTCAACGTAACTCTGAATGACTGGTTTAATAATAACTCCAAATTTACCTCTCTTACTCATAACTTATACTTCATATTAATGAGTAGTTTGCAGAGAGTTTTTAACAGTACAGCATTTGCACAAATTATTTTTTCAATTATTGTTATTATCAAAATGATTTTAAATAAAAGTGTACTTTATCGTAAAAGAAATATTGCCATTTATTTATTGTCGCTTCTTGCGACCAGTTATTTATTTTACATTTTTAACAGTATCTCTCTAGAAAAACTGTCAATAATATCACTCGTTACAACAAACAGTGATGCTTCTCTCTTAAAGACACTAACTCCTTTGTTTAAAATATACTCAATTTTTGTCATGATTTCACAGGTTTTTTATTCCTCTTATGTTATAGGAACTTGTTTTAGAATTTTCACTATCGGTGAGTTATACTATGAGGATTTAGAATTTCAAGCGAAAGTAAACAAAGAGAAATTTCGTTTAATTATATTTCCTTTTATAATCAGTGCGCTTTGGTATCTATTAAAAATGATATTGTAACGAATCCAACAGTTACAATTACAATAAAAATTGATACAACCGCTAATGAATAAAGAGTAAAATTTAAAATAAAGTCTAGTTTTTTGCTATACTTTTCCGAACGAGTTCTTAGACATACTTTTTGCAATTTTTCTTTAAATTTCATGCTTGCTCTAGCTCCATTTCCAAAGGAACAATTTCATACGAAATATCGTTTCTTAACCATTTTTGAGCGAGTTCTTCGGCATCCGCTTCCGTCTTAAATTTTGTGGCATATCTTAAACGCCTTGTCACGTCCTTATTAGCGCAAAGATAGCCCCCACGCATTTTTACAACATACATTTTAACCCCTTTACTGTTTTTTTAAGATGTCTTGTGGAATTGTCAAGCTCACTGTTCGATTATTTTCATCTCTTGGAATTTCTTTAAAAAAAGCACCTAGAATGGTGGAAGGTTTATAAGTGATTTGCTCAATTTTTTCAAAATAGCTAAAATTTTCCCCTTCTTTTATTTTCACTGTCCTAAAATCAACTGACTTTCTAATCAATGTTCCATCTGTATTTTTTAGTAGAACATTAAAATCCTGATTACTTAATAAGCTTCCTTCGGTGTTTACCACCTGATACTTGTTTTCAGTCACTGTTACTTTTTTTGTCAATGTCGTTGGAGAAAAAAAGCCCACCAAGGTAACAATTAAAATCAAAGCACCGATAACAAAAAGAATATATTTTTCTTTCCTATTCTCCGTATTCTCAGAACGAGAAATGAGTGAGCCCAACATCAAAACCATTGCAATGTCAATTAGAAAGCATACACTAAACCAGTTTGTAGCTCCTATTCCAAGTATTGTTTTTTCTACCATTTCTACTCCTAACCAAAACTAAAAGCAGGCGTTTTTTGACCTGCTTTACTCTTCTTATACAAAAAACACCTAAGATTTAAACTTAGATGTTTATGGTATTGATATTTGAATCGCTTTAAGCTTTGCCTGACGTTGTGGTCGTGGTACAAAGGCTCTAATCTCAACCTCATTAAAGCCAACCTCTAACCGTTTTCTATCGTATAAGATAGGACTTTTAAGTAAAGTGGGATACTCTTGAACAAGTGCCGAAAGCTCACTTATTGTCAGTTCATCAAAGTTAATACTTCTTTTTAACTTTTGATACGCTCGGCTTCTCTGCGCAATGAGCTGTGTTGTTCCTCTATCAGAAGATTGTAACATTTGGATAAACCCTGTTTTAGTCAGTGGTTGTTTTACGAGGTCAACCTCTTTAAATAGAATCCCTCTGTTTTCTAACCATCTTTTTGCCATCAACGACGAACTACAAGACTTTCTCGTGTATAAAATAAGAATGTCTCTTTGCTCTTCCTCAACTCCTAAGAGATAGTCTGTTGTAGTGCCTAAAATCTTAGCAAGCCTAATGATTACTTCCATCTTAGGTTTAGAACTCCCCATTTCCCAAATTGAAACCGTGCTATGTCCTTTATCAACCGCTCTTCCTAATGCAGTCTGACTTAGCCCTTTCTCAATCCTTAACTTTTTTAGTCGCTCCCCAAATTTTAACATTCCCTCAAATCCCTCTTTTTTCTTGATTAATATTATATAATAATTCTCTTAACAAAAACTTATTCTACCTTAAATAGGGAAAGCGTGAAGAAATTTCTGAATACCTCAACACTCTGAGAACGATAATTCTCGTTTGAGGTTAAATCTCGCATGGCATAAATCACCGCTTGTTCTTCTTCTGTCATTTTTAAGAATGGAACAGGTTTTGAACCATAAATTGTAATGAAATAATCTTTAACAAGATTTTTAATTTCTTCTTTTGTTATACTTTTCATTTACTTTCATTCCTAGCTTTAAGAACAGGGTCTTGTGTTGCCATTACCGTTTGGGTTGGGATTTGGATTTCTGAATCATCCTTAGTTGTAGAATAAACGACCCAATCGCTGTGCTTTTTAAACATTTTATCCTCTTTTCTAACGCTCCATTCGAGCGCTGATTTCTGCAAATTCAGGGAAATATTCTAAAACAGTCACATAGTTATTTTGATAGCTCTCAATCAATAATGATGAACCATCAACAAAAACAACATCAACCACAAAATTCCAGAAATGCACACCACCCACTCCCTGATAATGATTAGACAAACGATATGCCCTTATAGAGTGAATCAAATCATTGACCCCAATATCCGTAAGTCCTTGCTTTTCGAGTTCTTCTTTAAAAGAAGAAGTAAAGTCCAAGATAAAAGCTTGATTTAACTCATTGATGGTTCGCTTATCTTGAACAACGTCCTTGATTTGACGGTGTTTTAAAAGTTTACTTAATTTATTTTTCATATCATTTAATAATTTTCCGACTGATTATAATATTCAATATTTTTAGCTTCCCATTCTTCCGCATCAATAATTTCAAATTCAATTTCTGAATCAGAATAACCTTTCAGCTCCTCATGTTCGAAATTATCTAAAACTTCGCTTTCTGCTTCTTCTGGGAACTGAACCATAAGGTTTGAAACTTTTTTAAGTGATCCTTGTGCGTTATATATTGTAAAACCAATCAATACTTTCATTTTTAATTCCTTCTTTCAAATTTAATCAACAGTAAAAAGCAGGTTTAAGCCTGCTTTTACCTATTCTTCTTTAGATGACTTTTTATTTTTCATGTAGTAAATTGTACCGCCAAGTGTTGACAAAAGAATAACCATACCACCATAAGCAAGCATATCTCCTGTGGAGCTTCCTGTTGTTGGCAGAACGCTTGCGACTTTTGTTACTGGCTGTGGTGTAACTGGTTTTGGAGTTGGCGCTTTGACTTTTTCAACCGTCAAGGTTTGGTCTTGGTCTTTGAGGTCATCATGAACTGCTTCGGGCTTGTCCGTGTCAGGATTTGTACCTTCATCAAATAGTTCTTCTGTCCAAACATAAGTTACCGTTGAACCTTCAGAAACATCTCCGTCTTTTGTTGCATCAATGGTTGACTGAATTTGTTTTTCTTGTGAGATAACTGTTTCATCATCAATTGTAAAATTCAATGTCCGAATCACTTTAGAATCGGTTGTCTTTCCATCTTTATCCGTAACGATACGGTGAAGTGAAGCCACCATTTGGTCGCCTTTTTCAGCATTTGTCATCATGACTTTATCATAGACAGGAGTTTCTTTTGAAATTTCAGCCTTTTCAATGGTTTGGTCGCCATCAGCTGTATGCGCTTTGGTCTTAATCGTTGGCACTACTGGGGTTACTGGTTTATCTACTAAAGTTCCGAGATTGACCTTAAACATTAAATTATTGCCAACCACTTTATCCGCAGAAACATCAAGAGTAGTAATGACTTGATGGGTAACTGTATCTTTAAACACAATCGTATAGCCAGTAACATTACCATCTTTATCTTTCACACTATCCGTTGTTATCGTAAATGGATTGATGGCTTGTGTTCCATCTGGTACTTTGGTTTCCTCAACCAAATAATCGCCACCTGCTAAACCGTCTTCATTAGGATTTCCAGCCGCACTATTGGCTTTACCATCAAAGACCGTTAATCCATTCACTGTATAACCATTTGTGTCTGTTCCTGTGCCAGAGCTTACCTTGATTGGGTTACCTTTAGTTGTGCCTTGTGGTGTAGCTGTAAATTCCGCACCATTTAATCCTGTATATGAACCATTCACATCTTGGGCTTTTGTGAACATGAAATTAAAAACTAATGGACGGTCAGTTGCGGTGACATTGTCAATGTAATTACTTGTGCCTGAATCAAATGAGCTGCTTGAATCGAAAGTAACAGGATAACGTTTTGTGGATAGTTCATAACCCTCTGGTGCAACCAATTCGCCCCATTCGTAATCTTTGCTATTGTCAAGATTTTTAACCCCTACCCCTTTTGTAAGGTCAGTCATTTTAAGCTGAATGGTTTTGTCGTCTGTCTTGTCGCCTGATGTGACGGTCACAGGATAGCCATCTTGACCTTCTGAATAGTTCACGAGCGTATCTGTGCCCGCCTTATAAAGCCCCCACACAGAGCCTACTAATTGTGCTTCGCCTTGGGTTTCTGTGCTGTTTGTGTCTGCATCATGTTTTAACAGGGTGGTTTCGCCTAGTCCGATGATGTTCACGCTAAGATTTGCAAGTGCTTGTGAAGGGTCTTTTGTTGCAAGTACTGATTGACTAAGTTTTCCTGTACTATCTCCATCCGTAGAATACACAAAATAAGGTAAAGCTTGCGTAGGAAGTCCTGTATTCCAAAATTGCAAAGCATTTGAAATTAGCCCATGCTTGCTTGTAATATCAGCTTTTAGTTTAACATCATTACCTAAAACACTCTGCGTTAGTCCATCCGCATTACTCTTAAAGTTAGGAAAATTAGGCAACACTCCTTTAGTATCGGTTACCGTCTTTTCAACTCCTTGAATCAATTGAATCGTAGTACCATTAAAGCTAGGTAATTCACGCATTTTCTTCGCTTCGTTGATTAAAGTATTCGCACCGTTTTTGATAGCATCCGCATCTTGTAAAAGCGTATTATCTTTTACAATCAAGTCCTTTGTTTGATTTTCTGAAACCCCTGCTTCATCAAGTAACAAATAAGTAGCGTGTTGAGCTTGTGCATACGCTAAAAGTGAACCATCTTTTTGCGCCAAATAATCAACATTGTTAATCACTGCTATCTGTTCATCACTTAGTGCGTTCAAAATAGCATTAGTGGAATCAAGCTGAGCCTGTGTTGTATTATTAGGAAGTGGTACCCCCAAACCAAGACACCACGCAGGTGTAACACCATCTCCCCCAACTGTTAACAGTGGTTTGGGATGCTCTACTCCATTTTGGTCTATTTCATAATAGAGCGGTTTGTCATTATCCCAATGTACTGTTGTATCCGTTGGTAAACTTGCCGCTAATGCTGTGCTCACATAGACTAAACCGCCTACACCAGCCACCATTCCAAGCACGGCTGCCCCATACACAAACACCTTTTTGACCTTGCGCATTTTCCAATTTGTAACTTTCTTTTCAGAAGTTAAGGCATTTAACAATTTTTTCCATTTACTCATGAGTAAATCTCCTTTAATTTTTTAATTTTGCAAAATAAAAAAATCTGTCATAAAGGCAGATTAAGCGACTAGTTTTTTGTCGTTTCGGACAACAAATCATCTTGTGATTTGATATAATATAGCTAAAATAATAGATAGGAAAAAACAACATGAATTTTACGGCACAACAACTAGATAGCATTTTCAAAGCATCTGAAAATATTCTAAGAAAACAATCCGAAGTCCTAGCTGAGCGCCTTACCGAATCTTATTATGAATCAGGTCTTATTGATGCTCTAAGGTATGCCAGTCGCTATTCAAAAGAAAAAATGCTCATTGCCAGCAAACATATTGATATAAGCGACAAGCAAATAGATTTTATTTGCGATACCATTCAAAATTTCACTTATGACACTTTATATACTATTCAACGTGAACTTTCTCGCTATTTAGAGCAAAACAATCGATTTTCTTCAAGAATAGTCTCCCAAATTTTCAAAGTGATTGAATTTTATTTTGATGAACCTTATCAGCCTTACACTAGATATTTCAACAAAGAATTAGATAAATTTAATCAATAATCCCTTTCTGAATCCAATCTGCTTTAAGAGCCAATACTCGTCTAAATAAATCAAGTGCAATAGGTCTTATTTCCTGTTGCATTTTTTCTAATTCATCAACGAGCTTCTTATAATCTTCATTTTCATCATAAATTTTTGCACCCCCACCATTTTTCAAAAGTCCATCATTTACAGAAATTAGATTAATTTTTCTATAAATTCCTTGAATGTCTTCTTCTAAAAAACTCAAATATTTCAATCGTGAATCTTCCATTTTTACCTCAATCTTCTAAATTTAAAAATCTGTCAATACTAACAGATTAAGCGACTAGTTTTTTGTCGTTTCGGACAATACTCATTTTATATCCTTTCCCTGTCCTAAAAGTTTAATGCCTAGTACAACATAATTCTTTGGCAAAAATTCTATATGGAAATAGTCATGTAAAACTTCCATTACAGCAGAGGTAGTAATGCCGTCAATCGTATCATAATATTCTTCATAATAATTAAAAGCTTCACCACTCAACACACTTACCACTCTTACTCTGATGATATCCGCCCAACCCTCATGACAAGTTACCCATGAAACTTTATCATTGATATTAACACGACAGTAATAATGATTATCTTTAAAAGCTTTTAACTCTAAAATATCCCCAACTTGATAATCACAATCATTTAACCGTACCTCAAAGTCCTTTTCTTCGCTTTCAACACTGGGAAAAAATTGAGGATCTAATTTCTTTTTTAAAACTTTCGTCATTCCGCTATCTTCCTTATCTCTAATATTTCAGGAGAATATATCGTACCTTTATTTTTAGAAAATGAAATATTTTTAATTTCTTTCAGATTTATGTTTTTAAAATATACTGGTTGTTCTACCTTTACATGAGTTTCTTTCAGCCAAAAACCCGATACCTTTGAACCATTTCCTAATGTCACAACCGTTGTAATAAGATAATCTCCTGAATCAACAATGTCACTATCTTTTGGAACTCTTAAAGGTTCTAAAGGCATACCATGAAAAAATTGAGCACCTTCAAAATCAACACTAACAGAAATTTTTCTATTGGCTACAAAGCTTTCAGTTTGCGCCCTATGCTTAACTTTTAAATTATTAGAAGCAATTCGCCCGTTTAATACAAATCCAAACATAAAAAATAATAAAACAAGAATAACAGGAGTAAACTTGTCTACTTCTTTAATTAATGTTTTTTTCATAAGATTTCCTTTTTTAAAGCTTGGATTTTATTTTCTAGAATCTGTTGCTTTTGAATGATTTCATTAGAAATTTGTTCTATTTCTTCCAGTTGAGATAAGAAGATGTCTTTTTGAGAGAGGAATTCATTATCCTTTTCTGAAATTGACCTTCCTAGTAAATCATCTATTGAAATATTGTAAAATTCACTTAAAACTCTAAGATGTTTTACTTTGGGCTTCACAATGCCAAGCTCGATTCTACCGTAAGCAACTTGATTAATTCCTAATTTATCTGCAATGTCAACCTGTCTTAAGTTTCTTTCTTTTCGTAATCGTTTCAAACGTTCAATGAAAGCAGCTTCTTCTGCCATTTGTAACTTTGGCAGTTTCCCTCTAAATATTTCTTTTTCTTTAGTTCTGCCTAATAAATAGTCGGTACTAACTTGAAAATAATCTGCTAATCTTTCTAGTGTTTCCCCACTTGGTGAACGCTTGCCACTTTCCCACTGTTGATAATTTGGTTGCGAAATTCCTAAGTCTTCTGCTATTTGCTTTTGAGTAAGATTTTTTTCATTTCTTAACTTCTTAAGAATGTATGTAAACATTTTATACTCCTTATCTCCCTTTATATTTAGTGTTCAAATGCAACATATTCTGATAAGCTCTTGCATTGTTTAATTCATTATAGGGGTCAAGCTTGGCTTGGCGCCCAGTATCAATTTGCGAAAACTCTAATTGTAATTGCAACATTCCTAAACTTTCCTGACCTCCAATATAATCAGTGACATCAATAATTTTCTTGTTCTCCTGAACTTTCTTTTTTCTAGCGATAAGACCTTTACCTCCCCTCTTTGCCTCCTTGTCAGGAAAACTTATCTCTTACTTTATTATTACTTCATCAAGGCTTTTCACCCCCACCCTTAATTATTGTGGTTAGAGTTGAATTCCTTCGGCTTTTTTCCCCATCGCAAATGCACGTTTGCCGACAGTTTCAATTTGTTTGTTCACTGCATAAAAACTTTTCAGAGTTCCATTAATTAACTCATAATCTGAACCTGACATCTCACTCTTATGTACTTTTAAATAAGCATTTAAATCACCTGCGGACGTCCAAGCTTCCTCATATTTCTTGTTTGCCATCAAACTGCCGAGCGTTTGAATTTTTGTTTGTGCTTCTTTTTTGTTATATGCCATTGTTTTACCTCGATTTTTTCACTTTTTTACTATTCCTCTACCTTTGGTGAAAAGCCTTGATGAAGTAATAAGTCGTATTCTTTCACATATTGTTTTATCCATTTTAAACGTTGTGCGACAGGATAATGTCTTGCTTTTTTGATATATTCTCTATAAATTTCACTCTCAGGTAAATAATGATACGTGGATAGAGCGTCTATTTTCATTCTTAAACTTTGAGCTTCAGGAAGATTAAGCCGACTGTTCATATATTGCCGTAATTGATCGGCATAATCTCTCTGTGCTTTACTCATCATTTTCTCCTATGGCTTCTAAGAATTTTCGCCCTGCTTCGCTCTTTTTGCCAATCCGCTTATAAGTCTCACTCACAAATTGACCGTCATCTTTTCCTAAGGCGCGCAAAAGGGCTTGTCCTTCTGATGTACTTCTTGCTTCATGTTCAAAATCACGATTTTTTATCCGTTCAACATCACGCTGAATTATTTTTTCATCTTCTTCATCAGGTTGATATTCTGAAACTAATTCTCCAACATATGAACGTCCTGTTTCACGAGCAATTCTTGCTTCAATATATAATGAACGCTTCAATTGGCGGTCAAACCAAGAGCGGCGTTTTTCAAGGCTCTCCTCTGTGGGTTGAGTGAAAAAACGATAACTTTTATTCCTTCCAAAAACATCATACCAAGCTCTATCAGGACGCCCTGTTTCATCAAAAACCTGTAAATAGTCCATAATGATACCGACCCCTAAATCATACAGAGGGATAGACCTCACGAAATCCTCTATCACCTGTCTTGCTTTATCATCTTTCAAGCGAATCTCATATCTGTTTTTATAACCAAAAATCTCTTGAATGTCCTCAACAGGGATATTTCGTCTAAACGCTTGTTCACGGTCTTTCTCATAAAAATTAAGCCGAATCGAACTTTGAATCGCTCCAAAATATAAAGAAATGCCTAATGATTTAAGCATACCTTCACTTATTTTAAAATTTTCCTCTGGGCGAAAGCCTTTAAGCTTCATCTCAATTTGCTCGTTTCTTACCTTTTCCCAAAGGTGCATGAGATTGTAATTTCCTCTTTCGTTGAATCGTTCATCTAAGGCAAGGTCTATTCGATTAAATTTTAAAAAATTTTGTGCGTCATTTTCACTTAACTCACCGTTTACCTTCGTCATTGAATAAGAAAAATCAATAACCTCGGACAAGAAATCTTGCCAAGTTCGGTTTTGTTCTTCTAAAAAGTGTTCAAACAGGCGACAAGCGCTCCCTTTTAACTCTAAGCGTGTTCCCATATCAATATCTGTATTATGGTAAAATACTTTAATTTCACCATATTCAACACGAAAAGGATAACCTGTACCACCATATTGACCTTGTTCAAAACGAAAATCAGGAATTTTTAAAAGTTCATTAATCACTTTTTTATAATTCAATGTTTTAAATCGAATGACGAGATAATCAATCATAGCTGTAACATCAGCTTTTGGTTTTTGATAGAGATAACTTTTTAAAAGCTCTGTTTTTTCTTCACTTAACTTTCTTTCACCTTTATCAATCATTGAAACCATTGACTTTGACAATCCTGTTATTTTTACAATATCATTTTGTGAAAGTCCAAATGATTTACGAACTTTAAGCAAATCCATTTATAAATCCTCTTATTTTTTTAAATTTTTTATTAAAACTTAGGAGTTCACAGTTTTAAGCGCTTAGTCATACGGTTTGTGAGCATTGTGTACTACCTGTACCTCGTGTTACTCGACGAGGTACAGGGTGCTGTGTGCGGAACAGGCAAAGCCTGTCCGCACATCTCCTGTACACCTTCATTTCCTCGAACTCCTGCGCTCCATTTAACGCAAGGCAAAAAGACCTTTCCTAGCCTCTCCACCTTGAACTCGCTCCGTTTCGCTTCGCTCACTACGCTCATTACATCGGCGTTTAGACAAGTAAAGGATACTTTTTCCCTCACTATTGCGCTTGTCATTACTCGGAATGAAGCCAACAGGAGCGCTACTTTTTTATACTACTGTTGAAACAATTTCACTTACGACATCTCGCAAGGTCTGTCCTGTTTCATCACGTTGACTTAAAATTTTTCTAAATAGTTCTAGCTCTTGTTTAGAATAGCCGTTCCCTGTCAATTGATACTGATTATCTTTTAATAATTCTTCTATTTTTTTAATCGTACTGCGAGGAACCGAAAGAAGCGCTAAGAGTTCAGATTGTTTATAGCGTTTTTCCACCGAAACTTTCTGCTGTCCTTCTTCTTCCTCTTTTCGTTCTAAAGCCTTAAAATCATTATAAAAATTAAAGTCTTTTGAATCAGGAAGTAGTGGAGCATAAAATTCTTTCGCTGGACGACCAAAAACACCATAATATCCTCTTCCAAAAATACGCTCTGCCCCTATTTTTTCGATATATTTAAACTGTTTATTTCTATTTTCTTCACCAAACAAAGTATCGTACGTAAAGGACGAAACACGCCCTAAAGTAATACGCAACATCAGATTATCTTTAAATGTAGAAGGTAAATCATCTGCTTTTACATTTTGAGTA
The DNA here is from genome assembly GCF_006965445.1 of Lactococcus protaetiae. NCBI lineage: Bacteria > Bacillati > Bacillota > Bacilli > Lactobacillales > Streptococcaceae > Lactococcus > Lactococcus protaetiae. The sequence goes on along the minus strand of NZ_CP041356.1, from coordinate 1,146,804 downwards.
CTGATAATCACATAAAAACCTGCTTGACGCCCCTTTAATATGATTTGTTTTAATGCACTCATTACCATCATATAATTGACACTTGAATTCATTGGTAAATCTTCCAAAGCAGAAACTAAAGAAGGAAATTCATCAATCAAAACAAAAACAGGGTCACAATCATATTTATAAAAAGCGCCCAGTTCTTCCTCTCCTCGTTCTTCTGAACGTTGACGCATTAACTCATAACGTTTATCCATTTTTGAATTAATATCAATCAAACGTTGCCCCATCTCCTCCGTTTCCCAAGTTACCCGACCTTTTAAAACTGGAAGTTTTTCTAAAGAAACAAAATCTGCTTGTTTAGGGTCTAAAATTTCTACACGACCTAAGCGAAGTAAACCGACTAAAAGCGAACGTAGAAATACCGTTTTACCGCCACCAATTCCACCAGCAACCAATAAATGAGGATCATGCACAAAATCCCAAACATCTGTTTCTGAAAGCTTTACTCCTTGCTCAATCGTTGCCTGAACCTCTTTAGCTGAAATTCGACTTCTGATTGAATCAATCGCATAATGATATGTAATAAAGGCTTTTTCGTCTGTATTTCCCATCATATCCGCCGAAAACATGGTTTCTAACTCTCCACCGATTTTTAAAAAACGGTCTTGAAACTTAATACCTTCTAGTTGGAAGGATACTGACAAAGCATATTTTTCCTGTTTTAAATAGACTTTGGGAAATTTGGTTTTTGTCCTTGTTCCATTAGAACTTTTAACCTGTTTAGTAAAATAAAAAGCGTTTTGAAACATAAAACGCCACAAAAGAAATTCTCTATAACGGTGCAAGAAAAAAGGAATTTTTACTAATGCTTTAACATAGAGTTTGTAAACAATAAAAACAAAAATCAAAAGAACAACGGTAGCAATTCCTCCCATCACTACCCATTGCCCCATTAAAGTAAAATATAAACCATAACACAGCCCTACAAACACAAGCAAAAAAGGAACACCGACAATAGAAGCCAGCCAGTAAGGAATAAACCTATCCCTATTACGCAAACGGTGCCCTTTCGCAAATATTTTATTCATTTACTTCCCCTTAATTATTTTTCGGAGTTTGTTCTGTTTTTGTTGGATTTTGTGACTGTGGTTTATCTGTTATCACTTCCACATTTTCCACTTGAACAGGAAAGACTTTACACGGAACTAATCGGATTTGTTCTCCATTTCGAGTAGTAACTTTCTCCTCTTTCTGTGCATTTTGAACCGTTGCACTCGCACCAACCAATTTAAGCTTTTGACCGAAAGTCAAGCGTTCCAAGTCAAAATCAAGCGGTACTTTAATATCCATAACATCAGCCTTTTCTGACGAATAAGCAAGAATAAACTTACCTGTAATTTCCCCTGTGTTTTGAGCAAGCCATGTTTCTCGCTCATTTTGGCGCTCATGAATCTCACCTTCATCATCAACATAGACAAATTTCTCATTGATTTCCGAACCATTAAAAGTTAAAATACCATATGTTGCCTCTGCATTAATCGGATATTTAATTGGTTGACCGTCTTTAAATTCTTCAACACCATATTTTGCCATAATTATTTACCTCCTTTGATTTTAAACGCTTCAACTTTTACAGCAACTTGATTTTTTGATACGCCATTTTCAATAAAATTAAAGTCAATCAGTACAAGCTCACTAACCTCTAATTCAATTCGACCCCCTACCGCTGATTTTGCAAGCACATCTTGCGAGGGAACACTTGTATCAAAGGTAACAACACGAAAGTTCTTTTGACCTGACCCCATTGCAACAAAAACATAATGCTCTGGAACTGTTTTTGTACGTGGAATCGTCACATAATTTGGTGATACGAAAATCCGACCATCATCTGTAAAATCTCTAGTCGGCGTTTTGATTTCTGTTAATTGGGACATCTTTTTTCTCCTATTTTTTCATTTTTTGTTCAATAAAAACTCCAAAATCAGGATGATTTCGAAGCCATTGTTTTTGATTACCGTTAACTAACAGTATTTTAGGTGGTATATCTTTCACTTTTTCTAGCATATTTCCTCTCTTTTTTAGAGTTATAGTTTATTGACTTTGCGGTCAATTTCTTTAATTTATAAGTCTTTTATATTATCTTTTAGAAATGCTGATAATTTTGGAAAATCAACCGCATATTCATCAAGAATAGTCACTTGGACAAGATGAACTATTAGAAGTCCTGTAGAAACATTATTTTTAAAACTTTCAGAAATTTCATTATCATCTTGAATTCTTAATTAGAGTTCTTCCAAATTACGCTGACATTGCGATAAATTTTTCACAGAACGAGCTAGATATTCTCTTTCTTCCTTAGCAATTTTACCCATTGTTACTCACCCGCTAAAATCTTTTCTTTTCCACGTTCAAAGGCTTCTTCAACCAATCGGTGACAGTCTTCTCTTTCCTTAGCGAGTCGTTCTAACAAATACTGCTTTTTAATAGCTTCTTGAATTGAACGCTCAAAATCATCAAGGTCAGGAATCTTTTTTTCAAGTTCTTCTTCTGAAAGCGCAATATCTACCCGTAAAGGAATTGACTTTCCACATGAAATATCTAATATTAAATTCAGAGCTTCTACTTGTGTTTTGATTTTAGGCATAATTTTTGTTTTTCCTTTCATTCCATAAAAAAATCACTGCGTTATTGTATGAACCAGTGATTTTTATTTCATATGTTTTATAAATCTTATAAAGGTTAGGATAAAGCTCTTTTAGATGTTTAAGGCTTAATATGGCTTTATCATAAGCTTCACGTAATGCTTGTGACTTATCCCAATCTAGACAACGACTTGTTTCAAAACGGACGTAAATTTCCCTACACTCTTTTTCTGCTTGAAAGCATTGTGAGGATAATTTCATTTCTTTTTTCCTTTCACTTAATTTTGTACGCACTTATGCGGAAAGTGAGAATCGAACTCACTTTATTCAACCGAGAATCCTTTTTCCGCTCAATAAAAAATTGCTCTCTCAATTGGTGAGAAAGCAATCATTAGGAGTAAATAAACCTTTTTATGACTTGTTCAGGTCAAGATTTTTTTAATTCAACAACACAAATTAAATCATTCCCATAAATATTTTCTGCCCAATTTATTAGGCTTTCTAAGGCATTTTCAGCACGTTTTCTACTAGAATAAGTTTTAGCCATACTTTTAACTCTAGAAAAGACCGCATATCTACTTCTCTGAACCATAAATGATTTTCCTGTATAATATCCCTCTAAAAACTTTGTTGTACTCTCAATCACATACATCGTCGTCTCTTTGTTCTTAGCTTTTATCATTTCTTTCCCTCTTCAATCGCTGCAAGTGCTTCATTTTCAGCCAGCACATCTTCAATATTTCTTCCAGTCACTTTTTCGATATAATCAGCTGCATTTTTTTGAGTTTTAGCTAACTCAGCAAGTTTACTATCGGCAATATTTCCTTCAACAATATTTTGATTAATGTTTGCGGCAGCACTTATATAAATTAATGTATGAATTAATTCATCACGTTCTTTCTTGACTTTTTCAAGCTCAGAATCATCAGGACTTAGAAAATCGTCTGACTCTAAAGCGAATGCATAACCATACCATTCATTTCCAGCTTTGCATTTCTCAATATAATCCGCCATAAACTGCGGAACTATTGGCAGGGCTTCTTCATCCAAACCACATAGTTCTATTGCCAATTTTGTTATTTCAGACTTCAACTCACTATTTTGTTCTTCAAGCTTGGTAGCATAGTTTCGCATTTTGCGGTACTGGTTCAAAACAGCCTGCATATTATTATTGAGTTCAGTAATAGGACCATTGTCTGGTCGTTTAATTTCTTCAAATATATTAGTCATCCTATATTCCTCTCGCCACAAAGCATTGCTCCATATATTCCAAACAAGCTCTTGAACGTAAACCATTTGAATCGCCATATTTTGCATTTTGCTCCAAAACGTCCATCACAAAATTGAATATTTCCATTTGCTCAGTAAGCCCTAGAATCCAAAATAAGTTTTTGTTATAAAACTCAGAAAAGCGAATCAATAATTCTGTATCAGGCTTTGTCTGCCCTCTTTCATATCTGATATACGTTCTTTCAGTCAAACCCAAAGCATCACATACTTGATTTTGAGTTAAATTATTCATATGTCTTAAATCTGAAAGTCGCTCTGCAATAGTTACCATTTTATTTACTCCATTAAAAAAAACAGCCTTTGAAAGACTGTTTGAGTGATTAATTGACTTGAACGGGTTCAACACCGTATCTAATACTATGACCTGCAAGAAGTAAATCAACAACCTCTTGTGAATCTTTCACAGAATCTGCATAAGCTTCTGCTTCCCTTAAGGTGTTAAACGTTTGAGAATATCTACGCACTCCATCAACTGAAACCCAGCCTACATACTTATATACTGGTGCTGGTTGTGAGGGTTGTGTGGTTTGTCCACCACCATTGTTATTGCCATTAGAAGAACCATTACCACCTGTATTATTGCCATTGGAATTGTTACTTGACCCATTATTATTTGAATTTTGTGAGCTTGAATTACCTTGATTTGTGTTTGTGCTATTATTCGTTGAAGAACTATAATTATTAGAACTTGTACTACCGCTGTTTCCCGCACTTGCCGTGCCTGTTTGAGCGGTATTTGTATCAGACAAAGTAGATTGTTTTTCTTGCTCTGATTGCTTTTTCGCTTCATTAGCTTGTTTTGATTGTTCTGCTTGTTCCTTAGAAGCTTTTAACTGTTTTGTTAAATCTTCTTTCAACGCTTTAGAATAAGAACTCACAAGTTTAGCAAGTGCTTGTTCAGCTGTTTTATACTTACTTTCGTTTGTCGCATCTTTTTTATAGGCTTCAACTGCTGTTTTTGCGGATGCTTCTAATTTAAGGCGTGTCTTAATTCCTTCAAGCTGACTTGTAAAAGTTGCCTTTACTCCTTTATCTTTCACTTTTGATATCGCTGTTTCTGAAAGTTTAAGGTTCGCTTCATTCGGTGTTTTTTCTGTCGTTTCTAATGCTTTTTTTGCTTCTGATTGAGCCAATTGTTCAGCTTTTTTTGCTTTTTCATTTTTTAAAGCTTCAGCTTTTTGAGTTTCTACTTTGACTTGTTCAGCCTTTACCTTTTCACCATGTTGATAAGCACTTACTGAAAGTCCTGTTCCCCCTGCAAGGATAAGGGCGAGGGCGACACTCCCAATGATTTTTTGGTTTTTATTCCAATTTAACGGGTTGAATTGCATTTTGATTACTCCTTGTTAGTTGTGTTACCGTTAGATTCATCTTAATTATAACATAAACAAACGATAGTTTTATTTTTTTAACAGGAAATAGTGGAATCGAACCACTGATTACAGTTTTGGAGACTGTTGTTATTCCATTTAACTAATTTCCTATAAAAAAACCTATCGCCATTTTGCTAAAAATAAAGGCACTTTAGAAAGTATCTCTCTTTTCATAAGTGTTATCTTTATCCCTAGACAAGATTTTGATTGGTTTTTATTTTATTCTCATTTTAAATTAAAAAAAGAATTGACCTTTATCAATTCTCTAAATTTTGGACACAAAAAACTTTACAAATGAGAAAGTATCTTCAACTTTCTCCAACGTCCTTTCAAAGTTAATGAACGAAAGGCGTTGCTGGCTCTATCTAGTGGAACAGCTCAGAAATTCTGAATTTTCAAGATTGAATTTCATGTTATGCTGTCAGTTCTACTTCGAGAGGCAATCGTCCTGTCTCATTCAGAATTATCACAAATGGGTTCATGTTACATTTGCTTTCTGATAATTCAACCCTCTCCAGGTTTTTGAGTGGCTTCCTCGGTCATGCTAGAAGATTGTCAGTACCGCTTAATTAGGGCGACGGCTCGCCACAGGTTTTTCAGTTTTTAAATAAGATTTAGCAGTCATTGACTTTTCTCCTTTAGAAATGTTAAAATGATAGTGTTCTACGTTATTAATTTAACATTTCAGTGGGAGTTGCCAAAGCGTGCTTCCGCTTATTTTTTGTATCTTATTTGAATACATTATTATTGTATCTTATTTAGATACGTTTGTCAACTATAAAAATTCTTTTTTTAAATTATTTTTTAACACCTAAAAATTATATAGAATAAGGAAGAGGACAATGATTGATTTTGAACGCATAGAAAAACTTGTAAGTAAATCTGGTAAATCAATGAATGAAATTGACAGAGAACTTGGATACCCTAGAAATACATTAGCAGGTCTTAGAAACAGAAAGCCTTCAATCGGACGTTTAAATGAAATTGCGGAATATTTTAACGTTAGTACCGATTACCTCTTAGGACGTAAAGAATCTAAAAATAATGAAGAACTAACCGAAGAAGAAAACGACCTCGTTGCTGCTTTTCGCATGGAACGAAAAGATATGACAAAAGAAGAACAAATTCAATTTAATAAAGCACTTAAAAATATGATGAAAGTCGCTAAAGACTTATTAAATGATGAATCTAACTGGAAAAAATGATAATTTTTTATGAATAATTTTGAATATCGGGTTGTTAGTTCCACCATTTATAGCCAATGCCTTAACAAAGCTAATGAACTTCTTGAAGAAATCGCAAAATATCTAAATAAACCTGTTTCAAAAGTAGCTCCTTTAGATGTCATTGCTTATTTTGAAGCAAACTACAATATTCTTTTTACATTTTTTGAAACAGACCCCCACGCTCCAATAAAATACAACGATATTGTAAAAAACTATAAGTTTTCTTTCCTTGATGATTATATTGTTAGAGAAATGTCTGGTGTTACTATCCCACAAAATGGTAAAAATGTTATTATGATAAATCAAACCAAACCAAAATCACGAATTATTTTTACCATTCTACACGAACTTTCTCATTTATACTTTCATGGGATTGAAGCAAACAAAAAGATATTCGCATCTAAATTTTCAGGTGTTTATCCTGCCGAATTGATGCCTTTTGAAGATGAAGCCAATATTATCGCTTCAATTTTATTTTGCCCTACTCTTAAATTAGAAACGTTCTTAACTCGAAACTATTCATTTAACAACATTTGCACATCAATTAATATAAGTAAAACCGCACTACGTAATAGGTTATTGAATTATTTCTATCACATCATCGGGCTAAGTTACAAAGAAGCATTAGATTTAGTTTCAGAGTTTATAAACGGCAATTATAAATCGGCAAGACAAATCAAGAGCTTAATTGACAAAAAGAATTTTAAACCTACTACCAAGTTTTTACCTGTCAAAACAAGTCGAGGTGTGATCGAAAATCAGCAAGAATGTATTATTTTTTTACAAAAACTATCCATTGAGGAATTACTCTTTGAACAAGATTATGCGTATCATTATAAAAATTATACTTTATTGCAATTAGTGATGAATGAATATTTAAAGAAACAACAAAGCAATATTTAATGCAATTTTTGAACAAAATAAAAAGACCTATGAAATTTGTATTTTCATAAGTCTTTTATTTTTTAGTTTAATTTAACTAATCTATTTAATTCTTTTTAACTTTTTCATAATAAGTATTCAATATTTTCTTATTAAACTACAAAACACCACCATTATCATCAACGATATACAGACCCCAAACCGTCAAAAAAGAATTTTTAGGATTTCTAGTCACAATTTTATAAGTCATACCAGCTCTTAGATTTTGGAAAATATATTCATTACCATTTTTTTCTGGTTTAATAGTTGGTGCCAACTCTTTTCCCTTTTCATCAAACACTTTTATCACTAGTTTTAATGGTTTATTGTTTTTATTACCTACTCTTATCGTACCCTCAATATTATCTTTAGCTATTTTACGATAATATGTTCTTGTTTGATTTGGAAAATAGAAAGCTTTCACAGTATTTTTATAAAAAACTGCTAATAAAATCATACACAAAGCTATAAAGAAAATCGTTATTATTTTTTTTCTATTTTTTTTCAAAATCTTTAATTCCTTGCTTTATAATTTCTGAATCTCCTGCATTATCTCCAAAAGAAAAATCAAATTTACTAAGATTACTAAAAGTTTGAGCAGTCCCTGCGCCATTTAACAAAATATCATTACTAAACCCCATCGCTTTTCCATAGTAACCGTATAAATAATTACCCAAGTAGTCTGTTGATCTATCTTTCCCATCAATTTTTAAATCATTATTCCAGTTCCTAGACCAAATAGAATATGTTAAATTTCCATAGGTACGATTTTTTAAATCTAATGGATGTTTTGTTTGTACCATATCATAAAACACGACTAGATTCTTTTTATCCGAAACCTCAACAACATTATTACCTACCTCTCTAGCAATTTCTTTTATATTAATATTTAAACTTTGTAATTTCTCAGAAAGCAGAGCCTCTTTTTTATCTAGCTCAGTTCTTGAAGCTTCTCCTTTTAAATATTTTTCTTTCACTTCATTGTAACTATTAAATTCAGATTTTGCTAACGAATATAAATATTTTTCATAAGTATTTGTTATCTTATCAGCTTTTTCAACCTCTGACAAGTTGGAATTTTTTATATCCTCAATTTCAATCCGATATTTCTCTGGAAGAGTATTAGGGTCTCTATCGCCTGCCACAAGTGATGAATCAAGTTCTTGTCCTATCATTGCTTTATACCAAGTCATGTTTGCACTTGTTGGAATTTTAAAATTACCGTTTTTATCAAAATTTCCTTGATTTAAAGCCTTTGCCCCTTGCATCGCATTTTGAAAAACTTGTAAGCTATCTTGAAAAAGACTGGATGTCTTCCATGAAAACTCTTGTAAAATTTGTAGTTTTGCTTCGAGTTTTACAATTTCTTCTTGATAATGACTTGCAACACTTTCAAGCTGTTTCCCCTCATAAAGTAAGTTTTCAGCTACCCCTTTAGCTAAACTGTTCACTAGATTATCATTGAAAAAGATGATTTGATTTTCTACTAAATTAAGTTGCTGACGCTTAATATCAATCAACTGTTGGATTTTATCTTCATCAAAAATTGTATCATTGAATGCATTAAATGCACCAATTGCAGAATGATAGAGGGTGCTATCACTTTTTATATCTGTTAAGGCTTGCTCTAGTTTATCAAGTGTCGTTTGAATAATACCCTTAAAAAGTGTGTTTGCTGCGTTATAAGCTTTCCCTGATAGACCTGAAAACGGATTGTCTAATAACCATGTTAAATAGTTTACTCCTGTTTGCAATCTCCTAATAATTTCATCAGCACTTTGAACATTATGAGTTAAAGCAGATAACAATAGTTCGCCATCATTTTTATTATATTTTAATCCCATGCTAAAGCGTTCCTTTCACGATGCAGTTGCTCAATTTCTTCCTGTGCATTTATACGTGCGATACGATAGCCTTGCTCTAATTCATCAGATTGACGGTCTGACATTTCTCGCATTACCCTACTTACCTCTTGTAACGTAACCGTTTGATTATCTATTCTTTCTCCCTCTTGATGAAGCATATAATAGCATTCTTCCTCTTGTCTAAACAACTGGCTCATATTATTTTGAAATTTTTCAATTTGATTTTGAATCGTGTGTTGTTCTTGCGAAAGGTCATCTAACTGATTTTCTTTAAGTCTTATTTCTCTTTCAAGAATGACACGTTTATCAGCATTTCTATCTCCTGCCATACTAGAACCCCCAGCTTGTCGCATCCATACTATCTCGATATTCAATCGTTTGAGCCAACCCCTCAATTTTATCAGCCTGTTTTTGAATGGTTGAAACGAGTTCTCCAACATCTTTTAATAAATGATTTGTTAGGTCTTGCCCTGCTTTCATGCAAGTGATATTACTTCCTGCAAAATGGACGCTTTCATTTTGAATTGCACCAGCTTCTATTCCTGTTAACTTAGAGATTGCGCTTTGTGCTGTCATGACATCAGAGCTAATTCTTGATGCTCCCATAATTCACCTCTTTACTAATGTTATTTTATCATTACATTAATTTTACAAGGTTTTGAGTGTTTTTGCAACTGCTTACTCCATTTTATTTACAATTAATACTTCAAATTTACAAAACAAAAAGTCGTTAAATTTTAATAACGGCTCTTTGTTTTATAAATCTTAATTTTTGTATTTTAATTCTGCCCACTATTTGCCCACTAAAATTTATTTTAATTAAATACTAGCTATATTATCAGTAACTTCTTTATTTTTCACAAATTGAAAATAAAACTGTGCCATACGTTACCCACTTTCTCCTTAATATTCCTAATACTTCCCTTAGTTCTTTGTTTATCAATATCCCCAAGTTTTTTCATTTTCTTTCACATCCCAAGAGTTATCAGCATTTCCCACCTTTTTGGTATTTTTCTTGGTGTTTTTTTAAAGTTTCTCCCTTACTTTTTTCAAGTTTACTATGGGCTTCCGCTTTTGCCTATCTACGTGCAGAATTCATGGTACAACATACCGTTTTCCATTCTCCACTCGTAGTAAAGTACTTTTCTGTGAAACGATACTTCCCACTCAATAATTTTTTATTAAACATTTACTTCTACCTTTCTCAAAATAGAGAGTAAACAGAACCTCTCTATTATACCATTTATAGTACCTTTTTTCGAATTTCGGAGCAGTATTTTGAGTAGATTTTATAGTCTTCTATCAAGATATATTCTCTCCATGAGAAGCCCTCAAAATGTATGAAGAAAGTTCGGGTGAATGTCGCTTCTTCGTCAAATCATTCAATAATATTCCCTGTAGAACGCCAAAATTTCACATATTTTTTGCTTATTCCCGCAAGATTTTTTGTTTTTTCTATTTCCAAGTTAGTTCCCTTCTTTTACAATTACTTTTATATTCAAAAAAATAGACGAATAACATCATTGCTATTCGTCTGATATTTTTAATCTTTACTTTGAAATTCAACTTCCAAATAGAATAATCCCCGCCTTCAAATGTTTCCCCTGATGTTCTTCCTCAATCAAATACGTAATACCTCAGTAATCCTCATAGCCTTTGTCCTCACCATTTTTCCCACCAATCTCAGAATCATGATGACTACCAATTAAGGTTTCCCCGCCTAAAGCCGCCCATTGCTGAGGACGACAAACTTCTTGACAGGAAACTCCCCCGATTAAACCGAGTGGACTATTATAGTCTTCTGGACCATAGATTTTTGCCTCTTCATTGAAAACCGCAACTAAGCGTTCCCAAAATATGACCGCAATATGAATTTGTTCTGATTTTTCCATTTTCAAAATTCGATAACGACGATTTGGTAGCAATTCCTTGCCTTTTAAAGTAAGATAACGAGATATTCTTTTGTACTCATAAATCGTGAAAAGCTCGTCCATATTTTTTATAGATTATTTTCATTTTCTTTGATTAGTTCCTGAATTTTTTATTCCCATTCTAGTATATTCTTTTTATGTTTTCGAGTTGAAAGTCAAAGCAAAAATAGCAACACCTTTCACAATGTTGCTATTTATTATCTCTAAGACCTTTTGCTAATAGTAATCAGATAAACTTGCTACCGTTTAGATAAATTCTCGGATAAAATCAATAACTAAAGGGAGCAAAAGATATTGGCAATATTATGGTTTATACTTCACCTTCAAGTTATATACCTCTGCATATTAAGTTTAAAAAGTGATTGATTTTTACTTTCCCCAATATACTCTTTCGTATCTTATCCTATGGTACTAAATCCCCCTACTAAATCACTTTTTATCCAAGCAAAAAAAGCAGGGAATGCTAAAACCTACTTTTTGGCAAGACTAAACAATATACTACATATCCAAACCTCAATATCACAATGTTATCTTACAAATACAAATTTGTTAATTAGTATAGAAGAAAATGACTTACGAAGTCAAACAGATTTTACAAATCATTGCTTTTCGTTTTATTTTTTTATTATCTGGTTAGTTTTGTTATAATATAATTACAATAGTTGAAAATTGGCTATTGTAATATTAACAAAAAAATTAGGAGAAAAATGAAATGTTATTTATTTGGCGTGGGAAAGGAAGTCTTGTAATCCTTTCATTATTTCTAGGAGTTCTACTATCAGCGATTATTGCAACAATGCTTTTAAAACTTCCAACAGGCAGCAAAACGATGAATGTAGTTTTATGTCTTTTGATAGCTATTTTTTCCTCAGCTTTTAATTATCTTTTCGAAAAAAGATTTGTTTCAAAAAAGGTAAAATATTTCATTGATGAGGAGACGGGAGAAAGAATAAAAGTTTCTGAAAATCCAACTCTATTTTTCATCTCTAATAAGTATTGGACATGGATTTTTCTAGTTGGATTTTTAGTTACAGCCCTTATTTCTTTAATCAGTTAATATGATAAAATTTGATCAAAACTTAATCAATAAAGTAATATCAGTATAAGAAAGAACTATAAAAATCTCTAATTTTTCAGCTGGCTCAGAAACCTTATCTACACACTCATGTATCATGATATAAGCAAGTTAAAAAACTATAAAATTTTAGAGAAAGTTTATGATAAAGTATCAAAAAATTTTTGGTTTATTCTCTTTGCTACTGACGCTGATTTCTTTGACAGCTTGTAGCTTTAAATCACAATCAAGCTTATTAGTTCAACAAAAATTAACCTTTTCACCAGTTTCTACACAGCTCTCACAAACGATTCATCAGGATTTCCAAAAACTATTTGGTATGTCAGCATGCGGTATAAAAGGCGCAACACTTGGCGAATGTTTTCTTGAATTTTGGAAAGTATCCAACCCATTAAGTATCGTCATGATTATTAGCTAACTCACCACCAAATACCACTCCCATTGAAGAACTCTATCCTCTTTTAGTCATTTGATCACTTTTAGAGATGGAGCATATCTATAACGATAGATTGTAATATAGTCAACAGGAAGACTGAACTTATGCATTATTTTAACACACTCATTATAAATTATCTCCCTGTAACTAATGAGTAAGTTGACAATCTCTTTAACCCAGTTACTTTATTTTGTTAACGCTTTTTGAACGTCTTCAATCATTAAATGAGTGGATTCAAGTCCACCACCGCTTAAATACCAAACATCTGGTTGTAGCGAAATGACTTTATTGTTACGACCAGCATTGGTTTGTTTGATCAATTCGTTGTCAGCAACGTTATCTTTTGAAGCATCGCCACCAATTGCTTTCGTACGATCAACAACAAATAAGATATCTGGATTTTTTTCTAGGGCATACTCATACGAAACACTTTGTCCATGAGTTGATACTTCAATGTTTTCATCAGCTTGTTTGAAACCAAAAGTATCATGAACAATTCCGAAACGTGAACCTTTACCATAAGCAGAAAGTTGGCCTTCATTAACCAAAACAACTAAGGATTTTTCATCACTAGCAGAAGCTTGCTCTTTAATGTCGGCAATTTCCTTTTCTAAATCAGCAATTTTTTCGTCAGCAACTTTTCCTTTATCAAAAATTTGTCCTAATGTTTTAATGTTTTGTTTGGTTGAGTTCCAAGTATCTTTAGCATCAACTGATAAGTAAATCGTTGGAGCGATTTTTTTTAATTTTTCTTGGAAATCTTGTTGACGGCCAGAAATGATGATTAAATCAGGTTTTAATTGGTTAATTTTTTCCAAATCCGGTTCTTTAATCCCCCTGCAGATTCAACTTTTTTATACGTGTCTAAGTAAGTTGGTAAATTTTTAGTGGGCGCTCCAACAATGGTATCACCAGCGCCTAAAGCATCAATTGTATCTAATGAACCGTTGTCAAAAACAACGACTTTTTTAGGATTTTTAGGAACTTCTATTTCTCCATTTGAATCAGTTACTTTAATCTTACTTTCTATGCTAGTTTCACTATTTGTTGCTGACTTGGTCCCATTGTTACACGCACTTAATGCGAAAAATCCTGTCATTGATATTGCTACTAACGCAATTAATTTCTTTTTCATTACTCCTCCATTAAACCTGTTATTTTATTTAAACTACTTTTATCTAAATCAAGTAAAATACATACAAAAACGTTTACCTTCAATTTCACAAATTCGGATATTCATATCATACAATTTATTTAAAAGTTCTGATTGGATAACTTCATCTGTAGTTCCATGCGTGTAAAGACGTCCTTCTTTCATAGCTACGATTTCATCTGCGTAGCTTGCAGCAAAATTAATGTCGTGTAAAACAATAATAACAGTTTTACCAAATTCATCAACTAGCCGACGTAACGTCTGCATCATTTGAACGGCATAATTCATATCTAAGTTATTTAATGGCTCGTCCAACAGAATGTAATCCGTATCTTGGGCTAAGACCATCGCAATATAAACTCGTTGCAATTGACCACCAGATAATGTATCAATTAACTCGTTGGCAAGCATCATTAAACCAAGATTTTCCATTGCTTCATCCACTTTTTCATGGTCTTCTTTTTTTAGGCGACCTTTTGAATAAGGAAAACGTCCAAAATTAACCAATTCTCTGACTGTCAATTTTAAGTTAATATCATTCGCCTGTTTTAAAATCGATAATTTTTGGGATAAGTCATTTTGTTTCCATGTTTTCACTTCATTATGATCAAGATAGATTTCCCCAGTATCCTTGGGTATCAGGCGACTTATCATAGATAAAAGTGTGCTTTTTCCAGCACCGTTAGGACCAATAAAAGCCGTTAGTTTCTTTTCAGTAATAGGTAATCGTACTTCAGAGACAACAATTTTTTCACCATACTTTTTTGAAACATTTTTTATTTCAATCATCTACGCTGTTTCCTTTCACTTACAATTTTACCGACGAAATACAAGCCACCGACAAACTCAATAACTATACTTAACGTCGTGTTCAATTTGAAGACTTGCTCAATCAAAAATTGAGCAAAAACTAATAAGAAAATTGCCAATAAACTCCCTGCAATAAATAATTCACGGTGGCGATAGGTATTCATCCATTGGTAACTGACATTAGCGACAATAAATCCTAAGAAGGTCACCGGACCGACTAAGGCAGTGGACAGTCCCACCAAACCGCTGATAACAAACAGTAAAACTAATTGAAATCTTGGCACATTAATTCCTAGATTTTTCGCCTGATTATTCCCCAAATGTAACACATCCAACAAATAACTTTTTATCCATAGAAAAAACACTAAGCCCGCAATCAAAAGCCCTGCAATCAACAAATATTGACTATCCACATTCCCAAAACTCGCAAAGAGTCTCCCTTGTAGTAAATCATATTCATTAGGATCCATCACCACTTGCAAAAAGGTACTGATACTGTTGAAAAAGGTTCCTAAAATCATACCAATCATCAACAAAAGGAATAAATCATTACCACTTTTTTTCAACAGAAAATACGACAATGTGACACTGATGCCCACCATCAACAGGACGTTCATTAGAAATGTGGTTAATGAAGTTTCGCCCAACGTTTGGCGCCCACCTAGAAAGAAAAAGAGCAAAGTTTGCACTAACACATACAACGAGTCCAAACCTAAAATATTCGGGGTTAAAAAATGATTTTGAGTCATTGTCTGAAAACTAATTGTTGAAAAAGCCCCAGCAATTCCTACCAAAATAAAGGCAAGCACTTTTCCCCCTCGTAGTTCTAACGCAAAAGCCCAAATGCCATAAGTATTGTAGGATAAATATAAGAAACAAATCCCCAAAACAGCCAATAACAATATCATCAACCTAACCGAAGAACGCTGTTCTTGTTTTTTCATGTCCAGCGCCTCCTCATCAATAATGTAATAAAAATGAGGCTTCCTAAAGCGCCTACCACGACACTCACTGGAATTTCATAAGGAGCAATTACTACTCGCGCTAAAATATCGCAAATTAATAAGAAAATGCTGCCACCAACAGCCGTCAGAACTAGGGTGTTTTTCATGTGGTCTCCATAACGCAATGAAACTAAGTTGGGAACAATAACGCCTAAAAAAGGAATACTCCCCACCATAATTAAGATTACCGCACTAGACAAAGCCACAATTGACAAGCCAAGTAATTGGATTCGCTGGTAATCCAAGCCCAAATTGGTCGCCATATCTTCTCCCATTCCTGCCATCGTAAATTGATAGGCATATAAGTACACCATAATTAACAATGGAACGGTTAAAAATAATAATTCATAGCCTCCTTTCATAACAGTTGAAAAATTACCTTGTAGCCAAGAAGACATATTTTGCACTAATTGAAATTGATACGCAAAAAAAGTTGCGATTGACCCAATAATATTCCCAAACATGACCCCAACTAACGGGATCATTACTTGATTTTTCGCTGGTAAAAATCTAGTTAAATAGATAAAAAATAGCGTCCCACCTAAGGCAAATAAAAAAGCAATGAACGACCGAAACAACAACGGCGCACTAGGAAAAAAGATCATAACCACTAGAATACCTAACCTTGCGCTGTCCATCGTACCAGATGTACTAGGAGAAACAAACTTATTTTGAGTTAAATGTTGCATAATCAAACCAGAAATACTTAGCGTACTGCCTGCAATCAATAAACTAATTGTTCTAGGAATCCTTGTTGTGACTAATACCAACCGTTGTTGAGCATCCCATTGAAATAACTGTGTCAAAGAAAGTTCTTTAACACCTACAAAAATTGATAAAACACTCAAAAGGAGTAAGAGAACAAATAGGCCTATTTTTTTCATATACTCACTCTTCTTTTCTAATTGAGAAAGATTTTCATTCTCATTTATAACTTTACGGAAAAAATCTCATCTCGTACACCTTTGGTTGATTAGCACCAAATATTTTATCTATATAGTAAATTTGTCCCACATGGATGGTATCAAGTATTTTCATAGTTCCTCCAATTCTGTCAATTGCGGGAATAATGTAAAACATATTTTACATTATCTATTATAGCAAAGCATAAAAAAGAATACAATGATTTTTCGAAGAAAACAATATATCGGGATTAAAGATTGATGTGAAAAGCTTTGCAATAAAACCTTTACAATCATATATATTAAGGGTTGATAATGTTTTGTACTATATTTAGTATATATAACTCTATAAAATAAAAATAATTTATCCATTATGGAATGGAGCGGAATTACGAGGAAGCCATATCTTTTCAAAGTTGTTGAGAAATTCAATAGGTCGTTCACTCAATTTAAAGAAAATAATCGTCACTGAGAAAGAGATTATTACGTTATTAATTTTTATCTCATTTTTATAACTATTGATGCAGGAATTATAAAGCTTATCGTTACCAAAATTTTGTTATTATTTTAAAATTATATTTTGACTATAAAAAAACGAGAAATTTCGCAATTTCTCGTTTTATCTTGTTTATTGAAAAAATTTTGTATTGTTTTGTTGTAAAAAGAATTACATACTTTTATCAAATCAAGGAGCGTCCGAGATAATCCAATTTAGTGCACCTTTGTAGACTATTCCCTTTCCTTGCCATGTAGCAATTTGTTGCTCAGGCAAAACTTCTAAATATAATCCTGCCCCTCCTATACTGCTTGCCTCTAAGACACTCACTAAATGATCCGTTCCTACAGTTTGATTAAAGACTGTAGGAGAAGCTGTCCCTGTCAATGCGGTATCGTTTCCTGCACTATCCACAAAGTGCAATGCACCATCAAGACCAAAACTATGAATAACCAATCCTGTCGTTGTATCATAGGCAGTTAGTGGGGCAGATTGTTGAACCTCCATTCTCCAAGACCTTGGTGTACCTCTACCATCATGGACTAGAACATCACTATCCATTATTCCTTGAGCAGCTATCGTATTTCCTGAAATTTCATGGGAACCAAAAGAGATTAATTCTGGAACCTCTAACGATAAGGTGCCTGAATAACTCAAATTAATGGTATAGACATTCTTAGCCCCGAAGCTAGAATATAAGGCGTATAATTAACTAAATCTGTTAATCGAGCAACTGCTGCCGCATTATCGGTTAATTCACTAGTATTTATTGTATCATTCTTAGGACCTACTAGATCAATGATATACCAATTGTTATACAAGGTACTTGTCATATCAAGGACACCTCCACCAGTTGTTAAAGTAGAGATGGCACTTGAAATATCCGAAGCAGAGATTGGTGCGCCAACTAAACCTTGGGAAAGTTGAAAACTTTGTTCGTCAGGTATTTCAGTGCCTTCGGGTACTCCTTCTTCATTTACTCTTGTGTGAATCATAACACTTACCTGCTCTGCTTGAAGGATAACCGTAAAACTATTCGGTAACCCAGACGGAACAGTGACATCAGCTGTTGTCAAAGGATTGGCATTTAAAGCGGCTGTCAGTGTTGCTTGTGGAGTTCCATATGTTGAACGCAGATAGGCAATACCATCTGGTCCAACAACTCCATACATATTATAACCCTCAGGAATATCAACGTCTGGCGCACTTGCTGGTAGTCCAACTAAACCTGTTGTCGCTGGAATGCCAGATAATGGTGCCGCAAAACCTACCGTGGTTGGATTTCCAGAAGGTGTGGCAATCGCAACCCCTCCTGCGCTACCAATATTTGTTGTACCAGGTGTTCCACCAAGATACACTGATAAAAACGATGCAGATACTGTTGAGGGACGATAGTAAATATTAATCGAGTTATTCCTTGGTGTAATCAAGCCCGTAGTTGTTAATGGATCATTATTATTAACTACCACCGATCCTGTTTGCGCAACAGACGATGTATTTACTCCACTTCCTGTTGAAATCCCAGTAAATGTATAACCAGTCAAATTAGGAGCTCTATAATCATAGCTATCAGCTGGAAGTGCTAAATTTGTTGGGCTCACCACTCCGATTCTATCTCCAACATTTGCTTCTACTGTAGAGTAAGGAGCAGATTCAATCGGTTGTCCCGTAACAGAATTGATGTAATTTACTCTGAGGGGCTGAGTTGCTTTAGCTGAGTTCAGATAGGCGCCACTATTAGAGTAATACATTTTTGAGTAATGCCCACCAGTAGAGCCAATTAGACCAATAGATAACATTTGAGCAACAGTACAGTCATAAGAAACTTGCCCTGTTTGTCCCATGATGTTTCCGTTTGTATCTGAACCAGAGCCATAGGTCATTGTCAGTCTTCCCGATACGTTACCCTTTGCATCAACCCTACCAGTTGTAGTTGGTACCCATTTAAGTTGAACATAATCAGTGTAAGTATTTCTCGGACTAAGTATCGTTCCGTTCTTCCAATTTGCACCATTTACTGAGGATGATGCACTGACGGGAGGTGAAAGTAATGAACTACCATCGGCGGATACTTGTCGAATGGCAATCATATTGGAGATATTAGGTAAAATTAAATTTTCAGTTCTTACTCCTACATTGGGGTCGTTATACTTTGAGTCATTATTATAAAAAAAATCTCGCCCAGCAAAAATAGCATCTGGAATCCCTACGACTCCAAGTCCAGCATTAGTTTGCCCAGCAGTCATTCCTTGGGCATCTGTTTTAGCTAACACAAACCCTAAACTATCTCCTGCTGCGTAATCGTAAAGCCAGCTGATATCAATTTTAAAAGCACCTGTGATTGTTACATTTTGACTAAAATCTGCTGCATAATCAAAGATACTTCCTCCTGCTTGTGTCCCTTTATCATTAATAAGATTTAACCAGCCATCACTTGACCAGCTAGGACTTGCTCCTCCAACTCCAAAATTGGTCCAATTTGATAAATTGGCCATATCTGTTCTATCAAAGGTATGATTCCCTGTATCAAAATTTGAGTTCGGAGGAATTGGTGGCGGAGTGCCTGTAGCAGCTTTGACGGATAAAGTGTGCGAAATCAAACTTAAAGTTGGCAACAAAAAGCTTACTAAAAGTAAGGCGCCTGCGCCAATATTTGTTATCTTTCTAAGTAAGTATATAAATTTTGCCACTGTCATTTCCTTTCAAAGCATTAAGATTCCTTCTAACAAAAGGAATCTTAAGCCATATATCATTTGGTAAGTTACTTATACAGCATTAGTCATTGTCCATGTTACCGTAGCTGAATGCTCTCCTGCTGTTTGTGAAGCTACCGGTACATAAAGTGACACATCGCTGAAAGCATCCACATAGTGACCATCAAGTGCACCTGTACTTGCGATTACTGTCGCAGGTGTTCCGTTTTCTCCAAGTGTAATCGCTCCATTAGTAGATACACCTGTAGTAGCTGTCGCATCAGATCCTGATGTATTAATTAAATCTCCTTCACCATACGTCACTGTTGCTCCATCCATTCCAAAGGGGTTGGTTACAGCTGCCGTAATCTCATAGCTGACAGCTGGGGAAGTACCATCAAGATCATGCCAAGCAAGAATTGGAGTCCCAGCATCACCAGTTGTTCCAGAAGCCACTGCTCCTGCAAAAGTGGTCGTTGCTCCATCCAGTGTATGGCTTCCAAAATCAATCGCAGAAGCAAAGTCTACAGCTAGAGCGCCTGGTTGTGAAGGGATAACTGTGGGAGGTTCTGTTGGGTCAGTTGGATTAGGTACGTCAGGTACAGTTGTAGGAGCAGTAAATGTAACGGTGTTCTCTGAAGTTGCTGTTGTGTCAGCTAATGCTGTCAGAGGAGAGACAGAAGCTGCCAAAGTAAGAAGTGCAATTGCAGCTGAAGATAATGTAGTTACTTTTTTCATAATGGTTCTTCCTTTCTTAATTGAAGAATTTAGGGGTGTTTTGAGAATATGAATTAAATTTTTTCTTTTTACTTATAAAAAGTAATAGTGCTACAAGCATAATAGTAAAACCTAACACAATTAGATTAGACTGTGATTCGCCAGTTTTAGGAAGTTTTCCTTTCAAACTAGAGGCTTGTATCTGCCCTTGTACTGGATTTCCATTCGGAGGAAGACCAGGGGCTGGTGGTTTCGGAAGATTGGGATTAGCGATAAAGGTCACTGATACGATACTTTCCGTAGATTTTATATCCGCATCTGCTCGTGTTGGCGGTGCTACAATAAACAATAGTTGAGCCACGATATAAAATTTCAAAAAACTCTTCACTTTAAACTCCTTTCGTTATTAAATGCGCTTAACGTCCAATGCAAAGTTGACATCAATATATTTCCATTGAACGCTAAACGCACTTAAACTATTTTTAGTTTCTAAAAATTTTATGACTCAATCTCTTGTTTCTTTTTTCTGCTCTTATATACGAGAATGAAAATAATTATAGTTAAAGCTAAGATAACAAGTCCTAAACCATAGAGCATCCAAGGTGTTTCTTTAACATGATCTATCGTGACATCTTTCTCATTCAGTGTTTTAGCTTGATTTCCTGTAATTTCAAACTCTTTTGAAAAAGTCCACTTATAATCATATTTTGTGATTTGACCCTCCACCATACTCTGATACTTCCCATTGGTATTTTTGTTCCCGTAGACAGTCATTTCTAACTGATATTTTCCAGCTTTAAGCGGAACAGAGCTTTGTCCATTTTTTAATGCTCCCTGAATTGATACAGGAATGCCTAGATTAAAGTTTGAATTAGGTGCCATTTTTAATGTAGCATTATCAAAACTGTACTTAATAGAAGAATCGTTGAGTTTAGTCACTTCTACATCAATATTCATGTCTAAAAGATAAGTCATCGCAGAATTTTTTAAATTGGCACTGATGACATTACGACCGTTCACTTGTGAGGGAGTAACAGTTCCCAAACTTAAAGCAGGGTCAACTTTGTCCTTGGAATTTTGTAGAACTAAACCAATAACATAAGTATAACGATTAGTAATTGAAGCCCCAGATTTTGCCCCCTCTGAACCTTTGGTGTTTGCTCCATTTTCTTTTTCATTGAAGTTAAAGCCTCCTGCAATAACCCCTTTAAA
Organism: Lactococcus protaetiae; assembly: GCF_006965445.1. Taxonomy (NCBI): domain Bacteria; kingdom Bacillati; phylum Bacillota; class Bacilli; order Lactobacillales; family Streptococcaceae; genus Lactococcus; species Lactococcus protaetiae. Next base: position 1,125,073 of record NZ_CP041356.1, on the reverse strand, counting down.
AGTTTCGTGTGGCATCGTTACCTCTGCCGAAACCACCGTTTTACCATGAGCAGGTACTGTAACTGTTTTTGGAAGTTTAACGTAATCTTTTATATTAATCTTTAAGGAAGAAACAGGTTTTATCTTATTAGGGGTATATAAAACATTACCTAAATCACCCGTGAAAGCTGTGCCAAAACTCGTCTCCACTTCTACTGGTGTTTTTCCATTATTAGTGATGTTAAATTTAAGGGTTTGTTTCTGCTCAGGTTTTAACAGAAGGTTGAAATATCCAAGTCCAGCTTCTATTTGATTTTCTTCAAGTACAGGTGTAACTGAGAACCCTGAACTTTCCTCTGCATAAACAACATGAGCAGTTAATCCAATGAATAGGCTGATAGAAAAAGCTATTGTTACATGTTTTATTGTTTTCCATTTCATTTATTTAATCTCTTCTCCTTCTCAAGATTGGACAAATTTCATTAATTTTGGTTCAAGATATCTTTTAGCTATTACCGTTGATTCCTCTTTTGAATATTCATAGCCATGACACTCAAGCAACTGAAACAACGCCACTTCAGTCGTTAGCTCTCCTTCGAAGCGTAAAAATTGGGCGAGCGCTTTTATAAAGCTTCCAGGAGCTCCCCTTCTGAAGTAAAGAATATCTGAGACCGTCGAGACCTCCATATCCAACCCTTGAGCTAATTTAATAATGGTCAACCTTCTCTCTTTCATTATTTTTCTTACAAAAAGAAAAAATATTTTCGTTTGTTCTTTATTCAAACGCACTTCACTTAAAAGAGGAGTCTCTTGTGTTTCTTCTACTTTTTCACGCATTCCTAAAAAAATATGCAGATTCTGAATGGTGCCTCGATCTGTTTCTACTTTCGAGGAGAGAATATCTGACAATCTAACGATAGGAATCTCTAGAGATTTAGATAATTTTGCAAGCGGAATCCTTAACTTCCTTATTTTTTTATTAATTAATTTTAACTCTTCTTTATATAACAGGTTCTTTTTGATCATTTCACTTCCTCATCTCTCCAAAAAACAAGAGTTTTTCGGAGAGATAAAGAAATAAACAAGTTTTTTATTTTTTTATCTCTTGACATAAGGAATTTTTTTAGATATAAAATTCTGAAAATTTGTTTAAATTAAATTCGGAACATATTACTTGACAGAGCAATAATAAAATTGTAATCTTAATAAGTAATATAATTAAAAGATTAAAAACAAATTGGAATTATATTTTTTATTATAGAAGTTCTTTCCGAAAAACTCTTGTTTTTCGGAAAATAAAATCCTCTTTAATCCCTGATATTAATGATTTTTTTTGATTTCACTTCAAAAAAATTTACGAAATATTTCAATTAGAAAATAATTATAACAATGAGAACCAGAACTCGTCATCAACTTATATATTTTAATATTTTCTCATTAATAGTTAAACAGTTTAAATTTTTTATGATACCTCTCTACTCTTTAACCAAATCAAAAAACTCCTCCGAAATTTCACACGATTCATCGGAGGAGTTTTTTTAATTTGGATTAATAAAGTTGATAAAATTATCCTTTTACTATAATAAGGGACATGATGTTGAGATAACCACTTTGATACTTTTTGAATTGAATTTCTTTTTTGATTTGATGAATAATAAGCTTTTAATGTCATAACGTTACGCTTATATAGCAACTAATGGAAAATAACAAATGATATCCATAAATTTATACTTGATAATGAATTAAGTTCCTGCTATCATCCCTCCCTCTAATATAAAGAAATGCTTTATACCAAAGTATATCGCCACCAATTCCTCCGAACTCAAATTTTGATACAGGGAATCATACCTTTGATAGAACAGATATGGCCAATTTATCAAATTGGACCAATTTTGGAGTTGGAGGAGCAAGTCCTAGCTGGTCAAGTGATGGCTGGTTAAATCTTATTAATGATAAAGGGACACAAGCAGGAGGAAGTATCTTTGATTATGCAGCAGATTTTAGTCAAAATGTAACAATCACAGGTGCTTTTAAAATTGATATCAGCTGGCTTTACGATTACGCAGCAGGAGATAGTTTAGGGTTTGTGTTAGCTAAAACAGATGCCCAAGGAATGACTGCTGGGCAAACTAATGCTGGACTTGGAGTCGTAGGGATTCCAGATGCTATTTTTGCTGGGCGAGATTTTTTTTATAATAATGACTCAAAGTATAACGACCCCAATGTAGGAGTAAGAACTGAAAATTTAATTTTACCTAATATCTCCAATATGATTGCCATTCGACAAGTATCCGCCGATGGTAGTTCATTACTTTCACCTCCCGTCAGTGCATCATCCTCAGTAAATGGTGCAAATTGGAAGAACGGAACGATACTTAGTCCGAGAAATACTTACACTGATTATGTTCAACTTAAATGGGTACCAACTACAACTGGTAGGGTTGATGCAAAGGGTAACGTATCGGGAAGACTGACAATGACCTATGGCTCTGGTTCAGATACAAACGGAAACATCATGGGACAAACAGGGCAAGTTTCTTATGACTGTACTGTTGCTCAAATGTTATCTATTGGTCTAATTGGCTCTACTGGTGGGCATTACTCAAAAATGTATTACTCTAATAGTGGCGCCTATCTGAACTCAGCTAAAGCAACTCAGCCCCTCAGAGTAAATTACATCAATTCTGTTACGGGAGGAGCTGGGGACACTTACTACTCTACGAATGACCATAATCTATATTGAATTGGGAATTATTATTTTATTTGAATCTGGAACCATAGATAAAATAACGAGTTTATTTTAGATAATGTATACTACAATATGGTTAGACATGGTTCCTGCTATGATAGTGTTTTTTCTCTAGGAAATAAAAAATTTCATAATAAGTATACCTTTAACCTAAGAAGAAATTAACTAGTGTTACTAATTTTCTCTTAGGTTCTTTAACTCAGTTGGTTAGAACTATGATGTGTTCCCTAAAAAAGTAAGTAGTGAAAATTTTTATTTCTTCATTAGTTATCTTAACTGAAAATAAACTGTTTATACTCCGCTAAATCTAAGATATCGTTTTTAAATTATAGGACACCATCATCTCGTTTTCGTTTTATAGTATAGCGCATAAAATCAATAATCCCACCGTAAAAAGCAAAGGTCAGAATTGAAGCAATATACCAATATATTGATATCATTCCATCAATGGTTTGAGCATTTATTTGAAAACCAGAATTCATAAATGTCAATGACTCTTCACCTTGACCTAGCATGAATAAAATCGGATTCAAAGCAATCAATATGAAACTCTTTGAGTCTTGTCCTACTTGATGAAGCAGTATTATCAGTAAACTCACTACAACTCCCCAAAAAGTGAATAATGTTATTACTTTTTTCATAAGCTCCCCTCCTTTATCATCAAAAGCGTTATAATACTTATCAAATTAAGCTTTTTATTTTTTCAATTTTCTAAATAATATCATTTTCTTTTATTATAACATTTTATATCCTAATGACATAATGAAGCTACCTCGCTTATACTTTGAATATATAAACTACGCTAAAACCACTCCCTAATTACATATAAGATTAGTGATTTTTTATTTTTCAGAGATTCAGTGAAATAAAACTTTTCAGGCTTTCAATAAAACTGTGCCATACGTTACCCGCTTTCTCCTTAATGTTCCTAATATTCCATATTAATAGACTGGGATTCCAAACTCCCCAAATAAAAAATGAGATAGCTTGTCTCAAAAGATGCTTCTCACCTTGTCACTTTTTACTAAACGTTCACTTCTACTTTTGTAGAAATAAACAATAAACAAAGCTCTCCTGTTATAACATTTATAGCACTTTTTTCGACCTATAAAACTATTTTATAGTTTTATCCCCTACAAAAGAGAAATCCAATATATACGAAGGATGATTCAAGGATACGAAAAACTTTGTCAAATAATTCGACAATATGATAATACCCCAGCAAAATACTAAAATATCACGACAATCAAAAAGACCAGCAACTACTGGTCTATCCATCAATTTCGATAACAATATTTTCATTCCAATCCCACAAGCCATTCTAAATCAACACCGAAATATCTTGAAATCTCTAGCACTCGCACCCAACTCGGTATTTTGCCTCCACGATAGTTGTGAAGTGAATTTCGAGGATAACCCAATTCTCTTTCCACTGCATTAAATGTCTTCCCAGATGCTTTGATGCACTCCTCTATCCTACAATAAAACATTGCAGGATCATAATTTATTTTAAAATCTTGTTCAAAAATCATTTAATTTTTGCTCCTTATCTTTAAATCAATATAACTTAAAATTTTCACTACTTATTTTTTAGAATCATAACATCTTACTTCTGTCCGCGTCGTAATCTTAAGATTTATCATTCTTTTATATATTTGGTATAATAACAATCAAACTAATATTCGCCTAAAGAGGAATTTTTAATAATGGCAAAAGACACTAAACAAATCATTATCCAAACTTTACTCAAGATTGCCGCAGAAAATGAAACTCAAAATATCACCGTAGAGGAAATTTCTCGTCGTTCTGGGATTACTAGAAACACTATCCAAAGCAACTTTAATAACCAAGGCGTTGCGGGAATCATTGATTATATCAATATCACTATTATTCAAGAAATTAACGAGCAAATCTTTAGATTTAACCCTAATGAACTTCCAATTGAAATTTTTATTGATATTGTAATAACAGTGCTATGGCGACATAGAGATGAAGCACATCTGATTTATACTACTCCTCTTCCATTTCTTCCTGCCGACCATACCGTAGAACTTTCCATTGATTGGTTACACGAGCGCTATGAAAGATTGGTAAAAGAACATCATCTTGCCCCTTACTTCTCGGCAGAAGAACTCCTTCGCTTTTATAACATTTTTCTTTATGCTTGCTTTTCACTTTGGCTTTCCGCAAAAACTCCTGTCCCACCTGAAGTATTCAAAGAAAAATTTCTTTATCTCATGAAAACATCCATGAAAGACTTGATTTATGGTGATATTGGTCTAAATTGATCTCAAGAGGTAAATCTTTTTTTGTATATAAAAATAAAATATTGTTATCAATATATGTCATCAAATGACAATAGTATTATAATTAATATTGATAAATATGGCAAATCGCTGATTTCCTTTAATTTTATTGATAGATCATCTGTATTTTTGATAATCAATCTTAGAAATAGATGGTTTTGTTCAATTTATATATTATAATTAGATGGTTTTATTTAATTTCATTACCTTACTTGATAAACTCCCCTTGATAAAATAATCTATTTAAGTGTGAGAAAATCATTTTGGGAACAATATAAAAAAAACTGAGCAAAATGACTTTCGCTCAGTTTTTTTTTGGTTTGGACTAAACTATGATTTACTAGTTATCCTAATCATTTATCAATAAAATAGATTCTCATTTATGGTACTGGGATAGTTGAACTATATAATGTTTTACGACCATAAAGTTCTTGTGTTACGGCGGAAATATATGAAGCTGAATTTGTTCCTGAAAGGTTATACATTAAGTAAATACCGTATTTTTCTGTTTTAGTTCTGTTTGCTAACTGTACTGCTGTGCCTTGATTCACCCCTACTTCAACTGCTGCTGCCCCAAGTCGTGAAGCATCCATCCAACAATTTGTGGTGGTTGCCAGCTACCATAATAGGGATTCCATGAATAATTAACCAACTCACTCATCAATGGATTAGTCGCAGAGTTATAAGCTGAAGGGCCAATATTGTAGAGGGTAATTAATTTATCTGTTCCCAAGCGACTACGTAACGCTTGAAGTAACCAAATGAAAGAAGAATTATTTGGCTGTGCTGTTCCATTTTTACCATATTCTGCGTATTCATCATCAAAATCTACACCATCTAGATGGTATTTATTAACCACTTGTTCAATCTCTGCGGCAAAGGCGTCAGCACTTTCATAAGTCGTAAAATTCGCAAAACCTGCGCCCTGATGGTTGCCTAAAATTGATAGAAGAACTTTTGTACCACGCGCCTGAACTGGACGAATTTGTGTTTCGTATTCATTTAAAGTTTGTGTGACACGTTCATTTAAAAATAAATAAGGTTTTTTGCTTGTTGTATCGTAGTTAATGTTTGCTGCAAAAATAATCCCTATGTCAAAAGCTGGTTTTGTTGTACCTTCCAATGTATATTTTCCAACATTATTAAAGTCATTATTGTTCACTTCTACATACATGACCGTTTTAGGTATTCCTTCTGTAGCCGCGTGAGCTTTTAAAATGAAAGGAGGTAAAAATAGACTGCCAACAAAAATCAGCAAAGTCAAAAGAGCTAGGACAAGAGCATTCTTTTTATTAAAAAGTCGAGTGCTGGGTATACTGTTCATAAAATTTCCTTCCTTAAAATAAAATTGATAGCGTTTACAGAGTCATTCTATCTTTTTTATCATTAAAAAACAAGTATTATTTCATAATTTTTTATTCACAATGAGTTACATTCTCAATACTTCCTGATTCGTACATATCTGCCCAGAGGTACGATACTTTACGTTTTTCTAGATTAGCAAATGCCTATGAAAACTTTCCTACTCTTTGAATGCAAACTAATGATATCGAACTTTATTTATATATTAATACCTCTTTGAATAATTTTGGATATTCAAAAAGAGCAGGACTTCTCTTGCTCCTTAAACTCATTTCACTTCAAACAAAAGACGAAATTAGGGCTAAAATCGCTAATCCTCCTTGAGTGAAAATAATTTTTTTATCAGTCGTTAAGCTTCCATAAAGCGCCACTAGGATAATATATACTAGTAACACTCTTACAATCTCTAAAGAAGCTACTGAAAAAAACAAACCGTAAAGAAGCCCGATACCTAACAATCCATTGTAAATACCTTGATTTTTAAACAATAAGCTAACCGATGAGCGTTCTAGTTCCTTTTTATTCATTTTAAAAACTCGACCAGTTGTTTTTGAATCTGTTGCGAAAGTTTCCAAATACATGATATAAAAAAATTCTAATGCAACAAAAATTGTCAGAAGCGTTGTTAAAATTGACATTTCTATTCTCCTTTATCAAAGACTGTGATTTTGGCTTTCTTTTCACTATAAGCAGAAAGGTGTTCAAAAAGTGATAATAAAAGTGGGTTTTGATTATGTTGTTCAATATCTTCCTGACTTTCCCAATGCTCAATCATAGAAAAATTATTTTTTTGTTCAATATTCTCGTATAAATCATATCGTTGACAACCTTTTTCTTGTCGAGCAGATGCAATCAATGGAGCCATTGCTTTTAAAAATTCATTTCTTTTTGTTTCTTTTATATAAAACGAGATATTAATAACTTTCATTTGCTTTCCTTACTTAAATGATGTTATTTTACTAGCATTTAATCGAACTGACTCATAGCCTTCTTCGATTGCTTTTCCGATGGACAAAATCAATACTGGAACATAGCGTGCTTTATCTAATCCAAATGTTTCCGCAAGCTGATCACTTTCAAAGCCACCAATTGGATTAGTATCATAACCATGAGCACGTGCTACTAACATCAATTGCATAGCGGCTAGACTAGCATCTATTTTGACCACATCATTCATTTCACTTTTTGTGAAACTTTTATAATATGGAATGATTGCTTCTAATTGTTGATTTCTAACTTCTTCAGGCATCTTTCCTTCTTCTACAGCTTGATTATAGATTTCTTCCCCAAGTTCATAACAATTTGTATCACCAAAGATTAGTATCATCGCTGAAGAAGTATCATTTTGTCTGGTGTTGAAGCGAATCAACGGCTTTAATTTTTCTTTTTCCTCTTTGCTTTCAATCACGACAAAACGCCACGGCTGCATATTTACTGATGATGGTGCAGCAGTCGCTTCCTGAATTAATTGAAGCATTTCTTCGTGTGAAATTTTAAAATTTTCATCATAAAGTCTGATTGATTTTCTTCCAAAAGTAATTTCTGAAAAATCATTATTAATCAATTTTGTTTCCATTTTTTCCTCTTCTATTTTGTTAATTTCGTTAGTAGTTGTAATAAATAATCTTCTTCTGCTTCGGTTAAAGTGATATTTAAAGATTGTTCGGCAGAAGGGTGTTCTTTTTCACAATATGCTAAATCTTCCTTCGCCTTGTCTGTGATTTCTACAAAAACTTCTCGATTATTATCTTTATTTCTCTCTCTAGTAACGTAATTTTTTTCTTCAAGTATTTTCAAATGTCTTGTTACCGCAGCACTATCTATCTTGAGCTCTGTTTGTAATTGAGTTTGGGAACATCTCCCCTTGGTTTTTAAAATCATCATAAGTTCATATCTAGTGATACTAAATCCCGTTACTTTTTCAAAAGATGATGTCATCTCCTGATTTGCTATTTTTAGCTGATAGAGCAACTTACTCACATTTCTAAGCTTCATATTTCTCACCTCATTTCTTGACTAGTCAATCATTGATTGGTCAATCATATCATTTTTGTATTCTATTGTAAACAAAAAAGGTTTTATAGAATCTAAAAAGAGGATTTCTGAAAAATCCTCTTTTTAGATGTACTACTAGTTTTGTATATTCTCTACCTTACATAATGCATGATAATCAAATAGCAGCTTCTCTCTCACTGGCTCGGTGAAACTCTATAATTGTCCAAATGAGATGATAATAGTTATGCTAGGGCTTTTTTTCTATTCATAAATAGAGATAGAAATCCAGTTCCCAAAAGAATTGCTGCGGAGATATAGTATGGGAAAAGATGGTTGATGTCAAACATATATCCTGCTGCAAGTGGTCCTAAAATATTACCAAAACTTGTAAAAGTTGAGTTTAATCCATTAATCGCTCCTTGCTGCTCACCTGCGTGTCTTGAGAGGTACGTTGTGACAGCGGGTCTAAATAAATCAAAGGCAAGGAAAATAATGAATGTTGACAATGCAACAACAAGATTATTCTTAGTAACGGCAATAATCGCAATGAATATTGCACTGACAAAGAAAGTACACTGAATCAATCCAAGTTCAGTCATTTTACTTACAATTGTATCAAATAAAAAGAGTTGGAAAATCAGTGCAAGAATACCGCTTACTGTTATCACCATTGCGATTTCGCCTGTTGTAAAACCAAAATTAATGGTTGCCATGATGCTATAAATTGACTCAAAAGCTTGCAAACCAAATGATGAAATCAAAATGATGATAAATATTGATGTAAAGGTTGGATTTTTTAATATATTCCAAAATGAACCATGTTTAACTGCTTTATCTGTTTGAATCGGATGTTCTGGCTCTTTGAGAATGGTTAAAGTCAGAATAAATCCAACGAGAGCCAAAAGGGCCGCGACATAAAATGGAGCACGAATCCCTAAAGTTGCAATAAATCCGCCCGCTCCTGGACCTATAATAAAACCACCACTAATCGCAGCTGATACTAATCCCATTGCTTTAGAACGCTCTGCAATTGTCGTCAAATCTGCTACGTATGCTGTCACAGAGGGCATTACTAGAGCTGCTGCCACCCCACCTAAACCACGTGAAATATAGAATCCCATTTTTATTTGCGCTAAACCAAATAATAATTCAGAAAAGGAGAAGATAATCATCCCGATTGCGATAAGTTTTTTTCTACCGATTTTATCTGACAAAGCTCCTGCAATTGGCGAAGCAACCAATTGAGCGATAGCAAAAATAGAAATCATCATTCCCATTGTTGTCCCTGAAAAGTTCATCTGTTCTTTTAATTTTGGGAGAACAGGAATGACTAATCCTGCTCCTAAAAATACTAAAAACAAATTGGAAATGGCTAAATTCATCATTCTTTTTTTGTTCTTCATTGGTTCCTCCTTGTTAATAAGATGTAAGTCGACTGCTTTGAAATGATGAAAAATGCTACTTGGCTCTTCTCTTGCTCTTGCTCTTGCTGTTTCAGGAGATAAACAAACTGACAGTGGAGTGTTAAAAACACATAGATAGGAAATCGCGTAAGAAAGTATAGTTCTTTGTGCGATTTATCTTTTTCACTCATTTCAAAGAGGACAAACTTTGTTGAAGTGATTACTTCATTGGTGGGAGATTCTTTCTCCCCCACCAATGTTAGGGCACAACCTCACATCAAAGATATGAGGTCACCCTGTCCCTGAAGTCTAAGCGCTAAAGCGCTAAGATCCTAGGGCAGTAGAACGAAAGCAGAGCTCAGTGCTGCTTATCCTGCCACCTTATGAGGTGGGGGAATTGCGATTGCGACTAGGTGCTCCAGCACCGTAGCGAGCATCGACAGCGTAGCCCAAAGGGCGGAGATAGCATGCACTTGCTAAGTTAAAATCGGAGCGCTTATCACAAGGTAAGCGCTCCGATTTGGGTTAGAAAAAAAGAGATAGCTTTTGCTATTATCTTTCTTCTAATTTTTATTGCAAAAAAATAAGAACTATAACTAGTTACTTTTTGTTTGTAGTGCTCAAAACTTGAGCTTCTTATTTTTTTCCTAATTCCTTGATTATACTATAAAATACACTCTTTTACAATAGAATTTTAAAAATAAATGATTCTGTCAGTACTGACAGAAATGGTGTAAATATTGATTTTATGATAAAATACTTTCATAATAACAGAAAGGCTGATGTGGACATTCCACACCAGAACCAAAGTTTATGCCCTTTGTCCATGTTGAACTTTTTGAAGGACGCACGCTGGAGCAAAAAGCTGCTATAGCTAAAGAAATTACTGAATCAATTACTAAACACGCAGGTGCTCCTGCATCAGCGATAAATGTTATTTTCACTGATTTGCCTGAAGGAACACTTTTTCAAGCGGGTGAAATGCGTAAAAAGAATTAAGAGAAATGCTGTCAGTTTGATGCGATAACTCATGAACATTGATACTGCCAGTAAAAACATCTGTCAGTACTGACAGATATTTTTTTTTGCATTTTCAGTCAATGAGGTAGGTATGCTTGAAAATTAATTTTTAATAAGATAAAATACAAGTGAGTTCCATAGCAAAATTATTGTAAAAAATACGAATGATTTATGGTACTTTATAACTGTCCTAGTGTAAAAATGTAGCAGAATACATCACTCAGTGCTCTGTTCTATAAACTGTCTACGCTGTCCACCTACTTAGCGATTGAAGTGATTACTTCATTGGCGGGGTTTCTCCCCATCAATGTTAAGGTACAACCTCACATCAAAGATATGAGGTCACCCTGTCCCTGAAGTCTAAGCGCAAGACCCTAGGGCAGTAGAACTAAAGCGGAGCTTAGTGCTGCTTTAGCAGCTAAGCAAACGGACAGCGGAGCAACAAAGTTGCGTAGAACGTTCGCAGAACGGCGTGCGAAGCACGTAGCACCATAGCGAGGATGGACAGTGTAGCCCAAAGGGCGAAGATAGCACGCACTTGCTAAGTTAAAACTTCGAGAACTAAAGGCACGCTGATTACAGAACAACTGATAAAATGAGATTTTACTTTTTCTCACAATTTTTGCCCTCAAGACACTGGTCTGACGTTATAGTCATTTCTGTATGTTATATCGTACAATTTTTCTAAAAAACTAAATATGAAAGTTTAAATATAAAAATGAAAGTTCTAATTACTTCTGGTGGAACAACTGAACCTATTGACAGCGTGCGTGGCATCAGTAATTTTGCTACAGGAGGACTTGGCAAATTAACTGCAGAGCGTTTTTTAGAAGATGGACATGAAGTTATTCTTCTTGCTGGTGACAAAGCAGTTTTACCACAAGCGAACCAACGGTTAAAGATTATCACAATCATGGGAACTGAGAATCTTTACAAGGAAATGAAACGCTGTGTTCCCTTAGTAGATGTGGTCGTCCATAGCATGGCAGTCAGTGATTATCGCCCCTTTACATGACTGGACTCGAAAATTTTCCGTCAGTACTGACAGAACAAGATTTACTTAATTTTCATCCTCATCATGCCAAAAAAATCTCATCAAAATCTAATTATCAAATTATGCTTTTGGAAAAAACACCCAAAATTATTAGTTTTATCAAAACTTGGAACCCTCATGTACTTCTTTTTGGTTTCAAATTGCTTGCAGGAGTGGAGAAGCAAGAATTGCTTGATGTTGCCAAAGAAAAACTCATCAGTACTCGAGCCGATTTCATCATTGCAAATGATCTTGAAAATATCAAAAACAGTCAGCACAAAGCCTTTATTGTAAGTACTGACAGTATGGAGGAACTCCATACAAAATCTGAAATTGCTGACAAAATTCTGTCAGTATCAAAAACGTACTATAGCTAATTCACTATAAAAATCAACAACAAATTGACACTAATACTGTTTAATTTCTGAATGTTCCATTTAAAAATTACTTCACTGCGCTACGATGTCGATGCACCACGGGTATCCATTCGCTCTATCTCCGCTTTGCTTCGCCGTCGATTTCACTAAGCCACTAAAGTGGCAAGTTCAAATCGCAATCTGCTAAAGCAGCAAGAGCAAAAGGCAAAGCACCGAGTCGCAATTAAAAGCTTTGCGTTTCACGCAAACCTCTTCTTGCGCGTAAAACATTTGTCCGTTTGATTATATTTGGCATTACGCTTCAACAGATTGCGATTTGAACTTACCACTTTATAGGATAGCCGTTGGCGCTTTAGCGCTTACGGATATGCTAGTTGCTTCACCTAGTGGCTTGCCACTGCGACTAGGTGCTTCGCATGGACAGCGAAGCAACGAAGTTGCGGAGATAGTGTCGGAAGCAGAGCAAAGTAGAAATACAGCCAATGGACAGCGTAGCCATCTAATAATTTTACTATGTAAAATTAAAGGTGAACTAGTATAAGTTCGGACTTCAACCCCAGAAAGGACTGATCATGACAAAAATCACTTTAGCTGTTACAGGCAGCATTGCCGCATATAAAGCTGCTGACCTTGTTTCGTTACTGACAAAGCAAAATCATGAGGTCACTGTACTCATGACTCACGCCGCTACTCAATTTATCACTCCTCTGACTCTTCAAGTCCTCTCCAAAAACAAAGTTCACTTTAATGTCATGGACGAGGAACGTCCTGAAATTGTCAACCATATTGACCTTGCTAAAAACACAGAACTATTTCTCGTTGCACCCGCTACCGCAGACACTATCAGCCGTCTCTCGCAAGGTGCTGCAAATGATATCGTGACAAGTGTCGCACTCGCTTTAGAGCCTAGCGTGCCAAAATATCTTGCGCCAGCGATGAATACGAAAATGTACCAAAATCCGTTAACGCAACGAAATATTGAGATTCTTAAGAAAATAGATTATAATATTATTCAACCTAAAAAATCTTTACTTGCCTGTGGAGACTTTGGAGAGGGCGCACTTGCTGACCTACCAGACATCTTATCAAGCATTGAGCAATCCCTATAAAACGAGGTAAATATGAAAAATTCTAAAGCATCTGACGTTGCGATTCTTGCGATTTTTATCGCAATCATGGTCGTTGTCCAAATTTTAAGCCAGATTGTTTATAGTGTCTGGCCTTTGCCAATTGTTCCCACGCTATTGCACATTCCAGTGATTATCGGCTCAATCGTTCTTGGGAGCAAAAAAGGCGCGTTCCTTGGTTTAGTGATGGGGATTATCAGCGTGGTTAACGCGACTGTAGTCACCTTGCCTTCAAGCTTCATGTTCAGCCCTTTACAACCTATTCCTGGAACGAATCATGGTTCAATTTGGGCTTTAGTTATCGCTATTGTTCCTCGAATTTTAATCGGAGTTTTTCCTTATTACATTTACAAAATGAGTAAAAATCAGTTTGGAGCTGGTCTGGCTGCCTTCGTCGGCACTGCGACAAATACTGTGCTTGTCCTCGGATTTATCTTCTTATTCTTTCGAGCTGTCACTAAACAAACTTTTGGTGCTTTACTCGCTTCTATTATCACTGGAAATTCTATCGCTGAAGTTGTCATCGCAGTCATCTTGACAATGGCAATTGTCCCTGCTTTATCCAAAGCTAGAGGTAATCAATAATGAAAAAAACACAGTCTCATTCATAGTTTGACTGTGTTTTTTGTTATAAAAGTGTTATAATGTAAGCGTTGATAAATAAAAAATAAAACGAACGAAAACGACTTGGCTTTGAAAAATAGACTAGCCCGTTTTAGCTACTTCTCAAAGTCAAGTCAGTCGTTTTTGTACCTTAAAGGAGAAAGACTTATGAAAAAAATCTTAAGTTTCGACATTGACAACACACTCAACGAACCAAAAATGCCAATCTTTCCTGAAATGGCTGAGTTGCTCGCAACATTGTCTCAGAAATATATCATTGCTCCAATTAGTGGGCAAAAATACGACCAATTTCTGATTCAAATTATCAATAATTTGCCCGAAACTGCAAACTTAGATAATTTTCATTTATTTGTCGCACAAGGCACACAATACTATGCTCATGAAAATGGTGAATGGAAACAAGTCTTTAATTTCTCATTAACCGATGAGCAAGCAAACGCTATCATGGAGCACTTGAAAAAGCAGCTAAAGAACTTGGACATTGGGATGAGTCAGTGCTTCTTCCAGGCGACGAAATCAATGAAAATCGTGAGTCAATGATTGCCTATTCTGCAATCGGTCAAAAAGCTGGTGTTGAGGCAAAACAAGCTTGGGATCCAGACATGACCAAACGTAATGAAATTGCGAAGCTCGCCTCTAAATACGCTCCTGATTTCGAATTTGAAGTTGCAGGTACAACAACAATCAATGGATTTGTTCCAGGACAAAACAAAGAATTTGGTATGAATCATATGATGAAAGAACTCAATGTGACTAAACCTGAAATCCTTTATTTTGGTGATATGACTCAACCTGGTGGTAATGACTACCCTGTTGTGCAAATGGGCATCGAAACAATTACAGTGCGTGACTGGCAAGAAACAGCAGCAATTTTGAAAACTGTTATTGCTATGGACGACGAACTTTAACATCTGATTTGCCAGAAAATATTGCTGACAAGACTCTTATTAATAAAAATGAAGCTGTCAGTATGCTGACAGCTTTTTCAGCTTCGCTGACAAAACTTTTATCCGCCGATTCAATGCTCATGGTAATCGCATTGAACTGACAGCTTTTTGTCAACTATCTCCGTGATTTTTCGGGCTTTAGTCCTATTGAATTTCAACAAAAAATCAGGTAAAATGGTAAAGTATGTTTAATTTATGAGTAGATGTGTTCAAAAACACTGCTTGTGTTGTATTCTTTATCTCTTGAAAGAGTAGCTAGTACAGTCATCTCTAACTTTTTCTGAAAATTAGTAGATAACTCTACTGTCGATTTCACGTTTTCCGCAATTTCGTTGCTGCGCTATCCATGCTCGCCTAACTATGTGCTGAAGCAATGATATGATACTTAACTAAGACCCCAAGTTGCAGTGACAATTGACTATATGAAACAACTAGCATATCCTCAAGCCGATAAGGTAGTAATGTCAACTGGTGATTTCAAACCTGTTGACTGTAAAGAAGCTGTGCTTCACTATTTAGGTTTTTTACACTTTACACTCTAACTCATCTTTATAGAAAGTGAACTTATTTTGAAAAATTCAAAGAAAAAATTAACCCTAGCCGGAATTTCTGTGGCAGCGCTGTTGCTTCTATCTGGCTGTGTTCAGACTCATGTTGTTAACGGCGTTCGTGTCCCCACGCAAGCCGCTACTCATGGTTTGACCTATAATCTCCTTGTCCGTCCCATGTCTGGGTTTGTTGACCTTTTTGCCCATAATCTCGGTTTAGGTTATGGCTGGGGAATTATTCTTGTTACCTTGATTATTCGTTTCTTGATTTTGCCTTTAGGTTTAAATCAAGCCTACAAATCAACATATATGCAAGAAAAAACGGCTTATCTCGCTCCTGTTTTTGCTCCATTAAATGAACGTTTAAAATCAGCAACAACTTCCGAAGAAAAAATGGCTGCCCAACAAGCACTCATGAAAGCCCAAAAAGATAATGGGATTAACATGCTTGCCTCGATTGGCTGCTTACCAATGCTGATACAATGGCCTTTCTTTATCGCGCTCTATAATGCCGCTGCCTATACTCAAGGAATTTCAAATGCAACTTTCTTTGGTATCCCACTTGGTCACCCTAGCATCATTTTAACAATCATCTCAGGAGTACTCTACTTCCTCCAAACTTGGATTTCAACATTTTCAATGACTCCAGAGCAAAAGAAAACAGGAATGACAATGTTGATTATGAGTCCTGCCATGATTGTTATCTTCAGCTTCATGTCACCTGCTGGAGTTGCACTCTACTGGGCTGTTGGTGGTTTCGTTATTGTCATCCAACAAGTCATCATTACTTTCATTATGAAGCCTCGGATGCGTCGTAAAATTGACGAAGAATTTACAAAAAATCCTCCAAAAATCAATGATGAAGGCGTCAAAGATGTTACTCCAACATCTGTTCAAGAAAATTTTAAAGCGATCACTAGCGAAAGAAATGATGAAGAACGCAAAAAAGGCGGCCGAAACGCTGGTAAACAAAACCGAAAATAAAAAGAAAACTCTGTCAGTGTACTGACAGCTTTATCAGCTCTGCTGATGAAGATTTTATCCGCCGATTCAATGCTCACGTTAATCGCATTGAACTGACAGAGTTTCTTATTTATAAAGAATGATTTAAAAAATCTTGTCAGACCAAGTGTTTTATGCTATTATTACGCTATGAAAACATCGGGAGCATTTACCATTTGTAAAAAAGATGATAAGATTTTATTAGTCAAACGTCGCGACTTTCCCCTTTGGGATTTACCTGGTGGACATATTGACTCAGGCGAAAGTCCTATGGAGGCTGCAGTTCGCGAGTATTTTGAAGAAACAGGTTTCCAGATAAAGATTGACCAATACTCAGGTCAGTACGATAACATCGAGCTCGATGACCGTCAGTATATCTTCACAGGAAGAATCATCGATGGAACTGCCCTAAAATCTGGCTCAGAAACTGCAAAAGTCAAATTTTTCTCCATCCATCATCTGCCTTTTCTCATGGTCCCTCATAGAAAAATGCAAATCAAAAAGAGCTGTCAGCATACTGACAGCCCCATTTCTCAAGAAATCCGTGATAATTGGCTGATAAGATATATCAAAAAACACTGACAGAGTTTCTGTCAGTGCTTTTCATTATTCTTAAGTCAAATGAACACCCTTATCAACATAAATGATGTCACCAATGATACCCGCAGCAAGAGGACTAACAAGGAAAGCAGCAGTTTGCCCTACTTCTTCGATTGTTACACCAATACCATCTGCTGTACGGCTATCAGATTCTTTAATCAAATCTTTATAACCTGAAACACCTGATACAGCAAGCGTTTTAATTGCACCAGCAGAAATACCATTTACATGAACACCAACGTGTGCCATTTCAGCAGCAAGATAACGAACTGTAGATTCGAGTGCCGCTTTAGCAATCCCCATGACATTGTAGTTTGGAATCGCACGAACTGAACCCATGTAAGTCAAAGTTACAATACCAGAACCCTTATTGAGCAAAGGTTTTGCGGCTTTGGAAACAGCAAGCAAGCTATAAGCCGAAATATCTTGTGCCAGCGCATAACCGTCACGTGAAATATCAGTGACATTCCCGCCAAGTTCTTCTTTTTTAGAGTAAGCAACAGCATGAACTAAACCATCAATTTTCCCTACACGACTTTCGATTGTTGAAAAAGCACGACGAATTGATTCATCAGAAGCAACATCACATTCAATAAGCAAATCTTCCGGTTCAGCCAATTTTGCCAATTGTTTTTCCATACGTTCATTTTGGAAAGTATAAATTAGTGTAGCACCTTGATCTTTCAACGCCTTTGCACATCCCCAAGCAATAGATTTATTGTTGGCGACACCCATAACGACAATCTTTTTACCTTCTAAAAACATAAATAAAATAAGTCCTTTTCTTTAATTTAATAATTGAATTCAAAGCACACTCTGATATTTTTATACTAGATTCGCTAAAAACACTCACAGATGGTTTAAAGTTAGTTGAGTATAAATACCAGCCTTTCACTTAAAAGCCCGTAAAAAAAGATAAAACCTAGAGCCTGCGATTATGCGAAACCATAGATTTTTCTATCTTTCATAGCCTGTAAGTGAGCACTTCTCATATCTTTAATAAAAAAGTTGACACTTTCACAAGAAATTGGTAAGATTAAATGTAAAAGGTTTTGTATATCAAAATACTTGATACATAAAATTTTAACTTAAAAATGCCGAACTGTCAAGTTAGAGTTTCTCAATTCTCTGCTTATATTAGTTCATAACACTTCACATTCATAGAAGCACTCGGTAAGTAAAAAAAACATGTTCAAATATAACAAAATCTATCTTACGTGATATAATTATAAGTATCCATAAATTCGTAAAAGGAAAAAGAATACAATGACAAAACAATATGCCATGACCGCAACTGAAGTGATGGAAGTTATTCCTAATCGCTACCCAATCATGTTTATTGACTATGTTGATGAACTCTCTGAAAATAAAATCATTGCCACAAAAAATGTGACAATCAATGAAGAAGTTTTCAATGGTCATTTTCCAGGCAATCCTACTTTTCCAGGTGTTTTGATTCTTGAATCACTTGCTCAAGCTGGTTCGATATTGATTCTCAAAAAAGAAGAATTTCAAGGTAAAATGGCTTATATCGGTGGAATCGACAAAGCTAAGTTCCGCCAAAAAGTTGTACCTGGCGATGTTATGAAACTCGAATTTGAAATTACTAAATTCCGAGGAAAAGTTGGGACGGCTGATGCTGCTGCTTATGTTGATGGTAAAAAAGTAACGACTTGCCAATTTACTTTCATCGTTGATGAAGCTGCTGAACAAACAAAATAATAAAAATGTTACTCGATTGAGTAACATTTTTATTTTACTGCATCTGATGAATAAATTGCTTTAATAATTGAATATGTTTCTCCAAGTTCTCAATAATAAAATATTCATTGGCAACGTGTCCCTGATCATGCTCTCCTGGTCCAAATACTACTGTACTGACCCCAATATTTTCAAAAAAGCCTTGGTCATTTGAACCGACAGCAGCAGTCGTTGTCGCATCAGATAATTCTTTCAATATTTCTACAAAAGGAGCCTGTCCATCTGTCAAAGTAGATAATACTGGAGTTACAACATTCTCATAAGTAAAGTTGTATTTTTTACCTAACTCCTCCATATAAGCTTCAAAAACCTCTTCTAGCTCTGGCGTTAGACGACAATCTACTACTACATCTGCATAATCTGCTGTTTTATTTGGTGAACTTGAATCTCCAGCCTGAATGGACGTCGCTACAAATGATGGAACTCCTAAAACCTGATTTTTATACTTCTTTAAATCTTCAGCAATAGTATCAATATTTGCCAAAAACTGACTTGCTGTCCCCAAAGCACTCAATCCAAAATGCTCTTGATGTGAAGCATGACCTGCTTTTCCTGTAAAATGCAGCTTCATAAAATGATTCCCACGCTGTCCAACATAAATTTTATTCAGGCTTGTTGGTTCCGAAATAATGCAAACTGCTGATTGATAATCTGTATTTTTTACGAACCAATTTGCAAAATCCTCTGAACCTTTACCATCTAGTTCTTCATTAGCTGTCCCTACAACCCAAATATCCTGTGTGAGCGCTTCTCCTACAAAATCAGCTGCAGCAATTAAATTACCAACATCTCCGCCTTTCATGTCGCTTACACCAAGACCGAAAATTTTTCCATCTTTGACTTGTGGCTCAGTTGGAGGAAAATTCCAGTCCTCCAAATTTCCAGCAACAACAGTATCAATATGACCAGCAAAAATGACCGCTTTCTTAGCTTTCACTTGCGCCTTAATTTGTCCTGCAACAAAACTTTTTTCACGTAATACAAAATCGAATTTTTTATCTATTAACCATTGCTCAATATATTCTAGAATCTCTTTCTCATTCCCTGATGCAGATGGAATAGATACTAATTTTTTTAATAATTCAACTGACGCTTCCATAACTCTCCTTATGCCTGTTCATTTGTCGTTTTAATAGAAACCCCAATCTATTTATTGGCTTCTGACAAGGCATAATTTTTCTGAATATCTTTATCAATTTGTCCGTTTTTAAGTTGTTCTTTAATGACACTGTTGACCACTTTTGTTAGTTCTGATGAACCTTTAGGCAGAGCAACAGCTGAACCATAGCTATCTTCGGGCATTTTAAGTGTCACTTTTGAGATAGCTAAGTCAGGATTAGCAGCTACATAACTCTTTGCAATCAATTCTTCAATTACGGCACCTTGTACTTGTCCGCCTTTGATTTCATTAATTTCATCACCAATCTGTGGTAATGCAATTTCAGCAGCGCCTTTAAGTTGATTTGTCACTATTCCTTCTTGAATAGAACCTTTTTGTGCTGCGATTTTTTTACCTTTAAAATCTGAAATAGAAGTATATTTATTCAAATCAGATTTTTTAACGACCAGATAGTTATCTGATGAATAATATACATTTGAAAAATTAACACTTTTTTCACGAGAAGGTGTTTTTGAAATGCCAGAAATAGCGATATCTGCTTTTCCAGTCGTTAAGCTCGCCAATACATTATTAAAGTCCATACTTTCAATTTGCACCTTAACTCCCAGCTTCTTACCGATCGCGTTGGCTAAATCAACATCTGAACCAACAATTGCATTTTTTCCATTTTTAATCATTTGAAATTCAAAGGGTGGATAGTCTGGTGATAGTGCAACTTTTAGTACACCGGCTTTCTTAACTTTATCCAATTGATTACTTGAAGATGCATTTGCGTTTCCACAAGCCGCCAAAGTCGCTACCGCTGCCAATCCAATTATTCCCAATGCAATTTTCTTAATGTTCATGTTTAATCTCCTATTTTATAAATATAATAGGTATAATTATACACTTATAATTTACTGTGTCAAGTATTTTTATTGAAAAAATATAAAAAAATTCACTATAAAGTGAATTTTTATCAAAACAAGTATTGCTTTGAATTTCGTCCGACTGCCCTAGGGCATTAGTGCTTTGCGACTCGACTTGTGGCTTTAGCCACTTAGCGAGAGTGGACAGCGCAGCGAAGCGGAGATAGCACTTAGGCTTCTGGGACAAGACCACTTTGCCTTGCGACTTTAGAATGGATAACGAAGCTTCGCTACGGTGTGACCTCATATCGAAGATGTTAAGCAGACTGTTGCAGCTTTAGCTGCGTACAGGTCGCTTAGTTGTTACACCTAGAGGTTGTACCCTAAATTCAGTGGTGAGTTGCCCTTTTATCAGTCGCTTTGCCTTTTGCTCTTGCTGCTTTAGCAGCTAGCTTCGCATGACCCTAGGACATTTGTCCGTTTGCTTAGGGCTAAAGCCCCAAGAGCAAAAGGCATTGGCTGTAAGGCACTAAAGTGCCGATGAACATTTGTCCTCTATCTCTAAGTCACTAAAGTGACAAGAATAGAGCCAACGCCAAATGGCAATCAAACGGACAGCGTAGCGCAGCGAAGACAGCGACTAGAGAAAATGGACAAATGTTTTACGAAACTCCCACTGAATAAGTCTTGACTTCATTTATATTCATTGTCAAATACTCTGGGGCTAATCCATTGCACGAAGTTCCAATACCATATCTCTCAATTGAGCTGCTCCTTCGAAATCGAGTGCTGATGCTGCTTCTTGCATTTCCTTTTCAAGTTTTGAAACTAAAGCTTTACGTTCTTTCTTCGTCATTGCACTTGCATCAACTTCTTCTATTTCTCCTGATTCAGATTTCTTTGTAATTGCAATCAAATCACGGATTTCTTTGACAATCGTTTTTGGTACAATACCATGTTTTTCATTGTAAGCCATCTGGATTTCACGTCGTCGTGAAGTTTCATCTATCGCATGGCGCATACTGCGTGTAATCTTATATTTTTCACCTTGATATTCTGTGAAATATCCTGTATCAAGAATTTCTTTGTCTGCTGGCTCATTTTCATCCAGTGGTTTTGCCATATCTGAGTAGAGGATGACATGACCTTCACTATTACGAGCAGCACGACCAATTGTTTGAATCAAGCCACGTTCGTTACGTAAAAATCCTTCTTTATCTGCATCAAGGATAGCAACTAAGCTCACTTCGGGAACATCAATTCCTTCACGCAACAGGTTAATACCGACAAGTACATCAAAGACACCAAGCCTGAGATCACGTATAATTTCTGTTCGCTCTAAAGTCTTAATATCACTGTGCATATACTTGACCTTAATTCCCATTTCTTTAAAATAAGCAGTTAAATCTTCTGACATTTTTTTGGTAAGTGTTGTAACAAAAACACGCTCATTTTTTTCAGCTCGCTTGTTAATTTCTCCAACCAAATCGTCAATTTGTCCCATCATCGGCCGAACCTCAACAACTGGGTCAAGAAGTCCTGTTGGTCTGATGATTTGTTCAACAATTGTGTCAGTTTGCTCCATCTCATAATCCCCTGGAGTTGCTGAAACATAGACAATCTGATGCACATGACTTTCAAATTCTTCACGTTTCAATGGGCGATTATCAAGTGCTGATGGAAGACGGAAACCATAGTTGACCAACATATCTTTTCGGGCACGGTCACCATTATACATCCCTTTCACTTGTCCCATCGTCATATGTGACTCATCAATCATAATCAAAAAATCATCTGGGAAAAAGTCAAGCAGAGTATAAGGAGGCTCTCCTTCTTCACGTCCATCCATATGTCGTGAGTAGTTTTCGACACCGTTACAATAGCCCATTTCTCGAAGCATTTCGATGTCATAATTAGTGCGTTGCTCTAGACGCTGAGCTTCCAAGAGTTTTCCTTCTTCTCGAAAAACTTTGAGTTGTTTTTGGAGTTCTAGCTCTATTTTCTCGATAGATTCTTCCATGCGCTCGTCATTTGTCATAAAGTGAGTCGCTGGGAAAATCGCAAGATGGTCAACTTCACCTAAGACTTGTCCTGTAAGAGCCTCTATTTCACGGATTCGGTCAATTTCATCACCAAAAAACTCAACACGAAAAGCGTGTTCATCTCTGGAAGCTGGAAAGATTTCAACAACATCTCCTCGAACTCGAAAGCGTCCACGTTGAAAGTCAATATCATTACGTTCAAATTGGATACCAACAAGTTCATTGAGCAAATAATCTCGTGAGATTTCTTGACCTGGGCGCAAGCTTACAACACTATCTTGATATTCTTTGGGTGAGCCTAATCCATAGATACAACTGACTGATGCGACAACAATCACATCATTACGCTCAAGAAGTGAACTTGTTGCGCTATGACGAAGTTTGTCGATTTCATCATTCACTGAACTATCTTTTTCGATATAAGTATCAGAGCTTGGAACATAAGCTTCTGGTTGATAATAATCGTAGTAGCTTACGAAATATTCAACTGCATTATTCGGGAAAAATTCTTTGAACTCACTGTAAAGTTGACCTGCTAAAGTCTTGTTGTGTGCCATGACAAGTGTTGGTTTGCCAGTGCGAGCAATGACTTGACTCATGGTGTAAGTTTTTCCCGTTCCTGTTGCACCGCGTAGAATTTGTGCTTTTTCACCATTTTCAATATTTTCTACAAGTTCTTCTATTGCCTCACCTTGGTCACCTGCTGGACTGTATTTACTAACAAGGTCAAATTTATTGGTTGTAATACGTTCTATTGGCATATTTTTTTCCTTTTGTTTTTATACTGGTTCATCTCTAAATCTAAATTAGCGGACTTAGTAGTTAAAATGCAAATGTACTGCCTTGCGATGGCATTGCTTTTCTTATCTGCTCCCTTGACGCATTGCGTCAAGCGCAAGAAATGGTTTACGTAAGATGCAAAAGTTGCGATTGCAACTAGCGACTTTATAGGATAGCCATTGGCGCTAAAGCAGCAACGAATATGCTAGTTGTTTCATAGCGAACTATTTCGCCTTGCTGCTTTACAGATTGCGATTTGAACTTCCGACTTTAGTCGGTTGCCACTGCGACTAGGTGCTTTGCCTTTTGCTCTTGCAAGCTTTGCTTGCTAAGCAAACGGACAGCGGAGAGACCGTTCGCAGAACGGCGTGCAAAGCACGTAGCACCATAGCGAGCATGGACAGTGGAGATAGTGAAATCGACAGCGTAGAAAAGCAGAGATAGAGCGAATGCCTCTATCGTTGTCAGCTCTGCTGACTTACGAATAGAGGACAAATGTTCTACGGATACCCGTGGTGCATCGACAATGGAGCGGAGTAATTTCTAAACGTTCTTTTTAGAAATTAAACAGTATTAATAATTGTATCCATCAACAAGTTGGTTATTGACATAGAGTTGTTTATTAATAACTTGGTCATAACTTTTGTCGTAATAAATGATGATACTGACAGACTCATCCGTGCTGTTCCATGTTGCTTTACCTTCAATCGCGGTCCCTGTCGGATAATACTGGGTATACTCAATCAGGCTAGTTGGTTGCCCGATTTCTTTTACAAGATTGGAATAGACCGTTCCACCAACATAATCTCCATTTTTATCATTTTTGTGACTAACAAAACCAGCGAGTTTGACTGCGTTGTATTTATTCATCGTCCAGCCTACAACTCTCTCAATATTTTTCCGAGCAATTTCCTTCTTTTCGGCGGATTCGGCTATATTGCTACTTAAATTTTGCTCGTATACTTTGTCGGAAACGCTTGATGAATTTTGTATATTGGTTAATTTTGTTGCGCGAGCGGATAGGCTGGGTTTTACAATGATGGCAAGTACAATAATAAAACAAAGCGAAAGTATCGCAAGGGACAACCAGATAAGCTTTCGGCTTCTTGCTCGTAAAGGTTTGCTTTCGTATTCAGTATGGCAATAGGCGCAATAAGTTCTGCCATTTTGAGTGAGCCATTGATTTGCTCCACAGTTTCTACAGCTTGGTTTAGTTCCCATAGACTTGTCCTGTTAAAATTTTTGTTGTGATTTGCCCGGTTGCTTTATCATAAATCAGCATAATACTTACTGTGCCATCCTTGAGAGTTGCTCCGCTATCCCAAGTCGCCGTAACTTGGATATCTGTCCCTTGGGTTCTTGATTCTTCTAACTTGGTGGGTTTACTCCCTATTATTTTTTCTACATTTGTATATAAATCACCATTTGTATAAGTTGGATAAGCGCTCGCTTGGTTAATATGTTGTTCAGCAAGATGAATATTTTGATATTTTACGAGCGTCCAGCCTTTGAGACTATTAATGTGTTCATGCGCAAATTGTGGACTATTCACAGAGCCGTTGACCACACCATAGTTAATTTTTGTTCGCATAGAGGAGGAAATCGTCTGTTTTGTCACTTTAGCAAAGTTTGGGCGTGCTATGAGATAGCTCAAAATAAGAATCGCAACAAAAGTAAGTGCAAGGATACTCAGCCAAATATTTTTGCGACTGCGTGGCTTGACATCTTCTTTATATTCTGTTCCACAATAAGTACAAATCATCTTCCCCTTCTCGTGATTAAAAGACGAGGCTCCACAATTTTTACAATTTCTCGCCCACATTAGTTTTCTCCTTTAATGATAAAAGGTTCAAAATAATCCAGCGCTTTCTTGTAAACTTTGTCTTTAAAATCAAAATCTATTTGACGAATTTCATCAAGTGACAAAAATTTATAGGTTAAAAATTCTATTTCTTCTGGGTGACTATTAAAGTCTATCTTTGCTGTATCACGCAACTTAATCAAAAAGTAGTATTGCTCTTGTCCTGCATAAGTCCATGTCGGAAATTCCATATCTGCTGGAAAGTCATATTTCAAGGTGCCAGGATATTGGGCAATGAGTTCAAATTCGTTAGTTGCAAGTTCCTCCATCATCTCACGATAGAGCGCTGCCTCAGGTAGCTCTCCTTTATCAATACCACCTTGCGGAAAACCCCATGCCATCTTGTCAGCACGCTCTCCAAGCCAAATTTTGTGTTCGCGATTGATAATGATTGCTGCAACATTTTTACGATATTCTTTCATTTTCAGATTTCCTTTTCAAAGTAAGCTAAAGCCTTGAGATAGTTGCTTCTTTCCATGTTTAAATCATAATTTTTGATTTCGTCAGTACTGACAAAGCTGTAAGATAGCCACTCTGGTTCGTCAGTAACCAAATTAATTTTTGATAAGTCTGTCAGTCGAACGAGATAAAACTGCTGCGCTTGACCGAGGTAATTTTGCCGTTTGTTTTTTGGGAAATCATAATACAGTGTTTCTGTCAGTACTGACAGAATTGTAAAATCATCTGTACCTATTTCCTCACGAAATTCGCGTCGCAAAGCTGCCTCATTTGTTGCATCAGTCGCTTCAATCCCTCCTTGCACAAATCCATAGGTTTCGGGCGCATAAGAACGCTCGCCTAGCCAAATTTTATGCTCGCTATTGACAATGACTGCTGCGACACTTTTTCTGTAAGTTTTCATTTTATCACCTAATACTCTTTGATTTCCAAATGTCCCATTTAGAAATCACTTCGTTGCGCTACGTTGTCGATGCTCGCTACGGTGCTACGTGCTTTGCACGCCGTTCTGAGAACGGTCTCCGCAACTTCGTTGCTCCGCTGTCCGTTTGCTTAGCAAGCAAAGCTTGCAAGAGCAAAAGGCAAAGCGCCTAGTCGCAATCGCAACTTTTGCGTTCCACGCAATCCGATTCTTGCGCTCAGAGCATTTGTCCCTTTGCTTAGACACTAAAGCGCAAGGCAGTATATCTGCTCAATATTTTCATAAAAATACTGACAGAATTCCATAGTACAATTTTACCATTTTCGTCAGTAAAAATATGATATAATTAGCTTATATTTAAAAAATACTTGTTGGGTCCAAATGCTGATAAAGTACACCCAATGTTTAGACAAGGACTAAAAAATGACTGGTGAAGAAATAAATAATAAATTAAGTCAACTGACTCCTGATGAAATTCAACAAAATTTGATTACGGCAAGTCATATGATTGATATGGATGATATTGTTCGTGAAGGTTTTTTTACTTTGCGTGAAGTTGCCTCTGATGCCACATTCCCATTATCAGATGAAGATATCATCTTAGGCGAAAAAATGTTGCAGTTCTTGCACCATTCGCAAGACCCCGTGATGAGTGAAAAATTAGGACTTCGTGGTGGCGTTGGACTAGCTGCAAATCAGCTTGGACTGCTCAAAAAGGTAATTGCTGTTTTAATTCCCAATGAATCCGAGTTTGATGAAGAAGGCAATGAAATTGCACCCAAAGAAGCCTATAAAATGCGCGAAATTATGTATAATGCTAAGGTTATTAGCCATTCTGTTCAAGATGCTGCGGTTGAAGGTGGGGAGGGATGCCTTTCTGTTGACCACGAGGTGCCAGGCTATGTCGTCCGTCACGCACGTGTTACCGTAGAATACGTCAATAAAGATGGAGAAAAGAAAAAGATTCGCCTTAAAGATTTTCCAGCAATATGTGTCCAACATGAAATTGATCACACTAACGGTATCATGTTCTACGACCATATCAACATGAACGACCCTTGGGAAATCAAAGATGGAATGCTTGTTGTCAAGTAATCTTTCAACGTTTGCTGGCATATCCTATCACCAATATCATTGAAGTGATTACTTCATTGGTGGGGGATTCTTTCTCTCCCACTGATATTAGGGCACAATCTCACATCGCGGAGGAAGTTGCATAGACCATTCGTAGAACGGCGTGCGAAGTACGTAGCTAGGCACGTTCGTGCTGTAGCGAGGATGGACAGCCGGAGCCCAAAGGACGGAGATAGCACGCACTTGCTAAGTTAAAATTCACTGACAGAGGTTTTGTCAGTAAATTTTAATCGTCAATACGTTAAAAACGTTCTGTCAGTATGCTGACAGAGCGTTTTATTTATTGACCTTTATAGTAAAGATTAATCTCGCTTCAATTATATCCCTCTTAACGTGGAATAAAGCTAATTCTAACTTTTATTTTCCAAGTTTTGCGAGATACTCAAGAGTGCGGATAAGTTGAGCAGTAAAGCTCATTTCATTGTCATACCAAGCCGCCGTTTTTACCAACTGACCACCATCTTTAAGATCCGTAACTTCTGTCAACGTTGCATCAAATAATGAACCATAAGTCATCCCAATGATGTCACTTGAAACAATCGGATCTACATTATATCCAAAGCTTTCATTAACCGCAGCTTTCATCGCAGCATTGATTTCATCAACAGTGACGTGTTTTTCTAGCACTGTAACAAGCTCTGTGATTGAGCCAGTAGGTGTTGATACACGTTGCGCGTGACCTTTCATCAATCCTTCAAGTTCTGGTAATACCAGTCCAATTGCTTTTGCCGCACCACTTGAAGCAGGAACAATGTTTTCAGCAGCAGCACGCGCGCGGCGGAAATCTCCACCACGGTGTGGGCCATCAAGCGTCATTTGGTCACCTGTGTAACTGTGGACAGTCGTCATTGTACCACCTTTGACTCCAAAATTCTTATTCAAGACATCCGCCATTGGTGCTAAACTATTTGTTGTGCAAGAGCCGGCGGAAATTACTGTTTCACTTCCGTCAAGAATAGTATGATTCGTATTAAAGACAATGGTCTTCACATCATTTCCTCCAGGAGCTGTAATCACTACTTTTTTTGCTCCTCCTGGGTGTAAATGTTTTTCAGCCTTTTCTTTTGTAGCAAAGAATCCTGTCGCCTCAAGTACGATTTCAACACCTGAATCTGCCCATTTAATGTCTTCTGGATTGCGTTCTGCCGTAACTTTGATAAATTTACCATTTACCTCAAATCCATCATCTTTAACTTCAACTTTCCCATCAAATCTTCCCTGAGTGGTGTCATATTTGAGCAAATGAGCAAGCATTGCTGGATCAGTAAGGTCATTGATATGAGTTACTTCAACACCCTCAACATTTTGAATACGACGTAATGCAAGCCGTCCGATACGCCCAAAACCATTAATACCAACTTTAACTACCATGATGTAGTCCTCCGTTTTTTAAATTTTTGATACCAAATTTACTTATAGCCATATAAAATCATCAACTATATCCTATCACTTCAAAGTCTTGTTTCAATTTCAATTATTATTTTACCTTAAAGTAATGCTCATATTATTTATTGATAAATAGTATAAGATGAGTTCTTTCACTTTTTTTGTTATAATTAAATGAAGTTAATCATAGCTATTAGAGATATTTCTTATCTCTAATATAGATGATACTACTTTTTACATTTCCTGTCAACTTTCTACTACTACTTATTGTGCTTAAACCATTATATCAAAGATGTGAATGAGGAAATGAGCGCTTTTTCCAAGCATCTCAAGCCACGCACTTTGTGCGCTATTCTGCGAATGGTCTACGTTCGTTTCACACCACAGGTATCCATTCGCTCTAAAGCTGCTAAAGTAACAAGGCGAAGTGGTTCACCACGCTGTCCGTTTACTCAGGGAGCAAAGCCTGCAAGATCAAAAGTCAATATCTTTACAGTTCAACTACTAAATCCGATTTTAGTAGCTTTAGAGGTGAATGAGTACAAATTGAAGTGATTGCTTCATTGGTGTGGAATTGGCACGTACTTGCTAAGTTAAAATTTTTAAGGAGTTTATTATGAAATTATCATCTGGTTGGGAACAATCCGTTTATGTTCTGCTCATTTTAGCACGACTTCCTGAAAATCGTACAATGAGTTCTCTCGCTCTTGCTAATCGTTTAAAAGTTTCTCCCTCTTATCTAAAAAAGATTATCAAGTCACTTGTTGACGAAGGACTTTTGCGCTCAACACCAGGTAAAAACGGTGGTTTTTCACTAAATAAATCATTGAACGACATTAGTTTCTATGATGTTTTTCTTGCAATTGAAGGGCGAGGAAGAATTTTTCAAAGTCAAGGTTTGCTACAAAATTTCATTGGTGCTGAGTCTGGAAAAGCCCAACGTTGTGCTATCACGACTGCATTAGACGAAATCGAAAATACTCTTGTTTCAACTTTATCAAATGTTTCTCTCGCTCAAGTCGCAGAAGAAACACAATACAATTACAATCTTGGATATCTGGATGAGTGGATTGATGAAATAGATTAAAACAACATAAAAAGTTACTGACAGAAATTCTGTCAGTAACTTTTTATCATTCTACCACTTTTCAAATTTAATAATATTTCCATTTTCCACATCAATGTAGTACTCAATAGACTGCCCATTACTGCGGAATTCTAACTCCCATACTCTTCGACCATATTCCATACCAATTCCCGAATCAGCATGAAATTGGGCATTAATCCCCCGTGCCTTCAAATCAGCTTCGGCAATTTCACGAGCACGCGCTAAAGTGATTTCACCTGTCAAATTTTGGTCAGCTGTTGTTTGACCGTTGTCAATATTGGTATTATTGTCAGCAGCATTAGCATTTCCGTCAGTATCGGGGCTATTTCCATCAGCATTGTCAGCGAGTGGAATATTCACAGCCCCAGTATCAATCTGAGCTGTGCTACGTAATCCAAAAACACTTAGAAAATCCCACTGATAAGCTGACATATATCCTGCTCCCCAACCAATCATAAGTGAGGCTCCGATAACTATTATCCATTTTATTACTTTCATTTCATTTCCTTTCATTCTCATTTATAATTTTAACACATGAGAATTAAATGAGAAAATGATTTGAAAATCTCATCATTATACAAAAAGCTAACTGATCATCTATCAGTTAGCTTTTATCGAAGTAAGTGCGTACTACCCCCTACCTCTTAGGTAGAGAGTGAGGCGGCACTAACTTTGAATTTCGTCCGACTGCCCTAGGGTATTAGCGCTTTTAGCGCCTAGGCTTCTTGGATAAAGTGACCTCATATCGAAGATGTTAAGCAGACTGTTGTGTACAGGTCGCTTAGTTGTTACACCTAAAGGTTGTACCTTAAATTCAGTGGTGAGTTTGAAGTGATTACTTCATCAGTGGGAGATTCTTTCTCTCCCACTGATGTTTAGTAGAACGAAAGCAAAGCTTAGTGTTGCTTATCCCTCCACCTAAAAGAGGTGGGGGATTTAACAGACACTTGCTTGGTTAAACTCCCACTGAATAAGTCTTGACTTCATATTTCTGTCAGTACTGACAGACTCAGAAAAATCTTGTCAGTTTTCCCATCATCTGATATTTGAAACCATCAGCACTTGACATTAATTTTCACCCTACTCTGCCGGAACTTCTTCATCCGCTGTTTCAGCAGGTTCCTGCGCTTGATTTGAAATGACAATCTCATCGTCAATCAAATCAGCAACCAAGTTTTTATATTCTGGGTGTTCAATGTAAAAATCAGCAATCGCATCTTCTATGTGGTCTTGAATCGTTCTACGAAGTGGACGCGCACCCATCGCTGGGTCATATCCGAGGTCAACTAATTTTTCCTTAGCAGCCTGCGTCACTTCAAGATGAATTTCATTGCGACCAATTTGTTCGTTAACTTCTGCAAGCATCAAGTCCACAATCTTCAATAGATTTTCCTTAGACAAGGCAGAAAATTCGATGATACCATCAAAACGATTCATAAACTCAGGACTGAAGAAATCACCAAGCTGCCCAAGCACAGAATTCGTCCGACCTTCACGTGCTGCACCAAAACCAACATTGGCTTCAGCCTTACCTGTACCAGCGTTTGAGGTCATGATGATAATAGCATCTTTAAAGCTAACTGTACGTCCTTGAGCATCCGTTAAACGTCCATCATCAAGGATTTGCAAGAACATATGCATCACATCTGGATGAGCTTTCTCAATCTCATCAAGCAAAATCAGCGTGTAAGGATTACGTCTTACTTGTTCAGTCAATTGACCCGCTTCCTCATAGCCAACATATCCTGGAGGCGCTCCAATCAGTTTCGCCACACTATGTTTTTCCATATATTCCGACATATCAAAACGAACCATGCTATCTGCTGAACCAAAAAGTTCTTGTGCCAATTGTTTAGCAAGCTCTGTTTTACCAACACCAGTAGGTCCAACAAAGAGGAAAGAACCAATTGGGCGATTAGGCTTACCCAAACCGACACGACTCCGACGGATAGCTTTAGAAATCTTATCTACTGCTTCATCTTGCCCAATGACGTGTGCTTTCAAGTCTTCTGCCAAATGAATCAGCTGAGTTTGTTCCTTTTCTTTCAAATCCCGACAGGAATGTGTGTTTTTTGTTCAACAATTTGTTCAATATCTTTTTCTGTAATCACAGGAATTTCATCGTCTGAAACTTCATGATTTTGCAGTTCACGCAATTTCGCAATTTGATCACGGAAATGAGCCGCCTTTTCAAAATCTTCAGTACGCATCGCTTCATTTTTTTGTTGTTCCGCTTGATTAATCCGATTTTTGATATCTTCAGGGTCAACAAATTTCAAAGTCAAATTTTTCTTTGAACCTGATTCATCCAAAAGGTCAATCGCCTTATCAGGCAAGAAACGGTCTTGGATATAGCGATTAGACAAATGTGCCGCTGCTTCAATCGCTTCATCTGTGTATTTTACATGATGATAATCTTCATAGCGCGGTTGAATTCCTCGCAAAATCGTGATTGTTTCATCAACTGAAGGCTCATCAACCTTCACAGGCTGCATTCTACGCTCAAGCGCTGCATCTTTTTCAATAATCCGATATTCGTTAAGCGTCGTAGCTCCAACTAATTGTAATTCACCTCGAGCAAGTGCAGGTTTTAGGATATTTCCAGCATCCATATTGCCATCACCAGCAGAGCCAGCACCAACAATTTCATGGATTTCGTCAATGAACATAATGACATCATTGCGCTTTCTGATTTCATCCATCAGTTTTTGCATTCGTTCTTCAAATTGTCCACGAATACCTGTGCCTTGCACTAGACTAACCACATCAAGTCGGATGACTTCTTTATTTTGCAGCTTTTGTGGAACATCTCCGTCTACAATCTTTTGCGCCAAACCTTCAACAACTGCTGTTTTACCAACACCAGGTTCTCCAATTAGTACAGGATTATTTTTCGTCCGACGATTGAGAATTTCAATAACACGTTTAATCTCTTCATCGCGACCGATGACAGGGTCAATTTCGCCACGGCGTGCGCTGTCTGTCACATTAATTCCAAATTCTTCAAGCATTCCCTTAGGCTGTTTAGCTCTAGGATTTTGCGGACCACGCGGACCACGCCCTCCTGCTTGAGTAGGAGGAACTGGATTTTGAGGTGTTCCTGGCCCATTTGGTAAATCATTACCATGTAATGCACTAAAAATATCATTAAATGGGTTGAATGGTTCGTCCATATCTCCCCTAGTGCCATTATTATTTGTACCGAATAGCGCCTCTTGTCCACCAGATTTCATGATTTGATAACAATTTTGGCAAAGGTCTGTTTGTTTTTTCTGACCATTAACATTTGTATAGAGGTGAATGGTCGCCTCGTTGATATTACAATTTTGACAAAGCATAGCTTTCCTCCTATAATCCAAGGAGCCAATAGAAAATGCAAAAAATAGAAAATTACAATTCTATTTTTACCAACTTCTAACACTCCAATTCGTTTTTTTAAATAAGTGATCATCCATTTGATGAGAATAACCTTAGAAAATATAGTGTTTTCAAATACCACTTTCTACAATGAGTCTAAGAAAAAATGTTTATCTTTTACAGACCAACTCCATTAGTCTAACTTAAAATCAGAATCGACTTCAATATAGATATGTCTATATTTAAAATCTTTAGTAGTGATAACAAGCACATGGGCGTTATTTTTTACATCCCAAAACTCATTTTCTCCATTTTCACGGAACCAACCACCATAGTACCAAGCATTTGTTCCCATCACTTTGGTATAAAACCTGGGCTTTTTCAAATCAGAGACCAACTCAATTTTTTCAACTTGCCAAGGTTCAATAAGTAGATGCCGTCGCATTGAAAGCACTTTTCTTGCCCCTTCAAGTTCAATATCAATTGCTCCATTTGAGTCAATATAGACAGAACTCGTCATTGCTCCTCCTTCTTAAACCTGTCAGTACTGACAGCGATTACCCTTATTTTACATCAAATTTTAAAAATCAAAGTATCTTATCCGATTAACTTACTAAAAAGTTTGACCATTTTTGACCTTTGATAAATTTATTATAATCATTTTCTTTTAAATTAGCAAATCATTTGATTAATCTGAGAAAATATTTTTTCTGTCAGTACTGACAAAAAATTACTGATACTGCTTGATTCCCAACACTTTCTTTAGACGTTAACTTGTTCATAAACACAGCAAATTTGAAGTGCTACTTCATTGGCGGGGAATTTATTTCTCCTCCACCGATGTTAGTTAGGATACAATCTCTAGGTGTAACAACTAAGCGAATTGTACGCAACAGTCTGCTTAACATCAAAAATATGAGTTCAAATCCGCAAGCGACTAGATGAAACAACTAGCATATCCGTTGCTGCTTTAGCGCAAACGGCTATCCTATAAAGTCGCAAGACGAAGTGGTCTTGTCCCTGCCAAAGCGCTAAGACCCTAGGGCAGTAGAACGCAAGCTGAACTTAGTACTAAATTAAAGATACACTGATATGATAACAAAAAACTTACTGACAGAATTCTGTCAGTAAGTTTTTAACTCATTAAGCTCAATGTAGTATAAATACGTTTATCTCTGCACTAATTGCTTAATTTACATAAAATCACGTAATGGTTTAGAACGACGAGGATGACGCAATTTTTTGATTGCTTTTGCTTCAATCTGGCGAATACGTTCCCGTGTGACTTTAAATTGCTTCCCAACATCTTCCAAGGTGTGCATACGACCATCATCGAGCCCAAAACGCATCCTCAGAACATTTTCCTCACGGTCAGTCAAGGTGTCCATGACCTCATCAAGCTGCTCACGCAACAAAACGCGATTCGTATAATCTACTGGAGATTCAATCACATCATCTTCAATAAAATCACCAAGATGAGAATCATCCTCTTCACCAATAGGTGTTTCAAGCGATACAGGTTCTTGTGCAATTTTTAAAACTTCACGCACTTTATCTGGTGCCATATGCAACTCTTTTCCAATTTCCTCAGGCGATGGATCACGTCCAAGATCTTGCAAAAGATTACGTTGCACACGAATTAATTTATTGATTGTTTCAACCATATGCACTGGAATGCGAATTGTACGCGCTTGGTCTGCAATCGCACGCGTAATCGCCTGACGAATCCACCATGTTGCATAAGTTGAGAACTTGAAACCTTTCGTGTGGTCAAACTTATCCACAGCCTTCATCAAGCCCATATTTCCCTCTTGAATGAGGTCTAAAAATTGCATCCCACGTCCAGAATAACGCTTTGCAATTGAAACAACCAAGCGTAAATTTGCTTCAGCCAGCATCTGTTTAGCAAATTCAGCTTCTTCACCACCTGCAATGATTGCCTCGGCCAATTTCGTTTCTTCCTCAAGAGAAATCAATGGATAACGACCTATTTCTTTCAAATACATACGGACTGGGTCATCAATACGGACATTAGTGACAATCTCATCCATCGCATTATCAGATAAATCTTCTTGCTCCGCTTCTTCCGTGACAAGTGCCAGGGGACTTGGATTTCCTTCCTTATCGACGATAGAAATTCCTGCATCTTGAATTTGTTTAAACAAATCTTCAAGTGCATCATCCACGATACCAAATTTCACAGACAATTCATCCATGATTTCAATATCTAATGC
This sequence comes from Lactococcus protaetiae, assembly GCF_006965445.1. NCBI lineage: Bacteria > Bacillati > Bacillota > Bacilli > Lactobacillales > Streptococcaceae > Lactococcus > Lactococcus protaetiae. The sequence continues at coordinate 1,089,490 of NZ_CP041356.1, read as the reverse complement.
TTCACCAAGCGGTTTACGCTTCGCAATGTAATCTTTCACGGCCTTTTCATAAGCCTTCATATCAAAAACTTCGCCATTTTCTTTGACTTCGACTTTAGCCAAAGTGTCTGAATCCGCCATTTTTTCTACAACCACTGGCTTAACATCCAAAGCCTCAAGAAGTCGGCGTTCTTCACCAGGACCAATAGAGCTTGAGTGTGATTTTACAAGTAAGCCAATTTCTTGTGCTTTTTCAACTAGCACACGGTTTTGAACACCAGTTTCTTTTGAAATTTGACTAATTCTTTTCTTATTTCCTGCCAATTCAACCCTCCTCAATGGTTAAAACTTCTGTCAGTACTGACAGCACTAAAAAATTATAATAATTTTTTCTTCTGATTAATAATTTGAAGTGTTAATTCCAACTCACGTTCTTTATTTCCAGCCTTTTTAGCTACTTCCAATTGAGCGATTAATTCTTCAAATTTTAGCTGCTCCATTTCTCTTGAAAAAATAGCAACCAAATCATTTATCTCTAAACTTGATGCCGATTCTGGCAAGTCCAATCCTATAATCTGATAAAGTAAACTTCTCTCATCTCCCTCAAGCTCACTTGCAAGATGAGAATAATCAATCTCCTCAAATGCCATTCCTTCAAGCATAACTCTGTCAAATAAATCTTGATAACGCTTATGAACGAACCTAAAATTTTCATCCTGAGCAAATTTTTTCAAAACAGCCGAATGATTAATCATACGATTCAATAACTGCTCCTCCGCTCGCTCAATTCTGGATAATTTTGGAACATTTGTAACAGCAACATTTGAAAAATTTCTTTCATCGCTATTACCAAATCCTGCAAAATACCCTTCGTCGAAACTTTCTGGAGCAGGCGGCACAAATTCTGGAAAATCAGTTTCGTCGGTTCTGACGAAACTGTTGTCAGTACTGACCATATTTTCCCGTCTCAAATTTACCGCGCGTTCCACTTGATTATACTCGAAATCAGGTAAAATCTCAACTAATTTCCTTACATAAGCATCTTGCGCCGTAATTGACGGAATTCGTGCAATCATAGGGGCAATTTTCTCAATGAAATCAAGTTGCACCTGTAAATTCGCTAAATTCTCTGGTCTTAAAAATTCAATTAAAAACTCTATTGGTTGAATTCTACCAGAAATCATCAATCTTGATAATCCCCCAGCACCATAAGATTTATAGTATTCATCTGGGTCAAGCCCCTCTGGTACCTTGACAATTTGAACACTTGCCTCTCCGATTAAATTCATAGCTTTATATATCGCATTTTGACCAGCGGAATCTCCATCATAAACTAATACGAATTTTTTTGCAATTTGTTTCAATCGTCGCACGTGTTTTTCAGTTAAGGCAGTTCCCATAGAAGCGACCACATTCGTTACTCCAGCTTTATATGCTGCAATAACATCCATAAAGCCTTCCATCAAATAAACTTCATGATTTCTGCTAATAGTAGGTTTAGCCTTATCAAAATTCCATAATTCATACGACTTATCAAAAATTGGTGTTACAGAGGTGTTCACATACTTTGCTTTTGCCATATCATTCTCTTGCCATTTTCTTCCAGAAAAACCAATAGTATGACCATATTCATTAGTAATTGGAAACATAATACGGTTTGAAAAAGCATCAAAAACCTTATTATTAGAAAAATGAAATAGTCCAGAATTCGCCAAAATCTCCTCATCAAATTTATTGGATAAATTCTTATAAATAAAGTCTTCCTCATCCGGAGCTAACCCAATATTGAATCTCTTGATAATATCTAAAGAAATTCCTCTATCTAAAAGATACTTCCGAGCCGCCTTTCCCAATTCAGTTGACATCAACAATATATTGTAAAGTCGAGCTGCCTGATTATGAATTTCATACAAAGGGCCGTTAGGATCTTTCTTCTCCTCCTTATCATCAGAAATATTAAGCTGGACTCCCGCAAAATCAGCTAACTCTTTGATCGCATCAACAAATCCAATCTGCTTGTATTCTTTCAAAAATTCAATTGCATCACCTGACTTACCACAACCAAAACAATGATAAAATCCTTTTTCTGCATTTACATTAAAAGAAGGGGTTTTTTCCCCATGAAAAGGGCACAGTCCAATAAAATTTTTACCATTCCGAGAAAGAGCCACGTATTGTGAAATCAAATCCGCGATATTCACCTGCGCCTTCAACATATTAACTTCATCAGTTTCTAGAAAAGCCATTTCATTTACACCCCCTTCCCATCACACAATACACAGGAGTAACCAACCGTATAGTTTACAGTCTATAAAATCCAAAAGACGTCTATTAGACAATAGACGTCAAACAAAGGGGAGTAAGGGATTCGAACCCTCGCGCCGGTTTCCCGACCTAACGATTTAGCAAACCGTCCTCTTCAGCCTCTTGAGTAACTCCCCACAGGCTTATTCACAATGTAAAGATCCTAAGACCATATGGGAATTCCAGGATTCGAACCTGGGACCCCTGCGTTATCAACACAGTGCTCTAACCAACTGAGCTAAACTCCCAAAGTATTCATTTAAGCGGATGACGAGAATCGAACTCGCGTAGCCAGCTTGGAAGGCTGGGGTTCTACCATTAAACTACATCCGCTAATTAAAGAAATGGCGCGAGACGGAATTGAACCGCCGACACATGGAGCTTCAATCCATTGCTCTACCAACTGAGCTACCGAGCCAAAAATTAATGGATCTTGCTGGACTCGAACCAGCGACCGATCGGTTATGAGCCGATAGCTCTAACCAACTGAGCTAAAGATCCAGCTGATAAAATATAGCGGCGAAGGGGATCGAACCCCCGACCTCTCGGGTATGAACCGAACGCTCTAGCCAGCTGAGCTACACCGCCATATTGACCTAAGTCAAATGATGCAAAGCATCAATCGGGAAGACAGGATTCGAACCTGCGACACCTTGGTCCCAAACCAAGTACTCTACCAAGCTGAGCTACTTCCCGTTATATGCAAGCGGTAGGATTCGAACCTACAACCGCCTGATTCGTAGTCAGGTACTCTATCCAGTTGAGCCACGCCTGCAAATAACACTATTATATAGATACTAGTAACACCTAGTAAAGCGAACGACGAGATTCGAACTCGCGACCCCAACCATGGCAAGGTTGTGTTCTACCCCTGAACTACGTTCGCAACGCTTGTGTCTTCCGACAATGCCGACTACATGATTCGAACACGCGACCCTCTGATTACAAATCAGATGCTCTACCAACTGAGCTAAGTCGGCTAATACCTAAAGATGCGGATGAAGGGACTTGAACCCCCACGCTGTTAAGCGCTAGATCCTAAATCTAGTGCGTCTGCCAATTCCGCCACATCCGCGAGGAATTATGACCCGTGCTGGGCTCGAACCAGCGACCCTTTGATTAAAAGTCAAATGCTCTACCAACTGAGCTAACGAGTCATTAGTCTATTGACTAACGGTTCCGACGGGAATCGAACCCGCGATCTTCGCCGTGACAGGGCGACGTGATAACCGCTACACTACGGAACCTATTCAAATAAAGGCTGAATCAACCTATGGGAGTTAACGGGATCGAACCGCTGACCCTCTGCTTGTAAGGCAGATGCTCTCCCAGCTGAGCTAAACTCCCCAAACTTGGCCACTCGCCTATCTCCCAGGGGGCACCCCCAAGTACTTCCGCCGTAGATGGACTTAACTGCTGTGTTCGACATGGGAACAGGTGTATCTCCATCGCAATGATGACCAAATCTTTAAATGTTCCTTTGAACATTCAAAACTAAATAACAATCCTTCTAACTTCTAAACCTTAAGCATTTTATAGTTGACTCTTTTGGTAAAGTCCTCGAGCGATTAGTACTGGTCCGCTCCACCCCTCACAGGGCTTCCACTTCCAGCCTATCAACCAGATCATCTCTCTGGGCTCTTAATTCTTACGAATGGGAAATCTCATCTTGAGGTGGGCTTCGCACTTAGATGCTTTCAGCGCTTATCCCTTCCCTACATAGCTATCCAGCCGTGCTCCTGGCGGAACAACTGGTACACCAGCGGTAGGTCCATCCCGGTCCTCTCGTACTAAGGACAGATCCTCTCAAATTTCCTACGCCCGCGACGGATAGGGACCGAACTGTCTCACGACGTTCTGAACCCAGCTCGCGTGCCGCTTTAATGGGCGAACAGCCCAACCCTTGGGACCGACTACAGCCCCAGGATGCGACGAGCCGACATCGAGGTGCCAAACCTCCCCGTCGATGTGAACTCTTGGGGAGATAAGCCTGTTATCCCCAGGGTAGCTTTTATCCGTTGAGCGATGGCCCTTCCATGCGGTACCACCGGATCACTAAGCCCTAGTTTCCTACCTGCTCGAGTTGTAGCTCTCGCAGTCAAGCTCCCTTATACCTTTACACTCTACGATTGATTTCCAACCAATCTGAGGGAACCTTTGGGCGCCTCCGTTACTCTTTAGGAGGCGACCGCCCCAGTCAAACTGTCCGTCAGACACTGTCTCCCTGGCCGATATTGCCAGCGGGTTAGAGTAACCATAAGTCAAGGGTAGTATCCCAACAACGCCTCAATAGAAACTAGCGTCCCTATCTCAATGGCTCCTACCTATCCTGTACATGACTTACAGGTACTCAATATCAAACTACAGTAAAGCTCCATGGGGTCTTTCCGTCCTGTCGCGGGTAACCTGCATCTTCACAGGTACTAAAATTTCACCGAGTCTCTCGTTGAGACAGTGCCCAAATCATTACGCCTTTCGTGCGGGTCGGAACTTACCCGACAAGGAATTTCGCTACCTTAGGACCGTTATAGTTACGGCCGCCGTTTACTGGGCTTCAATTCAGGGCTTCGCTTACGCTAACTCCTCCTCTTAACCTTCCAGCACCGGGCAGGCGTCACCCCCTATACATCACCTTGCGGTTTAGCAGAGAGCTGTGTTTTTGATAAACAGTTGCTTGGGCCTATTCACTGCGGCTGGCTTTTACACCAGCACCCCTTCTCCCGAAGTTACGGGGCTATTTTGCCGAGTTCCTTAACGAGAGTTCTCTCGATCACCTGAGGCTACTCGCCTCGACTACCTGTGTCGGTTTGCGGTACGGGTAGATATGACTTTACGCTAGAAGCTTTTCTTGGCAGTGTGACATCAGAGAGTTCGCAACCGTAGTTGCTTCCCCATTACAGCTCAATGTTAAAGAGAAATGCATTTGACACATCTCACACCTCACTGCTTAGACCAGAATCCATTAACTGGCATCTCTTAGCCTACTGCGTCCCTCCATCACGATCATATCTAGTACTGGAATATCAACCAGTTGTCCATCGACTACGCCTTTCGGCCTCGCCTTAGGTCCCGACTAACCCAGGGCGGACGAGCCTTCCCCTGGAAACCTTAGTCTTACGGTGGATAAGATTCTCACTTATCTTGCGCTACTCATACCGGCATTCTCACTTCTTAACGCTCCAGCACTCCTCACGGTATACCTTCTTCGCGGTTAAGAACGCTCTCCTACCATTGATAATATATCAATCCAAAGCTTCGGTAATATGTTTAGCCCCGGTACATTTTCGGCGCAGGGTCACTCGACTAGTGAGCTATTACGCACTCTTTGAATGATAGCTGCTTCTGAGCTAACATCCTAGTTGTCTGTGCAACCCCACATCCTTTTCCACTTAACATATATTTTGGGACCTTAGCTGTTGGTCTGGGCTGTTTCCCTTTCGACTACGGATCTTAGCACTCGCAGTCTGACTGCCGAACATGTGTATTAGCATTCGGAGTTTATCTGAGATTGGTAATCCGAGATGGACCCCTCACCCAAACAGTGCTCTACCTCCAATACACTTACATTTCGACGCTAGCCCTAAAGCTATTTCGGAGAGAACCAGCTATCTCCCAGTTCGTTTGGAATTTCTCCGCTATCCACAAGTCATCCAAACACTTTTCAACGTGTCCTGGTTCGGGCCTCCAGTGCGTCTTACCACACCTTCACCCTGCTCATGGATAGGTCACTAGGTTTCGGGTCTACATCATGATACTAAAGCGCCCTATTCAGACTCGCTTTCGCTACGGCTCCGTCTCTTCAACTTAACCTCGCATCATAACGTAACTCGCCGGTTCATTCTACAAAAGGCACGCTCTCACCCATTAACGGGCTCGAACTTCTTGTAGGCACACGGTTTCAGGTGCTATTTCACTCCCCTCTCGGGGTTCTTTTCACCTTTCCCTCACGGTACTGGTTCACTATCGGTCACTAAGGAGTATTTAGGGTTGGGAGATGGTCCTCCCGGATTCAAACTGGATTTCGCGTGTCCAGCCCTACTCAGGATACTGCTAGGTATAAGGTCTATTTCGAATACGAGGCTTTTACTCTCTTTGGCTCATCTTCCCAGATGATTCTTCTATAGACCTTAAGTCCACGTTGCAGTCCTACAACCCCAAGAAGCAAGCTTCTTGGTTTGCCCTTCTTCCTGTTCGCTCGCCGCTACTTAGGAAATCGTTTTTACTTTCTCTTCCTGCAGGTACTTAGATGTTTCAGTTCTCTGCGTTACCTTTACATGAGCTATGTATTCACTCATGAATAACTGCTAGAAGCAGCTGGGTTTCCCCATTCGGAAATCAACGGATCAAAGCGTACTTACAGCTCCCCGTCGCATATCGTCGTTAGTCACGTCCTTCTTCGGCTCTTAGTGCCAAGGCATCCACCGTGCGCCCTTATTAACTTTGCCATGATGATTCAATCATCTTTTTTCAAGTATAAGTTTGTAAATTCTTTAAAATTCACAGCTTTTCGGTTTATTTATCGTTATTAGATATTGTTATTTAGTTTTCAAGGTTCAAGATGATTTTAACGTCTTTTCTGACAAGATACCTTCGGCTGAAACTAATCTCAACACTTACTTTCGTATCTTCATGGAGCCTAGCGGGATCGAACCGCTGACCTCCTGCGTGCAAAGCAGGCGCTCTCCCAGCTGAGCTAAGGCCCCACAATCAAGAAGTTGATTCTTGCGTGGTCTATCTCTAGACCCCTCAAAACTGAATAAAGTTGAATGCTCATCCTTGTATATATTCCTTAGAAAGGAGGTGATCCAGCCGCACCTTCCGATACGGCTACCTTGTTACGACTTCACCCCAGTCATCGGTCTTACCTTAGGAAGCGCCCTCCTTGCGGTTAGGCAACCTACTTCGGGTACTCCCAACTCCCGTGGTGTGACGGGCGGTGTGTACAAGGCCCGGGAACGTATTCACCGCGGCGTGCTGATCCGCGATTACTAGCGATTCCGACTTCATGTAGGCGAGTTGCAGCCTACAATCCGAACTGAGAATGGTTTTAAGAGATTAGCTAAACATCACTGTCTCGCGACTCGTTGTACCATCCATTGTAGCACGTGTGTAGCCCAGGTCATAAGGGGCATGATGATTTGACGTCATCCCCACCTTCCTCCGGTTTATCACCGGCAGTCTCACTAGAGTGCCCAACTTAATGATGGCAACTAGTAATAGGGGTTGCGCTCGTTGCGGGACTTAACCCAACATCTCACGACACGAGCTGACGACAACCATGCACCACCTGTCACCGATGTACCGAAGTAACTCCTTATCTCTAAGGATAGCATCGGGATGTCAAGACCTGGTAAGGTTCTTCGCGTTGCTTCGAATTAAACCACATGCTCCACCGCTTGTGCGGGCCCCCGTCAATTCCTTTGAGTTTCAACCTTGCGGTCGTACTCCCCAGGCGGAGTGCTTATTGCGTTAGCTGCGATACAGAAAACTTATAGCTTCCTACATCTAGCACTCATCGTTTACGGCGTGGACTACCAGGGTATCTAATCCTGTTTGCTCCCCACGCTTTCGAGCCTCAGTGTCAGTTACAGGCCAGAGAGCCGCTTTCGCCACCGGTGTTCCTCCATATATCTACGCATTTCACCGCTACACATGGAATTCCACTCTCCTCTCCTGCACTCAAGTCTACCAGTTTCCAATGCATACAATGGTTGAGCCACTGCCTTTTACACCAGACTTAATAAACCACCTGCGCTCGCTTTACGCCCAATAAATCCGGACAACGCTCGGGACCTACGTATTACCGCGGCTGCTGGCACGTAGTTAGCCGTCCCTTTCTGGTTAGATACCGTCACTGCATGGATTTTCCACTCCCACACACGTTCTTCTCTAACAACAGAGTTTTACGATCCGAAAACCTTCTTCACTCACGCGGCGTTGCTCGGTCAGGGTTGCCCCATTGCCGAAGATTCCCTACTGCTGCCTCCCGTAGGAGTTTGGGCCGTGTCTCAGTCCCAATGTGGCCGATCACCCTCTCAGGTCGGCTATGTATCATCGCCTTGGTAGGCCTTTACCCTACCAACTAGCTAATACAACGCGGGATCATCTTTGAGTGATGCATTTGCATCTTTCAAACTTTTAACTTATGTTTAAAGCTTTTATGCGGTATTAGCATTCGTTTCCAAATGTTGTCCCCCGCTCAAAGGCAGATTCCCCACGCGTTACTCACCCGTTCGCTGCTCTTCCAGTCGGTACAAGTACCAACCTTCAGCGCTCAACTTGCATGTATTAGGCACGCCGCCAGCGTTCGTCCTGAGCCAGGATCAAACTCTCAAATAAAGTATTTAAGTCACACTTGTGACTGGCTTGTCTTTCATTATTGATTGACAGATTTTTGATGTCTTTACGACATCACATGAGTCATTCTTCTTTATTCAGTTTTCAAGGGTCTAAACGCTTGAGTGGCTTCCCTCTCTCGCGACAACTATTATATTCTATCAAACTACACACCCTTTGTCAATTATTTGTTGTGATTTGACAAAACTTTTTTTATTCATCCTTTTTGTTACTCCCTTTAACCATACAATCACTCCTTACTTCTAAATAAAAAACCACTTAAATGTGGCCTTTTATTTAGGTTAATTATTTTACTGTAGCAGTTGAAGCGATAATTTCTACTGCTTTTTTCATTGCAATATCGTGTTTAAGCATGTCAACTGGAAGAAGTTTTTCAACTTGTTCAACTGGCATATTATATTGTGCAGCCAAATCAGCGATTTCTGCTTGCACTTCTTCATCAGTAGTTGTAAAGTTTTCAGCAGCTGCAATAGCTTCTACAACAAGATTTGTGCGAACACGTTTGTCAGCATCTGCTTCATATTGTTTATGAAGGTCATCTTCAGTTGTACCAGTGATTTGGAAGTACATTTCTGGTGAAATACCTTGTTGTTGCATTCCTCCGAGGAATTCATTCATTGCACGGTGAACTTCTTCGTGAATCATTTCTTCTGGAAGTTCTTTGATTTCTGCATTAGCTACTGCTGCTTCAATAGCTGCTGTTTCTACTGCATCATCAAATGCCTCTGTTTTTGATTCTTCAAGTTCCTTGCGGAATTTAGCCTTGAGTTCATCCAATGTTTCAACTTCTTCGTCAATGTCTTTTGCAAGTTCATCATCAAGTTCTGGAAGTTCTTTTGCTTTGACTTCATTAACTGTTGTAACAAAAAGTGCTTCTTTACCAGCAAGGTCTTCGGCTTGATAATCTTCTGGGAAAGTAACTTTAACTTCGATTGTTTCACCAGCTTTTGAACCAATAAGTTGTTCCTCAAACCCTGGAATAAACTGCCCTGAACCAAGTTCAAGGCTATGGTTCGCACCTTTTCCACCTTCAAATTCAACACCATCAACTGAACCAACAAAATCGATTACGACTGTGTCTCCGTTTTCTGCAGCTGTTTCTTTCACAACAAGTTCTGCCAAGTTATTTTGAGCACTAGTCAAGCGCTCTTCAACATCTTCGTCAGAAACTTCTTTGCTAGCATCCACTTCTACCGTGAGGTTTTTGTAATCTCCAAGGGTTACTGTTGGTTTAACAACAACTTCTGCTGTCAATTCCCAATCTGAACCTTTCTCCATTTTAGTTACATCAATTTTTGGTTGAGCGACTGGCTCGATACCAGCTTCTTTTACAGCTGCATCATATGCTTCTGGAAGGACAGCATTTAAGCCTTCTTCATAAAGCGCTTCTTCACCATACATTTTGTTAAACATTTGGCGATTAATTTTACCTTTACGGAAACCTGGAACACTGATGTTTCCTTTTACTTTATTGAAAGCTTTGTCAAGACCTTTTTTGATTGTTTCTTGATCGATTGAAAATGAGAGTGTACCTTTTGTATCACTAGTTTTTTCAAAACTTACAGTCATTTTTTTCTCCTTATTTTGAGCTATTGCTCAGAAATTCATACCTCCCAAGAATAGCATAAAATCGCTACTATTTCAAGTGTTTATTGCTTTTCCCTTGCTATTTCCAGATTTATAATAAGTAAAAAGAACCTTTCGGTTCTCTTATTTTGCTGGATTAAGTTTGTCTAGCACTTCTGTCCATAAATTATGATTGAAAACATGGGAAGGATTCCCACCTCCAAGTACACCATAACCTAGCATAAGTCCTAGAACCGCTGATACAACCAATAGTATCGCAATAAGAATTACAAATGATAATCTGACCCCTAAAAATTTTACGGTTCGCTTAAACATTAATCTTCATCCTCGTCTTCATCATGAATACGTTCAATATTGGCTCCTAGTGCTTTCAATTTTTCATGGAATTTATAGTAACCACGATCAAGATGGCTTAGCTTTCTCACTGTGGTTTGTCCTTTGGCAACTAACCCAAGAAGGATTAACGCTGCGCTTGCACGCAAGTCTGTTGATTTTACGGCTGCCCTTGAAGTTCTGCATTTCCCTGAATCAATGCTGTGTTACGTGTAATATCAACATCTAGACCCATCCGACGCATTTCTTCAAGATGTTGAAATCTATTTTCAAAAACTGTTTCAACCATCATTGACTCTCCTAAAGCTACAGCTTGAGCAGCAGTCATTTGAGATTGCATATCAGTTGGAAAGCCTGGATGTGGAAGAGTTTTAACGCTTGTTGCTTTGAGACGTTTAGGACCTATCACACGAATCCCCTCTTCTTCTTTGATGAAATTCACACCCATTTCACTCAATTTTGAAATCAAAGGACGGTTATGTTCTGAAATTGCATCTTTTATGAGAACGTTACCTTCTGTCATCGCAGCAGCAACCATAAATGTTCCTGCTTCAATTCGGTCTTGAACTACAGCATGGCGAGCACCATGCATTTTTTCAACACCTTTGATAATCACTGTATCGGTTCCCGCTCCTTTTACATTGGCTCCCATTTTGTTTAAAAGGTTAGCGAGGTCGACGATTTCTGGTTCACGAGCTGCGTTTTCTAAAGTAGTTGTGCCCTCTGCGAGTGTTGCCGCAAGCATTAGATTTTGAGTTGCCCCAACTGATGGGAAATCCATATAAATATAAGCACCTTTAAGTTTATCCGCTTTAGCTTCAATGTAACCTGCATTTTGCGTAATTTTTGCACCCATTTGCTCAAAGCCACGGAGATGTAAATCGATTGGACGCGAACCAATGGAACATCCTCCAGGCATTGAAACTCTCGCTTGTCCATTTCTAGCAAGAATTGGTCCCATTACAACAATGGAAGCACGCATTTTACTAACGTATTCGTAAGGAGCTGTTGTTTTTATTTGTACGCCAGCCTTTGCGATAATTTCTTTTTCTTTTTGGTCAAATGTAATGTCAACTCCAAGATGATTAACTAAATTATTCATCATGAAAACATCACTCAAGATAGGAACATTGCGGAGTACAACTTCTCCTTCACTGGCTAACAGGGTTGCTGCAAGAAGTGGAAGAACAGCGTTCTTTGCTCCTTCAATCTCAACTTCGCCCTGAAGTTTAGTTTGCCCGCCTTTTACAATAATTTTATCCATTTTGTCTATTTTCCTATAATTTTCTTTGATTATTTTTAAATTATAGCACAAAAGTCTTATGAGTTTTGACAAAAGATTTCTGTTTGATTAATTTTTAATATATTTTTGAATTTCTGGAAGCAGCATTTTAGGGATTGTAAATACTTTTTCACGGTCATCAAATTTAGGTTTTTCACCTGATAAGGTTAATGTAATATAGCCTAGCTTTTCCGCGATAATACTTCCAGCAGCGTAGTCCCAAGGTTGAAGATTACTAAAGTAGCCTAGAATTTTGCCTTCTAATAATTGTCCATAACTAATTCCTGCGCTACCTAAAATACGAACACCCAATGTTTGACGACTTAAATCTAATACTCCTCCAACATTTGCCCTATACATATAACTATTCACACCTAACAAGCTATGGCGCAGGGGAGAAAATTTAGGTTCTAATTCCCGTTGATTACAAAAGGCTTTATGACTATCACACCAATAAAGTTTATCTTGTGTGACATTCAGAATCAAGCCAAATTTTCCGACTCCAAATTCATAGTAAGCAATCATGATGGCAAAATTATCTTTTTGAACAATGAAATTGGTCGTGCCATCAATGGGGTCAAGAATCCATAAATGAGGAATTTGCTCATCAAAACTGAGTTTTTTATTATCTTCTTCTGCCAGAATTTTGTCAGATGGAAAATGATGCAAAATATTTTTGACAATCATCTTCTGAACTTCATGGTCAAAATTGGTGACCAAGTCATCATATCTTGTTTTTTCTGTAATTTCTAATGGTTCTGTCAAATTCTCTTTAAGAAAATTCCCAGCATCGCGAATCCAATCTTTAGCTAACTCAAGTCTTGTCAATAAATCTTCTTCCTGACAAGAATTAGTTGGCACTGACAAATCGTTTTCCACTTGCCTGTACCTCCTTAACGGCTCTATAAAGCGAGTAACCACTATTTCCCTCAAATTCGTGGCCCAATTGTTTTTCTTGCATTTTTGATGGAACTACTTTTTTAAAAGCAGAATAGGCGTTCAAAAATTCTTCTTTTTCAACCTTACTTTCGTAAAATTTTTCAACTTGATTGAAAAAAGAGAGCACCTCTGTCATTTCAGCGGTACTCCAACTAAAATCCAGAGGATAGTTATAGTTTTCTTTCATTTTTCCTCATTTAATCTTGTCAGTACTGACAATTTCTATCAGCACTGTTTTTGTCATAATTATACTTAGTGATAACTGCATTTGGCGTGTCATAGCGATATTTTTATTTTAACCCCCAATACCACTAGGGTCCATGCTCATCGTGATAGCAACAGTTATTCACACTGTGGCAATCAAATTGAAACAGCTCTTTTGCAACTTATGCACGGCAAAATTATACTGCAAAACTAATTTATTGTTCACATAAATTAGTCATGGCACATTGCTAGTTTATCGAAGTAAGTGCGTGCTATCTCCGCCTTGCGGCTACGCCATCGATGCTCTCTACGGTGCTACGTACTTCGCACGCCGTGCTACGCTGTCCGTTCGCTTAGCGAAGATAGCGACTAGAGAAAGTGGACAAATGTTTTACGAAACTCCCACTGAATAAGTCTTGAATTCATTTTACTTCGTAATTCTATCTGCTAGTTAAATACTCACTCTTCAATCGTGTACGGCGACACTTTGCTTTGCAAAGTTCCATTTGCAGATTAAACACTCATTCTTCAATCGTGTTTAACATTTCGGCACGGCGGTATTCTCGCGGCAAAAATGCACGAATTTCGTCTTCATTGAAACCAATTTGTAAGTGCTTTGAATCAGTAATGATTGGTCTTCTCAATAAATTTGGAAATTCTGTTACAAGTTCAATCAACTCATTAATTGTTAAATTATCAACATCCACAGCCAATTTTTGAAAAACTTTTGACCTTGTTGATATGATATCTTCTGTCCCATTTTCAGTTTTTGTCAAAATATGGCGCAAATCATTTGCTGTCATGGGTTGTGTTAGGATATTATGTTCTACAAAGGGAACTTTGTGGCTTTGCAGCCAAGCGCGCGCCTTACGGCAACTTGTACATGAAGGCGACAAATATAAATCAATCACAATCTTATTTCCTATTCTCATCAATTTTTCAGCAAAATCTCATTTCTATCAGTTACGATCACACACTTATAGTGTTTCTGAATATTTTGTCAGTACTGACAGAAATTTTTTACATCTTTGAGTATTATATCAAAATTAACACCGCAAAAAAAGTGAACGAGGCAAATAACATTTCTTTTTATGACAAAAGTTACTCATTCATTTCTTCAAAAGTCTCTTGCAAATCTTCAAAATCCAGTAAATATAGCTCATAATCAGATGTATTTTTCATTCTGTCAACCATATATTTTAACTTTGTTTTATTTTCTTCATCATAAAATACAAATGCGCCTTCCGTGTTTTCTAGTAGAAAATCATTGTACTGACGGAATTGTCCTGCGTTTTCATAAGTTTCATAAGCATATTTCACAAAATCTACTTGTTTGAAGGATGCAAGCTTGATTTGATTGGCTTCATTCCAATTTTGCCCCTGCGTTTCAAAAGCAAAAATGCTACCAATTTGAAATTCATAATCTTCTTTTAGCTCCTTTGCCACTTCAAGTACCCAATACTCAAAGCCTAGATTTCCTGTAAATATAATCCACTTTAGACCGTTTTCTAAGAAACCAATCAATCTTTTTTTGACTGCTTTTTTTATCACAGAAATTTTAATATCTTTTTCATTAAAAATACCTAAATCGAAACTGCTGTAACCCATGATTAGCAATGAATTCATAAATATTTTCCCCTCGTAATTTTTATGCTATAATGTCATTATATAATTAACTGAAGATTTTATAAAGGTATAATAATGTTTAATTACCCTAGAGGTTTATCACGAATTCCTACGGAAAAATCAACTTCGTCGCTACTTACAAAAGTTCCTAAAAGAGCTGTCAGCACTGACAGAAATAAAAAATCAGTAGCTTTTGGCAAACGCGGTATGAATTTTGAAGCCGAAATCAATGCAACAAATGAATATTACCTTTCACATGGTTTAGCAGTGATTCACAAAAAACCAACACCTATTCAAATTGTGAAAGTTGATTATCCACAGAGAAGTCGTGCAAAAATTACCGAAGCCTACTTTAGACAAGCCTCGACAACAGACTACTCTGGCGTTTATAAAGGGCATTACATCGATTTTGAAGCTAAAGAAACACAACAAAAAACAGTGTTTCCCTTAAAAAATTTCCATGAGCATCAAATTGTTCACATGAGTAATGTCCTTGCTCAAGATGGCATCGCATTTGTTCTTTTACATTTTGCAACAATTAACGAAACTTATCTCCTTCCTTCCTCACATCTCATTACATTTTATCGTGAGAAGCAAGGCTTGAAGTCCATACCTATTCACTATATCCGTGATAAAGGTTATAAAATTGAAACCAATCAAATTCCTAGAATTCCATATCTAGAAATTGTGAATAAACTCTGTGAGGTACACTAAAATTTCTACCAAACCTAATTCAAAAAAACAGAAAAAATATCCTAAACGCAGTTCCGCAAAAACGAAATGGTGGACTGCTTTAAAAATATTTTTGATTACAATTTTTTCAGCAATTATCCTTGGACTTATTGCTGGAGGTGCCGTCTTTGTCTATTTTGCCAAAGATGCCCCCAAACTTGAGCTGAATAAATTGGAATCGTATCCTTCACCAAAAATGTATGACAAAAACGGCACAGTCATTGCAACACTTGGCTCCGAGCAGCGAAATCTTGTTCAAACGGACAATATTCCTGTGATGCTGGTTAATGCTGTTACCTCTATAGAGGATCATCGTTTCTTCAATACCCGCGGTGTCGACCCAATTCGTATTGCTGGTGCATTTCTCAATAATGTTAAAGGGGGTCACTTAATGGTGGTTCAACCCTTGATATGCAGCTCATCAAACTCTCTTTCTTTTCAACTTCAACTTCTGACCAAACACTCCGCGTGAAAATTCAAGAAGCTTGGATGGCACTTGAGCTTGACCAACAGTGGACAAAAGAGCAAATTTTTACCGCCTATGTCAATAAGGTCAATATGGCAAACGGTTATTATGGGATGGGCACAGCCGCCGAAGCATATTATGGTAAAGATTTGACCAAACTTTCCATTGCCCAACTTGCTTTACTCGCAGGTATGCCTCAAGCGCCTAATACCTATAATCCTTATACTAATGCGAAATCTGCAAAATGGCGTCGTGATTTAGTTATCAATGCCATGAAAAAATATGGTAAGATTACCGCGAGCCAAGCTAAACAGGCAATCAATACACCAATTGATGATGGTTTACAGCCCCTTAAACAAAGCGCAACAATACCAAGCTTTGCTGATAATTTCCTAAAGCAAGCACTCGCTCAAGCGGAGCAAATTGGTGGAAAAAATATTTTGAGCGAAGGGGTCAAAATCTACACCACGCTTGATACATCAGCTCAACAAAACCTTTATAATATCGTCAACACCAATGACTATGTTCCTTTCTCAAATGACACGATGCAAGTCGCTTCAACACTTATCAATGTTCAAACAGGTGCTGTTGTTGCACAGATTGGGGGACGTAAGCAACCGACTGATGTTACTTTCGGTTATAATTATGCCGTGCAAACTGACCGTGACTGGGGTTCTGCCATGAAACCGCTTGTTGACTATGGTCCCGCTTTTGAAAACAATATTTATACTTCAACTGGTGACTATGTCACAGACTCACCAACCACCTACCCTGATGGTACTCCTCTTAAAAACTGGGATAATAACTATATGGGGACATTAACTGTGAAAAATGCGCTTGACCTCTCTCGGAATATTCCTGCTGTAAAAACTTTAATCAGTGTGGGATTTGCCAAATCAGAAGCTTTTTTGAAAAATGTTGGGATTAATCTTGGAAATATGCAGTATTCTAATGCTATCTCAAGCTATCCGACTTTACCTACTGGTGAGAGTGAGAAAAATATTAGTAAATATGGCGCAAGTTCTGAAAAAATGGCTGCTGCTTATGCTGCGTTTTCAAATAACGGAATTTATACAAAGCCTTACTATGTAACCAAACTTGTCTTTCCAGATGGGCGCGAAGTTGACTACAAACCCGAGCGCTCTCGTGCAATGTCAGCTTCAACTGCCTATATCATGACCAATATTCTTCAAGGTGTTTTATCTTTGCCGCTCTCACAATCTGTTGGCTCAAACGCTCAAGTCCCTGGACTTCCTACCGCCGGCAAGACAGGAACCTCAAACTACTCTGATGATGAAATGAGCCAAATCACTGAGAAATACGGAACATTACCTGGCATGGTTTCCCCCGATGAAAACTTTGTTGGCTATACTCCTCAGTACTCAATGGCAGTCTGGACAGGTTATAAAAACCGAATGACTCCGATTTATGGGCAAGATACTTCCATTGCAACCAAAGTCTTTAAAGCGATGATGACCCAACTTTATCCAAATCCATCATCAATTACTCCTTGGGAAATGCCTGATGGTGTTGTCCAACAAGGGATAAATATTGTCAAGACAGATACAAACGGACAAACAATTCCTCAATCAAGTTCAAATTAACATTCCTATGAAAATCGAAAAAATTATTAATGCCGTTGCTCAGGAAAATACTTATCTCCTGAGCAATTCTGCTTTTAGTCTTATCATTGACCCTGGGAGCAATCCATCAGCACTGACAGAAAAAATATCTGCTGACAAACCTGTCAGTAATATCCTACTCACCCATGCTCATTTTGACCATATCATGGGACTTCAGGCATTGCTTGACACTTTTCCTGATGCACAGATTTACCTTCACGAGTCAGAAAAAGAATGGATGCAAAACCCCGAGTTAAATGCTTCTTTATTACTGACAGGTCGACCTGTCATCGCCCCTAGTGCTGACAAGTTTTATCAGCTCGGCAAAACTTACAAACTTGATGGATTCAGGTTTCGAGTTTTGCCTACACCTGGTCATTCCATCGGAGGCGTAAGTCTTGTCTTTGATGATGAAAATATTGTTTTTACTGGTGATGCTTTATTTAAAAACGCTGTGGGACGGTGGGATTTACCCACAGGTAATTATGAGCAATTAATAACTTCTGTTCGCAAACAACTTTTTACTCTCCCTGATACAATGAAAGTCTACGCTGGACACGGTTTGTCCACAACGATTGGCAATGAAAAACGTCATAACCCTTTTTTTAGCACACACTAACATTCGTCAGCATACTGACAAAAATAAAATCACTGACAAAATTTTCTGTCAGTGATTTTTTTCATTGAAGTGATTCTAACATTGATGGATCATTTTCCCACCACCAATGTTATGTAGAACGAAAGCAGAGATTGTCATTTTGCCTTATCGCTTTGCCTTTTGCTCTTGCTGCTTTAGCAGCCAAGCAAACGGACAGCGGAGCAACGAAGTTGCATAGACCGTTCATCGTTCATAGAACGGCGTGTGAAGCACGTAGCACCGTAGCGGAGATCGCACGCACTTGCTAGGTTAAATTTGAATCGTTTGTCCTGGATGAATCATTTGGTCTAATCCAAAACCGTTAATCGCTGCTAACTGGTCTGCTGTCATTCCATTTGCTGTTGCGATTGAATAAAGGCTGTCACCATTTTGTATGGTGTAACTATTTGAGCTTATACTACTTACTGTACTCGTAGAGCTTCCCGCTGGAATTTGAAGGCTCTGACCCACTTGAAGCGTTGTAGCAATATCATAGATATTATTAGCCGACATAATCGCAGAAACTGTCGTCCCATATTGTTCGGCAATGGAGTAAAGACTATCTCCAGATTGTACGGTATAATTCCCTGCTTGTGAAGAAGTAGTTGATGAGCTACCTGCACTTGAAGAAGAAGCAATCTGCAACACTTCACCAACATGAATATCATTAGCATTCTCCAAATCGTTTGCAGAAACTAGTGCATCTACTGTCGTTCCATATTGCGCAGCAATCATTGACAATGTATCGCCTTCTTGAACTTTGTAATTTCCTACTGAAGAGCTTGTCATACTTGTCTGCGACGCTGAAATTTCACCACCCTGATCATAAACACTCAACCCAAGTTCAGAAATCAAATTATTTAATTTTGCAGCATAGTTCGGATCTGTCGCATATCTTCCCTGAAGCCAAGCAGTAGCGTCAACGTAAGAACTTGTATTCTCACGCCAAGCTCCTGAATAATAAGATGAACTTCTGAGTAGCTCTGCTTGTGCTAAGCAAGCCTCATAAATAGAGGCATAAGCTTGAAAAGGTTCCACAACATTCGTCATCTGACCATTAAGATACTCTTGGGTTGGTAGATAAACAGGAGTTCCTGAAGTGTATTTCACTCCAAAAATATTGTTATAATTACTCGCAAGGGCGCTTTGCCCTCCATTAGATTCCAAAATACCTTGGGCAATCATGACCGATGGATAAAGTCCATACTCATTTGCGACTGGCACAGCCGCATTGACAATTTCCTGAACTGACGAGGCATGGACTTTAATACCACCAAGGCTCGCTAAAGCAACGATAGACGCTCCCAAGGCTAGTTTATATTTATTTTTCATCAAGGCTCCTCTGATTTTCAATTTCTAGCATGATTTGAACAAAATTTCCTTCATCATACTGAGCTGATTTTCTTTTATAGTTACCTATTAGTATAAGAATTTTTTAGCATTTTGTAAAGTGATTGGGTTTTCATTTTATCGAAGTAAGTGCGTGCTAACTCACACTGAATAAGTCTTGACTTCATTTCATAAAGGGCAATAAAAATTTTTTAATACCATGATAAGACTTGTTTCGCGCAAAATATATTTTTTCGCTTTATAATAATAGTGTATCAAATTTCTATATTTTAGAGGTGAAAAATTATGGCAAAGATTTATGAAAACATTACTGATTTGATTGGTCACACACCAATTGTAAAATTGCAACATGTTCCTGAAGATAGTGCTGATGTCTATGTAAAACTAGAAGCTTTTAATCCTGGTGGGTCTGTAAAAGACCGTATTGCTCTTGCAATGATTCGTCAAGCAGAAGCTGACGGTAAACTCACACCTGGTGGAACAATTGTTGAACCTACATCTGGAAATACAGGAATTGGTTTGTCTTTCGTTGGCGCTGCTCTAGGTTATAAAGTGGTTATTGTCATGCCTGATAATGTTTCAATTGAACGTCGTAAATTAATTCAAGCTTATGGTGCAAAATTAGTATTAACTCCAGGTTCAGAAGGAATCAAAGCAGCCATCGCAAAAGCTCAAGGCTTTGCTGAAGAAAATGGTTGGTTCCTTCCACAACAATTTGAAAATTCGGCTAATCCGAAAATTCACGAAGAAACGACTGGTGCAGAAATTCTTGAAGCTTTTGGTGCCGACGGATTAGATGCTTTCGTTGCTGGTGCCGGAACAGGTGGTACTATCACAGGTGTTTCTCGTGCGCTCAAAAAAGCAAATCCAGCAATCAAAACTTACGTGGTTGAAGCTGGTGAATCTGCAATTCTTTCAGGTGGTCAACCTGGCCCACATAAAATTCAAGGAATTTCAACTGGTTTTGTACCTGGAAACCTTGATACAACAGCTTATGACGAGGTCATTGATGTTGCTTCCGACGATGCTATTTTGACTTCTCGCGAGCTTGGTGGTAAAGAAGGTTTCCTCGTTGGTATCTCATCTGGTGCTGCAATTTATGCTGCTCTTGAAGTCGCTAAAAAATTGGGCAAAGGCAAAAAAGTTCTTGCACTAGCCCTGACAATGGAGAACGCTATTTGTCAACTGTTCTCTATGATTTTGGTGAATAAATCTATCACTGACAGCTGACCAAAATCACTGACAGAAATTCTGTCAGTGATTTTTATCCGTTAAAATGATTACTTCATTGGTGGGGGATTCTTTCTCCCCCACCAATGTTAGTAGAACGAAAGCAGAGCTTAGTGCTGCTAATCCCCACCTTTAAGAGGTGGGGGATTAGCACGCACTTGCTAAGTTAAAATTAACTTTATGAAGAAAATTTGGAGAAAATAAATGAAAAAATATAAAGTTGTTGTTATTTCTGCCCTCTCACTCTCTACCGCTATTTTACTGAGTGCTTGCGGTAATCAAAACACGGCTTCAGAAACTTCCAGAAATGTGCAGTACAGTCTAAGTTCCGATATTCTTACATTAGATTCAAGTCTTGCCGCTGATGCTACTTCAATCAATACTTTGCTCAATGTTGAATCTGGCTTAGTTCGCTTTGATAAAAATGCAAATGTTGCTAATGATTTGGCAAAATCTATTAGTATTTCAAAAGATGGACTCACTTACAATGTCACACTCCGTTCTGGTTTAAAATGGTCAAATGGTGACAAATTGACTGCACAAGATTTTGTGTATGGCTGGCAACGGACGGTTGACCCAAAGACAGCATCAGAATATGCTTCTGCACTCTACCCAGTAAAAAATGCTGAAGCAATCAATCTTGGCAAAGCTCCAGCTTCGAGCCTTGGTATCAAAGCGTTAGATGATACTCATCTGATCATCACCCTTGCAACTCCCACCCCATATTTTGAAAAATTAATGACCGAACAAGCTTTTTATCCACTCAATCAAAAATTTGTTGAAAAACAGGGTAAAGCTTATGGCACAACATCTGATAAGACACTTTATGATGGGCCTTACAAATTTGCCAATGGAAACAAAGGCTGGACAGGTACAAATAAAACCTACTCACTTGTAAAAAATCCAAATTTCTATGATGCAAAAGAAGTGAAAGTACCTGGTGTCACTTACCAAATTATCTCAAATACGACTACTGCTGCTGAGCTTTATAAGCAAGGAAAACTTGATTTAGCTGTCCTTGATACTCCTGAACTCGTTTCTTCAAACAAAAATACTAAAGGTTACAAAGTCCTTTCTTCACCTCGTGTTGATGCACTTGAATTTAATCAATCAGGAAAAGTACCTGCACTCTCTAATCTCAAAATTCGTGAGGCAATTAATCTTGCAACTAACCGTCAAGGACTCCTTGATACTGCTGCACCGTACTATTCGATTAACAAGACCATTACACCAAACGGACTAGATGTTGCACCAAATGGTGAGGACTTCGCGAAATACGCAGCTCAACCTTATACTTATGATGCAACTAAAGCGGCGACTTTATTTAAGTCAGGCTTGAAAGAACTAGGGAAAAGTTCGCTTACTCTAAATCTTGAGGGTGATAGTGATGATGCTTTCCACAAAGCTGCTGTAGATTATCTCAAGCAAGACTTGGAAACAGCATTGCCCGGTCTCACGATTAATGAAGTCCTCGTACCAAAGGCTCAACGCCTTAAAGATGCACAAAATAATAATTTCCAAATCATTGTTTCAAGTTGGGGTGCTGATTATAATGAGCCTTCAGATTTCTTGACTAGCTTTGTTTCAAGCAGCCCCATGAATGATGGTCGATTTAATAATCCTGCCTATGATAAAGCAATGAAGGCTGCTTCAACGCTACCAGATATTACTCAACCTGACAAACTTTATGCTGATTATAAAGCTGCAGAAAAGGCACTCTATGAAGAAGCAAATGTTGATCCACTTGATACCCACGCTACCCCAATTTTGATGAACCCCAAACTCAAAGGAGTTTCGACGATCAACTCTGGCTTGATTTATGATTTACGTAATGCTTCTTTTGCTAAATGAAGTCAAGACTTATTCAGTGGGAGTTTCAACTCCCCACTGAATTTAGTCAGACGAAATTCAAAGTTAGTGCTGCTTCATCCCCTACCTAAGATAGGATAGCCGTTGTTGCTTTAGCAACTTACGGATATCCTAGTTGTTACACCTAGGTGGGGGTGTTAGCACGCACTTACTTCAATAATCTCATCAGTCAAAATAATGTCTCTGTCAGTACTGACAGAGATTTTTTCTGTTTGTCAGTAATTTCTTCTTAAACAAAACGTAAAAAATCTTTGACATTTTATTAAACACACATTATACTTATAATGTGCAAAATTAGAAAAAGGAAAAATTTAATTGACCATGAATAAATATAAAATAAGCGCTTTGACACTCGTTACTCTTTCTGCTGTCAGCATACTGACAGCTTGTGGAAATGCTGACAACAAGACTAGCGCAACGAGTCGCAATGTGAATTACAGTTTTGGAACGGATATCTTGACACTTGACACTAGTACTGCTGCTGATGTCAATTCTATTGATGTTTTGCTCAATGTTGATGCAGGGCTTGTCCGCTGGAATATGGATGCTAAACCTGTCAATGACCTCGCAAAATCAATTGATGTTTCAAAAGATGGTTTGACCTACAATGTCACTTTACGCGATGGCCTTAAATGGTCGAATGGTGCTAAACTCACAGCTCAAGATTTTGTTTATGGTTGGCAACGGACAGTTGACCCCAAGACGGGTTCAGAATACGCCTTTGCGCTCAGTCCAGTAGCGAACGCAAATGCTGTCATGACAGGTAAAAAACCTGTAAATTCACTAGGAATCAAAGCGATTGATGCCACACATCTGGTCATCACACTAGCTACTCCAACCCCATATTTTGAAAAATTATTGACACTGCCTGCTTATTATCCAGTTAATCAAGCTTTTGTCAAAAAAATGGGAAGCAAATATGGGACTTCTTCTGATACCACACTTTATAATGGTGCATTCAAGTTTGTCAAAGGTAAAGATAATTGGACGGGAACAAATAAAAACTTCTCAATTGTAAAAAATGATAATTTCTATGACGCTAAAAACGTTAAAATCCCTGGTGTTTCTTACCAAATCGTCAATAATCCTACAACAGCAGTAAGTCTTTACAAATCAGGAAAACTTGATGTTGCCGACCTTTCAACACCCGAACTCGTTGCTGCAAACAAGGACACCAAAGGCTACAAAACACTATCTTCTCCAAGAGTGGATGTCCTCGAATACAATCAATCAGGAAAAGTTCCAGCACTTTCAAATGATAAAATTCGTGAAGCGCTAAACCTTGCAACTAATCGTAAAGCACTCCTTTCAAGTATTGCACCAAGCTTTTCTATCGCCAATACTGTAACACCTAAAAAGCTTGATACTGCGCCAAATGGTGAAGATTTTGCAACATATGCAGCTCAACCTTATACTTATGATGCTACAAAAGCTGCTACACTTTTCAAAGAAGGTTTGAAAGAACTCGGAAAAACTTCATTGACCCTTGATCTCGAGGGGGCAAGCGATAATACTTTTGCCAAATCAGCTGTAGATTATCTCAAAGGCAACTTAGAAAAAGCACTCCCTGGACTTACAATCAACGAAAATCTTGTCCCCGCAGCTCAACGTCTTAAAGATGCACAAAATCATAATTTCCAAATTCTTTTGACAAGTTGGGGTGCTGATTACAATGAACCTTCTGACTTTTTGATGAATTTTGTCACGGGAAGTACGATGAATAACGGCTTAGTAAGTAATAGTGCTTTTGACAAAGCCTACACTGCTGCTACGACTGCTCCTGATGTTCTAAACGCAAGCAAACGTTATGCTGATTATAAGGCTGCAGAAAATGAACTCTACAAGAACTCAAACGTTTTACCACTTGCCACAGAATCTGTATCACTTTTGATGAATCCTAAACTTTCGGGTGTTTCAACCTATAACTCCGCCATGATTTTTGATTTACGTCATGCACATTTATCAAAATAATGATTAAGATGTGAGGGGCGCTCGTTCTGAAATTAGGAAAATTAGGAAATTACAGGTTCATGCGAAAGCACTGTTCTATAATTTGTCAATTTTTACTAATTTCCAGCACCCTGAACTCAATTATAAAGTATGAACTTGACTGTTCTAAAATGCTGAAAAATAAAAACGTTGCAATGAGATTCATTGCAACGTTTTTGTAAAGCGAGCGCCCCTCACATCTTAATCATCCACTCACTTTTTCAAGTTCTTGATAAATTTGTCTGAAAACTGTCAGAAACTGCTCAATTTCTGCCATGTTATTTGTTGCATCAAGACTGATTCTAACTGCACTAGTCGCCAACTTGCTTGGTGTATTCATTGCAACTAGAGTACTTGCAGCTGCATTTTTCTTAGAGCTACACGCGCTCGTTGTAGAGATATAAATATCATGCTTTTCAAATGCATGAACAACGACCTCGCCACGCACACCACGGATACCAAAAGTCAAAATATTTGGCACAAAACCATCCATTTTACTAAATAGAATGACCTTTTTATGCTGTTTCAGCTCGTCAAAAATGATTTGCTTCATCGCATGAACTTTATTTCGCTTGGCTTCATCATCTGTCAATACAAAGCGTAATGCTTTTGATGTCGCTGCAATACCTGCCAGATTTTCAGTGGTAGAACGACGATTCATCTCCTGACCTCCACCATGTAAGAGCGGTGTCAAGCGTTTGCCAGACTTGACCACCACAATTCCGACACCACGTGGACCGTGAAATTTATGCGCTGACAATGTCACAAAATCCACTATGTCAGTCATAAATTCACTGACAGGAATTTTCCCAATCGCTTGTACGGCATCCACATGAAAACTAATGGTTGGTTTGTCTTTTAGAAGCTCTGAAATTTCATTAATTGGCTGGATGCTGCCCACTTCATTGTTGACCGCCATAACAGAAATCAAAATCGTATCTTCACGAATCAATTTTTTCAATTCATCAATTTTGACAAATCCATCAGTGCTGACAGGAGCAAAATCCACATCAAAACCCTGTGTAGCAAGCCATTCTGCTGTATTTTTAACTGCAGGATGTTCAATACTTGATATGATAATGTGCTTACCATAAGGGCGCTTTTCAAACGCTACACCCTTGAGTACCCAATTATCTCCCTCAGTACCACCACTTGTAAAAAAAATCTCGTGTTGACCAACTCCAAGCAACTCAGCAATCTGCCGACGTGAAGCATCTAAAAGTCGAGTCGCAGTAGTGCCAAGTGCGTGCAAGCTTGATGGATTTCCCATCATTTTTGTTGCCACATCCATGTAAGTGCGTAGGACCTGCGGGTCAATCGCTGTCGTTGCACTATTGTCTAAATAAATCATTATCCTTATCCTTCTTTCGAATTCAACTCATCTATTTTAACATAATTTTATGACCGTCAGCAGCAAAAAGTTACTGATAAGAATCTGTCAGTAACTTTTGATAGATAAACCACCATCACTCGCTCAAAAAATGACCACAACTGAGTAAAACATTGAATTTTTATCTGCAGACTTAAAGTACCAAATCTTACGACTAAGATTCCAAAGACTTGTCACTTTAACTTCTTAGAATTGGGGGCATGGTAAGCTCGACAACTATGACAAGAATTAGCCACAGACTTTTGAATTGTTTTTTATCTATGGTACTAAGCTAAGTCATTTTTACAAAACAAAAAGTACCACGGAAATTCGTGGTACTTGAAGTTTTTATAAACTAATTATTTAACTGCATCTTTCAATGCTTTACCAGCTTTGAATGCAGGAACAACTGTAGCATCGATTTTGATTGCTTCACCA
Source organism: Lactococcus protaetiae (assembly GCF_006965445.1). Classification (NCBI taxonomy): domain Bacteria; kingdom Bacillati; phylum Bacillota; class Bacilli; order Lactobacillales; family Streptococcaceae; genus Lactococcus; species Lactococcus protaetiae. The sequence goes on along the minus strand of NZ_CP041356.1, from coordinate 1,063,177 downwards.
GTTTGTGGGTTGCGGCCTTCACGAGCTGCACGTTCACGAGTTTCAAAAGTACCGAAACCAATCAATTGAACTTTTTCACCTTTTGCAAGGAATTCAGTTACAACTTCACCAAAAGCGTTAACTGCTTTTTCTGAATCTTTTTTAGTCAATCCTGTTTTTGCTGCAACTTCAGCGATAAGATCTTGTTTGTTAGCCATTTTAGAAATGTCCTCCATTTGTTTTTTACCTTTAACCTTAGGCACTTTTCATTTTAGCAAATTGGAACTAAGTTTGCAAGCCAAAATGCCGTTTTAAGCTGATTTTCAGGCTTTTTTCATTAAATCAAAGGTAAAATTTCCCTTCACTAAATCAATCTGGTTTGTTTTAAGATACAAGTCGGTCGCCATCTTAATTTTTGGTAAATTAATGATAACCTGACTCTCCTTGCTATCTACCTGAACAAAATTTGGCAGATTGTAAGATTTAACCATCGCCAAGACATCAGAAGTCGGCAAACTTAACGTACCTGCTGAAATACTTTGAACAGAAAGACTCACTCCTCCATTTGGAAGTGCTAAAGGTTCAAAATAGACATATAGAGGAATTTTTGTACCAAAAAGTTTGTAGGAAGCCTCAAGAACGGCTTGTTGACCTGAGATATAAAATTTATAGCTCATTTCTTTTGATTGATAAGGAACTAAGTAACTATTAATCAATTGATTGAGTTGGGTCGTTGTTGTCGTGATTTGAGCCACTCTCTGGTCTGTTTTTGCCACTTGAGTTTGATTGAGTACGGTCTGATCACGTGGAGTCATCACGCGTACTGCAACAAATAGAACTCCTGCAATGTTCAAAGCTAAGAGTAAGAGAAAAAGCCATTTCCATATTGGTTTTATTTTTTTTACTCCAACTTCTGTACCAGTTTTTTTAGCGTTATTTTGTCTTGCTTTTCGTGTTTGATTTTCTTGATTATCCATGATTTCTCTCTATTCTGCGAGTTTCATTTGTTGTTTTATCTTAACTACTCTTGTAGCAGCTTGATGTATCTTATTTGCAAAATCTGGGTTCTCTTTTGCTTTTGCTAAAATTGCCGAAACTATTTCTGGAATCTGAGTTGCATCTCCTACAAGAATCATATCATTTCCCGCATTCAATGCAAGTACTGCTCGCTCTTCAGGGGTCCAAGCTTGAACCTGGATAGCATTTGACAAATCGTCCGTAATCACTAATCCGTCAAAGCCAAGTTTATCTCTAAGCAATCCCTGAACCATTTTAGGAGAAAACGCTCCTGGAAGTGTTGGGTCAATCTTTGTATAAATTGCTGTGGCTGTCATGATGGAGGGTATTCCTTCATCAATCAAACGTTTAAATACCATGACAGAAGCACTATCAGCAGAAGTTTGTGTATCTGTCACATTTGATGTCGTATCAGTATTCCCAGTGACATTACCTAGCCCAGGAAAATGTTTAGCCGTTGTTAAGACCTTTGCAGCTTTCATTCCTTTGTAAAAGGCACCTGTATGGCTGACAATAGTATCTGTGCCATAGCCATATTCACGATGCCAATACCCTATAGGAGCATTGTGAGGAGCAAAAGCTGCTGATGGAACGCTATCAGCAACAGGTGCTAAATCAAAATTTACACCAGCTTGTATCAGCTCGCTTCCCCACACTTGAGCTGATTTTTCTAAAACACCTGGCGCCCAGCCTCCCTGTGTTAGTCCGTCTGGAATTGCCGTAAATCCCTTCCCTTGAAGAACTTGGACATTTCCTCCCTCTTGGTCACATGAAATTAATAACTTGAGATTTTTCGGTGCTAAATTCTGCAGTGTTTCAGTTATTTCTTTCATCGAAGAAATATCCAGATAAGAACGTCCTGTCAAAATAACACTACCAATATGATAATCACTAATCGCATTCAGCGTTGCTTGACTATAATTATTAGCGGGCATACCTGTCATAATCAACTGTCCAATTTCTTCTTCAAGTGTCAAATCAAGCTTAGATCGTGTTGTGTCATCTGCTTTAGTGCTACTGCTTGAAGAAGAAATTAATGGCTTATCCATGGATGAAGTCTGAGTTCTGGAGTTTTCAGGATGAGGCTTAAGTTTTAAGATAAGGCCAAGCAATCCCGCAATCACTATGAGGAAAGCAAAACCACCACCAATAAACAAACGTTTCTTATTTCGCTTTTGCTTTCTTTTTTTCATTAATGATTAACCTCCTTATAGGCTGCAAACACAGCATTTGCCATGATTTGATAACCTGTGTTATTCGGATGGAAATGGTCGCCAGTATAAAGTAAATTATTTTGAACTGAGTCTGAATTGCTGTCAGACTCTACGGCTTGCTGACCCGAAGTTCCTTTGTATAGTAAATCATTAATCGGAACAAAATACACATTTTTTTCCTTACTGACAACACTATCTGTAGCATCATTCCAATTATTAATCACATCTTGCATCACTGTAATTTCTGGAAAGTTAATATAAAACGGATTATAAATTCCTAAAACATAAATTTCTGCCTTCGGATTGCTTTCTCTAATCGTGTCAAGCAATTTTTTTATGCGTTTTTGATACGCTACCTCTGGTTTCGAAAAATCTTTTGCTGTCATCGTTGACAGGTGAGAAACATTATCCCGAATCACTTTCATAACATCATTACCACCAACAGTAATGGTGATAATGTTGGCACTTTTCAACCCGTCTTTTATCTTTTGCTGCTTCATCATCCGATTGTAAATCTGAGTACTCGTATCACCAGCCTTACCAAAATTTTCGCTACTGACAGAAATATTGTAAGTATTCTCAAGCTCTTTGGAAAAAAGTGGTACAAATCCGCCCTGTGCCGTAGCATCACCCACTCCTTCTGTCAGTGAATCACCGAGCGCAGCATATTTGACCGTTTTTTCTGTCAGTACTGATGGCTTTTTGTCAGCAAATCTATTCTCTGCTTTTGGAAATATTACCCATAACAATCCAAAAATTAGCAAAATTGCCAGCAGAAAGCCGGCAAATATTTGTAATTGTTTTTTCATCTTGCAATCCTTTGCAAACTATTTTTATTTAACTTTAAATCATCGCGCCAAGTCAACTCTGATTTTTAACTTAGCAAGTGCGTGCTATCTCCGCCCTTTGGGCTACGCTATCGATGCTCGCTAGTTGTTGCAGATAGCCGTGGTGTGGACAGCGTGAGAGAGCGCTTAGACTTCAGGGACAAGACCACTTCGCCTTGCGACTTTAGTTGATTGCGATTTGAACCTCCGATTTTAGTCGATTAGTGAAATCGACAGCGGAGCAAAGCGCAGATAGAGTGAACGGATAACGAAGCGAAGCGGAGGTGTGACCCCATATCTTTGATGTTAAGTATACTGTTCGTACAGATCGCTTAGTTGTTACCCTAACATTGGTGGGGGAAAAAAATCTCCCACCAATGAAGTAATCACTTCAACGCAAAGTTTTTCCAAAAGTTGAACTCAGTCCAACTTCCTTCTTACTCGTAATCAATCATAATTGCCCAAGCACCTGGTCCTGTATGTGTCGCAATCGTTGTATTCGTATCCATAATCGAAATCGGCTTTTCAACAAATTTTTGCAAAACATCCCTTGCTTTCTGAGAAAACTCAAGTCCTTGTGCGTGTGAAATTGCAATTTCTCGTATTTTTCTACCCGACGTACTCATATGGTCAGTAAGTTCCTCAAGCCATTTGTAAAAAGTCTTGTTTCCTCGACCTCGCAAAATTGTGCTTAACTCTCTATCTTTCAAAGTTCCAATCACTCGAACATTTAAAAGGCTACCAAAAAGCCCCGTCATACGGCTTACTCGACCACCTTTAACCAAATTTTCCAATGTTGAAAAACCAATATACAGCTCCGTTGATTCGCGAATATGTTTGATTTTCTCTAAAATTTCATTTTTGCTCAAGCCTAACTTTGCAAGTCTTGCGGCTTCAACCACTTGGAATTTCTGAGCTTGGTCAGTAAAATCACTATCAATCACCGTTACATCACGACCAGAAAGCATCCCTCCCTGACGTGCGGCTTCAACTGTTCCTGATAAAGCCTCTGTCAAATGAATAGAAATAATCTCATCGTCTTTAGTTGCAATATTTTCATAAACTTCAGCAAAAACCCCAACTGGTGGCTGACTTGTTTTAGGCAAACTCCTTGTTGCGGCCATCTTGACCATGAAATCCTCAAAACTCAGGTCATCGTCTGAATACATTGTTCCATCAATCGTCACTGATAATGGGACAATCGTAATGTCCAGTTCACGCGCAAGTTCCGGCTCAATCGTAATGGATGAATCTGTCACAATTTTTATTGGCATAATTACTACTTGAACTCTTTTAGTTTAATCCATTATGGCAAACGACAAAGTCCAATTCCTTTTCTATACAATTTGTGCTATCATATATTATAACAAATTTTCAGGTGGAAAGAACAAAAAAGGTTAAAATTATCCAAAGCTTACAAGGCAATTTGTTTTGCTTTGTTTAAAATATCGCTTTAAAGTGATAGGCAGAGCAGACAAAGCTCAGACTAAGGCAACATTAATCTTACCCAACAATTCTTTCCTTATATTTTCAATCCTATAGAGTCTTAATATTTATACTTGCACCTTAACCTTACATCAAGATCAAGCAAGAAAATAGACACTATCTCATATCTGTTCAATTACATCCTATACTGAAATTTTTGCTTTTTTCTCTAGTTGTGATTGTTTCATCTAGCTGATTGCCACTGAAATTCTTATACTATAGCTGAAAATGTATCTTACCTCCAAAGGAGAGCGCTTCTCAATAGAAGCCATTTTACCCATGAAAACTTATGAATCAAAAACTTATCAAATCCTAAATGAAGTCTTCAACGCAATTACTCACGGGGCGGGAACTATTTTAGCTATCGTAGCACTTATTTTACTCATTTTGAAAGGCGTTGAATCGGGTTCCGCACTTGAAGTTACAGCTTTTTCAATTTATGGTGCTGCCTTAATCATTCTATTTCTTTGCTCTACCCTTGCTCATAGTTTACATTTTACACGAGCAGTCAAGGTCTTTCGTGTCTTTGACCATAATGGCATTTATTTTTTAATCGCTGGAACTTACACCCCTTATTGCCTTGTCGCGCTCAATAATTGGCTCGGTTGGATTGTACTTACTATCATTTGGATATGTGCCATTCTAGGTATTGTACTGACCTCAATTTATCTACCAAAATGGGGAAAAACACCAAAACTCTCTACAATTTTATATGTCGTGATGGGTTGGATGATTTTGATTGAGATTTATCCGCTTTGGAATGCTCTGAATCCACTGGCGTTCTGGTTATTAGTTATCGGTGGTGTCATCTATTCTGTTGGGGCTCTTATTTATCACTTCAAATTCCCCTTTGCTCACGTTGTTTGGCATCTCTTCGTTCTCGTTGCAGCAGCCCTCATGTTTATTTCTGTCTATGGATTTGTGGGCTAACCAAGAATCAATAAGTTGATAAACTAAAAACCGCCGTGTCAAAATGGCGGTTTTTTATCGAAGTAAGTGCGTGCTATCTCCGCCTTGCAGCTACGCGATAAACATTTGTCCGTTTGCTTAGCTGCTAGATAAAACGGACAAATGTTTTACGAAACTCCCGCTGAATAAGTCTCAACTTCATTATTTACAAATTAGCCAGAAGTAATGAGAGTTTCTCTGCTAGTAACTCATAGCCTTGTCTTGAAAAATGCAGACCATCACTCTGTAACAACTGCTCTGGTTCTTTTGTTTCACACATTTCCTGATAAAGATTGAGGAATGGAACCTCAAAATCACTAGCGACACGTTTTGCAGATTCGCAAAATTGATGAACGAGTTCATTATTTCTCAACTGGTTTTCTACCCTATCATTATGATAAGGCGGGCTAACAATGACAACCTTATCCACTCCAAAATTCTCTACCATCACTTGAAGATTTTTATAAAAACGCTCCGGAGAAACTGTGTGATCAGTGGCAGCATCATTTGCTCCAAAAAAGAGAATCGTCCAATCACTTTGTAAATCTATCACAACTTTCAGACGAAGTAGCGCCTCATCAGTATCCTCACCACACACACCACAAAGCAAGACCTCACTTTGAACTTGAAGCTCTGTCAGTCTTGCTTCAAGCCTCTCTTTTAGAATAGGAGCAATTCGTGGCATTCCTGCTTCACGACTATATCCTGCTGTGATACTATCTCCAAAAATCGTAATACTTATCATTTTTCAAAAGTTTCTTTCAAAAAATCAAACGTATAATGTGAAGTGTCCGGCACAACAACAATATCCTCTCCCAAATCTTCTGGACGACCAACACCAATCGCCAATGCCCCAGAATCCTTAATCGCCTGAATCCCAGCTTGAGAGTCCTCTAAGCCAATGGAATCCTCTGGATTAACACCTACTGCGTGCGCTGCCGCAATGAAAATATCTGGAGCTGGTTTTGAAGCCGCAACTTCTGACGGGTCTGCAATCGCATCAAAATAATCTGTCAAACCCATTCTCTCCAACAAAAATGGACCATTTTTAGATGCAGATGCTAGGGCAATTTTAATCCCATGACTCCGCAAGTCTTTCAACAAAGTCAAAATACCTGGATAAACATCTTGAGGCGATACATCTTGAATCATTTCAACGTAGTTATCATTTTTACGTTTCGCAAGCGATGCAAACGCTTCATCTGACACTGTTTTATTTCCTAACGCCAAAATTTTTTTCAGAGAATCTTCTCTGGAAACACCTTTCAACTGTTCATTAAATGCACGATCCACACCGTCAATTCCTATTTCCTCTGCCAATGCCTTCCAAGCTCGGAAATGGTACTCTGCTGTATCTGTAATTACACCATCCAAGTCAAATAAAACTGCTTTAAACATTACATTCCTCCATCAATATTCAGTTCTTTTCATTTTTTAACTCAAAACTTTGTAACTTTCCTTGATATAGGATGTTAAATCTTAAAGCTTTGATTTGTTTTGGTAAATGATTTTCTATTTTTAATTCACCATTGTCAATATGCAATCCTGCAAAACCATAGATTAATCCTAACCAAGTCCCACCCATATTTGCTGCATGTATGCCGTGACTTGCATTCCCTTGCATATCCGAAAGATCCATTGTTGCACTATCAGCAAAGAAATCATAGGCTTGCTGGGTACGTCCTAGACGGCTTGCTACAACACCATGAATAGCTCTTGATAAACTACTATCATGCGTCGTCAATGGCTCATAAAAATCAAAATCACGTGCCACCTGTGCTTTATCCTCAGCAAAAAGCATATGAGCAAGAATTGTATCGGCTTGTTTGAGTACCTGATGTTTGTAAATTTTCATGGGGTGATAATGAAGAAGTAGCGGATAGTTTTCTTTTGGAGTGTGTGCAAAATCCCATACTTCTTTATCCAAAAAGCTATCGTCTTGCTTGGTAATTTTGCTTGTTTCGTCATATCCAAAATACATTTGATCGGCAGCTAGCTGCCAAATTTTTGCTTCTTCTTGATTTTCTTTAAAGGTATGAGCGAGTCTTACCGCATAGAGAAGGTTATTTTGAGCCATTTTATTTGTATAGTAGTTGTTATTCACAAGTGCGGTGTACTCATCTGGACCTGTGACCTCATGAATTTCAAATCCTCGTTTACTCATAAATCCGTAAGAAATCCAAAATCGGGCTGTTTCATAGATGATAGCTTTGGCTTTTTGGATAAAAATGATATCACCCGTTATTTTTTCATACAATTCGAGGGCATAGGCAATGTCTGCATTGATATGAACTTGTGCTGTTCCTGCGGGATAATAGGCTGAGGTTTCGTGCCCACTTTGTGTGCGCCAAGCATACAATGCACCTGCAAAGCCGAGTTCTTTTGCTCTTTGCTTAGCTTGAGGCAAAATGTTCAGCCGATAGGTTAGCAAACTTTTGGCAATCTCGGGCTGAGTGTGCGTAAAAAAGGGGAGTAAATACATCTCTGTATCCCAAAAATAATGTCCTTCATAGCCTTCGCCTGTCAGACCTTTTGCTCCAAAATTTGTTTTTCCATCGCGACCTGCCGAGTTAAAAAGGTGATAAAGGTTGACACGGACACCTTTTTGAAGTGTTTCATCTCCGTCAATCTCGATGTCTGAAACAGACCAAAAAGTATCAAAAATCTTGATTTGCTCTGCTTTTAACCGCTCATAGCTGACAGTTTCAAATTGATTTTCTTTAGAAATTTGATTGATTTGTTCAAATTCAAAAGATTGAGTTTGATTGAGTTTGAAAGTTTGATCAATCTGGTCAAATTTGGTGTAAAGGCTGAGTTTGCTGTTAGGGGTAGTATATTGATTCCCTTGTTTTTGGAGATTAACACTTGCCTCACGAACTCTTGGGTCAAAGGCTTTGGAAGCATTTGGAAGCAATAATTTTGCTTCTTTTTTTACATGAACTTCTCCAGAAAAGTTCAACGCCGTAATTTTGATTTTCTGAGCATAAGCTGTGCGGTTAAAATGGCTCGCAAAACTTTCCAACTCAAGCTTTATTTGCTGCCCTGAATTTGTTTCATAGAGATACGTTTCTGACAGAATTCCTGTCATTAAATTAAGTTTTAAATCACGTTCTGTCAGTACTGACAGGGCTTCATCATTGACAAAACACTCTAGCGTTCGTAAGTCAAAACACTTGACCATTGTTTCATGATTTTTTGCATAACCGTAAGCATTTTCACCGTAGATAATCGGATGTGTTTCGTAAAATCCATTGATAAAAGTGCCTGGCAAGCTGTCGCTCTCCTGAATGGGTAAACTTGCGCGAACTCCCATAAAACCATTGGCCTGCGCAAAAATTGTTTCAACATTTTGTGTTTCAATATTTCCTAAGTCGTCAAGTGTGAGGGTATAAGTTTTCATTTCTTTTCCTTCATTTCTTTCAAAACAAGTCTGTCAGTATACTGACAGACTTTATTATAGACTAATTTGCTGACAAAAATGTTGTCAGAATTATTTTTCGCCATCCATCCGTACACCTTGCAAGAAATAACCGTTAAATAGGATATACAAGATGATAATTGGGATAATGGTCAGTATTGATGCTGCCATGACACGATTCCACATTTGTCCACCTTGGTCTGCGGATTGTAAGACCTGCAAACCAAGCGTCAGCGTAAATTTACTTGGTGTATGCATATAAAGCATAGGTGCTAAGAAATTGTTCCAGAATCCCATAAAGACAAATACCGCCTGTGTCGCAATAGAGGGTTTGGCAAGTGGCATAACAATTCGGAAAAAAGTACCCACACGCGATAAACCATCAATACGCGCTGCTTCTTCAACATCTTTAGGAAAGCTCAAGAAAAATTGCCTCATCATGAAAATGTTTCCAATATTAATCGCTGCAGGCAAAATCAGTGCCCAGAAAGTATCTAACATCCCCAAGTTTTTGACAATCAAATAATTGGGAATTAAAAGCACTTGAGCAGGCACCATCATCATCGCAAGAATTCCGTAATAAAATTGCTTGCGCCCTGGGAAACTAAGACGTGCCAAGCTGTAACCCGCCATTGTATTCAAGAAAACGTTGATAGCTGTCCCTATGACCGACACAATCATTGAGTTAAAGAACCATGTCACAAACATTGAGCCTGATTTTGGGCTAAATAAGTATTGATACTGCTCTGTTGTGAAATGTTTTGAGATTAACGACATAGAGCCACTTGTTATTTCTGATAAGGGTTTGAAACTCGCCGCAACTGCCCACAAAAATGGGTAAAAGGTAATGATGGCATAAAGGATGAGAACAATATAAAGCAGACTTTTCAACACTTTTTGTTTCTTTGTTTTTTTCATCTGATTCCATTTCCTCCATTGAGTTTTTCAGCGATACGTGTCACGATAAAGATAATTACTGCAAGCAATATCGCAAGTACGGCAGCATAACCCATTTGATTATTAGTCCCAAAAGCGTATTGGAAAATCAAAAGACTAACTGTCAATGTAGAATTAGCAGGACCTCCTGTACCACCTGAAAAGATGTAAGCTTGGTCAAACATTTGAAAAGTCCCAATAATTCCTGTCAAAAGTACAAAAGTCGTGATAGGACGCAAATAAGGAATCGTGATATAGCGCAACTTGTCAATAACATTAGCGCCGTCGATTTCTGCTGCTTCATACATTGAATCTGGCAAATCTACAAGTGAGGCAAGATAGATTGTCATAAAATAAGGAACAGTCGACCAAATATTCATCACCATGATAATCTTCAATGTCCAATGTGTATCATTAATAAAGTTAATCGGTTGATTAATCCAATGCAAACTTTCCAGTACACCATTAACGGGACCATTTAAGTTAAACAAAAACATGAAAATCATTGTTAATGCGGCAGAGCTTGTCAATGTAGGTAAGAAATAAACCAATCGGAAAATCTTTTTACCATGAATAGACTTATTGGCAAGAATATAAGCAATGACCAATGCGATAAAAGTCTGTACTGGAACCACAATCAAAGCAAAAAAGCTTGTATTTTGAAGTGCACGAATCAACTGCTTATCAGTGAGCAAATTTGCCCAGTTTTTAAAATTATTCCATGTGTAAGTGTGAGAAATTAAATCAACATTGTTAAAACTCAGATACACTGCAAATAGGATTGAAAGTACAAAGAAAATCAAAATGATAACCAAAGCGGGAGCAAGAAAGCCATAACCTTGAATCATCTCGCCAAACGCTCTTTTACTGCGTCTAGGTTTGGACGGTTTCATTTCCATAGAAAACTCCTTTTTATCGAAGTAAGTGCGTGCTAACACCCCTACCTCTTAGGTGGGGGATGAAGCAGCACTAACTTTGAATTTCGTCCGACTAAATTCAGTGGTGAGTTGCCCTTTTATCAGTCGCTTCAGCGACTAGAGAAAATGGACAAATGTTTTACGAAACTCCCACTGAATAAGTCTTAACTTCATTTGTGTAAATCGCTTTTACTAAGATAAAAATTTTACTGACAGACTTGATGATGCGGTCTGTCAGTAATTTTTTATCAAAGCGAATCTCTGAGCCGCTTATTTACTCAACTTACTATTTGCATCTTGGTCAGCTTGTTTCAACGCTGATTTAAGTTGTGCTGGTGTTGCATCTTTCTTGAAAGCATTAGTGATAAAGTTGTCATAAGAAGTTACAACTGTTGTCAGGTTCACACCATCTTGCCACGGTTGAGCATAGCTCAACTCGTCAGAGTGAACTTTCAGAAGTGGGTTTTCTTTGATAAATTCTGAACTATCATTGACATCCGCACGAGTCGCAAGGGTTCCAACACCAGATGTCCAAGTTGTCATTCCATCTTTACCTGTAACATATTTAATCCAGTCATTAGCAAGACTTGTAACTTTTGTATTTTTATATTCGCCCCAACCTACTGTATATTGCATCGTTTGTTTTTGACCATCGTAAGTCATGTTAGGAATAATTGTGTAGTGCAAATCTTTATATTGTGTATTATAAACTTGGTAATTCCAGTTTCCTGTTAACGCCATAGCAAATTTACCTGTAGCAAATCCTGTTCCCTCATCACCTGCACCAACTTGTTGAGGAGTAGCTACGATTCCTTCGTTAAACATCTTTTGCACAAAGGTCAAATTTTTCAAAATTGTTGGGTTAGAAAGTTTAGAAACACCTTTACCATCTTTAGTAATAGGGTTTTGATTTCCTGCCGTGATGAATTGCCAGTTACGGGTCAAATCAGCATTCATATTCATCATATACACTTTGCCTTTCCCATATGTTGCATCAAGTTTGGCTTGTTGTGCAGGCGCCCATTTTAGAAAATCTTCATAAGATTTTGGAATAGAGTTGATATCAATACCAGCTTTGGCAAAAATATCTTTATTAACATAAAGAGCGAGCGTGGACACGTCTTTTGGTACGGCGTAAACATTTCCATCAGTAGTAAATGCACCGATTGATGTCTTATAAAAATCACTCGGATTTGCTACTGATTTGCTCAATTTGTTAAGCACACCTTCTTTTTGCAGATAAGGATAGAAACTTGAGTCAATATAGAAAACATCAGGCGCAGTACCTCCTGACAAGTCTGTCGGGAGTTGTTGAGTGATGTTGGTATAGACTTTTGGTTTAACTGTCACATCATATTTTTTTTCAAAGGTTTTGACCAGTTTATCAAAAGTTGCATTTTCTGTGTCAGAGCCTTTCCAGTAGCCGACCGTCAGCGTTTGTCCTTTGACAGAGCCTGATTTTCCAGCTTTTGCTGACGAATTTCCACAAGCGACCAAGCTTGCTGCTGCCATCAATGCAACACCTGTCAGTGTTACTTTTTTCCAAGTTTTCATTATGTTTTCCTCCTATATGGAAATGGTTAATTGGTTTTTCAATGTATATACTTGATTATTGTTCAAAAAATGAATCTCATGCCCATCATCTGGTTTTGTCAGTGTCATTTGTTTTCTGTCAGCACTGACAGAAATTTCCTCACCCTGATAATCAAAACCATACTCCAGATGTGACCATTCTTTTGGCAAATGCGGCTCAATCCGTAGCTTCGAGTTGACCATACGTACACCACCATAGCCAAAGACGATCATCTGCCAAATGCCACCCAGCGAAGCTGCATGAATCCCCGCATCAGAGGACTTCATGTATTCACCCATGTCAATATTAATGGCTTGATTGAAAAAGTCATAAGACTGTTCAAGTTTGCCTAAATCTGCGGACAAAATCGCGTGTGTCGATAAACTCAAGCTACTATCATGTGTTGTTTTTGGCTCATAATAGTCAAAGTTTTTCAACTTCTGCTCACGATCAAACAAATCTTCAAACAACAGCATCAAGAGCAAAACATCCGCCTGTTTGGTAATTTGCATCTGATTGACCTGCTCCAGATTGTACTCATGAAAAAGACTATCCACACCGTCAGACGCCTTGTATTTGCGCAAGTCTAGTATTTTTTTGCTGAGATAGCTGTCATCCTGCGGAATAATTCCGTCAGCAGTCGCTTTTGGTAGGAAAATCTTATCCACTTTTGCTGACAGCTTTTCTGTCAGTACTGACAGGTCAAATTTTGCATCCAACCGCGCATAAATCTCAGGTTCTTCAGACTTGAGATGGGCAATCAGATTGAGGACATAAGCCACATTCCAATGTGCCGTGTAGTTGGTATAGCTGTTATTGTTGACGTGTTCTTTGTACTCATCAGGTCCAATGACATCACGGATTTCATATTGGTCAGTCGCTTCATTGTATTCCAGACGACTCGCCCAAAACTTCGCCGTATCAATTAAAATTTCATAACCTTTTTCCACCTCAAACTCATCATCACCCGTGACATCAATATACTGCTTGACCCCAAATGCCACATCAGATGTGATATGCTGCTCAATGAAGCCCGACCAGATTTTAGTCGCTTGCCCTGTGACAATATCCGCCGCACCCCAGACTGGTGTCACCTCACCGTCAGCAGGATTAGCTGCCTCCCACGGATATTGCGCGCCCTCATAGCCATTACTCGCCGCTTTTTTATGCGCTCCGTCAAGTCCAAGATAGCGATAAGTCACGAGTTTTTTGGCAATATCAGGATGCGTGAAATTAAAGTACGGCAACATGAAGACCTCAGTATCCCAGAAAGCGTGGCCTTTATAGCCCTCGCCAGACAAGCCTTTAGCCCCAATATTCATCCGTTCATCATGGCACGGTGCCATCGCGTGCAAATGATATTTGGCAAATCTTATCGCGAGTTGGTCACGGAAATTTTCAGATTCAATCTCAATCGGATGTTTATCCCATATTTTTTCCCAAGCACATTGTGATTCTGAAAGAAGCTGCTCATAACTCAAATCATCAATATCATGAAGCTCTTGTACTGCAACTTCTCGAATTGAACTCAATTCATGATTTTCAATATCATTATCATTTGATGTGTAGATTGATCCACGTTTCTCAATGCTAACGTCACTACCAGCAGCAAGCTCAAAGCTGTAATTCATAAAGAAAGAACGTCGACCAGTTTCAGGTCGTTCTGATACCATTCTATCAAATTTATGTTCGACCGTTTGGACAAATTGAATCCGAGAATGAGTCGTCACAGGCATCATCTGGATGAACTTACCATCCATCAATCCTTTTTCACCATCTGTAAAATGCTGACTTCCCTCATTGGACACCTGTCCATTAATCCCCGAACGCATTTTGACATTGACAGCACGCTCTGAAAGATTCGTAAGTTGCAAATGGCTAAACAACAAATGACGACGATTTTTTGAAACAAATCTTCTAAACTCAAATTTCAATTTAAGGTTTTCAAATTCCCAAATGAACGCACGAATCAATTCTCCATTTTTCAAGTTCAACCGTTTGCTATAGTCTCTTACAACTCCATGTGACAATGAGAAACGCTGACCATCGAAGCTAAACTCCATTCCCCACATATCGGGGACATTTGGCAGTTCTGTCACTTCATTTTCATCAAATGAATTAAAGGTTCCAGCTACAAAAGTATCACGAGTTTCCCCAATATAAGCTTCTTCTTCACTTGACCGTGTTCCAAGATATCCATTTCCCAAAGCCATGACAGCTTCTGTTTTTCCTAAAAGTTGCTCATCAAAACCTTGTTGTTCAATTTGCCAAAGATTTTCTTTGTCATAGTGCATCAAACTCAATATATTTCTCCTTCAAGATACAAGCACGACTTCACATATTTCTAGAAGACGAGCTTAATTCTTAACTAAAACGTTTTAGTTAATGATAAAAATTTACCCAAACCTCCATTAAATGTGCAACGTAACAGCACTCCTAGCTGTCTCCCTTGTCATTCACTGTTCCAAATGGGATAAAACAAACAATTTTCACCACCTTAATGGTCAAAATAATGTTGATTTCGAAAAACCAAAATGATTAATCCCAAAATATAAATTCCAATAATAAGCATAATTTTCACATGTAAAAGCACACTTATCACCAAAAACGGAAGCACATAAATCAAATAAGCTTTTATCATTTTCATTGGATCGTAATCATTGCGGTAAAACCAAGCAATGACATAAGCCACAATAATTGTCAAGATAAAAACTGAAAATAAGGGTAAGACAGGCATCTTAACAATCGCTGGCATATCATTTCCATCAAACACCTACAATAACCTCACTTCTTCCAATCTTATCATGTAAAAATCGTCCACCTGTAAAGTACATTACAACGCTAACCACAATAAAAATCCAACCCACGACTGGTAGAAAATAAAGCAACTTAGCAAACTCTCGCTGACCAATTTCCATTAAATCCGTTGACACGGTTTTAACTCTCAATTTCGCAAAGAACTTTCCGATTGTCTTTCCTGAAAAGCTACTTTCTGAAATCATATTATACAAAACAAATAAAATTCCAGCGAGCAGATTGGCAATACTTGAAAACTCTTCACCTGTAAAAATAATGTGAACGAGAAGCAAAAATGGGAGATAAACAATAATCAAATCAATCAATGTTGCCAAAAATCGTTGGATAAGCATTAACAAATTCATATTATCCTCCTTTTTGTAAACGATTCGAGAGATAAAATTAACAATCACCTAAAACGTTTTAGCTTTCTAAAAAGTATTATATAGTAATCGTTTTCATTTGTCAAGTAGAAATTTTAATTTATTTATCAAAGCAAGTGTGTATTCATTTTCAACTTCGTTCTCTCACTCATTCAGCATAAAAAATCAATAATAAATTCATCTGCTCTCTAATTTTTAACTAAACAAAATCTTCCACCGCTTGAGCGAAAGATTTTATAGCACTATGCCTCAAATTTAGTATTGATTTTATCAGTTGTCAGTCGAGCGCTCTCTCGTTCAATAATCTGGTATGGAACAAAACGATGTTTGATCTCATCTTTTTCTATTTGGCGTATCAAATCTTTGACTGCATATTCAGAGATTTTCCCCATATCTTGCCGAACTGTCGTTAAAGAGGGGGTAACATAGCTCGCTAAAGTAATATCATCAAAACCAGCCACTGCTATATTTTTCTCTAAATCCAGCATTCTAAAAGCTTTAATCACCCCAATCGCCATCAAATCACTCGCTGCAAAAATTGCATCAATTTTGTTAAAATTATTCATTTTTGCATAGTCAATCGCCCATTTACAAGCTTCATTTTCAGAGAAATTTGCATAGTAAACCTGAGCATTATCCACCGCTTCACGATAACCAGCCTCCCGCGCTTGAGCAACCGTCGCAGTCTTTGTTCCATTTAGAAAAAGAATATTTTGATACCCTGCTTTATCAAGCAATTGAGTCATCTCAAAAGCCGCTTTTGTATTATCTGTTGATACCGTCCCAACTTTTTCATTTTTTATATCCAAATCAATCGCAACAGTTGGTAAATCAAATGTTTCTAGCTCCTGATAATAAGGGTCAGAAATACGTAATCCTTGGATAATCAAACCAGTAATGTCCCGTTCATTGCAAAATTGCCTCAAACTTTTTTGATTTTGTTTTTTTGAGTTCGTTGCATAAAAGACAAATTCATAATCCGTTTTATCTAAATTATCAACAACACCTCCTAAAATCTCAAGCGGCATTGCTACACCACGTGTCACATTGATTTCATTCAAGATTAAGGCGATGATTTTTTTCTTTTTACTTGAAAGCTGCTTTGCTGCACTATTTGGAGTATAACCTAGTTCTTTAGCTGCTAATGTCACCTTTTTGATTGTTTCAGCACTAATATCTCCATAGTTATTAAATACTCTAGAAATGCTGCTTACTGAAAGCCCTGTTTTTAGCGCAACATCTTTAATCGTTACTTTTTTCATTTCTTTTTCCAATTCTATTATCCCACTGCATATTTTTTCTAATGTTACCACTTTTTAAAGGTCTAAACAAGCCCAAATAAAACTCAATTCAAAATTTGGCACTTTTTTCAAAATATTACTTTTTTATGATATTATAGCGTCATAAAGATAACTCATGAGAAATAAAGACGTCTAATATTAAATACGGAAAACTCAGATTGTCGTTAGCTTCGCTAACTAGAATTTCGGAGAAAATATTATGTCAGCTTTAAAAACAAATCTCGCAATCTCAACCGTCCTTCTTTCACTCATTGGTGTAGGAATTGTCAGTTCTACCGTCACCGTCAATGCCTCAACAGCACTTACCATTAAAAGTGCTGCTCCAAAGCAAATTTTGTCAGTGACTCTATCCGCAGGAGGTCAGATGGCATTTCCTAATGCACAAGGGAAATTAGTCGTAGCAACATTAGGAACTCCTTCAAAATCAGCTCCCGCAGGTAATTTAGAATTCATAGAGAATGTAAGCAATGGTGTTCTTCTTTACAATACTTCAACACATAAATATGTATATGAGCAAACTCGTGGAGTTGCCGAAACGGTATTTTACATTATTGCCAATAATTTTGCATATGCTGACTGAAAGGAGATAAAATATGTTCTCAAAAAAAGAAAAGGTGTTTTTCGACACTGAAAACAAAAAATTAATTGTACAATTAAGTAATAATCAAATGACCTATAATTTTAGTGAAATAATTGGATACAAAATTTATGCATCTGGTTCCACTACGACAAAAGAAGCCTTAAAGCAACGGATTGATAGTATTAATAACTACCTAGCATATAAGTCATTTCTCTCATTATGGATTGAGTTCCAGCTATCTTCTGGAGAAACAAAAAAAATCAATTTTTTCCAAACACCCACTTTGACTGGCGAGGGTGAAAGAAATAGATTTGTAAAAGAAGCGCTACAGATAGCTGATAGTTTTGATAAACTTCTAGCTGTCAAAAAATAATTTTAATTATACATTACATAGAAATAAAAAATGAAACATTCTTAAGGAGAAAGCTATAGTTTATGCTCGATACGGTGAAGTATTTAAAATGCTAAGAGAGGAAAGAGAATTGAAAACATCCGA
Source organism: Lactococcus protaetiae (assembly GCF_006965445.1). Taxonomy (NCBI): domain Bacteria; kingdom Bacillati; phylum Bacillota; class Bacilli; order Lactobacillales; family Streptococcaceae; genus Lactococcus; species Lactococcus protaetiae. The sequence continues at coordinate 1,045,307 of NZ_CP041356.1, read as the reverse complement.
TTTCAAAGAATATGGAATCAGTAAATCGACACTTGACAAATTTGAATCTGGAAGAGGAAACTTAGCTTTCGATAAACTTGACGAGGCTCTCCAGATGATGAATGTTTCTCTCCATGAATATAGTTATTTGCTAAATGACGGTGTAAACGATTATTTCATTGATGTGTTTGAAGAAATTGACAATGCTTTTTATTCGGAAGACATTGCGCGACTAAAAAATATCTATGAGGAAAATATCCAATATCCTGAAAACAGATTATTTGCCCTAAGTGCTAAAGCTTGCTACGAAACTCTAACAGAGAAAGAACAGGAAAATATTTCCGATTACCTCTTTAGTGTTGAGCATTGGGGTGCAAAAGAATTATGGATTTTCACAGATACAATTGACCAACTTTCTCTATCTACAGTAATTTTACTATTAAATGAATTCCTGATAAAATCCAAATACTATCAAGGAATATATGAGTACAATCGTCTTATTATTCAAGCCGCAAATAATGCGGTTGCTTTTTTAATTCGTAATAATCAAAAAGAGGCAGCAAGGAAAGTATTAAGGCAAATGGAAAACCAATTTTTTGAAGTCGATTTATTTGCTAGAGTACTTTATCATTTTATGTTAGGTTATTGGGATTATATTTATCAGGATAAAGTCCTTGGAAATCAAATGATGAACCATTCATTGCATATCTTAAAATTTTTGGAGGCTACTCATATCCATAATGTTTACTATCACTTTTATAAGAACCATACATAAATAAAAATAGTTCATCATATGGAACTATTTTTATTTATAAACAGCGTTCAATACATAAGCTTCGAGGCGCTTTTTCAAAAGTTCTGATTCCTCTACATAGAGTTTGGTTTGTGTTGTTATCTTACTATCTGCAAAGTGCAAAATGACTTGGTGACTTCCTTTAAATTCTTTCAATATTTGATAGATTTTTTGGTTGTATCTATTATCAGGAAGGTTTAGCCAAAATTTACGTGTCGTTTCAAATGCTTGAGTAAGCCGTTCAGCAACTAACTGTAACTCGTCGTTTCGCTCAGATACTTTCCCAGTAATCAGATAAAACTTCCCTTTTTCAAGTTCTTGAGAAAATTGTCGATAAACTTCTGGAAATAGTGTAACATCAAGTTTTTCACGACTATCCGTCACTGAGAGGAAAGCCATAGTTTGTCCGTTTTTGGTTCGATGTGTTCGAATATAGCTGAGTTCGACCAAAATTGTCACTTTTTGATTTTTGGTAAGTAGTGATAAGGGTGTAAAATTTCCCTCAAGCTGTGTTGATAAGCGTTGTAAGGGATGCGGTGTAATCCCAATTCCTAACAAGTCTTTCTCAAACTCATATTTCTCTGTTTGAGTATAATCCTCTGCCTGCTGATAGCTAAATTTCAACTCTGTGTGGCCAAACAAATCAAGCTGGAAAGTCTGATGATAGGCAATCAATTGCCCAAGATTATCAGCTAACTTTCCACGATTTTCACCATCAGTATCATCAAAGGCACCGATTTGAACAAGTGGCAGCACCATTTCTTCACGTTGAAATTGGGCTGGAAGTTGCTTAACAAAATCCGATAAATCGCGAAAAGGACGATGTTCAACAATCCAACGTGCTAAATCACGAGATATCCCTTGAATATGAGTAAGTCCTAATCGAATCTTCTTTTTGTCAACAAAATCATAAATCGTCATCTTATTAATTGAAGGCGAAAGTACCGTAAAACCATTATCTAGCGCATCTAGTATCATCACTTCACGTTTACGATCACGAAGCTGAATCTCGTAGAATTCATCTGGAAAATGAGCTTTAAAATAGGCAATCTGAACCGCTAATGCAGCATAAGCATAAGCATGTGAGCGGTTGAAACCATAATTTGCAAAGCGTTCAATCAAATCATAAATTTGCTCCGCCTTTTCAAGAGAATGTCCTGTACTCACAGAAGAATTTAAAAACTCTTCTCTTAATTTTGTGAGTTCTGAGCTATTTTTCTTAGAGATTGCCCGGCGAAGAAGGTCAGCTTTCCCAAGAGAAAATCCCGCAAAGTTTTGTGCTACCTGCATAATCTGCTCTTGATAAATCATAATTCCATATGTTGGTGCGAGAATTTCTGAAATCGCGCGATCAATAATTTCCACTTTTTCTTTTCCATGACGACGAGCGATAAATTGTGGAATGAATTGTGATGGACCTGGTCTAAAAATTGAAGTTGCATCTACAATATCATCAAATTTTGAAGGGAGAAGATTACGTAAAAACCTCCGCATTTGTGGATTTTCAAACTGGAAGATTCCCATTGTGTTACCCGCTCTAAAGAGCGCTAAGGTCGCTTCATCCTCAAGATTAATATCAAGTGGATTAATATCAATCTGCTTTCTTAGCTTTACGAGCTCCCTTAGTCTTGCAATAATCGTTAAGTTTCTAAGCCCTAGAAAATCAATTTTTAACAAACCGATAGCTTCTACATCGGGTGCTTCATATTGAGTCAACGCCAAATCTTCTGAAGGTTTTAACGCAACATAATTAACTAATGATTCATTGGCAAGGACAACTCCTGAAGCGTGAGTTGAGGTTTGGCGTGGCATTCCTTCAATGTGGCGTGCAACTTCATAAATTTTTTTTAAACGTGGATTTTTCAAAATCTCAGCTCTGAAACGCTGATTTCCCTCATATTCGGAAGCAAGACTACCAAAACGAAAAGCAAGCATTCGTGTCAAGTTAGTCAATTCAGCTTCACTCATTCCAAAGGCTTTCCCCACATCACGTAAAGCTTGACGTTTCCCAAGTGTTGAAAAAGTTACGATTTGTGCGACATGGTCAGAGCCATAGCGATTTTTCATGTAAGAGAGTAACTCAGCTCTACGATCATCTGGCATATCAATATCAATATCGGGCATTGCTACGCGTTCAGGATTGAGGAAACGTTCAAAGAATAAGTTGTTAGCCACAGGGTCAACGTGCGTAATACCGAGAAGAAATGCAACGAGTGAGCCTGCTGCCGAACCACGTCCCATCCCACAATAAATCCCTTGTTCCTGAGCATAGCGGAGCAAATCTGCCACAATCAAAAAATAATCATCAAATCCCATCTGATGAATCACAGATAATTCTTTATCCAGACGTTCCTGATAGACGGTTTGCTGCTCTGTCAGCACTGACCGTCTTTTCAAAAACGCTGACAGACCTTGTAGAGACCCCTCACGCAGCAATTCTCTTGCATCACGAGTTTTATCAAATCGTGGTAATTCTAGTTTTTCATCAAAATGATATGAAATTTTTTCTGTCAGTACTGACAGATTTGTGACAGCTTGTGGAAAATACTGACGAAAATATTTTTCATAAATTTCTGGTCGTTGCAAAAGCTCTGCATTATTTGAAGTTAAGCTTTCATCAAAAGGTACACCGTCACGTATTGCGTGTAAAATCGAAAGTGTCTCATTGTCCCCAAAAGACAAATAACGGACAGATGGAAACGGCAATGTTGGCAAATTAAAATGCGCTTCTTTGTCTGTCAGCATACTGATCGCGACATAAGTTTCTGTAAGTAGCGACAGAGCAGAAATTCCGCTGAGTGTGCCATAAGTTTCTGGAACTACTAGTGCGATATCCGATAAGTAACCCTTAATTTCATCAAATTGGCGTCGTCCGTAATTATGTAATGTCGAAATTCTTAATAAATTTTTGTAACCAGCTGTATTTTTGGCGATAAAAGAAAAGGAAATTGGTATACCATCGTAGGAAAAATTTAGCTCGATAGCAATGATAGGCTGAACCCCCACTGTCTCAGCTTTTTTTACAAAACGAAAAGCAGTATGAAGATTGCCAACATCACAAATCCCAAGCATTTGGTAGCCCATTTGCTTCGCTGTTTCCAGATAATCATCAACTTTGACGACACTGTCTAAAAAACTATACTCTGTTTTTGTATTGATTTGTATAAACATCGCATCTCCTTTCATTTAAGATGTGAGGAAGTCTCGCTCAGAAACTGTGAAAAATAGGGAAGTTTTTGGTTTTGCTCCAACACAGGTTCAAAATTTTATCTTTTTTCGCAATTTCTAGCCTTTAGAACTCAATTGATTAAAATATGAAAACTTCTCTCTATTTCACATCAACCTCTTCTATTTAGCTAGTACTCCGTACTTTTAAACATCCTACTACATCATATCTGAGATTCATCTGACAACTTTTTTATAGAAACTTTTACTGACCAAATTCTGTCAATAAATTTATGAAAGCCATTTTCAAAAATTTGAAATTTCTCGTTATTTATATTATACTAAATTGGATAAAGAAATAATGGAAAGAAGCGTAAATATGAAACTTATTGTCACACTTTTCTGGTCGCTCGCCATCGGTCAAGTTGCTGGTTATATCATGACAGCCCTAGCTGGCGTGCCAGATCCTGAACTTTGGACAACACTCATCTCGCTTATCTTTGGATTCTTTGTTTACATTTTCCAGGCAATTGCTGTGGAAAAAAGAAGCCAAAGCTAACTAAAAATTATAAAAAAGCGTTCCAATGGGACGTTTTTTTATTCTAGGGCTTGCAAATATTTTAAAATATCTTATAATCTAATATGGAACAAAAGTTCCTCTCGGCAATTCGCTATAAAAAATCAAAAGGAAGGAGAGCGCTCAAGCTTTGAAAGGTCGACCCAAACCCGAATTTTCAACTGACTTATTTTGTCAAATTGACCAAAATGGCGCTCTTCTTGCGCCCAATTTTTATGTGCCACATTTAGCAATAATTCCTTGAACAATTTGACAAGCTAAGTCCAATTGGCTTCTAATTACTGTTTAATTCCTAATAAGATTTTAGATAAGAAAACCAGTCTAACTGTGATTCAATTATCAAACCGTCTCGAGAAAACTGGGAATAAACTGTCATAAAGTTATATCTGTATATTTAGGACAATAGCGTAAAAATCCATTTTACAGATAGATAAGAAGTAACCATTCATATCAAGCTTGAGCTGTGCTATAAAATGGCTCCAACTCCAATCAATAAAAACAAAGTCGTATGTCTCGTCAACGGTCGTGTTCACCGCGTATCAGGCGGTGACTTTCTCGAAAATCTTGACCCAAGTCTCCAAACTGTTATCACGCGCGATTATCCCAATGCAACAGCGCATGACTTTATTTGTAATGAACACCAGGTTAAGTTTCGGCTAGAAGTATTAGACACTCTTTTCCATTTAGACTTACAGAAAAATTTTACCGTTAATGACCGGCTAAATGAAGAACTCGAAAAGGCAAATTTTCAAATCCGTGACGTTGAGGAACAGCTTGAAGCTCAGGAAACTTGGGGTGAAAAAGCTGCAGACAAAGTTACTGAATTTGTTGGTTCTTGGGCTTTTATCCTTACATATCTAGGCATTCTCATTGTTTGGATGTTTCTTAATGTCACAGGACTTCTTTTCCACTTAGAGTGGGATCGCTATCCTTTTATTTTGCTGAATCTTTTTCTCTCAATCACTGCAGCCTTACAAGCTCCTCTTATCATGATGAGTCAAAATCGTGCAGCCGACCATGACCGATTGACCGCAAAAAATGACTTCCAAGTCAATATCAAGTCTGAAAAAGGTGTAGCCGCTTTGCATGATAAACTTGACCATCTTATGATGGACGACCAGTCATCTAATATGCAAATCCAAAAAATTCAAACTGAGATGCTCGGTGACATCCAAATCTTACTCAATGAAGTTTATCAGCAAAATCAAGATATCAGAGAACGACTTGACGATGTCGAAGATGCATTGGACGATTTCGAAGAATCCCTTGATAATATTGAAGAAAACACTAGTGACGATGATGAACTCACAACAAATTAAAGTGATTGTCCTGCCACTAAAGCGTGAAAACAAAAAAGAATTTTAATTTCCTTTTATTTGTTAAAACAACGATTGGCAATACTCTACAACTTCATATTACCTCATCAGTCTAAGTCATTAAACTATAAAAAACTCTAACCAAAGATTGTTAGAGTTTTTTTATTTTATCAAAACAGCACTATCTCCACTCTGCTCCGCTGTTCATCCTCGCTAAAACGCCTAGCTGGAGTTCAACCTTTGAATCTCGTTCGACTTTAGTGCTTTAGTACTTAGGATTCTGGGACAAAATCACTTCGCCTTGCGACTTTAGTAGCTTAGTGAAATCGATAGCGGAGCAAAGCGAAGATAGTGACTAGAGAAAATGGACAAATGTTTTACGACACTCCCACTGAATAAGTCTTGACTTTATTTGCTGTTTTCTACGGATACACGAATGAATTCTGTGTAAAGTTCCTCTGGACGATTTGGTCGTGATTGCAACTCTGGATGATATTGACAAGCAACAAAAAATTTCTTATCAGAAAGTTCTACAATCTCAACCAAGCGATTGTCAGGTGATACACCTGAGAAGACAAAGCCAGCTTTTTCAAAATCTTCACGATATTTGTTATTGAATTCATAACGATGACGGTGGCGACGTTGCACAACCTCAGCACCGTTGTATGCTGCTTTAGCACGAGAACCATTTTTTAGTTTGGCTGGATAAAGACCTAAACGTAGGGTTCCGCCCATATCTTCAACGTCCACTTGGTCACGCATGATATCAATCACTGGATATTTTGTATCAGGATTTAACTCAAAAGAATGAGCCCCTTCAAAGCCAAGAACATTACGTGCAAACTCAACAGCGGTCAACTGCATTCCCAGACAGATACCAAGCATTGGCACGTCATTTTCACGCGCATACTTAATCGCTGCAATTTTACCTTCCGTGCCACGATGACCAAATCCACCAGGAACGATAATTCCTGCTGCATCACCTACAAGTTCTGCGACATTTTCGTCCGTCACATCATTAGCATTAACCCAATTGATGTCAACTTCTGCATCTGCGGCATAGCCTGCGTGCTTCAAGGCCTCTGTCACTGAGATATATGCATCTGGTAATTCAACATATTTACCAACAAGCGCAATTTTAACTTTTTTCTTCAAGTTCATCACATGATTCACCATAGCTGACCATTCAGTCATATCTGCTTTTGGTGCATCCAGTTTCAAATGGTCACAGACGATTTGGTCCATATTTTGCGCTTGCAAATTCAGTGGGATTTGGTACAAATGTTCCACATCAAGTGATTGAATGACAGCTTCTGGTGCCACATCACAAAACATCGCAATTTTATCACGCATCTCTGTCGTGATTGGTACTTCGCTACGCAAAACTAACATATTGGCTTGAATCCCGTATTCACGCAAAGTTTTTGTTGCATTTTGCGCAATTTTGGTCTTTAATTCGCCAGCCGCACGCAAGTGAAGAATAGGCACAGTGTGGATATACATGACATTATCAGCACCTACTTCGGCTTTCATTTGACGCAAAGCTTCAATGAAAGGTAAACTTTCCATATCACCAACTGTTCCACCAACTTCGGTAATGATAACATCAGCATCCGTTGTTGTTGCTGCACGTTTAATTTTATCTTTGAGCATATTGGTTACGTGAGGTACCATCTGTACTGTCGCTCCAAGATATTCCCCTTTACGTTCTTTGCGGAGAATTTCACTATAAACTTTACCAGAAGTCACATTTGAATATTTGTTCAGATTAATGTCAATAAAACGTTCATAGTGACCAAGGTCAAGGTCGGTTTCAGCGCCATCATCAGTAACAAATACTTCACCGTGTTGATAAGGACTCATTGTTCCTGGATCAATATTAAGATATGGGTCAAATTTTTGAACCGTTACTTTAAGCCCACGATTTTTAAGTAGACGGCCGAGTGATGCTGCGACAATCCCTTTACCCATTGATGAAGTTCCACCACCTGTGACGAAAATATACTTAGTTGCCATGTTTTCTCCTTCTAAGATGTAAGCCTAACTCCCTTAAACGATAAGTTTTCAGCAGAGTAAAACTCAAATTAACCAAGCAAGTGCTTGCTAAATCCTCAGGCGCGAGGATAAGCAGCACTAAGCTTTGCTTTCGTTCTACTAACATCAGTAGGACAAAAGAGTTCCCTACTGATGAAGTAATCACTTCAATTCAGTCTGTTCGATTTTTCCAAACAATCGTAGGGGAAAATAAAAAAATAGCTCCCCAAAGGGGAGCTCCTACCGTTACCAGTTTTTCAAAAATGAAAAACCAGTGCCCGAAAATAATTATATACGATTTTTTATTTTTTGTCAAAAGTCAGTTTTTGATAATATTTCAAAAAATCATCTTGTAGGTTACTTAAAAGGTTCACGCTTTGATTTTCCAATGTTTGTTGAAGGGCATAGAGGGTATAAGCCACTTTGCTTGCTCTAGCATTTTCGCCCATATGTCCGATACGCAGGACTTTTCCTTCTAAGCGGTCAAATGAGCCTGTAATCATGACATTGTAATGTTCTTTCATCTCTTTTAAAATCGCTTGAGCCGTTGTTTCTTTAGGAACATTGATGACTGTGACCGTATTTGAAAAACCATTTTCCAGATGGAGCTGCAAAGATGAGTGTACAATCGCCTGTCTCGTTGCCTCAGCAATATCCGCATGGCGTTTTAAAATCGCTTTATCTGCCAATAGATTATCAATTGCTTGGTCCAAACCATAGATATCCGAAATTGGCATTGTATAAGGAAACCATTTTTTCTCAAAATAATCTTTGAATACGAGAAGATTGCAGTAAAAACTAGCAATTGGTGTTTTTCTATTTTCCATTGCTTGATAAGCTGCTTGTGAAATTGATACGAAAGTCAATCCAGGAGGCGCCGACAGGACTTTCTGTGAACCTCCGAGTACAAGGTCAATCCCCCATTCATCAACAGCTAAAGGTTCGCCCCCATCGCTGCCACTGAATCAACCACAGTTAAAATACCATATTTTTTAAGTAAAGGACAGATTTTTGAGATATCGTTGAGCACACCTGAAGGGGTATCACAATGAACGACCGTAGCATATTTGAAATTGTGGTCTTTTTCCAAAAATTCTTCTAAAAGTGTGAGGTCAAAGCTTGCTGTCTCAGAGCTTTTCAGAAAAATAGGCGCTCCACCATACATTGTCACAAAATCAGCGAATCCATGCCCAAAAATGCCATTATCTAACACGAGGACACGTGTTCCTTGCTCAGTTAATGAGGCGCAGGCTGCTTCAAGCCCTAGAATACCTTCTCCAGCTAGAATACGGACGTCATTTTTTGTTTGGAGAAATTTTCCAAATTTTTCACAGGTTGCTTTGTAAAAGTCATAAAAATCAAGGTCAATGTCTGGATTTGTTGTTGTTTGGCTTCTTGCAAGTCGAACATTTTCCGCAACGGCTGTCGGTCCAGGTGTCATGATGAGCATTTCGTTCATTTATTTGTACCTCGCACGTTCGCCACCAATAAGCTTAGGACGACTTTTCAGTGCGGTCACGTGTGCACCACCTAATTCACGCGAAACTGGACGAATTGGGATTTGGACGTGCTTGACGTGCATCCCAATCGAAGTATCACCAATGTCAAGTCCTGCTTGAGCAATGATGTGTTCTACTTCTACAGGGTGTTTAAATCGTTTGTATGCTGCGACTTGTCCACTTCCTCCTGCATGAAGTTGTGGGATGACAGAAACGGTATCCCAATCTTTTTTCTCTGCTAATTCTTGTTCGATTAAAAGAGCGCGATTGAGATGCTCACAACCTTGAACAGCAAGGTAAATCCCTTTTTCTGTCAGTGTGTCATGAATGACACCGACAATGACTTCACCAATTTCAGCGGAGCTGGCATGACCGATTAGACCGCCATTTACTTCTGATGAGGAGAGACCTAGGACAAAGATTTGTCCTGCTTTTATTTCAGATTTTTCAAGGACATCGTTGATGATGAGCTGTGTTTCGTTTTTAAGCTTTTCTAAATCCATTTAAAATACCTGCCTTTTTGATTAATGGGCTAACAACTCTTGCGAGGATAAAGCCTATTGCAACTTGAACGATATTGACCCAAAGTCCCGCAATAGAAGAACCCCAACCATACATAAATCCACCTACAATGAAGTATCCACCCACCATAACAATCGCGCTGAGAATAAAATTAAGTGTTTTAAAGCGTGTTAATCCTGCCAAATAACCTTGCGACCCGTGGATAATCAAGCTAAAAAACATATAATTGCTGTAACCTGCTGTGAAATCTAATAGAAAGGCAGAGAGTCCGCCGATAACAGCAGCTTCACGTTTTCCTAGTAGAAAAACAGCACTGTAAATTCCAACATCTAGTAACGTTAGAATATTGCCAGCCGAACCTGGAATGGGGAAAGTAAAAATTCTGCCGAGAACAAAACTGATGGCTGTCCAGATGGCAAGAATTGTAATTTTTTTGATATTGGTGTTGGTCTGATTCATGAGTTTCATCTCCTATGATATGAATACTAACAAAGTTTGATTTTTACTTTTTATACTAGTTCATCTAACAATTCTACCTAGTGTGATTACAACTAGCAGGTTCTGACTGCGTAGCAAACTACTTTAGTGCTGACGGATAGCTAGTTGTTTCATCTAGTGGCGTAGCGAGCCGTAAGTTGGAGATAGCACGCACTTGCCTTGATAAAAAGTAAAGAATTTTTTGGGGGTATAGAAGCTTGGTTATCTACTGAGTTGATTTATTTTGCGTTTTGAAAAACGCCGTATGGGTTAGAATTCTGAATCGCTTGATAAACAAAGTTTTTAGCTTTACTTACTGCCTGCTCAAAAGTATTTCTTTGTGCGAGATGGGTGGCAATACTTGCTGCAAAAGTACATCCAGCACCATTGTTATTTTTATCCAAAACAGGATTGCTCAATTCATAGAAATGCTCTCCGTCGTAAGCGAGGTCAATGGCATATTTTGGATTAAAACGATTTCCACCTTTAATGACAACATTTTTGGCACCAAAACGATAAAGAATTTTGGCTGCTTCTTTCATGTCATCAATTGTGGATATGGAAGTCGCTGACAGAATTTCTGCTTCACGTAGATTGGGAGTAATCACTGTCGAAATTGGAATGAGCGTTCTGATGAATAACTCCCGCATTTCATTGACACTGTAATCATCATTTTCTTTAAAAACAATGACAGGGTCAAGAATGATAGGTGTCTCTGTCAGTACTGACAGAAATTCTTTTGTCAGCTGTAAGTGTTTTCTATTGGGTAAAAGTCCGATTTTTACTGCTGAAAAATCAATGCTTTGAAGACTGCTAAGTTGCTCTTTAAAAACTTGTTCTTCAACTGGATGAACAAAAAATTTATCTTCACGGACTGTAACAATGCTTGTTAGTACGCAAAATCCGTAAAAACCATCATGAGCAAATGTTGCTAAATCCGCTTGCATTCCTCCACCTGATAAAATATCAGAGCCTGCAATCGTCAATATCTTTTTATTTTTTGTCATAACACTCCTTTTGACATTTTGCTGCGTAAAACTTCATCCGCCGCTGATTTATTCCCCTTGGTCGTAAATCACTTCTTTGAGATATAAGCCTTCTGGGGCTGCCGTTGGTCCAGCAAAATCACGATTTTTTGTCATCAAAATCTTTTCAATCTGGCTGACAGGCATTCTGTCATTACCAATTTTGATGACAGTTCCGACCATATTACGAACTTGTTTGTATAAAAAGCCGTTCGCTCTAAAGACAAATTTAAAATTTTCTTCATCAAGTTGAATGACTTCTGCTTGAGAAATTGTTCGAACCTTGTCGTCTACTGATGAGCCTGATGCTGTAAAACCAGTAAAATCATGTGTTCCTGTCAGCACTGACAGAGCTTCTTGCATCCTGTCAAAATCTAACGGATAACGGAAATATGCTTTTGCATTTCTGCTGAAAGGACTCCTCGTCACTGCATTTTCAAGATAATATTCATAGATTTTTTCATGCTTACAATAACGTGCGTGCCACTGCTCATCCACTTGCTCTATTTTTTTTACAGCAATGTCAGCAGGAGTTTGAGTATCAAGTCCAAATCGGAGTCGTTCCAAATCACGTGGTTGTCCTAAAAGGTCAAAATGAATCACTTGTCCAAAAGCGTGTACGCCTGCATCAGTACGACCAGAACCTTGCAGAATTACTGGCTCGTACGAGTTCAATTTGGTTAATACTTTTTCAAGCTCTGCTTGGACTGTGCGTTGGTTAACCTGCGTTTGAAAACCTGCGAAATCCGTACCATCATAGGCAATCGTAGCTTTGTATCTTGTCATTTTTCTATTATAGCACATTTTATTAATTGACTTTCATTTGTTTTTCTGATGATAAGATTGGAGTTTTTTAATACTCGTACTGTTTAATTTTTGAAGTGATTACTTCATTGGTGGGGGATTCTTTCTCTCACACCGATGTAGGGTACAACCTCACATCAAAGATATAAGGTCACACCTCCGCTTCACTTCGCGGTCCGTTCGCTCTATCTCCGCTTTGCTACGCTGTCGATTTCGCTAAGTTGCTAAAGCAACAAGCTCAAATCGCAATCGCTAAAGCGCCGTAGAACAAAAGCAAAGCTTGCCATCTCGCCTTATCGCTTTGCCTTTTGCTCTTATTGCTTTAGCAGTTAAGCAAACGGACAGCGGAGCAACGAAGTTGCGGAGACCGTTCGTAGAACGGTGTGCAGAGCACGTAGCGAGTTGCGACTTCGACTAGGCACGTTCGTGCCGTAGCGAGAATCGACAGCGGAGCGAAGCGGAGATAGTGCTGCTTATCCCGCCACCTTAAAGAGGTGAGGGAGTTGCCACTCCGACTAGGTGCTTTAGCACCGTAGCGAGGATGGACAGCGGAGCCTAAAGGGCGAAGATAGCACGCACTTGCTAAGTTAAACTCCTCACTTAAAAGTCAAATCACATAACAACGATGATTCATCATAGCACCTCAACTTTAACAATTGAATATTTAAGTAAACAAAAAGCCCCACTACGAAAGTGAGGCGAGGTTTGGCACCATGATCCAGGAGGGATTCGAACCCCGACCGTTCGCTTAGAAGGCGAATGCTCTATCCAACTGAGCTACTGGACCAAATATGGTTCCTGTCAGCAACTTACAGAGTAATCAGCAAAATCTGATTGCCCATAAGCGACTTCCAGAAACCAGTTTATCATATTATTTTTATTTTTTCAATTATTGTCCTGTGTAAGTTCCAGTATTATTTCCGTAACTGCTAGAGTCGTTAGAACTTGTACCGCTACCTGAGTTAGTATCTGATGTTGTAGAATCTAGAGATGAGCTGCTAGCTGTACTTGAAGAGCTACTTGTTCCACTTGAGCTTGATGAAGTGCTTGCCTCTCCACCACTTCCAGTCGCTCCAGAAATGAATTCATCTTGGTTTTGAGAAGTAATATTTACAAAATTGCCTTCTGTGTCTATACCATATGTCGTGGATTTTCCGTTTTCAGTTACTGTAGCCGAAGGGAGATAATAAGTTGAAGCTGTCCCAAAATAACTTTCATACGTAATCAAATTCGAAGGCAGAACCGTTAGAGTACTCTCTCCCAATGATCGTCTCATTGCATTTTGCATGGCGAGATATACATCTTGAGGGAAGAACTCATATGAGACTCCATCAACCATATTTCCCACTCCTCTCGCTTGAATTGAAATAACTTTCTTGAAACAATCCTTATAACCCAATAAAGAAGAAATCGTAGAGGCATTAATTGGAATATTTGTTTTAAAATCTTTAGAAGCATCGTTAAGAATTTTTTGATACTGAGTAATGTTATCAAGCGAAAGCATCTTTTTCATAAGCGCTTCAATAACTTGACGTTGAGCGATTTGACGCCCATAATCTCCACCAACTCGATGATGGCGGTCTCGTGAATAGACAAGTGCTTGTTCCCCATTCAAGTGTTGCTCTCCAGCAGGAATCGTTACAGTATATTGGGGCTCGGTATCTGAAATAAAAATCTCATGCTTGGGATTAGGATAGTCAGGTGTACTCGGAGCAATAGAATTTGGGTCATTATACACATCAATTCCACCAACGTCATTAACTAAGTTAATCAAACCATCAAAGTTCATCGTGATAAAATTATCAATGTTAATCCCAGTTTGTTCTCCAATTGTTTTCATCGCATAAGAAACGCCTGTTTCTAATCCTTTAGTTTTCCCACCTGCATTGTACCCTAACGGATAAGCAGCGTTCAACTTTTCTTTAGAAACAATATTTCCAGAGCCATCGAGGATATTCGTCATGGTATCCCGCTCAACCGAAACCATAGTCGTCGTATTTTTTGTAGGATCAAGCGTGATAAGGATTTGAGAGTCGGAATTTCCGTTCCATGAATCTGCCGTCCACGTCCTGCTCCACCTGTGTCGATCCCCATTACCAAAATCGTTAGAGGTTTCGTTGCTTTGATGACCTGTTCTGTTTGCTTACTTCCTGCATTCGTATAAGTCATTTTAAAGGCTTGAGTGGTACTGTTTAACACTGTAAGTGTATAAGCAGCAACAGCGGCACCTGTCACCAAAATGATACTCCCTAACATTAGGAGCGTTTTTATCCATAGTTTCATATTAGCATTATACCAAATTTTTTATATTTAACAATATAAAAGAAAAAATTTAGACAATTTTGGAGTCATTCATTATCATAAAATTTGACTTTTATATCGCGTTAGGATTATTTTGAAAAATAAAGCTTACAACATTCACTTATAATGTTTCTATGAGTTCTTCATAACGTTTACCATGAGCTTTTAACACAATCTCGCGTTCTTTGTCATTAACAATTTCAGGAGAATACTTGTCAAAAACAACTTCTAAATAATTTTGAGGTAAATCCGTTCCTAACATTTCGCCCCATTCGATGACGGAGACTCCATCACCAAACAAATAATCATCTAAATCAAAACTATCAGGATCATCACCAATTCTATAAACATCCATGTGATATAACGGCAACCGTCCCTCAAGTTCGCGAACAATTGTATAAGTCGGACTTTTTACCATTTGATGAATATCAAGCCCTAGAGCTAATCCTTTAGTAAATGTTGTTTTACCTGCACCCAATTCACCAGTCAGTACAATCACATCCTGTGCTTTCAATAAACGTCCTAACTTCTCTGCAAATTTCAGCATTTCTTCTTCGTTAAATTTCATGATTTTATTATACCAAGATGTGAGCAACACCGTCAAGAAGCGTAGAGAAATACCAGTTGGCTCTTTGTGCTTTGCCTTTTGCTCTTGCCGCTTTAGCGATTGCGATTTGAACTTCCGACTTTAGTCGGTTAGTGAAATCGACAGCGGAGCAAAGCGGAGATAGAGCAAATGAATAACGAAGTGAAGCGGAGTTACAACCTCACATCAGTGGGAGAGAAAGAATCTCCCACTGATGAAGTAATCACTTCAATTCTGCACTTCACAACACAAACTTAGCGCCCAACAGTTACCTCCTTCTTCTCCGGAAATCAGATTGTTTTTTCTGGTTTTTTAGAATTCTGTCAGCTTGTAAGTTCATTTTTTGAGTTTCTGTCAGTGATGGAGAGGCTGTCAGTATCGCTGTTTCTTTAGTAAAATCTTCTGTTTGTGATTTTTTCACAACTTTTGTCAATGATTTATCATTCGGAGCATTTTTAGCTTTTATTTTTTTATGGAAATGCCGAATGAGCGCTGTAACTCCCCAATAATCGTAACTGTTGCTGATAGACTCGTTAATATAATTGTCCAAATATTTGCTGAATTTTTTCCTGTGTTGTTGACTGTTTCATTAATGATAGTCGTTGAACCTTTTGTAGGTTCTTGAGTTGTTGTATTCCGAGTAGTCGCCTGTGCATTATTCTCTCTCTGCGTTTGATTATTTTGTGCTTGAGAATTTTCTGTGACGTTTTGTTGCGCGGTCGTTGTACTTGCTGGCGTTTGAGTAGATTCTGCCGTACCAGTTGAATCACTCGAATTAGAGCTACTTGATGTCGAACTTGATGATGTGCTTGATTGTGACGATTGAGTATTTTCATTTGCAGCACTTGTAGCAGTCTGTGTCTCCTGTCCACCGGTAGTGGTGTCCGCATGTATCCCGATTGGAAAACTTACCATCGTAAATAAAGTAATACTATAAATCAATTTCTTCATACAGAAAATTCTATGTCATTTTCCTTAAGCTAACTTAAAAATAACACTTTTCAGCATTTTCTTTATAAATTACTATTATTGTGGGATTAAAATTCTGTGCTGGTTCATACATTTCTTCGCTAAAGATGAGATGCCTACATCTGCTAATGCACTAAAATGACAAAACTCGTGCGCTTTTACGTCAAGGTTAGTTTAACTCAACTCCAATATTAAATGCTTTTCAACATACTAAATACCAGTAGATTATCTGTATTCGTTTTCATTGTTTTTGCAAAATAATGCCCCTTTTTGATACAATAAAAACATGAACAAATCAAGACATACAATTAACGATACAGCCTGGGTGGACTTCTATCAACAGGAGAATCCTAGACCGACTCAATATTCCTTCCCGTCTATCATCATCTGTCCCGGTGGTGGCTATGAACATATTTCCAAACGTGAATCAGAACCCTTGCCTTTGCTTTTCTCGCACAAGGCTATCAGGTTTTCGTCCTTAATTATACAGTCATGAATAAAGGAACAACTCATAATTTTCTCTCTGAAACATTGCTTGAACTTCATCATGTTTTTGAACTTATCCATGAAAACTATGAAACATGGGATATTAACCTTGAGCAAATCTTTTTACTTGGCTGTTCAGCAGGTGGACATCTTGCCTCCTGGTACAGTAACCAGTATCAATTTTATAAACCCAAAGGTGTCATTCTCTGTTACCCCGTAACTTCTTTCACTTTTGGTTGGCCAAATAATATGACTCATTTCAACTTTGCTCTTCCTAGCTCTGCCGAATATAATACAGCAGAAATGGTAACTTCATCAACTCCTCCGACTTTTATCTGGCATACAGGAAATGATTGCAGTGTTCCGATTTATAACAGTTTAAAATACTGTGATCGTCTTGCTAAGTACCATATTCCTTTTGAAGCGCATTTTTTTGATGATGGTCCTCATGGACTGTCTTTAGCTAACAGAGTTACAGCGCCTGATGACAATTATATTAAACCATCTGTGCAGCGTTGGTTGTTGTGGGCAGTACAATGGCTTGAAAAACAAATCCAACTCACTAATGAAAGTTAAAAAAATCCTGTCAGTATACTGACAGGATTTTATTTTTATAAAACTATAACTAATTTGTTGTAAAAAACGACAATAAATTGACCGCCATAGCACAGTACTATGATACATGGTTTTATGAACATTCTCCATTCGTTACACTCTTTGTATCTATCGCTAAATTGACTGATAAAAAGAGACAGCACTTGTAGTTACTACTAACCACTTCATTTTGCTACTTTATCAACTTAGAACAGACAGACACTTTGATATAAAATCTTTCTCAATTTTAACCAAGCAAGTGTCTGCCTTTGGGCTACGCTGTCCATCCTCACTATGGTGCTACGTGCTTCGCACGCCGTTCTATGAACGGTCTACGCAACTTCGTTGCTCCGCTGTCCGTTTGATTGCCATTTAGCGTTGCCTCTATTCTTGTCACTTTAGTGACTTAGAGATAGAGGACAAATGTTCATCGGCACTTTGGTGCCTTACAGCCAATTCCTTTTGCTCTTGGGGCTTTAGCCCTAAGCAAACGGACAAATGTCCTAGGGTCATGCGAAGCTAACTGCTAAAGCAACAAGAGCAAAAGGCAAAGCACTTAGTCGGAGTAGCAACTCCCTCACCTCTTTAAGGTGGAGGGCTAAGCAGCACTGTCTCCGTTTCACTGCGCTGCCGATTCTCGCTACGGCACGAATGTGCCTAGTCGAAGTCGCAACTCGCTAAAGCGATAAGGCGAAATGGCAAGCTTTGCTTTCGTTCTACTGCCCTAGGGTCTTAGCGCTTTAGCGATTGCGATTTGAGCTTGTTGCTTTAGCAACTTAGCGAAATCGACAGCGCAGCAAAGCGGAGATAGAGCGAATGGATAACGAAGCGAAGCGGAGGTGTGACCTCATATCGAAGATGTTAAGCAGACTGTTGCAGCTTTAGCTGCGTACAGGTCGCTTAGTTGTTACACCTAGAGGTTGTGCCCTAACATCAATGGGAGAGAAAGAATCTCCCATTACAGTATAGATTAGCCTTTGTCAGTACTGACAGATATACTCAGCTTCAGTTTCTATTTTCAGACCACACTTTGACCAAAAAATCAAACGTATAATGTGAAGTGTCCGGCACAACAACAATGTCCTCTCCCAAATCTTCTGGACGACCAACACCAATCGCCAATGCCCAGAATCCTTAATCGCTTGAATCCCAGCTTGAGAGTCCTCTAAGCCAATAGAATCCTCTGGATTAACACCTACTGCGTGCGCCGCCGCAATGAAAATATCTGGAGCTGGTTTTGAAGCCGCAACTTCTGACGGGTCTGCAATCGCATCAAAATAATTTGTCAAACCCATTCTCTCCAACAAAAATGGACCATTTTTAGATGCAGATGCTAAGGCAATTTTAATCCCAAGACTCCGCAAGTCTTTCAACAAAGTCAAAATACCTGGATAAACATCTTGAGGCGATACATCTTGAATCATTTCAACGTAGTTATCATTTTTACGTTTCGCAAGCGATGCAAACGCTTCATCTGACACTGTCTTATTTCCTAACGCCAAAATTTTTTTCAGAGAATCTTCCCGAGAAACACCTTTCAACTGTTCATTAAATGCACGATCCACACCGTCAATTCCTATTTCCTCTGCCAATGCCTTCCAAGCTCGGAAATGGTACTCTGCTGTATCTGTAATTACACCATCCAAGTCAAATAAAACTGCTTTAAACATTACATTCCTCCATCAATTATTAGCCCAACTTCAAGCGGACAAATTTAATTAAATCCTATACGGTCTAACTTCATGACAATGACACACTCCATGCACCACACGTTACACCTATTATCTCCATGCTATCATACTACATGGTCAATGCTCGTTGTCTGTTTTATCTCACCACTGAAGACTGATAAAACAGTTACCACTAAAATCAATAAAATCCTGTTGAATTTTAAAGTGGAACTAGTATATTTTATCAAATAATATCATTTAACGCAATCGCTTGCATTAATTGTCAATCACCGAGTTACTGACAGACTTCTGAGATTTCTGTCAGTAACTTTCTAATTAAGAAAATCTACGCTTTTCCCTTACGTCGCAAGGTAGTATATTTGCAGTTCATCTACCAAATCTGCTGCGTAGATTTAGAGGCGAACTAGTATAATTTATCACTTTATTGCTTTACTTCAAAAACAGCTGTTTCTCCTGACTCTAGCTGGAATAACGTGTCATACACTCTGACTACCATCTTTCTGTCAGCTGTCAGTAAAAGTTCCTTGTCAGAAATCTCAACCGTCACTCTATTTCCTCGGAAAAGCTGGGTAAATTTCAAATAAGACCAATGCTTTGGTAACTGTGGTGCGATTCCAAATTCACCATCACGTAAAGTTACCCCAGCAAATTCATTTTGAATGACTTCAAGTGTCTCTCCCATTACCCCAATATGGATTCCCTCAGCTGTCGTTCCGCCCTGAATGTCGTAATAATCTGAACCAATTGCCTCAGTCAAAAACTCCACTGCTTCATCCACCTGATTAATCGTCACATCAATTCCTGCAAAAACTGGGCGTGATGTTGTTGAGCCATGTACCGTACGCGCAAGATAATAATCTCGGTTTACTCTAAGCCAATCTTCTGGAAGTCTATAACCAAGCTGTTTTACAAGTTTTTCTGTATGATTAGCACCTAAATTATAAAGCAACATTAGTGTATCTGCTTGCTTAGCAACCTTATATTCATCTGGCGAAATCCCCTCCGCTTTCATCAAGCGGTCAATCCGATGAATATCACCATATTTCGCTTCATAAGCAGCAAAGTCAACCTCTTTCAAATCGAAATAGCCTGCATATTGAGCAATGACTCCAGTTTCATCAATATCCAAATACAACTTATGTGCAACATCTTGAGCTTTTTCTAGCCATTCCACATCAACATTTGAAAAATCAAACATATTTTTAGTTTGTAGCTCAGTCAACCAATTCAACTGCCAGACAAGCATGAGGTTGGTATACGCATTGTCCGTAATTCCTCCCTCTTTTCCAGGATAGGCTTCATGATACTCATCTGGACCCATCACACCAGAAATATGATAGCGACCATCTTCTCCAAGCACAGCCTTATTCAACCAGAACTTCGTTGTTTCAAGTAAAAGTTCCAGACCTCCCTCATGTAAAATGCTCAAATCTCCTGTCAACTGAGTATAAATCCATAAATTATAGACAATCGCAAGTGAAACATGACGTTGACGTCGCGAATTATCAGGTTCCCATTCATTATTGACCGTATTCAAATGAACAAACTGCGATTGTTCATCTCCAATAAGTCCTGATTGCCAAGGAAACATTGCTCCGATTTCTCCATCAACCTTTGCATTATCTTGTGCCGCACGTAAACGATTCAAGCGATAAAGCAAAATATCACGCGCTGTTTCAGGTTCATTTGCCGCATAATACGGCACAACAAAAATTTCATCCCAAAAAATATGACCACGATAACCTTCACCAGTTAAACCACGTGAACCAACAGAAGCATCCAAATATTGATTTGCCAAATGTTGTGCCGCCTGACGAATATGAAAAACATTCATCCGCACCATTCGTTGTAAATCTTTATCGTCAGATTTAATGACAATATCAGCTGTTTCCCAAACTTTTGACCAATATATTGCGCTGTTTTCTCTGATTTTGCTTACTGATAACTTTGCTAGTTCATTTCTCACAAAATCAACAGGCTGCTTCTCTTCAGCACTCGTTGCTAATACAATAACTTTCTCAAAATGAACAGGAACATTTTTATGCAGTTCAACTTGTCCACTTTCTAATAAAACTTCTTGATGCCCTGACTCAGCTAAAACAACCGAACTACCTGCCAAAGTTGTCTTCACAGCAAACGCAAACTCAATATCCGTTGTCCTTGTTTTTGCCACTAAAATATTTTCAGAAATAGAAAGCACATCAAACTCTTTGCTATCAAAAGCACGATAACGTTCTACATTTTGATTTAAAACTGAACCATCAACCAAGCTTTCCAAACGAAGTGTTGCATCAAAGTCTGTAAGGATTTCTCCTTCAAATCCTAAACAATGGAAATCAATTGGATCAACATATTTTGTCGTTGTCAAAGTCAACTTACCCTCATCAACTTTCACGACATATTTATCCCTCTGAGTGCCATTCTTAAAATTAATTGCTGACTGGCGACTAATTATCGTCTGTTCAGTAAACTTAACCAACTGATTACCAATAAAAATTTTTATCAACTGTGGATTAGGTAAATTTACCATATCTTCATTGACTACATCATGACCAACAACTTCAGTCGTTGTACAATTAAACACACCAGCTACATAAAGCCCAGGATAATGATGTTCTGAAAAAGATGACCACACAGGAGCACCACGCCAACCTAGATACCCATTTCCTAAAGTCATTAATGATTCTTGTCCATACGAACGTTTTCCTACTTCGTATTTATCATATTGGATCATCCAGTCTTTATCCGTTTCCGTCATTTTTTGCCTTTCTTTCTCTCAAAAATAAAGGAGCCAGAAGCCACTGGCCCTGACTCCAAATGAAATTTATAAATTATTTAACTGCATCTTTGAAAGCATTTTTCTTTTCAACGCCAGTACCCATTTCGTCAGTATCTTTATATCCAAAGAACCATACCAAGACCATTGCTACTACGATACATACAATAGATGCAATCCAAAATGTAGCCAAGTTACCAGCTGGAGCTTCATGCGTTTTAGGATTAGAGATAAAGTTAGGGAAACCAATCAATGAACCAGAGAAACCAAACATACGCAGATTCATCAATCCAGCAACCAAACCACCAGCAGCGGCACCAATAGAACTCATAATGAAGACACGCATATATTTCAAATTAATCCCATACATTGCAGGTTCAGTAACCCCACAAAATGCAGAGATTGCAGCAGGAAGAGCAAGACCTTTCATATCTGATTTGCGAGTCTTCAGGAAGACTGCAAGCGCCCCTGCACCTTGTGCCAACATCGTAAATGACACAATCATATTAAGTGAAGATTCACCAGTTGCTGCGATTTGTTGCGAAATGATAGGAACAATGAGCCAGTGCAAACCAAAGATAACCAAACATTGATAGAATCCACCAATGACAAGCCCTGCAATACCCAAATTAAGTCCAAGAAAGAAACTGATAACATTTGACAGAAGTGAAGAAAGTGTAGAAATCACTGGTCCTACGATTAAAAGCACAATAGAAGATGTGATAAAGAAAGTAATCATAGGTTGGAAAATCGGACGCAAAGCCAAAGGTAAAACTTTCTTCAACCAAGCATTCAAAGGTTTTGCGATTGCGACTGCAGCGATGATTGGGAAAATCGTGTAAGCATAACTAGGTAATGCCACAGGAATTCCAAAATAACTCGTATTGAAAGTAACACCTAACAAATGTGCCACTGCGTTAGGCGCAGGTACAACACTTGTGCCACTGATTGTTGCCTGAGTTAAAGGATTCAAACCAGGAGCAATCATAAATCCACCAACAGCTGCTCCAACAAATTGTAAGCTTCCGTCTTTTGGAGCTAATTGCCGTGCAGCTGAGAAACCAACCAACACAGGTAAGAAATAGAAAGGCGCCATCGCCATTGTTGAAATGATAATGTAAGTCGAACTTGTTGGATCAATCACATTGAAGATATGATTTCCCTTGACAAACATAGCCAAAAGTCCATTGATCATACCACCACCAGCAAGTAATCCAATGATTGGAATCATAGACCCGTGATTGTACCAATAACAACTTGGAAACCACGGACAATAGGATTTTTACTTCCACCTACAGGTGCACCACCTGCATCATCAGCTTCTGTTTCTCCGCCTGCTAATCCATCGGGGAGCTGTGCAATCACTTCATCATAGACATCTTCAACAGCTTGACCGATGACCACTTGGTATTGGTTGAGATTTGCATTATATACTGCACCTGCAACACCAGGTAATGCTTCTATCCCCGCAGTATCAGCTTTGTCTTTATCTTTTAAAGTGAAACGAAGACGGGTAATACAGTGAATAACTTTTGTGACGTTTTCTGCGCCACCGACTTTTGCGATAATATCTGTCGCAAGTTGTGAATAATTTGCCATAAGACCTCCTGCTTTCCCTCTTAAAAAGGAAAATTATTTTATTAACTTTTATCCCATAATATTTAATTCCCAACATTTCTCTCAGAAATTAAAGGATATTTACATCCACTTTTTGTACTAGCCTAATACTGTATAAAGTTTGACTAGTATAACTGCACAAAAATATTTTCGTGACAGTTAACTCCCAACACATATAAAATGTTAGAGCCTTAGCATTCCAAAAATTCCAATTATTTTGTTTGAGCTTTTCCAAGCGTTTCTTTTGCTTCAACTTTTTCATAGCGAACATCAAAAGAATCTAGCTTATCAGAGTTGGTAAAAATGACCATTGTTGTTTTTTCAAGACCTGCTGCTTCAACTTGAGTCCAATCAACACTTCCAACTTCATCTCCACCATTGACTATATCACCAACTTTAACTTTGAGTTTAAATGGTGAACCATTGAGTGAAACAGTATCAATCCCAATATGGAGTAATACCTCAAGACCATCTGCTCGAGTAAAGCCAACCGCATGACCCTGAACCAAAGTTACTGTGGAAGCTACAGGCGAATAAATCTTATTTCCCGTAGGTTCAACGGCAAAACCATCACCCATAATCTTCTTTGAAAAAACAGGGTCATTAACAGCTGAAATTTCAATGACCTCTCCAGAAATCGGTGCATAAAGCCCTTTATCATCCTGAAGTTCTTTCTTTTTTCCTAGTCCAAACATATGAACCTCCTATCATTTTGCAGCTTGTACGTACAAGTTGATAAAAACATTGTACCACATGAAAGTGTTTTCAGCAAGCGCTAGCATCTATTTTTATGATAAAATATAGGAATGAAGAAATATGAAGTGATTTTACAAGATTTAGAAAAGAAAATTTTCGATGATATCTATAAAGAAAATGATGTTTTACCTAGTGAAAACGAACTTTCAAAAATTTATAATAGTAGCCGTTCAACCGTTAGACAAGCTTTAAAAATATTAGAAGAAAATGGTGTAATTCAACGTCGTCATGGATTTGGTAGTATTGTTATCGCTCATGATAAATTGCTTTTCCCCATTTCAGGTCTAACTTCATATAAAGAACTGCAAACTTCTATGGGATTTGAGAGCGAGACTGAGGTTGTCATATTTGGATCAATTGATATTGAAGCCGAACTGTCAGAATTAACAGGTTTTCCTATCGGGAGCAAAGCACTTCATATCCTTAGACGTCGGAAAGTCGAAGGAAAATACTCAATCTTAGACCGTGATTTTTTCTTAAAAGATTATGCCGATCACCTAACTCCAGAAGATGCTAAAAATTCAACTTATGAATATTTAGAAGGAAAACTTGGACTGGATATCGCTTATGCCCAAAAAGAAATTACAATTGATTTCGCAAGTGAAGAAGATTTTGATTTATTGGACTTAAATCCCAAAGACCGTCATATTGTTTCTGTTAAATCCAGGGTTTACCTTGCTGATAACACATTGTTTCAATATACAGAATCCAGACACCAAGTTGACCGTTTTAGATTCACAGAATTCGCAAGACGCCAAAAAAGATAAATAAAAAAAGCCATACTATGGCTAATTTGTTGTACCAAATTCAAATATTTTAAATAAAAAAGAGAGCATATACTCTCTTTTTTATCAAAGCAAGTGCGTGCTTTATCTCCGCTGCGCTACGGTGCTGAACCACCTAGTCAGAATGGCAATCTTTGAATTTCGTCCGACTAAATTCAGTGGTGAATTGCCCTTTTATCAGTCGAATCACCTGTTGCTCTTGCTGCTTTAGCAGCTAAGCAAACGGACAGCGTAGCGCAGCGAAGATAGCGACTAGAGAAAATGGACAAATGTTCTACGAAACTCCCACTGAATAAGTCTTGACTTCATTTTACCCCAATTTCTTCTTCCACGACTTCTACTATACTATCAACAACTTCATTGACTTCATTATGAGTTGGTGCTTCAGCCATTACGCGTAAGAGTGGCTCTGTCCCAGAAGGGCGAACAAGAATACGACCCTTGCCATTCATTTTTTCTTCCATGTCGACAATTACTTTTTGAATTTCTGGTACTTCCATTGCAGATTTTTTGGCAGCATTGTCTTTAACACGAACATTGACTAATTTTTGTGGATAAATTGTTACTTCACTTGCAAGTTCAGACAAAGTTTTTCCTGTTTCTCTCATCACTTTCAACAATTGAATGGCGGAAAGTTGTCCATCTCCTGTTGTGTTATAATCAAGAAAAATCATATGACCAGATTGCTCTCCACCGAAGTTATAGTGATTTTTTTTCATTTCTTCAACAACGTAGCGGTCACCTACTGCTGTCACAACTGAATTAATCCCTGTTTCTTCAAGCGCAAGATGAAAGCCAAGGTTTGACATTACTGTTGTAACTACTGTATTTTGGGCTAACTTGCCTTGACTAAGTAGATATTTACCAACAATAAACATGATTTTATCACCATCTACAATATGCCCTAACTCATCTACTGCGATTAGACGGTCAGCATCTCCATCAAATGCCAATCCAATGTCTGCCCCCACTTCAAGGACTTTCTCAGCCATTTGCTCTGGATGAGTTGAGCCAACATTAACATTAATATTAAGCCCATTAGGGTTTTCACCAATAACAGTCAACTCTGCATTAAGATCTGCAAACACGGCACGTGCTGAAGTATGGGCAGCTCCGTTTGCAGTATCAAGAACAACCTTGTATCCCTCAAAATCACCCTCTGCTGTAGTCTTGAGGAAAGCTTGATATTTACGGACACCCTCAATATAATCATGTAATATTCCAAGCCCTTCTGCAGACGGGCGAGGCAGCGTGTCTTCGGGTGCATCAATCAAAGCTTCAATTTCTAATTCTTTAGCATCTTCAAGTTTATAACCATCACCCCAAAGAATTTAATACCGTTGTCAAGAGCTGGATTGTGGCTGGCTGAAATCATAACCCTGCTGACGCTCCATCTTTTTTCACGAGATAAGCGACACCAGGTGTTGCAATAACACCAAGATCATAAACTTCAATCCCAACGGATAAAAGTCCTGAAATGAGGCTTGTTGCAAGCATTTGTCCTGAAATACGTGTATCTCGGGCGACATAAACTTTCGGTGTATCAGTTTCGTGTTGGCTTAAAACATAGCCTCCAAAACGCCCTAACTTAAAAGCCATTTCTGGCGTAAGTTCAACATTTGCTTCTCCACGCACACCGTCAGTTCCAAAATATTTACCCATTTTTTTGTCTCCAATTTATTTTTTCATGATATTTATCATGATTTATCTCATTTTCCTCGATTTACTAAATCTATCTCAAAATTCTCTTAATGCTTCAAAAATAACTTGCTTTTCTACCCCATAATGCAGAATCTGTGGCACAAGCCATCACGTATAACTAATAGTCATATTCTTACAGCTTACTACAACCAAATCATAATCCTTGATATGATATTGTGCCCTAACTCTACCAAAGCTCGCATGGTAACAGCCTTTAAGTTTTTAACCAAGCAAGTGCCCGCTATCTCCGCCCTTTGGGCTCCGCTGTCCATTCGCTCTACGGTGCTACGTGCTTCGCACGCCGTTCGTGCCGTAGCGAGAATTGACAGCGGAGCGAAGCGAAGATAGAGCGAGGAGGTGTGACCTCATATCGAAGATGTTAAGCAGACTGTTGCAGCTTTAGCTGCGTACAGGTCGCTTAGTTGTTACTCCTAGAGGTTGTGCCCTAACATCAGTGGGAGAGAAAAAATCTCTCACCGATGAAGTAATTACTTCAATGTGGAACCAATATAATCAGAATCGTCTTTACAAAATTACTTCTTTTTAACTGGCGTCAATGTCACATCTATTGTTCGCGGACGGATGCTTATACCTGATTGCTGCAGTGGTACAGAAACTTTTGTTTCTTTAGTTATCCCTGTAATACTTACATTTGCTTCGACACTACTCATCTCATCTAACTTACTTTGCTCGCCATATATGGTGACTTTTTCATCAGATAGTTTTGTTTTCATGCTAGAGAGTGTTGTATCAAGTGTGCCTGTAACTTTTAGTTTGACTGGCACTTGTTTACTTGGTTTGTTTACAGACACTTTGATATGAACTGTCGAAGGTGTGATTTGTGCGGGAAGAATTTTTCCTGTACTATCTACAGCATGTAAGGTAACCGTTCCTGAATAATTATCTGTGAGATTCACATCGCTAGGAAGAGCTGCTTCAATGGCATGAATTTTTTTGATACCTTCTTCACCAGCAACGACGTTGACTTTTTCATCGCTCAAATCAATCGTATCAATACTAAATCCTGTTGGAATCTGTGTTGAGTCCACTTTGGGAGTCACTTCGAATTCTCGAGAAGCTCTTTTTTCTACCGTTACGTTCATCGTCTTTGGTTCAATTGATGCATTAACCCCTCCTGGAAGCTGTTCGATTCGTACGGGAACGTCAACTTTTCCAGATTTAACACTGGTCAAATCAATACTCAGGAAAAAATTTCTTGTATCGGGATTTTCTTCATTGGTAATCGAGATTCGATTGTAACCTGATAAATGTACCGTTGCGCTACTATTGTAGCCACTGACAAAGTATTTATTTGTATCATATTTTAACTCAACTGGTACGCTATTAATTGTAGCTGTGTAAACCTCTCCTGATTGGTTCGTTCCTTGATTTCGGATAGAGGTTGCATTGGCGTTAAAGAAGAGAACAATTGCAAAAAATACAGAAGTCAAGATATAAAATATTTTTGAAGTAAAAAATTTATTTCCCATTTTTAGCCTCCGAATCTTTACTAGATTTCCCTGAATTTTTGCCTAAACGCGGGAGTGTTTTTTCCACTTTTGGAGTTAAAATGCTGACTAATATATCATGAAATCTTTCTTTAGAAATATCGGCAAAAAACTCACCGTTATGTGCTATCGAAATGCCCCCTGTTTCTTCAGATACGACAAGAATTAGAGCGTCTGAAACTTCTGAAAGACCAATAGCTGCACGATGTCGCGTACCAAATTCTTTGGAAATTCCTCTGCGTTCAGTCAAGGGAAGGTAGGCACTTGTCACGGCAATCTTATCTCCTTGAACGATGACTGCACCATCATGCAAGGGGTATTTGGAATGAAGATGTTGATAATTAATTCGCTTGTGATATCCGCATCTAACCGAATTCCCGTGGATACAAATTCATTAAGATTTTGGGACTGCTCAATAGCAATCAAAGCACCAATCTTACGCTCAGACATATAGGCAAAAGATTTTTCATAGGCCGTGATATGCCCATCTTTAGAAGCTTTTTTTGTCGGTGTAAATAAAGTTGTGGTACGTCCCAAACTTTCAAGCGCCCGTCTAATCTCAGGCTGGAAGATGATAACCCCTGCAATCACCCCATAAGTAATGACCTGGTTAAGCAACCACTCTACTGTGGTTAAACCAATGAGTCCTGCAATAATTTTTATAAAAAGGAAAATAATTACTCCGCGCACTAGCGTCATTAATTTTGTTCCTTGGACAAATCTTATCGCATTATAGAGGAAAAAACTTACAATAGCAATGTCTAACACCGCAATCATGATACGTAGCGGTGATTCATTCAGCTCAAAAATCTTTTGCCAAAATTCAAGGTTAAAAAATTGATTAAAATCGCTCAAATTTTTTCCTCCTTATATACTCGTTCAATGTCAATTATACTGTTGTTTACTTGATCGCCTGTAAAAAGGCTGTGCAATTTACTCTTCTTGTTGATTGGTGTGATTAAACAATGAGAACAACTCGATTACAGAGATAATTGCAACTTTTCATATCTTCACTTTGATGTAATGAGTCAATTAGAAACGAACTAGTAGTTAGATATTGAACTGTAGAGATACTGTTTGTATGAGAATTTTCACCACTTATTGATGTTACGCGCAATACAACAGACGGGTCAAAAATCTGACAGTATCCATAATTAATTAGTTTAATTATACCAAAATTTTATGTTCCCTGCTGATAAATGATAAATGCTTCACTGAAAATATTGTCACTTATACAAATAGAACCTTACTGATAAAAACTGTCAGTAAGGTTCTATTCATTTTGAAGTGATTACTTCAAAATGAAATTAGATTATTTGTTCCTATCTGCAAGCTTTTGAGCTTTTCTTGCTGCACGTCTAGCCTCACGTTCGGGATCAACTGTTCGTTCTCTTCTAGGTTTTTGATTGATTTCTACTGTTTCACCTTTTGCTTTTGCTTCACGCTCTAAAAATTTTTCTAAATCTCCTGATAAACGTGCGTAACGTATGAATCGCTTTCTTGAATCTGTAGCGGCTTTATCATATAAAGCTTCTGCGTGTTCTTTGTTGACTTTTAAAAGATTTCCAAAACGAGATTGTTTGAGCAAAAGTCCGCGTACTTCTGAAAAATCTGGCTTCTTGAAGTCAAGAATCATTGGATTTTTTCCTTTTGATTCAAGTTCTGGATTATATCGGTAAAGTTGCCAATAGCCACTTCTTACAGCGTGTTCGGCTTCGTCGAGCACCATATGCATTCCTTCATAGACACCGTGACTGATACATGGTGTATAA
Organism: Lactococcus protaetiae; assembly: GCF_006965445.1. Lineage (NCBI taxonomy): Bacteria > Bacillati > Bacillota > Bacilli > Lactobacillales > Streptococcaceae > Lactococcus > Lactococcus protaetiae. Next base: position 1,015,574 of record NZ_CP041356.1, on the reverse strand, counting down.
GCAATGATAAGGCTTGGTCCTTTGTGCTTTTCTGCCTCATCAAACGCTTTAATGGTCTGCATCATATTCGCTCCTGAAGCAATTTGAGCGACATACACATCATCATAAGTCATCGCCATAGCACCTAAGTCTTTCTTCGCTCCACCCTTACCTCCTGCGGCAAATTGAGCAATGGCAGAAGCAGGTGTGGCTTTTGAGACCTGTCCTCCTGTATTGGCATAGACTTCATTATCCATCACGAGAATATTTACATCAGCACCTGAGGCAATGACATGGTCTAGACCTCCAAATCCGATGTCATAAGCCCAACCATCACCGCCAAAAATCCATTGGGTCGGTTTGACAAATTGATCTTTTTGCTGATAGATTGCATTTAATACTGACAGCTTTCTGTCAGCGACTTCATCTGTCTTTTCCTGATTCACTAAAACCGTCAGTTCTTCTTTGAGCAATGCCTTGAACTTCTCAGCACGCGCTCTGGTTCCTTCACTATCAAAAAGGTGCGTTGCCCAGTCTTTAGCAAGGAGTTGTAAGTCCTCTGACATTTCTGTCAGCACTGACAGAACTTCGTCAGCAAGTTTTTGGCGGCGAGTCACCGATGCCATATGCATCCCATAGCCGTATTCAGCATTATCTTCAAAAAGTGAGTTTGACCAAGCGGGGCCTTGTCCCTCATCATTTGTGGTATAAGGCGTCGCTTGCGTTCCTCCATAAATTGATGAGCAACCTGTCGCATTTGAAATCATCATCCGGTCACCAAACATTTGTGTCAAAAGTTTGATATAAGGTGTTTCACCACAACCTGAACAAGCACCTGAAAACTCAAATAAAGGCTTTTCAAACTGCGTGCTTGCAGCTGTGAGTCGTCCAGCCATTGGATTTTCTTTTGTTTTCAAAGTTTGCGCAAAAGCCCAATTGACCGCTTGCTCTTGCTGCGACTCATAAGGAACCATTTTTAGCGCTTCACCTTTTTTCGGACAAGCTTCGACACATAAACCACATCCTGTACAGTCTTCGACAGAAACTTGTATCCGATATTTCAGGCCATCGTTTCCTTTATAATCCATGACTTGGAAGCCTTCTGGTGCAACATTCCACTCATCTTCATCTGCTAAAAACGGACGTATCGCCGCGTGTGGGCATACAAATGAACATTCGTTACACTGAATACAGGCTTCAAGATTCCATTCAGGGACTTCAAGCGCGATTCCTCGCTTTTCATAGCTTGCTGTGCCGAGTGGACTACTACCTGTCGTCATTCCATTATCCACCAAATCTTGCACCGAAAGCTCATCGCCTTCAAAAGCATTTGTTTTGTTGACAATCTCAAAAACATATTTTTTCGTCGCACTTGCCGCTGAAACTGGCTTTAGTTCGCGTTCTTTTGCAATTGCCCAATCTTCTGGAACCTGCACTTCATGAAGATAATCAAGCGCCATTTCCATAGCATTCAGATTTTGCTCAACAATCTTGGGTGATTTACGCGCATATTTTTGAGTATCTTTTTTCAGAATTTCGTAGGCTGTATCAAATGGCATCACTTGAGCAAGTTTGAAAAATGCGACTTGCATAATCATGTTGATTCTGCGGTCTAAGCCTGTTTCTCTTGCAATTTTTACTGCATCAATGGTATAGAATTTAATATAGTTTTCGCCAATGTAGCGTTTTAACTTGCTTGGCAAATTTTTTGAAAGATGTTCATCATCCCAAGAGGTATTTAAAAGGAGGATTCCACCTGCTTTCAAATCTTTCGTTAAGTCATATTTTCTGACATAGGTCGTGTTGTGGCACGCGACAAAATCAAGCGTTGCAGTCATGTATTCCGACTTGATTGGACTATCCCCAAAACGAAGATGGCTGATGGTCAGTCCGCCTGATTTTTTGGAATCATACTCGAAGGCTGCTTGCACATACTTATCGGTGTGATCGCCAATGATTTTGATTGCCGCTTTGTTTGCCCCGACTGTTCCATCAGAGCCGAAGCCCCAAAATTTCGCTTGAAAAGTGTCTGATGGTGTCAAATCAAGTTTGGAAGCCACTGACAGAGATAAATTTGTGACATCGTCAGTGATTCCGATGGTAAATTGACGACGAGGAGTTGATTTTAAAAGTTCATCAAAAGTAGCAACAATATGCTCTGGACGTGTATCTTTTCCACCCACACCATAGCGTCCACCAATAACTTTTATATTTTCATCAAATAGTGCAGACTGCACATCAAGAAAGAGCGGTTCACCATTTGAGCCTGACTCTTTTGTACGGTCAAGCACTGCAACATTTTGCACACTTTTCGGCAATTTCTCAAGGAAATTTTCTGTTGGAAACGGACGATACAAGTGAATGTTCAAAAAACCAACTTTACGTCCTTTGCTATTCAGATAATCTACCGTCTGCTCAATAGTCCCAGCAACTGAACCCATGCTGACAATAACCTCAGTTGCATCACAAGCACCGTAATAATTGACTAAATCATAATCTGTACCTCGTAAGGTATTGATTTTGTCCATGTATTTTTGCACAATGCGTGGCAACTCATCATAATAAGCATTGACTGTTTCTCGCTGTTGAAAATAAATATCGGCGTTTTGATTGGTTCCTGAAACTGTTGGATGGTCAGGATTCATCGCACGCTGACGAAAAGCTGTCAGTTTGTCAGTATTGATAAGCGGTGCCAAATCCTCATAATCAATAACATCAATTTTTTGAATTTCATGGCTTGTCCTAAAACCATCAAAGAAATTCATGAAAGGAACTGAACCATCAATCGTAGCTAAATGTGCGACGGCTGATAAATCCATCACTTCTTGCACACTTGACTCAGCTAACATGGCGAAGCCTGTGGAACGCGCAGACATCACATCCGACTGATCACCAAAAATATTGAGCGCACCCGTTGCTACCGCACGCGCTGCTACATGAATCACCGCAGGGAGTAGTTCGCCTGCCATTTTATACATATTGGGCAACATCAAAAGCAACCCTTGTGAAGCTGTGTATGTTGTCGCAATTCCTCCTGCTTTGAGAACACCGTGCATGGCACCTGCTGCACCGGCTTCTGATTGCATTTCTGTAATTTTTACTGTTTGTCCCCAAATGTTTTTGCGTCCTGCTACAGACCACGCATCCGTATAGTCTGCTATCGGTGAACTTGGAGTAATTGGATAAATTACAGCAATTTCTGAAAAAGCGTAGGCAATATGTGCCGCCGCCATGTTTCCATCCATTGTTTTTTTCATTTTCAAACTTTCTTTGAGAGAGCATTTATTCAACCTTTTCTCTGCATAAAGAGCGGTGTCGGTGTTCTTTATGTGACTTAAATATAAATCAGAAAAAATCGATAGCTTCCCCATGATATTAAATTTTGACTAAATTTATTTTAGCATTTTACAAGAAAAAAAGGACAACGGTATGTTGTCAATTTTCTTTTACATTTGGCTGACTTAAAGTGATTATTTCATTGGTGGGGGATTCTTTCTCCACCACCAATGTTAGGGCACAACCTCTAGGTGTAACAACTAAGCGACCTGTACGCAGCTAAAGCTGCAACAGTCTGCTTAACATCAAAGATATGAGGTCACACCTCCGCTTCGCTACGCTGTCCATTCCCTCTATCTCCGTTTCACTGTGCTGTCAATTCTCGCTACGGCATGAACGGAACGTGCCTAGTCGAAGTCGCAACTCGCTACGTGCTCTGCACGCCGTTCTACGAACGGTCTCCGCAACTTCGTTGCTCCGCTGTCCGTTTGATTGCCATTTGGCATTGGCATACAGCCAATGGTCATGCGAAGCTAACTGCTAAAGCAGTAAGAGCAAAAGGCAAGCGATAAGGCGAAATGGCAATCTCTGCTTTCGTTCTACTGCCCTAGGGTCTTAGCGCTTTAGCGAAATCGACAGCGGAGCAAAGCGGAGATAGAGCGAATGGACAGCGGAGCGAAGCGGAGATAGTGCTGCTTATCCCGCCACCCCTTAGGTGGGGAATTGCGATTGCGACTAGCCACTTTAGTGGCGGAGCGAGCATCGACAGCGTAGCCCAAAGGGCGGAGATAGCACGCACTTGCTAAGTTAAAGCAATTTTAAAGCACTCACAGACAAGGCGCTTCCTACTAAAATGAACAGATAAGCAATAATCAATGTCAACAGAACATTTGTCCCAAAGGGAATTAAAGGAAGCATAAATCCAAACGTAGCAATCAATGGTGTCCACGTGCGAGCATAATAAGTTCTCCGAGCAAAGACAAAAAGACCAATAGAAACTAAAATCCCAAGAAGCAAAATCCCTATCAATAACAATGAATGTAATGCAAGTTCCTGACCTTTTATCCTAAAAACACCATGTTGCAAAATTTTATTGGCTTTAGCCCAATAGGCATTGTCATCTTGATAACGTGTCCAATTTATATTGAAAAAATACAGATGAAAAACAGTATAAATCCCCGTAATCAAAAATGCTATAAAACTGTAGATCAACAAACTCCATCTTATCCAACGTGGATGTTTCTTTTTTACTTCTTGCATCTTCTTCTCCTCAACTATAAAAACGCAAAAACTACTTACAGTTTAGTCAGCAAATTTTTGCTTAAATTTGATTGATGTATATGAATTTCACTATTCAAAATCATCATTTAAAACAGTATAATATTTTTATAATTTTCTGTCAATTATTATTTTACTGACAAAAAACCCTGTCAGTACTGACAGAGTTATTTTTAAGAGGAAAACCGTAATTAAGATTATTCTGTGATACGTTTTTCAGTATCAACATCAAAGAAATGTGCTTTATTCAAGTTCAATGTCACTGTCAATTTTTCACCTGGATTGCGAAAATCACGTGCTTCAACACGAGAAACAAATTCAGTTGAACCTGTCTTGAGATAGAGCATTGTTTCTGCGCCAAGAAGCTCTGATACGACAACCTCAGCATCTACACGTGAGTCAGGATAGGCTTGCGCTTGAAGCTCACCTGCCGAGATATCTTCTGGACGAACACCGAGCCATACTTTCTTGCCATTGTATCCTTTATCTTTAAGCAACTTTTCTTTACCTTCTGGCATTTCGATGCTTAAACCTTCACCATTAGATAATTTATTGCCATTGACCGTCACTTCAAAGAAGTTCATCGCTGGACTTCCGATAAATCCTGCGACAAATTTTGATGCAGGTTCATTATAAAGTTCTTGAGGTGAACCTACTTGCTCAATACGTCCAACAGTACCAGTCTTGTCCACATTTGGTGATGAAGACATGATAACGATACGGTCTGCAAGTGTCATTGCTTCTGTTTGGTCATGGGTAACATAAATCGTTGTTGCACCGATACGACGGTGAATTTTTGCGATTTCAGTACGCATAGATACACGAAGTTTCGCATCCAAGTTTGACAAAGGTTCATCCATAAGGAAGACTTTGGCATCACGCACAATAGCACGTCCCATCGCCACACGTTGACGTTGACCACCAGACAAGTCGGCAGGTTTACGGTCAAGCATATCTGTCAATCCAAGAATTGCAGCGGCTTCATCAACACGTTTTTTAATTTCATCTTTTTTATATTTACGCAATTTAAGCCCGAAAGCCATGTTGTCAAAAACAGTCATATGTGGATAAAGGGCATAGTTTTGGAAAACCATCGCAATATCACGATCTTTTGGTGCTACATCATTCATGACTTTGTCATCAATTTTGAACTCACCTTCTGAAATATCTTCCAAACCAGCAATCATACGCAAAGTAGTTGATTTACCACATCCTGAAGGTCCTACAAAGACGATAAATTCTTTATCTTTAACATCCAAGTTAAAATCTTCCACTGCATACTGAGTTGCATTAGGATATTTTTTGTAAATCTTGTCTAAACTAAGTGTTGTCATTTTTTTCTCCTGTATTCACTTTCTATACTATCCATTTTAATGCAAACGGTTTCTCCTAACAAGCATTGAACTGCACATTTTCTTTATACAAATTGCACATTTTATCAAAGCAGCACTATCTTCGCTGCGCTACGCTGTCCATCCTCGCTACGGTGCTGAAGCACCTAGTCGGAATGGCAATCCTTGAATTTCGTCCGACTGCCATAGGGCCTAGGCTTCTTGGACAAGACCACTTCGCCTTGCGACTTTATAGGATAGCCGTTTGCGCTTTAGCGCTTACGGATATGCTAGTTGTTTCATCTAGTCGATTGCGATTTGAACTTCCGACTTTAGTCGGTTAGTAAAATCGACAACGTAGCAAAGCGGAGGTGTGACCTCATATCGAAGATGTGAGGTTGTGCCTTAAATTCCGTGGCGAGTTGCTCTTTTATCAGTCGCTTCAACGACTAGAGAAAATGGACAAATGTTTTACGAAACTCCCAATGAATAAGTCTTGACTTCATAAAGAAAAGTTTTGTCAGTAAAAAGAAAAACTGTCAGTATGCTGACAGAATTCATATTTTTCTACACTGGCACTTACACTAGCATATTGTTTTTTACGACAAATTATTTCCAGCGAAGCCATTCTTTTTATAGGGTCATTAAAAAATCCTATTGAATTTTTAATCTAGCAAGTCTCCGCGCGATAAACAGATTGTCCATACAGGCCGCTTAGATGTTACACCTAGAGGTTATATTCTAACAATTGGTGGAGAGAGAATCCCCCACCAATGAAGTAATCACTTCAAAGTTAGCCTAATACAAAAGTATTAATCTTCATCTTTAATCTTACTCGTTTCTTCTGCAAAACGTTGCGCCACAGCTTCAAGTGCTAATGTGTCCTCATCGCCAATATAATGGTCATCATTAATCTCATCAAGATTGACATACATATCGATATGTCCCTTGAGGTTGTCAAATCTCACAGGTGCATCTCCACCATATTCACCATCCAAATTAAGCAACATCCGCTGACCCGCCATCGGCTCAATCTCAATCATACTCGTCTTGATATACTCAATATTGATATCATCCAAATGTTTCCCATTTGCAACAATCGCAAGCAAAGCCATCAACTCAAAAAGGTTATCCGTCTTAACTAAAATTAAAGTAAATAGTCCATCATCCAATTTTGCATCTGGCGCAATTTTCTCAAAACCACCTACAGAATTAGTTAATGCTGCGAAAAACATTGAAATATCACCTTCAAAAACACCATTATCATGTGTGATACGCACAGGAGCTTTTCTGACTCGTGGCAAAAGTTCTGCACCTTTTGCCAAATAAGCAAGATAACCAAAAGCTGTTTTCAGATGACTAGGCACACTGTATGTCAGCTCAGTAAGCCCACCACCAGCAGCAATGTTGATAAAGTATTTATCCTCTTCAGCAAGACCACGTGTGGAATGACCCACATCGATACTCAATACCTGATTCTTACCAATAATTTCTATCGCTTCAAGCGGTTTACCACGTGGAATTTTCAGAGCTCTAGCAAAATCATTCGTCGTTCCAGTAGGCACAATAGCAAGTCTTGGTCGCTTTTCAAAGGGAGCAATCCCTGAAACGACCTCATTAATCGTTCCATCACCACCAGCAGCAATAATCAAATCAAAACCAGCCTCCGTTGCGCGTGCAGCTTCAATTTCTGCTGATTTAGATTCCGGCGTCGTTTGATATGCACTCGCTTCATAACCATACTCTTCAAGCCGGTTAAGAATATCTGCAATATGTTTTTTGATGATTTCTTGACCCGACGTCGGATTATAAATCAATCTTGCCTTCATTTTCCCACTCTTTCTCATTCTCTTTATACACCTTCCTCAGCAAAATAAGCCGAGTAGGAGCGTGTGCTGAATCCTTACATTATGAAGGTATTCATTCTACACAAGCTTTTCACTTCTAAAAAACTCTCAGAAATAAAACAGTATTATACTAGCCAGTTCCACTTTATAATCCGACAGAGGTCCATACCACGATGTCCATTCGTTCTATCTCCGCTTTGATCTACTTCCGATTTCACTACCTCCGCAACTTCGTTGCTCCGCTGTACGTTTGCAAAATGCAAAGCAACAAGACGAAATCGCTCGCTCCATCTCCGCTTCGCAAAACGATCATCAAGTCGCCTGTCATAACACCGTTTTTACGCCATGAAGTTAAACCATAGCGTCATTATTTTTACAACAACTGAATTATAGAAAAAACCTTCTGTCAGTATACTGACAGACTACAAATCCAACAAATCTTGTTCTGACCAAATTTCAATACCCAATTCTTGAGCTTTAGTCAACTTCGAGCCAGCATCCTCACCAGCCACCACAAGGTCTGTTTTCTTAGAAACCGAACCCGATACATTCGCTCCCAAGCTTTCGAGCTTTGCTTTAGCTTCAGAACGCTTCAGTGTCACTAATTTTCCTGTCAGCACTGCCGTTTTCCCTGATAAAATTCCATCAGTACTGACAGCACCCAAATAATTAAAATTAAGCCCAGCATTTTCAAGCTCATCTAGCAATTGCTTTGCTCCATCAGTTGCAAAATACGTTGTAAGTGCTGTCGCAATTACCCCACCTAAAGACGGAATCTCAGCAATCTCCTCCTCGGTTGCCAAAGATAATTGTCGTAAATTACCAAAGCGCTCCAAGAGTAGCTTAGCAGCTTTTGCTCCAACATGACGAATCCCCAAACCAAAAAGTAACTTTTCAGAAGAATTTTCACGACTACTTCCTATCGCATCAACAATTTTCTGAGCAGACTTCATCTGAATCTTATCCAACTCAGCCAGTTTTTCAGCCTTCAACTGATATAAATCCGCCACATCTGCCACCAATTTCTTATCAAATAATTGTGAAATAACCGACGGTCCAAGTCCTACGATATTCATCGCGTCACGACTAGCAAAATGAATCAATTTTTCTCGTATTTGCGCGGGCAAAGAGGATTGATACAGCGCAAGGCTACTTCATCCTCAAAATGGAGCAACTTCGAATCACACTCTGGACACTTCGTTGGAATATCAAGCTGGTTATCTATTCTTTCTGAAAAAACAGACCTTTTCTTCACAGTACGTCTTCCAAACCTTGTCCAAACTGTCCTTGTGACCATCTCGCCTTTACGTTTACGCTCAGCTGGCTTCCGCTTTTCAAAAAGCACACGACTCACTTTGGGGATAATATCTCCCGCTTTATAAATCAATACTTTATCATGTTTACGAATATCTTTCTCTTTGATATAGTCCACATTATGCAAAGTTGCACGAGCTACCACTGTTTGTGCAAGAAGCACAGGTGTCATTACCGCTGTCGGAGTAACAACTCCTGTGCGTCCTACTGTCCATTCTACATCCAAAATTTCTGTTTCTGCAACCTCAGCAGGAAACTTATAAGCAATCGCCCATCTTGGTGCTTTTACAGTAAAACCAAGTTCCTCTTGTTGTGCAAGATTGTTTACTTTTACAACCACACCATCAATATCATAAGCAAGTTCATCTCTCAGTAGGGTTGCTTGCTCTATAAATTCCCAAATCTCATCCATATTGCGTGCAAATTTCCGCACAGGATTCACTTGAAAACCAAGCCGCACGAAATACTCAAGCACCTCCTCTTGAGTATCATTTGTAGCATCACTAGCTTCTTGATAGAGAAAAGTTGCCAAACCACGTTTTGCTACAACTTTCGTATCCAACTGCCGCAACGTTCCCGCCGCCGCATTTCTAGGATTAGCAAAAGCAGCCAAGCCCTCCTGTTCACGTTCAGCATTCAATTTAGAAAAATTCGTTCTAGGTAAATAAACCTCACCACGTACCACAATATCAATCGGCTCAGACAGTTGAAGAGGCACATCCTTTATCCTCTTTACATTCTCAGTAATATTCTCCCCAACTAAACCATCACCCCGTGTCGCTGCAGTAACCAATATCCCTTCTTCATAATAAAGGGAAAGAGAGAGACCGTCAATTTTTAATTCACAAATATATTCTGGATTGGGAATATCCTTACGAACACGTTCTTCCCAAACCGCTAATTCTTCACGAGAAAAAACATCCCCAAACTATAAAGATTGTACGGATGCCGAAACTTCTCAAAACCATCCAATATCACATCACCAGTCCTATGAGTTGGCGAATCAGCCCGTATCAACTGTGGATTATCACTCTCTAATGCAACAAGTTCATGATAAAGGCGGTCATACTCATCATCCTCTACAGATGGTCTATCTAACGTATAATATTCGTAGGCATATTTATTAAGTAACTCTGTTAATTCTTTAATTCTTGACTCAATATTCATGTCCATATTTTAACACAAATTCATCAAAAAAAGCATACCCAAGAGAGCATGCTTTATTAAGGCGGCGATCGGATTTGAACCGACGATTAAGCTTTTGCAGAGCCATGTGTTACCACTTCACTACGCCGCCACAACATTAACTATTATAGCGGAAAATTAAGTTTAAGGCAAGCATGAACTACAACTAGCAACCTCAATAGATTTTTTTCAAAAACATTTTTAAATTGTCATAACCAAAATCCAAAATTTGACCCTAATTGTCCCTAACGACAATCACCATCACATATTGAATTCCAAAATATCAAGTTTTTGGCTTACACGCTCCTCGCTCACAACTTGAAATTCTCCAGACTGCTCTCTCACTAGAAAATCACCAACAAGCGCCAAATCACCCGATTCAAAATTCAGCACATTTTGATTTCTCTCATTCCAAGAAAGTATTGACTTCTCAAAAGCTTGCTTTACCCAAGTTTCATAGACTGGCCTGTGAGAAATTTTCCAAACATCCACAAGCTTACCTTTAAATTTTGCCTGCATAGCGTTTCCTTTCCAGTACATCAAGCACTTTTAGTAAACTCATTTTAGCAAAATGAAAAAATATGTCAAAGCCTTTTCAACTCCATCATACGCAGTTTTGAAATATAATGATAAAAAAGTAACATCTAAATTTCATTTTTTTCATTTAAGCCTTAAAATCTTTGTATCTCAGTCCTATTAAAAACCAAAACTCTTTACAGCGTATTCTTTGAATTATGTATAGCTTCTTTTGTTTTTCAAAAGAATTGTTTTATTACAATTTAATAAAATTAAAATTAAAAAGACGAATAACCGTCTTTTTAATTTATTAAGTATCATTTCTATCTATTTTATCCTACTAATCACTAAATTTCTCGTATAGGATATTCTCATATCTCAAAAGTAAATCTTGATTCAAATCCTACTGCTACAACTAATCCATCGTAAAAATCAACAACAGATTAACCTTACTCCGCAACTTCATGACACAAAAACATGACTATGACCTGCCAGCTGCCTCGCCTTGTCGCTTCAACGACTTAGAGCGAATGAATACCCGTGAGTATAAAAGTCTATCAGATTTTAAAATAAAACTAGTATAAAAAAGTCACATCACTTTCAGAGCTTCTCACCATTTGTAGCAATTACTTTTTGATACCACGCAAAAGAATCTTTTTTAGACCGTGATAAACTTCCGTTTCCGTCGTTGTCTTTATCAACATAGATAAAACCATAACGTTTCTTCATTTCGCCAGTACCTGCAGAAACTAAATCAATGAAGCCCCAAGGCGTATAACCCATCAAGTCTACACCATCATACTCGACAGACTCTTTCATCGCTTTGATGTGTGCACTAAGATAATCAATGCGATATTGGTCATGAATCGTACCATCAGCCTCTAATTCATCTACAGCGCCAAAACCATTTTCTACAATGAAAAGGGGCTTTTCATAACGCTCATAAAACCATGACATACTCCACCGTAAGCCTAGAGGATCAATTTGCCAGCCCCATTCAGAAGCCTCAACAAACTGATTTCTAACTAAATCTTTATCTTCACTGTAATCAAAGAAAGGCGCTTTATCATGATCCTTAATGGCAAAACTCATATAATAACTAAAGCCAATATAATCCACACATCCATTTGCTAAAGCTGTAATATCTTCATCTGTAATGTCTAATTTAAACGCTTTACGGTCGAAATAGGCCTTTAAATAGTTTGGATAATGTCCGCGAACATGAACATCGGCAAACCAATAACGTCTTTGCATCGCAACAGTCGCTGCCATCATATCTTCTGGTTTACAAGATTCTGGATAAATCGGACACATCGCAATCATACACCCAATTTGGAAGTCAGGATTGATATTATGCCCAAGTTCAACCACTTTAGCAGAGGCAACAAGCTCGTAATGAGCCGCTTGATACATGATTTCTTCACGTTCTACATCACTTGCTCCCTCTGGAAATTTCAAACCTGAGTTAGTAAAAGGAGCAAAATCACGCATAAAGTTCGCTTGATTATTAATCTCATTAAAAGTCATCCAATATTTGACTTTATCTTTATAGCGTGTCATGACCGTTTCAGCAAAATGGACAAAGAAATCAATCAATTTACGATTCTTGAAACCACCATATTCTGTCACTAAATGATAAGGTAGCTCAAAATGAGAAAGTGTAATCACAGGTTCAATCCCATTTTTCAAGCATTCATCAAATAAATCATCATAAAATTGCAATCCTTCTTCATTGGGTTCTTCTTCATCTCCATTTGGAAAAATACGCGTCCACGCAATAGATGTACGGAAACAATTTAGACCCAATTCGGCAAATAAAGCAACATCTTCTTTGTAACGATGATAAAAGTCTATTGCTTCATGATTCGGATAATTTTCCCCTGCAAGGACACCATCCGTAATTCGTCGTTCAACACCATTACTTCCTGCTGTCATCACATCGGCTACCGATGGTCCTTTTCCACCAGCATTCCATCCTCCTTCAAGTTGATGAGCAGCAACAGCTCCTCCCCAGAGGAAATCTTTACGTAAAGCCATATTTTCTCCCTTATATTTTTTAAAATTATTGAAGTGACTACTTCATTGGTGGGGAGAAAGAATCCCCACCAATGAAGTAGAACGAAAGCAAAGCTTGCCATTTCGCCTTATCGCTTTTAGCGAGTTGCGACTTCGACTAGGCACGTCCGTGCCGTAGCGAGAATCGACAGCGCAGTGAAACGGAGATAGAGCGAATGGACAGCGTAGATAGTGCTGCTTAGCCCTCCACCTAAAAGAGAGGGGGGATTAGCAGGCACTTGCTTGGTTAAATTTTATTTCTTAATAAGACAAGCCAAGATATACTTGAGCTCATCTCTTTTTTACCTTAAAAACTATTCTGCAGCATGAAGTTCTGATTCTGTTTCAGCTTCTTCTTTGAGTAAGACATTATCATAGGCACGAGCAAATGGCCAATAAAGGACAACTGTCATTGCAAGCATGATAATTTGCCACACCATACCTTGCCATCCACCAACAAGTAAGCCAGATAAGATAGCAGGAGTTGTCCAAGGAATTACTGCCCCATTAAACGGAGGAATAATACCAAGATAGATAACTAGATATGTCAAGATACCTGAAATCAAAGGTGCCAAGATAAATGGAATACCGAGGATTGGGTTCAAAACGATTGGAAGACCAAATAACACAGGTTCATTAATGTTAAAGACTGCAGGTCCAATTTCCATCTTACCAAGTGTCTTACCTTGAACAGATTTTGCACCAATAAGTAAGAATACAACAAGACCAATGGTCAACCCAGAACCAGTAACTGTCAAGTATTGGTCCATGAATGATTGAGTAACGATATGCGCACCATGAGCAAGATCAAGATGACCCGCTTTATTAAGTGCAGCGTTATCAGCAGCATTTGCTTGAAGCAATGGACCCATGATACCACCGATGATTGTAGCACCATGCACACCGAACCACCAGATAAATACTGGCATAAAGGCAATAACAAATACCCCGACAGGACCATCAGTTACGTGTTGCAATGGTGTTTGAATCCATTTATAAACCAATTCGACAAAAGTTGTATTAAAGCCAATTGTTGTGATACCATGAACAACACCGGCCAAAGTAATAATTGCTCCCGCAGGAACAAGGGCTGTGAACGATGCCGCAACGTTTGCTGGTACTTGCTCTGGCATCTTGATTGTGATATTACGACGCATAAATCCTGTGTAAATCCAACCTACTAAAAGCCCTACGATGATTGAAAGAACCATCCCTTTACCACCAAGCCAGGCACGGTCAATGACACCACCGACTTGATAAGCAGTTGAAGTTTTTGTTGGGTCAGTAACACTTGTTACTTGATGGACAGTATCTGGTTGAAGCAAGATGTGAACAATCACACCAGTCAAACCAGCAGGCACGCCTTCATACCCTGCATCGCGTACCCAAGCATAGGCAATCCCAAATACGGCAAGCAACGCCATAATACCGAATGAAGCATTATTAATTTGTAAGAATAGGGGCCAAGCTTAATTTTGTTCATGAAATCTTGACCTGCTTGGAATGGTAATTGTCCAAGAATCAAGAATACCGAACCAATGATGATAAATGGAATTGGATAAATCATACCATTTTTGATTGCTGTAACAGCACGTGTATTCAAAAATTTCATCATTGGAGGCATGATTTTTGTTTGAATAAAATTGTTCATATTAGAACAGTCTCCTTTACTTTTCAAATGGTCTATAAAGCTTGTCCAGCAAACAATATTTATATTCCATTCATATTTTTCACATCTTCATTGTATTATTAAAACGCTTTCTTATCAAGTATTTCCCATTAAATTCAAAGCGTTTTCATTAATTAGGTTTCGTGCCAATTTTGAATTATCTTGTACCAAAAAATGTCATCTTAAACTATTCTTAAACTCGTAGTTTTAGGACTTTGTGTTATTTTTGTCATCTATTTTTAATGTTATTTTGTTTTATGATTCTAAGCTTTTGGAACAGATATTTTTGATAAAATCCTCGTTTCATTCAATTTTTCTACAAATTATTGCTGGCTTATTAGCCAAAACAGAAAATAAAAAAGCCAGGCTTGGCTTTTACTCGGATAATTCATATACCAAATCAGTAAGTCTTTCAGCAAGATATACCGTCGGAAGCTGACTTGTCAAATCATAATGTGTGTTAATTCTGCGTTCAGTGACACGATAATTAAGCACAAAATCACTCAACTGGGCAATAGTTGAACTTAGTTTTGGCGTGATACACGAGATATAGACATCTTTATTTGGTCGTAAACTATTTAATACCTCAATAATCTCATTAGTTTCTCCTGAAATAGACAGTGCAATCACTAATGTATTTGTCGTGTTACGGAGTTTTGAAGTGATAGGATAAGTCACATCACTAAATGAAAAAGTATTAATTCCAACTCCTGCAAGTCTTCTGGCTGCATAGTCACAAATCAGGCCACTGGAACCCACTCCTGTAAATATAATATTATCGCTCTCCATGATTCGATGTGCTAATTCACCCAAACGTTGCTCAAAGTTTTCTGGAAAAATATCTAAAGAAAACGGTGTTGAGGCACTAGGTTCTACTTCTTCAAGTTGTTTTTTCTTGGTCACATATTCTTTAAATTCTGTATAAGAATTGTATCCCATCTTATGTACCAACCGCATGACGCTCGAAGTTCCAGCATGAGCTTCTGAGGCAATGTCCCGAATATGTAGGTATGGAATTTTATCAACATTATCACGTAGATAACTATAGATTATACGCTCTGTGTAGGTCAGTTTTTGAAAATCAACATTCCCAAAAAAACTCATATTTTCCTCCTTTTGTGATTTGGATAAGATTTACTATAAACTATTTAAAAATAAGATAAGATAAGATAAAAATTTTTTCACACTAACAACTCGTCTCACAAACTATAATTGGATGACACTTCTCCTTCACTCTATGACTGTGAATGAGACATTTCTTATCTTGTTATCCAACAGGTTGCGACTCCAACTCCTGTATCAAACACTTTCGCCTTAATGCTTTGCCTTTTGCTCTTACCATTTCGTCTTGCCAGCTTTGCTGAATTGCGATTTGAACTTCCGGGCTTTATAGGATGCTAAAGCAGCAATGGATATGCTAATTGTTTCTCCTAATGGCTTAGTGAACTCGGAAGCAGTGCAAAAGGGAGATAGAACGGATAGTCACTGTGTATGAATAGTCGTAATATAATATCCTGCTGTATTTTAAAGTGGAGCTAGTATAAAAAAGCTGCGTTAGACGCAACTTTTAAAAATTATTTATTTTCCAAGGCTTGGATGCGTTTTTCTTGATTAACAACTTCAACCGCAAGGTCTTTAAAAGTAATCGCATTCATCAAGTGGTCCTGAGCGTGAACCATATAAAGATTCCAACCAATCTTTTCCCCTTGAGCTAGACGCGTCAAAAGGTCTGTCTGAACATCATGTGCTTCACGAAGTTGTTCTCCTGCATCGTTCAATGAATTTTCAGCTGCTTCAAAATCACCATCTTTAGCTTGTTGAATCGCTTGAAAAGCCAACCCTTTGGCATTACCACCACTCATGATGATTCCCATTACTACTCCCATGTATTCATCACTGGTTGGATTTTCGTATTTATCACTCATAATTTCTCCTTTAAAATGTGAGAGCGCTTATTTTGGTATCAGGTTCTCCATAACTTCAGACGCTCAAAACTTTATTGTTCGCTACATTTTAGTCAATTTATCACAGAGTATTTGCAATAAATCGCTTATTTTTGATTGTATATCGCTTGTTTTTTTGTTTCAAAAGTCAAAACAAATTACAAAACCCAAGATATAGCAAAGGAGCTTAACGCTCCCCACTTTTAACTGTTAAATTGAATCCTATTTCATAATTGCTTCTGCTGCTGCAAGAACCTTATCTCCACGCATCATACCGTAGTCTTGCATTTTGATAACTTCCATAGGAACACCTGCGGCTTCTGCCTTTTTGGCAACTTCACCCTTCATGAATGCAACTTGTGGTCCTAACAACAATACATCTGGTTTTGGTGAACCTGTTCCAGCGAGCATATTGTCAATATCTGCAGTTGATTTAGCGAAGATTTCGTAATCTTTTCCTCCCTCTGCTGCTGCTTTTTGCATTTTAGAAACCAACAATGAAGTAGACATACCAGCGGCACATGCGAGTGCGATAACTTTTTCTGCCATAATTATTTCTCCTTTTCTTAACGTCTCATATTAACGTTTCCATGAAATTATTATAACGTTTTCATTTTAGAAATGCAAGCGTTATCTAATTGATTAAACTAGGAATTCAACCAATAAAAAAACAAAATACGATACTTTAGAACTCTTATTCTTTTGAGCTTTTTCACATTTTTGTAAAAAAAATTTCCGCCTAAAGCAGAAATTTTCTTAAAATATGTTTCTAATTTTGAAACAGAATTTTACTGCTACAATGAAACACTTATTTTTCTTTATTAACAAGGTAGTCAATTGATTTATGAGCAAGAATCTCTAATATCGCTAATACAGGAAGTTGAGTTGTTAGATTGCCTAAAGGATATTGTTTCGACCATTCATTAATCAAATGATATGAAAGTTGATGGTCTGCTAATTTAGCGACCGTACAATCTTCATGATTTGTGATTGAAATAATTTTTGCTCCGCTCGCTTTAAATTCGAGCTCTTTGTTAACTACTTGCTCTGTTTCACCAGATACAGACAAAATAACCGCTACAATGTTTCCAATCCCTTTTACTTGAATCGCTTGAAATGGGTCTGTTATCACAAAACTACGAAGTCCTGTATTAACAAAATATTTTGTTGCATAATCGCTCAAAGAGCCTGACGTGCCTAATCCTAAAAATACAGTATAATCCGCTTCTGAGATCATTTGTGCGGCCTTATTTAATCGAGATTGGTAAGCATCTGTATTCATTCTCCTGAGAAACATATTGAACTCAAGCATATTATCGTAATGCTGTTCCTCTGGTGTTTTTTCACGTGTCTGATTTTTTAGATAAAATTTTAAATCTGCCCAACCTTCAAAGCCAAGCTTGGTACAAAGACGAACAATTGTAGAAGTTGAAACATGAACATGACTTGCTAAATCTCGAATAGTCATCTGCTGTACCTGCTCAGGTGATTTAATAATAAAATCAAATACAAGTGTTTCGAGATCGTTTAATTTACTTATTTGTTCAGGCTGAAACATATTTTTCCTCTCGTGTAGAATATATGAAATTAAATAATACTTATTAAGTAAGCTAACTCATGTTAATGACCAAAAATCAAAGCTCGTCCTAGTCCTAACGTTTCATGAAAATAAGCACTCATAATCTCCAACTTATTTTTTAAGGTCGTTTTTGCCGCAAATCCTGAAATGTGAATCAAATGTTGTTTTTCAGCTAAAACTAAACTTCGTTCTAAATGAAAATCGCTAGTCACTAAGATAACTTTACCTTTAAAATAATGACTTGAATAGCGTAAATTTTCATAGGTATTACGTGCTTTTGGCTCTTTTATGACTCTGTCAGCACTGACAGAATTATCCTCTAAATACTTTGCCATACCAGCAGACTCATTAACATTTTCATTTGAAGCTTTATAACCTGTAACAATGATTTTAGCTTCCGGATTAAGTTTTGCTAACTTTATCCCTGCATCTAATCGATTTCTAGTCATCTGAGCCGGTTTAGAATGTTGTAAATTGTTTCCATCAATTTTACTTCCTAAGATTAGAATAGTCTGATAGCCTGTCAGCACTGACGGACGAGTATTGATTTTTGTCAGCACCAATCCTAGACAAATTACGGCATAGATAATTCCTAGACTAATGATGGCAAAGAAAATTTTTAATATTTTTTTCATCATAAATTGAAGTGATTCCTTCATTGGTGGGAGATGCTTTCTCCAACCAATGTTAACAAAATATAAGGTCACTCTGTCCCTAACTAAGACTCTAAGGCAGTAGAACGAAATCAGAGATTGCCAGTTTGTCTGATTGCTTTGTCTCTACCGTTGCAAGCTATGCTTGCACACGAATAGAGGACAGCGTAGCCTAAAGGGCGGAGATAACATGCATTTACTAGGTTAAAAACTTTGTTTACGACTTTCACGTTGTTTGCGTGCATTTTTATTACGTTCTGCACGGCGTTTTTTCTTATTTTCTTCTTCGATTTGCCATTTGATAGCTCTTTTATAGCCTGGCTTAACTTTCTTTTTACCTTTGGCTAATGCCCCTCTGGTAGCCAATGAGATTTCGTCCCGTTTTTTCTCACGCTTTTCACGGCGGTCACGGTCATAACTGTCAACAATTTCACCGTTTTTTACAGCTTTAGGTTGGAAAGTGACACCCATTTTTTCTATTTCGCGAATCGCTGAATCATCAGATGGACTGTATAGAGTAATCGCTGTTCCTGTCAATCCATTACGTCCTGAACGACCAACACGGTGCACGAAGAAAGTAAGATCTTTTGGAATCTCATCATTGATGATATGACTGACTCCTTCAATATCAATACCACGCGCAGCAATATCAGTTGCAACAACATATTGATAATCAAGATTTTTGATACTGTTCATGATACGTTTGCGTTCCCGTGGAGGAATATCACCATGAATTTTTGCCGCCTTAATTCCATTGCTTACAAGGAAATGATGGATATCATCAACCCGACCTTTGGTATTGGCAAAAATCATTGCCATATAAGGATTAATCGCTTGGGAAATTTGTAACAAAAGTTGATTGTGAGAGGCTCCTTTTGTTGAAACAAGCCAGTTTTCAATAGTATCTGAGATCACTGTTTTATTAGCAATCGTTTGCATCACTGGGTTGTGCAAATATTTTTTGAGAAAAGGTTGTAATTTTTGAGGGATTGTTGCTGAGAAAATCAACATTTGAACCTTCTTGCCAAAAGCTGATGCAATATTATCAACATCTGATAAAAATCCCATATCGAGTGTCATATCTGCTTCATCTACGACAAACGTATTTGCGGTATAAACAATCAAAGCTCCAGACTTGATGAGGTCATGAATTCGTCCAGGTGTACCAATAACAATATGTGGTTGACCGTTTTCTAATTTCTTGATTTGTCTAGCTTTATCTGTTCCACCCACAAAGTTTGATACTCGAATTGATGGATTGATTTTTACAAATTCCTGAGCAGCTTTATAAATTTGAGTCGAAAGTTCTCTTGATGGTGCTGTAATAACTGCCTGAACTTCGTTTAATGTCATGTCTAAATTTTGAAAAATTGGAAGCAAGAAAGTATGCGTTTTTCCTGAACCTGTCTTTGATTCACCTACAAGATCACGTCCAGAAAGCACAATCGGAATTAATTTTTCCTGTACTTCTGTTGGTTTTTGAAAATTAATATTTTCCAATGTTTGATTGATTTCTTTTTTAAAATTAAAGTCTGTAAAATTCATTTTTTTCTTTCATTTATCGGCTTTACACCTTATTTTATCCATGGAAGGGACTTCAACCTATTATAACAGAAAATAAACTTTTAAGATACTTGTTTTTATTGTTGCAATGTCTGCATTTTTCGGAGTTACTCCAGATAACTTACCTTTAGATTTTCGGGAAATTCGATAACTAAGTGCTGACCATAAGAGCAGAGATAGTGCGTCATGTAACCAAGCTCGCTCGCATTGTACCCACCTGTGAGATAGCTGACTCCCTCTATTTCTTTAAAAAACATATTAGGATACAGAACAAAAAAATACTGACAGAAATCCTATCAGTATTTTTTATCTTTATTTAGTTGCTGCATAAAGCTCATTCACTTTATCCCAATTGATAAGGTTGAAGAATGCTTCAATGTAGTCAGGACGAACATTGTGATATTTGAGATAGTATGCATGCTCCCAAACATCGAGACCAAGAATTGGTTTTGCACCTTCTGAAATTGGATTATCTTGGTTTGCAGTCGATGTAATCGCAAGTTCACCATCTTTAACAACAAGCCATGCCCAACCAGAACCGAAACGTCCAGTTGCAGCTGCCTTAAATTGAAGTTTGAATTCTTCAAATGAACCAAATTTCGCTGTAATCGCATCACCGATTTCTGCTGTTGCAACACCACCACCATTTGGTGAGAGCCATTCCCAGAACATTGAGTGATTCAAGTGACCACCACCATTGTTACGAACGGCAGCACGAATGTCTTCAGGAATCGTGTCTAAGTTTGTAAGCAATTCTTCGAGTGTTTTGTCATCAAGTTCATTATGCTTTTCAATCGCTGCATTAAGATTATTCACATAAGTTTGATGGTGTTTTCCATGATGGAGACGCATTGTTTCTTCGTCAAAGAAAGGTTCAAGCGCATTGTGTGCGTATGGAAGTTCAGGTAATGTAAATGCCATGGTCATTCTCCTTTAAAATATGGGGAACTGTTCACTCTATTGTGAATTTCAGCTCTTCATTTTATTTTAATTCTATTCACATTATAGTTGATTTCGCTTCCATTTCCAAATAATTTGCTTATTTTCGTTGTTGAATGAAATTCAATGTGTTCGTTGAGAATAGTAACTCTACTGTTTGAAGCTCTGTCAGTGATTTCGAACCTGTCAGCACACAAAGCTTTTCCAAATCTTGCTTCCAATTTTTCAACATCTGTTCTACAGCTTCAGAACCCGATTCCATCAGTACTGACAGGATGAAACCAGCTGAACTTGTCATTTTTGCGCCTAAAATCAAGCTTTTCAGAATATCTTGCGCACAGGAAATTCCTCCTGTTGCAATCAACGGTTTTTTATTGTCAGCAAACTTTGCCTCAAACAAGCTTTCTACTGTTGATAAACCAAATTCGTCAATATTAAACCCATTTTTCCCGCGCCTACGTTCAATCCAAGCAAAATTTGTCCCGCCATTACCACCAACATTAATTGCTGAAATAGCTGTTTCAGAAAGTTGTCTAAATGTTTTCTGAGAAATACCAAAACCAACTTCTTTTACAACAACAGGAACCTCTAATTTTGTAGCAATCTCATTAATATTTTCTAACCAATAGAAACTTCTATCCCCTTCATCCATTGGTAGTTCTTGTGCTGTATTCACATGAATTTCTAATGCATCGGCCGAAATCATATCAACTGCTCGTTTAGCATTTTCCAGTGAATGTCCCGCACCAAGATTAGCAAATAAGAAACCATTTGGATTAATTTCACGAACTTTTTTGAATCCGCTGGCAAGCTCTGGAAATTTTAGCGCGATAGACTGAGAGCCAACTGCCATTGCAAGATTTTGATTTTTAGCCACTTGCGCAAACTGTTGATTAATCTTATCGCATCGCTCAGTACCGCCTGTCACGGCTTCAATATAAAACGGAAAGTCGAATTTTGCACCAAAAAGTTCTGTCGTCAAGTCAATATCGTCTATTGCAAGTTCTGGAAGTGTATTGGGAATCAGGCGCAAATCAGAAAAAGCCAGACCAGAAGTCTGATTTCTTCCCTCTTTCCAATATTTAATGGCCAATGAAAGATGTTCATCTTTACGATGTTGGTGAATGTCTTTTTCGTTTTTCATTATTTATTTCTCATTGAAATCTTTGATTCTATCAATTCGATTTCATAATTCTTTAATCTTTCCCGCAGTTCATCAATGTTTTCATCACTTTTTGCAAAGATAATAATATTCTCACCAAATCCTGCTCCTGAAATCTTGCCAGCTAATTCAGGATGACTATTTACCAAATTTAAACCTACTGACAATTTATAAGTCATGTAGCCATCTGGAATATTTTTTAATAAAAGCAACTGATTTTCGAGTAATTTTTCTTTAAATAACTCAAAATCGTTGATATCAATTGCTGTGGCAATCTCAATGACTAATTCATCTGATGCGACAAAAAAATCTTCTGATAAATCAATTTTTAGCTTTTCACTCGTTTTCGCTGATTTTCCTGTTTGAAGAACATAAGTTTTCCATGGAATTTCTACTGGAATAACTCGATGATGATTTTGGTAAAAAACACTCCCACCATACATAATTGCTGCAATATCACCCATTGAACCGCTGCCTTGAACCTCAAAGTGCGTGGTTGCTGCGATTTCAAAACGTTCCTCCAGAGTAAGCTCCAAACCAAAATATTCGTTTACTGCATTGACCATACCACAAACAACGGAGGCACTTGAACCATAGCCTTTTTTTTGCACCCCAAAGCCCATTTCACTTTGTATTTCCACACAAATTTCTTCTGTCAGTACTGACAGATTTCTTATTTGTGCTGACAGCGTTTTCAAAAGAGTTGTCAGTGCAAAATTCCACATATTTTCTTTGTCAAAGCTTATATGAGCGAGCATAAATTCAAAGTCAGGAAGGTTGACATTAGTGTGTAAACGCGATTTTCCTTCACTTTTGGAAATCGTCACAACAAAATCTGTTTCGATTGTTGTGACAAGCGCAAGCCCATTAGGACGCGTCACAGCATACTCTCCCGCAAAGAACAGCTTACCTGGCACTCTTACCGTAACAGCTTTATTAGAGATATTCATAGCCGCCTCCAGCGTGAGCTACATCAAAAGTCATTTCTGGAAATTCAGCACGAAATTGAGCCAAGAGTTCCTGCTCAGTTGCTCTATCTGTTATAATTTTTACATTTGGCCCTGCATCAATAGTGACAAATGCGAACAAACCGCTGTTGTAACAGTGATTGGTAAAATCAATAATTCGTCTTGTTTGATTAGTAAAATAGTCAAAGGGTATTTTGCATAACCGATTTTGTTCGTGCATTCCTAACGCATTGTCTTGAGCAATGAGACCAATTTTTTCAATATCCTTTTGAATAATTGCTGATTTCATCTCTTCAAGTTGAAGCGCTGATCTTTTTACCCATGTACTGTAGGTAGGAGCTGTTTGAGCAAGTTGCATTCCTTTTGTTGAAGACATTTTCTTCTGGTCAGCCGAAATCTCAGCAACAATCATAGATAAACCGATATCTTGATCATAGAAAGACTCGGCATAAGACGATGCATCATCCCATCCTTTATTCCACACTGCGAAGTTTCCAAAAATAGAGCGCGAAGCTGATCCAGAGCCTCGTCTAGCAATTCTGGACATTTCTTGTTCATTTTTTTCCAGCTCCAAAATTCCAAACATTGCTGCAGTCAAGGCAGCAAAACTTGAAGCACTTGAAGCCAATCCTGCAGCAGTTGGTACATGATTTTTAGAAGTCACTGAAATTTTTGGAAAATCACCATATTGAGTGCGCATCATATCCAAAAACTTACTGATACGAGTTCTGTCAGCACTGACAGAATTTAAAATCAAGCTGTCAGTAGCTCTATCCGTGAACTTCACTGAAGTCGTTGTATAAAAAGAATCTAACGTCATTGACAAAGAACTCGTTGTTGGAAGATTAAGGTCAATATTTGACTTTCCCCAGTATTTAATTAGCGCAATATTCGTATGCGCTCTAGCAGTGACAATATTTTTCATGAAACTATTATATCAAGATGTGAGCAACACCGTCAAGAAGCGGAGAGAAATAGGAAAATGTGGTTCTGCTCAAAGAGCAGGTTCCAGTTGCCACTTCGACTCATCGCTTCAGCGATGTAGCGAGAATGGACAGCGGAGCTATCTTCTCTCATAGCTTCTGGTGTTGCGAACTCAATTATATCAAGATGTGAGTACGATTGACAAGAAATGATGAAAAATGCCATTTGGCTCTTTGTACGAAAGCAACATAAGCCGGACAGCGTAGTACTGAAAGCACGGAGATTTATCTTTTTTCTCTCATTTCTAATCGTACGAATTCAGTTATATCAAAATATGACCATGATTGATAAGAGCTAGTAAAAAATGAAGTCAAGACGTATTCAGTGGGAGTTTCGTAAAACATTTGTCCATTTTCTCTAGTCGCTATCTTCGCTACGCTACGTTGTCCGTTTGCTTAGCAGGCGAACCCTGCAAGAGCAAACGGACAGTGGCCGTAGACCGTTCGCAGAACGGCGTGCGAAGCACGTAGCACCATAGCGAGTATGGACAGCGTAACGCAGCGAAGATAGTGCTGCTTTATCTCCGAGCCAAGAGGTCGGAGTATTGCGATTGCGACTAGCCACTTTATAGGATAGCCGTTTGCGCTAAAGCAGCAACGGATATGCTAGTTGTTACATCTAGTGGCGTAGCGAGCATCCACAGCGTAACCATAAGGCGGAGATAGCACACACTTGTTTTGATAAAAAAATTATGGTTTAGAACAAATTTCAAACATTAAACTCAGTTTTTACACAATCTTAACGATAATATTAGCCTTTTAAAACTGGTCAAAGTGACTGATTTCTGCTTCTGGATATTTTATTTTTAGTTCTGATTCAAGCTGGTTATTATATTTGTTCAAAACAATCTCTGTTTCGCTTCCCTCTTTATCTTGTAAAGCAATATTTAAACGAACTAAATTTACAAATTCAGCTTGTGGATAAATCTTTTGTGCTTGGTCAAAATAATCTGTTGCCATTTTTGACGAACCAAAATCATGTCCTTGAACAACTCCACCAGACACCTCTGTTAAAAAATATTGTTTCATTTTAATCTCCTTTTCAAAATACAAGAAATGTTCTTTCCGAAGCAGAACAAAAGCAATGTATACTTTTTTTCTCCATCATGTTTAATGATTTAGAAGCTAAACTCGCAAAAAAACAAAAATAGTGAGTATACTGCCTCACTTTAAAATTCAAGAGCATTTCGGACCACAATTATCCATCCACTAAATGTTCAGTTGATAATTAGTAAACTCGTTAAAGTACACAGAATCATCTGTAGTGATGCTTATCCTACCAACTAAAATAGAAAATTTCAAGTTATTTATTTTTCACCAAATTATTGATGAATGCGTTTTCTAATTTATTATAACAAAAATGTAATAAGTTTTGTCACTTTGAAAAATAACTCTTTTAAAATATAAAAATGCTCTGATAACCAGAGCATCACTTATCTTATCACTTCATAATCAAGACTCATAGCGCCTGAATCAAAAGTTTTCTGTGATATTAATTTGAGTTTGGTAGGGTGGACCCCTTTTTCAAACAATCTCAAACCACCGCCTACTAGAACGGGAGAAACTGTAATTTTATACTCATCAATCAAATCATGTGTCATCAAAAAATGTGCTAAGCGCGGACTCCCTAAAATCAGCAAATCACCACCTGACGTTGATTTAAGTTTTTGAATCTCCTCGACAATATTCTCTTTCACTAAGCGTGTATTGTTCCATTTTACTTCATCCAAAGTCGTTGAAAAGACAAGCTTCTCCACCTGTTCAATCCATTTTGCGTGATTGCGCTCATACGACGAAGCATCAGGATTTTCTGGAACGGTCGGCCAATAACTATACATCATTTCATAGGTGCCATGTCCCCAAACCACCGTATCCACTGTACTCAGAATATTTTTAGCTTCATTTTCCAAGTCAGCATCATAAGATACAAAGCCAATATCCATCGCGCCCTTGGGACCTTCAACAAACCCGTCCAATGACGAGTGTAAAAACAAAACAAGTTTACGCATTACTTTCTCCTTTGCAAACGGAACACCATAGAACATCTGATTCTCTTCATTAGCTCCCCGATACCGTAAGAAATATATTAGACCATTTCAAAAGTTAAACAGTATCAGTTCCACAATTATACATTATTTATACTATTTTTTAGCTAAATCTGCTTATTGAACGATAGCTTTGAAACAGATGATTAGTTGATGCCTTAGAATGAAAAAACACTGCTATCAAGCAATGTTTTTTACTTATTGGACCAAACTTTCCAAAAATATTCCAATTCTTATACTACTCATTTTTGAGTTGTTTATAAAAAATTTAAAACAAACTACTTTATAGACAGTACTAAGCATAAGGTTTGAATTTTTGAAGTAATTACTTCATTGGTGGGGGAATTGCCACTCCTACTAGGTGCTTTGCCTTTTGCTCTTACCATTTCGTCTTGCCAGCTTTGCTGGCTTAGAACGAATGGACAGCGGGGCAACGAAGTTGCGTAGACCGTTCACAGAACAGCTTGCGAAGCACGTAGCACCGTAGCGAGGATGGACAGTGGAACCCAAAGGGCGGAAGATAGCACGCACTTGTTAAGTTAAACGCTTGGCTAAAAAGAGTAAATCCATGTGTTTTTTGCACCACTTTTCAACAAACGCTGGCTGATTCGAATCGCATCTTTTTCATTTTCAGCTAAGGCAACCATCACACCACCCAGTCCTGAACCTGTAAGCTTCGCTCCGAGCGCTCCATTTTTCAGTGCTACATCAACCAAAGTTTCCAATCTTGGATGAGAAACACCAAGACTAGATAGGACGGAGTGTGCTTTATTCATGACTTGTCCGAGTTCTGATAATTTATTTGTCATGAGGAAACTTTTTGAAGCTTTCGCCAAGTCACCAAGTTGGTCAATATAAGCTTGTGTCACTTGTTTTTCTTCTACTAGTTTTTCTCTAACAATATTAATCGCTTGGCTTGTGAATCCATGAACTCCTGTATCTCCGATGACGATAAAACCGTGGAGATTTAGCTCAAACGGCTCAATAGCTTCATCTTTGATGAACCAAAGTGGGTGTTCAGAGTTGACTGTTGCCACATCAATTCCAGAAGATTTCCCATGAGTAATATTTTCTGAAAAATTGGCATAAAAGATTAAATCTTTTTCTAAAAGTTCAGTATCGAAGAAATCATAGATTGCTCTTGTAATCGCTGTCGCAAGTGATGCTGATGCACCAAGCCCACGACCTAGAGGAATATTTGAGTCAATTTCTAAAGAAAATGGCATGCTTGAAGAATGAAATTTGGCAAGCAAGCGCATAATCAATTGACGAATTCCTTCAAACTCATCACCCATCAAGTCTAATCTTCTACGAAATTCATTATTTTCAATGTATTGTCCAAATTTTGAAGCGGTAATTGTCACTGTTGTCTTTAAGATTGTGACAGGAAGCGCAATCGCTGGCTGTCCGTAGACAACAGAGTGTTCGCCAATCAAAATTAATTTGGAATGAGCAATTCCTATGCCCATTTTGTTAATTGTCATTTTGCCTCCGACACTTTGCTTACGCAAAGCTTTATTCACCGATTAAATACTTCGCCTTGTAGCATAGCTCATCACATTTAACCTGATAGATACGAAAACGTACTTGACAATTTTATAAAATTTCCACACGAAAATCAAGCTTTTACCATAAAATTCGTCAATGACAAATTTCTGTCAGTACTGACAAAATAAAGTATAATAAAATTATGGAAAATAAATTAGAAGAATTACGTCTTGCACTTGAGAAAATGGAAATCGTTACCATCCGTTCAGCCATTGATAAAACAGGATTAAATCGAAAAGAAATTATTAACTTTGTCTGCGCTGACAAACATTTACGTATTTTTGATGATGAGAAAAATCAGTGGATAAATGAGAATGTGGATGGTCATTGCTAAAAATGAATGCAAGACTTATTCAGTGGGAGTTCCGTAAAACATTTGTCCATTTTCTCTAGTCGCAATCAAACGGACAGCGGATCAACGAAGGTGCATAGACCGTTCATAGAACGGCGTGCGAAGCACGTAGCGCCTTGGCAAGCATCGACAGCGGAGCCGCAAGGCGGAGATAGCACGTCCTTGCTTTGATAAACACTCCAAAACAAAAAAATTACTGACAAAAAACTGTCAGTAATTTTTAACTTAGCAAGTGCGTGCTAACATTAGTGGAGGAGAGAGCCCCACCAATAAAGTAATCACTTCAACTTATTGAAATTGATCAGCAGCTGGAATATGGCTGTCATGGAAATATTTTTCTGACAGTTTTTTCAATGTGCCATTTTCGTAAAGCTTTTTAAGTTCTGCATTTAAAGCTTTTTGAAGTTTAGTTTGACTGTTGTCAAGCACAAAATAATCGTATGTTTTAAATTCAGGTTGTTTATCCAAGTCGGTTGGAATAGTATCCACCAAACCCGTTATGGCGTGTTCTTTTACCAAATTTTCAGCAGCAGACTTTGAAGCAAATAAGAAATCAATCTGACCAGATGAAATTGCTGACAGCCGGTCTGTCAGTGGACGCTGACTATACTTAACATTAATTTTTTTGTCAGGATGATTCTTGTTCCAAGTTTCAAACATATCTCCATAGTTTGTCCCTGTCGGAATCTCTGTTGTTTTGCCCGCAAGTTGTGAAATTTTTGTGATATTTTCTTTCGATGTTGAGAAAATCGCATCAATCCCTTGGCGAACCGGATAACTAAATAAATATTTTTCTTCACGCGCCTTTGTTTTACCAAAATTATTTGCAGCAATCTGTGCACGACCACCATCCAAAGCTGCTAAAATGGCACTGTCATCATAAACCTTGAATTTGAATTGATAATCCTTCAAATCTTTGTCTGCTTGCTTCAAAATGTCGTATTCAAAGCCCGTCATTTTCCCGTTGCTTGTCGTATACTCATACGGATTTGAGTCTCCCGAAGTCGCCACGGTTACCGTTGTTACCTTATCTTTAGCTGCGCCTGAACTCTTTTGAGATGAGCAAGCCACAAGCAGAGAGATAGAAGCAAGCCCAAGTGTTGCAACAGCTATAAGTTTTATTTTTTTCATCCATTTCTCCTTGAACATTTGAGTCAAAATTTTTTCAGTGACTCAAGTTATAAACATCAAAAGCTGTCAGTACTGACAGAAAGATTTGAGCGATTATATCAAAACAAGAGCGTGCTAACACTCCCACCCTGCAGGTGGGAGATGAAGCAGCTCTAAGCTTTGAATTTCGCCCGACTAAATTCAGTAGGAGTTGAAACTCCTACTGAATAAGTCTTTGCTTCATTACATCTTACTGTTCACTCACAAATGTAAGCCAATATAAACACTATCTTAACACAAACTAAAAAAAGCCGCCATAAAAAAATACTATGGTGGTTTCTATTTTTATAAATCATGAAATTGAGCATACAACTCCTGACGATTCAAGCCACGCTCTTTAGCAACCTGTTTAATTGCAACATTAGTCTTCAAACCTTCATTAATCAGCGTACTGACAGCTTCTAAAGCGGTCAGCTCAGGTTCGTCAGTACTGACAACATTTTCATCAGCACCCGATACAATAATCAAACATTCCCCTTTTATCGCTTGTTCTGTCAGCGATGACAAAACTTCAGAAATCGTTCCTCGCCGATATTCTTCATAGATTTTTGTCAATTCTCGCACTAAAACAACTTGTCGATTTCCATAACTTTCCTTCATATTTTCTAACGTATCCGCCACACGAAAAGGACTCTCGTAAAAAATTTGAGTTTCAGGATAGTATCGCTTACTCTCAAAAAACTGCCGTTGCTCCCTTTTTTTCGTGGCAAAAAGCCATAAAAAATATGCGGTTGTGGTGCCAATCCCGAAGCAATCAACGCTGTAATCCCAGCAGAAGCTCCAGGCAGAGCCACCACATCAATCCCTACAGAAATCGCAGCCTTGACCAAATCATGACCAGGGTCTGAAATTGAAGGCATTCCTGCATCAGACACCTGTGCAATCGACTTTCCAGAATGCAAAAATTCAAGCAACTTAGGAATCTTCTCGTGTGAATTATGTTCATGAAAGGACTCTTGCGGCACTTTGATTTCAAAATGATTGAGCAAACGGAGCGTATTTCTCGTATCTTCCGAGCAAATTAAATCCACAGTTTTTAACGTTTCCAACGAACGTAACGTCATATCCTGCATATTTCCAATCGGAGTAGGGACCAAATAGAGCGTTCCTGCTACTTTTTCGCCTTTGAATGAACGCTGAATATTAAATTTTTCCATTATCGATATAACAACTCCAAGCAGTCTAAGCAAGACTCACCTTCAGCCAAGCGTTCTGCATAATGCAAGTGACAGACGTGAAAACCTTCGTTAAAAATCTGAATCAAATTTGGATTGGGCTGGTCTTTAGTCTGACTCTTTTTGACTTCCTTCTTTTCAAATTCCGCTAAGCGCTCACGCAATTTCTCAAGCTCCATGCGTAGCGTTGCATTTTCTGTCATTGATGCCTCTAACACCTGACGAATACTAGATACTTGTGCCAATGTCGTATTTAATGTATTTTCCAGTTCACCCAATTGTTCAAAAATTTCGTATTTCTCAGCCACGATTCACCTCAATTTCCGCAAGGTCAAATTCCTTGCTATACTCTTCAAATCTGATTTTCACACGATTTTTTAAGATGTTAAGTCCGATTACCTTGCCACGACCTTCTTCGGTAGCAACAGCTTCCCCAAAATCAGGGAAAAACTCCTGTGCTTCCTGATAAAACTTATCCTCGTAGGTTAAACAGCACATCAAACGACCACAAAGTCCATTCAACTTACTTTGTTTCAAAGATAAATTTTGATTTTTCGCCATTTTAATGGACACATTGGGAAACTCATACATAAAATTAGTGCAACACAGAGGACGCCCACAAGGTCCAATGCCTCCCAAAAGTTGAGCCGCATCTCTCGTTCCAATCTGACGCAACTCAATTCGTGTCTTAAAAGTCGTTGCTAATTCCTTTAGCAAAACACGAAAATCAACACGATTTTCCGCAGTAAACGAAATGAACAACTGAGTTTTATCAAAGTTATAAGCAACATTAATCACTTTCATATCCAAATCTTGTGCTTTAACCAACTCCCGAACTTTTGTCTTAGCTTCTAAAGAGTGTACTTCAAGTGATTTTATCTCTTCTCTATCCTCTGTTGAAACTTCTTTTAACACATCGAAACAGGTTTCCACGTTCGCATCAATTTTTCGAATAATTTTGCCATAAAATAATCCTTTATCCGATTGCATTATGACCCCTGTTTGAGCCACAAGTTCAAGGTTTGACTCTGCAAAAGCGTTTGCTTCACCATGTTCAAATTTCACTTCATAAATCATTTAATCCTCCGATGCTTTGTGCCACCATTATATCAAGATATGAGCAACCTCGCTAAGAAGCGTAGAAAAATGCCATTTGGCTCTTTGTGCTTCAGCACATAGCTTCGCATGACCATTAGCTGTAAGCTGCTAAAGCAGCAACGCCAAATGGCAATCCAATGGACAGCGTAGTGCTGAAAGCACGTAGATAGAAAAATGTGGTTGCCTTTTGCTCTTGGAGCTCAGCTCCTAAGCAAACGGACAGCGGAGCGACAAGGTCGCGTAGATCTGCTCGTAGAGCAGGTTCCATTTTATCTTTTTTCATAGCTTCTGGTGGTGCGAACTCAATTATCATAAACATCAATTACCACGAAAGCAAGACACGACTCAAATCGCACATTACTTCTCCACATTTTTACTGCTTTAAATGTTTTCAAAAGATATGAGCTCATTTTCTCTTGAGCTAACAATTGCAAAAGCAAGTCAAATGCCTGATTTTGCTTCTCTTTATCATCAAAAGTATCTGTCAGCTCTGACAAATACAAAAAAGTTTCATCAGTTGATGTTTTTAACAATTTTACAAATTGCTGCAATTTCTTCAGTCCCTCGATAAACCAACTTTGTTGCGAAATGCTAAGTGCCGTCTCTAGCGAGTCAGAAGTTTCCGCAAGAAGCTCCGCTTGAGTTCGTAAAATTCCTTCTTTTTCCAAAAGCTCCTGCAAATACAGGGTATTTTTGGGAAATATAATCACTTGTGTCCTAGACTTTATCGTTTGTAATATCATATTTTCATTATTTGTTAACAAAAATACGACGACATCACTCTCAGGTTCTTCGATAGACTTTAATAAAGCATTCGCCGCATTCGGATGCATTTTTTCTGCATCACGAATCAAAACAACCTGCCTTGTCCCTTCATAACCCGCTTCTGAAAAAACTTGCGTTAACTCACGAATCTGTGCTGTTTTTATCGTTTGCCCTTCTGGTACAATGAGATGTAAATCCGCAAATTCCTGCTTAACAACAAGTCTGCAAGGACGACACTGACCACAAGGAATTCCATCCGTCAAATTTTCACAAAATATCGCCTGACTTAACCAAATTGCCATTTCAAAAGAACCAAAACTACCTGAAAACAAGTAGGCATGACTCAATTTTTTCTGCCGCAATATCGCAGAAAATTGGCCAAAAAGTCGGGGTTGTATTTCAGCTATCTCCATTAAAACCTCTCTCACTAGCAATCTTCTCGTCAGTAAAAATCAAAAAATACTCACTGACAATTTTTTTGATTACTGACAACTTTCTGTCAGTACATTTCAGGATTAGTCAGCTCAAACCTGAAGTAATTTGAGCTGCTTAACTATAGCTAATCCGTAGTAAAAACCAAGAACAGATTGACATTGCTTGCGCAAACCTTATGGCACACAAACGGCGCCACGCTACACTAATTGCATTTACCACTAGGAACTTCGACTTATCGCTTCAGCGAGTTGCGACTTCGACTAGACATTTTCGTGTCGTAGTGAACCATTTCGCCTTATTGCTTCAGCAAATTGCGATTTGAACTTGCCACTTTATAGGATAGCCGTTTGCGCTAAAGCAGCAACGGATATGCTAGTTGTTACACCTAGTGGGTGGCTTAGTGAAATCGACAGCGAAGCAAAGCGGAGATGGAACGAATGGACACCCGTGATATAAAATCCTATCGAATTTTAACAAAACAGCTTAAAATTTGCTGTTAAATCGTTCTTTTATTGCCGTTAATGCATCAGTAGCCACTTTTTCAAGAGACTGACTTGCATCAATCTTCACAAAGCGTTCAGGCTCTTTTGCTACAATCTCAAGATAACCCTGACGAACTTTGCGATGCATTTCTGCACGCTCAAGATCCAAACGATTAACTTCTTCTGAACGATTTTTCATAATACGCGCAAGAGCAAGATCTGTATCAATATCAAAATATAGTGTTAAATCAGGTTTCAAGCCATCTGTAGCAAATTCATTCAGCCAATTAACCACCTCAACACCCAAACCACGTCCATAGCCTTGGTAAGCTACTGATGAATCAATAAATCGGTCAACAATAACCAATTTACCCTCTCGCAAAGCGGGTAACATTTTCTCTTGCATGTGTAAACGGCGCGCAGCCGCAAATAACATTAGTTCTGTTTTAGAGTCGATCTCTCTATTTTCAGTGCTCAAGATGATTTGGCGAATCTCCTCAGCAATACGAACACCACCAGGTTCGCGTGTGGCGACAACCTCTTGCTTCATTTTCTCTAATTCAGGCAAGATATTTTTTAAAACGCTTGTTTTACCAGCGCCATCTGGACCCTCAAGGGTGATTAAAATTCCATTCATAGGCTTTATTATACCAAAAATCGAACATTTTATCCGCTTTTTTTTGAACGAAAAGCATCACTTTTTGCGTAATTTTACTAAAAATTGTATAATATATCTGAAACAGCTTTCTTTATTTGTCAATACAAATAAATGCAAGAAATATTCACTAATAAAAAATAACCTCTCTGAAAGGGCAACTATGAAAAAAATCCTTGTTGTTGACGATGAAAAACCAATCTCTGACATCGTAAAATTTAATCTAACTAAAGAAGGCTTTGAAGTCTTTACAGCTTTCGACGGTGAAGCAGCGCTTGAAGCTTTCAAAGAATTTCAACCTGACCTTATCTTACTTGACCTCATGTTACCAAAAATTGATGGTCTTGATGTTGCTCGTGAAATTCGCAAAACTTCTGACACACCAATTATCATGGTTTCAGCAAAAGATAGTGAATTTGACAAAGTCATTGGTC
Source organism: Lactococcus protaetiae (assembly GCF_006965445.1). Classification (NCBI taxonomy): domain Bacteria; kingdom Bacillati; phylum Bacillota; class Bacilli; order Lactobacillales; family Streptococcaceae; genus Lactococcus; species Lactococcus protaetiae. The sequence goes on along the minus strand of NZ_CP041356.1, from coordinate 981,175 downwards.
TTGAACTCGGTGCAGATGATTACGTTACAAAACCATTTTCAAATCGTGAACTTTTAGCTCGTATTAAAGCTAACTTACGTCGTGTCAATGCTAGCCCTGCTGAGTCAAATGATAATGTCAAAAAAGAATTGACAATCGGAAACCTCCGCATCAACCCAACTCACTATGCTGCATACAAAAACGATAAACAACTTGACCTTACTCATCGCGAATTTGAGTTACTTTACTATCTTGCACAACATCTTGGTGAAGTTATTACTCGTGAAAGCCTCCTCGAAACTGTTTGGGGTTATGACTACTTTGGTGATGTTCGTACTGTTGACGTTACCGTTCGTCGCTTACGCGAAAAAGTTGAAGACACCCCAAGTCGCCCACAATATGTTTCAACACGTCGTGGTGTCGGCTATTACATGAGCAACCCACATGATTAAATTTTTTCACTCAATCATCTTTAAAGGAGTAGCTATTCATCTACTTCTTTTTGTCATTCTTTTTGTTAGTCAACCTGAGTATAATATTGCTCATTTTGGTTCTTTTTTTGGCTACTATCTTTTTTCTTTACTTTTCGTATTATTTTTTGTTGTTCAACAACATCAAGCACTCCAAAATGTCTCTAAACAAATGGATGACATCAAAAATGGAAACTTATCAAAGAATAACCCTCCAAAAGGAGACAGTGAATTTACTGAACTTTATAACAAAATTCAGAGTCTTGATGAAAATATTGCGCGTACTCAGAACAATTTAGAAAATCAAAGAAATCAGCTCGATAGTATTTTGGCATATATGATTGATGGCGTTATTGCTACTGATCGACGCGGAAATATCATCATGTGCAATAAGTCTGCTCTAAATTATCTCAATACAACCGAACCTGAGTTGATGCAAAAAAATATTGTTGACATTCTCGACATTGCCAATCAATATAGTTTTTATGATTTGCTAGAAAAAGAGCCTGAAATCACGATTGAAACTCGTATTTCAAGTAACGAATTTATTGCCTTGCGCATCAAATTCGCTCTTTTCCGCCGTGAATCTGGTTTTATTTCTGGTATTATCGCCGTTTTACATGATATGACTGAACAAGATAAAGCTGAACGTGAACGACGTTTATTCGTTTCAAATGTTTCGCATGAACTTAGAACTCCACTTACCTCAGTCAAAGCATATCTTGAAGCTCTTGAAGATGGAGCGATTGACGATAAAGAAATCGCAACCTCATTTATCAATGTTTCATTAAGTGAAACTGACCGAATGATTCGTATGATTTCTGACCTTCTGACACTCTCAAGAATGGACCAAGATAAAATTATACTAAACAAAGAGATGATTAACCTCGTTGCTTTCTTGAATTTTCAAATCAACCGCCTCGATAAAATTTTGGAAACCGACCCAAACGATTTTTTTACAGCAGATTTTACTATTGTACGCAAATTCCCAGATAATCCTGTTTGGGTTGAGATTGATACTGATAAGATTGCACAAGTCATTGATAATATTGTCAACAATGCTTTCAAGTACTCTCCAAATGGAGGAACAATTACAATTTCAGTAGAAACGCGTGAAAAAGATGTTCTAATTTCAATTTCTGACCAAGGAATGGGAATTCCAAAATCCGCTCTTCCTAAAATTTTTGACCGTTTTTATCGAGTAGATAATGAATCAAGAAACTCCAAGGTTGGAGGTACTGGTCTTGGACTCTCCATCGTTCATGACATCGTAAAAATGCACGGTGGGACAATCTTTGCCACTTCTTCTGGCAGCGGACAAGGAACAACTTTTAGTTTCACCCTTCCTTATTTACCAGAAAATAATGATGTCGCTTCCGATGATTGGGATGAATTTAGTGAAGAATGAAGCCAAAACTTATTCATTCAAAGTTTAGTACGTGCTAAGCTTCAATAAAATAAAAAAATCCCATGCATTGCTTGGGATTTTCTGCTACAATAGTGTTTATGACTGAACAAAACGGATTTAAATACTCAATCTTGGCCTCTGGCTCAACAGGAAATTCTTTTTACCTTGAAACACCTAAAAAGAAGCTTCTCGTTGATGCTGGACTTTCAGGAAAAAAAATAGAAAGTTTACTCGCAGAAATTGACCGCGATATCCACGATGTAGACGCACTTTTGATTACTCATGAGCATAGCGATCACATCAAAGGAATCGGTGTTTTGGCTAGAAAATACGGAATCGACCTTTACGCCAATACACTCACTTGGTCTGAGCTGGACGAAAAAAATGCGCTAGGAAAGATTCCTTCTGAGCAAAAGCATATTTTTGAAATGGGAAAAACAATGACTTTTGGAGACTTAGATGTTGAATCTTTTGGAGTAAGTCATGATGCCATTTCGCCACAATTTTACCGTTTCATGAAAGACAATAAGAGCTTCGTCATGTTAACCGATACAGGGTATGTTTCTGATAGAATGCGTGGAACTATTGAAAACGCAGATGGTTATTTGATGGAATCCAACCATGACATAGAGATTCTTCGTATGGGTGGGTATCCTTGGAAAACAAAGCAGCGTATTTTAAGCGACCAAGGCCATTTGTCTAACGAAGATGGTGCAGAAGCTGCATTTAATATACTTGGTAACAAAACAAAACGTATCTTTCTTGGACATCTGAGTCTTCATAATAATATCAAAGAACTTGCTCATCTCACAATGGATGGATATCTCCAACAACATGATGTTGATACTAAGCGTGAAGTTAATATTATTGATACAAGTCATGAACACGCAAGTAAATTATTCGATATTTGAATTTATCTTATAATAATATATAAAAAAATGCTCGGTTTGCCAGCGAGCATTTTTTTAGTTTTGGATTAGTATAAAAGATATTTTTTAGGAGTATACCCAATTATAACAGCATTTTCTTAAATGAAACTCAACAAAGAATATTTTTTATTTTTATTTTTTACGCTGTTAATAGGTGTTGATAATAATAAAAGTCTCTTGAATATTCAAGAGACTTTTTAGTTAATAATCTTCTACTTTGGTAATGAGTTTTTTACATCATGCCACCCATCATTGAAGGATCCATTGGTGGAACTGGAGTTGCTGGCTCTGGTTGATTTGCAACGACTGCTTCTGTTGTCAAAATCAATCCAGCCACTGAAGCTGCATTTTGAAGAGCAGAACGTGTGACTTTCGCTGGATCCACGATTCCTGTTTCAATCATGTTCACATATTCACCAGTAGAAGCGTTGAATCCTGTTCCCGCTGATGTTGAACGAAGTTTATCAATAACAACAGAACCTTCAAATCCAGCATTGGCAGCGATTTGACGTACTGGTTCTTCAAGAGCGCGACGTACGATATTAATTCCTGTTTGTACGTCACCTTCATATTCTAGGGCATCCAGAGCAGTGATTGAGTTAACGAAAGCCGTTCCTCCACCTGAAACAATACCTTCTTCTACGGCCGCACGCGTAGCATTAAGAGCATCTTCAATGAGTAATTTCATCGCTTTAAGTTCTGTTTCTGTGGCAGCGCCAACTTTAATAACGGCTACACCACCAGCAAGTTTCGCTAGGCGTTCTTGAAGTTTTTCACGGTCAAAATCTGATGTTGTTTTTTCAATTTGTGCTTTGATTATCGCAACACGATTGGCGATGGCATCTGGCATCCCAGCACCTTCAACAATTGTGGTGTGTTCTTTATCAACTGTTGCTTTTGCAGCTTGACCAAGTGCGTCAAGTGTTGCATCTTTCAAATCAAGACCAAGTTCTTCAGTAATCACTGTTCCACCCGTCAAAATTGCCAAATCTTCAAGTTGAGCTTTTCTGCGGTCACCAAATCCTGGTGCTTTGACTGCGACAACATTAAATACACCCTTGATTTTATTGAGCACAAGTGTTGGAAGTGCTTCCCCATCCACATCATCAGCAACAATAAGCAATGGACGATTTGTTTTCAAAATTTGTTCAAGTAGAGGTAGGATTTCTTGGATATTTGAGATTTTCTTATCAGTGATAAGAATATACGGATTATCCAATTCAGCGACCATTTTTTCAGTATTGGAAACCATGTATTGGCTGAGATAACCTCTGTCAAACTGCATTCCTTCAACAACATCAAGCTCAGTTTGCATTCCTTTTGATTCTTCAATAGTGATAACACCGTCAGCTCCCACACGTTCCATTGCATCAGAAATATACTCACCGACTTTTTCACTTCTTGATGAAACTGTTGCAACTTGTGCAATAGCTGATTTATCATGAACAGGGATTGCCATATCTTTAATTGCTGCAATAGCTGCTTCTGTTGCCAATTCTATACCACGGCGAATTCCAACTGGATTGGCACCAGCAGTCACATTCTTTAACCCTTCACGGACAATGGCTTGAGTAAGCACTGTTGCGGTAGTTGTTCCGTCACCTGCAACATCATTTGTTTTTGAAGCTACTTCACTCACAAGCTTTGCTCCCATATTTTCAAAATGGTCTTCAAGCTCAATTTCTTTGGCAATTGTTACCCCATCGTTAGTAATCAATGGTGAACCGTACGATTTTTCAAGAACAACATTACGTCCTTTAGGTCCCAATGTTGTTTTTACAGTATCCGCTAGAATATCAATTCCTCGCATCATTGCAGTACGAGCATCACTTGAAAATTTAATTTCTTTTGACATTTTTTCATCTCCTTTAAGATTTAAGGTGTGAAGATTGTCTGTTCTAAAATCACGAAAATTATTTGTTTACTCCTCTGGTTTCAAAGCTAAAATTTGTAAGCATATAAAACAAAAAAGTTAAACTACTCTATCTTCATTTTCGTTTAGTGCAGACCTCTCAACTTATTATTTAATCAGTTTTATATTAATCAAGAATGGCAAGTAGGTCACTTTCGTGGGCGATAAGATAGTTTTCTCCATCCACTTTAATTTGACTTCCAGCAAATTTTTCAAAGACAACTGTGTCTCCTACTTTTACTGTCGGTGCAACGAGTGAGCCGTGGTTTGTCGTTTTTCCAGGTCCTACGGCAATAACTTCAGCAATTTGCGGCTTTTCCTGAGCTGCAGCTGCAAGTACAATACCACCAATTGATTTTTCTTCCTCTTCTTTCACACGTAATACTACGCGGTCAAATAAAGGTTTTAACATGAGAATACCTCCGTAAGTTAATTTTTCTATTTTTGTTAGCACTCTAAGATAAAGAGTGCTAACTCTGATTATTATTTTATCTCAAAGGTCAGTTTTAGTCAAGAAAAAACTTCTTTCTATTGTGTATCAATGTGACACTGCTAAATTGATTATTATATTATATTGATTCCATCAGTAATAACTGTAATCGGCACACCCTGTTATCAATTAATCGAGTGGCGGAGCAGTATCAATTTGTTTAAGATTATGGGTATAAACTTGTTTGAAGTGGTTACTTCATTGGTGGGGAGATTCTCTTTCCCCACCAATGTTAGGGCACAACCTCTAGGTGTAACAACTAAGCGACCTGTACGCAGCTAAAGCTGCGACAGTCTGCTTAACGTCAAAGATATGAAGTCACCTTGTCCCTGAAGTCTAAGCGCTAAGACCCTAGGGCAGTAGAACGAAAGCAGAGCTTGCGATTTTGCCTTATCGTTTTAGCGATTTAGAGCAAATGGACAGCGTAGCGAAGCGGAGATAGTGCTGCTTATCCCGCCACCTTTAAGAGGTAGGGAAATTGTCACTCCGACTAGGTGCTTTGCCTTTTGCTCTTGCTGCTTTAGCAGCTAAGCAAACGGACAGCGCGTAGACCGTTCGTAGAACGGTCTGCGAAGCACGTAGCACCATAGCAAGGAGGGACAGCGTAGCCCAAAGGGCGGAGATAACACTCACTTGCTAAGTTAAATATGTTTTCTCATCCATCTGATGTATTAGAAAGGTAATTCTTCGGCTTCGAGTAATATTTCTTCCGTCTTTGCTGCGTTTTCTCTTAAAGCAATCGTTGCTCTACTTTCAAGTAGGTCGTAGTTCATTCCCAAAATTTCAGTGACATAGTGTTTCTGATTGGATTTATCTGTATAGTTTCGAGTTCTTATTTCTCCTTCTACAGAGATAAGCGTTCCTTTTTTGGAATAAGAAGAAAGCGTTTCTGCTAATTTTCCCCAAAATACTACTGAGATAAAATCTGCTTCTCGTTCACCATTTTCATTTTTAAAACGGCGATTAACGGCTAATGTGATACGAGTGTAGGATTTGTCATTTGACGTTTTCGATAGTTCGGCTGAACTAGTGAGTCTGCCGATGAGCATTGTTTTATTCATTAAAAAAATTCCTCCTGTTTACTTATACGTAAACAAAAGGAATTTGTCACATTTTTTATCAAAACAAGTGCGTGCTATCTCCGCCTTACGGCTTATGCCGTCGATGCTTGCAACGGTGGCTACGTGCTTCGCACGCCGTTCTGCGAACGGTCTACGCAACTTCGTTGCTCCGCTGTCCGTTTGCTTAGCGTAGCGAAGATAGCGACTAGAGAAAATGGACAAATGTTTCACGAAACTCCCACTGAATAAGTCTTGACTTCATGCTTTCCACATCGTTTTAGAATCAAATTTTTCTCCCACTGATAATGTTTGGGAAAGTTCAATGATTCCTTTAACTTGTGGAGCATTCGGAAGTTCCAACTCGCGCGCCGAACAAAGCATTCCAAAAGATAAAACTCCTCGCAATGCACCTGGGAAAATAAGCGTACCATTTGGCATCATTGCTCCTGGTAAAGCGGCTACTGTTTTTAAGCCAACTGTTGCATTTGGTGCTCCACAGACAATTTGAACAGGTTCTTTGAAACCAACATTGACTTTACAAACATGAAGATGGTCAGAGTCAGGATGTTCTTCCATTTCAACAATTTCAGCTACAACAAATTTTGGTTGCGCGTCGTAGACGAGCACTTCGTCAAAACCTGATTTTCTAAATTCTTTATTAAGAATTTCAACATCATCAGCTGACAGGAAAAGTTGTCCATTACGTTCAAGTTCTGTCAGTGCTGACAGAATTGATTTTGCTTCAAAAATGTTCCATCCAACAGTTGCTCCTGTTTCTTCAACAAAAACACGAGCAATTTTTCCTTTGCGCTCAAAATTGACTTTTTTTCCTTCATCATTTGCTACGATGAGCATCAAAACATCACCTACATGTGTATTGTAAGTTGCAATCATTCTATTATTTTCCTCTTTAGTTTTTGTCAGTATGCTGACAGCTTTGACATTGTATCAGAAACACTGTCAGTGTACTGACAGTGCTTTTTTTATTTAGCTGTTGCCAAAAATGTATTAACTTCTTCTTTTGTTTTCCGAAGTTTATTGACCAAACGTGCTGTTTCTTTGCCATCTTCAATGACAACAAAACTTGGAATTCCCATAATTCCCCATTCAACTGCTACGTCCATGTACTCATCCCGATCTACTTCAATAAATTCGAATTCTGAGTTTTCAGCCTCAATTTCTGGCATTTTAGGCTTGATAAAGTTACAATCGCCACACCAACCAGCTGTGAAGAAGAAGACGTGTTTTCCAGGTGCCTTGACAAGTTCTGCCAAATTTTCAATATTTTTAGGGATAATCATATTTTTTCCTCCAATATTTATCAAAAACAAACTTATGTCAGTTTGATTTTTGTATTTTTCTCACTTGAGATTTCTAAAGTTTCTGCATTAATCTCAAAAGAAATAGCTTTGTTGCCATTCACGATACCGCCTTTGAAATACGCCCCGTGGTCTGGGTCTTCAAAAATCCATACGGCATCAATTTTCTCATCAGAAAAATGCTGTCGTGCTGTATCGGTCAGTTCACGAAGTAGATTTTCTTCCATAGATTTATAACCATGATAGACCACATGAGCGGTTGCTGCTCCTGCAACAATACCTAAACCAAACTTCAATATTTTTTTCATAGTGAAATTTTACCATAAATCCTGCTATAATTATAGTGTAAATCCTCAAAATCGTACTGATAAAAGTTTGTCAGTAAATTTTGACATCATGATGGTGTGCTGTAAGTTAGCGATTGAAGTGATTACTTCATTGGCGGGGTTGCTCCCCCATCAATGTTAAGGTACAACCTCACATCAAAGATATGAGGTCACCCTGTCCCTGAAGTCTATCTCGCTTTGCTCCGCTGTCGATTTCGCTAAAGCGCTAAGACCCTAGGGCAGTAGAACGAAAGCAGAGCTTGCGATTTCGCCTTATCGCTTTGCCTTTTGCTCTTACTGCTTTAGCAGTTAAGCAAACGGACAGCGGAGCAACGAAGTTGCGTAGACCGTTCGTAGAATGGCGTGCGAAGCACGTAGCGAGTTGCGACTTCGACTAGGCACGTTTGTACCGTAGCGAGAATTGACAGCACAATGAAACGGAGATAGAGCGAATGGACAGCGTAGCGAAGCGGAGATAGTGCTGCTTATCCCGCCACCTTATAGAGGTGGGAAAATTGCGATTGCGACTAGGTGTTCCAGCACCGTAGCGAGCATTGACAGCGGAGCCCAAAGGGCGGAGATAGCACGAACAAATACCTCGCACCTATCTGATACTGGTTAATTTCCAAAAATTCCTTTTGGAAATTAAAGTTCGCAGGTGAGAAAAAGCAAGGGTTTTCTCAATCGTCGCAAGGCACGCTTCTGTGAACGGTCTACGCTGTCCGCTTGCTTAACAAAGCAGTATATCTGCAGCTCAACTACTAAATCTGCTAACGCAGCTTCAATGCTGAGCTAGTATAAAGGAGAAAAAATGGAACTTTTCAACAAAATCAAAACACTCACTGAGCTTCAAGCAACCTCTGGATTTGAAGCACCTGTACGCGAGTACCTCAAACAACGCATGATTGAGCTTGGCTACACTCCCGAATTTGATGGACTCGGTGGTATTTTTGTCACTAAAGAAAGCAAAAAAGAAAATGCACCACGGATTATGGTCGCTGCACACATGGATGAAGTAGGCTTCATGGTATCTGAAATCAAAGCTGACGGAACTTTGCGTGTTGTTTCACTTGGTGGCTGGAATCCTCTCGTCGTTTCGGCACAACGCTTCACTCTTTTCACACGTCAAGGCAAAAAAATCCCTGTTGTGACCGGTGGATTGCCTCCACATCTTCTTCGTGGAACAGGTGCAACTCCTAGTATGCCAGCTATTTCAGATATCATTTTTGATGCTGGTTTTGATAATGCCGCTGAACTTGCTGAATATGGCGTTGCACAGGGCGATGTCATCATTCCAGAAACAGAAACTATTCTGAGTGCAAATGGTAAAAATGTTATCTCTAAAGCTTGGGATAACCGTTATGGCTGTTTGATGATTCTTGAATTACTCGAATTTTTGGAAAATAAGGAACTTCCGATTACACTGATTATCGGAGCAAATGTCCAAGAAGAAGTGGGACTACGTGGCGCAAAAGTAGCAACAACAAAATTCAATCCTGACTTATTCTTTGCTGTAGATTGCTCGCCTGCAAGTGATACTTTCGGAGATAACAATGGTCGCCTTGGTCTTGGTACAACGCTGCGCTTCTTTGACCCAGGTCATATCATGCTTCCCGGTATGAAAAATTTCCTACTTGATACTGCTGAAAATGCAAATATCAAGACACAAGTTTACATCGCCAAAGGTGGAACTGATGCTGGTGCTGCTCACTTAGCAAATGCTGGTATTCCTTCAACGACAATCGGTGTTGTTGCTCGTTACATTCACAGTCACCAAACGATTTTCAACCTTGATGACTTCAATCAAGCCCAAAACTTTTTGCGCGCTATCGTAAATTCCCTTGATGCTGAGAAAGTTGCTCAAGTCAAAAACTATTAGTACTGCGTAACTTTCAAATATAGCACTCGAAAGTTATCTCTACTTCGCTCCGCTATCCATTTGCTCATCAAGCAAAACTTGCAAAAGTAAAAGGCAGTATATCTGCAGCCCATCATATAATTTGCTCTTGGTAAACCTTTAGCTTGTTGATGACAAAGCAGATCTCAAAATTTAAACTCGGAGGTACTGTTGTTAGATAAATCCCTTCCTTTTTTCGACTTTATTATGAAAAGACCTGCAGGCTCACCAATCCCTGATTATCCACTTTTGGATGGTTTCCATGTTGTTAATTTTCAGCTTGGAGATGAGCTAGATTGGGCAAAAATTGAAACAGCAGTTGGCGAATTTACTGACGAAGATTTAGCACTTAAATATTTTACTGACAAGTTTTTGTCAGTGTTGACAGAAACAGAAAAACGTACTATTTTCCTTGAAAATTCTGGCGGACAAAAAGTAGCAACAGCAACTGCTTGGTGGGACTTTAAGGGTGATGCTAAAGTTCCAAAGCTCCACTGGGTCGCCGTTTTACCAGAATTTCAAGGCTTAGGACTCGGCAAAAGTTTACTGACCGTTATTACAAAGAGAATGGTTGAGCTCGACAAAAATCAAGACTTTTACCTCCACACTCAGACTTGGAGTTCACGCGCTGTCAAACTTTATGAAAAATTTAGCTATTTCATTACTGACGAAAAAAATATTGCCTCTTGTAAAAATGACCACTATCTTGATGCTTTGTCAGTGCTGACAAAACTTTTAAAATAACAAAAACTTCGAAGAAAATAATATTCTTCGAAGTTTTTTCAATTTATTTTTCTGTCAGTATGCTGACAAAAAAATTTTAGCCCATCAGCATTCAATTATTAGCTTTTTTTGAAGAAGAGGAAGGCGTTGTTGAACTTTTAGTGATTTCAGATTTATAGTTTGGCAAGATTTTACTCCATGCATCAGCTACATCTGAGCTTGAACCACCAATTGCAAAGTTATACTGAGTGACTGGTGCTCCAGCTTTTGTTGCCCAGAAACTAGTTGTAGTCGCGCCACTTATGCTAACTCCATTCAAGGCCCCTCCTGAGATTTTTCCTGCTTTTTCCCCTGTAGACACAAGAACCTTTGATTTTGTGACATTTGGATCTTTGTTGGGATCTGGGAATTTTTTACCTGGCCCAAAAATTGTTGGGTCAGCTGCATTAATCGCATTGACCAGATTTGCCATATAAGTCCCATTTTTAGAGTAAGGTGTGAGTGAACCCATTGGAGAATTATTGTCATGTCCAATCCAACTTCCCAGTGTCACAGTAGGAGTTGAGAGCATCAACCAACCATCTGTATAATCATCTGTTGTCCCAGTTTTCCCTGTCCACTGCACATTTTGTGCCAAACTTGGATTAATTTGTGACAACACTCCATAGAAAGTTGACGTTTTTTGAGATGTAATGACATTATTCAGCAGATATTCCATAATCGTTGATGTTGCTTCAGAATAAACTTGTGTTGGTTTATTTTGGTGTTGATAGATTACCTTGCCTGTATCATCTTTAATGCTTTGAACAACATAATAAGGCTCATACACACCACCATTTGCCAAAGTTTGATAACCATTCGTATGCTGAACTACTGTAGGGTCAACACCACCACCCAATGGTAATGATTCTACTGAATAATCTTTAATGTCATAACCCATTTTGCTCATATAAGGTTCTGAAGATTTCCCTGATTTCAAAATATCTTGATAAGTCCAATAAGCCGGAATATTCCATGATACATCTAAGGCTTCTCCCAATGGCATCATTGTGTTGGACCCCTTCTCTCCAACGTGCATGATATCCTGACCTGAAGAATATTTCGCCGGATAGTTTGATAGCATCGTGGCTGACCCCATCAAGCCCATATCAATTGCAGGACCATACGCTAATACCGGTTTAATAGAAGAACCTGGCGAACGTTGAGTGTCAAACGCATGGTTATTCTGATTTTGAGCATAGTTCAAGCCACCAACAAAGCCAATTACAGCTCCTGTAGAGTTATCCATCAAAACATTCCCTGTTTGAACTTCACCAGTTCCATCTTGAAGCTCTCCCCCATGCTGTGCAACAGCAGTTTGCATAGCGCTATAAATCGTTTGATTAATGGTTGTAGTTACCTCATAACCATCATTTTGGAGAGCCTGTTCAGCCAAGTCGCGATAATGCTGTTTTGTACTGTCATTTCCAAGTTCAGTAGCCGAGACCTTATCACGCTGTACAAGATAGTCATAAATATGGTTTACCGCTTCAGTATAAGCAACATTGTAGAGATAGCCATGCTCTTGTGATTGAGCAGTGGCAGGTTGCAAAAATTCTTTCGAAATATCATAAACTTTATACTTATCGTAGTCAGCTTTCGTAATATAACCACCACGATACATATTAAACAAAACATCTTTCTGCCTAGACAGCCCGTAGCTCAGCATTTCTTTTGATTTCAAAGAACCATCTGCATTATATGGAGAATAAACGATTGGACTTTGAGGCAATCCTGCAATAAAAGCAGCTTCTGGAATGGATAAGTCTTTTGCTGATTTGCCAAAAATCCCCAGTGCAGCTTCCTGAACCCCTGCAATATTTTGTCCCTTATTATTTCGACCAAAAGGCGAAACATTCAGGTAATCTGTTAAGATTTGGTCTTTAGTCAAATAATTATTCAAGGCACGGGCATAAACAATTTCACTCGCTTTCCGTTGAAAAGTGACACTATCTCCCAATATTTGTTGTTTGATGAGCTGCTGAGTCAACGTTGACCCACCAGAACTTGTACCACCACCAACAGAGCCAAGTATCCCACGAACAACAGCCTTTGGAACAACACCATCATTTGTTTTGAACGTATCATCTTCCGTAGAAATCAAGGCATTCTTTACATTATTTGAGATTGCATCTCCAGCCACAGTCACTCGGACAAGGTCACTCGAAATATCAGAAATCGGCTGACCATTTGAGTAATTAATGACTGAAACACCATGAATATCATTGATTTTTGCCAACATTTCAGACTTAGCGGGAACCTTTGTTTTCTCCACAAGACGTGCAAAATAGCCTATTCCAGCTGCAGTACCAAATACTCCTAACATGACAAAAATGATACCAAAAATGACACTTACTCCGCGAACAACACTAAAAGTTGTTGACCAAGCTGTTTTACTATCACCAGTATCATCTGATTTTGCTTGTTTCTTTGTGTTCTTAGCTGAACTCGCCTTTTTCTGACGCCTTCTAGCCTCCATTTTATCTTGAAGTCGATTCTCTATTTCTTCTTTAGAATCAATCGGGTCTTTTTTCATGCCCCTATTATACCAAATTTACTCTAAATTTTCGCACGTTTCGGAAACTTTTTTGGTATAATTGAATTCATATGAATAAAAATGAGTGAAAAAAGATAAATTCCAGAACCTTTGCTATGCAAAGAAGCTTGAAATTTCCTATCTCCGTGCTTTCAGCACTACGCTGTCCATTGGATTGCCATTTGGCATTATGAGCTTTGCTCATTTACAGCCACTGCCTTTTGCTCTTACCATTTAGTCTTGCCAGCTTTGCTGGATTGCGATTTGAACTTCCGACTTTATAGGATAGCCGTTTGCGCTTTAGCGCTTACGGATATGCTAGTTGTTTCACCTAGTCGGTTGCCACTGCGACTAGACTAGGTGCTTCGCCTTTTGCTCTTGCTGCTTTAGCAGCTAAGCAAACGGACAAATGTCCTGAGGTCATGCGAAGCTATTTACTGAGGCACAAAAATCCAACTGGCATTTTTCATCATTTCTGAGCAATCGTGCTCACATCTTGGTATAATTGAGTTCGCACGATAGAAATGAGTGAAAAAAGATAAATCTCTCCAAGAAACTCTGTTTCTCTACTAGATTTCCTATTTTTCATCATTTCTGAGCAATCGTGCTCACATCTTAAACGAAAGGATTTAACAAATGAACATTTTTGACGAACTTAAAGCACGTGGTTTGATTTTCCAAACAACTGACGAAGAGCTGCTCCGTAAGGCGCTCACGGAGGGAATGGTTTCTTATTATGTCGGTTATGACCCTACTGCAGATTCTCTTCATTTAGGAAATCTTGTTCTAATTTTAACCATGCGTCGTTTGCAACTCGCTGGGCATAAACCCTATGCACTTGTTGGTGGGGCAACTGGACTCATCGGAGACCCTTCTTTTAAAGATGATGAACGTTCTCTTCAAACCAAGGAAACTGTCACAGAATGGTCTGGTAAAATCCGTAGCCAACTTGAACGTTTTCTTGATTTTGAAAATGGTGAAAACAAAGCTGAGATGACCAACAACTATAATTGGTTTGAAAACTTAACTTTCATTGATTTTTTGCGTGATGTTGGTAAATATTTCACAGTAAATTATATGATTAGCAAAGAATCTGTTAAAAAACGGATGGAAACGGGAATTTCTTACACCGAATTCGCTTATCAAATCATGCAAGGTTATGACTTTTACGAATTGAATCAACTTCATAATGTCACATTACAGCTTGGAGGTTCTGACCAATGGGGAAATATGACCGCTGGAACAGAATTACTGCGTCGGAAAGCTGACAAACAAGGACACGTGATTACCATTCCACTTATTACTGATAGTACCGGTAAAAAATTTGGTAAATCTGAAGGAAATGCAGTTTGGCTTGATGCTGAAAAAACTTCACCTTATGAAATGTACCAATTTTGGCTCAATGTTGATGATGCTGATGCAATCAAAATGCTCAAAATTTTTACTTTTTTGACACTAGATGAAATCGAAGCAATCCGTATCAAATTTGAAGCTGCACCACATGAACGTTTGGCTCAAAAAACTTTAGCAAAAGAAGTGGTAACATTGGTTCACGGTACAAAAGCTTATGAACACGCTGTCAAAATTACGCAAGTTCTTTTTGGTGGAGGAGATTTAAAAGCCTTAGAAGCTAAAGATATTTTGGCTGGTTTAAAAGCTGTTCCCCATTATACTGTCAGTGCTGACCAAGATTTGTCATTAGTTGAACTACTGATTTCTGCTGGCATTGAAAGTTCTAAACGTCAAGCCAGAGAAGATATTACAAACGGTGCGATTTATATCAATGGTGAGCGCGTGACTGACTTGACCTATACTTTGTCAGCTGCTGACAAAATTGACGGACAGGTTACTGTAATTCGTCGTGGTAAAAAGAAAAATTTTGTACTCACTTATTGATTAAAATCATTTTTTCACAATAGCCTTGACATTGTGAAAGTTTCTGAAAAAATTGAAGTGATTACTTCATTGGTGGGGAATTCTTTCTCCCCACCAATGTTAGTAGAACGAAAGCAGCACTTGCCAAGTTAAAAAAGAGCTTCATGGCTCTTTTTTCTCATGCATTGTCCCTGATAAAAATTTAAGACATTGTATTTTTTTTGTTAAAGCTTTATGTTATAATGTTATCATTGAACAGTTTTAGGTGATAAAAATGATAGATAAAGATATTGAAGAAAAATTAAAAACTCTTCGTGAACTGTATTTAGATAAACGCTCTGAAAATGATGATGATGAAAGTACACCAGAACTTGATGCTTTCACATCGCTTACAACTGAAGAAAAAGAGACCAAACTTCTTTCTCATATTGATATGATTTCTAAAAAATTAATTCATTTAGATGAGAAACTTGGTCAGTTGCGTTCCAAAAAGGCTTCAAAAACAGAAATTTCTGAGCTTAAATACTACATTGATGTCGTCAAAAATAAGAAATCAATTCTTGAGCAAAAATTAGACTATATCCAAAGCGGTGAATTTGATGCTGCTCGTAAAGATAAGATTAAACGTCAATTAACTGAACTTGAACTCAAACGCTGCAAAGCTTTGTTGACGAAAAAAGACTACTCAAAAATTGAAGAAAAGATTGCAGCTAAAAAAGAACAAATTAAAAAACGTCCGAAATAAGCGATTTGGTCCTTGAAAATTCGCTCTTTTGGTGTCAGTTTAACTTATCATTTTTGAAATAATTACTGACAGAAATCTGTCAGTGATTTGTGAGGTTATTTGTGTTGTAAAATATCGCATTATCCTACTAATACTGTTTAATTTCTAAATATTCCATTTAGAAATTACTTCGCTACGCTGTCCGTTTGCTTAGCAAGCAAAGCTTGGCAGTATATTTGCAATTCATCTACCAAATCAATCTGCTACGCAGATTTAGAGATGAACTAGTATAAACAATTCTTAATTTTATCAAAGCAGCACTATCTCCGCTTCGCTACGCTGTCCATCCTCGCTATGGTGCTAAAGCACCTAGTCGGAATGGCAATCCTTGAATTTCGTCCGACTGCCCTAGGGCGTTAGTGCTTTAGCACTTAGGTTTCTGGGACAAGACCACTTCGCCTTGCGACTTTAGTCGCCTAGAGCGAATGGATAACGAAGCGAAGCGGAGGTGTGACCTCTCATATCGAAGCTCTGTGAGGTTGTACCTTAAATTCAGTGGTGAGTTGAAACTCCCACTAAATAAGTCTTGACTTCATAAAAAGAAAGGAATCTATGCTCCATACCATTTTTTATGTCATCGTGTTCCTTCTAACACTCGTCCTGTCAAACGTCCTTAACAAAGTTTTCCCAAAACTTGCCCTCCCACTGATTCAAGTGGTTTTTGGACTAATTTTGGGTTTTTTTGGCGCTGATGAAATTTTACACGTTGCTCCTGAATTTTTCCTTGGCTTTATTATTGCGCCATTACTCTTTCGTGAGAGCGAGGAAGCAGATGTCAAACATATTTTAAAACACAGTAAAGTCATTCTTGTCCTTATTTTTCCCTTAGTTTTTATTACTGCACTTGGACTTGGCTTCATTTCTCATTGGATTTATTCTGGAATCCCACTTGCTGCCTGTTTTGCTCTTGGCGCCAGCCTTGCACCAACAGACGCTGTTGCCGTTGGTGCTCTATCTAAGAACTTTAGTTTCCCTAAACGTGTCATGAGCATTTTAAAAGGAGAGGGTCTACTCAATGATGCCTCTGGAATCATTGCCTTTCAAATCGCATTGGTTGCTTTAATCACAGGATATTTCTCCCTACCTGATGCTACGCTGAAGCTTGTCCTTTCTGCAATTGGAGGGAGCGCTATCGGTTTTGTTCTCATCTATCTGAAAAATCTTATTTTAAGGCTTTTGGAAGATGTGGATGCTAGAGATGTTCCAGGTTACCTCTTACTCGAATTAGCCATTCCCCTCTCCGCTTTTTTGATTGCTGAAGAGCTTCATGTTTCTGGTATCATCGCAGCTGTTGTAGCAGGAGTAATGTCAGCAAATGGTCTTAAACGAACGACACTTTTCGATGCTCAAGTCGCAAAATTAAAAAGCACCATTTGGGACACACTCACTTTTATTCTAAACTCCATTGTCTTCTTCTTCCTCGGCATTGAATTATACCAGCTCGTTGTTCCTTTACTGATGAGTCCTGTGTACTCATCAGCCTATTTATTATTGCTTGCTGTTGTCCTAACCATCGGACTATTTGCTCTACGTTTTGCTATTATTGCGCTATACTATTGGATTCAATCTATCCGTAGAAAACAAACCTTTATCGCTTACTGGAATGATATTTTACTACTTACTTTTGCTGGTTCAAAAGGTACTGTAAGTATTGCCACTATTCTCCTCATTCCTCGTAATGTCATTGATTCACAGCCCGTTCTTGTCTTTTTAGCCGCTGCGGTGACAGGACTTAGCTTTTTAGTTGGAATGTTTATTTTGCCTTTCTTTGCAATCAAAAAAGTCGTGAAAGTCAACAATATTTCTAAAATCTCAATTCTTACCGACGTTGTCGAAGAATTAGTCAAAGATAGTAAAAAAGCAAAAAATCCTCAAGGTTATCGTATTGCCATAGATGCCTACCAAGAGCGTATCCAACAGTTGATTATTGAACAAGAATCAACTGACTTAGCCATTGATTATAATGATTTGCAACTTTTGATTATTCGTCTTGAATCAGAAGGGCTTGAAGTCGCACTTCGTGAGAATAAGATTTCAATGTATACTTACCGAACTTATCAACGATACATTCACTCTTTAGAGTCTTCTGTTGCTCACTCTCTCGTTTCCAGTATTCAATTTATTTACGTTGTCATTGTACGTGGTTTTCATCTTCTTTTATCTAAACTCCTACATATTGATTTTGGTTTCAAAAAAACAAAAGATGCAATCGAAACCACTCGTACTCAAATCACAGAGCTTTATTTCAGTAATACAGAACTTATCTTGCAAGCCTTAGATAACTTACAGGGTGTATTTGATGACCAGCTTCTCCATTTTCTTCAAGCAGAACGGCTTAGAACCGCTGAAATTGTTGCAACTGGTGGGCATATCTCACGACTTGTGAATAAAGCTCAACCGACCAATTTAACAGAAATGATGCGCGCCTACTATCTTGAGCGTAAAGTAATCTTTGAATATGAGAGTTCGGGTCAACTCACAGCCAGAGAAGCCAAGGATATGCGTCTTAATGTTAATGTCCTTGAAGATTACACACTAGCAAGTAACCAGCGCAGTCTACTTTTTGACTTTTTAGAACGGCGTAAAAAATAAAAATATCTGTCAGCATACTGACAGATATTTTTTCATCAAAACAACACTAAATCTTGACTTCATTTTTATACTAGTTCACCTTTAATTTTACGCAACGAAATTATTAAATGGCTATGATGTTGATTTCACTAAGCCACTAAAGTGGCAAGTTCAAATCGCAATCCAGCAGATCTGACAAGGCGAAATGGTAAGCGAAAGAAGTGGTTTGCGTGAAACGCAAACTTTGACTTTTAAAAACCTTGGGTTTGTATTAGAATCACTCACAATAGTCAACTGAGCTTCTACGGAGTCGTCAGAACAATTTAATACTGCTCAACTTTCAACTGTTATTACTGTTTCTAATTGGACATTGCCACGAATTGCTCTTGAAATCATACAACTCGTTTCAGCACGTTCTGCAAGTTTGCGTGCCTTCGTTTCATCTGCTTCTGGGTCAACTTTAGAAAAACGTGATGAATGATTTTTTCGTAAGTAAAAACACCGTTTGTAACATCAACCACACCTGTTGAATCCACTTTGAGATTTATTAGACCAATCGCATTTCTCTCAAGCATCGCAGCTAAAGTAATGGTGTAACAAGTACTGGCAGCTCCCAGTAGCATCTCGTCAGGATTCGTCCCCTCACCCGGTCCATCCATCAAGCTTGGTACAGATATCTTTTCTTTAAGCACACCCGCCTGCAAATTACCGACAGCATTGCGACCGCCTGCCCAATCAATCTCTGAATTAAAAATATGTTTTACCATAAAAAAACCTTTCTCATTGAAGTGATTACCCCATTGGTGAGAGATTCTTTCCCCTCCACCAATGCTAGAGTACAACCTCTGATGTAACAACTAAGCGACTAAAGTTGCAAGGCGAAATGGTCTTGCGACTTTAGTCTAAGCACTGTCCCGTCATCTCTAAGAGATGGGGGAGATGGTACGCATTTACTAAGTTAAAATTTACAGATAATGACAGCCGTTAATTCACCAATGATAAGCTGATAACACTGCTCTGTCAGTAAGGATACCTCTAAAAACTGCTATTTTTAGAAGTATCCTTAAATAAAAAGCCCGTCAGTATACTGACAGACTTCTTCCGATTAGAAGCTTGTAGCTTCTGCTTCAACTTTTTCAATAAATGCAGCAAGAAGTGCTTCTGCTTGATCTGGAGCATAGGCATGACCTTCAATAGCGATTTGCTTGAAATCAGCACCCATGAAACCAAAAACTGATGACATATAGAAAGTTGCAGGATCTTTTCCTTCATAAAAACCACCATTGGCTTGAAGTTGAAGAACTTTTTTACCACCTAAAAGTCCAACAGGCCCTTCAGCAGTATATTTAAACGTTTTACCAGCAACATTCAAAGTATCAATCCAAGCTTTCAATTCAGCAGGAATCATTAAATTATACATTGGGTTAGCAATAACAACCTTGTCAGCTGTTACAAATTGTTCAGTATATGAGCTGTAAGCATTAAGAAGCGCTTGTTGTTCAGCGGTCGCTTTTTCACCTGCATACATTCCACCAACAAGTTCAGCGTCAAGCGCTGGAATATTTTCTTTATAAACATCAAGCACTTCGATTTCATCAGTTGGGTGAGCAGCTTTGTAAGCTTCAACAAAAGCATCAAGTCCTTTAAGTGACATTGAAAATTCAGCAGTAAGTGGGTGACCTTTAACAACGAGAAGTTTAGACATTTTTCTATTTCCTTTAAATAATTTTATCAAAATAAGTGCGTGCTATCTCCACCCTTCGGGCTACGCTGTCGATGCTCGCTAAGGCGCTGAAGCGCCCAGTCGCAATCGCAACACCCCTACCTCTTAGGTAGGGGATGAAGCAGCACTAACTTTGAATTTCGTCCGACTAAATTCAGTGAGGAGTTGCCCTTTTATCAGTCGCTTCAGCGACTAGAGAAAATGAACAAATGTTTTACGAAACTCCCACTGAATAAGTCTTGACTTCATTTGTGAGTACAAAAAATATTATATCAAACTTTTTTCATATCTTTTAAAAATTAGTACGTGAAAATTTACACATGTAAACATGCTGACAGAAAAAAATTTACTGACAGAAATCTTGTCAGTAAAAAAACGGCCAAATTGACCGTTATCAAATCATCAGCGCACATTATACTGACAGAAAACAAACTCAAGCATTTTTCCGCTTTCCCACCAATCGCACCAAACCAAGAATCCAAGTAATAATCGTCAAAGTCAAACTAACAAAGAAAGCAATATGCATACCATTCAAAAACAGCAACGGTTGACTCTTAACATAAGTATTAACCGTATGCCCCGACAACACTGACATCGCAAGAAAAAGCGAAATCGTCCCCAGCGACGTTCCAAGCACAAAAGCAATATTACGTCCAAGCGAATTGACCGAGCCTGCGATACCGAGATAACGCTTCTCGACCGTTGACATAATCAAGGCATTGTTTGGACTTTGGAAAAATCCAACCGAAGCACCATGCAAAGCCAATGCCACAACCACAAAAAGCATACTCGAATGCTCATTAATCAACAAATAACCAATCTGTGCAAAGATAATCCCGAAATTCCGATAAAAGTAATCCATTCCTTATTGAACCGATCTGCCAAAACACCTGAAATCGGACTTGAAACCAACATCAAAGCAGGATAAGCCATCATGATAATCCCAGCCACACCAGGCGATAACAACCGAAAATCCTGCAAATAAAACGGCAAAAGGATACTTACAAACATCCCAGCAGTGAAGTTCAACATCGCCGTAATGATGCTCATCGTAAATAATTTAGTCTTAAAAATTCCCAAATCAATCAGCGGATTTTCCTTGCGATTTTCTGTATAAACAAACAAAATAAAGAAAACAATCGCACCAATAAAAGCACCCCAAATCAAAGGATTGCCCCAGCCAATGATCTGTCCAAAATTGATTCCAAGAAAGAGCAAAACAAGACAAACAAACATCTCAGACGAACCAACGAAATCCACATCTCGCACCGTTCCTTGCCCTTTTTCTTTCGGCAATGCACGTGAGCCATACAAATAAGCTACAATTCCAATCGGAACATTAATCCAAAAAATATAATGCCAGCTTGCAATCTGCAAAATCAAACCACCAATCGCAGGACCAGCGATAGAACCTACCGATACAAACATCGAATTAATTGCTAAAGCACGACCACGACTCTCCGCTGGAAAAATCTCAGCCACCAGACCAAAAGAAGTCGCCATAAACATCGAGCCACCCACAGCTTGCACCACCCGTGCAAACAAAAGCCAAGTTAAGCCACCACCAAAATCCAGTCCAGCCAAAAATGAGCCAATCGTAAAAATCAAGGCACCAAGTTTAAAAATATTCGCCTTTCCCAGCAAATCCCCCAACCGACCAAAAATCAAAATCACACCAGAAATGACAATTAAATAAGTAGTCACAACCCAAGTCACCTGAGCCAGTGTCACATTTAGCTCCCGTGACATGGTTGGCAAGGCAATATTCACAATTGACCCATCCAGGGTAGACATAAAAATGAAAATTCCAATCGCAATTAGCGCTTTTACTCTATTTCCAGTCATAGAACCTCCTTCAAAAAATACCCCTATATCCAAAAACAAATAAAAATATGAAAACACGCAATTGCTCTTTCATATTTTTATCGTTTAGAGTAGGGACTCTACCATTTTATTCTCTAAAAATTTTAGAGGGCTTTCAAAAATAATGTCTTAGTCTATCCAATCGGCTACATTCCGCAGATGAACGACGAAGCGGAATGAATAATTAAGATCAGTTTAGAACACCTAAAATTTCAATATTGTTTAATACCATTAGTAATTATAGCCTTACTTCTTCATTCCGTCAAGTTCAAATGACTCAAGAACGGTAACTAAAAGCTCCACTATCGAGCGAAGCTTTCATCATTATTAAAGCAAGTCAGCAAACTCTTCAACAGCTTCTTTCTGGTCCCAGTTTTCACCAGTAATGGTCGTAAGCATAATACCAGCCACCGCTCGCTCAACCATTCCCTCAACATCCAAACGTGCTTCATATTGAAGACAATTTTCAAGTTTAGGATTCGTCTTAGGGCTTGGTGGTGCAAAAACAGTACAACAATCTTCAAAAGGCAAGATTGAAAGATTGAAAGTATCAATCTTCTCAGCAATATCAATAATCTCGATTTTATCCATTGTAACAACAGGACGAATGACTGGCGTAGTAGTCACTTCATTGATGACTGACATTGAACCAAGTGTTTGACTTGCCACTTGCCCCAAAGATTCACCATTGATAATCACTTTTCCTCCACGTTCTTCACGGATACAATCAACCACACGCATCATAAACCTTCTTGTCAGCGTCATCAAATAAGCTTGTGGTGCCTTACTCTTAATTTCTTCTTGAATCTCCGTAAATGGCACTTCAATAAACGTGATTGAACCACCAAAAACAGTCAATTTTGCAGCTAAATCTTTCGCTTTCTTAAGCGCACCAGGCGAGGTATAAGGAGGTGATGCAAAATGAACCGCCTCAATTTCAACACCACGTTTGAGTGCTAAATACCCTGCAACAGGTGAGTCAATCCCACCAGAAAGCATAAGATGACCACGTCCAGCCGTTCCAACAGGCATCCCACCCGCACCTTTAAGCGTTTCATAGCTAAGATAAGCTGCATCTTGCCTAATTTCTACACGTAATGTAATATCAGGTCTTTTCATTTGTACCGCTGCATATTCAAAATGGTCAAACACAACATCACCCAAAGCCAAATTAAGTTCCGTTGAATCTAGTTCAAAACCGTGGTCTGCACGCTTTGCGGCAATTTTGAAAGTAAGACCCTTCTGATAAATTTCGCCAAACAATCCAACCACAGCCTCTTTCAAAGCTGGAACTGATTTTTCTACCTTGATAGATGGCGAAAAATTTTGAATACCGAATACTTTTGTTAAGCGGCGAGAAACTTCTTCATAATCTGCCCCATTCAACTCAATATGCGCTCTATCGCGTACCGCTGTAATTTTAAGCGATTCAATATCAGCTAAAACTTCTCGAATGTTCTTTGCCAGACGATTGATAAAAAATCCTCGATTTTTCCCCTTCGTTGAAAGTTCACCATAGCGAACCATAATTTCATCGTAAACTACCATATTTCCTATTTCTTTCAGATTTTTTCTGCGAACTCAATTATACCAAAAAATAATAAAACTATGTTCTATCTATCAAAATTCAAAGTATATTTTCTAATTTTTATCAAAGCAAGTGCGTGTTATCTCCGCCCTTCGAGCTACGCTGTCCATCCACCACAGGTATCCATTCACTCTATCTCCGCTTTGCTACGCTGTCGATTTCACTAAGTCACTAAAGTGGCAAGTTCAAATCGCAATCTGCTAAAGCAGCAAGGCGAAATGGTTCGCACGCCGTTCTACGAACGGTCTACGCAACTTCGTTTGCTCTTACTGATTCAGCGACTAGAGAAAATGGACAAATGTTTTACGAAACTCTCACTGAGTAAGTCTTGACTTCATTTTTTCAATCTTCTTTTGCTTTCATTCCTAGTATTCTAATACGCTCGGTTAATTTTTTTATAGAAGGTTGATACTCATCAAGATAAGTTACACCATAAAATACTCGCTTATATTTCTCTCCCAATCTTACAAAAGGAATTTCATTATTAATAAAGCGTTTTGAGATGATTGAAGCACCAAATCCAGCTTTCAGATGATTAACAATCAATTCATTACTGTTCATTGTAACAATGTTTTTCGGGATACTTTCACACTCTTTCAAAAATTGCTCTGTATAATGGTTGACCCCTGAACCTTTTTCACGAATAAAAAATAAATCCGATTCAAGATTGCCTGCAAGCACCAACTCGTCATCATAAATAGAAAAAGTGTTAGTCTGCGCTCCCATCAAAGGTTTTTCAATAATTCCCAAATGCAACTCATGATTAGAAACTAAATCAAAAACTTTATCTGAATTAAAAGTTGAAATTTCCATCTCCAAATGATTAATCTCTGGCATAAATTCTTGAAAAATTTGAGGCATTACACTACCGGCCACACTATGAGACACCGCAACTTTAAATGACTGTCGTTTAGAAGTGTTTTGCTGGAGATCTCGCTCTATTTTTGACCATTGCTCCAGTAAATCCACAACTCTATTATAAAGCTGGTTTGCCGCTTCGCTTGGGATAACTTCGTGATTTTTTCCTCTGAAGAAAAGGGAAGTACCTAGTTCTTCTTCTAGTTTTTTGATTCGTACCGTAACCGTTGGCTGCGAGAAATAGAGCTGTTGGGCTGCACGAGTAAAGCTTTTAGTCTCGTACACTGCAACAAAAGTTTTAAACAATGAAAACATTTTTAATTACCTTTTTTAATCAATATGATTATTATAATTTATTTTACAAATAAACTCAAGCGCGCTATAATCACTCTATGAATAATTTTATAAAGAAATCTTTTCACATAGAAAGATTAGGAACTCCTACCGCAAAATCTCCTGTCCAAACCCTAAAAAGAAATATTTGGCCTGGATTAATCATTTGTGCCATTATTGGTCTCGCTTGTATGATTGAGGGTGTCTATTTCCCAGCCCTCAGTGCAAATTTATTGGCAATTTTATTGGGATTCGCTGCTCGCAATCTTTTATCTATTCCAGAAACTCTTGAACCAGGAATTGGTGTAGCTGCGAAGCGTTTACTACGCTGGGGAGTTGCCCTTTTGGGCCTTCAAGTTTCTTTGTCAACAGTACTTGGTCTGGGCTGGGGAGTCATTATAACAGATATCTGCGCTGTATCCATTACTTTTGTTGCGACTTTCTTCCTCGGACGCTTGCTAGGTATTGATGAGGATTTAGTTACACTCATTGCCTCTGGATTTTCAATTTGTGGTGCTGCTGCTGTTGCTGGAATTCAAGGTACTGTCAAGGCAACTGAAGAAAAAGTGGCTGCTGCCGTCGCATTGGTTGTCCTATTTGGGACAATTATGATTGGTGTTGGTCCTCTTATTTATCATTTGCTCGGTATGAGTTTAGGAAATGGCGCCACCCTTATTGGAGGTTCGACTCATGAAGTTGCTCAGGCTGCTGCTGCCGCTGGAATTGCTGGTGGTGGTGTATTATTAACTACTGCAATCTTAGTCAAACTCTTTAGAGTCGCTTTACTTGCTCCAGTTGTTTTTTTACTAGGACTTTTCCGTCGTAAAGAAGTTGAGATTATTGATAAACATGAACTCTATCAAGAGGGAACAAAAGTGAAGCGTCCTGCTCTTTTACCTTTGTTCGTCGTTGGATTTATTATCCTGATGTTTATTGCAACGCTCAATATCATTCCAAAATCTATTGCTGCAAATATCAAGTTGCTCCAACAATTTTTTCTTACTACAGCAATGTTTGCACTAGGTCTTGGGGTTCATATCAAATCTCTGAGAAAACTTGGTTTCAAACCGCTACTTCTTGGTTTATTTAGTACCATTATCATCATTTTGGTGGTGTTGGCTTGCATTTCTTTGGGACTTGGTGCGCATATTTGATAATGAAAAAATCAGCCATAAGAATTTGACTGATTTTTCATTTTTTGCTTTGAAGTGATTACTTCATTGGTGGGGGATTTTTTCTCCTCCCACCAATGTTAGGGTACAACCTCTAGGTGTAACAACTAGCATATCTTTAAGCGCTGAAGCGCAAACGGCTATCCTATAAAGTGGCAAGTTCAAATCGCAATCGACTAAGACCCTAGGACAGTAGAACGAAAGCAGAGCTTACCATTTCGCCTTATCGCTTTAGGCGAATCGACAGCGCAGTGAAACGGAGATAGTGCTGTTTATCCTCCTCCCTTATAGAGGTGGGGGAATTAGCACGCACTTGTTAAGCTAAAGCATTCTCATTTCTATCAATTTTCCTCTGTAAAATCAGTGAAAATATGATAAAATAGAGAGAATAAAATTTACAAGGAGCTATATTTTGGCTGAAATTGAAGAACTTAATGACCAAATGAAAGTCCGTCGCGAAAAAATGGAAAATCTGCGCGAAGCAGGAATTGACCCATTTGGACATAAATTTACACGTACACATAACTCTGCTGAACTCCACGCAGCATATGACGACAAAACTAAAGAAGAGCTTCATGAGCTTGCACTTCAGGGAATTGTTGCTGGTCGTTTGATGACAAAACGCGGAAAAGGGAAAGTTGGTTTTGCCCATCTCCAAGACCGCGAAGGTCAGATTCAGATTTATGTCCGTAAAGATGAAGTTGGTGAAGAAAATTATCAAATTTTCAAAACAGCTGACCTTGGAGATTTCCTCGGTGTCAAGGGCGAAATCATGAAAACAGATACAGGCGAGCTTTCAATTAAAGCGAGCCATCTCACTTTTCTGAGCAAGGCACTGCGTCCACTTCCTGAAAAATGGCATGGTCTGCAAGATACGGAAACGCGTTATCGCAAGCGTTATTTGGATCTGATTTCTAATCGTGAGAGCTTTGAGCGTTTCTTGACACGTTCAAAAATCATTAGCGAAATCCGGCGTTATATGGACGGACGCGGCTATCTTGAAGTCGAAACGCCTGTCTTACACAATGAAGCTGGCGGAGCTGCTGCAAAACCATTTTACACCCATCACAATGCACTCGATTTTGACATGGCACTGCGTATTGCACTTGAGCTTTATCTGAAACGTCTGATTGTCGGTGGTATGGAAAAAGTCTATGAAATCGGTCGTGTTTTCCGCAACGAAGGCATGGACCAAACACATAATCCTGAATTTACCATGCTTGAAAGCTACGAAGCCTACGCAGATTTCAATGACATCATGGATTTGACTGAAGGCATCTTCCAGCACGTGGCTAAGACAATCATCGGTAAAGAAGTGATTGAATATAATGGCAAAGAAATCAATGTGGGTGGAAAATATCGCCGTATTCACATGGTTGATGCGATTAAGGAAGCAACGGGTGTGGATTTCTGGCAAGAGATGACCTTTGACGAGTCTGTGGAGATTGCCAAAGCACATGACATTCATGTCGAAAAACACTTCACAACAGGTCACATCATCAATGAATTTTTCGAGAAATACATCGAAGAAACCTTGATTCAACCGACTTTTGTCTATGGCCATCCAAAAGAAATTTCTCCACTGGCAAAAATGAATGAACAAGATCCGCGTTTCACTGACCGTTTTGAGTTTTTCATTGATGGTCATGAATTTGCTAATGCCTTTTCTGAATTGAATGATCCGATTGACCAGCTGGAGCGTTTTGAAGCTCAAGCGCGCGATAAAGAACTTGGTGACGACGAAGCGACAGGCGTTGACTATGATTATGTTGAGGCACTTGAACACGGCATGCCACCAACGGGTGGACTTGGAATTGGGATTGACCGTTTGGTCATGCTTTTCACAGGGACAACTTCAATCCGTGACGTTTTACTCTTCCCAACAATGAAATAATAAAAAAATACTCTCGTCAGGACTGATGAGAGTATTTTTTTATGTTTAACTTAGCAAGTGCTGCTTTCGTTCTACTAACATTGGTGGGGAGAAAGAATCCCCCACCAATGAAGTAATCACTTCAATTTTATAAAATACCGCTGACAAAATCATTCCAAAAATTTGTCAGCGATGAAGTCAAGACTTATTCAGTGGGAGTTTCGTAAAACATTTGTCCATTTTCTCTAATCGCTAAAGCGACTGATAAAAGGGCAACTCCTCACTGAATTTAGCCGGACGAAATTCAAAGTTAGTGCTGCTTCACCCCCTACCTAAGAGGTAGGGGTGTTAGCAAGCACTTATTTCGATAAAAAAACTGTCAGTACTGACAAAAAGTATTTTTGTAGTCTGTCAGTAAGAAAAAAGTTCTGTCAGTGCTGACAGAACTTTTTTACTGCTAAATTATTCTGATTTGCCAGAATTATGAGGGGTGCGAACACCACGGAATCCTTGAATACGTTTGATGTCTCCTGTAAATTCCATACACCCCAAATAAGTTCCATCAATATCACGAATTGCATAATAATTAATATAGCAAGTACGCTCTCCCATTGGGAACCATTGTTCATAGTGATCAGCTGAACCATCATGGAAACTTTCCAAAATCTTCTTGACCGTTGGACGAATGCGTTCTGGTTTTTCTGGATGCAGTTCGAGCAAATTTTTACCTAATTGTTCAACAAAACGTTGGTGCATCCGTTTTTCTCCATCAGTAAAGTAAACAAATTCATCATTGGCATCAATAAGGTCAATTTCAAATGGAATAGTGTTTAATACTTGGCGCAATAAGTGTAAATCCATCTTACCTGTGGGAAAATTCACGAAACCATCCTCAAAAAAAGTTTTGGCATCTTCTTCTATCAAATTACGTTCTTTCATTTCTTATCTCTCCGTTTTAAACATAAGCATATCTATTTCTAGGTAAGAAGCATTATCCAGACGCTTCTCATACTCCTAGATTACAATTTTGTTCATCTTTTCTTTATATTTTTATCAAAATAAGTGCGTGCTAACATCCCTACCTCTTAGGTAGGGGATGAAGCAGCACTAACTTTGAATTTCGTCCGACTAAATTCAGTGAGGAGTTGCCCTTTTATCAGTCGCTTTAGCGATTAGAGAAAATGGACAAATGTTTTACGAAACTCCCACTGAATAAGTCTTGACTTTATTCAAATTCAAAGCTCGAATCAGCAATATAGACTTGGCTTTGAGGAATTCCGACTACCTTTATCTTTTTGTCACGACTAATAAAGATTGCTCCATAAACATCTGGATGATTCTCTAGCCAATCCTCAATTGGTTGATCTGCGAAAAATAGTCTTGTCGTCTCAATCTCGCCATCAATTGAGCGTTTTGATAAAACAGTGACACTTGCAATCTGATTATTGTGTGGATAGCCCATTTCGGGGTCAATAATATGATGATAGGATTTTCCATCTACTTCCATATATCGCTCCGCAATACCAGAAGTCACAACTGAACTTTCCCCTGTCAAGATTTGAGCGATAGAAATACCATTATTATTGAGCGGATTGCGAATTCCAACACGCCATTTTCTATTTTTTTGATGAGGAGCTTCTCCCATCAAAATTAGATTTCCACCAAGATTAATCATTCCAGAAGAAATCCCATGTGCTCGCCATAAGTCTTGAACTCGGTCAGCAATGTATCCTTTTGCAATGCCTCCCAAATCAATTTCCATCCCTTTTTTAGGAAGAAAAATAGAAAATTCTTCATCATTAAGAATAATCTCATCAGGGCTGATGAGTTCTAGACGTTCATCAATCTCCGATTGTTGAGGGAGTCTAGCATCTGAAAATCCAATATGCCAGAGTTTAACCAAAGGACCGATTGCTGCATTAAAACCAAAATGCTCTTGACTTTTTTCCACTGCAATTTTTGTCAACTGATACACTGGGTCTGAAACTTGCACAGCGTTAATTCCGGCTGCTTCATTGACCTTCATCAGTTCTGATTGGGCACGGTTGACTGTAAAAATATCTTCATAATGTTTGATGAGATGAAAGCCATCCTCCAACAATTGTTCATCAGTTGTTCCATAGATTGTTAAATCAATGACTGTTCCTAATGCCCTATATCGTTTTGATATTTTCTTTGTTGCAATTTTGTCTAATTTTTCCATCAGTGTTCTGACGCACCTGTTGAGGTATCAGGTTGTCCTTTAGCATCTGCAACTTTACCATGAGTTGATTTAGACGCCGAAGTTGCTCCATCTTCTTTAGCTCCTGAATGAAGTCCAATTTCTTCAATCCACCAACCATCACCTTCTTCGAGAATCTGTGCATAGGCTGATTTTACCGCCTCGTCAGGTTCCTCATATTCTGAAGCTCCCGTATCAGCATCTGAAATCACTGGGAATCCAAGATTCGTATCTTCAATCCACCAACCCTCTCCTTCTTCAAGGAGTGGTACTTTTTCTTCCTGATTTGTATGAGATGATGCTCCTGTACGATCCGTTGCTAATGCTCGCATTGGTTTCAATGTCTTTGTATAAGTCACAAAGTTTCCAAAACAGTGCTCCAACCAACCGATTGTTCGTTCATCTACCAGCTCATCACGACTATTGAAAGACTCTGCTGCACGCCCTAATAAAAACTGATTTGATGGTAAAACAAAAGCATCAAGTCCTGGCGAACTTAGAATTTGACGCAAATTTTCTTGAGCAAAGACAGTTCCCATATTCCCTAATGACACACCAACAATCATGACGGGTGTATTCGTCAATGGATGAAGTGAACCCATGACAGCCATTCAATCAGTGATTTTAACCCTGCAGTGATAGAGTGGTCATACTCAGGTGTTGAAAAAATCACACCATCAGCTTCTTCTATTGCTCTTGCAATTTCTAGAACTTTGGTAGGAATTTCTTCAATGTCCTCACAAAAAAGTGGCACATCTGTAATCTCTACAACTTCAATTTGTGCTTGATTATTGAAGTGTTTTTTCATATACCAAAGTAACTTTCGATTGTACGAAAAGCTAGCATTGGTGCCGACAATGGCGATATATTTCATCCCATTTCCTCTTTCGCTTTGTAAATACATTGTAATTGTATTCCTTTTCACTAACTTTGTCAAGAAGATATTCAACATTATGTTGTTTTGTCAAATGATTTGTTTCTAGCAGATTTTAAAAGTATTTTAATGGTTACATTATGTATTTTTAGCTCTATATTTATTAGGTTCAATACTGATTTTTTCTTATTTTATCTGTAACATAACTCAACCATTATTTTACAAAAATGTTTCATAATAAAAACTCCCACATTTAATGTGCGAGTTTCTTTTTCTTATTGTCTGGAAGATTTAAAGCTTCATTCATTAGTAAAATACCTATCAGTAAGCCAAATAAAGTGCTGATATAATATCCTGGAAGCAGGAGCTTTCCCATCATATTTAGAGAATTTACTACATTTGTAGCATCTAAATGTAAAACTTGACTATAAGTAAATACACTAACTACTGTAAAAGCTGTACCAACGAAAATATTATAAATTCTATTTTTTCCACGCATGATGTAATAAATGATGAACAAGATGACTAAAATCAAATACATGACCCAGTTTTTCTTTACAAATTCAAATCCAAAATGCGCTTGAAAATGATAAGTTTCTACACTTATTAGCTTCATGTAAGGTAATAAATAACTTAAAACATATAATATGACTAAACTTTTAAAAAAATATTTTTTCATTTTTCCTAATTTTATTCATAGCGAATTGCGCTCTAGAGTTCGACTATAATATCAATTTTTTTCATTTTACAGCATATTAAACAATTTTTAAATATACTGATTCATGTCTATCTAGGCATATTAGTATAAAGGAAGCTTCTACGCAAACAAATCAATTTATACTAATTACTTATTTTCTGCTGCAAGTTCATCTAGTATAATCTTTGATTCTTTTTCATGTTGTTCGTTTTCTGCTGGTTTCAGATTGAAGAAAGCTCCAACAACAATGATAATTAAGACAATAACTCCTGCTGTAAACACAAGGTCTGGAAGCATTCGTGCCCATAGTAATCCTGAAACAAGTGGGCTATGGTAGAAACTCGTCAGGCGAGCATGCCAATAACCGTGTTCAACTGCATCTGTCAATTGCAGATACCCTACTGGAAGCAAAGTAATCACTAGCATCCCAAGAAGTCCCATATTGGTCAACCAAGCAGACCAGACCACCATCTTTTCTCGTTTTGGTGTCCAATATTCTTTCTTAGATACTGAACGCATTGTATAAAGTAGGATTGCAATTGAGAACATTCCGTAAACCCCAGCCATTGAGCCATGAGCATGAGCTGATGTCCATGTTGTTCCGTGTTCAAAGTAGCTAATTGCTGGCAAGTTAATCAAAAAGCCAAGCGCACCAGCGCCGAAAGCATTCCACAATCCTGTGGCTGCAAGGAAAATGAATGTTCCTTTATAAGGGAACTCTACCCTGAATCTTTGTAAACTTTATAGTGCGTATAAGCTTCCCAAACCAAAAGACAAAGCGGAACAACTTCAAGTGCTGAAAACGATGAACCGAGCGCGAGCCAGATAGAATTGTCTCCCATCCAATAGTAGTGGTGACCGATACCAACGACACCCGAACCCAAAAGCAAAATCATTTGGAAATAAAGCGCACGAATGGTGGATTTAATTGTTGTCAAGCGCATATCAACCATGAGCCAACCAATAAGAAGAACAGCGAACACTTCAAAGACACCTTCAACCCAGAGGTGAACAATCCACCAGCGCCAATAGTCTGCGAATGTAACGTGTGAGTCTGGCATGATGAAGAGAGAAGCAACATAGAACGATGGAATAGCAAGTGCACCAACAAAGAGCATTGTTGCTAAGTGCTTTCTATCAAAGAGATAACTCGTTTTTGCTTTTTTACGAATTGCAGGGACAAATCCACGACCAAGGATAACTGCCCAAAGCACCATCCCGATGATAAAGAGAATTTGCCAAAATTTACCAAGTTCGATATATTTCCAGCCATATTGTCCAAAAAGCCACCAAACTTTACCCATCCAGCCCATTGTTCCTGCCCATTCGCCAAGCATTGACCCTGCAACAACGATGATTAATGCCCAAAATAATAAGTCAACGAGCAAGCCTTGACGTTTAGGTTCACGTCCAAGAACACGAGGGACAACATAAATTCCTGTGGCAAGCCAAGAAGTCGCTACCCAGAAAATAACAAGTTGCAAATGCCATGTCAAATCAATTGGAAATGGGAAGATATTTTGGATATTCCAGCCAAAGAAAGAATTTTCGGCGTAGAAGTGACTCATTAATTCCCCAAGCATGATTTGAACGAGGAAAAGGAGGACGACAATCACAAGGTATTTAGCAACTTTACGTTGTGAACTTGTGATTGCTTTATCTGCATCAATGATAGGCAAATCTCCCTCAGCATAACGGTCTGCCATTTCAAGATTGTAGCGACGTTCGTACCAGATGATGATACCAAGACCTGCAACAAGGATAGCTACTGAAATCGCTGACCAAGTGATTGCTGTCATTGAAACATTGTTCCCTGCTTCAAGGTCATATGGGAAATTATTGGTATAGGTTGAACCTCCTTCAGGACGCTCGGTTGAAGATAACCATGCGCCCCAGAAAAAGAAATCAGCAAGGTAATCTACTTGATTTCCTTTGGCTTGATAAGCCCTGCATCATGTGCTTTAATCAAGTTTTCTGGCAAGCCTGCTTCTGTGGGATTGTTGATGAACATTTTGTGATAATATTGTTCTTCGTATTTGAAACCTGCAGCTTGTGCATCGGTCAAGACCAATTGGTGAGTTTTGGTATTGTAACGATTTTTCTTGATTTCTTTAACCACTTGACCTTTGATACCTTCTTGTTGAATACCAGAAAGGTTTGACCAGTTTTTGTTGAACAACTTTTGGGCTTTATATTTATACATTCCTTGAATATAAATATGTAACGCTTCTGAACTGTAGTCAGGGCCAAGATAAGCGCCATCTCCAAGATATGAACCATAGTCGCCAAGGCCATAGCGTTCGTAAGTCGCTTGTCCTGAGATGAGTTGCGTTTTGGTTGCTAAGCTTTTGCCCTGCTCGTTTACAATTTGAGAAGGACGAGGTGCTTCATTTTTGAAAATTGAAAGACCACCAGCAATGAGGATTGAGAATGTTATCACCAATGTGATAAATAACACATTTCTCAAACGCGCATAGGGATTCTTTTGCATTTATTTATTCCTTTAAGATGTGAGGACAACTCGTTCAGAAGCGTAAAAAATAGGAAAATTGAGCTTTTGCGCTCGCACAAGTTCTTGATTTTATCTTTTTTCCTAGCTTCTAGCCGTCCGAACTCAGTTGATTAAGATGTGAGAGGTGCTCGGTAAAAAGCGTAACGAGTTGCTACTCAACTTGGTGCTCTAACGCCATAGTGAGAGTAGACGACGTAGTCCAAAAGGATAAGAAATTATAAGTTCGTGTGAACGTACAGTTTTAGCTTTTATCTCTTTTTGACGATTTTGAGCGACCCAAACTTGATGATTATACTAATTCATCTCTAAATCTACGTTAGCAAATTTAGTAGTTGAACTGCAGATATACTGCCTTATGCCTGCACGAGAGATGGTTTGCAGAAACGCAAACTTTAATTTCTAAAAGGGACTTTTAAAAATTAAACAGGATTCGATTTTAAAGTGATTACTTCATTGGTGGGGATTTAGCACGCACTTACTAAGTTAAAATAATGACAGACCCGATTCATTGATAAATAATTTTTATGAAAACTTGTCAGTATACTGACAGAAAATTTTTTGGTTCGGTTTTGATAGAAATTGAAAAATTATTGATAATTTCTAATTCTGTTATTCACTCATGAGTGTCTTATATCGTTTCCATCCTATAATGTTAGTAGAACGAAAGCAAAGCTTAGTGTTGCTTATCCCTCCACCTAAAAGAGGTGGGAGTTGCCCGCTTTGCCTTTTGCTCTTGCTGCTTTAGCAGCTAAGCAAACGGACAGCGGCGTAGACCGTTCGTAGAACGGCGTGCGAAGCGCGTAGCACCATAGGAACCATTTCGCCTTGCTGCTTTAGCAGCTTAGAGCGAATGGATACCTGTGGTGGATGGACAGCGTAGCCCAAAGGGCGAAGATAGCAGACACTTGCTTGGTTAAACTTACAGAAATTCCACTTACCATGGTGGATAATCAGTTTTTAATTTTATTCTCACTTTATCTTCCTTTCTATCTTTTTGCAAGTGAGCTGTGCCTGATTGTATGGATTGCCAAAAGCAAAATAACAGCCACACTGAGCAAAATTTCCAACCAATTGGGCTGTAATAAATAATGATGCGTCAGCGTTTCTGTCAGTGCTGACAGAAGTTGTGTCAGAAAGAAATTTGCGGAAACAATTCGAATAATACCTGTCATTTGAGAAAATGGAATCATCATTCCTGATAGAAAAAAGCTGACAAACATAATGGGTAGGCCCAGACTGCTCGCAATGGCAGGATTTTTAACTCCAAAACCAATAATGATAGAAATGAGGAAAAATGGAATGGCATAAAGATATAATTTCACATAATAAAGAAGCACGACACCAAAATCAGGAAGCTGATAGTGATAGGCAAACACTGCAATCACAAGGATGACAAGGCTTGATAGAAAAACAATAAGGACAAAGCCTAAAATCTGAGCAAGAAGATAGACGTATTTATTGGCACCACGCCTCTCCAGCATCGAGTAATATTGGTCAGCGTTATACTTAGAAATCTCTATTGAAAGACTTGCAATACTTGCTGATAACACCGCGTACATCATGATAATTCCTAAATTTTCTTGTAGATAGCTCGGATTATTTTTTGCAAAAATGACCGAAAATGCAATCATCAGAAAGATTGGAAAACCAAAAACGAAAAAAAGTTGTATCGGAACTCGAAAGCGTAGTTTGAGCTCTGTCATCAGATATTTTGAAAAATTATTCATTTTATATTACTTATTAATTTCTGTCAGTATACTGACAGCTTTCCAGTGGTTAATTTATATTGATTCATCTAGCATTTTCGTAAAAACCTTAGATGAATTGTGTGCCTTGTAAGTTGATTTTTGGACACTAATAAACTGACAGAAATTTTAACATTTTCTGTCAGTAAAAAAATTGATACAAATCAATGTTTTTTCAACAAGAATGTTCTGTCCTTGCTCCAAAGCGACTAAAGTAGCACGTCAAAGTTTATTAAATCATTTTCCACACCTCTAATCTGAAATGATTTCACCAAGATTTCTTACAAAATCACGTTTATATTTTATAATTTCCTCATATCTCGTCCCCAAGATATCTGGTATTTTATCCTTTGAAATCTTATAAGTCCAAGTTTTTTCATCAATCAACTCCTCTGTCAAATCAACTTGTAAACGGTCAAATTGCACCAAAGAGAAGTTAGTCTGAACTAGTTCATCACGTGTAAAGTCCTGTGTGATTCGTCCATTAGCAACAACGACAAAACGATTACACAGACGCAAAGCTTCTTCAATATAGTGAGTGACAAGAAAAAGTGTCGCCCGACTTTCTTCGAAAACTTCTGATAAAAAACTCAATAGTTCATCTCTGGAATTATAATCTAGCCCCGTTGTAATTTCATCGAGAAAGAAATATTCAGGATTATTTTGCATCGCTGAAATCAAGAATAATTTTTGCTTTTCACCACCAGAAAGTTTAGAAAATCGCTTATCCAAAGCTTTTGTTAAATCAAAATGTTCAGCAAGTCCTAATCCCTTTTCAAAATTCTCTGGACTTTGTGCCAAAACGTGTAGTGCTTCTTTAATCTTTAACTCACTCGGCAAATTCTCATGCTGTATGATATAACAGCGATTTTGATTATTAATCTCAAAATCTTCGTCTTCAATTTTTCCTGCTGTGGGTACTAAAGTTTTGTTGATTAAGTTTAAAAGTGTTGTTTTTCCAGAACCATTTTGCCCTAAAATCGCGATACGTTCGCCTTTATTGACCTGCAAATTGATAGATTGTAACACTTCCTTATCACCAAATTTAATGGCTAAATTCGTAATTTTCATTTTTTTCTCCAAAATAGAATTTACCACTTTTCGTCAGTAAAAAAATTGATACAAATCAAGTTTTTATTATTTCAGGACAAACAAAAATGCATCCGAAGATGCATCCTATTTCATCAGCGAAGCAAGCCTGTTCGTAAGCTCGTCACACCATTTTCTAAATAAGCTTTCAAGCAAGCTAGAACAAAAGTCCAACCTCCTTTTCCGCCCATTAGATTATTTATAATTTCCTCATATTCATAAGTACGAACCTCAGCAAGGACTGGGTCTGTCAGCAACCGTTCATACTCTTGGAAACCAACTTCTTTTACCTCAACAATCGTTTTCTCATCAACCTGCATGAAACTAATCGTAACTGCCCGTTCATCAGAAATCGGCCCCCAAGTCAATAAAATTCGACTATTTTCTCGAATATCCATGACTTGAATCGGTACATTAGCTTCAAATTCCTCATAGCTCAGTATTATTGTTTTTCCTTTTTCCCAACGTTCCGAACTATTTGAAAACCAAAAATTCCCTATCTTTTCAGGATTGACAAAAGCATCAAAAATCTCCGAAGCGGGAGCCGAAATTTCCATCCGTATATTTATTTCAATCATTTTTTTCCTTTTTCACAAAATAATTTACTGACAGTTTTCTGTCAGCACTGAAAACTTACTGACAAAGTTGTCAGCAAATAAAAAGAGCTTTCGCTCTTTATTTTATCATACATTATTATTTTTCTCGGCTCAAATCTACTTCTTCAAGCGGAATAATTTTTGTATTATATTTCCATTTATACCCAAAATACAAAATAAGAAAGATTGGAATAGCAGCGTACAATGCAAGCCCTTCGCCCCAATGACTACTAAAAAGCATAGAGGGATCCAAATTAATCGCAATAGCTGCAGTCATCAAAAGCGCGACCATTGGTCCAAAAGGAAACCATTTTGCTTTATAAGGGAGATCTTTCAAATCTTTTCCTTGTGCGACATAGGCACGGCGAAATCGAATATGACTGACAGAAATTCCAAGCCATGCCAGAAAACCTGTCAGTGATGACAAATCTACCAAAAATAGATAAATTTGAGTTCCAAAAATTCCTGTTAAAAATGTGATAAAACAAATGACTGCCGTCGCAAGCAAAGCGTAAAACGGAATACCATTTTTAGCAGTACGTCCAAAAAATTTTGGCGCCCCGTTCTCTTGCCCTAGTGAATAAAGGATACGTGTAGAAGCATACATCACAGAGTTTGCAGAAGAAATAACCGAAGTTAAAATCACAGCATTCATCACAGAAGCCGCGAGTGCAAAACCAATGTTTTTAAAGACAATAGTAAATGGGCTCATTACTGCCGTTGAGTTTGGATTGAGCAGTCGTGGGTCTTTAAAATTAATAATCGCCGCAATAACAATGATTGAAAAAATATAAAAAAGTAAAATCCGCCAGAAAATTGAATTCATCGCTTTCGGAATAGATTGTCCAGGATTTTCTGACTCACCCGCAGTTACACCAAGTAACTCTGTCCCCTGAAAAGAGAAACCTGCAATCAATAACACTCCAACAAATCCAGATACACCACCAACAAATCCATGATTGCCAGCAGTCAGATTAGCTGCCACATCAACATTGCCTTGCCCTAAAACACCCACAATCGTTAAGATACCTATAATAAGAAATAGAACAATAGTAATTACCTTTATCGTTGAAAGCCAATATTCCGTTTCACCAAAAGCTCCCACGGCAAGAACATTAATCACAAAAATCAAGATTGTTGCAATTCCAGAAAAAATCCATGAAGGAATATGAGGAAACCAAAATTGAGTAATCAATCCAGCCGTTGTCAAATCGACAGCGATTGTAATTGCACCATTAATCCAATAATTCCACCCCAAAGCAAAACCAAACGCTGGATCAACATATCTCCCTCCATAATCAGAAAATGAACCTGATGTCGGAAGATAAGTCGCCATCTCACCCAAGGAAGTCATTACAAAATAAACCATAATCCCAATAAAAACATAAGCAAGCACTGAACCCCACGGTCCAGCTTGACTAATCGTCGCTCCAGAAGTCAAAAATAGACCCGTACCAATCGTACCACCAAGAGCAATCATTGTAATATGGCGCTGTTTAAGGTTGCGCTTCACCTGATTTTGATTCTCCAAAATATTTTCCTATATATTAATTTTTTTCTATCATCAACCACTAAGTTTCGTTAGTATGACTTATATATTCTATCACTTTTATGACTTTTGGTCTCAAATCAACAGTTTTATCGAAGTAAGTACGTGCTAACACCCCTACCTCTTAGGTAGGGGATGAAGCAGCACTAACTTTGAATTTCGTCCGACTAAATTCAGTGGGGAGTTGAAACTCCCACTGAATAAGTCTTGACTTCATCAACTATTTACTGAGAACTTTGCTCAATCAGCTTCTCATAAATAGTTGCAACACGCTTCAAAGATTCTAGTGAAACATATTCGTCTGCTTGGTGTGAGGTATCTGGACCTGCACCATAGATGATACGTGTTGTGGTCTGAGGAAGAAAGCTTGCCTCTGTCATACCATCATCACCCTCAAAATTTTTATCAAATATTCTATCCATCTGCCCTTCTAAAATCTTATTTTCAAAAGGTTCAATATCATTTAAAATTGTAAGTTTTATCGGTTGTTCATTTGATAATCTTTTTATCTTCTCTCTTACTTTTTGGTGTTCGTTGGGATTCGTTCTAAAGTCTGCAACTATCCAACATTTTTCAGCAGTAGAATTAACCGAATCTCCACCTGAAATCTGCCCAACATTCATACTGGTAAATGGTATTGAAAAATTATTATTCGGTTGACTTTTACGGAGTTCTGCGCTAAAGTAACGAAGCTCATTTATAAAATCCGTCGCTCTGAAAATAGCATTTTTATCATCAGTAGCAACTGAACTATGCACTCTTACTCCTGAAAAGTCAATTCTAAATTCAAATAATCCTTTCCCTGCATTTAGCACGCGCTCATCTGTTGGCTCACAAATAATTACTGTTTCTGGAAATTCTTCTTCCGCAATTAAATCACGGACCCCCGCAAACCCAATTTCTTCATCATAGGTAAAATAAAACGTTACTGCTTTTTCCGTTTGTGTTGCAGCAAACAACATTGCCGCAATCCCACTTTTCATATCACAAACTCCCAAACCATAAAGTTTATCACCCTTTTGGACAAGTTCCCACGGATTAGTCATCCACTTTTCACTTGCTGGCACCGTATCTGTATGACCTAAAAATCCAATCTTACTTTTACCTCGTTCTGCTACAAGACAGGCACCGACGTTCTTGAATTTAAAATGATAATCAGTTAGAAAATTTCGAATAAAGTCGAACATCTTTTCTTTTTCTGAATCATTAACTGTATTAAAAGATACCAGTTTTCCCAAAATTTCTTCTATTTTCATGATTAGCACCTCTTCATCAAAGCAAGTGCTTGCTAATATCCCTAGTGGGATAAAGCAGCATTAGGCTTCGAATTTCGTCCGATTAAATTCATTTTGAGCTTGGATAAACATCCTTACCAAACCATTTTTCTGATATTTTTTGAAACTCTCCAGTTTTGTGTAAACCAGCGATTCCTTGATTAATCTTGGAAATAAGTTCCTTGTCTGATTTTCTAGCACCGACTGCTGTTGGAGCTCCAGCAAACCCAGCACTAAAAACATTATAGTTATCTGTTTGTTTAGCTTGTTTGAGGTAATAGTTTGCATAAATACCATCAACAAGCAAAGCATTAATTCGACCATTTTGTAAATCAAGAAATCCTTGATCAAAGTTACTATATTGCGAAATTGTGTTTCCAGAAACGCTATCCTTCAATACTTTTGGTTCACTTTCAAATTCTTGATATTGCGATGAACCAGATTGCACACCTACTGTTTTTCCTTTCATGTCCTTCGCAGAGGTAATACCACTTGATTTTTTAGTAACAAGCACATCTCCACCCTCCATATAGACATTAGAGAAAAGTACAAGCTTCTTCCGCTCTGGTGTAACTGAGTAACCATTCCAGATTAGATCAATATTACCATTTTTTAGTTCTTGTTCTTTCATTGACCAGTTGATGGGTTGCCATTTCACCTTTATACCATACTTTTTAAAAACTGCATTCGCAAGGTCAATGTCAAATCCTTTATAAGTTCCATCTTTATCCTTAAATCCCATTGGGACAAAAGTATTATCGAAACCAATTGTGATTGACTTAGTTTTCTCCGCTGTCGCCCAAGTATTAGAACTTTTTGCCTTTGCTGAAGAACAAGCTGAAAGTGTAACAACAGCCAAAACTGCGATAAATGTAATAAATAGTGTTTGTAATTTTTTCATATTTTTTCCTTTTCTTTAAGATGTAAGGAACGCTCATCCTGAAATTAGGAAAATTCAGGTTCGTGCGAAAGCACGGTTCTCCAATTTATCTAATCGCCTAGCTTTTAGCGCTCCGAACTCAGTTAAGTAAGATGTGAGTCCGACTGTTTTGAAAGGTTGAAAAATGCCACTTGGCTCTTTACGCTTCAGCGTATAAGCCAATGGACAGCGTAGTAGTTGCACTACGGAGATAGGAAAGCTGGAGATTCTGTCGCAGACAGGTTCACAGCTTTATCTTTTTTCACACCTTTCAAGGAGGACGAACTCAGTTAGTTATCAATATTCAATTTCTCGGATTGACTTTGAGAATTTTATCTGCGATTTTTTCCGCAAACTCTGCATCATGTGTCACGACAATTTGCGTTACACCTGCTTGTTTATTTGTCAAGATCAAATCAGCAACTTGATTGCGCAATTCTGAATCTAAGGCACTTGTTGGCTCATCATAACCGATAATCTTAGGATTAATCATCATCGCTCTAGCAAGTGCAACACGTTGTTTTTGCCCCCAGATAAAGCATAAGGATAAGTTTTCTCGAAACCTTCCAAATCCAAATTTTTTAGCAAAAGTTTCGCTTTCTGCGTTGCTTCTTTTTTAGATTGATTTTGTGTATAAACCGGACTTAGGATAAGATTGTCCAAGACTGTTTTATGCGGAAAGAGCTGAAAATCTTGAAATACAAAACCTAGTAAATTTTTATCAAAATATTCTTGATTAAGTGTGACTTCATCATCGTTAAAGCTTATCGTTCCACTATCAATTTTTTCGAGACCAGCAAGCATTCTCAATAACGTTGTTTTGCCTCCACCAGATGGTCCCAAAATCACAAGTGTTTCACTGTCATTAATCGTTAGATTAAAATTTTCAAAAATCTTCTTTTCGCCAAATTTCTTTGTTAAATTTTTAATTTCTAGCATGATTTCTCCTCTAAAGATGTGAGTACGATTATTTATAAACACTGAATCTTTTTTCTGTTATTTTAGCAATGATTGTAAGGATACCATTGAAAGCAAGGTAGAAAAGCCCTGCAATGTAAATCGGTACGAGAGTAATATCTCTGTTCATTGCTGTTTGAGCCGCTAAAGTCACATCCATAATCCCTACGACGTATACAAGAGAACTATCTTTTACAAGGTTAATTACCTCATTCATTACACTAGGGAGAACGATTTTGACGACTTGGGGAAGAATAATCAACCGTGTTGTTTGCCATTTGCTGAGCTTTAATACTTTGGATGCTTCGTATTGTCCCTCTGGAATAGCTCCAATACCACCGCGGAAGATTTCGGCGAAATAAGCCGCATAGTTTAACACAAAAGCAATCAAAACTGACAGCAGGCGATTAGTAATCGTTATTCCAATCAAGGGTAATCCAAAATATACTGTGATAATTTGTAAAAGTAAGGGAGTGCCACGCATGACCCAAATGTAAAGATTTAAAAGCCATTTTACGATAGGAACACGTAGAAGATAAGCAAA
The DNA here is from genome assembly GCF_006965445.1 of Lactococcus protaetiae. Lineage (NCBI taxonomy): Bacteria > Bacillati > Bacillota > Bacilli > Lactobacillales > Streptococcaceae > Lactococcus > Lactococcus protaetiae. The sequence goes on along the minus strand of NZ_CP041356.1, from coordinate 938,469 downwards.
AATGATACCTAGTGGAATAGAAATAATCAATGTAATCACAAAAACCTGAAGTGTAATAACAAATCCCTGAGCAAGTTGGGGAAGAATCCCAATAATATAAGACATTTAGTTTCCTTTCTCGACTGAAAATAAAGAATTTTCAGACTTATCTTTCTAAAGAAATAACCTTTGCTTTTAGGAATATCTTAAGCATTAAGCCAAAAATATCTTTCACAAAGGTGAGTACGAGCAAATAAAAAGACCGATTGTCTTTAACAACCGGTCTCTTGAGAATCACCGGCATAGATACTTGAGCGTACTCAAAAGTTGTATCTACACCTTTGTATGATACAACCTCTACCTATGCACATGATGATGACGTGAAGTAAAGTTTTTCATTTGTGATTCTCCTTTCAATGTTTTTTATTATTCTATACCTTTTCTTTTAAAATTGCAAGAGATAACTTGATAAAAATTTATAATTACTTATTTTTATGATAAAATACTCATATGAATAAGAAAAAAACTTCTATTATTTTTGGACTACTTGGCATTATTTTAGTAGCAGCCATCGCATTTTTGATTTACTCTGCAAACCGAAAACCTGCTGATTCTTCAAAAAACACTTCTCAAACAACGCAATCAACTGCTAAAGCTGCTGATTATCCAACAAATTATACTTTACATCCCGCAGTTAAGAATTCTACAGAGGCCCTTAACGACCTAGCATTGCCTCAACTTTCAACCACTGTAGCAAGTGATGAAGCTGAGGTACAGATTCAAACGACGGCTGGAAATATTAATATTAAACTCTTCCCTAAGCTTGCTCCTAATGCCGTTCAAAACTTCCTTGTCCTCGCTAAACATGACTATTACAAAAACAATGAATTTTTCCGCGTGATTAAGGATTTCATGATTCAAACAGGTGACCCTTCTAATCAAGGAACAGGTAGTGCTTCGATTTTTGGTGGGAAACCTTTTGATACTGAGATTTCAAATCAGCTTTATAACATTCGCGGGGCGCTTTCTCTTGCTAATACTGGTCAACCTACTTCTAGTAGCTCACAATTTTTCATTGTCCAAAATTCACAAGATATGACAAGCCAAATTCAAGATAAGAGTAAATATCCACAAAAAATTATTGATGCTTACAAAAAAGGTGGTTATCCTAGTCTTGATGGTAGTTATACTGTCTTTGGACAGGTCATCTCAGGAATGGATGTTGTGGACAAGATTGCTTCAGCCGAAGTTCAAGCTAATTCAACAAGCGGTGAACAATCATCACCTGTTCATCCTGAAAAAATTACTGGTGTAAAAATCATCAAAGATTGGAAATTCTAATTCGTATAGAAAGTAAAAACTACTGACAAGTTTGTCAGTAGTTTTTTGTTTTCATGAAATTCTGTCAGTTCAATGCGACCAAAGTGAGCATTGAAGTGATTACTTCATTGGTGGGGGATTCTTTCTCCCCACCAATGTTAGGGCACAACCTCACATCAAAGATATGAGGTCACCCTGTCCCTGAAGTCTAAGCGCTAAAGCGCTAAGACCCTAGGGCAGTAGAACGAAAGCAGAGCTTGCCATTTCGCCTTATCGCTTTAGCGATTTAGAGCGAATGGACAGCGTAGCGAAGCGGAGATAGTGCTGCTTATCTCGCCACCTTATAGAGGTGGGGGGAATAGCACGCACTTACTAAGTTAAATCAGCAGATAAAAGAACGCTCAGCTTTGATGAGTGTTCTGTCAGTATACTGACAGGATTTATGTCAGTAATTTTTTCATATCTTCTGGCATATCAAGTTCGATATGCACCATTTCGTCAGTAAAAGGATGTAAAAACTGTAAATGATGACAATGAAGTGCTTGTCGCTCAATCAAATCATGGTTACCCCCATACAAATCATCACCAATAAGTGGATAACCTAGATGCGAAAAATGAACGCGAATCTGATGGGTACGACCTGTATGCAACGTAATGTCTAATAAAGCTAAATTATTTTTTCTGTCAGCACTGACAAAACTTGTCAGCGCTGTTTTCGCCTTTCCATCCATCCGAACTTGACGCTTGATGATAGAATCATCACATCGACCAATAGGTAAGTCAATCTCACCAGAATCGGGAAGCCCTTCGCTATTTACAAGAGCAAAATATCTTTTTTCTAGAGTGTCACGAAACTTATGTTGCACCATCAGTGCATGAGCATAGCGATGTTTGGCAAAAAACATAATTCCACTCGTATCACGGTCAAGACGCGTAATAATATGAACCGTCTGATTCGCATAATTTTGTCTGGAAATATACCCTTTGACAGCATTTGACATCGCACCTGTAGGATGCAAAGAACCAGTAATTGAAGGTTTACCTGCTGGTTTTTCAACAACTAAATAATGTTCATCTTCAAATAAAATATTCAGTGGAGTGTCATCAGGCACTAAAAATTCATTGTCTGGTTCATTAGGTGTTGTAATGGTCACAACATCTCCAAGGTGTAGTTTATGAATCGCATTTTGCTCCTCACCATTGACCGTAATCAACCCACCATCAAATTTTATCTTTGCCAACAGTCTTTTTGAAACGCCATGTCGCCCAAGCATTGATTTGACCATGCTTCCCTCAATATCATTCGTGAAGGCGAATTGCATTATTCAACCTCCCCGATGAAAGATTTACTCACTCTCTCCCAAAATGGAGTATGTGCACAGTTTGCAAAAGATATTGTCGTGCCATCCAAACTATATTCAATTGATTCAATATTTTTATATTCAAAGGTCAACTGGTCAAAGGTTAAACTATAATCATCTTCTGGTGCAGGACACACCCTTATCGTATCTTTTTCAGCGACAATCATAGGAGAGCCCAGGGTACGATAAACAACATTGTTCAAACTTGCAATTTCAGCAATCTGCATCGCTTTTACTCTCGGATGCATGACCGCACCACCGATTGATTTATTATAAGCCGTTGACCCTGTTGGTGTCGCGATGGACAGACCATCCCCGCGAAAACGCTCAAATAAATAATCCGAGATTCGTACATCTACTACCATGGTCTTACTTGCTCTGCGGATAGTCGATTCGTTAAGAACATGACGGACAATTTTATAACCATCTGTGAAATTCACTTGAACTTTAATTAGAGGATAACGAATCGCTTTTGCTGGATTTTCTCCATACAATGCTTCAACTACCTCAAATAATTCTTCATCTGTAAAATCAGTATAAAAACCCAAATGCCCTGTATGCACTCCTAGAAAACGTACTTTATCTAATTGATATTCATACATATGCATCGCGCGTAATAAAGTACCATCACCACCTACAGAGATTACAATTTCAGGGTTAATATCATCAAAAATAAAGTGTTCGGCTTTTAAAATCTTGCTCAATTTATCCATCGTCTTTTTCGATTTTGCGCTTGAATTTCCGATGAGCCAGATTTTTTTACCAAAGTTCATTATCTTCTCCGTTTTCTTTCTTAAAGTCTTGTTTTTGTTGCGGACGGTCAAAGAGTAGCTGCGCTTCCTGAATATCCTCTCGAATCTCGCCCATTTCCGCATCAAGTTGAGCCGCTTCCCTCGCAGCATTTGTCAAACGGGCTTTGACATCATCAGGAATTAAACCACCATACTTATAATTCAGCGAATGTTCAATTGTTGCCCAAAAATTCATCGCCAAAGTTCTAATCTGAATTTCTGCATTCACAATCTGAAATCCTTCAATTGTATCAATCGGATACTCAATGATGACATGATAAGAGCGATAGCCTGAAGCTTTTTGATGATTAATATAGTCTCTTTCTTCGACGATTTTGAAATCTTTACGTTTACGCAAAAGTTCGAGTACATCCCAAACATCATCAACAAATTGCACCATGACCCTGATACCAGCAATATCTTCCATCTCGGATAAAGTATCTCTAGTATAACCACGCATTTTTGCCTTATTGATGATTGATTCACGTCTTTTGACACGTCCTGTAACGAATTCAATAGGTGAATATAAACCTTTTTTCAAATATTGCTTACGCACTCCACGTAACTTGATTTTCAATTCTCCGACCGTTTGGATATACGGGTCGAGAAACTCTTCCCAATTAAACATAATTTTATAATGCAAGAATAATATTTCCATGTATCGCTCTACATCAATATACGAAAAACAAATAACAGTTAACACTATTTTTTATACTAATCATCTCTAAAAATCCCTAAGAATTCATGGTAATTTTCTTGCGTTTTCCTTTCTTATTTTGTTTGTTCTGTACTTTAATCGCGAAATGAAACCTCATGATTTTATCAAAATAAGTGCGTGCTATCTCCGCCCTTTGGGCTACGCGATAAACATTTGTCCGTTTTATCTAGCCGCTGAAGCGGCTGATAAAAAGGCTGTCGATGCTCGCTAAGGCGCTACGTGTTTCGCACGCCGTTCTACGAACGGTCTACGCAACTTCGTTGCTCCGCTGTCCGTTTGCTTAACTGCTCAAAAGGACAGCGTAGCGCAGCGAAGATAGCGACCAGAGAAAATGGACAAATGTTTTACGAAACTCCCACTGAATAAGTCTTGACTTCATTTCATTTTCTCTGTCTTTAACTTAGCAAGTGCGTGCTATCTTCTCCCACCAATGAAGTAATCACTTCAATCACATCTAATATTTTAACATAACTTATCTTGTTTCTCATCAGTTGTTGTCACTTTATCATATATTTATCTTTATCGAAGCAAGTGCGTGCTATCTCCGCCTTACGGCTACGCTGTCCATCCTCGCTACGGTACTGAAGCACCTAGTCGGAATGGCAATCTTTGAATTTCGTCCGACTGCCATAGGGCGTTGGCGCTTTTAGCGCCTAGGCTTCTTGGACAAGGTGACCTCATATCGAAGATGTGAGGTTGTACCTTAAATTCAGTGGTGAGTTGCCCTTTTATCAGTCGCTGAAGCGACTAGAGAAAATGGACAAATGTTTTACGAAACTCCCACTGAATAAGTCTTGACTTCCTTTATACTAGCCTGCCTCTAAATCTGCTAACAGAGAATATGCTGTCCTTTTGATTATCAACTTGGAGCGAACAGATAATCAAACATAGGCCATTCGAAATGCGGTTTCGCGATGATTGGTAACTAAATTTTTTGAACTATGAATTTTTTAGATGTTTCTACTCAACTTTACTTCTATCTTAGGATTTGCTATACTTTTAGTTAATATCTATTTTTAACATATCTGAAAGGAAAGCTACTTTTGCTAGAATTGCTTCTCAGTAAACAGCTTTATTAATAATTTAAAATGAGTACGAACTTGGAGATTGAGTATAAATCGCTGCTCTCTTTAGCAGAATATGACCAGTTAAAGAAGCTATTTACACATATTACCCCTGTTAGGCAGACAAATCATTACTTGGATTCTAAAGATTTCAAACTACGTAAAAAAAAGCTTGCTTTACGTATTCGGACTTTTGATAAATCCGCTGAGATGACATTGAAGGTGCCACAGGAAGTTGGAAATATCGAATATAATATTGCTCTTACCCTTGAAGAAGCGCAGCAATTATTAGGTGAGCGAAATATCACTTGTGGGAATACTGACCTTAGTGAAATTTGTGAATTGCTTACTGCGCGCGATATTAATTTAGAAGAAATTACATTGATTGGTAGTTTGACGACGATTCGCTATGAGCAACAACTTCCTATTGGGCTTGCTGCGTTAGATAAGAATGATTATCTCGGACACACCGATTAAGAATTAGAGCTTGAAGTAGAAGATAATACACAAGGAAAGAAAGACTTCTTTGAGTTTCTTGAAAAAAATCGTGTTGAATATCGTTTTTCAAAATCAAAAGTTGTTCGATTTTTGGATTGTTTGCGTCATTTACGTAAGTAGTCTTTCATAAAGTTACTGACAGCTACTTTATCACTATCTTTGCATAAAAGTCAGCTATAAGCAAATCAAAAAAGTCTGTCAGTATACTGACAGACTTATCAGCTACGCTGATAAGTCCTTTATTCGCCGATTCAATGCTTCACTTAGGTTCAATGTGATGCAAAAAACTGCCTGTTTAGGCAGTTTTTTCAATTTGATTGAGATAATCTTGTAAGGCAAGATGAGAGCATTTTTCCATATGTAAGCATTCTTTGTCAGTAATGACAAGACTAGAGGGCGAAGCATGAAAATCATTTTTCCTGAAATCTTTTAGGTCTAATGACAAGTGTCTTTTTGCAAATTGTCGATATTCCATAAAATCTGACGTTGCTATGTTTAGCTTTTTTAAAATCTTTTGACGTATTTGGTCAGTATACTCCAAAACTGTTATTTCAGACAAACAGTCTTGAAGGAGTAACAAAAACAGTCGCCCTTGCTTCCGTCCATAAAGTGTGACAGTAAGATAATCTAATGAGATTTTTTGTAAACGGTCATGGCAGGCATTAAGCGATGCAACATTTTTAGGCAAATCTTCTACATCACGCAATTCTTTTGCAGCAGGCAGGGTCACAATGGGATGTAAGTGCCAATCGTTTTGGTCGAATCGCTCCAAATGGTCTAGAATAGGAGTGAAATAATAATGAATCTCCAACATAATTTTTTCCTTAGTTATCTAATGCTATTTAAGTTTTTAATAAGAACTACTTCACTGTATCACTTTCGTGACTCTATTTAACGCTCATTCATCGCGCAAAATCAGCACTAAAAGTAATTTTTTAACTCAGCAAATGCGTGCTATCTCAGCCCTTTGAGCTACGCTGTCCATTTGCTCTATCTCCGTTTCACTGCGCTGTCGATTCTCGCTACGGCACGAACGTGCCTAGTCGAATTCGCAACTCACTGAAAAGGCAAGCTCTGCTTTCGTTTTACTGCCCTAGGGTCTTAGAAACTTCAGTGACAAGACCACTTCGCCTTGCGACTTTAGTCGCTTAGTTGTTACACCTAGAGATTGTACTCTAACATTGGTCTATCAATAAAGTAATCACTTCAAAGCATACAATCTCTAGCACTGATGAATGGTCATCAGGGATATAAAAACAAATAAGGTTAAACATACATGATAAAAACAATGACAAAACGCACTGTCAATGTTATATCATTTAGAGATTGCATCTTGTGTTGATTATTCTGTAATCTATACTAACCAACCTACTTGACTAATCTTAACAAAAAAATGTCCTACACTCAAATGATATACAAATGAACGTATTTTATAGATATAATTTTCTTGCTTCATTTTTTAGATTATAAACACTAATCATAGTCAAGATTTTTTACTACTCAATTATGCCTCAAGTTCTTTTTTCACTTCTTGATTTGTCAGTAAAAATGCCTCAGAAAAGTTTTTATTCATCTCTTTAAGATGTCCTACACGAACTTTTTTTACAAACTTCAATTCTTCTAATTTTGGGAGGAGTTCAGAAAGCTGCTCTTCATCAACATAAAGCAAACTGTAATGTGCCTTTTGACTTGTGTAAGCTACATCTCCAAATCTTGCCAGCTGGCGAGTTCCCTTATAAGAGTTGCAGTAAACATATATTGCTATTCGTCCTGGCACTTCTAATGGGCGAATTTCTTTTTTGTCAAACTGTTCCATGATGTCGTCCACGGTGTCCGCCTCCTTTCAATGGTAAATTTTCATCAACAATAATGTTTTCAGAAATACTACTCGTAATTTTTTTTGTCAGTACTGACAGAATGGTCTGGATATCATTTTCAGCCAAACGCAATGCATAAACCTTATCATCAACATTAACTTCTTTTTGCAGAGCTTTTAATTCTGGACGAAAAATGATGAAATCTGCGCTCTCATTTAACCGCGCAATTTTTTCTTGGAGTTTCTCGTCATCCAAAAAATCCGATTTAGCTTGTCTATAAGCCCTAACTTCAGGAAATTTAGCAAACTCTACAAGTATTTTGTCGATTAAGTCATCTATCTCTAGTAAATTTTCATCAATGATTAGCATGATTCAATTATAACAAGATGTGAGGCTGATTGTCCAGAACTCATGAAAATTAGGAAAAGATGGAGATGAGCTTTGCTCATTGGAGACTTTTATCTATTTTCCTGAGTTCTAAGCAGCCAAACTCAATTATAACAAGATATAAGTGCAATTACAATGAAAGTAGCCATCACAATACCTGTCAATCCCGAACGTTTTCTGTCAGTACTGACAGAAACTTTTTTTAGCACTTGAACTTATATTACAGAGTATGTTATACTGTTTTTTATATTAATTAATAATTGTCAGAAAATTAAGAAAGAAAGTCAAAATTTTATGGAACAGACTACAGAAGGAAATCGTGGACTACAGAATCGCCACATCCAACTCATCGCTATCGCTGGAACAATAGGTACAGGACTATTTTTAGGCGCTGGAAAAACAATCCGTATGACTGGGCCTAGTATTATCTTCGCTTATATCATCATTGGTATTGCAATGTTCTTTTTCTTGCGAACCATCGGTGAAATGCTCTATCAGGATCCTAGCCAGCACTCATTTCTAAATTTCGTTACCAAATATGCTGGAACTCGGATTGGTTATTTTACCCAATGGTCATATTGGCTTGTTCTTGTCTTTGTTTGTATTTCAGAGCTTACAGCAATTGGAACTTACGTTCAATTTTGGCTGCCCCAAATTCCTTTATGGTTGATTGAAATTGTCATGTTGGCCCTACTTTTTGGTCTCAATACACTCAATGCCAGATTTTTTGGTGAAACAGAATTTTGGTTTGCTATTATTAAAGTTGCAGCTATTTTAGGAATGATTGTTACCGCAATTATATTAATGATCAGCCAATTTAGCTATACAACAACAATTCATCACGTTACCATACACGGCACAGTATCGTTTGCTAATATTTTAAATGGTTTCCAACTTTTCCCACGTGGTGTTTGGAATTTTATCGGTGCTTTACAAATGGTAATGTTCGCCTTCACCTCAATGGAATTTATCGGGATGACCGCTGCTGAAACAGTCAATCCTAGAAAAACATTACCACGCGCCATTAATCAAATCCCAGTCCGTATCCTTATTTTCTATGTTGGTGCTTTACTTGCAATTATGGCAATTTTTGACTGGAATAATGTCCCAGCAGATAAATCTCCGTTTGTTATGGTTTTCCAACTTATCGGTATAAAGTGGGCAGCTGCCTTGGTTAATTTTGTCGTGCTTACTTCAGCAGGATCGGCTCTAAACAGCTCTCTTTTCTCTGCGACAAGAAATCTATATTCCCTTGCCAAACAGCATGACAGAGGTGGTTTAACTGCCTTTACAAAGCTTTCAAGGCATGGTATTCCGCTCAACGCGCTCTATTTAGCGGGCGCATTGGCTCTTTTTGCTCCAATCTTGACACTGATTCCTCAGATAAAAAATGCTTTTGACTTCGCAGCTTCATGCACAACAAATTTATTTCTTATCGTTTATTTCATCACTGTTTTTAGTTTTTGGAAATATAGAAAATCGTCTGATTTCGACCCAAATGGTTTTCTTACTCCCAAAGCAAAGATAACTGTTCCTTTAGTCGTTTTAGTTTTTGCCATTGTATTTATTTCACTATTTTTCAATTCAGAAACACTCTATCCAGCGATTGGTGCTGTAGTCTGGACAGTTCTCTTTGGATTATTTTCTTACTTTAAAAAAATAAATCCTGAAAATCTTTCATAAAAGGACTATAATAAATACATTATGAAAATAAATGAAAATACGGAAACACAAACATCAAACCGAGGACTCCAAAATCGACATATCCAATTAATAGCGATTGCTGGAACAATTGGTACAGGTCTATTTTTAGGTGCTGGAAAATCTATCAGCTTGACTGGACCTTCAATTATCTTTGTTTACCTTATCATTGGTGCCTTAATGTTTGTACTTTTACGTTCGATTGGCGAAATGCTTTATCAAGACCCCAGCCAGCACTCATTTTTGAACTTTGTTTCCCGATATTTAGGAGGAAAACCCGGTTATTTCATCCAGTGGTCTTACTGGCTTGTCGTCATTTTCATGGCAATGGCAGAACTGACAGCAATCGGAACTTACATCAACTTCTGGTTGCCTCAGTTTCCTATTTGGTTGAGTGAAGTTTTCGTTTTGGCTCTGTTAACTGCACTCAATACACTTAATTCTAAATTTTTCGGGGAAACAGAGTTCTGGTTTGGGATGATTAAGATTGTAGCAATTATTGGTTTAATTTTGACCGCTATTATTTTGATTTTTAGCCATTATCATACAGGTTCAAATACGGTTAGTTTAACAAATATCACCCACAATTTTCATCTCTTCCCCAATGGAATTTCCAATTTTTTGAAAGCTTCCAAATGGTAATGTTTGCCTTTGTAGCTATGGAATTCATCGGAATGACTGCCGCAGAAACTGCAAATCCCAAACCAACACTAAAAAAAGCAATTAACCAAATTCCATTGCGAATTATTTTGTTTTATGTCGGCGCTTTACTTGCAATCATGAGCATCTATCATTGGCAAGACATCCCTGCTGATAAATCTCCGTTTGTTATGATTTTCGAGCTTATTGGGATTAAATGGGCAGCTGCTCTAATCAATTTCGTTGTTCTAACTTCAGCGGCTTCTGCTTTAAATTCTGCTTTATTTTCAACAACTCGCAATCTTTACTCACTCTCAAAAATCAATGGTGATAGAATCTTAAAACCATTTACAAAATTCTCAAAATCTGGAATTCCTATAAATGCACTATTTTTCACATCATTGCTCATCTTTTTGACTCCTTTCATTTCGATGATTCCTGCCGTTTCTAATGGTTTTGTATTCATTACAAGCGTTGCGACTAATCTTTTTTTGGTCGTCTATCTTATGACTTTAGTAGCTTATCTCAAATTTAGGAAATCTCCTGATTTTGATGCTAAAGGCTTTATACTTCCAGGAGCAAAGTTCCTAGTCCCTATTGCAATTCTTGGTTTTGGGCTTATCTTTATCTCTCTTTTCTTCTTTAAGGAGACACTTGTTCCTGCCATTGGTTCAGTCATTTGGATTGTTATTTTTGGACTTATCACTATCTTTAGAAAAACAAAAACAGTTGGATAACCAACTGCTTTTTTATTTGTTGTTTTGATTAGTCTTCAAGTTCGAGTTCAATTTCTTCTGATTCTGGAAGATCTACTTTTTTAGCTTTCGTTGTTTTAGCTGGTGCCTCATCTGCTGTAGTTTCTGTAGCTTCTCCAAGAAGTCCATGTGCAGCACGAATTTTGTGGTCAATCTCATCAAAGACTTCTTGATGTTCTTTGAGATATCCCTTAGCTTTTTCCGCTCCCTGACCGATTTTTTCGTCATTATAAGCGAACCATGCACCTGATTTTTTGATGATTCCTTCATCTACTGCAATTTTCAGTAATTCACCTGTTTTTGAAATTCCTTCACCAAACATGATGTCAACAAGCGCAACTTTGAACGGTGGAGCAACTTTATTCTTAACAACTTTGATTTTTGTTTCTTTACCGATTTGAGTTTTGTTATCACCCGAACCTTCTTCGATTTTTGTTGAGCCACGGACATCAAGACGAACTGATGCATAGAACTTGAGCGCACGTCCACCAGGAGTTGTCTCAGGTGAACCAAACATCACACCTACTTTTTCACGCAATTGGTTGATAAAAATTGCTGTTGTTTTTGTTTTATTGATGTGTCCTGCAAGTTTACGCATCGCTTGAGACATCATACGAGCTTGCAAACCAACTGAACTATCACCAATTTCTCCATCAATTTCGGCTTTGGGAACGAGTGCTGCAACTGAGTCAATAACAACAAGGTCAACTGCTCCTGACGTAATCAGTTTTTCAGCAATTTGCAGACCTTGTTCACCATAGTCTGGTTGTGAGAGCAGGAGCTCATCAATGTTAACCCAAGTGCTTTGGCATATTCTGGATCAAGTGCGTTTTCTGCATCGATATAGGCTGCAATCCCACCCTCTTTTTGAATGGCTGCAACAGCATGAAGCGCGACTGTTGTTTTACCAGATGATTCTGGACCATAAATCTCTACGATACGTCCTTTAGGGTATCCACCTGCACCAAGTGCAATGTCAAGTGCAAGTGAACCTGAGCTTACTACTGATACTTTTTGATTAGCTGCTTCTCCGAGACGCATGAGTGAGCCCTTCCCAAAATCTTTCTCAATCAATGCGAGTGCATCAGCTAATGCTTTATCTCGCTCTGCTCCATATTTCTTGGTAATATCATCAAAATTTGTTTTTTTCTTTGTTGCCAAAATTTATCTCCATCTCTTCTTTTTTGTTCAACTTGTGAAGTCAATCCCACTTTTTTAAACAGCCTTTGTAGTCGGTAGGTGTCGTTAAGCAACTAGACTTCTTAATTTAGTGCGCCCTGTCCCAAAGAGTTTCGCTTTGTCTATGGGTCGCCTAGTTGTTACACTGAGAGCTTTATAGCTTATGTTCAAAGACAACACAAGGTTCACTTTTTTATCGCAATCTCTGTGTGGTACATCAACAAAACATGAAACAACTTACCGTATAATTATAGCATTTTTCACGATTTTTTATAAGTCCCTAGCGCTATTATTTTATACGTTTTTTATTGAACTTTGTCACTTATTTTTTTAATTTTTAGTCAAGATATTTTATGTTTTTTTAACCAAGCAAGTGTCTGCTATCTTCGCCCTTTGGGCTACGCTGTCCATCCTCGCTACGGTGCTACGTGCTTCGCACGCCGTTCTGCGAACGGTCTCCGCAACTTCGTTGCTCCGCTGTCCATTTGCTTAGCTGCTAAAGCAGCAAGAGCAAAAGGCAAAGCACCTAGTCGGAGTGGCAATTCCCCCACCTCTTTTAGGTGGCGGGATAAGCAACACTAAGCTTTGCTTTCGTTCTACTAACATCAGCGGAAGAGAAAGAATCTCCCACTGATAAAGTAATCACTTCAAAGTATCCTGACAGAATACTGTCAGTGCTTATCATTTTTGACAAGTTGGGCAAAAGTGTGTTCCACGACCTGCTACCTTGATTTTCTCAATCGGTGTACCACAGCGTACACAAGGTTCACCTGTCTTACCATAGACTTTTAACTCTTCTTGCATTGTGCCGGATTTACCCAATGCATTAGCATAAGTTCGAACTGTTGAGCCACCAAGCGCTACTGCCTGTCCCAAAAGCTCAATGATTTCATCGTGTAGGAGATGGACCTTTGCTTTTGTCAGCACTTTCGCTATTGTTTCTGGGTGAATCTTTGCCCGCCACAAGACTTCGTCCACATAGATATTGCCAAGTCCCGCTACAAGCGTCTGCTCTAGGAGATAGGGCTTTATTTTCTTTGTCGAATGTTGCAGTTTTTTTAGGAAAATGGATTCGTCAAAAGCTTCATAGGTTGGCTCTGGTCCTATTTTTTTACTGACAAAATAATCTGAAAGTTTGTCAGCACTTATCAGCTCCCATGTCCCGAATTTCCTTACATCAGCATAAATCAATTGGCTGTCAGCAAATTTTACGGCAATATGGTCATGTTTTTCAATCGATTCTTCAAGTCCAATCAATCGATATTTTCCTTCCATTCGTAAATGTGAAATTAATCGAAATTCATCATCAAACTCAAAGATTAAATATTTTCCTCTTCTCGTAACTCCCGTAATCACATGATGAGTCAATTTAGCTTTTAAATCATCAAAACCTGTCAAAATCATGCGTGGATATCTCGATTCTACCGATTGAATTTTTTTCCCCACCACGATACGCTCCAAGCCTTGACGAACATTTTCAACTTCTGGTAATTCTGGCATAATTCAAATTTTCCTGACGAGCAGGACTCCTTTCTCCATTGATATTCTGGCACAACATTCATATTCTAAATTTCTATGAATCCTTTCAATCAGTGCAATTACACAATTACACTTCGCACATCATGATATCATATCACGATAATTTTCCTGATTGACATTCTCACTGTAAACACTATAACCTTCAACCTAAGGGTCAACTCTGACAGAAATCAAAATTACTGACAGAATATCTGTCAGTAATCATTTTAACATTTATATCACGAATTAACCGTATCCCCTGCTTCTTCCTACTTGCCAGAGTCTCCATAGTTTGACAAAACACGTGCTGAGGGTCTTTCACTTCCTCACCTACCCATTTTGAATTTGGCATCCAGAAGTCAACAATCCAACCATCATATCCAGGATAAAATTCTTCAAAAATATCACGATAAAGGAGTGATTCTTTAGTAAAAGGTGTGTGCGAAGGGTACTTTTCCCTAGCCGTAGCTAGTTCCTCATCAGTATATTTATTTTCTGCAAATTCTTTCAAATAGTCAACCATTGAATGACCAACGGCATCTGAAAAAGCAGCTTTTTCGCGGAATAAAATTTCATCTGGCAAAAGTTCTGTCCCCTCAAAAGCATGGCGCAACAAATATTTTCCTTTGCCGTAGGTATTGAGTTTGCGTTGTGGATTAATAGACATCACATAGTTTGCAAAATCCAAGTCTGCAAACGGTACACGCGCTTCAAGTGAATGTGCCGCTAAACAACGGTCAGCACGCAAAACATCGTACATATAAAGCTCATGGACTCTTTTAGATGCTTCATTTTGAAATTCGCTCGCATTTGGCGCAAAGTCTGTATATTTGTAGCCAAACATTTCGTCTGAAACTTCGCCAGTCATCAGAACTTTCAAATCTGTATTCTCACGAATGTATTTACAAATCAAATACATCCCAATAGAAGCACGAATCGTTGTAATATCCCATGTTTCCAAGTGCCAAATGACATCACGAAGCGCACCAAGTACATCATCTTTTGTCATTAAAACTTCTGTGTGGTCTGTTTTCAAGAAATCAGCTACCTCACGCGCATATTTCAAATCAATAGGATCAGTTTCCATACCGATTGCAAAAGTTTTAATCGGCTGCTCCAATTCCCTAGCAGCAATCGCACAAACCAAGGATGAATCAAGACCGCCAGATAATAAATATCCCATCGGTGCATCAGCGTGTAGACGTTTTTTTACTGCACGTTCTAATTTTCTGCGAATATGCCCTGAAATCTCTGCGAGAGGTTCTTCTACCATCTGTTTCACTGCTGAAATATCATGATACACATAAAACTCACCATTTGCATAATAATATCCTGGTGGAAATGGTGAAACATCACGACAAGATTTTACAAGCGCTTTAGCCTCTGAGGCAAAACAAATCTTTCCTGTTTCTTTGGCATAGCCATAAAATAATGGGCGAATCCCAAACGGATCACGTGCCGCAAAGGTTTCACCCGTATTTTCATCAACCAACACAAAGGCAAATTCTGCATCTAACATTTTCACCATGTTTTCAATACCTTGTGTTTCAAACAATGGAATCAACACCTCACAGTCTGAATTTCCAGCGAACTCATAACCTTGAGCCTCTAAAAACTTTCGTAAAATAATAAAATTATAAATCTCACCATTACACATCAACCGCTTGCCGTTCAATCCAAATGGTTGCCTACCACATACCGACAAATCCATGATTGACAGACGATGAAAGCCAAAATCATTTCCCAATGTGTCACGAACGTGCTGTTGGTCATCTGGTCCCCGATGCTCTATCAATTGCAAATTTGCTTTAAACTCCGCTATCGTCAAATCAGATGTTCCCATAAATAAAAATCCGCACATAATTTCCCCCAATAATCATAATTTTCAACATTATATCACAATTATCAGAAAAATTCATAAAAAATGTAAAACTGAACATCAAATCAATGGCTATCAGCACTGAAAAAAGCTGTCAGTACACTGACAACCTTGATTCACCATTTTCATCGAAGTAAGTGCGTGCTATCTCCTATCTCTACGCTGTCGATGCTCGCTATGCCACTAGGTGCAACAACTAGCATATCATCCTATAAAGTGGCTAGTCGCAATCGCAACACCCTTACATGAAGCAGCACTATCTCCGCTTCGCTACGCTGTCAATTCTCGCTACGGCACGAACGTGCCTAGTCGAAGTCGCAACTCGCTAAAGCGATAAGGTGAAATGGCAACTTTGAATTTCATCCGACTGCCCTAGGGTGTTAGTGATTTGCGACTCGACTTGCGGCTTTGCCTTTTGCTCTTGGGGCTTTAGCCCCTAAGCAAAAGGACAGCGGAGCAACAAAGTTGTGTAGACCGTTCGTAGAACGGCATACGCAGTACGTAGCCACTTAGCGAGAACCATTGCGGCTCAGCACTTTGCCTTTTGCTCTTACTGCTTTAGCAGTTAAGCAAACGGACAGCGGAGCAACGAAGTTGCGTAGACCGTTCGCAGAACGGCGTGCGAAGCACGTAGCGCCTTAGCGAGCATGTATACCTGCGGTGTGGACGACGTAGCGCAGCGAAGATAGCAACTAGAGAAAATGGACAAATATTTTACAAAACTCCCACTGAATAAGTCTTAACTTCATATTTTTACATATAGTCGTCTTTATTGTAACCAAAGTCAGCCAAATCCATCTTACGATCACGCCAGTCATTTTTGATTTTGACCCATGTTTCGAGATAAACCTTATCACCAAGCATAATCTCAATATCACGCCGCGCCATTTTACCGATTTTGCGAATCATATCGCCACCTTTGCCAAGAATAATCCCTTTTTGTGACTTACGCTCCACAATAATTGTTGCCATGATATGGATTTTTCCAGTATCAATGTCACGTGTCATCTGATCTGTAGTCACAGCAATACTATGTGGCACCTCCTCACGCGTCAAAAGCAAGATTTTCTCACGGATCATCTCACTGACCAAAAAACGCTCTGGATGGTCAGTAATTTGGTCTTCTGGGAAATATTGCGGCCCTTCTGACAATTTTTCTGTAAGTGCTGACAGAAGTCGGTCAGTGTTATTTCCCATTTTCGCAGAAATAGGTACAACTTCTGCAAATTCCATTTGTGACGTATAATCGCTGACAATCTCAAAAAGTCGGTCAGGATGCACTTTATCAATCTTATTAACGACCAAAATGACTGGAACTTCTGCTTTTTTCAGACGTTCAATAATCATATTTTCCCCAGTAGACCTTGGTTCATCAGCAGCTACCATAAATAAAACCATATCGCATTCACGCAAGGTAGAATAAGCAGATTGCACCATAAAATCTCCCAGTGCATTATGTGGTTTATGAATTCCTGGCGTATCAATAAAAATGATTTGTTCATTTTCTGTCGTGTAAATCCCTTGGATTTTATTTCTCGTTGTCTGTGGTTTATCTGACATGATGGCAATTTTTTGGCCCATCACATGATTCATAAATGTAGATTTTCCTACATTTGGACGACCTAAAATCGCCACAAAACCTGATTTAAATTTGTTATTTGTCATAGCGCTATTATACAAGAAGTGGACGTTACCGTCAAGAACTGCTCTCAAAATATCAGCGTATCCCTTATACCAGCACTAGCTAGAGCTTAAAAAATCTGTCAGTATACTGACAGATTCATTTTTGACTTTATTTATCCCACGGCTACGCATCACAAATCCTGCTGCTTTTTCAGTACCAGTTGTCCGCTTACGTGGTGTTTTTTCTGCTTGTTTACGGTCATCAAAGCGACGATCATCGCGTTTTCCTCGGTAACCCCTCGATTTTCATCACGATCACGACTCCAGCGTTTGCGATCACCACCGCGTTCACCATCACGATTTCCACCACGGTAGCCGCCTCGATTACCTTCACGGTCACCATTTCCTCTACCCTTGTAACGACCGCCGCCTTTGCCTTTTTTCTTAAAGCCTTGACCTTCGCCGTTAAATGGTAGTGGACGTTCAGCCGTAATTTTCACTTCTTCTTGATTATCTGGGTCTTTTACTCGACCTTGAAGTAGCAATGCTACCAATTCTTTAGCATCAAATTGTTCCAACAACTTCTCTGCTTGCTTGTCAAATTTTGCAAGCGAAAGCTTTGCAGATTCATCTGTCAAATCACGCAAAACATCGTCCATCGCAACAGCCAATGAAGCACGGTAAGCTTCTTCTTTTGTTGGTGGTTTCAAACCTTTCATTGGTTTTTTCGTTAGATTTTCAATGGCACGGAGGTAGCCCATTTCATTATACGAAACAAGTGTTACTGAACGACCAGATTTACCAGCACGACCGGTCCGTCCGATACGGTGAACATAGCTTTCTTGATCTTGTGTAATATCATAGTTGTAAACGTGCGTCACACCTGAAATATCAAGTCCACGTGCCGCCACGTCCGTTGCTACCAAGACATCAATATGTCCTGCTTTGAAATCACGCAAAACCGCAAGACGTTTATTTTGGTCCAAGTCACCGTGAATACCCTCAGCACGATAACCACGCAGTTTAAGTCCACGAATCAACTCGTCCACACGACGTTTTGTCCGTCCA
Source organism: Lactococcus protaetiae (assembly GCF_006965445.1). Taxonomy (NCBI): domain Bacteria; kingdom Bacillati; phylum Bacillota; class Bacilli; order Lactobacillales; family Streptococcaceae; genus Lactococcus; species Lactococcus protaetiae. The sequence goes on along the minus strand of NZ_CP041356.1, from coordinate 920,172 downwards.
AAAACAATCGCAAGTTCAGGACGTTCCACATCTAACAAGCGTGTCAAAATATCAAATTTTTCAAATTCTTTTGTCTTGATAAAATATTGGTCAATACGGTCAGCGGTCATTTCCTTCGCTGCAATTTTGATATGCTCAGGATTTTTCATGAATTTCACGCCAATTTTTTTAATATCAGCAGGCATTGTCGCAGAAAAAAGCAAAGTTTGACGATTTTCTGGCGTATTTGACAAGATAAATTCAATATCTTCCAAAAATCCCATATTCAACATTTCATCCGCTTCGTCCAAGACCAAAGTGCTGATATGGTCGATTTTCAAAGCTTTACGTTTAATTAAATCCACCAAACGCCCAGGCGTTCCAACTACGATATGCGCACCAGACTTGAGTGCTTTGATTTGTTTTTCAATACTTGAACCACCAAAAACAGTACGAACTTTAAGTCCTTTTGACTTCCCGAAACGGAAAAGTTCTTCCTGACCTTGCACAGCAAGTTCACGCGTAGGCGCAATAACAAGCGCTTGTACGGCTGGATTCTCAGGATTGATTTTTTCAATCGTTGGCAGACCAAAAGCTGCTGTTTTTCCTGTTCCTGTTTGGGCTTGACCAATCACATCACGACCTGCAAGCGTGAGCTGAATCGTTTGCTCTTGGATTGGAGTTGGCTGTTCATAGCCGATTTCTGTAAGTGTATTTACGATACCTTCTGACAGGCCGAGTTCACTAAATTTCAAATTTTCACCTATATTTCTAAATTTTGTCTTCCGACAATTCTTCTATTACAGCATCCGAAATGCTTGATACAGGCGAAATTTGTGTGACCCGCCTGACGTAACTTATCTATTATAGCATACTTTTTCATCTGAAAATGCTTACGGTATTTATTTTTTTGAAATTTTTTTCACTAATCGCTTTCTGTCAGCACTGACAGAAAAAATGGCATACAAAAAATTCCTGTCAGTGCTGACAAGAATTTTTTTAACTCAATAAACGCACATTTTTAGTCTAATTCCCTTATTGATAAGACTGTCACTTCAAAAATCAAACTGAAAACTGTTCCATCAACTCAACATCAGGGTACTTATCCTTGAACCAACGCATCGCAAATTCATTCTCAAACAAGAAAAGTGGATGACCAAAGCGATCACGCGCCAAAATGTTACGTGAACTAGACATTTTTTCGTCTAAATCTTCTTCTTTAATCCAGCGCACTGTCTTAGCACCCATTGGTGTCATCACCGTTTCAGCATTATATTCACGTTCCATTCGGTCTTTAAACACTTCAAACTGCAGTTGTCCGACAGCTCCCAGCATGATATCACCAGTCGTAAAACTTCTGTAAAGTTGGATAGCACCTTCTTGCACAAGTTGCTCAATTCCCTTTTGAAACGACTTCTGCTTCATCACATTTTTAGCCTGAACACGCATGAAAAGTTCTGGAGTAAACGTTGGCAACGCCTCAAAAGCCTTTTTCAACTTACCTGTTGTCAATGTATCACCAACCTGATAAGTTCCTGTATCATAAACCCCAATAATATCACCAGCCACCGCATTTTCAACATTTTCACGAGTTTCTGCCATGAACTGTGTGACATTAGACAGCTTCACCTTTTTTCCCGTCCGAACTAAGTTCACATCCATTCCACGTTCAAATTCACCTGACACAATCCGCACAAAAGCAATACGGTCACGATGTCGTGGATCCATGTTTGCCTGAATCTTGAAAATGAATCCAGAAAAATCAGGATTTAAAGGCTCAATTTCTTCAGCATCCACCGTTTTATGCGAATGTGGCTCAGGAGCATATTCCAAGAAAGTTTCCAAGAAAGTCTGCACACCAAAACTTGTTAACGCTGAGCCAAAAAACACAGGAGTCAACTGTCCAGCAACCACTTCCTCTGGTTTAAACTGATTCCCAGCATCTAAAAGTAGTTCAGCATCTTCCAAAGCCTGAGTAAAAAACGGGTTCTTCGTCAACGGATGACTACTAGGTACTTCTCCATTAGCATCAAATGCGACAAAACGTTCACCATCATCAGGCTGATAAACTTCAACCCGACCATGCGTAAAATCATATAAACCTTGGAAATTTTTCCCCATTCCAATCGGCCAATTCATCGGCACAGAGGCAATCCCAAGAATTTCCTCCAGTTCAGAAAGTAAATCCAACGGCTCACGGCCATCTCGGTCAAGTTTATTAATAAAAGTAAAAACAGGAATACCACGACGTTTCACAACTTGGAAAAGCTTTTTAGTCTGCGCCTCAATCCCTTTTGCACTATCAATGACCATCACAGCAGCATCCACTGCCATCAGAGTCCGATAAGTATCTTCCGAAAAGTCCTCATGCCCCGGAGTATCCAAAATATTAACTCTTTTATCTGCATAATCAAACTGCATGACAGATGAAGTAACCGAAATTCCCCGTTCTTTCTCAATATCCATCCAGTCAGACTTAGCAAAATTACCAGTCTTACGCGCCTTAACAGTTCCCGCTTCACGAATGGCACCACCAAATTTTAACAATTGCTCAGTAATCGTTGTTTTACCAGCATCCGGGTGACTAATAATCGCAAAGGTGCGCCGTTTTTTTATTTCTTCTGCTACATTCATTTTAAATCATCTAAACTTTCTCTTGTATTTATTTTCATAGAATCTTTATTATTCTCTACATCGGAATACTCCCTCAGATAGCTCTATCTTAAGCGACAATCATTTTTATCAAAACAAGTGCGTGCTAATCTCCGATCTTTCAGGTCGGAGATAAAGCAGCACTATCTCCGCTTCGCTCCGCTGTCCATCCTCGCTACGGTGCTGAAGCACCTAGTCGGAATGGCAATCCTTGAATTTCGTCCGACTGCCATAGGGCGTTAGTGCTTTAGAATTTAGGCTTCTTGGACAAGACCACTTCGCCTTGCGACTTTAGTCGCTTAGAGCGAATGGATAACGAAGCGAAGCGGAGGTGTGACCTCATATCGAAGATGTGAGGTTGTACCTTAAATCAGTGGCAAGTTGCCCTTTTATCAGTCGCTTCAGCGACTAGAGAAAATGGACAAATATTTTACGAAACTCCCACTGAATAAGTCTTGACTTCATCTATTCTTCTATACACTATCACACTCAAATTTCACAACGCAAAATCAGTATCTCCACACATCTTCTGCTAACGCTCTCCGTGTGCATTTACTATCCCCATGCTATCCGTACACACTGTTGTTACTCGCTCTGTCCTTCTTAATCGCTTAAAATTGCCGATTCAGCACGAACAGAAAATAAAGCAAATAGACACAAAATCGTGATAAGTTCTAAAGTGGAACTGGCATAACTAGAAACATTCAACTGATTAGAAAATTCTATCTCGTCAATTATATCAAAATTCTAGCTAATTTTATAGCATATTTTTGTTTAAATCTATTACCACAAAAAATGAGCCTGTCAGCTACGACAGGCTCAGAAAACTTAAATAGCCGATTTTAGGTGCAGCTTGGACACCATATCTATCTATAAACCCCCACTCCCAGAGGTTTAGTTTATCCTTCAGTAAATACCAAAGAGATAAATTAAATAGCTTATTAAATAAGATTTTTCTTATACTCAGTAGCCTCAGCTTCTGTAGAAAAGACAAAATGTCCTGGCTCAATTTCACGCATTTCACGCTCTTGACCATCTAACTCAGTAGTAGGGTCATAGATAAGAGGTGTACGGTCACGTTCAGAAATTGGATCTGGCGCAGGAATAGAGCTCAACAAGCTCTTTGTATAAGGATGGATAGGGTGATTATAAACTTGGTCAGAAGTACCGATTTCCAAAATTTTACCCCAATGCATAACACCAATACGGTCAGAAATGTATTTTACCATCGACAAATCATGAGCGATGAAAAGATAAGTCAAGTTTTCTTTTGCTTGAATGTCTTTCATCAAGTTGACAACTTGTGCCTGAATAGACACATCAAGAGCAGAAATAGGTTCGTCCGCAACAATAAACTTAGGTTTTACAGCCAAAGCACGTGCAATACCAATCCGTTGACGTTGTCCACCAGAAAACTCATGTGGATATCGCGTCAAATGATCTCGATTTAAACCAACCAGCTTCAATAGTTCTTCGACTTGTCTTGTACGGTCAGCTTCATCTTTAGCCAAACCATTCACATCAATTCCTTCAGCAACAACATCTTTAATCCGCAAACGACCATTTAATGATGCTTGTGGGTCTTGGAAAATCATTTGTGCTTGCGAACGAAAATCTCTAAGTTCTTGTCCTTTGAGGTTTCGGACATCTATTCCGTTAAAGAGAATGTCTCCACCAGTAATATCTTTATCATAAAGTTTTAAGATTGCTCGACCAATTGTTGTTTTACCTGAGCCAGACTCACCAACAAGACCAAATGTTTCACCTTCATAGATATGAAAAGAAACATCATTTATCGCCTTATTTGCATTACGTTTACCTTTATTAAAAGTCAAGTCAAGATTTTTGAGCTCAACCAATACTTTTTTATCTTCAGCCATTATTCCGCACCTCCTGAAATTTTAGCCCAACGAGCCCAACGAGCTTTAATATTATCAGAAGGCTCAACCTTTGGTGCTCTTTCATCAAGCAACCATGTTTTCGCAAAATGCGTAGGAGATACTTCAAAAAATGGAGGTTCTTCTTCAAAATCAATATCAAGAGCATATTTATTCCGCGCTGCAAAAGCATCCCCTTTAGGAGGATTAAGCAAGTCGGGAGGTGTCCCTGGAATAGAAACCAAACGGTCAACATCTGTTTCTACTGTAGGCATAGAGTCTAACAATCCCCATGTATAAGGATGTTGCGGATTGTAAAAGATTTCCTCAACCGTTCCATATTCTACAATTTCCCCCGCATACATTACCGCAACTTTGTGTGCAAATCCAGCTACTACCCCAAGGTCATGGGTAATGAACACAATAGATGATTTAATACGTGCTTGCAATTCAGCCATCATATGCATGATTTGTGCTTGAATTGTTACATCAAGTGCCGTAGTAGGTTCATCTGCAATCAGAATTTCTGGATCTGCCGCAAGTGCAATCGCAATAACCGCACGTTGACGCATCCCACCTGACCATTGGTGCGGATAATCATTAATATGTTCTTCTGCTTTAGGAATACCAACTTGCTTCATCAATTCTAACGCACGTGCTAAAGCATCTTTTTTACTCATCCCTTTATTGTGCTTTAACAAAGGCTCCGCAATTTGTTTTCCAATTTTCATTGTTGGATCAAGAGAAGTCATAGGGTCTTGGAAAATCATTGAGATTTCATTTCCACGGAGCGCTTGCCACTCTTTCTCTGTATTTTTAAGAAGGTCTTTACCTTTGTAAAGTAATTGCCCTTCAGGAATCTCAGCATTTGGTGCATTCAAACCCATCAAGGTTTTAGTTGTTACAGATTTCCCAGAACCTGATTCGCCAACGATGGCCAACGTTTGACCTTTTTCTAAACTAAAAGATACATCACGAATAGCCTTGACTTGTCCAGCATATGTTTTAAAGTTTACGTGTAAATTTTTTACTTCTAAGATTGTTTCTTCAGACATTTCTCATTCTCCTTTCATTATTAATCCGCAGATTTAGGGTCAAACGCATCACGAAGCCCATAACCAAAGAGGAAGAATGAGAGTGACAAAAGACAGAGGACAACGGCTGGCACAGCAAGTTGGAATGGATAAAATTGCAAACTTGAAATACCGTCAGAAATTAATGAACCAAGCGAAGATGTTGGCGGCTTAACTCCGAGATTAATTGCAGATAACGTAGCTTCAGCAAAGATAACTGATGGAATATCAAACATGATCTGAACGATAATAACACCAAGCATATTAGGAAGTAAATGACGCACCATGATTCGGAAAGTAGACTCTCCCAAGGTACGGGCTGCAAGGACAAATTCCCGTTCTTTCCAGCTCAAAGTTAAGTTACGCACCTGTCTGGCAATCCCTGTCCAAATAAACATACCAATCGCCAAGATAATTGAAGTAACCCCTTGACCAAAAAGCATCCCCAACATTGTTACAATAACTAGATAAGGAATAGATGAAATGATTTCGATAATCCGCTGCATCACATTATCGACCCTACCACCGACCCAGCCTGAAATCAAACCATAGGTAATACCAATGAAAATATCAAAGAGAATCGCTGCAAAGGCAATCAAAAGTGAGATACGCAAACCAACAATCGTACGTTTTGCCAACGACCGTCCAAGATTATCCGTTCCCAAAATGAATGAAGTACCTTTTGGAACATTTTGGTCTTTATAAACATTGGAAGCTTCTGAGTTACCTGGTGGGGTAAACCTACCATCAAATCCAGGAATTCCAAGATTACCGATTTTAGGAGGTAAATTCTTATAAACTTGTACTTTATTAGGGTTAAAATTATTCGCTGCTTTTTGAGGAACAAGTACAGTAGAAACCAGTGCAAAGAGCAAAGTAAAGACAACAACAACCATCGCGACAACTGCAATTTTATTCTTCTTAAATCGACGCCAAGCATCTTGCCAGAAAGTCAGAGCAGGTTTTGAGATAAGTTCCATATCATGAGAACCTTTGGTTCCCACAAGGGTAAATTTATTATTAACATTTTCCATTTTTCTACTCTCCTTTCTAGTCCAATCTTACACGTGGATCAACAAATGCCGTGATAATATCCGTCACAAGAATCATAATCATCAACATCGCTGCATAAACGATTGTCGTCCCCATAATAACTGGGAAGTCTTTAGATGGGATAGATTGAACAAATTGTTGACCAATACCAGGAATACTGAAGATGGTTTCGATAAGAACTGAACCAGTCAAAAGAGCAGCTGTCATTGGACCAATCAAGGTAAGCATTGGGATAAGAGAGTTACGAAGTGCGTGTTTCCAAAGCACTTCATTGCTAGATAAACCTTTCGCTCTAGCTAAGAGAATATAGTCAGAACTTAAAGACTCTATCATCTCAGAACGTACAAATGCTGTCACTTGTGCCATAGAAGCTAGAGAGAGGGCGATTGCAGGCATGACAGATGTCGAAGCTCCGAAACCATCCCAACCCGTAACTGGCAAGACATTTAATGTATAACCAAAAAGCAAGAGTAATAAAGTACCAACAACAAATGAAGGAACTGAGAAAGCAAAAGTTGAGATGACCGACAAAAGTCCATCAACCCAAGTATTACGATAACGAGCAGACAATACGCCAAATAGAACACCGAAGACAATAGCAATAATCATCGCTTCGACACCAAGTTGGGCAGAAACTGGCAAACGTTGCGCAATCATCATACTAACAGGTTGATTCATGTAAGTAAAAGATGTACCAAAGTTACCTGTAAAAGCATGACCTAGATAAATCAAGTACTGTTGCCAAAGTGGTTTATCAAGTCCATAAGTAATCATCAACGCATGAACTTGGTCTGGTGATAATTTGGGATTATTGAATGGTGTCCCTGGCATAACTTGCATTAAGAAGAAAGTTGCTGTGATAACCAAGAAAAGAGTGAGCACCATCAAAAGGACGCGCTTCAAAATATATTTAACTAGCATAATTTAAGTTTTCCTATAATAACACGAAAAAGTAGGCGCTACAAAGAGCCCTGCTTTTTCATTAAATAAAATTTATCAAAGCAAGTGCGTGCTAATACTCCGACCTCTTAGGTCAGAGATAAAGCAGCACTAAGCTTTGAATTTCGTCCGACTAAATTCAGTGGTTTGAAACTCCCACTAAATAAGTCTTGACTTCATTTATCAATTATTTAACGTAAGTCCCTTTAAGGTTGTAATTCAAACCTGTACCGTGGAAGTTAAAGCCTTTAAGGTTAGGGTTACGAAGTGATGGTGTAGTACGGAAATATACTGGGTTGATACTTGATTGTTCAAAGAGTGCTTGTTCTGCATCTTTGTAATCAGCATTACGTGCTGCATCATCCATTACATCTGGGAGTGTAGATGCTTTATTGAAGGCTGCTTCATATGCTGGGTTATTAACCTTACCATCATTTTGTCCTGAATTTTGTGTAAAGAGATTCAAGAAAGTAGATGGTTCTGCATAGTCACCACCCCAAAGTGTCATTACCATATCAAAGTTTTGAGTTTGTGAATCTTTCAAACGTTGTTGGAATGGTACGATTTTTTCAGTGATTGTCAAACCTGGAAGGGCTTTAGCAAGAGAAGTTTGGAGATAATCTGCTGTTGCTTTGGCTACTGGTTTATCTGCATCAGTTGTATAAGTAAGATTTACAGATTTAGCACCAATTTCTTTCAAACCTTTTTGCCATAATTCTTTTGCTTTAGCTACATCGTAAGTATAAGGTTGAGCTGCATATTTAGAGAAATCTTCTCCTGTTTGAGTTGTAGCCATACCTGCTGGCACTAAGCCTGTCGCTGGTGCTGAACCTGGGTAAAATTGTTTAACAAGTTCATTACGATTTGTAGCAAGATTGATTGCCTCACGAATATTCACATTTTGCAATGCTTTAGCAGCAGTAGGATTTGATGTTCCTTTACCAGACTGGTTATACTCAATATATGCTGTTGTAGCTTCTTTCAAAGGTACATAATCTTTACCACCATTAAAGCCTTTGTTAGCGCTATAAAGTTCAGGTGATGCGATTGGTGCTTCATCAAGTTTACCTTGTTTGTAAAGCTGTACTGCTGTATTAGGATTCTTCACAACTTGGAAATCAATTTCATTAGATTTTACATTCTTCTTATCGTAGTAATTTGGATTTTTAACGAGTGAGAAGTTAGCATTTGTTCCTGTCCAACCAGCATTTTTCTTGAAGACAAATGGACCTGAGTAAACCATCTTATCAGAAGTTGTACCATATTGTTTGCCATATTTTTCTACCGCAGCTTTTTGTACTGGAGCATAGACAGGAGCTGCAAGTAAGAATTTAAAGTAAGGAACTGGTTGTGTCAATGTAACTGTCAACTCTGTATCCGAATTCGCTACTACACCGAGCTGATTCAGGTCTTTAATCTTACCTGAGTTAATTTCAGAAGCATTTTTGATGTGGCCCGCATCTGAATAAAGGTAAGCGTACTGTGAACCTGTTGCAGGATTAACTGCACGTTGCCAAGAGTAAACAAAATCTTTTGCTGTTAAAGGTGTTCCATCAGACCATTTAAGTCCATCATGTAAAGTGATGGTGTAAACTTTACCATCATCAGAAACTTTAATGTCTTTTGCAAGAGCATTTTCAGCAACGCCTTCGTTATTTACTCGAGTCAGACCTTCTTGCGTATTACCGATGATTTCTCCAGAATAAGTATCTGTTGCCAAAGCAGAATCAAGTGTAGTAATATCTGTCGTCAACTCAAGTTGTGGATTTTTTGAAGTTGAAGATGAAGATGAACCTCCACCACAAGCTGCAAGAAGTGCAGCTGAACCAAGCGCAACTGTACCTAGAGTAACTTTTTTCCAAGTTTTCATGTGATTTCCCTCTTTCATAAATATTCTCTGATTTGCAATGTTTATTATTGTCAGAAAATTTATTATATTGGTATTATACTTAATTCAATCTGAAATGTAAAGTATAATGGATAACCATTTCTAAAAAAGCGGGAATTTTTATATTTTTGCCGAACGTTTTTTCTACAAAATTTTTCTTATCACTTTTAACACTTTGAGACGCTTCAATAATTTTCATAAAAAATATCTCCGAAGAGATATTTTTTTATTTGATATACACACCTTTAAGGTCGTAGTTAAGCCCTGTAGAATTAAATTGCAATCCTTTCATCGCTGTGTTACGAAGCGCTGGAGTTGTACGGAAGTAGATTGGATTGATACTTGATTCATCATAAAGTGCTTTTTCTGCTGCTTTATAGTCTGCATTCCGTGCATCATCATTTGTCACATCTGGAAGAGTTGATGCTTTATCCCATGCTGCTTGATAAGTTGGATTAACAAATCCACCATCATTGTATCCTGAACCTTTGATAAAGAGTGACAAGAATGTAGATGGCTCTGCGTAGTCACCACCCCAAAGTGAGTTGACCATGTCAAATTGATGGTTTTGAGAGTCTTTCAAACGTTGTTGGAATGGTACAATCTTTTCAGTGATTGTCAATCCTGGAAGGTTTTTAGCCAATGATGTTTGGAGGAAGTCTGCTTGTTGTTTCGCTGTTGGAGAATCAGCATCTGTTTCGTATGAAAGGTTAACAGATGTTGCTCCGATTTCCTTCAATCCTTTTTCCCAAAGTGTTTTTGCTTTTGCTGGGTCATAAGTATAAGGTTGAGCTGCATATTCTGCAAAGTCTGTACCATCAGAAGTCTTAGCCATACCTGCTGGTGTCAAGCCTGTTGCTACTGTTGAACCTGCTGTAGTTTGAGCTACGATAGTCGCACGGTCTGTTGCCAGATTCAATGCTTCACGAATATTCTTGTTTTGAAGAGCCTTGGCTGCAGTAGGATTTGATGTTCCTTTTCCTGTTTGGTTATATTCAATATAATCTGTAGTCGCTTCTTTAAGTTTTACAAGTTTCGTGTTTTTAGTGTAGCCTTTATTCGCATTGTAAAGGTCTGGAGTTCCTAGACCAACTTGGTCAAGTTTCCCTTGTTTGTAAAGTTGAACAGCTGTATTTGGATTTTTGACAACTTGATAATCAACTTCGTCTGATTTTACATTTTTCTTATCCCAGTAGTCAGGATTTTTAACTAATTTGAATGAACCATTGGTTCCTGTCCATCCTTTTCCTTTGAAGACAAATGGTCCTGAATAAAGTGTTTTATCTGATGAAGTACCATAGTCTTTACCATACTTTTCAACAAACTTTTGATTTAAAGGATAATAAACTGATTGAGAAAGCAAGAAGTCAAAATATGGTGTTGGTGTCGTCAAAGTGACGGTGAACTCTGTATCTGAAACTTGTTTAATTCCAAGAGTGCTTGGGTCAGCTTTACTTGCCATAATTTCAGATGCGCCTTTAATATTAGCCATGAGATAAGCATATTGTGAACCAGTCTTAGGATTTACTGCACGTTGCCAAGCATAGACGAAATCTTTTGCTGTAAGAGCATCTCCATTTGACCATTTCAATCCATCTCTCAATTTAATGGTATAAGTCAAACCATCCGATGAAGCTTCCACACTTTTAGCTAATGCTGGAACTGCTTTCCCTTCAGCGTTAACACGTGTTGCACCTTCTTCAGTGTTACCGATGAAAATATTTGAATATGTATCAGTCGCCATTGACGAGTCAAGTGTTGTGATGTCTGTCGGAATGGCAAGCTGTGGTGCACGACTTGATTTTGAAGCTGAACCTGAGCCTGAGCCACAAGCAGCAAGTAATGCTGCAGAGCCGAGTGCTACTGTACCTAAAGTAACTTTTTTCCAAGTTTTCATGTGATTTCCCTCTTTTATCTTTATTTTTGAATTTTCTAGTTTAATTACAATTGTCTGAAAATTCGATATGCTTTATTTTATCAGGTTCATTTAAGCTTGTCAAGAGAAATGATAGATTTTTCTGAATATTTTTTGTTTTATTTTTATTAGTCATTTATAGATATGAAAAAATAGCTCTACTGAGCTATTTTCGTCTATTATTTTAAATATGCTGTCTTCAAATCATAGGCAAGTCCTGTGGAGTGAAATTCTAATCCTTTGATGTTCGGATTCATCAGAGCTGGATTGGCTTGAAAATCTACTGGATTGATGTATGAGCCTTGATAGAGTGCTGTTTCTGCTTCTTTGTAGTCTGCATCTACTTTGGCTGGCTCTAAGACATCTGGCGTGGTCGTCGCTGCTGTAAATGCTTTATCATAGGCTTTACTTGAGAATTTACCATCGTTATAGGCTTGTCCTGTGGTAAAGAGTTGGAGGAATGTAGAAGGTTCTGCATAGTCTCCGCCCCAGCCTGAAAGAATCATGTCAAATGTACCATTTTGCGCATCTTTTAAGCGTTGTTGGAATGGTACAAGTTTCAGATTAACGGTTAATCCTGGAAGTGCCTTTTCATAGGAAGTTTGGAGATAGTTTGCTGTGGCGGCAGATGGCGCGAGGTCACCTGCTGCTTCAAAACTCAGAGTGACTTTTGTAAGTCCCGTTTCTTTTAGTCCCGTTTCCCATAAGGTCTTAGCTTTTGCAGCATCATAGGTATAATCTTGTTTGGCATATGTCGCAAAATCTTCTCCTGTCGCTGTCTTACTCATGCCCACTGGAGTGAAGCTCGTTGCTGGTGTTGAATCTGGCAATGCTGTTTGAACAACTTCTTTACGGTTTGTCGCAAGATTGAGTGCTTCACGAATATCTTGATTGGCTAATGCTTTTTGAGCATCTGTACTTGAAGCATTTTTTCCTGATTGGTTGTACTCAATATAGTCTGTTCTGGCTTGTTTAAACACTGTAAAGCCTTTGACGTTTTTGTTTGCATTGATAAGGTCTGTTGTTGGGAGCAGAGTGAAGTCAAGTTTCTTTTGCTTGTAGAGTTGTGCACCAGTATTGGCATTGCTAATGACTTGGAAATCTATCTCGTCAGACTTCACAGCTGATTTGTCGTAGTAATTTGGGTTTTTATAGATAGAGAATTTTTTATTTGTTCCTGTCCAACCATTTTTCGAGGTAAACATAAATGGTCCGTCATAAACCATTTTTGCGGATGTTGTACCGAATTGTTTGCCATATTTTTCGACAACTTTTTGGTCAAGAGGATAATAAACGGGTTCTGAGAGGAGGAATTTAAAGTAAGGTGTTGGTTGTGCCAGAGTGACAGTAAATTGAGTATCGCTATCTGCTTTGATGCCCAAAGTATTTACCGCAGCTTTGCTCGCCATTATATCATTGGCACCTTTTACTGCACCCATGAGGTAGGCGTATTCTGAGCCTGTTTTTGGGTCTACAGCGCGTTGCCATGCATAGACAAAATCTTTAGCTGTGAGTTTATCTCCGTTTGACCATTTCAAGCCATCTCTTAGAGTAATCGTATAGGTCAAACCGTCTTTTGAAACATCAATTGATTTTGCTAAAGCTAGTGCGGCATCACCCTTACTATTTACACGAGTTGCTCCTTCTTCAACATTTCCTGCAACGTCGTAAGAGTATTGGTCTGTGAGTAAAGTAGTATCCAAAGAAGCGACATCTGTCGGAATGGAAAATTGAATATTTTTTTGAGCGCTGTTGCTATTTCCACAAGCGGCAAGAACGCCAACTGATGCTAACGAAAGGACGGACAAGCCGATGAGTTTACTTTTTTTCATTTATTTTCTCCTTAAGAGATGAGTTAGAGTCCAAACTATTTGGAAATTACTATAAATCCAAGTTGCTAAGGCGGAGTGAGCAAACTCATTTCTTTAACAATGACATTCAGCGAACGTTCTGATTTTTCTGAACATTCAATGTATTGATATTATACTTAACTGCTTTTTAAATGTCAAGAATTAGTTAAATTTTCTGATAATTTAGCTTTTAAGTAATTACTTCATTAGTGGGAAATTAGCACGCACTTGCTAAGTTAAAATAAAAACACTGAATATCAGTGTTTTATTTTTTATTCATCAGAGCTTCAACAACGGTCGCTAATTTCATACCATTAGAACCTTTAAAGAGTATCTGGTCTTGAGGAGTCAGAGTAACTGATAGAGTTTCTGTCAGTGCTGACAGGTCTGTAAAGTGACTGACTGGCTTGTCTGTTGCAACTTTTGCTAGATTTTCCATCAATGGCCCGTAAAGATAGACTTGATCAATTGTCGCAAAATCTAGAGTTTCCAAAATATCTGCGTGAAGCTGTGCTGCTGTCTCTCCAAGTTCTAGCATATCCGCAAGCACTGCGATTTTTCTCCCATTTTCATTTTTGGGGATGGCTTGAAAAGTTTCTAAAATCAGCTTCATCGCCGTAGGGTTTGCATTGTAAACGTCACTTAAAATATCGGCTCCGTTCGCAGCTTTTTTCCATTCTGTGCGATTACGGGTGAGTTCAACTCTTCCTAGTGCTTCTTTGATTTGCTTTTCGGATAATCCGTAATGACGTCCGACATAGGCTGCCAACATCGCATTTGTGGCATTATATTTTCCGGGAACTGGGATTGTGATTGTTTCATCAAGAAAGTTAGCGTTAAAGCTCAAATAGTCCTTGTGTTCTATAAGCTTTGTGATAAAAATATCTTCATTTGGCCCAAAGCGTGTTATTTTTTGGTTTTCAGGAATGTAGGTATTGATAATCGGGTCAGCTGGTGCAATAAGCTCCCGTGAAGACCTGCGGTAATCCCCATTTTTCCTTTAGCAATTGCCTCTCTGGAACCCATAAACTCCAAGTGAGCTTCGCCAATCAGTGTAATCAATGCAAGCTCTGGTTGGGCAAGTTTTGAGAGAAAATCAATATCCCTGGGTGATCCATACCCATTTCAAGAACAAGCTTTTCTGTCCGCTCAGGCATATGCAAAATCGTGTAAGGAAGACCAATTTCATTATTATGGTTTCCTTGTGTTTTGTAAGTCATGTATTTTTCTGATAAGACCGCGGCAATCATATCTTTGGTTGTTGTCTTACCATTGCTCCCTGTCACTGCAATAACAGGCACTTTTGTTTTTTGGAGATAGTACTGAGCTAAGGTTTGAAAGGCGACAAGATTGTCTTCTACAAGAAAATGGGGTTGATTGATTTCTTTTTCGGAGAACGTGATAATAGCGCCATTTTCAAAAGCTATGTCAATGAATTCATGCCCATCTCTAGCTCCTTTGAGCGGAAGAAAAATGTCACCTGGCTTAATCAGACGGCTATCAAATTCAATGTTATGGATTTCTGCGTCTGTCAGTTCTGATAGATTATTTTTTGCATGGACTACTGTTGCAATTTCTTGGATTGTGAGTTTCATAGTAGTTTCATTATAGCATTTTTACTGACAAAAAAGGCGACAATAGTTGCCAGTTCCTGTCAGTATTCTACTGCTTTTCGGCTACTTACGGCTTTCATTGATGATGTAGTGTGGTGCTATTAAGTCTAAAATTTGTAAATCGTGCTTCTAAATAATCTTGGAGCAAGTCGAAACTTTCCTTATCGTCATACATTTTTTGGTTGTCAATCTCATCTTGGTTAAAAGACATTTTTAGGTTAACTGATGAGTTCAAATTGTTTCTCCGATAATCTCTTGGAGAAACACCATAGCATTTAGAGAATGCATTATTCAATGTCCTGATGTCAGAAAAACCACAAATATAGGAAATTGTGAGCAGATTTTCATTCGTCGATGCAAGAAGAGTTCGTGCTTTTTCACAGCGTAAGTTATCCAAGTACTCTTTAAAAGTGATACCAAAATTATTTTTAAAAAAGTGACTAAAATAAGTCCGAGAAAATCCTTCACGTGTCGCTAAATCATCTAGTGAAATCTTGCTGGTGTAGTGTTCATGGATGTACGAAGAAATCCGCTGGATACGCTCTTGTAAGTCCATCAATTTATTTTGTTGGGCTGCACTGAGAATGTCGTAATTGCAGATTTCCATCAGCCCATCCAGAACCAACGAGGTGTAACCATGCACGCGCAACGGAGAATGCGTCCCTTCTTCAAAATAACTCAGAGCTGCTTGAAGAATAAAATAAAGGACTTCAGGATTATTCTCCAAATCAAAGGGTCGGCTTTCAAAGTTTGTCCGATCCAACTGAGGAAAAATAATCTCAAGGATTGTTGTACTAAACTGCACGACCAAGACTTTCATCGCTTGTTCTGAGATAAACTCATGAATCTGGCAACTATTAAAAATAATGCCCTGCCCTGCTTGAATAGTAAATTCTTGTTCTTGAGTTCTAATTTTTCCTTTTCCCTCAAGGACAAACGATACTTCCATATCAAAGTGCAAATGGGGTTTACGATAAGCAATATCCACTAACAAAAAATTCAGATTGTTTATCTTTGAATGATAAATATTCTCCAACTCACTTTGCACGCTTTAAACCTCTATTCAATTAATTGATGAAGGAGTTCTGTCAAGAACTCCTTCACTAGTGTACACTAGTGCGATTTTCACGAATTTTTCAACAAAAAAAGCCTGTCAGTATACTGACAGACTTCTCAGCTGTGCTGATAAGTCCTCCATTCGCCGATTCAACGCTCACCGTAATCGCATTGAACTGACAGACTTTTATGACAGCTTTTTAACCCTATCTCCGCCCTTTGAGCTACGCTGTCCACTCTTGCTAAGTGGCTAAAGCCACAAGTCGAGAAGACCCTAGGGCAGTAGAACGAAAACAAAGTTTAGTGCTGCTTATCCCTCCACCTAAAGAGGTGGGGAGTTGCCACTCCGACTAGGTGCTTTGCCTTTTGCTCTTACTGCTTTAGCAGTTAAGCAAACGGACAGCGGCGCAACGAAGTTGCATAGACCGTTCGCAGAACGGCGTGCGAAGCACGTAGCACCGTAGCGAGGATGGACAGCGTAGCCCAAAGGGCGGAGATAGCGCTTAGACTTCAGGGACAAGACCACTTCGCCTTGCGACTTTAGTTGATTGCGATTTGAACTTCCGACTTTAGTCGGTTAGTGAAATCGACAGCGGAGCAAAGCGGAGATAGAGCGAATGGATAACGAAGTGAAGCGGAGGTGTGACCTCATATCTTTGATGTGGGATTGTGCCCTAACATCAGTAGGAGATGAAGTAATCACTTCAAATCTTACAAAAGGTGTTTTTCTCGGGTTTCAAAGGCAGATTTTGCCAAATCGACAAGTTTTTCAATCAAAGCTGAATAGCTCAAGCCCATGTTTTCCCAGAGTAATGGATACATTGACCACTGCGTAAATCCTGGAATAGCGTTAATTTCGTTGAGATACAATCTTCCATCTGCTGTTACAAAAAAATCGCAACGTGATAATCCTGTACCATTGACCGCTTTATACGCTTTAATCGCATAAGTTTGAATTTGTTCAGCAAGCTTTGGCGCAATGTGCGCTGGAATATCCATCTGAATTTTATTATCAATATATTTAGAATTATAATCGTAAAAAGCGACATCTTTTACAACTTCGCCTGGCAGAGTTGCTGAAATTTCGCCACCATTCCCAAGGACGGCACACTCAATTTCACGAGCATCCACACCTTGTTCAATCACAACGCGATTATCATACTTATAAGCTTCTGTCAGCGCACGCGCTAGTTCTGTCAAATCTTCAACCTTACTAATTCCGACACTTGAGCCCATATTTGCTGGTTTTACAAAGACTGGAAATTGAAGTTTTTCGACAACTTCTTCAGCAATCTCAGCTTGATTTTCATCTGCAAATGCAGCGACATAAGGAACTTGAGGAACTCCGACAGACTCAAAGACGTGTTTTGCCAATAATTTATCCATTGTACTACTTGCCGACAAAATATTTGGGCCAACATAAGCCAATTTCAAAATCTCTAAAAAGCCCTGAATAGAGCCATCTTCTCCCATTGGTCCATGTAGCACAGGAAAAACAATAGCATCTGTTTCATAAATCGCTGACGGCGCAATCTTGTCATTCCACACAACGCTGTCATTAGTCATCAATTTTTCGTCAGTAGCAGGTAACGCTGTGAATTCTTGCGTTTTGATGAAATCACCAGACTTTGTGATGAAGTATGTTTTAACATTAAATCGGTCATAATTTACCGCACGCATCACGCTTTCAGCCGACAAAACAGAAACCTCACGCTCTGCACTTCGACCACCATAAAGTAAAATTAAAGTTTCTTTTGACATCATCTCTCTTAACTCCTGTAATCATTGACAATCCTGTCAGTATACTGACAAACGTCTCTTTTGCTATTATAACTTATTCGTCCATCCTCGCTCAGCCTCTGAGGCGAACAGAAAATGGCCAACGATAAAAATTCATTGTCCTTGTTTATCAAAGTAAGTGTATGCTAACATTTCCAGCTTTTCAGGGTGGAAATGAAACCACACTCTCTTCGACTTTCGTCCGACTACCCTAAGGTGTTAGCGCTTTGCGACTCAACTTGTGGCTTTGCCTTTAGCCCCTAAGCAAAAGGACAGCGGAGCAACGAAGTTGCGTATAACGTTCGCAGAATGGCGTGCAAAGCACGTGGCATCGTAGCTAGGTGTGGACAGCACAGCGCAACAAACACTTAGGCTTCTGGGACAATCCTCATATCGAAGATGTTAGGCAGACTGTTGCAGCTTTAGCTGCGTACAGGTCGCTTAGTCGTTACACCTAGAGGTTGTACCCTAAATCTAGAGGGAGTTTTATCTCCCTCTAAATAAGTCCTGACTTCATTTTATCACTGACCGTCTGTTTTTTCAGTGATAAAATATATGCTTTAGTTAAAAATCATATCTCCATACGATTTTCGACAGCTTTGGACAGCGTTACCTCATCGGCGTACTCAATATCAGAGCCAACCGCTAAACCACGCGCCAATCGTGTCACTTTTATCCCTGCTGGCTTAATCATTCTCGCTAAATACATCGCCGTCGCTTCGCCATCAGAAGTTGCATTTGTCGCAATAATAACTTCTGAAACACTACTATCCATCAACCTGGTAATGAGCGATTTTACATTAATCTCATCAGGACTAATTCCATTCATCGGCGAAATAGTCCCATGTAACACATGGTAAAGTCCACGATATTCTCTGATTTTTTCCATTGCTAACACATCTTTAGACTCTTCTACTACTAGAATGGTAGATTTGTCACGAGTGGTGTCCGTACAAATTCCACAAGGGTCAGTTTCAGTCAAATTGCCACAAATTGAGCAAAAACGTAAATCACGCTTTGCAGATAGCAAATTTTTAGCAAATTCATTGACATCTTGGTCATCCATGCCAATGGTATGAAAAGCTAACCTTGTCGCCGTTTTCTGCCCAATTCCAGGTAATTTAGAAAACGATTCAATCAGCTTTGCTATAGGTTCTGGATAGTACATTTCTCCTCAATTCTTTATCAAAACAAGTGCGTGCTAATACTCCGACCTCTTAGGTCGGAGATAAAGCAGCACTAAGCTTTGAATTTCGTCCGACTAAATTCAGTGGCGAGTTGTCCATTTTCTCTAGTCGCTGAAGCGACTAGAGAAAATGGACAACTGTTTTACGAAACTCCCGCTGAATAAGTCTTGACTTCATTCTTTTTGATATGCTGCATTGGAATAGTAAAGATTTGTGATTTGAGTGACTATATTTTGGTTCGCCTTTGTTCCATTACTTGCATTATTTTCTGTGTTATTTGGGATAACGACACCAATCGCAATCTGTGGGTCATCTGTAGGAGCAAAAGCTACCGCATTGTTTGCAGTCAGATTGGTCCATGTTCCATTTGGAAGTTGGAATGATGTTTCTGACGTCCCTGTCTTAGCTGAGATAGAAACATTCGTTCCTTCACTCATTCCTCGACCTGTCGTCAATCCATCTGTTCCGTGAACAACTTGATACATCCCTTGATGCAAAACGTCCAAATTATCTGGCGTAATATTCACTTTATCCATGATTTTAGGCGTAATATTCTTCACTAAGCCACCTAGACCACCATTGGTATCTCCTTCGTAGACACCTTGAACAAGATGAGGAGCAAGACGTGTCCCGTTATTTCCCAATGTTGCTGCATAAACGGCAAGTTGTAGTGGTGTATAGTTGTCATACTGACCAAATGCTTCCATCAAAAGATTTGAACCTGTTGCTTCTTTTGAATCCGCCGCAGGAATGTACCCCTGTGATTCTCCCGAAATATCAAGCCCTGTTGATGTCCCCAAACCGTAAGAGGCATAGGCTTTACGCAGCTCATTATAAACTTTCACTCGGTCGGTATCATCCAGTGTTTGACCAGATTTGACATATGGGTCACCAAGCATTTTCATTGCAAGCTGAACCATATAAGTATTTGATGAATATTGCAATGCTTGCACAGCAGTGAGTACCATCGGATTTTCAGCTCCGTTGCTTCCCCACCAGTCAAGAATAGGGTTTGAACCTTGGAATTGAATAGCTTGTGCTGTTTGAGTTGCATTGCCTGAAATCACACCTGCGTTCCATGCCGCCGTCAATGTCCCCATCTTCACGACAGACCCTGGGGTAAAGACAGATTGGAAAGTTCCAAGCGTGTCCTCTGTTATTTTACCTGTACTTGGATCTCTTTGATATCCTGATAAGGCAAGCACCGCACCAGTTTTAACATTCAATACTACTGCATAAGCTCCCTTGTTGTACTCACCAAAACCTTGTTGTATCAGTTGGTCAAGCTGGGTTTTGACGATATTGTTTACTTTGTTTTGGAAATCCAAATTAATCGTCAATTTCAAATCATCGCCACGTTTTCCTTGCTGAACTGTCTTTGTCCCTGACACATTGCCATTTTTATCAATTTCAACCTTACTGATATTATGCGTCCCTTGCAAATCACTTTCATAAGCTTTTTCTAGAAAAGCGACACCCACTCGGTCATTTCGTTGATAGCCTTTTTTCAAATATTTATCAAGGTCATCCGCTGGAATACCTTGTTTTTCACTAGTCACACCACCCATTAGAGGAGTGAGCGCATTTTGAGCGTAAGTGCGGGTCCAAGAAGTTCCGATGCTAATCCCTGGTAAACTACTTTCGTGTTCGGCAATATTGGCCTGTTGCTCTGGGGTAATATCTCCTGCAGCAATCATTGTGGTATTAAAAGTCGTTGTACCATTCATCTCTTTGAATAATTTCGCTGCAAAAGTTTGTTGTGGGGTAAAATTAATATCACTATCTTTGACTTTGGTCAACTCAACATCGTAGATTTCCGAACCAGATAAGTCATTCCCTTGCTTATCCGTTTTTTCTTTCTCAGTCAAGCTATTTGCGATTTTATCAAGATTTTTTGTATCTGCGAGAAAATAGTCTTTTTTATCACGAGTAGTCAGATTCCCTGCATCAATGGTACTTGGGAGAATCGTTGCCAAACGGTCAGCAACTTGTCGCATCTCCTCAGCCGTTGTATTTTGTCCACGAGTAAACTCAACAGCTTGAACAGGAGTAGTCGTTGCCAAGGGCTTACCTGTCGCATCATAGATATTTCCCCGCGGCGCCCTTCAATAATCTGAACATTCGACCCCGAATTAACAATCTTATCCGCATAAAAATGTGAGTTTAACACTTGCATATTAAAAAGTTTTGCAATCAAAATCATGAAAAGAATAAAAATCACAAAAAACAAAATATTCACCCGAGCAGGAATTGACTTTGCTGGATGTTTCATCGTTTTCTTTTCTTTATTTACACTTTCATTCTTGTCGTTTTTTCTTCTATTCGTTGGCATTTGCACTCCGATACATTTGATGTGTTCCTCATCTCTACTTTATTTATCAGTTTTTTTCACTTTTTGCTCAGAACAGTTCAAGCAAGAGCAAGATGATCTTTGGAACAACTCTATCCCTTATCAATTTTCTTTAAAATTATACTTACATATTTTACCACATTTATAAAAACTTTTCCTTACAATTTTTGATGATAGATAATCCATTGAAAAAAGTAATGATAAATCAGCACTGTAGCCAATTTTAGCATTCAAATCTCTTACCAAATACCGCTGATATAATCCTAGTTTATACAAGTCTTTTGTTTTTTTCAATTAAAATGCAAACTCATTTGTCCGATTCAAATAACAAAAAAGCTGTCAGTATACTGACAGCTTTTTCAACTCCGTTGATAAAGCTTTTATCCGCCGATTCAATGCTCACGTTAATCGCATTGAACTGACAGCTTTTTCAACTCCGTTGATAAAGCTTTTATCCGCCGATTCAATGCTTATAGTAATCGTATTGAACTGACAACTCCTTTTGACAGACTTTATCCAAGCCTTTAAGCTTGTTTTGGTGCCAAATAGTATTCGGATGTAACATTCAAATTATCATCAAATTCGAACACGAGTGGTGGGAAATTAGGAATTTCAACATCCATGATTTCATCATCTGAAAGTTTTTTGATTTGTTTAACGAGAGCGCGAATTGAGTTACCATGCGCACCAACAAAGACATTTTTACCTTCTTTCAAAGCTGGAGCGATTTGGTCTTCCCAAAATGGAAGCGCGCGTTCCAAAGTAACTTTGAGGTTTTCTGCATCAGGAATCAATGAGTCTTCAAGACCAGCATAACGACGGTCACCATGAGCAGTGTATTTATCATCATGATCCATCGCAGGTGGCAATACATCATATGAACGACGCCAGATATGAACTTGTTCGTCACCATGTTTTGCAGCAGCATCAGCTTTGTTCAATCCTGTCAAACCACCATAGTGGCGTTCATTTAAGCGCCATGATTTAACAACTGGTACCCAAAGTTGGTCAGAATATTCAAGTGCAAGGTTAGTTGTCTTAATCGCACGTTTTAATACTGAAGTGTAAGCAATATCAAACTCGATACCTGCTTCTTTAATCAATTTACCTGCATCAATTGCTTGTTGTGTTCCGTTTTCAGAAAGGTCAACATCAGCCCAACCTGTGAAAAGGTTAGCAAGATTCCATTCAGATTCACCATGACGTGCAAATACTAATTTTGGCATGATTTTTCTCCATTTATTTTATTTGAGTTTAAGCGAGCTTTTGTTCGCTTATTTACAAAGATAATTTTACTACAATTTCTACTTTTTTTCTAGCCCTGATTTTCTGTAAGCCCTTTTATTCACTGACAAAACTCTAATTTATTAAATAAAAGTTCTGTCAGTATGCTGACAGATTTATCAGCTATGCTGATAAGTCTTTTATTCGCCAATTCAATGCTCATTGTAATCGCATTAAACTGACAGAACTTTTTAATCTCATTTGTCAAAACAAGTGCGTGCTATCTCCGCCTTACGACTCCGCTGTCGATGCTCGCTATGCCACTAAAGTGGCTAGTCGCAATCGCAATACTCCGACCTCTTAGGTCGGAGATAAAGCAGCACTATCTCCGCTGCGCTACGCTGTCCATCCTCGCTACGGTGCAGAAGCACCTAGTCGGAATGGCAATCTTTGAATTTCGTCCGACTGCCATAGGGCGTTGGCGCTTTTAGCGCCTAGGCTTCTTGGACAAGGTGACCTCATATCTTTGATGTGAGGTTGTACCTTAAATTCAGTGGTGAGTCGAAACTCCCACTGAATAAGTCTTGACTTCATTAGTTCTTAGCGAAGATAAATAATTCACTAAAATTTATAGTTCTCAAAATAAACTTCTAAGCTTCGTTTATAAGAACTCGCTGCATTGGATAAGAGATGACCACGATGTTTAACAAGAATCAAACTATTTCCATTATCGCCATCCATTGGTACAACAGTTACATTATGCACACTCGCATCATCAATAAATCCAAGCCCTGTCGCATAAGCATCAGTCCGCTCTAAAATTCCATTTAAGCTTGCGCGATCCGTAACATTATAGATAAATGTATTCTCAAAAGTTTCAACTAAATCTTCTGAATAATAGAGAAATTGTTCATTTTCCTGAGTAAATCGAACTCTATCTAGTGGTTTCAAATCATTTGCATTGATTGATGCCCGCTCCGCCAAAGGATGTCCCTTGCGAATATAAATATGTGTTTGAGATAAGAAAATTTCCTCGTACTCCAACTCTAATTTGTCCAACATCCGAACAATCCCTGAGCGATTGTGTTTGTTGAGATAAACCACTCCAAGTTCGCTATGTCCTTGAGCTACTTCTTGCAAAATATTATAAGTCGTGGATTCAAAAATTCTAAAGTTTTTGATTTCAGGATTTTTCTTTGCAAAATCCACTGCCACTGGTGCCAAAAAATCATAGTGCTGACTTGCCACAGAAAAAATCTTATCTGACTCTTTCGGCTTGGAGTATTTTGATTCAAACGATTCAAAATTTCTCAAAACTGTTTGCGCTTGTTCATAAAAACGCTCACCCTCAATTGTCAATGTTGCACCTGTATTTGTTCGATCAAAAATCTGAAAACCCAGTTCTTGCTCCAAATCTTTGACAGCAATTGACATTGACGGTTGGCTTACAAAAAGTTGTTCCGAAGC
Organism: Lactococcus protaetiae; assembly: GCF_006965445.1. Lineage (NCBI taxonomy): Bacteria > Bacillati > Bacillota > Bacilli > Lactobacillales > Streptococcaceae > Lactococcus > Lactococcus protaetiae. The sequence goes on along the minus strand of NZ_CP041356.1, from coordinate 896,270 downwards.
CTCTCGAAAAGTTCCAGTATTGGCGATAGCCACCACGTACCTAAGTTGTTTAATGTTCATCTCAATAAGTCCTATAAATAATTATTACATATAAAAAGTGTATAAAATGATTATACACTTTTCCAAACTTATTTTGTAGCCTTGATGATAGCATCCGTATAAAGTGGAAGCTCTTTTTTAGTCGCTGTTGGACCAGCAAAGAAATAAACTTTGTTATAATCCATTGTCACAACGTGACCCTCTTTAACCGCTTTAAGGTTTTTCCAACTTGGATTATTTTCCAATGCTGTAAATTGTGCTTTATCTACCGTCGCAAAGTCAACAAAGATATAATCTGCATCAAAATCCTTCAAGCTTTCTGCATTGACCTCAGCATAGCCGATTCCTTTTGAAAGCTCTGCCATTTTAGCTGATTGTTTAAAGCCTAAACCTGTCGTCAAGGTTTGACCTCCGCGTGCAAAGTTATCACCAAAGGCGTAGATTTTATCCCCTTGAAGTTCAAGAAGAGAAATCGTATTTTTAGATGGTGTAACGCCTGCTTTTTCCAATTTTGCTTTCTGTGCATCTGCTGCTTTTTTAAAATCTTTGAGGAAAGTTTTTTCTTCATCTTTGCGGTTAAGCAATTTGGCAAAATAGTCCAAAGACTTATTCATACTTGAAAGTTTTTGATAATTTACAAGCACAGTAGGTGCAATCTTTTCATAATCCGCAACTTGGTCTTTATCCACAGTGATGATAAGGTCTGGTTTTTGCTCAATCAATTTTTCAAGATTGAACTTTGGAGCACCTAAATCAACCATATTTTTCTTTTGATTTTCTGATAAATATGGATTTGGAAATGCCCATGAATCCGTTCCGACAACATTACCCCCAAGAGATGCAACTTCATCTGGGTAATTTTGAACAGCAACACGTTTAGGATTTGCTGGGACTTTGATATCACCATTTAAGGCATGAAAAGTAACTGTCTTATCAGCTGATTTTGAATTTTTAGCTGATGAATTGGTTGAGCAAGCAGCCAAAGTAAGCAAGGCACCTGCAGCGACTATCGTTGTGAGTAATTTCTTCAAAATTACCTCCTAAATATAAGATATGAGGGCGCTCGACCAAAAGCGTAGCGATTTAGAAAATTGGACGGTTCGTGCGAAGCACAGTTCTCCAATTTATCTAATCGCCTAGCTTTTAGCGCACCGAACTCAGTTATTTTTTATAAGAAATTTGTGTTTACAAATTAATTTCTTAAACTTTTTGGATGAGATAAATATAATAAGGCGCTCCGATAAAGGCAACAACGAAGCCCAAAGGAAGACTTGATGGCGCAATCACAAGTTGCGAAATAATATCAGCAAATACTAGGATAATCATTCCACTTAGAGCCGTTGCAGCAAGTCTACGACGTGATTTGAAGCCAACGATTTCACGTGCAATATGTGGTGCAATTAGACCGACAAATGCAAGTCCACCGACAAGTAAGACACCAACAGCAGCAAATAAAAGCGCAATAAAATAAAGCTGTGTCTTCGTTTTTTGAATATCTACCCCAAAGTTGTCGCCATTTCTTCACCAAGCGATATAATTTCTAGCTTATTCATTGAAAAAGGTAAAAAACCAAGCGCTATGACAAGTAAAACTAGACAAACCAAGAGATAACTGGTATCTGTTTGCCACACATCACCTGATAACCAAACCGCAACTTTTTGGAAATCAAAACTATTAACAGATAGTTGTGCGAGTGTAATCATTGCCTGAAAAAATGCTGTGATAGCAATCCCTGTCAATAGTACACGCACTGAGCTTACATTTTTCTTGAGTGCGAAAAAGTAAATTAAACCAAATGCAACAATCGCTCCTAATAATGCAAAGATAGGATAAGAAAAATTCCAAAAACCTGTGAGTTTAAAATGATCTGCTACGAGTAAAAATGCGACGCTACCCGCACTTGCACCTGATGTAATTCCTATTGTTCCACTATCTGCAAGTGGATTTTCAGCAACAGTTTGAATAATAAATCCAGCGATTGAAAGCGCCATTCCTGCGGCTAAAATAATAATAAGTCTTGGAAGCCGAAAATTAGGAATCAAGAGTGCCAACATTTGTGTATCAGTTGAAAATTGCGTCAAATCAATAAATGCAATGATAATAAGGATTGAAAATAAAAGAATAAATTTCTTTTTCATTTTGCCTCCTTTGCGATAATCCAGAGGAAAAATGGTGCGCCAAGCAACATCGTCAAACTTCCCGCGGGAAATTCATAGGGTTTGAACAAATTTCTTGCTACAAGGTCAGCTAAAACCAATAATATCATTCCTGTCAGCACTGACAAAATTACATTTTGCCAAAAATTCGTTCTAGCAAAAGGCTTGGCAATATGCGGTGCAATCAGCCCAACAAAACTAATCACTCCTACTGACGCAATCGTAGCACCTGATGCTAAAGCAACCAAAATCATAATTGCAAAGCGAACTTGATTGACCGATACTCCCAAAGAAGTCGCCATCTCATCACCAAAAGAGAGGAGTTTGATACGATTTGAGAAAAGAAAAAGAACACTAAGGAAAATACAACTGACGACTGTCATCAAAATCACTTTCGTGTCAGTAATGCCGGAAAAAGAACCCACGATCCATAAAAAATAGGCTTGCGTATTATGACTTGCAAAAGTCAATGAACTTGCCAAGCTAGTCGCGAATAATCCAACTGATGTCCCAACTAAAACTACTTTTAAGGGCTGAAAATGAGTTCTTGCGGTCAGCAACATAACAATTGAGAGGGCAAGAAAAGCTCCAATAGATGAAATGATAACTGAAATACCATCATTCGTTGACAATCCGAGGGTCAACAATAACGACAAGGCAAAACTTGCACCTCCTGAAATTCCTAGGGTTGACATTTCAGCAAGCGGATTTCGTGTCATAATTTGAACTAGAAAACCACTCGTAGATAGTAGAAATCCAACGAGATATAGGCTCAAAAGTCTTGGAAGCCGAAGTTGTAAGACAATTTTATTTTGTAACAACGCTGACAGTGGATAATTTTTTGCACCTAACATTAGATAAAGTACAGATAAGATGAGCAAGAAAAAAACAAGGGTAAAAAAAAGCATTGCAAAGCGTTTCTTAGGCATTTTTCACCCCTGTAATCATCAAACTTTTAGTAAATGTATCACACCCTAATGTCACATCCAGACCAAAACAATCTTTAAGCGAGCTTTCTGTGAAAAGTTCTTCAACAGGCCCCTCGGCAACGACTTTTCCTTCTTTAACAAGCACTAGATTATCAGCAAAACGTGCGGCATGGTTCAAGTCATGAATCACATAGACAACCGTTTTTTTTCGCTTTGTCGCAAATTCTTTGAGCAAATGCAAAATATCAAGTTGATGAACCAAATCAAGATAAGTTGTCGGTTCATCTAGCAAGATAATTTCACTGTCTTGCACCAAAATCATCGTAATAAATACCCGCTGACGTTGTCCTCCTGATAGGCTCGATACCTTACTATTACGCATTTCCCATACATTTGTTTCTCGCATAATTTGCTCAACAAAAGCTTCATCATCTTTTGATAAATGTTGTTGCATCAATCTTTGATGGGGAAATCGTCCCAAACTGACCAACTCATAAACGGTAATGTCTGCTGGTGCCATTGCTGACTGAGGTAAAAGTGATAAAATCCGTGCAATTTCAAGATTTGTCAGTGCTGACAGAGGTCTGTCATTAAAAATAACTTCTCCGTCAGACTTGATTAAACGCCCTAAAGCCTTTAAAAGTGTTGATTTTCCAGAACCATTGATTCCGATAATCGCCGTTGTTTTCCCTTTTTCAATCGACAACGTGATGTTTTTCAACACCTGCTCTTTTCCATAGCACACATTGATATTTTTCGCACCAAAATACATCGTTTTCTTTCCTTTTTACTATAGCTGGTTTGTAATTGAAAAGCTCATCAACCGTTGTTCCCAACGTATCGGCAAGCTTAAACGCCAGCATTAACTCAGGATCGTATTTATCATTCTCAATTGCATTAATCGTCTGACGCGAGACGTGTGCAATATGCGCAATATCCTCTTGCGAAAGATGGTGCAAACGACGCAATTCACGTATTTTATTTTCCATTACTATTTCCTTTCAAAATAAGATGTGAGGAGCGCTCGTCCTGAAATTATGAAAATTAGAAAATTTCAGGTTCGTGCAAAAGCGCGGTTCTGGAAGTTGTCTATTTTCACTAATTTCAAGCGCTCCGAACTCAATTATAAGATGTGAGGAAGGCTTGCTTAGAAACTGTGAAAAATAGGGAAATCTTTGGTTCTGCTTAAGCAGCAGGTTCAAAATTTCATCTTTTTTTGCAAGTTTCTAGCCTTCCGAACTCAGTTGATTAAGAGGTAAGGAGCGCTCGTCCTGAAATTATGAAAATTAGAAAATTTCAGGTTCGTGCAAAAGCGCGGTTCTGGAAGTTGTCTATTTTCACTAATTTCAAGCGCTTCGAACTCAATTATAAGAGGTAAAGAGCGCTCGTTCAAAAGCGTAGTGATTTAGGAAAATGTGATTCTGTGCGAAGCACAGGTTCCGTTTTATCAATCGCCTAGCTTTTGGCTCCAAACTCAATTTAAGATGTGAGAGTCACTCTATCTAATTACAACCAACACATGAAGTCATAGCTTCATTTCAAACTTCTTTATTTTTTGCAAATGATTTGTTTGTCAAAAGTATTTTACAAGTCTATTATGCCATAAAACTTGTTCGTTTACAAGATTTCTGTAAAAATCTTTATCCAAATTTACTGACAAACTAGTAAAAAACACTGACAGGAAATTGTCAGTGAAATGGATTAAAAAATCGACCTTGATTAACAAAAAATAATGCAATAACAGTTAGAACGCACAAAATTGCCAAGGCAATGGCTGCAAAATCTTGCCCGACCAACTTCTGATAGGTATACCATGTTCTTTTTTTCTTCTTCCCAAAACGTCGCAACTCCATCGCGGTAGAAATCGTATCAATCTGCTCCAAACTCGAAAAAATTAGAGGCAAAAGAAGTTGGACATTAAGTTTGATTTTCCCAAAAAAGTTCCCTTTTTTCGATAATTCCATCCCGCGCGCCTCCTGAGCATTGCGAATCGTGATGAACTTTTCTTGCATATCAGGAATATAACGAAGCGCAAGCGACACCGAATAAGACGAACGATAGGGAAGACCAATTTTATTCAAACTACTCGCAAATTGGCTAGGATTTGTCGTCAAAAGAAACAAAAGTGCCAGCGGAATCGTACAAAAATATTTCAACACTAGATTGAACAAATAAAATAATTCCTCCGCAGAAAACGGGCCAAAAATCATGGTCTGTGACCCATACAAACGCGCGCCATAGTTTGGGTCAAAAATAAAAACAAAAATAATATTAAGCACAGCAAACAAGGCCGCAAACTGCGCCACTCGTTTCACTGAAGCAAATGGAATTTTCGAAAAACGAAAAAGTAAAGTTGAAAAAATAGCAACAAAAGCCAAATATCTCGTGTCATAAGTCACCATGCAACTTATAGATACGAGGATAAAAAAGAGCAGCTTACTCGTTGCATTAAGCCTATAGACAAAGCCATCACCCGCCGTAAAGCCAAGAATTTTAAGTTGATTATTCATGATAAGATATAGACCCAACTATTAAAAAGTTATGAAAATTGTCAATGATTCTTTTGTTACTTCTAGCTTCTCATGACTGTTGAATGCAAAGCATCAAAGTCAAATTAAAGTTAGACCACAGCACCAATTCATTATTGACTTTTACAGCAGATTATCCCTAGCAAAATATATCTAGCTGATAAGTATTACCAGTTATCACTTCGACTACAGTCCTTGCCTGCATTTCGCTTTTATAGGATAGTGATTGCTTTGGAGCGAATAGACACCGTGGTATAGATAACATAACTATATTTTCACTGACTTCAAAGTGGGCAAACTTAGTTCCCTTCTATATTTGAAGTGATTACTTCATTGGTGGGAGATTCTTTCTCTCCCACCAATGTTAGGGTACAACCTCACATCAAAGATATGAGGTCACCCTGTCCCTGAAGTCTAAGCGCTAAATCGCTAAGACCCTAGGGCAGTAGAACGAAAGCAGAGCTTAGTGCTGCTTATCCCCCACCTTTAAGAGGTGGGGGAATTGCCACTCCGACTAGGTGCTTTAGCACCGTAGCGAGGATGGACAACGTAGCCCAAAGGGCGAAGATAGCACGCACTTGCTAAGTTAAAACCTCTTTGTCAGAACTGACAGTTTTTTGTCTACTTATGAAAGCCTCGTTCAGCGCTACTGGATCAAGTTCCACTCTGTCAGCAAGCTCATAAAGGCTCGTCTGTGTCAGATTTCCAAGCGAAAGCAATTCTTCTGATGCCAAGACCTCAGAAGGTGCTTGGTCAGCCACGATTTTTCCATCAGCAAAAACCAGCGTTCTGTCAGTATATTCAGTGATAAGATACATATCATGTGTAATCATAATCATCGTCAAATTTAATCGCTGATTAAGTTCGCAAAGAAAATCCATAATCTCTCGGTAGGAACGTAAATCCTGCGCTGCCGTTGGCTCATCAAGCAATAAAATTTCTGGCTCAAGCACCAAAATACTTGCAATCGTTACTCGCTTTTTCTGTCCATAAGAAAGGGAACTAATCGGCCAATTTCTAAACGGAAACAAACCACAAACTTTCAAGATTTTTTCCACTTTGTCAGTAATGACAGCCTCATCAACCTGACGTAAACGCAAACCAAAAGCAACCTCATCAACCACTATGTTTTGAGAAATCATCAGATTTGGATTCTGCATAATATAGCCAATCCGACCCGCACGTTCAGCAATCGTATCAGTACTGACAGACTTTCCACGATAAAAAACCTCACCTGAAGAACGCACAAATTGACACAAACTATTTGCAAATGTTGACTTTCCAACCCCATTTTTCCCAACAATCGAAATACGCTCTCCCTCGAAAACATCAAGATTTATCCCACGCAAAACTTCATGCTCATCAAACGCAACAGACAAATCACGCACTGACAGGATTTTGTCAGTACTGACAAGCTTGTCAACACGTCTGTTTTCACTGACAAAAGTAGCTAGAGCCACTTTTGAAGGCTCCTTATCAAGATTTTCTAACTTTGAAAAATCAGGAAGTAGTGATGAGACATAAGCAGACTTTAGAGCCGTTAGATAAAGCGGTTCACGCAAACCATTTTCCTCAAAAACCGCCGTTCGCAACAGTTCGTCTGGATGTCCAACTGCCACAATCTCACCATCATTTACCACAACCACCTTATCAATTCCCAGTGGCAACACTTCTTCAATCCGATGTTCAATCACGATTGTTGTCACCTGATTTTCCTCATGTATCCGTCTAATCAATGCCATCGTATCCCGACAGGCTTGTGGGTCAAGATTTGCAAGCGGCTCATCAAACAGCAAAATCGGCGATTCATCCACCAGCACACCCGCAAGCGTTACCCGCTGTTTTTGACCCCCGATAAATCTTGCGGATGCTTCGTCAAAAGTGCCGACAATTCTGTCACCTCTGACCAATGCTCCACCGTCTCACGCATGACTGACAACTCACATTCATCATTTTCAAGCGCAAAAGCCACATCTTCAGCCACCGTCAATCCAATAAATTGACCATCCGTGTCCTGCAAAATCGTTGAGACCTGACTAGACAGCTCTGCAATAGATGCACCAAAAGGCAAGCCAGAAATAGTCAGCTCGCCTGTTGAAGTTCCTTTATAAAGATGAGGCAAAATCCCATTCAAGCACTGCCCAATCGTTGATTTCCCAGAGCCAGAAGGTCCCACAATCAGCACCTTTTCACTAGGAAAAATCTCCAAATTAATATTTTTCAGCGTTGGATTTTTTTGTAAATCATACTTAAATGTAAAATTCTTAAAAGAAATTAATGGTTTCATATTCTTCTTTTTATAACTAATAATTATTTCAATACGCTAAGGTTCATTCATCGCCATCTTACAACAAACACCATAAAAAACAAAATCAAGCAGCAAAAATTTGCTGCTCCTTATTTTATCACAATTTTTTCATTCCTTGTCAAGCGACCCCGACTTCGTGCGCGTTGCAGCATAAAGCTTCAAAAGCAAAGTCCCAGCAACAGCAACCGTCACAGCATTTGCAAGACCAGCAACAACACCTTGTGTAAAGACCTTATTCGCAGGCTCATTATAAACCAAAATATCACCAATCGGCGCAATAACGCCCCATACCACAACATTTGTCACCAGCTGCACAAGATTAAAACGAACAATTTCCTTACCACCAAAAATCCCTTGTACCAGCTGATCACGTTTCACCGCAAAAGCAAAGAACAAACCTGACAAACCTGAACCCAAAACCCAAGTCCACCAAGGAGAACCATACAAGAATGAATCTTTAAGCGCGTGTCCAATGAATCCAATCAAAAACCCAGCTAAAGGACCAAACAAAGCAGAGAACAAGGCCAGAACCGCATATTGCAACTGAATACTCGTATTTGGAACAGGCGTAGGAATATTAATCAACCAACCAATAATAACAAAGAGCGCTGCACCAATACCAGTCGCCACAACAATTTTTACAGAATTATTTTTCATTTTACTACCTTTTTTATCTTTCATCAAAACAAGTGTAATCACACAAAGAAAAACCTCTTCCCTATGAAATCTTTCTAGCGATGTGAAGCTCTCTTTGCCAAAAAATCACCAATCAACTGCACCAATAACACAAAAATCAAAATCAAAATCGTTGCAAACCAAGTCACATCATTCGCAAAACGATTATAACCGTAAGAGATTGCCGTATTACCCAGCCCACCAGCACCAATCGCACCAGCCATCGCAGTAAGACCAATTAAAGAAATCAGAGTAACAGTCGAAACCCGAATCAATCCAGATAACTCCTCACGCAGATAAACTGTGAAAACAATATCGAGAAAATCTGCACCAACCGTCTGTGCCGCCTCGACTTTACCTCTGTCAACAGACTCCAAAGAAGCCTGCACCTGACGCGCATAAAAAGGAGCAACACCAAGCGCCAAAGGAACCAAAGCCGCAGTCATCCCGATTTGCGTTCCCACTAGAGCTTTTGTAAAAGGGGCGATTGCGGCAAGCAAGATGATGAAAGGAAAAGCTCGACCAATCGACACAACCTTATCCAAAATCCAGAAAAGAGGACGATTCGGTGTAATCCCATCTTCTGCCGTCACGACAACTCCAATCCCAAAAATCAAACCAAGCAAACCACCAATAATTGCCGAAATAAAAGTCATATACAAAGTCTGAACAATTGATGTCCACCATCCAGTTTCTCCAGTCCATCCAAGATAAACCACATTAGGAAAGGTGTGTGCAAACCATTCTGCCATTATTTTCCTCCTTCATTTGAAGCACTTAGTACTTCGAACTCGATACTTGTTCCAGCCAAATATTTCTTAACCTTCTCACGTTCCTCATCAGCCCCTTTTAGCGTGATGATTAATGAACCAAGTGAACTTCCTTGAAGTAACTCAACATTACCATAGAAAATGCTTGTCGTTACATCAAAATTCTTATTAATCAAAGAAATAATTGGTTCTTCCACCGTTCCAGAGCCAAAGTCCAAATGAATTAATTCTTCATCAGCAGAAATATTTTGCAAAATATCCGTCTTAGAAAGACCAGCGATAAAGCGATTAACCGAACTCGTCGTTTCAATAAACTGCTTTGTTAACGTCTGTTGTGGCTTAGCAAAAATATCAATCAAACTATTTTGCTCGATAATATCACCATTTTGCATGACAGCTACCTTATTTGCAATCTCCTTGACCACCGCCATCTCATGCGTAATCAATACAATCGTTAAACCGAGCCTATCGTGCAAATCTTTCAACAAATCCAAAATTTGATTTGTTGTTTTAGGGTCAAGTGCTGAAGTCCCCTCATCAGAAATCAAGATTTCTGGGTCATTCGCAAGCGCACGCGCAATCGCAACCCGCTGTTTTTGTCCGCCCGAAAGCTGCGCAGGATATTTATCAGAAAGCTCCGCCAAATCAACCAATTCAAGCAGCCGATTGACCTTATCTGCTTTTTCATTTTTTGTCAAATAACGCTTCTTCCCTTTTTCATCTGTAATCTGCGTATGTTGTAGAGCAAAAGAAACATTTGCAAAAACCGTCTTTTCAGAAAGAAGATTAAAGTGCTGAAAAATCATTCCGACTTTTTGCCGAAACTCACGTAGTTTCAAACCAGTAAATTTCACCGGATTTTCACTATCAAAAATCACCTCACCATTAACAACAATCTGCCCCGCCGTTGGCTTTTGTAGCAAATTAATCGTACGAACAAGCGTTGATTTTCCTGCACCAGAATAGCCAATCACACCATAGATATCACCTTTTTCAATATGCAAATTTGCCTCATTTACCGCCGTAATCAAGCGCCCTTTTTGATGAAATTGCACAGAAACATTATTTAACTCAATAATCGCTGTCATAATTAAAATATAAGTTTGACCTATTGTTACCCTGACTTCAAATCAGCAGTCAAACTTAGTCCTTCCATTTTTTTATCAAAGCAAGTATGTGCTAACCCCTCTTTTCACCTCTTAGACGGAGGAGAAAACAGTACTAAGCTTTGATTTTCGTCCGACTAAATTAAGTCTTGACTTCATTCCCTGCCAAATGACCGACAAAACTGTCAGATGAGTGCGACCAGTCTAAGCGCCCCCAATCAGCAGACTGAAATCATCCTTCATCCACCATCTGACAGTTTATTTATCCATCAATCCAAGCCATCCTGTTCATCGCATTGGATTGACAAAGAACTTCTGCTTTTCAAAGCAAGAATCCTCTTTATTACAATTTTAAATTCCAAGCTGGTAGCTCACCACCATCCGGATATTGTGTCTTAATTGCTTTCTTTGTTTCCTCTGAAGCATAGGCTTTCGCCACTTCTTTGTAAACTTTATTGTTCTTCTCTTTTTTCGTCGTAGCAATAAAGTTGATATATTGTGCAGAAGTTTTGTCCAAAGGTTCCATGTAGATAGACTCACTCTTTGGCAGACTTGCTGCAGTCGCATAGTTATAGTTTACCACAGAAATCGTAACTGAGCTAAGTGCACGTGGTGTTTGACTCGCATCTACTTCTTTAATTTGCAGATTTTTCGGATTACTTGTAATATCAGGCAAGCCCACAAGCTTAGTCGCGTCAGTCGTATTCAACTTTATCAATCCAGCACTTTGTAGGACAAAGAGCGCACGACTTTCATTTGCCGCATCATTTGGAATCGCAACAGAATCTCTATCTTTCACATCTGAAATATCTTTAATTTTTTGAGAATAGATATGCATTGGAGTAATATAAGTATTTCCAACAGAAACAATATCAGTATGATGCGCCTTATTCCAGTTGTCTACATAGTTATAAGACTGAAAAGCATTTACATCAATATCTCCTGAAAGCAAAGCTTCATTAGGTTGATTATAATCCGTAAAATACACAAACTTCAAATTCAGATTATACTTATCTTTCGCTGTTTTAGCAACAGACTTCCAAACCGCTTGGTCTTGCTTATCTCCACTCATGATACCAACCTTGACTGTTTTAGTACCATTTTTACTTGCATCCGCCGTATTGGACTTATGACTTAAACCAATAAACGCAGCAACAGCGATTATCACAACAACGACAACAGCAATAATAATATTTCTATTTCTTGGATTCATCATTCACTCCCTAACTTCAAACTACCTTCTCCCTAAATACGCAACTCTTGCGCAGGTAGGCACACTCCGTATTTCTATTTCAACTTCAATCCCCAAGCAGGAATCGTGCTCTTGTCTGGATAAGCTTTTTCAATAGCTTTCTTCGTTGCAGGAGACTCATAAGCTTTCACAACATCTTTATAAAGTGTGTTGTTTTTATCTTTCTTGTTAGCAACAATAATATTAATCCATTGTTGGCTATCTTTATTGACTGGCTCAGTATAGATGGCATCAGATTGTTTAAGACCAGCAGTTACCGCATAGTTATTATTAATCACAGCAGCATCTACAGAGTCCAAAGCACGAGCAGTTTGTGAAGCATCAAGTTCTTTAACCACCAATTTCTTAGGATTTGATGTGATGTCTTTTACTGTAGCCAAAGAAGTTCCTGAAACGTCAAGCTTGATAAGCCCTGCAGACTTCAAAACATAAAGGGCACGACTTTCATTTGAGGCATCATTTGGTACTGCAATCGTTCCACCTTCTTTAATATCACTAAGATTTTTAAGCGTCTTAGAATACACACCAATCGGAGAAATTACTGTATCCCCAATCGCAACTAAAGTTCCATTATTCGCTTTATTCCAATCATTAAGAAAAGCATAGTGTTGGAAAGCATTCAAATCAATATCGCCATTTTTTAGCGCTGTATTTGGCTGCGTATAGTCCGTAAAGTGTGTAAATTTCAGTGTAATACCATATTTGTCTTTTGCTGTCTTAGAAACAGCCTTCCAGATTGAGTCATCTTGCTTTGTTCCAGTCATAATCCCGATATTTACGGTCTTATTCGCTGTTTTAGAAGCACCAGCTTTGTGATTCAAGCCGAAAAATGCGGCTACTGCGATGATGACTACGATGACTACCGCAATCAAAATATTTCTGTTTCTTGGATTCATTATCAAATCTCCTATAATTTCTATCTATTTCAAACAAATTCTTATAATCAAAAAATAGCCCATTTCACAAAAGAAACGAGCTAAATCGTGGTACCATTCTTAATTCAAGCCTACTGATACTCTCAAGCTCAAACTGAGCCAAAGCTATCAAAAGCAACTTTCAAGTTCAATAACGAGAACCACACCGTTGTTAGCTCGAAAACTCACTAACACACGCTCATCAAGCCATTTTCACCACTTCCGCTACGCTTGTTCTCACCACCACAAGCTCTCTGTGCTAACTTTCATAGTTACTTACTCGACCGCTTTTTGCTATCCGAATTTGTCTATGAAATCATTCTAACAAACATTTGTCCATTCTGAACTTATCATTTTTTTATGTTGACTTAAAAATATTTTATGCAAGCCAAAACATTCTCTCTATCCTTTCTTATTTTTTAATCAAATTAGAGTTTTATTAGAAAATCTCAAATCACTTGATATATATATATATATATATATATATATATATATAATGGAGTTAAGGCCTAAAAAATAAAAATACAGGAGAATAATCCATGAATCAAAATAAGAATTATAAAAGAAATTCATTAAAAATTTTGACAATCGCAATGACGATATTAATGGGAGGGCAACCCGCACTTGCTGCTTACCGCCCCTATCGGCGCAAAGACGAGGAAGACGCCATTCATTTCCTCCAGAGTCTCGCCGAGGATGAAGCAGGTATGAACTCGTTTGCACACGAGATTTTGGAGGATATTGAGCTTTTTGATACAAACTTTGGTGTCTCTGTAGGGATTGATGGACCTTTTCAGCTGGGCACGGAAGACCTCGCACCACCTACACTTACTGGCGGACGCTGGCTCGTTTTGCTCAATCCTTACTTTGATTCAGAGGAAGATGAAAGCGAAACTAATCTCAGGTTGATTTGGGCTTATGCCGCACGGGACGAGGAAAGTCAGAAGTTTCTCCTTGTGTCGCCAAGCTGGGAATCCCCAGAAATACCACGGCAATTTGAAGAACTTTTTCAGATGGCAAACCCTGACTGGGATAGAGACGTACACGGCTGGAATCCAGTATTTGACGAGGACAACCCCACAGCAGGATTAGCAAATCCTCAGACAATTTATACTACAGTATCAAACGTGTCGTGGACACCGCCTGTTTGGGATCCTGATTGGGATATTGAGCAATCTGATGATATCGACCTTGACAAGCTTGAACTTGACGGCGAGACACCAGCTGGTGGATATTATGATGAAGACGAAAATCGTATTCACGAAAATTCAAATGACGACTGGATAATGACTTGGGACGCAAAGGCTTTGAGCCAAAACGGCAATTTCCGCGAGTTACTCATTCATTTGTTTGGGACAATCGCTGCCGAAGCTAACTTGGACATAACCTCTGGAGATAGAGAAGAAGCACTAAACAGTTGGGCTACAGACCCAAATAATGAACAAGCTATTGTTGACTTCGTGCTTTCTCACTTTATTATTAATGCAGACATTGACGATGAAACTGGAGAGTCAAGACCTGTTATGAGAAGTGTTCCTGCTACAGGAGAAGATAAAATCACCCACTATGTCGCAAATGAGCAATCCGATGATGGTACTCGTCAGCGACTTACTGTTGAAGAATTTAATGCTCTAAGTCCTGCTGAACAATCTAATTTTACAGCGATGACACAAGTTCCCATTATCATTTATTATGATGTCAATGACTCGCCTTTCGATGATAAGGACAATTTTTCTCCAGAGGGCTATCCTATAGATGGTAATCTTAAAAACTGGGACCCTGAAAATTGGCCAGGAGCGACTTGGTCTTTCCATCAGATTTATGATGAAGATGGAGCGCCTACTTTACTAGGAGAACATCCGCTTTATCACACTGAGCAGAGATTAAACATTACCTTTCAAAATAATCCTGAAGCACGCAACGGTGCACTAACCGAAAGTCAAATTGATGTCCTTGATAAACGATTAGACTATATGGATGTCTATGAGGAATTTCGTTTTGGAAACAAAGAGCGTGTTGGTAATATTGTTCAAAATGTTTCCCTGCATAGTTTCCGCACATCAGGGACTTTAGAAAATCTACATAATGATGAGTATCGTAACGAACACAATGCACTAAATGCACCATCGCGTGCAGCTTTATTGGATGAAATCAAAGAAGCACATGGTGCGGATGCTGCTAATGTCTTCAAAGTTAATGCACGTCGTTACTACGCTCACTTAAGAAGTCCTGGGTATAGCCTAGGTCCAAGTCTTGCTATTATGGGAGGATTTGGAATGGTAGGAGAACGAGAAACCAATGTTGATGAAGCACACTACACGCGTTATATCAAGATGATGATTGACCCAACAGTGATTGATGTTGACGGGGAAATAACTTATCTGACGAAAGATGATGTAAAAGAGTTGTCCGCTGAAGATACAGCAAACGGCTACTTCTTTGATAGCGATGGAAACCTGTGGTATAGTATGGCAAACGGGGAGGAAATACAAGTCCCAAGTCAAGTGCCATTACAACTAACAGCCAACCAAATCATAGGTGCTTATCTCGAGGAGCAAAAGGCACAAGGGAAACTTGACAATGAAGAACTTGAAACTTTACGCACTGAAATGACAAAACTTTTGGAAAAAATTGCCAATGGGGAAGAAGCTTACTTACCTGAATTTACCTTCACACAAGCATCACTTGACTTCCTAGCTAGTCCAGAAGGCGGACGTGTTATTTTCACTCCACTATGGGAAGAGATCATCTTGGGAGATGGTGAGAACACTGGACTTAACGCAACAGGGATCTACTTGGCCGAGCAAATCAATCGTAAGGTAAGTGGACCGTACAATCAAGGAATGTTTGGATCAATTAATGGACTAGGTGGATATACTGAAAATCCAGCTAACGGTTTGATTGCTATAACTGGATGGATTGCTAGCGGTTTAGGTAGCTCTGGTAATTGGAGGATTGTAGGAAAGAATATACTTACAGATGATTTAACTGAGAAAACTTGGAGTAATTTATCTGGTAGCATTGCAATGTGGAGTACAACTGGAACGCAAGATAATAATATTCACTATCTATTAAACACTATGTCGGAAAGCGACACACTAACTATTGCACTACCACGTACTAGTTACAATTCTGGCTTTGCAAGCACTGCAGACTTTGTTATTCCTGAAATTGAAGGAGTTACTCCCGGCGCCGACAATGATTTAATGTTCCTGACTATTCGCCGAAACAATGAGGGCAATCGTAATGCTATGATTGCATCTGGAGTACTTGAACTAGGACGACATGAGAGTGATAGTCATTTAGCCCAATCCTTCATCTGGCAGAAATATACGGTTAGTGTCACTCAACAGAAAGAAGATTTGTTTGCATTCGTGTCTTATTCTACCGCTGTTCCAGAAGGCTTGCTTCACGATATTAGATTTGCCACCATGACATTCATGGAAGGCGCAACTTTTGGCGAGGAAGGCGCCTTTGAGTTGCTAGAGCAAGAGCCACCTCCGCCAGAGGAAGACGACGACAACGGCAACAATAATGGAAATGTACCCCCACTAGATGGCGGTAATGACGGTAATGGCGAAAATGGGCAAAACAATAATGGCGGTACTCCACCAAACGGAGATAGTGAACAAAATGATAATGGAGATATTACACCAAACGGAGATAATGAACAAAACGGTAGTGGTAAAGACAATGGAAACGAAGACGTCAATGATGGTGCCGAAGACAATGATGATAACAGTGCTAATGGCGATAACGACACTAACATCAATGGTCTTATCACGGGCGCCGAAAATATTGACCTCCCTCAAACAGGGACTGCTACCTCTGCTCTAGGTTTGGCAGGTCTTGCCACACTAGGAGTTGCTACTACCGCATTAGTAGGTAAAAAGCGAAATAAAGATAGAAAGAATACGAAAAAATAGCCAGTATGATTGTAAAAACGAAGTTTATAAGCTTCGTTTTCTTTTACTTTTAATCCCTCTAAAATGACTTTCTCTCAAAATTATGCTAAACTTAGATACGTAAAATATTTTTGCACAATGGGTCTCGCAAAAGCGAGTGAGAAATACCATCTGACCTGATCTGGGTAATGCCAGCGTAGGAATGTGTTATAAGGCAAATAATGCCACCTCTCAAAACCCTCCTTTCGTGCTAATCAAAAAGGAGATTTTTTATGTCTAATTCTAAATTCAACATCCGTTTGTTGACTGAGATAGCCTTCATGGCTGCGCTTGCTTTCATCATCAGCCTTATTCCTAATACTGTCTATGGCTGGATTATCATCGAAATAGCCTGTATTCCAATCTTGCTACTAAGTTTACGTCGTGGATTTGTTGCAGGAGTTATTGGCGGGCTCATTTGGGGAATCCTTGCAATTATCACTGGGCATGCTTATATCCTCACACTCAGCCAAGCCTCTCTAGAATATATCTTAGCGCCACTCTCTCTGGGTCTTGCTGGTCTTTTCCGCCAAAAAACACTCCAGCTCAAGTTTCCCCCTGTCTTATTAGGGATTTTCATAGCTGTTCTTGTTAAATACTTCTTCCACTTTATTGCAGGTATCATCTTTTGGAGTCAGTACGCATGGAAAGGTTGGGGAGCCGTGGCTTACTCACTCGCCGTAAACGGCATCAGCGGAATCCTTACTGCCGTAGCAGCAATGGTTGTTCTCTCCATCTTCATTAAAAAATTCCCTCAGATATTTGTTCCCAAAACAAACTAATTTTCACCAAAACTAAGTTAAACTGTAGCTCATTTATTCTAAAGCAAAAACAGCTTTTACATACATACCATATAAAGGACTTGAAGTTTTATCTCCAAGTCCTTATAATGAAATCATGGCTAAAAAGCAAAAATTAAAGAAAACACTTGTTGAGCAAATTCTTGACAAAGCAAAAATAAAGCATATCGGTCTTGCCATCAATGCACTTGAAAGCGACACACTCCCTGATAACATCACGCGTAGCGACATCTATAAAACCCTTGCCCTTATCGGAGATAGGACAGGTCCAATCATCGGCATCCTTCCTTTGACCGAACACCTCTCAGAGAAAAAGCTCGCAAAAGTCAGCGGCAACAAAAAAGTCACTATGATTCCACAAAAAGATCTGCAAAAAACAACAGGCTATATCCACGGTGCAAATAACCCTGTCGGAATCTGGCAAAATAAGAAATTTCCGATTTTTATAGATACAATTGCCCAAGATAAAGACTTCATCATCTGTTCGGCAGGTGAACTTGGACGTAGTATTCAGATTGAACCAAAAACTTTAGCAGATTTTGTTCATGCTCAATTTACCGAAATACGCGAAATTTGACCAATACTAAAAAATCAAAGCTTGCAAAAGTTTTGATTTTTTAGTATATTTTATTTTATCTATAAAACAACTATCTCCTCTTCATTTTTACACAAAATTTAATGCCTAAAGGGATTTTATATGCAAAATACAAAACTTTATTCACTCACATTGATTGCAATAGGTGCCGCAATCATCGCAGTGCTTTCACCATTAGCTATTCCAATAGGAATCGTCCCTATCACTTTGCAAACACTCGCCGTAGGTCTTGTCGCAACCTTTCTCAAAGCTCGTGAAACTTTTTTTGCTATTTTAATTTATTTAATTCTTGGTTTTATTGGTATTCCTGTATTCACAGGAGGAACTTCTGGTATTGCAGTTCTTTTTGGAGCAACAGGTGGGTTTCTTGTTGCTTTTCTATTTATAGGCACTTTGATTTCATGGGGATTGCACAAAATTGACTATAAACCCATACCAGCACTGACAATTAACATCATCGGTCATATCCTTATGCTCCTTGTAGGAACGCTTTGGATTAAATTATTTATGAACATTGACTGGACAAATGCATTGCGAGCAGGTTTTACTCCATTCTTAGTCGTGGAGATTATCAAAGCAGTACTTGTTACGATCTTTGGACTTGCAATTATCCGTGCACTTTCTCCTGTAAATAAATACTTTACAAACTAGCTCAAAACCGCTACAATTAACCTATGTTTACTAAAGTCCTTATCGCGCTTTATCCTTTAATTGTATTTATAGCGCTCGTGTTTATTTTCAAGTTTTTCAAATTACGTCACATTACCAATCGCAAACTCAAAATTCCAGATGTCTTTACGATTTTTCTGATTTTAGGTATGCAGATTTTCTCAAAAAATGCGACAAGTATCAGCGTTCTTCCTTACTATCTGCTTATCATCTCAGGATTAGCACTTGTTTTACTCTTACTTGATTTATTCTACTATAAGCACTTTACTTATCGTCGCTTCTTAAAGCTTTGGTGGCGTATAACATTTTTCATTACTTTTATCATCTACATCGGTGTTGTTGTGATGGTCTTTGTCCATTAAGTAAATAAAAAAGTTCAGCTAATATGCTGGACTTTTCTTATTTATTTCCTAGTTCTTTTAAAAGAACACCAAATTCTTCTTCGGACAAAGTAATTCCTTTACCCATTTTTTCGTGGTCAGGTGACCAAGTGCGAATATCATATTTTGGTTCCGCATCATTCCAAGAGACACGATTAAGCTCTTTGCGCCAACCTTTTGCATTTTCAGACAACACAATCAGCTCTTCGACAATCTCAAATTTCAATTTATCTGCCATTTGTTTTTCCTCCTCTTATTTATACGAAAAATCTGGAAAATAGTCACGCTTCAATAAGTTTAATATCAACACCGACAGAAGTCAGTTTTTCAATAATATGGTCATAACCTCTCAAAATAAACTCAATATTTGAGATTTCTGTCTTTCCATTTGCAATAACACCAGCAAGAACTAGAGCCGCACCAGCTCGAAGATCTGTTGCTTTAACGCAACTCCCTACCAAGCTATTGGGAGATTCATAGATAATTCTATCATCTAATATTGAAATGTCAGCTCCCATACGAGCAAGTTCTGGAACATGGTTAATCCGCTTTTCATAAATGGTATCCATAATCCAGCCACGCCCCTCCGCTTTAAGCAAAAGTGGGGTAATAGGTTGTTGCAAATCTGTAGCAAAGCCCGGATAAGGAACAGTTTTAATGTTAACTGCTTTAAGATTTTCAGATTTATGAACCTCAATGCTGTCCTCACGAATTGTCATGTGAACACCCATTTCTTCAAGTTTCGCAATGAAAGATTCTAAGTGTTCGTAAATTACGTTCTCAACGATAACACCATCGCCCATTGCCGCTGCAAGCGCCAAGTAAGTCCCAGCTTCAATACGATCAGGAATTACTGTATGACGAGCTCCATGCATTTCTCCTGTACCGGTGATACGGATAACATCCGTTCCTGCCCCTCGAACTTTTGCTCCCATATTATTGAGTAAGGTAGCTACATCAATAATCTCTGGTTCACGAGCAGCATTTTCGATAATTGTTATTCCTTCTGCTCTGCTTGCGGCAAGCATTGTATTTATCGTTGCTCCAACAGATACCATATCCATATAGATTGTCGTTCCATGCAGATGATTCAACTTTTGCTCTAAGTGCATCGCATCTTCAAGATATGAAAATTCCGCGCCTAGTGCTTCAAAAGCTTTAATATGCAGATCAATCGGACGTGGACCTAAATCACAGCCTCCAGGAAGTCCAACTGTCGCTTTACCAAAACGTCCCAACAACGCACCATTAAAATAATAAGATGCACGTAATGAATTTATCTTACCATAAGGTAGCGGGCGTGAAACAACAGAGCGTGTATCAATTACGAGTTTTCCTTCTTGTAAATTACGCTCTATTTTTGCACCCATAATTTCCATAATCTCAACTAGACTAGTAACATCTGAAATATCTGGTACTCCCTCAAGAGTAACAATATCATTCGCCAAGATTGTTGCTGGAATCAATGCAACCACTGAATTTTTAGCTCCAGAAATTGAAATTTTTCCAGAAATACGCTTTCCACCATTGATGACTATTTTTTTCATTTTTATTAAAAATCACTTTTCATTTATTCATGTTTGATTGTTCAGTTCTTGCTCAATCAAAACACCGCTCTCTATTTTATCATTTTCTGCAAATTTTTCATAGACTTGTTCATACAAAAAAACTTCACCTAAATTTAGGTAGAAGTTTTATTTATATTGGCTTAGTTTTATTCAAAGACAAACTGATTATGATAAAGTTCAGCGTAGAAGCCACCTTGTGCCACGAGTTCGTGGTGGTTGCCTTCTTCGATAACCTGACCATCTTTAAGGACAACGATTTTGTCTGCATTAAGGATTGTTTTCAAACGGTGGGCAATGACAAATGATGTCCGTCCTGCAATCGCAGCTTCCATAGCCCATTGAATTTGTTGTTCTGTGACGGTATCAACGTTTGATGTTGCTTCGTCAAGAATAAGTAATTCTGGATTTGTCAAAATGGTACGCGCAATGGAGATTTGTTGTTTTTGTCCAACAGAGAAGACTGACTCATCATCGTTCACGTGTGTTTCATATTTATCAGGCAAGCTTTCGATGAATTCATGAATGTGTGTTGTTTTTGCAACTGTCTCGATTTCTTCTTGCGTCGCATTTGGTTTACCAAACTTGATGTTATCTGCAATCGTACCATCAAAGAGGACAGACTCTTGCAAGACGATACCGACTTTACTCCGCAAGCTGTCAAGATCGAATTCACGGATATCTGTACCATCAAACTTGATAGAACCACCATTAACATCATAGAAGCGATTCATCAAGTTCATAACTGTTGTCTTACCTGAACCAGTAGGACCAACGAGTGCAACCATTTGACCTTTTTTCACATCAATGTTTACATTTTTCAGGATTGGTTTTCCTGGAAGATATTCAAAGTCAAGTTTTTCGATTTGAACGCCTTCTTTAATGTTTTCAAACTTAACACCATTTTCTGGGCGAACTTCTTCAGGTTCATCAAACATGACATTCAGACGCGTTGCACCTGTAATGGCAAGTTGAAGTTGTCCAAAGTTTGATGAAATCTGCATAATTGGATTGTAGTAAGTTTGCACATACTGAACAAAGGCAACCATCAAACCAAGACCTGTGGCGATAGTCATGCTATTGTCGTTGAGGACATAAGCCGTCCCACCAAAGATGACAATCGCGATACTCAAAAGTTGGAAACCATTCATCAATGGGAAAATCATACCAGACCACGCTTGAGCAGCGAAGGTCCGTTTCTTAACATTTTCATTGTGTTCCAAGAAACCATTGATTGAGTCTTCTTGCAAGCCTTCAACAATGATTTCTTTTTGACCTGAAATCTTTTCGTCCATATAGGCATTAAGTTGTGAAACTTCTTCTTGTTGTTTGTCTGTTGCTTTTTTCGATTGACGAATAATGACAATAGCGGACAAAATAGCTACTGGAGATGCCGCAACAGTCAGCCAAGCAAAAGTTATATTTTTGTTGAAAATTTGGAGAATAACTCCGATGAATACTGCTGCGTTGCTGACGACAGAAACAAGCGCTTGATTAAGTGTATTTTGGATATTATCCAAGTCAGATGTGAAACGTGCGAGGATATCCCCATCTTGATGACGATCAAAATATGAAATCGTCAAGCGTTCAAGCTTACCGAACAGCCCTTTACGCATACGGTTTGTTGAATGAGCAACGATACGGCTAAAGAGCAGAGTGTAAATCAACATTGATACACCTGTTGCGATATAAACCGCAAGCAATTGCCACATCCCTTTCATGAAGGTCGTTGTGCTTGCTGCGTGTGAATGTGCTACTGAAATCAGCTGACTCAGTGAGGTACCGCTTGATTTCAGATTATCTGCAATCGCCGCTGGAACATTGCTAGTTGTCAGTTGGTTCCAATGAGATGGCATACTTGCCATTTGTTGCAAGCTATCAATCGTTGTCCCACTAGGTAGGTGTGAAGTGACAGCCGCTGGAACATTTGCAGAAGTCAAGCTATGCCAATCCACCGTATGACCAGTTGCAGCCGAAAGTTGTTGTGCAATTTGTTGGAGCGAGTCTTGCGCTTGAGTAGAGTAAGCTGCGATTTTCTTCAAGCCTTCAATCGCATCTCCTGCGTGTTGATGTGTAAAGAAATCTGTAACATATTTTGTCAAGTTTGTGATTGCATCACCTAAGAGAGAGGGTGCAACAACTTGAAGCCAAGTTGCTAAAATGATAAAAATCATAATAACAAAGAATTGAAGTTTATATTTTTTGAGGTAAAGGTAGAAAAAGCGAATGGCACGAGTGGTGTCAGACATTTTCTTTGTTGTCTTGGTGTTTTCCATGTCTTAGTCCTCCTGTGCTTTCTGTGTTTCATAGATTTCTTGATAAATAGCATTGTTTGCTACTAACTCATGGTGAGTTCCCTGACCGACCAATTTTCCTTGGTCAAGAACGAGGATATTATCCGCATGAACAACTGAAGAAATCTTTTGGGCAATGATAATCGTTGTGGTATCTTGGAGTTCATTATTCAGAGCTTCTTGAACGAGCTTTTCTGATTTAGCATCAAGCGCAGAAGTTGAATCGTCCAAAATCAAGACGTTCGGATTTTTAACAACACCACGTGTGATAGACATCCGTTGTTTTTGTCCACCTGAGAAGTTGTTCCCGCGTTCTTCAACGATAGATTCATATTGTCCGTCTTTAGTTTCTATAAATTCTGCAGCTTGAGCAATGCGGGCTGCGCGAGTCATTTCCTCATGAGTTGCATCGGCTTTACCTTGCTTGATATTACCTGCAATCGTTCCTGAGAAGAGAATAGCTTTTTGCAGAACAATTGAAATATTTTTTTTCAATGTGCCACGACTGACTGTTTTGAGGTCTTTGCCACCAACAGAAACGGTACCCTCTGTCGGATCAAAAAGTCGAGGGATAAGTTGAGCAAGTGTTGATTTACCTGCACCTGTCGCACCGACAATCCCAACCATTTGACCTGGTTTAACTTCAAAATTAATATCTTTAAGTGTTGGTTCTTTATCATTAGGATAGCTAAATGAAACGTGCTCAAACTTAACAGAACCTGTGAGTTCTTCATCTTTTGCATTTTCATCAAATTTCATCGCTGGCTCTGTATTCAGCACTTCATTGATACGACCAATGGAAACCATACCACGTGAGGCAAACATTGAAATCATACCACCCATGATAATCGCGAACATAATCATTCCCATGTAAGTCATGAAAGTAGCAATACCACCGATACTGTTTTGAGCGACTTTTGTTGAGTCTGTAACAAATGTAGATACTACGTAAATAGCAAGCCAAATCGCACCTTGTGCAATAATAGTGAAAAGTGGAATCATCGCTGAGAAAAGTTTACCAACAGCCCAGTTATGGTCGTAGAGTTCATCAGATGTTTTATCAAATTCTTCAATTTGATTTTGTTCTTGGACAAATGATTTCACGACACGTGAACCACGTAAATTTTGTTTAGCGATAGCATTGATACGGTCCATTAATTTTTGGAAAGCCATGAAATGAGGACCCATGCGTCCCATCAAAACAGCGGTAACCAAAACAATAAGAACAATTAAAAGGACGGTAATCCACCAAAGTCTTGGAAGTGTTGTAATTGAGAGGATGACTGCACCAATTAAAAGCACAGGAATACGCATCAAAATCTGGAAAACCATCATCATCAAGTTTTGAACTTGTGTGACGTCATTTGTCATACGAACAACGAGGTTTCCTGCATTAAAATTTTCAACGTTTTCATAGGAGAAAGTATTGATTTTTTTGTACGTTGCTTCACGAACGTCTGCACCAATTTCTTGGGCAATACGTGCAGCACTAAGGGTACTAGCAATCGCCCCTATAATCCCAATCCCTGCAACTACAAGAAGTTCAATCCCATAGCCTGAGATTTTGTCAGCCATTTGATGACGAGTATAAGTCGTAGACGACATTACTGTCATGATGTGTTTCATGATTTGGGGTTGATAAAGCTGAACTCCTGCATAAATAAAGGTTGATAGGATAGAAAAAATTGCAACCCATTTATGTTTCATGATAGATTTGAATATCATAAAATTCCTTTCTAGAGGTAAAAATGTAAAAATACATTCACTTAGTTTAAATTTTAATTTCATTTTAAAATCAAAATGATGTCAACGAAATTTTTTAAGCAAATTATTATAACATTATTTTTTTTAGTAAACAAGCAATAATTGCTAATACCATTAAACATTATTGTTAGTTTTTAAAATCAAAAACTAACAAACTTATTTTAGCTCATTTTGACTTTTATGTCAATGATTTATCACTTCCTAATTGAAAATACTGTTTCCTTTTAAAGTGTCTTAACGGTAGCATTTCCCGAATTTGTTTCAATATAAAGTAAGCGCTCTGATTCTGAATTGCTATAGCCTGCTTTATGAGATTGAGTTTTGACTGTATAGTTGATATTAGGAAGACTGAGTCTTGTATTGCCATGTCCTGAACGGAGGTCAAAATTAAATATGGCTTCATCACTTACGACAACTTTAGCATTTCCACTAGCTGCGGTTACTTTAAGCTGGGTGAAAAGTTCACTTTCAACTGTTACATTTCCACTTTTGGCTGCAAGCTCTGCGGTATTGGTTTGCAAAGATTGAACTTTTAAATTTCCACTTTTTACATTAGCTCTAAGTGTGTAGATGTCAGCAATATTTAGACGCATATTTCCACTTATCGCCATGACGTCAGCTTGGTAAGCATCAATTTTATTCAGATTTAGATTACCACTTTTGGCTTCAATCATTATTTTTTCGCTTTCAATTTGCTCAAAGTTTCCATTTCCACTATTAAGTATTGTTTTTAAAGTTCGTACTTTGAGATTTTCTGCTTTGAAATTTCCTGAACGACAGTCAATGTTTAATGTTTCAAGTTTAACCTGATTAATCATTAAATTTCCTGAAGCAAGTTGGAGATTGAGATTTTTTTGATAATCTGTCGGTATAAGAAAAACGATTTTTGAACGAAAAGGGAGAAGTTTGCCAAAAAGTTTTGGACGTTTTCCATATTGAATATGAAGCTGATTTTTTGTACTTTGGATTTGTGCGAAATAATCGCTTTTCCATGTATTCATAAACTCCAATAGATGCAACTGACCATCTTCAGAAGGTAAAATATCAACATTATCTTGCTGATAAATCAGTGAAATTTGGTCAAAATCTGCTGGTGAAAATACTTGTTCATTCACCAATGGCAGACTTGAATAGCTGTCAGTATTGTAATTACTGACAGAATCTCGTGACAAATCTGTCAGTGAATGTTCTTCGCTGACAGCAATATCATCTAGGACTTCTGTCAGGTCGCCCAGTTCTGTCAGTGCTTTTTCTATTGCTTCATCTTCTGTCAGCCCGTCAGTAATATAGTCTGCAACATGGTCCGTAAGATTAGCGAGTACCTCATCGTAAAGATCTTCTGTTTCAGGTATTCGTGGATAGTTAGCAAAAATCATATTTAAGCGAGTTTTCAATGCTTCACTCATTTTAATCCTCCTTATGATGTGGAAATATTTGTTTAAAGCAGATAATATCTACATAATTAGTATTTTATCTTTCTGCCTAGTTTTTTAACACTCCAGACTTAATTATTTTTAGCTTTGATGTTCTCAATAATTTGGTCAACTTTCGCCCAAGATTCAAAGGCAAGTTGCATATTTTCACGCCCTATGTCAGTCAAACGATAGTATTTTCTACGTCCGCCTTGAGTTTCATCTCCCCAGTAGGATGTAATTATTCCATCTTTTTCAAGCCGTCTGAAAATGGTATAGAGGGTAGCTTCATTCAGTTCAAACTCTCCATTTGATGCTTCTCTGACTTGCTTGATAATGCCGTAAACATAGTTATCTCCTTGTTCGAGAACATTCAGCAATATCACATTTGCTTGCGCACGTAACATTTCTCTTGGTATTTCAGCCATCTTTTTCCTTTCTATATAAGGGTAAGTATTACTTGAAGTAATCTGACGAGTTTGGAAATAAAATCTTATTTTATACTCCGACTAGCTCTCGTGAAATATTTGGTCATTTTTATTTTTAACATAGTACATTTTACTTCATATTACTGTGTAAGTCAAGGTACTTTATTAAAAAAAGTATTTTTTATCAAAACAAGTGTGTGCTAATACTCCGACCTCTTAGGTCGGAGATAAAGCAGCACTAAGCTTTGAATTTCGTCCGACTAAATTCAGTGGGGAGTTGCCCTTTTATCAGTCGCTTCAGCGGCTAGAGAAAATGGACAAATGTTTTATGAAACTCCCACTGAATAAGTCTTGACTTCATTAATTTTACTTTAGATTAGCCATTTATTTAGCTGAGATAACCGAGTTTCAAAACACGTCTTATCTAAAAATGTTATAATTGAGAGATGAAAAAATCATATTTTTGAGTATTGTTTTTTATTGAATTGTTCCACTCGAATCTATCAGGAGAAATTAAATGTCAACTTCAAGCACACAAAATTTAAAATTGGCTGAGAAAGGGGTTTGGGTTTCAATATTCGCGTATATTATCTTGTCTATTGGACAGATTGCATTTGCGACAATTGTTCACTCCAGCGCTCTTCAAGCCAATGGTTTCAATAATTTGACCGACATCTTGGGAAACATTGCCATTCTCATCGGTCTCAGAATTGCTCGTATTCCTGCTGATAATGACCATGTCTATGGTCACTGGAAAGTTGAATCTATTGCTAGTCTAATCTCTAGTTTCATCATGTTTTTTGTTGGTTTTGAAGTCTTACGTGATACAGTGATGACGATTATTTCTGGGAAAAGCCATGCTATTGACCCTTTGGGTGCAGTGATTGGTCTGATTTCAGCAGCCATTATGATTGGTGTTTTCTTTTATACTCGTGATTTGGCAAAAAAGACAAATTCTCAAGCACTTATGGCTGCAAGTAAGGATAACTTGTCAGATGCTGTGACTTCCGTAGGAACAGCGATTGCGATTGTAGCTGCTTCTATCGGTTGGGAATGGCTTGATACCCTCATGGCAGTCATCATTTGTGGCTTTATTTTAAAGACAGCTTATGATATTTTCCATGATTCTGTCTTTAGCCTTTCTGACGGATTTGACGAAAACCTAGTAGAAGAATATAAAGAAGCAATCAGCCTTGTTCCAAAAGTAAAAAGAGTAAAAATGGTGCGTGGGCGAACTTATGGTAGCAATGTTTTTCTTGATGTTGTCGTTGAAATGTCTCGTGATTTGAGTGTATTTGAAAGCCACGAAGCTACCGAATTTATTGAGGCAATGCTTATTGATAACTTTGGTGTTTACGATGTTGATGTCCATGTAGAACCAGCTGAACTACCTGAAGAAGAGCATTTTGCCAGCCGCTCTCTTGAACTTTTAGAAAAGGAAGAGCAAGTTTTAAACTTGGAAAGTTTGGAACAACTTTTAGACAAAAATTTTAAAGAAATTACTGCTGATGGAACAACTGTAAGTGCTACTGATAAAAAAAATTTACTGACAGGATTGCCAGCACCACAACATTTTGCTATAAAACACTATAAGACCTCTCAAGTCAGTAAAAAAACTTTTATCCTGACCTATGATTATTGGGATAATAATAATGACTTTATCGTCACAAGCATTTGGCGTCGTAATGATTACTGGTACTGCATTTATCGTCAAATTACACAAAAAACAAAGAATTAAATCTCAGCGTGAAAACAAAAAAGAATTTGACAAAATTAGAGTCAAATTCTTTTTCTTTATTTACGTGATTGAAGTGATTACTTCATTGATGGGGATTCTTTCTCTCCCATCAATGTTAGGACCCAACCTCTAGGTGTAACAACTAAGCGACCTGTACGCAGCTAAAGCTGAAACAGTCTGCTTAACATCAAAGATATGAGGTCACACCTCCGCTTCGCTTCGTTATCCATTCGGCTCTATCTCCGTTTCACTGCGCTGTCAATTTCACTAAGCCACTAAAGTGGCAAGTTCAAATCGCAATCGACTAAAGTCGCAAGGCGAAGTGGTCTTGTCCCTGAAGTCTAAGCGCTAAGACCCTAGGGCAGAACGAAAACAGAGTTTGCCATTTCGCCTTATCGTTTGCTTAGGGGTTAAAGCCCCAAGAGCAAAAGGCATTGGCTGTACAACGCCAAATGGCAATCAAACGGACAGCGGAGCAACGAAGTTGCGTAGACCGTTCGTAGAACGGCGGGCGAAGCACGTAGCGATTTGCGACTTCGACTAGGCACGTCCGTGCCGTAGCGAGAATCGACAGCGCAGTGAAACGGAGATAGAGCAAATGGACAGAGTAGCGAAGCGGAGATAGTGCTGCTTATCCCGCCACCTTTAAGAGGTGGGGGAACTAGCACGCACTTGCTAAGTTAAATACCTTGAGCTTGCATGGCAGCGATAACTCGTTCAAAACCGGCGATATTCGCACCTACGACATAATTTCCTGAAAAACCAAAACGTTTTGCCGCTTCGTCAGACTTTGCAAAAATATCTTCCATAATTGTTTTTAACTTATCATCTACTTTATCAAACGTCCAAACTTGGCGTTCAGAGTTTTGAGACATTTCTAGAGCAGAAACGGCTACTCCTCCTGCGTTTGCTGCTTTTCCTGGCGCAAATAAAACTTTTTGTTCTTGTAAATATTCTGTTGCTTCACGACTTGTTGGCATATTTGCACCTTCGGCTACTGCTTTACAGCCGTTGGCAACAAGTTTTTTAGCATCTTCTAAGTTTAATTCGTTTTGTGTTGCACAGGGAAGCGCCACATCACAAGGAACACTCCATATCCCATCATCAGCACTATATTGTGCCTGAGGATGAATGTCCAGATATTCCACAATTCGTCCATAGCGTTTTTCTTTAATCTCTTTGACTACTGCAAGGTCAATCCCTGCTTCATCATAAATATAGCCTGAAGAATCCGACAAAGCTACAACCGTCGCCCCAAGTTGTTCTGCCTTTTCAGCAGCATAAATCGCCACATTTCCAGAACCAGAGATAACAACACGTTGATTTTTAAAGCTCAAGCCATTAGCTCTTAACATGGCATCAGCAAAATACAGCAAACCATACCCTGTTGCCTCTGTCCTAGCTAAAGAACCACCAAAACTCAAGCCCTTTCCTGTCAATACCCCTTCATATCTATGTGTGAGCCGTTTATATTGACCATAAAGATAACCAATCTCACGCCCTCCAACACCAATATCACCTGCTGGAACATCAATATCAGGACCGATATAGTTGTAAAGTTCACTCATAAAGGCTTTACAAAATGCCATGATTTCACGGTCCGATTTACCTTTTGGGTCAAAATCAGAGCCACCTTTTGCTCCACCAATAGGCAAACCAGTTAATGCATTTTTAAATATTTGTTCAAAGCCAAGAAATTTAACAATACCACTATAAACATTTTCCCTCAGTCGCAATCCTCCTTTGTAAGGACCGATTGCATTGTTAAACTGCACTCGATATCCTGTATTGACTTGTACTTGACCAGCGTCGTCCACCCAAGCAACACGAAATTGAATCAATCGGTCAGGCTCTACTAATCGCTCTAAAATAGCATCACGTCGGTAATGAGCTTCATTTTCTTCAATTACAGGTCGCAGGGTATCCAAAACTTCATGTACCGCCTGATGAAATTCGGGTTCAGAAGGATTTTTCTGAACAACAAGATTTTTTATTTCGTCAATATATGTCATAGTACTGTATTTCCTTTCTGCATTTTATTATTATAGCACAAAATATTCAGAATATACAGACTTTGTTGTGTAAAAAATGATTAATTTTGTCAATCTTTGTCTATCATTGATCGTGTAGTCTTGTGTCTTTGTGAATAAGTATATTTTGGGAGATGCACTTATTTTATAGAAAATAAAAATTCTGTTCGAGATAGCTACAAAACTACTATAAACTACTATATAGAATATTACGTATTGTTTTTGATTTAAAAATATATTTTCTTCATCTTAGTGAATAAAAAAACTTACTGATTAAAAACAATCAGTAAGTTTTTCATATTTGGATTAGATTTTTTCAGCACAATCTGCAATCGCTGACTCTACTGATGATTTCTGCTGTTCAATCAAAGCAACACGTGCTTCGATTTGTTTGATTGCCATTTCGATTGAGCGTTTCAATGCTGGATTTTCAAGTTTTGGTTCAAAGAATGCCTTGTATTCTGCCAGTTTTGCTGGTGTTTTGAAAACATTTCCTGGATAAATAACAAACTTGTCAAAACTCATATCGCCGCCAAGTTTTGCTGTGATAAATTCCCAATTTTCTTTCGCCCATCCCCAAGCTGCATCTTGTGCAAAGTCTTTGTTTAAGAGATAGAACCAAGAAAAAGCAATATCTTGTGGTTTTACAATATCCGCATCTTTAAAGTTTTCAAGAAGCTCAGCTACTGTAGCTTCATCTTTAATATTTGAGACAGCATTTGCAAGTTCTCTTTTAAGCTCTTGAAGTGGTGTTTTTACGTAGAAATCCATAAATTCATGAACTCGAGTTGGTGCATTTGATGTTTTTATTTCATTGTTCAAAACGATTGGACGAACATCTGCTGGGATTGTTGCTAAATTATTTTCATGCTGCTTAAATATTTCACTTGCTTTTGCAACAGCTTCTTCATTTTCAGCAAACAATGTCTTAGCGAGTACAATTCCGCGGAGAGTTTCATCTCCCGCTGATTCTCCATCTACTTTTGTCCAACCAAGTCGCGCATAATTTTTTGCAAAAAGTTTGCCAACCAATGTTTTAAAAGATTTTTCTGTATCAGTTTCTTCATCAACAAAGAGTTCAAGTTCGCTAATCAATTGTGAAAGTCCAGTATTTACGATGTAGCTTTCTTCATTGGCAAAAGCTGGAAGGATATTTACTACATCCGCGTATGAAATCACACCTGCTTTAGCTAAAAGTTTACGATCTTGGATGATTTGGAATTTTGTGACATTTTCAAGAGTTGAAAGGTCTGCAAGCAGGGCTTCCAAAAGCTCACCTTTGTAGTCAATGATATAATGCGCCATATTTGCATCATTTAAAAGCAGGGCTTTGCCAGAGTTCTTAGCTTTCAGAGCTGCAAATCCTGCTATTTCAACCTTTTCAGTCGAAAGTAAATCAGGAAGTCCTGTCCAGTTTGTGTTCAAAGGAACATTCCACAAACGTCCTTCATCTACTCCGTCACCAACAAAGAATTGTTTTTGAGTTAAAACGAGCGTGTCATCAACTACTTCAGCTGTGACTACTGGATAGCCTGGTTGGTTAATCCAGCTATGCATGAATCCTGCAACATCTTTACCTGATGTTTCAGATAAAGCATTCCACAGGTCATCTCCAACTGTATTCCCATATTTGTGAGATTCAAAGTAAAGATGAAGTCCGGCAGCAAAATCTTCGTCTCCAAGCCACTTACGAAGCATAACCATCAACCTTGAACCTTTGGCATAGACAATCGCTGGGTCAAATAGGGTTCCGATTTCGTCTGGATGGTTGACATCAACGTGCACAGATTGAACGCCATCAGTCGCATCACGGTTCAACGCCATACTTGCTTCAGAAATTGAGAATGATTCCCAAACGTTCCATTCTGGTTGAAGTGCATCAATTGCAACGTATTCCATATTATTAGCAAAGGATTCATTGAGCCAAAGGTCATCCCACCATTGCATTGTAACGAGGTCACCAAACCATTGGTGAGCTAATTCATGAGCAATAACTGTGGCCACGTACTGCTTGCTTTGAACTGTGGCATTTTCTGGATCAACAAGCATACAAACTTCACGATAAGTGATACATCCCAGTTTTCCATCGCACCTGCTGAGAAGTCAGGGAGCGCAATGTGCCAACTATGTGGCAATGGATATGGTGTTTTGTAGTAATCTTCGTAAAACTCAATTGAGCGAATCGCAATATCAAGTGGGAAATCCAATGCCGCCGCGCTGTGTGCTTTAGTTGAAAATGCCCCAACTTCAACACCAGATTTTGTCTTGCCTTTTTTGTATTGCATATCTCCAAAGACAAAGGCAAGTAGATAAGAACTCATACGTACTGTACGTTCAAAGACATGAATGCCTTCGATGTTAAGCAATTCTGGCATATTTGATACGATGATATCGCCTGGTTCTTCGTCAAATTTGAC
Organism: Lactococcus protaetiae; assembly: GCF_006965445.1. Lineage (NCBI taxonomy): Bacteria > Bacillati > Bacillota > Bacilli > Lactobacillales > Streptococcaceae > Lactococcus > Lactococcus protaetiae. Next base: position 863,557 of record NZ_CP041356.1, on the reverse strand, counting down.
AGAGAGGTCAAACGTAGCTTTTGCTTCTGGCTCATCAATAGATGGGAAAGCTTGACGGGCAAAATGGCTTTCAAACTGTGTACCAATGAGCATTTTCTTTTCGCCATTTACTTCATAATATGAAGGATAAATCCCCATCATATTGTCTGTTAATTTTGCTTCATATTCAAATGATACTGTAACAGGTCCCTTTGCTCCAACAGGTACAACGATTTCTTCATTGTCGTAATCATTGATAAAATTTGTTTCTACGCTGAAAGCTTTGACGGATTTGATATTCAAATCTTTTGTGTGGAAATAAATTACATCACTTAGCGCTTCACCTTTGATGGCAACTTGCCCTTTGAATGTTTTTGATTTACGGTCAATATCCAAGAAGATTTTATAATTTTCTGGGATAAATGTTTCAATTAAACGCTTTACTGCCATATTTTTTGTTTATAAATTCTGTCAGTATACTGACAGAATTTACTGCCCTCCTTTAAAAAAACAATTTTCTTTATTATAACAAAATTGTTTGAAAATTTCTAATACTGCTTGATTTTTAACCAAGCGAGTGCCTGCCAAATCCCCCACCTCTTTTAAAGTGGAGGGATAAGCAGCACTAAGCTAGTGGGAGAGAAAAAATCTCCCACTGATGAAGTAATCACTTCAATACTTCAAAATTATGATTGGCTGTCGCCTCAACAACTGGGTGTGCTTTGAGATACTCGGCAATCAGTTCTGTCATGTCTACTGTGACTTCCTTGATAATTTTGTCAGCAGAAAACATATCATAATTTCCTCCGCCAACTGCGCGATACTGATTGACAACAATATCTAAAAATTCGTCAGCACTGACAGATTTACCATCAATTTCAAGTCGTGTAATTCTTGAACCAACAGGCTTTTTCAGATCAATCGTATAATCAATTCCTTCATACATATCATAATTGTAATACTGGGGTTTAGGCTCAATAAAACGTGGGCTAAAAATAATATCTCCTGAAGCGGAGCGCTCAAGATGTTCTGCTGTATGTTCAAGCGCCGCCTTTAAATCACGACCCGTCACGCGCAGTACAGCAAGTGTATTGGGATAAATGTAATTGGTCAAAATATCCCGCATCGTCACGATTTGCCCAAAACCTTTAGCCTCATTATTGAAAAGGGAAGTCCCAGAAATCTTGCAGCCTGTTGCTTCCATTTGTACTTTATTGACAAATTCGATGTAAGGATGCTCATGAATTCGCGCTTCGGATGGCTGGCTAATCGTCATATCTCCTGAAATTTTTCCCATTGGAGTGTCAAGCCAATCTTCTGCTGCTTCATGAGTTTCTGAAATTAATTGTTGTATTTTAGAGCTAATTTTTGAAGTTCCTGTTTCGTGCAACTGCGCTGTTGTAGCTGTCACTTTTTTTGTTTTTTCATCAAATTCTAATGTGATTTCTCCAACAGTTTCTCCACGATAGGCCGGCTGCACAACAGGTACACCAAGCACATTTTGGGCAATTTTTCGGTGCTGATGACCGCTGACAAATGCATCAATCCACTGACCACATTCTGTCAGTAACTGATAGCCTTCATTTTCGCCTGTCAGCGCTTCTGATGGTAAGCCCGTCTCTAAATCGCGCTCAAAACCGCCATGATAAGCAACAATCGTGATGTCAGCGAGTTCACGAAGTTTAGGAAGTAACTCTTTTGCCACTTCGACAATAGATTTAAAAGTCAATCCTTTGATAATCTCAGGTTGCTCCCAATGTGGAATAAACTGCGTCAAAAGTCCTACCACAGCAATTTTTATTCCGTCTTTCTCAATAATTTTATAAGCGGGACCAAATGCTAAATTTCCAGATTCGTCAAACACATTTGCTGTCAGAATAGGATAATCTGCTCCATCAATATAACTTTTCAAATAATCAATGCCATAGTTAAACTCATGATTTCCCAATAAACCGACATCATATCCAAAGGAATTAGTCACAGCAGTCAACTCAGAAATCCCATTTTTACGTTGTTTGGCTAGATAGTAAGCCAGAGCTGAGCCTTGCAAAATATCGCCATTCTCAATCTTAATCACAGGACCATCCGCTACTTCTGAAAGTTCTTCCATCTTTGTCTGTGCCTTAGCCATCGAAAAAGGGAAATCCATGTTACGCGCTGTATAATTCGTCGGCAAAATATAACCATGCATATCGCTTGTTTCTAAAATCGTAATTTTCATCATTTTATCTTTTCTTTCTCAAAAATTTACTGACAGAAATCTGTCAGTATGCTGACAAAATAAAATAGCAGCAAACTAGCCACTATTTTATCAAAATGAGATTAGAATTATTGATTCCAAGCATTTTTGAGTTGGGCTGCCCCTTGTTTAATCAAGTCATCTTCATTGCCTTTAGGGTTAGACAGGATGGCTTGCATTGTTGCTGTCAATTGCGTATAAGCAGCATCAGAGTTTGTTTCTAATGGTGTTGTGAAAAGATTCTTTGTTGCATCTGAGATAATCGCAGGTACTTTAGAAGTCTTGTTATCTACATAAGCAGCATCTTTCATACCAGCTTCGGTTACAGGAATATAGCCTGTTTGATTTGCAAAGTAAACCGTTGAGCTTGTCTTAGCCAAGAATTTTTCATAAAGATAAGCTGCTGTACGTTGGTCTTGACTTGCTTGGCTAAACATATAGATGTCTGTCCCTTGTGAAATCGCATATTTGCTAGGACGTGCAGCGACACCATAGTTAAATTTCGCATCTTGTGCAACAAAGCTTTCACCAGCAGATGAGCCAATATAGAAAGCTACTTTTTGATTATCAAATGGTCCATCCATGTATTTATCAGAGCCAGCAATACGGAAATAGCCTGCTTTTACACCTTGGAAATAATAATCAATCGCATCTTTAGAAGTTTGACCTGTAAAATCTGTTTTTGATGTAAAGTTTTCACCAGCATCCTTAAGTGCTGTTGAGTAGTAGTTATTCAAAGCGTCAAATCCAGCTCCTACGACTTGATGATTTGATTTTTCATAGATTGTTTTAGACTCATCTTTGAGTTCTGTCATTGTTGTTGGAACTTTGAGATCATATTTTTTGAGTAAATCAGCATTATAAAATAATACTTCCGTTGACTTGTTGAATGGAATACCATATTGCACACCGCTAAATTGTGCCCCTTTCAAAAGCTCTGGTTTAATCGCTTCGCTACCAGAAATTCCAATCTTGCTGTTTGAAAGATAAGGTTTCAAATCAACAAGCAGGTTATTTTTAGAAGCATCTAAGAGCCAACCTGGATAAGCTTGCGTGATTGTAGGCAAATTCTTTGGTGATTGCATCGTTGAAGTCAATTTTGCTTGCAAATCTGGATAAGAAGATTGACTTTGTAATTTGACCGTGATTTTTGGATTTGCTTTTTCAAAATCGGTAGTCAATTTTTGGAGTGCCTTTTCTTGTGCTCCAGTCATGGCATGCCAGAAAGTAATGGTCGTCTTTTTGTCAACCGAAGTTTCAATTTTTTTTGAAGCATCTTTTGATGCAGAAGTACTATTTCCGCAAGCAGCAAGTGTCGTAACAGCAGCAAGTGTAAGGACACCAAGTCCAATGGTTTTGAGTTTCATCGAGTCTCCTAACTCCAATAAAAATATTTTTGTCATCAACTCTAAAGAGCTGATAACACAACAAAATGAGTCATGTTTTAAAGCTGATATTTGAACAGGCATACAAAGTCAAATGAACTTTAAAACATCTTTACTAATACTGTTTAACACCTAACTTTTCATGAATTAGAGATAAACAAATACAACAAGTAAGCAAAGCTCACAAAGCGACAGTTTGCCCACGAGTAGGCAAGATTCTTCGACCATAGGGATTTTCCAATTTTTCTGGATGATAGCTATGGATAGGAAGCAAAAGTTGGGGCTCTATCATACTGATAATTTTATCTAAATCATCTGGTATTGCATGACCAGAGCAAGCCAAGCGAACAAAAGTAATGTCCAACTCAGCAAGTAGCGCAAGGAATTTGGCATAAGCAGGATCAAAATCCCCAAGTGGTGTTGCATCCGAATGGATATATAATCCGCCTTTTTGTAACCGCTCAAAATGAGTGGTAACTTGCCAAAAATAATGTTCATCATCATCAAGAAGTTCCTGATAAGGTACTTCAAGTTGAGGGTCAAGTTTGTCAGTACTGACCGTATTTTCGTCAGTATAATAATGCACTTTTTGCCCAAAAACTTCGAGCAAAAGTGTTGCCATTTCGCTATTTAGCACCACTTCTCGTGGTGATTGTTTCACAATTTGGCTAAAACGTTTCAGATTGGCTGGATAGCCATTAAAAGTCAGTTGACGCTTTGGATTTTCATTGATAAGCTTTATCATTTGCGTAATCAAATCTTGTTCAGATTGAATTTCTACTGCTTCAGCGTCATGGTCTCGCTCAGGAAAGCTGATAGATACCCCTTCCATAATCAATGCATCCGCATGAAAAGCACGTTTACAAAATTCCACGGTATCTTGTGGGTCGTAGCCATGAAGTCTCAGATCACCTGTATAAGCAATTTTTTTCCCAGCTACACGAATAATCAATCCTGCCGCACCGTAAGCATCATGGTCTACAGGAGCAATCTCAACTTCTATCTCACCAAGCTGAACCTTACTATAAGGTTTTAGACCAGTAATCTCTCTCGTAAAGTTTTGAACTTCAAAAGGAGACGGGATTAAGAAATCACCATTCTTATTAAGTGCTGGAACAACTGATGCCGTAGCCTCCAATGCATACATAGGAATAGAGGGTTCAAGATAATTAATCATACGCGTATGATCCAAGTGCGCATGTGATATAAAAACTGCCGTATGCTTGAACTGACGAACGCTTTCTCCTTGATAAACGTGATTCAAACGTTCATCATAAAGTCCCTCTAAATCAGGAATCAACTGATGTAAAAGAAGTGTTTCCAGCTTATCATCAGGCAAGTCTAGCTCTGGACGAAACTCCGTTCCAAAGTCAAAAAAGAGATGCGCATCCTTGTAAGCCACTTCAACAACTGTTCCACCAATTGTCAAGACTCCAGCATGAAAAGTAATTTCAACTTTATCCTTTTGTTCCATTATTTGATACTCCTTTAATAATTTCCTTTCGGAAAACAAAATAAATAATCAACACTGGCACGACAGTCATCGTTGCAGCTGCCATTTGCAGCTGCGTTTGCGCTCCTGATTCTGTTTCAAAAGCAGCCAATCCATTATTCAAGAGCCGCATATTGTCGTTGTTCGTGACAAGGAGAGGCCAAAGGAATGAATTCCAACTCATGATAAAAGTCAGAATACCCACAGTAACTAAAGCTGGCCGCACCATTGGCACCAACACTCGCCAAATATACTCCATATCACTTGCACCATCAACTTTTGCTGCCTTGTAAATGCTATCGGGCATGGCTTTCATATAGTTATTGAGGAAGTAAATATAGAAAATACTCGTCAAAAACGGCACAATCAATGCTGCATAAGTATTAAGTAGTCCAAGATTGGCAATCGTATTATAATTCGTAAAAATAATAGACTCATAAGGAACCATCAAAAGTCCAACCATGATGGTAAAAATTAGTTTTTTGAACCTAAACTGTAAACTCGTCAGAGCAAATGCAGCGAGCGTACAAGTAATCAGTGTCGCGACGGTCGTTATCACTGACACAAAGAGTGTATTGACGAAATAACGTAAAAACGGAATCTCTTTGAAAACTTCTACATAGTTTGAAAATTGTAAACTATGTGGAATCAATGTAGGCGGCATTTGCACCGTTTCTTGATGAGTCATCAATCCTGTCAAAATCATATAAACAAAGGGAAATAACGTAATGAGCGACATGACCAATAAGAAAGCGTAAGCAAGTCCCGTAGTTATTTTTCTCATATATCTTTTCTCCTTGTCAACATTCTCTGAACAATCGTAATTACAATAATAATCAAGAAAAGTACAACTGATGCTGCCATAGCCACCCCTGGTCTGCCCATCAAGTAGAACTTATTGTAGATATAGAAGACTGCCGTGACTGCCGAATTTGCAATCCCCGCTTGCCCGCCAAATAGTGCGAAAACTTCGGTATAGACTTTGAAAGCACCGATAAAGTTCACTGTTAAAAGAAAACTAATCGTAGGCAAAAGTTGCGGAAAGGTGATACGGCTGAATTTTTCCCAGCCTGTTGCCCCATACATTTCTGCAATGGTGTAATACTCAGGATTAATATTACGAAAGCCTGATAATAGAATAATAATGTTAAAAGCAAGTCCATTCCAAATCCCAAAGATAATGAGTGTGGGAATACTCATATGAATATTATCTAGCCAATTGACCGATGGAATTCCAACAAGACCTAGTAAAAAGTTGACCATCCCATAATCTTTATTGAAGAAATATTGAAAAATAATCCCAACGGCAATCATTGATGTGACATAAGGCATAAAGAAAATCGTTTCAAAAATGGCTTTATGTTTAACTTTTTCAAAGATAATCCATGCAATTAAAAGTGAAATAGCGAGTGCCAATGGAACAACCACTATCCCAAAAATTGCTGTATTTTCAAGTGCCTGAATAAAAACAGGGTCATGGAAAATCTGAATATAATTACTAAAACCTGCAAATTGTTGATTCAGCAAAAACCCAGACTGGAAGCTCATATAAAATGACCGAAATAGTGGATAGATACTGAACACTGCAATCACGAGCAAAGAAGGAAGCAAAAACCACCATGCTTTTTTCTGATTTTCAGGTCGATATTTTTTCTTTGTCATCAATAAACACGCGCCCCACTTTCATCAAAAATAAACGCTTTATTAAAATTAAAATGGAGCAATTTTTCTTCATCACGAACTGTATTTTCGAGATTGACAATAGATTTGATGGTCGTTCCGTTTTTTTCAAAGCGAATGATTGAGTCACGCCCAATCACCTCATTTTCAGCAGCGTGCATACTGACAAGACCGTGTTCTGTAACAGGTTGGACATCCTCTGGTCTGATTGCAAAAGTATAAACACCATCAAGCAATTTTTTCTTCTGACGACTTTCTGTCAGTACTGACAGAGGTGTTGTAAAAGCACCGAAATCAATTTGACCATTGGAAATTCTAATTTCTAAAGTATTGATAATAGGTGAGCCGATAAATTTTGCAACAAACAAATTAGCTGGCTCAAGATAGAGATTTTGTGGGTCATCATACTGTTGAACAACACCTTCATTCATGATGATAATTTTGTCAGAGATAGAAAGTGCTTCTTCTTGGTCATGGGTAACAAAAATTGCTGTAATCCCAACTTCTTTAACAAGTTTGCGAATTTCCTCACGGATTCTTAGACGCAATCTAGCATCTAGGTTGGAGAGTGGTTCATCAAGTAAAAGCACTTCTGGTTTTTGAACCAGAGCGCGCGTGATTGCTACTCGTTGCTGTTGACCACCAGAAAGTGTTCCCGGTTTTTTAGCACTTAAATCTTCAATATTTGTTAGTGCCATATATTCTTCAGCAATCTTTTTTGCTTCATCTTTTTTGATTTTATTTTTACCAACAGTCAATGGAAACATGATATTTTCAAGGACAGTCATGTGCGGATAAAGCGCATAGTTTTGAAAGACGAAACCAATATTTCTGTCTTTGGGTGCAGTGTGAACCACGGACTTTCCACTAAATTGAATATCGCCTGCCGAAGGGGTCAAAAGACCAGCTACAAGATTCAATATCGTTGATTTACCACAACCTGACGGGCCTAGAAGACAAACCAAATCTCCCTTTTCAATGGAAAAACTGACTGATTCCAGTGCAGTGAAACCATTGTCAAATTGCTTTTTCAAATCGATTACGTCAATCATATTTTCTCCTAAATTGATTCTTAATTCACTATTCCCATTCTACTACTTTTTCCGCAGAATGCGTGTAAATATTTTGTAATTTTGATATGAGATTTTTCTAATTGTTCGGTTTACTTGCATATAAAAAAACAGGCAAATTGCCTGTCTGATTTTCTACTTTTGTCAGTACTGACAGAACACACTATCACACTGATTTACTTTAACCAAGCAAGTGCGTGCTATCTTCGCCCTTTGGGCTGCGCTGTCCATCCTCGCTACGGTGCTACGTGCTTCGCACACCGTTCTGCGAACAGTCTACGCAACTTCGTTGCTCCGCTGTCCGTTTGCTTAGCAAGCAAAGCTTGCAAGAGCAAAAGGCAAAGCACCTAGTCGGAGTGGCAACTCCCCACCTCTTTAGGTGGAGGGATAAGCAGCACTATCTCCGCTTCGCTCCACTGTCCATTCGCTCTAAATCGCTAAAGCGACAAGGCGAAATGGCAATCTTTGCTTTCGTTCTACTAACGTCAGTAGGAGAGAAAGAATCTCCTACTGATGAAGTAATCACTTCAATTCTTAACACAAATTCTTATTAGCACCACTCAATAAGGCATTGGCACATTTTGAAAGAATAGCTGCTTTGATAAAGATGAATTATTTTGTTGCTGCGAGAGCTGCTGCGTAGTTAGGTTCTTCGCTCAATTCTTCTAAGATTTCGCTATAGATGACTTCTCCATCTTTTATGACAAAAACCGAACGAGCAAGACGTCCTTCAAGCGGTCCACCGTCAAGAATCAGTCCATAAGCACGTCCAAATTCGCCATTGTCTGCCAAAATTGTCATATCTACACCTTCTGCGGCACACCAATTTCTTTGTTCCTCAGCTGTGTTGTTAGAAATACTTAAAAAATCTATCTCTGTGTGTTTTGCCGCTTCAACATTAAAATGTTTCGTCTGCAATGAACAAATTCTTGTATTAATATCAGGAAAAATACTGATTAATACAGGTTTTGTAAGTAGAGACAGCGTTACACTATTTCCATTCAAGTCTGTCAGCGTAAAATCAGGAGCTTTTCCTGTGGTTACAGGATTAATTTTTGCAACTTTTTCTCCATGAAGTGTGATTTCTTGTACCATTTTGTGTTTCCTCGCTTTCTCAACATTATTTTAGCATAAAAACACTCTTTCTCATTCTGGATTGATTAGCTTTTTATACTGATTGTCTGATTCTTGAAATGGGTGGAGCATTGATTCTTCGGATTTCACAAATTCGTAGCTAATATTTTTAATCATAATTGTTTTTTTCATAAGATTGTCCTGCTTTCTTTTTCGTTTGAAGAAAGTATATCAAGATAATCTTTACGAAAACTTAGCTCATACTCAAGGTAACCTTAAATCTCTCAGCCGTTGCTCCAAAACACTTCGCAGTTCCTCTGGAATACGGTCAAACTGAACTCCCTTTCCTAGAAATAAAAGCCAGTCTGCATAGTATTCAACAAGAGATTTATCCTCAACATCAAGTTGTATATTAAAACTCCCGCTCGACTGGAACATTCCTGTAAAAGACAGGATGATTCCTGGTGGATGCATTCTTTTAAAACGCTGTATCGCAATTCCATCAAGTTTTACAGCCAGATTTGCCGCTCTTGCTTCTTCTAATTTCCGCTCTAAAATTTCTTGCTCAGATAGCAAAAGTTCTTCATCAGAAATCGCGGAATGTCGCAACTTATCTACAGGCAAATACATAAAATGCTCACTTTCAAAATCAAATAATTCAACTAACCATTGTCCATTCGTATTAAAAATGTGCAAAAGCCAAATATCCATCAATTGTGGCCAACCAGAGTTTTCTTCATAAGTCACGCGCAAATGACGGTCACGTACCGCGACGTCAATGAGTTGATTGAGCTCAAAAGGCGCATAGTCATCTAATTCAAAAATATGAGGGTTAGCTGGATTAGTATTTTCAAACAATAAAATATCGCCCAGCGCAATCAGTTCATCTTGCTGAGTGAGATTCGCAATCCCAATCAACTTCTCAGTAATTGAACGTCGATTTTGCAAATAGGGAAGTTGTGAATTTTTAGAAGCAAGAAAACTAATAAATATCGCTTTAAGCTCTTCGGGATTAAATCTTACAGCTGGTAAATACTGATTTTGTAGTACATAGTAGCCACCACCTCGTCCTAACTCTGTTGTCAAAGGAAAACCCATTTCTTGAATTTCATTGATGTCGCGGATGGCAGTCGCTCTTGAAACTTTAAATTGACGTTGAATTTCTGCGATCGTAAAATGCGCACGATTATTGATATAGCGCATGATAAGGTTAATTCGTTCTGTTTTTTTCATAAATTTCACCTTTCTAGTTCTGTCAGCATACTGACAGGATTTTTTGGAGTTTGTCAGTAAATTATTTGTAAGTAATTTCTATCTTGTCAGCACTTGTTTTGATAAAAAGGCATAGATTGAAACTGATGAAAATGATAAAGTGCCGTTATGCTCGCTAAGAGGATGGTAAAAATAAGTAAGTGAGTCATTTTGTTCATGTTAATCTCATTTCTATAAAAAGTATCTTTTTTTGATACATTTAATGATTATACTTATTTTATCAAAAAAAGAAAAGAGCACAACTATGACTTATACAATTAAACACATAGACAATGACTACAAAATGACTGCCTTTGGCGTAACTTTTGATGACTTTAATGATTGGGCGGGAAATGCTGCAAAAGCCACCACAAAAAAAGCAGAAATTACTGAAAACGGAAAACTTGCTGAATTACTTGAACTCGCTGATGGTCAAGAATATCAAATCAATTATGTCATAGACGGTAAGGCGTGGCGTGGTTTCGGTGCAATGGGCGATTTTAACATTGAAGGCTCCGAAGTGTTGAACTTTCTCGCAGGTGATTATATCGTTGTTTCAGGAGAGAATGAAACTACTGATATGCTGACCGGAAAAGTATTTGGTGGACTTTTACAAGAGATTACAGATTACAAATATGTAGGTCCAGGAAATTATGCTTTTGTCAGTACTGACGGACACGGAGAACTTTGGCTACGCGCCGAAAAAATATAGAAAATCACTGACAGTAATTTCGTCAGTGATACTACCTGGTCCGCACGGTTAGAAATTTATCTATTTTCATCATTTCTTGCCAATCGTACTCACATCTTGTAATAATTGAGTTCGTACAATTAGAAATGAGTGAAAAAAGATAAATCTCTCCAAGAAACTCCGTTTCTCTCCGAGATTTTCTATTTTTCATCATTTCTTGCCAATCGTACTCACATCTTGATATAATAAATCTATGAAAAAAATAACATTTAGCGTGACTTTTGACGGACAAAAGACTTTGATTAATTTACCTTCTGGAAGCCATTTACAACTATTAGATTGTAATAATAACAGGTTTAAACTTAATGAAAATGAGATTTTCTTCTTGCTAAATAAAAAGCAAATCAAAATGATAGCAGCCAATCAAATCCTTATTCCAAAACTGGAGTTTGAGCAAGTCATTATCTTGAATCCCTCTGGCTATGACTTGGAAACGCTACATCTCACACAATACTTAGTGGAAACAGCAGAAAGTACAGGTCTGAAATTAGCTGCAAAACCTGAACCGGTCAAATTACCCCCAAATATCTATAACGCCTGCGCGAAAGCCGCTGATGAGTTTCTATTAGCTCTTTTGGCTTTTGGTATCAAGCTAGAAAAGAAAAAATTTGTTTCTCCCAAAGCCCAACATCGCTGGAAAAAAGCCATTTCAGACATTGTCTTTCATGTGGACTATCAAGGTGCAAAGGCTGATATTATCTGGGAAAAATCCACTGAAATGCGGATAAAAAAAGGTGCAAAAATGTTACCAGACAGTGAATGTCCAAAGCGTGCTGATGGTTCTCTTGGTCTGGCGTGGACTTTTACAAAAACATTGCGCGATGAGCATAAAGCACAATTTGATAACAAAAACTGGGTAACAACTGAAGATATTGTTCTGCGCTCAGTCAATGATGTGAGCTATTTTCTCTACTTTGCTGGCACAAACAGTTGGCTACTCTTTATTGACGACAAGGGTCGGTCTATTCACGAACTAACCGTTGTCAGTCCCAAATGATTGACGAGCAAAAATCTGCCCATCAATCCAAAATATAGAAAGCATAAGATGTTAGAATATACTTTAGAACACAAAACCGCCTTTAGTTTAGTCGGTTATGGCTTTACCATCCAAGCAGATTTTCAAAATCCTCAAGCACTCATTGCTGAAAAGAATGAATTTTGGCAATCTCTCAAGTATGATGGACGATTTGAAAAGCTCAAAAATTCAGCTAAAAATGAGCTTGAATGGTCCGTCAATGAAGTTTATCAAGGTCAGCCCTGGAATTACTTTGCAGTAGAAACAAGCAAAACAATCGCTGATGCAACTCGGATTATTGAATTTCCAGAAAGCGAATATATCGTCGTTTCAGGCAATGGAGCACCTGAAACTTTATTTGACGAGCTGACCTATCGCGCATTTGGTGAAGTACTCAGCCAGATTACCGACTATGCCTATATCGGCGGTCCAAATGCGACTTACCGTAAACTTAACGAAGACGGTACTGCCTATGGTGAATTCTGGGTTCCTGTCGTAAAAAAATAGACAAAACATTGATAGCTGTTCTTGACTTAGCCGTTCTGAGCGACTACTATTCAGTATTTCAAATGCAAAACAAATAAAAATGCACCGACAGAAGCTTCTGTTAGTGCATTTTTATTTTTTAGTCAGTTCATAATATAATTCGCCTGCGTTACCCATAAAATGATAAATTTCTTCATCAATTTCAACATTTAGAATCTCAACACTATCATCCATTGCTGGAAAATCCTCCAATTGAAGCTGAATGAACTCGGCAACACTTTCAAACTCATCATCAAATATAAAACCTGACAATGTTTTTCCTTTAATTTTTAGCACTAACTTTCCTTTCAAAAACTGAAGAGATCTATCCAATTTGAAGTGATTACTTCATTGGTGGGGGATTCTTTCTCCCCATCAATGTTAGGACACAACCTCTAGGTGACCTGTACGTAGCTAAAGCTGCAACAGTCTGCTTAACATCAAAGATATGAGGTCACACCTCCGCTTCGCGCACTTGCTAAGTTAAAATCGGATAGAACTTCGTCCATTCATCCTTGTTTCATACTGTAATTGGCTATAATATCAAGCTAAGTCTTCAAATACAAGACTTGGCTTAGCGTTCAACGCAAGACTGCCACGACTTCCCTTTTCCCACTCAACATATGCTGCCGCTGCAATCATTCCAGCGTTGTCCCCACAAAGTCTAAGAGGGGGAACAATCAGCTTTTGCTCAACAATTTCATCATTCAATCTATCACGCAGACCCTGATTTGCTGAAACACCTCCACCAATAATCAAAGTTTTCACTGGGTATTTCTCAATGGCCAATTTAGTTTTTGCGACCAAAACATCAATAACCGCTGCCTGAAATGATGCTGCAAGATTTTCTAAATCATCTTTTACCACATCATTTCCCTTTTGATTTTCATTATGCACGAGATTGATAAATGCTGATTTCAGACCAGAAAAGCTAAATTCAACTTCATTTGTCGTCATCATTGCACGGGGAAAATGGTAAGTATCTTGTCCTTTATGTGCAAGTTCATCAATCACTTTCCCACTTGGATAAGTCAACCCCATGACACGCCCTACTTTGTCATAAGCCTCACCAGCCGCATCATCACGCGTTTCCCCAACTTTCTTATAGCTTCCTTCGCGCTCAACATAAACCAATTCACTGTGTCCTCCCGAAACCAAGAGTGCCATCGCTGGATATTCAATCTCATCAACGAGCCTGGCAGCCATCAAATGACCTGCCATATGATTCACAGGAATCAAGGGCAAATGATTTGCCCAAGCAAAAGTTTTGGCAGCCATTATTCCTACAAGCAATGCCCCATTTAGCCCTGGTCCTTGTGTCACCGCAACAGCAGTCAGCTCAGATGCGCTAATTTTTGCTTCTTCAAGTGCCGCTTCAATACAAACTGTAATCTGTTCCACATGATGCCGACTGGCAATTTCAGGCACGACACCACCAAAACGTTTGTGACTGTTAATTTGACTTGCAATGATATTAGACAATAATTCTGTACCATTTTTTAAAATAGCCACAGAAGTTTCATCACAAGATGTTTCAAAAGCTAATATATAGTTATCTTTCATCAATCTTTTCTTCTTATTTTTGTACTATGAACTAATCCGTTGTAAAAACCAACAACGGATTGACATAGCGATCTAACTTCACGGTGTAAAATACGGCACCATGACACCCTACTTCGTGCGCTATTCTGCGAACATTCTACACAGCTCCGTGCTCCACTGTCCTTTTAGTAGCAAGAACAAAAGGCACACAGCGGTTTTCGACTTTGACTCAGTACCTTAGTGCTGTAGCAAGCCATTTCGTCTTGATGCTATGGCAACTTAGAATGACTGGACACCCGTGGTGTAAAATCCTTTTGGATTTTAACCAAGCAAGTGTCTGCTAAATCCCCCACCTCTTTTAGGTGGAGGGATAAGCAACACTAAGCTTTGCTTTCGTTCTACTAACATCAGTGGAAGAGAAAGAATCTCCCATTGATGAAGTAATCACTTCAAAGCGGGACTAGTACATAGCTAAATCATTGTAAAAAAGCAATGATTTACAGTGCTTCGTATCCGCCCTAGCACAAAAAGCGTACCAGAACTCGCCAATGCAGAACAATGCCAAAACTATCATCAAAACTGTTCTCTTCTCATAAGCAACGCATTTTCACGCGGTTTATCATAATAATTTTTTCTGATATGGTAAGTTTTGAATTCAAATTTCTCATACAATTTTTGCGCTACATGATTTGACTCGCGAACTTCCAGAAATATTGTTCCTGTAAATACTGACAATTCTGTCAGTAACTGACTCGCCACTCCATGTCCTTGAAATTCAGGCAAAACGGCAATATTTGTAATTTCAATCTCATCCATAAACGAAGAAATTGCTAAAAACCCAATCACTTTTTCATTTAATTCTGCTAAAAAATAATGTGAATGAACATTAGCCAAATCTGCTGCAATGTAGCGAGCTGACCACGGTGTTTCTTCATAATTTTCCAATAAAATCGCTAAAATCTTTTCTGTCAGCACTGACAGGCTTTTGTCAGCACAACGTTCTTCGTGCGTCAATCTTCTAATTTTCATGTCTTAGCTTTTTGACCATCCAAATGGCATCGCCACCATCTTCGTAATACTGTGGAAGAATTTTAGTCGTTTCAAAACCTTGCCTTCGGTAAAGCCCTTGAGCCTTGGTATTATCACGCCTTACCTCAAGTGTCATCTCGCTTTTGCCAAGCAAACTCATCAGCTGAACTAATTGACCAATCAACGTTGAAGCAATTTGTCGTCCTTGAAATGCCTTAAAAACTGCCAAATTTGTAATATGAGCATCCGCACCATGATGATTAATGCGTGTGCCGACAAATCCTACCACACTTCCAGAAAGTTCAGCAATCACAAAAAAGGCATCATTATTTTTCACAATTTCATGCTCAAAGTGTGAAAATGTCCACGGAATATCACCATTATAGACATCACGCTCAATCGCAAGCAACGCTACAATATCCGAACGCTCAGCCAAGCGATAATGCACCCCATCCTTGTCATGTTCCAATTCGACATCCACCATTTCAAGATAACGACGTGGATTAAAACCTTTGCTCTTAAACCCTTTGAACGTAGTTGTCAGCAGCGTTTTCAGCTTCTTCATGAGTTTCCAACCATTTCTCTTCAGCTTCTACTTTTTTAAGGTAGTTTGGCACAAAACTGTGCACATTTTCAGGAGTGAGATGCTCCGCAATCTTCCCAATTTCATATGCTGACGGCAATTTTTGTAAGCTGTCAGTAACCACTTGACCTCTGTCAAAACCAGCTCGCTCAATATCTTCAAGGAACTGCTCTGTTTCACCCGTAAAAACAATTCTGTCAGTACTGACAGGACAATCAGATGATAGTCGACTTAGAAATTCACTAAAAACACAGTGTTGGTCAGTAATGACAGATTTCCCATCCTGATAAACCGCTGTATAAGCATTGCCACGTCTTGCATCCATTACAGGAACAACCAAATATTCTGCTCCTTTGACCCTAAGGGCTATTGACAACAAACTTGACACACCAACAATTTCTTTATTCAGTGAATAAGCCAATGTTTTCCCAACAGTTGCAGCTAAGCGCAGTCCCGTATACGAACCTGGGCCATTTGCCACAGCGATTCTGTCAATATCCTTTGCCTCAAGATTCGCCTGTTCCATCAAAAAATCAATCGACGTCATAAGTGTTGTACTATGATTCTTTTTTAAATTTAAATTAACTTCCCCAAGTAACTTTCCATCCTCAACGAGAGCCACGGACAATGCAATTGAAGAGCTATCTAATGCTAATATTTTCATTATTATTATCAATCTAGTTTTAATATGTTTACCTACACCGAATTAGCCAAAAGACGTTCTGTTTTTGATTAATTACGCGTGCAGATTAACTAATAAAATATACCATTTTAAAGTTAATCTAGTACACAATATAAAAACCACATCCCTTACTTTTATATAGTTCTAAGATATACTTCTCTATATTTTACCACGCTTCACTCACAAGTTCCACCCCTATAAAATATGACAACGCTTTATAATAACAAAATCAAAGATGAATGAGCATCAACTTTCCATTTTTACGCATTTATGCTAAAATGATAGTAATTGCAAAGAACAGCAAACACGAACCACTATGAAAGGAACGAGCCCCTGCTCGTAATATAGAATGATTTTTAAAGTTTTCTACCAAAAAGATAAAAGCCGCTCACCACGACGCGAAACAACCGAAACACTATATCTTGACATTGATGTTGATAACATCTCCGATGGCATTATCATTGCGCGCGAACTTCTCGCCAAGAACACTGAGTACCACATCGAATTTATTGATGGACTCTCAGACGAAGCTGTAGAATATGAAAAAGAAACTGGCGTTTTTGAAATCACAAGCTTCTAATTTTCAATTAATCGAAAAACCAAGCCACTTTAGATTATTGTCAAAAATGATAGTAGTTTAAAGTGATTTTGTCGTACAAAAAATAATATAATGAAGTCAAGACTTATTCAGTGGGAATTTCGTAAAACATTTGTCCATTTTCTCTAGTCGCTGAAGCGACTGATAAAAGGGCAACTCGCCACTGAATTTAAGGTACAACCTCACATCAAAGATATGAGGTCACCTTGTCCAAGAAGCCTAGGCGCTATGGCAGTCGGACGAAATTCAAAGTTGCTACTTCGCCTTATCGCTTTAGCGATTTAGAGCGAATGGACAGCGTAGCGAAGCGGAGATAGCGCTGCTTCATCCCCTGCCTAAGAGGTAGGTAGAGGGGTGTTGCGATTGCGACTGGGCGCTTCAGCGCCTTAGCGAGCATCGACAGCCGTTTTATCAGACGCTTCAGCGGCTAGATAAAACGGACAAATGTTTATCGCGTAGCCCGAAGGGCGGAGATAGCACGCACTTACTTCGATAAATATAAATAAATTTAATAGCTTTCGATACAAAAAAGTCATAAGCATCATTACCCAGTTTGAAGAAAAGACAGAGTTTTCACAAGCTAAATAAACCAAACAATATAAACTATGCAAGAATATATTTAATACTGTTTAATTTCTAAAGCTAATTTCTCATTTTTACAATGTCACAATGCAAAACAAATACTATAGCTAAACGATTATAAAAATCAACAATGGATTGACGTTCCAGTCTAACTTCATGGCGTGAACTCTATGTGCCTTTCTGCGAATGGCAACAAAACTCCGTTGCTCCGCTGTCCTTTTGTCGCCATCTGGCGTTGCTTCTATTCTTGTCACTTTAGTGACTTAGAGATAGAGGACAAATGTTCATCATGAGCTTTGCCCATTTACATCCAACAACCACGTATCTAACAGACAAAACTGATAAAAAACGTGCTAAGTATAATCATCAATCGCGCTAGTATAAATAGAGATCTAACATAATACAAACTTTAACCTTTAAACAGTCTTAGAACAGGAGAAATATGCCAAAACAATTAAAAATAAAATCTGATGAAGTCGCAGTCTATGCTATCGGTGGACTCGGCGAAATCGGTAAAAACACTTACGGTGTCGAATACAAAGACGAGATTGTCATCATTGACGCCGGTATCAAGTTCCCAGAAGATGAACTTCTTGGAGTTGATTACGTCATTCCTGATTATACCTATATCGTGGAAAATATTGACCGTATTAAAGGTCTCTTTATCACTCATGGACATGAGGACCATATCGGTGGGATTCCATTCCTTCTCAAACAAGCAAATATCCCCATCTACGCAGGACCTCTATCTCTTGCCTTGATTCGTGGAAAGCTTGAAGAACATGGGCTTTTACGCGATGCCAAACTCTATGAAATCCATCCTGATAGTGAAATCAAATTTAATCATTTGAGCTTGAGTTTCTTTAGTACCACTCACTCTATTCCAGAGCCTATTGCTGTTGTTGTTGATACACCTCAAGGCAAAATCGTTGCCACTGGTGACTTCAAATTTGACTTTACACCTGTTGGCGTTCCAGCTGACCTTCACCGTATGGCAGCACTGGGTACAGAAGGTGTCTTACTGCTTCTTTCAGACTCAACAAATGCTGAAATCCCTACTTTTTCTCACTCTGAGAAAGTAGTTGGTGCTAGTATCATGAAAATTTTTGAACGTATTGAGGGTCGTATTATCTTTGCTTCATTCGCATCAAATATTTTCCGTCTACAACAAGCTGTTGATGGCGCAGTAAAAACTGGTCGTAAGATTGTCGTTTTTGGACGTTCAATGGAAAAAGCCATTGTCAATGGACTAGAGCTCGGCTATATTAAAGCACCAAAAGGAACATTTATTGAGCCAAATGAGGTCAATCAATACCCCTCACATGAACTCGTTATCATGTGTACTGGTTCACAAGGTGAACCAATGGCAGCACTTAGTCGTATTGCAAACGGAATGCACCGCCACATCACTCTACAAATGGGCGACACAGTGGTTTTCTCATCTAATGCAATCCCTGGTAACACCCACGGAGTTAACCAACTCATTAACAAAATCGCTGAAGCTGGTGTAGAAGTAATTTATGGCAAAATGAATAATATTCACACCTCAGGTCATGGTGGACAACAAGAGCAAAAACTTATGCTTCGCTTGATTAAACCAAAATACTTCATGCCCGTTCATGGTGAATATCGTATGTTAAAAATTCATGCTGGTCTTGCTCAAGATACTGGTGTTCCAAAAGAAAATTGCTTTATTTTTGAAAACGGAGATGTGTTAGCTCTGACTGCAGATAGCGCGCGCTATGCTGACCATTTCCCAGCTAGCGATACTTATGTTGATGGCTCTGGTATTGGCGATGTCGGAAATGCTGTACTTCACGATCGCCATGAGCTTTCAGAAGACGGAATTGTCCTTGCTGTTGCAACCGTTGACTTCGAAAATAAAACCGTCCTTGCTGGACCAGATATGCTTTCACGTGGTTTCATTTATATGCGTGAATCTGGTGATTTGATTCGTAGTGGTCAACGCGTTTTATTCAACGCCATTCGAGAAGCAATGAACGAAGAAAATGCAAATGAAGCTTCTGTTGCCAGAGCAATGCGTGAAGCACTTAGCCCCTTCCTTTACAAACAAACAGAACGTGAACCATTGGTTGTACCAATGATTATGACACCCGATGAAAAATGAAGTCAAGACTTATTCAGTGGGAGTTTCGTAAAACATTTGTCCATTTTCTCTAGTCGCTAAAGCGACTGATAAAAGGGCAACTCGCCACTGAATTTAGTCGGACGAAATTCAAAGTTAGTGCTGCTTCATCCCCTGCCTAAGAGGTAGGGGTGTTGCGATTGCGACTAGGCGCTTCAGCGCCTTAGCGAGCATCGACAGCGTAGCCCAAAGGGCGGAGATAGCACGCACTTACTTCGATAAAAGTTCATATCTAATGAGTCCTCGAATAAGAGGACTTTTTTGATGAAGTATTTATCTCGCAAGATATTTTCACTTTTTCCTCCGCCCTCTTCGTCACACTAGAGCTGTCCATTGCTATACTTTAAGAGAGTATAATCAATCGTCGTACTAATAGAAAAATCCCACAAACCCAATAGACAACGGTATTACTGAACTAAATTTCTACTCATCCTCATCTACCGCATAAAAATTTACACTTCCTTTAAACTAATCCCTTGACTTAAACCAAGTTTAAGGTGCTATACTTTATCCATGAAGAGCAAAAGGAGAACAAATGTCCACTATTCAAGACGTTTCAAAACAGTTTAATGTTCCTGCTTCAAGTATCCGTTTTTACGAACGAAAAGGATTTCTCAAAATCCCTCGAGACAATAATGGCAATCGAGTGTTTGACGAAGAAAGTCTAACAAGACTTGAACTTGTCTTACATTATCGTACCGCTGGTGTCTCTTTACAAGATATTCATGAAATCTTTGATAGCTATGAGAACCATCAGCTTTCTGTCAAGTTACTTCGTAAAACAGCATTGGAACTCGATGAAAAAATTTTGGAACTCCAGAAAACACGGGAATTTTTGACTAATAAAATAGCTCTTCATGAAAAACTAGCTCAACAAGAAAGTGAGAAATTCAAAAATGAACAACAAAGAACAAATTCAACAACTGATTTATGACTATGCAACCTTTGCAGATTCTAGGGAAACTCAGGCACAATTTGAACTTTTTGACACAAACGGAGGAATGAGCGTCTACTACCCATGGAATAATGGAGTTGCTGAGGAAATAACAACTTCTGAACAACTTCTTGATACTTTTTTAGCGCTCAAACAGTATGAAACAACCTTTCATTTCATTGGTCAGGTCTCCATTGACTTAGAAGATGAGCAAGCAACAACAGCCACTGCCTATGTCTACACCATTGCGCATCACGTTATCGTCGCAGAAGATGGCTCAAAATCCCTGATGATTGCCTACCTCCGATACAAAGATACTTTGATTAAAACTAATAATACTTGGAAATTCAAACACCGTGCGCTCTATGCAGATGTCATTGAAAACCGAGTATTAAAATAACAAAAAATCCCTGATTTAATCAGAGATTTTTTTATATTCATCATTAAATTTAAAATGTAATGCTTCCTTCTCCACTGCATCAATAAAAGCGCCGTCAATCGCGTAATGATTAATCTGCTCAAAATCCTCTATCCCAAAATCAGGATACCAAGTTGAAATTTTTCCATATTCTTTTTGCAGCGTGGTATTACTCACCGTTCGATTATCAGTATTTAAAGTGACGTGTACGCCCTTATCATAGAGTTGTTTGAAAGGATAGTCCTCAATACGTGTGACCGATTTTGTCTGAAAGTTACTACTTGGTGCCATCTCTAACACAATCTTTTTGGAAATCAATATTTCCTGATAATCAGGTATATTTTTACTCATGATGCCATGTCCAATACGCGTTGCCCCCATATTGACTGAGTCAACAATATTTTGTTCACAATGTGGACATTCACCAGCGTGGAGTGTGATATGAACATTTCTAGTATTCACTTGAGCTAACAAGCCAGAAAATTTCTGTTGTGGATAATTTAATTCATCACCTGCTAAATCAAAACCGACAAGGTGAGAATCATTGATATGATCAAAAATAGGAGGCAATTTTTCTAATTTCTCTAATGTGCTTTGACGAAGACCGCAAATGAGTGCGTTAGCAATAATATCAAAATCTTCTTCTGCACGTGACAAACCTGCAACCACAGCTTCCACCGCTTCTTCAAGAGTTAGATTTTGCAGAAGATGCTGCTCTGGGGCGAAACGAATTTCAATATATCGTATATTATCCAAGGCTGCCTGACGCGCCACATCATAAGCTGCTAGTTCGAGGTTGGTGTAACTTTGCAAAAGTGGGAGAACAAAATCAAAACGTGCAAGATATTCCAGTAAATTACGTGTATTTTCTGGCGCCTGTGCCTTTTCTAAAATTTCTTCATCTGTTAGATTTAGATTAATTTTTGCATTTTTTGCAAGTGTTTTGATGCAAGAAAGGCTGAGCGAGCCATCAAGATGACAATGAAGTTCAACTTTGGGCATTTGAGCGATGGTTTCTGGTCTAAGCACGATTTTCTCCTTTTTGTATCAAGATAGCAAATATATTTTTACTATTTTACGACTTTTTGAGATAAAAAGCAAAAAATGAACTACACTGTTCTGTATTTGCTATAGAACCTGTCGCTTAGTAGTGGATAAATGAAAGTTTGCATTTACATCCTTTTTTGGTCAATTTATACACATTTTTTATCAAGTTATTAACAGATTGAGGACAAATTCAGGATAAATTGTGAATAAGTTATCCATTCATCTAATGAAGTCAAGACTTATTCAGTGGGAGTTTCAACTCACCACTGAATTTAGTCGGCTGCTTTATCTCCGACCCAAGAGGTCGGAGTATTGCGATTGCGACTAGGCGCTTCAGCGCCTTAGTGAGCATCGACAGCGTAGCCGTAAGGCGGAGGTAGCACGCACTTGTTTTGATAAAAAATATCCTTAACGGATATTTTTTGTGATTTTTAGTTTTCCGTAACAATTTCCACAACGATATTTTTGCACATTAATTTTTCGCTGTCTTATGTATGTCTGACCACATTGCGAGCAAGTATACTGATACTTATATTTCTTATGTTCCACAGTTGGAGCGTATCTTAAACCGTTAACTTGAGCAAGCAGTCGTTTAAAATCTGTATCTTTGTGCTTATAACCTCGTTTCGCACGATAGAGATGATAATGCGTTAGTTCGTGTAGAATGATACGATCAAACTCGGGATGTTCGGCCATCTTAGGATTAAAATCCAAATGTAAATCTTTTGGGAAAAATCTTCCCCAGTTGTACGTAGTCTATTGTTCCAATAAGCTTGGTGTTCAAAAGAAAGCGAGAATTTTGAGAGAGAAATCTTGCGGATTTTATCTGTCAGTTCTTGGTTAGTTAACATTTTCTCTCCTCTCATTTTGTCAGTATACTGACAGAAAATCTAGGGACGCTGTCAGCAATGAGCAGACTTCAATAACGCTGCGGGCTGCACAGCGGGCTGTTTACTTATGCCTTCAACTTCGTACTTACTGACAGAATTCTGTCAATGATTGATACTTCTGTCAGAGCTATCTGTTGCTTTCCTACAAGTAAATGACAAGATAAATTTACTTCTCTTTTTCCCGCGGATTAACAAGTGTCAGATTGATTTTTCCACGTTGTAAATCTATCGATTTGACCCAGACTGTAACGATTTGTCCAACCGCTACAACATCACTTGGATTTTTTACAAAATTTTTGCTGAGGTCCGATACGTGTGCTAATCCATCATTTTTGATTCCGATATCAATAAAAGCACCGAAATCAACAACGTTACGTACTACTCCTTCAAGCTGTTGCCCTACCTGCAAATCACTGGCAGAAAGGACATCCTGACGAAGTATCGGAGCATCAAAGGTCTCTCGCAAATCACGACCTGGCTTTTGTAAATCCGCAATAATGTCTGTCAAAGTTTCACGACCAACACCAAATTTCTCTGACAACTCAATAATTTTTGCTGACGAGATTTCTGTCAGTACTGATGGATTCTTATCAGCACCTGTTTCACGTAATATTTGCTCAGCAACAGAGTAAGATTCTGGATGGACACCCGTATTATCAAGTAAATTCTTTCCTTCAGGGATTCGCAAAAATCCTGCGGCTTGTTCAAAGGCTTTTGCCCCCAATCGTGGCACTTTTTTCAGCTCAGAACGCGTACCCAGCGCGCCATTTTCTTCGCGGTAAGCTACGATATTTTGTGCAAGTGTTTTATTAAGACCCGCAACGTGTGACAAAAGTGCTGGACTTGCAGTATTCACATTTACACCAACTTGGTTGACCACCGTTTCAACCACAAAATCTAAGTTTTCCGTGAGTTTTTTCTCAGAAACATCGTGCTGATATTGCCCCACGCCAATGGCTTTTGGTTCAATCTTGACCAGCTCAGCAAGAGGGTCTTGAAGACGTCTAGCAATAGAGATTGCAGAGCGCTTTTCAACAGTCAATTCTGGGAATTCTTCTCTTGCAAGTTCACTTGCAGAATAAACTGATGCGCCTGATTCACTGACAATCACATAGTAAACATTAGAAAATTCATTTTCTTTTAATACTTCAGCGACAAAAGACTCTGATTCCCGGCTCGCTGTACCATTTCCAATCGCAATCATGTCTACGCCAAATTCACGAATCAATTGTGCCAAATCCTTCTTCGCCTGTGCAATTTGGCTAGCTGATGCTGGCTTAACTGGATAGATAACTGTTGTCATTAACAACTTACCAGTAGCATCAACGATTGCAAGCTTTGCCCCTGTCCGATAAGCAGGGTCAAATCCCATGACTACACGCCCCTTAAGAGGTGCAACAAGTAACAGATTTTTTAAATTTTCGCCAAATACTTCAATCGCAGCAATCTCTGCCTTTTCTGTCAGTTCAGTTCTAACACTACGTTCCATTGCTGGAATCAACTTTTTCTTGACCGCATCTTTAATCGCAACTAGCATATATTTATTTGTCTGAGCGGTAAAACGAGCGGCGAAATAACGCAAAATCTTATCTTCATTATTATCAAACTTGACCGATAAAATCCCCAATTTTTCTCCCCGATTAAGTGCTAATACACGATAATTGGGTAAATCAGAAACTTTTTCTGAGAAATCATAATACATCTGAAAAACCTGCTTATCATCGCTACTGTCAGTTTTAAGGCTACTTGTCAGTAAACTATTGGACTTAATTTCTCGAAGCAACCAGCCACGCAAAGTTGCATCCTCAGAAATCGCTTCTGACAGAATATCAATTGCCCCTTGCAAAGTCTTGTCAGCACTGACAAAAAGTTCATTGACAAAGTTTTTCGCTTGCTCCTCTATATCAGCCACATTTCTGACAATCAATTGCGCTAATGGAAAAAGACCATTTTCTTTAGCAATCGTTGCCTTTGTCCGGCGTTTTTCTTTATAAGGGAGATACAAATCCTCAACTTCTGACAATTTTTCAGCAGCCTCAATTTGCTGTTTCAGTCTGTCCGTCAGCTTGCCCTGTTCCTCAATCTTTGTCAGCACTGACAACTTGCGCTCTGACAGCTTTGTCAGCAGGTCATTTTCATCAATAATTCGCTTAATTTCTACCTCATCAAGTGAACCTGTCGCTTCCTTACGATAACGTGCAATGAAAGGAACTGTATTCCCTTCGGCAGTCAACTCCAGTACTTTTTCAACTTGAGAAACTTTAATATTAAGCTGTTCAGCGATTTTTTTACTATTTTCCATTTGAACCATTTCTAATTACTCTTATTACTCTTAACCTTCAAAATATACACTTCAAGACTAACTCATACAAATTGATACTCTAGTTAACCCTTTATAAAAATCAACCTTTGTTCAATCACATGGTAATATAACCAAACCACTCTAAAATCCCCCAAATCTTCCTCAAATTTTCCGCCAGTCTTTCGTTGTCGTCCTTGACTTGCGCCAGCAAGATCTGCGTTCTTTCACCTCAGTCTGTCGAAAATAAGATGTGAGGTACGTTCGTTCAGAAGCGTAGAAAATTGCCACTCGACTTGCGACTTCAGTCGCTTAGCGAGAACCAGTGCGACTAGGCATTTTAGTGCCGTAGCGAGCATGGATACCTGCGGTGTGGACAACGGAGCAGCTTGCTGCGTAGATAGGAAATTGAGGTTCTGTTCGCAAGGACAGGTTCCAAGTTGCCATTTCGCCTAGCGAGTTTAACTCGCGTAGAGCGAATGGACAGCGGAGCATCTATTTTCCTAGCTTCTAGCGCACCGAACTCAATTAATTGTGAAGCAATCTTGGTTGGATTTTAGAGTGGCTTAGCTATAATAGTAAATTTTGAAATAAACTTTACTCCAAAATTGATAGAGATACGAACATCATTAAAAAAAGAAGCCTCGAAGGGCTTCTCCATTTTCGAGTGATACTCGATTACATCATTTTGTTGTAGAATTCGACGATAAGTGCTTCGTTGATTTCTGGGTTAATTTCGTCGCGTTCTGGAAGACGAATAAGTGTTCCTTCAAGTTTATCAGCATCAAATGATACAAAGTTAGCACGACCTTTAGTTGCTTCAACAGCTTCAAGGATTGCAGGAACTTTCATAGATTTTTCACGAACTGAAATCACTTGACCAGGTTGTACGCGATATGAAGGAATATCTACACGTTTTCCGTCAACAAGGATATGACCGTGGTTAACGAATTGACGTGCTTGACGACGAGTTGTAGCCAAACCAAGACGGTAAACAACGTTATCAAGACGTTGTTCAAGCAAAGTCATAAAGTTGAAACCAACAGTTCCTTCTTTGATTTTAGTTGCTGCAACGTACAAGTTACGGAATTGACGTTCAGAAACACCATAAGAGAAACGAAGTTTTTGTTTTTCAGCCAACTGAAGACCGTATTCAGAAAGTTTTGAACGATTGTTTGGACCATGTTGTCCAGGTACATAGTTACGACGTGCAAGTTCTTTACCAGAACCTGTAAGTGAGATACCGTAACGGCGTGATTGTTTCCATGATGGACCAGTGTAACGTGACATTTTATAATGCCCTCCTCTATTTTTATGAGGAATACAGAGATAATCAGCCTCGAATTCGTGCATTTCGACTTCGCCTGATAGCTTCGGTTACTTACTTGGAACCGCCGAAATGTTGACGACTTTCTAGCTGACTGCTATATTCAACCTTTTCATTATACCAAAATTTAGAAGATTGTCAAGAAACTTTAGTACAACCTCATTCTGATAAACTCATGATAATAATCTGCACATGTATCTCATGTCATATAATGTTGCTTAGGACAGCTTTGCGATTCTTCACATTCGACGTTCATAATTTTCAATGTTAATTGGTTTATATTGTTTTTAACATCAAAAAAACTCATCCACGAAAGATGAGTTAGGGTTAGTCGGTAATCGGGAAGACAGGATTCGAACCTGCGACACCTTGGTCCCAAACCAAGTACTCTACCAAGCTGAGCTACTTCCCGTAGCTTTTATTTAATTGTTTTAGCACTACTCTATCCAGCCAATTACGACTTCATTAGAGTACTTGCAAGGTAAATTTGCTACGCAAATTTTCATCCGCAACTTCGAAACAGTGTTTCGAACTCTACCAAGCTGAGCTACTTCCTGTGGCAAACATTGAATTAGCTATTTCAACAAAAAAGTGACTTTCGTCACATCTTGTTTATGCAAGCGGTAGGATTCGAACCTACAACCGCCTGATTCGTAGTCAGGTACTCTATCCAGTTGAGCCACGCCTGCGTTTCTCTCAAACGACTATATCAGTATATCAATTTTACTCTTGACTGTCAAGAATAAACTCATTTATCTGAAAAAATTTTAGATAATAATCTTTAGTTCTCCGATAAGTGACTAGCCAGTTCAGCTCTATTCTACACTCTAAACTGACTTACACCTCTATATCCATCCAAAAGCCACTTCTATTTTTTACGTTTAGCTTTATTTTGATTTTTCTTCGCAAATTCTTCCACTTGCTCTGATTTTTTTACAAGGACAAGATTTGCAATTTCTTCATTTGCCTCAAACAGCTCTTGGAAAAGCCTTACTGAATCGCCCTCGTCACCGTCAAAGTTAGAAAAATCAATAATAACATTGGGTGATTTTGCTATCTCCTTGCTTAATACCGTTTCTTCCTCTCCATTTGTAAAGTTGGAAATCGCCCAACGTAATCGGTTCATTGTAATATCTGGAAAGTCCACATCTTGTCGTTGTAAAAAAGTAACTTCTTTGCCAAAATGACGAAAAATACGATTTGCTGTACGAATATCATCTTGTGTTGGTACTGCATCAGGTTGTAAATATATTCTTGAATTCATTGTTCTTCTATCTAAAATAAGTATTTAACGCTTTGCTTTCATTTCCAAAAACTTTGCGATATTTTCCACTGCAAAATCAAGCACTGTTTCACTTGGTGTCATCTTATTTGAATGAAGGGGTGCAGAGCTATCAACACCAAGCCAGAACATCACACCAGGGATTTTTGAGAGCAGGTAGCCAAAATCCTCACCTGTCATGGCAGGCTCAATGTCAATCAAATTGACCGCAGGCTCATTTTCAAAAAAAGTCATGAGTTCTGAAGCAAGTTGAGGATTATTTTCGACAGGAAGATAGCCGCCTTGTTTGAGTTTAAGGTCAAGCTCCATACCAAATGATTGCGCGATGCCTTGGGCAATCTCCGTCAACCGTTTTTGTGTCAACGTGTTCATTTCTTGAGTCAAGGTTCGGATTGTCCCGTGAAGAAAGGCGGTTTCTGCGATGATATTATTGGTTGTTCCTGCTTCCATTTTGCCAAAAGTAACAACGGCAGAGCCGAGCGGGTCAACGTTACGACTGACAATGGTCTGCACTTGTGTGACAAAATAGGCCGCAGCAACGAGCGCGTCATCGGCTTCATGAGGAAAAGCGGCGTGTCCGCCTTTACCTTTAAAGGTCAGCTCAACCTCGCAAGTTCCTGCAAAGAGCGTATGCGTGTTGGTCGCAATGTCTCCAACTTTCAGCTCTGGGCGAACGTGCAAGCCGTAAAATTCGTCAGGAATCCAATCGCCGAAGGCATTTTCATCATACATGAGCTTGCCACCTGCTTCATTTTCCTCAGCAGGTTGAAAAAGAAAGAGCAGATTTTCGCGTGGCTGGGTCTCGGAGAGTTTTTCGAGCAAACCTAGCGCTGTCGTCATGTGAATGTCGTGTCCGCAAGCGTGCATTCTACCATTTTTGCTGGCAAAAGGCAATCCTGTCTGCTCTTCGACTGGCAAGCCATCAATATCCGTCCGCCAACCGATCGTTTTCGTGGCTTGACTACCATGAAGCATGACTAAAATCCCTGTTCGCCAAGTTTTTAACTCTGCGAAAGCTTTGTCAGCAATGACAGAATTGATGATTTCGAGCAGATATTTTTGTGTTTCATGTTCTTGTAAGCCGATTTCTGGGGTACTGTGGAGATGTCGGCGGATTTTTATGAGGTCTAGCATTTATTCTCCTATCCATTTGAGAAAGAATTGGTCTAAATCACTATATGCCATTTTTGGAATCTGTGGAAGTTTGCGGATATAATTCTCATAGTGTTCAAGCTGCTCTTCAATGAAAGCTTGCAAACTCACATTTTGCACTTCCACATCGAATTCTCCACCTGACTTTTTGCGCCCAAGTAACTTTTGAATTTCAGAAAACGCGGATAAATCGGAAATTTTGACTTTTATCAGTTCATCCAATGATACAGGAGGAATTTCATGTTTTTGTTCAATCCACATACAAGCTAACAATGGACGAATGGCATAAATATATTTTTTAACTTTCACTTTTGGTGTTTTTAGATAGTCTTCAAAGGTACTTTGAGCAAGATGATAATAGTGATGAAGTTGATGCTCAGCACTGACATATTGGTCAGTCAGTTGCTTGATTTCTTCAAAAAATTGTTCATTTTTATAATAAATAATGGGGGAATTAAACCATTCCATCAAAGATGGATTTGATTTTTTCAAAAGTAATAATGTTTTATCCAAATCCCAACCTGATAAATCGAGTTCATCATTCACAGGAAAATCAAGATTATCTCTTGTTTTTTCTAGCTTCAGATACCAATCCTTACTACGTTTATAGATAAATCGAACATCGTAATCACTATCTGCAGAAGAATATCCCCAAGCTCTACTCCCACTCTCACAAGCATAGAGAATCTCTATTTTCTCCTGCTGTTCAATTCGGTTTAATTCCTTTTTAATTGTTTCAATCATAATTTACAAATTCCGCAGCGCATCTTCAAGCGCTGTTTTTTGTTGTGTTTTTTCATCAATTTGCTTGATGATACGAGCTGGGACACCTGCTACGACAACATTTTCTGGGACATCTTGAGTGACAATGGCACCTGCTGCAACTACTGAACCGCTACCTACTTGCACACCCTCGATGACGACCGCATTCGCACCGACAAGGACATTATCGCCAATCCGTACAGGTTCTGCGCTTGCTGGCTCAATCACACCGGCGAGCACCGCACCTGCGCCAATATGAGCGTGTTTGCCGACTGTCGCTCTGCCACCAAGCACCGCGCCCATGTCAATCATTGTTCCCTCACCGATTTCAGCACCGATGTTAATAATGGCGCCCATCATAACCACCGCACCATCTCCGATCGTCACTTGGTCACGGATAATACTTCCTGGCTCAATCCGTGCGTTGAGGTAGCGTGTATCAAGCATTGGTACAGCTGAGTTTCTGCCGTCAAATTCGACAATGTAATCTTTATTTTCTGTCAGTGCTGACAAGAGCGGTTCAATGTCTTTCCAGTCACCAAACAAGACACCAAAGTCTGCTGTTGTTGCCTTTTGATATTTATTTGGTGCTTCTAGGTGAACGACATTTTCTGGGACTTTTCCATTTAATTTTCCAGAATAAGTTACTTTGACGTTCGTTTTCTTTTCGGCATTTCCGATGAATTGGATGATTTCTTGAGCTGATAATTTTTGTGCTTGCATTTGCTTCTCCTTGAAAAAACTCTTTTAGAATATTATACCATGCTCAGCAAAAAAGCACTCTGTTGAGCGCTAATTTGATAGTTTGAACACAAGAATTTGACTATTGCTGTCAAATTTGACACTTTCTGGATTAGGATAGTCAGGCAATGCTGCATATTTTGACACAAGACTTGTCCGTAATGCTTGCTCTGGGACTGGATAAGCATGACCTTGTAAGGTCATAAAATTATAAGGTCTGTCAGATGTCAATGGATCATCGAATTGGAAAAATGAGCTGCGCGTCGCACCTGTGATGAAAATATCTTGAAATTTATCGAAGTAAGTGCGAGCTAACATCCCTACCTCTTGAGCAGGGGATGAAGCAGCACTAACTTTGAATTTCGTCCGACTAAATTCAGGGGAGTTGAAACTCCCCTTGAATAAGTCTTGACTTCATTGACGAGATTTTCTTCTTGTAAGTTTCCAATGAAAACTACCGTTTTCGCCTGATGTTGCGAAATTTGGTCTGCGACTTCATTCGTGAGTTTTAGGTCATTTTGATAAGCTTGATTTGCATGAAAACTGAGCGAGAAAGTAAAAATCATTGAAGCAATAGCCAGAATCCCGAAAAACTTCGGCTTGTTCCAGTAGTAAAGCAAGCCAATAACAACCGCAGAAAATGTGCCAAAATAAATTCTTGGTGTTTTAGTACTTGTGCCAAAAGCAACGTTGAAACTGAACAAGGACAAAAATAATAAAATGATGAGTAACATTTCAAGGGGTTGATTGTGCTTAGCACGTCGGATTGTGATGAAGATAAATCCAAGATAAATTAAGACTCCAAACAGCATGACAAGCATGAGGGCTTGATGAAGATGTCCTAGACTTGCAAATTTATTCCACATGAGATAAGTTTGACTGCCATAGCTTGAATAGTTGATTTTCATGGCATAGAGGAGGTAGGTCAACAGATAAATCAGTCCCGCAATCATCAAGCTTGGCAAAAAGTTTTGAAATATGATTTTTCTTTTCCTTGGCAAAATGAGTAGCCAAAAAAGAAAAAGTGAGAAGATAAAGAAAGCAAAACTTTGATAAATCAAAATTGAGAGGCTGAGAAAGGCTGTACTGAGCATTATTTTTACTGGTCTGCGAATTTTTTCAGTCAAGCAAATGTGACTTGCACTAAGAACAAAAAGCAGACCAAGTGTGATTTCCAATGCTTGAAGCTTGAAATAAAGTTGCGCATACACAACAGGATTGTTCACAAAGAAAATTGCAAAAATCATCGCAGAAAATGGGCGAGATTTTTCATCAAAGTGCCTGATGAGATAGAAAAGATAGACCGCTGCAAGTGCCAAAAGCGGGACGACCAGAAAAGGCACAAGGGCATTGTCATAATGATGAATGAAAAGGTTGAAAATCCAAACAATACCAAAACGCCCTTGCGAGAGATAGCCCTCCAGCATTTCATGCGAATCAAGCATCATCGTACTGGTGTCAATCCCAAAAGTATTTTTAAAGTAAGGCAAATAGGTCAAAAATGTTGTCAAAACAATCATCAAAATCGGAAAAATTTTTCTTTTCATCAATCGCTCCTTAGTATTGCTTTTGACAGGATTGTCAAAAGCTGATACATCTAGTGTATCAGCGATTTTTGAGCGTAAAAAAACCAGAATTTTTTTGTTCTGGATTTAAAATAAATTATTTCACAAAATCTTGCAAGCTTTGACTTTTTGCATCAAATTTAACGAAAGTTCCATCAGTATAGCGTTTGATAACTGTTGGAACCGTGGCAACGTCGTACTTGTCACGCAATGTTTTGAGCGCTGGGTTAATATCTGTATCTTCGGTATCAATGTAAAAAATCTGACGGTCAACATTTTTGATTTGGTGAGAAAGTCGGCGACACCAAGGGCAAGTGACACGTCCAAAAAAGAGAATCGCTTCGTCTGTTAACTCTGACAATTCACTTGGTGCAGACACTGTCACATTTGATATATTTTCAAAATAAAGCGCGCGTTTATCACCATTGTAAGGTTCCTCAACCCATTCACCAATCAAGATAAATGTATTCCCTTCCGGTGCTACAAAACTGAACATATGCTTACCATTAACGCTTGCTGTTATTGGACTTACCTGCAATCCAAGCGCTACAACTTTATCATAGATTTCATCAATATATTCAACCGAAATCGCTAGCATTTGAGGGACGCGGTTAAAGTCCTCATTCAGTGCAATTTCATCTTCTAAGCCAAGTTCTTTCCAAAAAATTTCTGCATTTTCAAGACTATTTACATTTAGGGTAATCATTTTTTCTCCTATTAAGATATGAATTCAATCTATTTCATTCATTGTGAAAAACAACAACATATTGACGTGATGGTATAAAATCCTGTTGGATTTTAATGATAAGCCAGCATCATTTTACGAAAATTTAGACCACAAAATCAGAAGAGCTGCTATGATAATAATGCTCACGACGAGAATGTTATCACGCATTGACCATTTGAGCTGGCGATATTTTGTTCTTCCATCCCCTCCCTGATAACCACGGCTTTCCATCGCAATCGCCAAGTCGTCAGCACGACGAAAGCTGCTGACAAAGAGTGGAATGAGAATTGGAATGACGGACTTAATCTTTTGAAGCAAATTTCCTTCTCCAAAGTCCATTCCACGCGCTTTTTGAGCATTCATAATCATCGTTGTATCATCCATCAAAGTTGGGATAAAGCGAAGTGAAATTGATAACATCAAGCCTAGCTCATGTACTGGAACTTTGATTTTTTTCAACGGAGCAAGCCCTTTTTCTATCCCATCTGCTAAAGTCAATGGAGGTGTTGTCAAGGTCAAGATGGTTGACATGAAAATAATTAAAACAAATCTAAAAAAGATATATACTGCATTAATCAATGATTCCGTTGATATTTTGATAAACCAAAGATGAAAAAGGACGGTTTGACCAGGGGTGAAAAGCATCTGAAAAATCACTGTAAATAGAATTAATCCAAGCATTGGACGTAAGCCCTTTAGAAAATAACTTATAGAAATCTTTGACAAACTAACTCCTGCAAAAGTATAAATCAAAAGAAGGAGATAGCCCAGCCAGTCATGTGCAAGGAAAATGACAACCACGAAAGCAATCATTACCAATAGTTTTGAGCGAGGGTCCATTTTATGAATGATAGAATTCCCTGGGATATAGCGTCCCATAAGCATATTATTGATGGTGTTCACCTCCTTTTTTGTCTGTCAGCTCTGACAAGTTTCTGTCAGTACCAAATTTTGCCTCTGTCAGCATACTGACAAGATTATCTCGTGTAATCGGAAGTTTATCAAAACTAACAGCTCCAGTTTTCTGCAACTGACTCGCAAATTCCGTTGCTTTGGGTACTCCTAGCTCATGTGACTTTAAAAAATCAACTTCTTGAAAAACATCTTCTGGCGTTCCGCAACTAATAATACGTCCCTTCTCTAGAAGATAGACATAATCCGCATAATTTGCAACATCGTCCATCAAATGTGTCACCAAAACGACCGTTTGACCAGATTCATGAATACTTTCAAAAAGTTCCATCATCTCAATACGGGCTTTAGGATCAAGTCCTGCCGTTGGTTCGTCAAGCACCAATACCTCTGGCTCCATAGCGAGAATACCCGCTATCGCAACGCGACGCATTTGTCCCCAGAAAGCTCAAAGGGTGATTTCTCCCAAAACTTTTCAGCAAGTCCTACAAGTTGAAGTTTATCAGCAGCAATTTTTTCAGCTGCTTCTTTTGATACACCAAAGTTTTGAGGGCCAAAAGCTACGTCTTTTAGCACGGTTTCCTCGAAAAGCTGCGCTTCTGGAAATTGGAAAACAACCCCTACTTTTTTGCGGACAGGTTTGATTTCTTTTTGCTTGCTCGTTGATTTAACGACAATATCTCCGACAGTAACAGTCCCTTCTGTCGGTTGCAAGAGTCCATTCAAATGCTGCAAAAGTGTAGATTTACCAGAACCTGTATGCCCAATAATTGCTGTGTAACTCCCTTTTTGAACCTCCAAGTCAATATCGAAAAGCGCTCGACTTGCAAAAGGTGTATTAGGTTGGTAAGTGTAATTTACTTTTTCAAATTTAATACTCATATTTCATCTCAAAATTCTTTGTGAAAATTATTGCTAGTTCAGTGTTTATCAGCTCTATTAATGTAAAATCAACACAGAGATCACTAATCTCCTGTGCTTATACTCGTTCGTCTAATATTTTTCTAAGAAGAATTATCAGATGAACTACAGCCTTGCGAAGATTAAGTTTTTTCATTTAACAGCTCTAAAAAGTGGCTCAAGAATAACATAAACTTTAATATTTAAGTAGAAGGCAAAGATAAAGCCATAGGATAGTACAAAAGTCGAAATTCATTAAAAACCGACTAATCTTCTTCAACAGTTTCACGAATTATCATTTTTGAAACTCCTTAGCTAAAAATTCAACCAATTCATCTTCTGATAAATACTTCTCTGGCAACTCAAAACCCTTCGTACGCAAATCTTTCATCAAATTTGATGAAAATGGGACATCAAGTCCTATCTCCACCATATCCTCACTTGTCGCAAAAAGCTCCGATGGTGCAGCTTCCTTGATAATCTCCCCCGCACGCATCACTAAAATACGGTCAGAACTTGCCGCTTCGTCAAGGTCATGCGTGATAGACAAAACTGTCAAGTGATATTTATCTTTGATTTCACGAATCACGCGCATAATCTCTGCCCGTCCTGTTGGGTCAAGCATTGAAGTGCTTTCATCAAGGATGATAATCTCTGGACGTAAGGCAATGATTCCAGCTACAGCCACACGCTGTTTTTGACCTCCAGAAAGACGTGCAGGCTCGCGCGTTTTGAAGTCTAACATGTTAACCGCAGCCAAAGCCTCATCTACACGACGCAACATTTCACTACGGATAATCCCTTGATTTTCCATACCAAAAGCCACATCGTCCTCAACCGTCGCTCCTACAAATTGGTTATCTGGATTTTGGAAAACCATTCCGATTTTTCTGCGCAGAGACCAGACATTTTCCTTCGTCAAAAGCTCGCCGTCAATCTTAACTGTTCCTTCAAATTCTTCAAAAAGACCATCAATTAAGCGCGCAGTTGTCGATTTCCCAGAGCCATTTTGTCCAATAATAGACAACCATTCTCCTCGCTCCACTGAAAATGACACACCATTAAGCTGATTCACATCGCTTTCTTTTTCATATTTAAAAACTAAATTTTCTACTTCGAGAATTTTATTCATAGCCCCTATTATATCAAATTTTGCTTTCTTTGCGTGACTTCCTTTTATATTTCGTACTATTTTTTGTCAAAAAATTCACTGACAAAATTCTGTCAGCGCTTTTCATTGGCAACTTTTCACGTAAATTTGATATAATAGAAAAGTCGTGGAGAGATGTCCGAGTGGTCGAAGGAGCACGCCTGGAAAGTGTGTAAACGTCAAAAGCGTTTCGGGGTTCGAATCCCCTTCTCTCCTTATTCGTACGAACCTATTGGTTCGTTTTTTGTTAGAAATGAGCGTTAATGAAAACATTATTAGTCATTGAGGAGGCAAAATACTGGGGAGATTTACAGACGCTTCTTTCAAAAGTAGGCGTCACTTTTCTAGGTTTTGACAAAAAAACACCAAATCGCTCAGAAATCAATCAACTTGTTGCAAAGGCTGACT
Source organism: Lactococcus protaetiae (assembly GCF_006965445.1). Lineage (NCBI taxonomy): Bacteria > Bacillati > Bacillota > Bacilli > Lactobacillales > Streptococcaceae > Lactococcus > Lactococcus protaetiae. The sequence continues at coordinate 827,420 of NZ_CP041356.1, read as the reverse complement.
TTGTCATCATGCGCAATCGCAACGTTGCACATCATTCTGTCCGATTTGCCAAAGAAGCTTGCAAAATGACTGGCACACCTTTTTGGATTAGCAGTAACTTTGGCATTGAGACCATTATCAACAAGCTCAACGAAACATTTCCATCAGAAAATTTTATGTTACCAAAATCCCCAAATAAGTCACTTAAAAAATATCCAAAAACTCAGAATGAACCTCAAAAAATTCTTCAAGAAACTATTAAACGTCAAGTACTACAGCCCTATCTAAAAACAAAAAAGAAAAATTTACCACTAAAAAAAGTATTAGCACAAGTCAAAATTGATGATGATGACATTGATTTTGGTAAACTATTCAAATAAAGTCAAGACTTATTCAGTGGGAGTTTCGTAGAACATTTGTCCATTTTCTCTAGTCGCTATCTTCGCTGCGCTACGCTGTCCGTTTGCTTAGCTGCTAAAGCAGCAAGAGCAAAAGGCGATTCGACTGATAAAAGGGCAATTCCCCACTGAATTTAAGGTACAACCTCACATCAAAGATATGAGGTCACACCTCCGCTTCGCTTCGTTACCCATTCGCTCTATCTCCGCTTTGCTACGTTGTCTACACCGCAGGTATCCATGCTCGCTAAGTGGATAAAGCCACAAGTCGAGACGCAAAGCACTAACTCCCTAGGGTAGTCGGACGAAATTCAAGGTTTGTCATTCCGACTAGGTGCTTTGCCTTTTGCTCTTACTGTTTTAGTAGCTAGTTTCGCATGACCCGTTTGCTTAGCCGCTAAAGCAGCAAGAGCAAAAGGCATTGGTTGTAAGGCACTAAAGTGCCGATGAACATTTGTCCTCTATCTCTGGGTCACTAAAGACAAGAATGGAGGCAACGCCAAATAGCAATCAAACGGACAGCGCAGCCCGAAGGGCGAAGATAGCACGCACTTCCTCTGATAAAATTTCTATCAGTATGCTGACAGTTTCATTCGAACAAAATAAGCATAAAATCAACGACTAAAACCTCTGTCAGCATACTGACAGAGGTTATTTTTTCTATTTAGTCTTGCGACAATTGGGAAAAATAATACTTCTCTCATTCACAACTTTCAAGGTTGCACAGAGGAACTTCTAAGAGTATTTTGGAAATTAAAAGTATTAGATTAATTTTTCTTTGTGTATTTGTTCAAATGCTTGATCACCATCGTTGAGTTTATCCCAAATCATGACTTTGTCGTTACTTCTCGATTTCTTCACATCAATAATACGTTGATTAGATGACCCTCGAAATTGTAACATCAAGTTTTTCTTTGACAACTCGAAACGCCCGTCAACTAAAATATCTAGCAACTCTAACATTTCAAGTTTATCCCCCGTTTCTACCATCAGCTCTTCCCAAGTATATCCTGTCCAAGACCAAATATCTTTTTCAGGTAACTCCTGCCGAATTCGCCTAAGTAAAGGGATCAAAAAAGTCGTATTGAGAAATGGCTCGCCACCAAGCAAGGTCAATCCCTGCACATAGGGTTGCGCCAAATCTGCCATGATTCGTTCTTCAAGTGCTTTTGTATAAGGCGTCCCGTAACGAAAGGACCAAGTCGCTTGGTTATAACATCCTTCACAATGAAACAGACAACCGCTCACATAAAGTGAGCAACGTACGCCCTCGCCGTCCACAAAATTGAACGGTTTATAATCAGCAACATAATTTTGAGATAAATCTGCTGCCTTCCACTCCTTTGGTTTAGGATTATTCATGAGATTTCCTCTCCATTTTATCAAAGTAAGTGCGTGCTATCTCCGCCTTGCGGCTACGCTGTCGATGCTCGCTACGATGCTAAAGCATCTAGTCGCAATCGCAATATCCCTACCTCTTAGGTAGGGGATAAAGCAACACTATCTTCGCTGCGCTACGCTGTCCATCCTCGCTACGGTGCTGAAGCACCTAGTCGGAATGGCAAGCCTTGAATTTCGTCCGACTAAATTCAGTGCGAGTTAAAACTCACACTGAATAAGTCTTGACTTCATTCTGTACAAAAGGCAGATTTTATCTGCCAATTCATTTCATCTTTTCTTATATCCCGTCTCCATATCAACCAGATTGCGTAAGGGTTTACCCTCTATATAATTCTGCAAATTCGTCTGCAAAATCTGGGCAAAACGGTGTCTGCTCTCAGGAATAGTATAACCGCCTGATGCGTGCGGTGTGATCAGCAAATTTGACGTATGCCAAGCACGATGACCTTTTGGCAATGGTTCTGGGTCAGTAACATCAAGACCTGCAGCGCCTAATTTGTGACTAGATAACGCATCACACAGCGCCTCCAAATCCACATTTGTCCCACGTCCAACATTGAGAAAAATCGCTGTCGGCTTCATCAGGGCAAATTTCTCTGCGCCAAAAAGTTTGTAAGTTTCTTTTGTTCCAGGGACGCTCGTTGCAATCAAGTCCACTCTTGGCAAGATTTTATCCAGCTCATGATCAGGATAAACCTCATCAACAAACTGCTCATCGCCATAAACCGTCCGCTTGACCGCAATCACGTGCGCACCCATACTATGTACAATACGCGCAAAATGCCCACCAATATCGCCCAAACCATGTACCAAAATCGTTGAACCATAAATCGACTGCAAATCACCAGCGTTTTGCCAGATTTCCTGCTTCTGCTGGTTCGCATAAACATTGAAGCGGCGCATCAAAACAAGCGCCATTGTCAGTAGGTGCTCAGAAATCGTCACACCGTAAGTGCCAGAAGCATTGGTAAGCGCCACACCTTCAGGAAAATCCGCACCCTCAGTATAACCGTTAGTGCCTGCCGAGAAGAGCTGAAGCCATTTTAACTTCTTGAACTTCGGCAAAAGTTGTGGTGACGGGATGGCAATCAGCACTTCTGTTTCTGCAAAATCATCAGTCGTCAAGTCTGCCTCAGCTTTGAATTTCACATCGTAGTTTGGTTGACTGGCAAATAGAATTTCAAGTTCCGCGGCGAAGGTCGGAGTTAGCCATGTGTTGGTCAGTATTAGGGTTTTTATGGGCATATTTTGTAATCTCTCTTCTTCGTTTGTAAAATCATCTCATTATAAAAGTAATTAGTCAATTACTAAATCTATTTTGAAAATTTAGTTTAATTTATTTAGATTTCTATTTACCTTTTTTCGCCTTATCCCATTCAATTTTGAGATAAATACTAATATATTCCATAAGTTCATCAAGTTCTACATAGTATTGACTAAAATCCCCTGTTGCTGCTAAGATATCGTTCTCATTTAGTCTACTTTTCACTTCTTGTAATCCGTCAATTACGTTAATAAGATATTTATTTTTGCTTTTGTTATTCTTACTATTTTTTAAAATTACTGCCTTATTCGATTCGCCTGAAATGTTGTCGTCATTATCTGCAAAATACAATTTCAATAATCTCAAATCAGTTTGATATTTTGTATAAGCAATCGCTCTCCCACTTTTTTGTAAATATGCAGAACGTAACTCTCTGTATGATTTATAAACTGTTGCAGTCTGCTTCCTAACTTCTTGAATCCACTCAATCCTAGCCTTAGCTCTAAGATTTGCATCTATATTCCGCTTAATACCCCAGACACTTAGACAGGCAGAGAACAAACTGATTATTGCTGCGATACTCCCCATTGAAAATTTCCAGTGTTATCCCAAAATATGTTTACCGCATATAAGTAGTTCATTTTTTATTTCTCCACAAAATACTTACTCTTCGCTTCATCAACCACTTCTGAATCAATCAGATTTCCGTCGTTCAATACACCTATAGAGCCGTTCATATGCTTCACGCGCGCAGAGATTTCTTTGTGGCGACCGTGTACCATTGGGCGTGCTTGGGGATTACCGAGATAGCCACAAGTTCGTTTGACAACGTCACAGGTTTTAGGGTCGTCATTGCCACATTGTGGACATTTGAAACCACGTTCGGTTGGCGCAAAATCGCCTTCAAAGCCACATTCGTAGCAGTGGTCGATAGGGGCATTTGTTCCAAGATAGCCTATACGGTCGTAAGCGAAATCCCAGACAGCTTCAAGCGCTTTAGGATTTTGTTGAATCATCGGATATTCGCAATAGTGGATAAAGCCGCCGTTGGCATAGACGGGATAGTCTTTTTCAAATTCTAATTTTTCAAATGGTGTGGGGTTTTTCCTGATATCGTAGTGAAAAGAGTTGGTATAGTAGTCTTTGTCCGTGATGTCAGGGACACTGCCAAATTTTTCCTTGTCCATACGACAAAAACGGTCAGTTAAGCTCTCAGATGGTGTGCTATAAACTGAGTAATGGTAACCAGATGCCTTAGACCAAGCTTCGCAGTCTTCGTGCATGCGTTTGACAATCTCAATCGTGAAAGCTTTGGCTTCTGGATTAGACTCCCAAGTCGGACCATAGAAAGTGGTCGCCACTTCGTAAAGTCCAATATAGCCAAGGCTGACGGTCGCGCGTTCATTATTGTAGAGTTCATCGACAGAGCCATCCGCTTCAAGTCTTCCAAGGGCTCCATTCATGAAAAGAATAGGCGCATTTTTGGGTTGGGCTTCTTTGGCGCGTTCTACACGAAAAGCAAGGGCATCATGCGCAATTTCAATGCGTTCGTTAAAGATTTCCCAGAATTTTGCTTTATCGCCTGCAGCTTCGAGTGCAATACGAGGCAGATTGACCGTAACCACACCGAGATTGTTACGACCTGCCGTGACATCATTGCCCTCAGCATCTTTCCAACCTTGAAGAAATGACCGGCAACCCATGCTGGCTTTAAATGAGCCTGTCAACTCAACAATCTTGTCATAGCTCAAAATATCTGGGTACATCCGTTTGGTTGAGCATTCGAGAGCAAGTTGTTTGATGTCATAATTGGGCGTGCCAACTTCCAGATTGAGTCCACGTTTGAGTGTGAAAATCAGCTTAGGGAAAATCGCCGTGCGGTGTTCGGATCCAAGTCCGCCAATTCGGACTTTAAGGATTGCTTTTTGGATTTCGCGTGCGTACCAATCCGTACCCAGTCCAAAACCAACTGTGACAAATGGCGTTTGACCATTGCTGGTAAAGAGTGTATTAATTTCATATTCCAAAGATTGCATGGCATCGTAGATGTCTTTTTGTGTCTTTTCTTTGGCGTAGGCTTCTCGTTTTTCAGGATTTTCAATCCATTTTTCAGCATCTTTCAGGTGCTTCGCATAATTGAGTTTGGCATAAGGCGCAAGGACTTCGTCTGCACGGTCAAATGAGCAACCGCCATACTGAGAGCTTGCGACATTGGCAATGATTTGGCTGGCCTGAGCTGTTGCCGTTTGGATTGATTTTGGCGAATCAACTTGAGCGTTCCCTAGCTTAAAGCCATTTTCAAACATATTTTTGAAGTCAATCAAGCAACAGTTTGACATGGTAGTAAAAGGTGAATAATCAAGGTCATGATAGTGAATATCGCCTTTTTGGTGCGCATTTGCGACGTGTGGTGGCAATAATTTCAGACCAATCGCCTTTGAAACGGCCCCTGCGGTCAAGTCACGTTGCGTGTTAAAAACGTTGCTGTCTTTATTGGCATTTTCATTGACAACCGTCGCATCGCGCTGGATGAGTTTTTCGATAGTGAAGTTGATGTCAGTTGCTTTGGTACGTGCCAAATCACGATTAGCACGATAACTAATGTATTCTTCAGCAAGTTCTATGTTGCCTGATTCAATTAATTCTTGCTCAACAATGCTCTGAATCTCATAAATTTTTACATCTTCATGAAAACGACTAAAAATCTCGCTGACCACTCTGTCAGTGATTTCTGTCAGTTCTGACAGGTCAACCGTTCCAACTTTTTCAGCTGCTTTTGTTAGCGCATCAAAAATCTTTTGGCTGTCAAATTTGACAGAACGTCCATCACGTTTAACAACATTGATTACATCAATTTCGGCATCAGGGCTTACTACTCCAACTTTCATCTACCTATCCTCTTTAAATCTAATTTTCTTTACTCTCTATTCTATCAAATTATCTCGCAAGGCACAACATCTAGTGGTATATTATGTAAATCCATACTATATCTTGTGTCGTTGTGTTTTCAGGTAATTATTAAAAATTTCTGTGTAAATGTATCTGTTTTGTTCAAAAAATGTCATATTTTGAATTCAAAAAATCTTGTCAGTATACTGACAAGATTTTATTTTTTCATCACCGTTTGATAATGATGTTTATGCTTTTTTCATCATCAATCTTTGAACGAATTTGACAATTTCAACAATGATAATGACAGCAAAACTCATGCCCAGTACCATTCCCCATTGGTATAAATCCAAGTGACTGACGTGGAAAATCCCATTAAGACCTGGAACGAGGATAACACAAGCAAGTAGAGCAAAGCTGACAAGGATGGACCAATTAAATGTCTTTGATTTGAATGCGCCAACTTTAAAGATGGACTGATGAATCGACTTGACATTAAAAGCATGGAAAAGTTGAATCAAGCCTAGTGTCGCAAAGGCCATTGTCAATGCATCTTGATGCATCATGGTATGATTGCCTGCGTGTTCAGGAAAAGCAAGCGCAAGTCCATAAACTCCGAGTGTCAACGCTGCTTGCAAAAGTCCTTGATAAATCGTCGCAGATAGCACACCACCACTAAAGAATGATGCTTTTTTACCACGTGGTTTTTGTTGCATACTGCCTGGTTCATTTGGCTCTACACCTAGCGCAATTGCTGGGAAAGTATCTGTCACAAGGTTAATCCAAAGGAGATGTACAGGAAGCAGCACATCCCAACCAAACATAGTGGCAAGAAAAATAGTCAGCACCTCCGCTGTGTTAGCAGAAAGGAGATATTGAATTGTTTTTTGGATATTGGCAAAGACTTTCCGTCCTTCTTCGACAGCAACGATAATTGTAGCAAAATTATCATCGGCAAGCACCATGTCCGAAGCACCCTTGCTCACTTCCGTACCAGTAATCCCCATACCAATACCAATGTCCGCCGTTTTAAGCGCTGGTGCATCATTGACACCATCGCCAGTCATAGCGACGACTTTACCTTCGTTTTGCCAAGCTTTGACAATGCGAACTTTGTGCTCTGGACTAACTCGCGCATAAACACTATATTGTTTAACCACTTTTTGAAAAGTCTTATCGTCCATGTCATTAAGCTCCGCACCTGTCAGTACATGGTCTGTTGTGTCAGTAGCATTAATGATACCCAGACGCTTCGCAATAGCTTCAGCAGTGTCTTGATGATCACCTGTAATCATAATCGGACGAATGCCAGCCTCGACGGCGATGCGCACAGCCTCAGCGGCTTCGGCACGCTCTGGATCAATCATCCCAACAAGTCCAGCGAAAATCAGGTCATTCTCCAAATCCTCACTTGTCAGAACTGATGGAACTTTGTCAATGTATTTAAATGCCATCATCAGCACACGCAAGGCTTCATGAGCCATTTCATGATTGACCGTCAATATTTCTTTTCTGTCAGTTGCTGACAAAGGACTGACTTCATCTTTGACCAGTTTTTTATTTGCACGTTTGAGGAGTTGGTCAGGCGCCCCTTTGACTGCTACCAAATATTTTCCGTCAGCAAGCTGATGAATGGTGGACATTAGCTTTCTGTCACTATCAAAAGGCAGCTCTGCCACCCGCGGATATTCTGTCAGTTCCGTGCGAACGTCAAAATCTTTCGTTCGCCCAAACTTGACTAATGCCGTTTCCGTAGGGTCACCAATCAAACTTCCGTCAGCCGAAATCTTCGTGTCATTGGCGAAATTCATCACGCGCAAAGTCATGTCATCTACTGATAGCTTTTCGTCAGCATTAATAAGCACGCCGTCAGTAAAAATTTTCTCCACGGTCATCTGATTCATTGTCAGAGTTCCCGTCTTATCTGAGGCAATGATTTCAGTTGAACCCAACGTTTCCACAGCAGGCAACTTTCTGACAATTGCATTTTTCTTTGCCAACACTTGCGTTCCTAGTGCCAAAACAATCGTGACAATCGCAGGTAACCCCTCTGGAATCGCTGCTACAGCAAGCGCCACAGAGGTCATCAAACCTTGCACAATTTCGCCACCACGCAGCAGATGTACCAGAAAAGTCACTGCTGCAATCGCTAAAATTGCCCATGTCAGCACTTTTGAGAGCTTGTTTAAGTTGCGTTTCAACGGCGTTTCAGTTTCATCAGCAGATTCAATCATACTTGCGATTTTACCAACCTCAGTAAACATCGCTGTATTCGTCACAAGTCCACTCCCTCGACCATAAGTAACATTAGCATTTTGATAAGCCATATTCAGCCGATCACCAATACCACTGTCAGCACTGACAGAATGTCTGGCATCTTTCTCAACAGGAACAGACTCCCCTGTCAGTGCCGCTTCTTCAATTTTCAGACTTGCCGACTCCAAAAGTCGCATATCCGCGGGCACAACATCGCCAGCTTCCAAAAGTACAACATCTCCTGGCACCAACTCTTTACTATCAACCTCTTTTATATGTCCATCTCGCTTAACTCTTGCCATTGGCGAGCTCATATCTTTGAGCGCTTCAATCGCAGCCTCAGCTTTTCCCTCCTGATAGACTCCAAAAATCGCATTAATAATGACGACCGCCATAATGATAATCGCATCAGATAAATCATGTCCACCACTCGTGATGACAGACAAAATCGCCGCAATAATCAAAATGATAATCATCAAATCCTTAAACTGTTCAGCAAATTTGACCAGTAAAGATTTCTTTTTACTCACATTTAACTCATTTTCACCATATTGGTTGAGACGTTTTTTCGCCTCTTGCTCTGTGAGACCTTTGTCAGTTGCTGACAGCTCATCAAAGACCTCTGTCAGTGGCAAATGGTGAAAAAGAGCCTGCGATTGTACTTTTTTCTCTTGAATTTCAGCCAAAATTCTTCCTCCAAAAAATTAAGAAACAGGTGCAAGATAACAAAATAGACCTGTAGCAATCTGCCACAAGTCTTGCAAATTTACCCAGTCAGAATCAAAAAATAGCACAAGCATTTTTGATAACAAGACATGAGCGATTGATAAGACCGGAAATTTCTTTCGGTTCTGTCGATCTTACCAGAGCGTGGAATATAAATACTTGCTCCTGCTACTCCCTTGAGTTCCTCTTAATTATAACAAGATGTGAGGCTGTTTGTCCAGAACCCATGAAAATTAGGAAAAGACGGAGATGAGCTTTGCTCATTGGAGACTTTTATCTATTTTCCTGAGTTCTAAGCAGCCGCACTCAATTATAACAAGATGTGAGCACGATTTGCAAGAAATGATGAAAAATAGAAAATCTCGGAGAGAAACGAAGTTTCTTGGAGAGATTTATCTTTTTTCACTCATTTCTAATCGTACGAACTCAATTATAACAAGATGTGAGCAATACTGTCAAGAAGCGGAGAGAAATGCCACTTGGCTTATGTACTGAAAGCACGTAGATAGAAAAATGCGGTTTTGCTCACAGAGCATAGGTGCCACCATCCAGTCTCATAACTTCTGGTATTGCGCACTCGATTATAACAGAATCTCAGATGAAATCAAATGATACATTCAGAAAAAGGCTTTCACAAAAGGCCACACAAATGACATATTTTATTCTAATGTTTTTATAATATTGTTATTGTTTTACACCTTAATCATGTTAGAATAGTATCAGAAATGCTTTCGCATAAAATTCATTAAAAGAAAAAATACTTGCATGGGTTGAACACTATCAGCTCATGACTTGCCTATGTAAAATCAACTCTTAATCGAAAGGACTCATCTATGCCCGCTTCACGTATAAAAGTTAAAAATCGTCATCTTAAAAAGAAACCCAAAAAACCGATTATTCTCTATAAACCTGCTTCAAAAATAGCAGGAGCTGTCATTATTGCTGGTACTTTGACGACTACTCAGGACATTTTAATCCAACATTCTGAGTCTGTCGTCCAAGCCGCAACAACTTCAAAAGAAGCATTTATTGAAAACATTGCATCATCCGCCAAACCAATTGCAGATGCAAATGGACTTTATCCATCCGTCATGATTGCTCAAGCCATCTTAGAGAGTAACTGGGGAACAAGTCAACTCGCTAATAGCCCTTACTACAATCTCTTTGGCATCCAAGGAAGCTATCAAGGCAAAAGCGTCGTCTTTAAAACACAAGAATATCTTAATGGAAAATGGGTAACCAAAGATATGCCTTTCCGAGTTTACCCCTCATTCAACGAAAGTTTCCAAGATAATGCCTATGTGCTAAAAACAACAAACTTTGGTAGCGGACCTTATTACATCAAGGCATGGCGCGCTAACGCTTCAACCTATCAACAAGCCACTGCCGCCTTAACAGGAAAATATGCCACTGACCCTAGTTATGGTGCTTCCCTAAATAACATCATCGCTCAATATAACCTCACTCGCTTTGACGGTGGAGGAACTTCCAATGGTTCTAACACTACTGGAAATACCACTACACCTACCACAAATACACCTACACAAACCTACACCGTAAAAGCTGGAGACACACTTTGGGGAATTTCACAAAGATATGGCATCAGTGTCACACAAATCCAAAGTCTAAACAAGCTCAAGAGTGATGTTATCTACATTGGACAAAAACTTGTCCTAAGTGGAAATAGTTCAAATAATAACACTAGCTCAAAGCCAAGTACCACTACACCCACAACACCAGTAACTCCAGCTAAACCAAACGGCACAAACACGACAATCAAAGTTAAATCTGGAGATACACTTTGGGCATTGGCAAATCGTTACAAAACAAGTGTAGCACAACTTAAAACTTGGAATCGTCTATCATCTGACACCATCTATATTGGTCAAAACTTAATTGTTGGTAGCAGCTCTACAAGCACAACACCTGTCAACAATAAACCTGCACAAAACACTCCCACAAATCAATCTTCAATTCACAAAGTAGTCAAAGGGGACACCCTTTGGGCACTCTCTCAAAAATCAGGAAGTCCAATTGCTTCAATCAAGGCTTGGAATCATTTATCTTCTGACACTATACTGATTGGTCAATATTTACGAATCAAATGAAGTCAAGACTTATTCAATGAGAGTTTCATAAAACATTTGTCCATTTTCTCTAGTCGCTATCTTCGCTGCGCTACGCTGTTCGTTTGCTTAGCAGGCAAAGCGACTGACAAAAGGGCAACTTACCACTGAATTTAGGGTACAACCTCACATCTTCGATATGAGGTCACCCTGTCCCAGAAGCCTAAGTGCTAGAGCACTAACGCCCTAGGGCAGTCGGACGAAATTCAAGGCAAGCACTCGCTTTGATAAAACTGCGATATATCGCAGTTTTTTTTCGTCAGCATACTGACAGATTTTCTATCAGTAATTAATCACTTCAATCTGACAGGACTGCATTGTTTCCAATGCTGCCAAATGACTTTCTCTTGACACTCCTGCACAGCAATCTGCATCCACAATGAGTTTAGTTTCTGGTGCGTAAGCCTTAATCAAAAGCGCATTAGACACCACACAAATATCTGTGCAAACTCCGATTAATTCAACCTCAGTAAAGTTTCCATCTCGCACATATTCCGCAAGTGAAGTTGACCCAAAAGTTGATTTCTCAAAAATTTCTTTAAATCCCATTTGTGCTTCTTTACGAATTTGCCAGCCTTCTGTACCTTTTAGACAATGAATCACTGGAAGATTTTTCCCCTCTTGTGTCGTTAAATAATCTTCAAAGTGTGTATCCATCGTTGCCACACGGGCATCTTTTGGATATTGTTTTAATTTATTAATTACTGCTGGTACAATATTCTGCGCCTCTGGTGTTCCCAAACTTCCGTCAATAAAATCATTTTGAAAATCAACAACAACAAGTAATTTCTTCATGACTTACTCCTTTATTCATATTTATATAATAAATCTGTTCCCAAAAATAAGTTTCAGAACAGATTCAATATTTAACAAAAACCTGTCAGTAAAATTTTACTGACAGATTTTCAATAGATAACCAACACTTTTGTCAGTATACTGACAGACTTTTCTCCGTCACTTTCACCCTCATTGTATCGTTTTCCACCATACTGGTACGCTTGGGAAAAGCATCGCTTTTCTTATCCGCCACCTTGACATATTGCGTGAAGCGCAAAAGTTGCATAGAGCGTTCGCAGAACGACGTGTTAAGCACTTAACACTGTAGCCCACAAAGTGCCAACACTTGCCAAGTTAAAAGTCAACTTCGTCAGGACTCTTAGCAAGCCCTGCTTTACCATGAAGTCCATCAATAAAAGCAATATCCTCGATGCTCAAATGGAAATCAAATAGGTCAGCATTTTCGCGAATTCTTGATTCTGTCACTGATTTTGGCAATGGCAAATATCCTTTATGAAGCGACCAACGAAGTACAATTTGAGCAACTGTTTTACCATATTTTGTGGCTAAACTATTTAACTCAGCAACTTCAAAAATCTTCCCTGTTCCCAGCGGGCTATAAGCTTCAGTCAAGATATTATGATCCACATTGAAATTGACAATTGCTTCTTGTTGGTCACTTGGATTAACCATGATTTGATTAACCGCTGGTTTAATTTCGGCGACTTTAAGCAATGGTTTCAAATGACGAGGGTGGAAGTTTGAAACGCCGATAGCCCGCGCTTTACCAGCTTTCACTCCTGCTTCCATTGCCTTCCAAACATTAGCATTGCGTGTCTCAAAATCTGGACGAAAGGCTTTAGGATTTGGCCAATGAATAAGATACAAGTCCACATAATCCAAACCTAATTTTTTCAATGACTCATCTAATGCAGCTGCTGCATCAGCAGTTGTACCAACTCCCCAAAGTTTAGTTGTAATAAACAATTCTTCTCGTGGAATCCCTGAATCAGCAATTGCTTTACCAACAGATTCTTCATTTCCATAAACAGCTGCGGTATCAATGTGGCGGTAACCTGCATCAAGTGCAATTTTTACCGCGTTATAAGCTTCTTCACCATCTTTTGATTGCCACGTGCCAAAGCCAACCACAGGAATTTTAACACCGTTATTCAGCGTATAAGTGTCTGTTAAAGTCATAATATTCTCCTTGATTAAATGTGAGGAAAATGGTTTAGATTACGAAAAATAGAACAATCTTTAGACCCTGAACTAAGTACAGTTTCTAAATTTTATCTTTTTCCTAATCCTCTCATCTTCCGAAACCAGTTTTGAGATGCGAGCTTAACTCCTCTAAAATGAGAGATAATTTATCCTCTTCACTCATTTTTAGGAAAGCAAACTCAGTTACATTAAGAGATGAGTTAATCCTTTTGGAACAGTCGAATCAGAGATATCAACTTTGAAAAGGTCTCTGATTTTCTTTGTATAAAAAGATGAACTCGGTGAAGTGAAAACGTTCTACTGTTATTTTAGCACTTTTTAATTAGAATAAAAAAAGATTTCGACCAAAAAATGTTAAAATAATATAAAACATATAAAAATTGGGTTTGCCCTCCTTGAAACTAAAAAACCAGAGCAAACTCATATCACACATTAAAGGAGGAAGATACTGAATTCCGAGACAGAGCCTTTTTGTTTTTTAGACTCAAAATCCTCAAGCGACCTCAGTATCTAAAATATTATGGCTGAAGTAGAATCTTTCCAACTTGACCACACAAAAGTACTCGCACCTTACGTACGTCTTATCGGCAGCGAGACAGGACCTAAAGGCGACATCATTACTAACTTTGATGTCCGTTTCGTTCAACCCAATGCCAACGCCATTGGTATGGCAGCTTTGCACACTATCGAGCATAGTATGGCAAGTTTAATTCGCGACCGCATTGATGGTATGATTGACTTTTCACCTTTTGGTTGTCAAACTGGTTTTCACATGATTATGTGGGGAGAACATTCAACAGAAGAAATCGCTGTTGTCATTAAGTCTTCTCTTGAAGAGCTTGCAAGCCCTGAATTTGGCTGGAGAAATGTGCCTGGTGTCGCTGAGAAAGAATGTGGAAATTATAAAAATCATTCACTTTTCGGCGCACAAGAGTGGGCAAAAAAAATCCTTGCTGAAGGAATTTCAACAAATCCATTTGAGCGTAAGGTAATTTGACCAATCAAGAAGTTTAACCAAGCAAGTGTCTGCTATCTCCGCCCTTGCTAAGTTAAAATCATCTCTCCATCGTTTTCATTTTGTAGGGAAAAAGGCTTACGGGCGTGCAATCAAGAGAAAACTTTCAGTAAACTTTGATGTGGCATACAACTCCAAGTGTCCAATTTATAATGAAAGTTATTCAGCAAAATTGGTCACAAAATCATTCATTAAGTTTTTGGAAGTGAGAGGACTTTTATTAAATGGGAAAATATCAACTTGACTATAAAGGTCAAAAGGCTGTCGGAAAGTTTCATGAAAAATACTCGACAGAGGGTGGAAAAGGGATTAATACTCAAAACGCCACTCAAGCAAAAATCGAAGCATTACGTAAAAAAATAGAATCAAAGAAAGAAAGGAACTGAGTTTGAGGGGTTAGAAATCATAAAAATGAAGTCAAGACTAAATTCGAAGCATAGTGTTGCTTTCGTTCTACTAACTTCAGTGACTTCTAGTACTGTTAAAGTTTACGTAAGATGCAAACCATCTCTTGCACTTACCATTTCGCCTTGCCACTTTGCCTTTTGCTCTTACTGCTTTAGCAGTTAGCTTCGCATGACCATAGGACATTTGTCCGTTTGCTTAGGGGCTAAAGCCCCAAGAGCAAAAGGCATTGGCTGTAAGGCACTAGGTGAAACAACTAGCATATCCGTAAGTGCTAAAGCACAAACGGCTATCCTATAAAGTGCCGATGATATCTCTAAGTCACTAAAGTGACAAGAATAGAAGCAACGCCAAATGGCAATCAAACGGACAGCGGAGCCATCTAACAATTCTACTAAGTAGAATTGAAGCTGAACTAGTATGAACAAGCCCATCTCACATCTTATTATGGAAAAAAAAATTAATATTGCCTATGTTGGCTTTGGGAAGTCAACAAATCGCTATCATATTCCTTATGTAAAAACGCGTGATAACATGACAATCACTCGTGTCGTCAATCGAACACTCGGAAAACGGTCTGAACAAGCTGAGCTAGAAGCCACTGGAACTATCTTTAGCACAGATATCAATGATATTATCAATGACGATTCTATCGACCTCGCTGTTGTTGTAACGCCTGCTTTTGCACATTATGATACAGTAAAACAACTTTTGCTTGGTGGAAAAAATGTATTATGTGATAAACCTTTGGTAGAAACAGTTGAAGAAGCCAAGGAACTGATTAATATTGCTAATGAGAAGAATCTTTTCTTCATGCCTTTTCAAAATCGCCGTTTCGATAGTGATTTTTTGACAGTTAAAAAAGTAATAGAAACAGGTTACTTGGGTGATTTAGTAGATATCACGGTCAATATGGACCATTACCGTCCTAATGATTTTAGTGAAGGTGCAAATTTTGATGGTGCTTGGTACGGTCATGGTGTTCACATGGTTGACCAAATGATTTCACTTTTTGGCACTCCTGAGTCTGTGCAATACGACATTAGAGCAACCAGAGATTACGACAGTGTAGATGATTATTTTTCTGTCAATCTTATGTACCCTAAGCTTCGTGCAACTGTTGCTGCAACCGAAGTTGCTGCTCTCTCACATCCAAAATGGATTGTTTACGGCACACGCGGAACTTTTGTTAAAAATGATGTTGACCAACAAGAAAATGACCTTAAGGTCGGTATAATGCCAGGAGCTGACGGTTTTGGTTGTGATACTCCAGCCGATTTTGGATTACTGACTTATTATAACGCTAATGGTGATCGCATTGTAAAACATATTCCAACTGTTACTGGTGATTATGGACGTGTTTACGATACTGCTTATGAGAGCATTATCAATGGTGCTGATAAATTAGTCACCGATGAACAAATCTTGTCAGTTATCGCTACATTGGAAAATGGGTTTAAAAAATAAACAAAAATATTAATACAAAAAGAAGTAATTTCAAGTGAATTGCTTCTTTTTATATGTGCTATTAAAGAAAGTATGATAAAATCGTATATATAAACTTAATCAAAACTTAATAGAGAGGGTTCTCAATGAGTCAAAGAAAAATATTTTTATTTTTTATGTTAATAGTACTTTTAATAATTCCATTCCAAACGTTTGCAGACACTATAACAACAAATTCTATATCAAACAATAGTGCGGATGCAATTACTTCAGTAACAAACATAGGTGCAAACGCCACTCCTGACTCAACAAACCCTTCTAGTAGTCTAGCATCCACACAAAACTCTCCAGCCAAAGAAAGTTCAAGTGCTGCAGATAGTGGAGTTACAACACCTTCGTCAACTAATAGTTCATCATCATCGGATGAAAGCACAGCGACTCCTCAACCACAAGACGAAACAAGTCTAGTAGTCCAAGATGTTAGTTGCAATGCAGGAAGTACTTTCTCACCTGAGCAAGTATTTATATCAGCTACAGATGCTTCAGGAAACGTTCTTTCAGCTGACCAAGTACAGTATTCAGGAAACATTGATACTTCTAATCCAGGAATTTATACTTTAACAGTAACCAATGGTAATCTAATCAAAACAGCTACAATTACAGTGATTGCTCTAGCTCCAAATATCAATTATCAAGTTCAAATACAAAGTATCGGCTGACAATCTCCCGTATCAAATGGCATTCTTGCTGGAACAACTGGTCGCGCCCTTCGTGCTGAAGCTTTGAAGGCTACACTGAGTACAACTAATACAGGACTTCAAGGAGGAATCTCATACAACGCCTATGTCCAAAACTCCGGTTGGCAAAATGAAATAAGTAATGGGCAGCAATCTGGAACTACTGGCAAAAGTCTACGAATGGAAGCGATAAAAATGCATTTGACTGGAACTATCGCTGAGCAATACGATGTCTACTATCGTGTTCATGTCCAAAATATTGGCTGGATGGCATGGGCTAAAAACGGTGCCGTCTCTGGTAGTACTGGCATGTCTTTAAGAATTGAGGCCATTGAGATAATACTTATGAAAAATACTGCTCCTGCACCTTCTAACTCAGAGGCAGTTAACTTTCCTTATTTATACCAACCTTCAGTAAACTACCAAGCACATATACAGAATATTGGTTGGCAAAATTCTGTAACTAATGGAACTGTCTCTGGAACTGTGGGAAAAGCGTTGCGTATGGAAGGAATTAGGGTTTCTCTTTCTAACGTTCCTCAAGGATTATCTGGAAGCATTCAATATAAAGCACACGTACAAAGTATCGGTTGGCAAAGCATGGTTTCAAATGGTGCTATTGCTGGAACAACTGGGAAAGCGTTACGGATTGAGGCTATTTCTATTTCTTTGACAGGAGATATATCCAAATATTTTGATGTTTATTATCAAACACAAATTCAATCTTTTGGTTGGCTGGACTGGACGCACAATGGTGGAAATGCTGGGACCTCAGCAATTTCTGCACGTATGGAATCTATTAAGATTCAACTCGTTCGAAAAGGAAGTGCTGCTCCTGGAAAAACCACAAAAGCATATCTTACCAATACTGATGCTTCAACTGCCTATTTTGATTATATAAATAACTATTCTCAAAAATTAAAAGGAACACATCGGGTCATTGAGTCTACAATTTTACATGGAATTTCTTTGATAGGAAAAAGCCCTTATTGTTGGGGTGGTGGAAGAACCGCAACCTCTATTGCTGGAAATCATTTTGACTGCTCTAGTTTCGCTTCCTGGATGTATCATCTTGGAGGAAAAACAATTGATAATCAAGCCTGGACGAACACTTGGTCTCTTGCTACTAAAGGATATTCGAATACTTGGGCAAAGATTAAACGTGGCGATTTAATTATTCTTTTCCGCCCAGATGATAGTCACGTTGTGATTTATTTGGGTGATGGATTCTTTCTACATGATTCTCCCTCATCTCCCACTGGTGGGGTTGGTATTAATCGTTTAAGTGATTACCATCCCGGTTTCAAAATGAGTTGGAAACAAGTATTTAATTATTCTGGCACCGTGATTCGTACTGTTTCATAGATAAAAAATTATTAACCTTTGTCGGCAAAATAAAAACTGTGTCAGCATACTGACACAGTTTTTATGACAATTTTTAAGCCACAAATAGTACAACTTGTAGTGCTGCGGCTAGGGCATAGAAACCATAGGTGAAAAGCAATACTCGACTGTGCTTCATCATTGCTCTACGACTCAAAAGCAACATTCCATAAACGGTTAAGGCAACGATGAGTCCAGTGGCATGAACGACCGCTGTAGGAAGGGCTTCAATTGCAAAATATTCTGCGAGCGAGACAAGTGCAGCGACAGGTAAAAGACTGGCTAATGTCCAATGATAAGCTACACCGTAACTATAGCTCGTTTTATTATGAGTTGAGCGCCATTTTGCAATTGCAAAGTAAATGCCTGACAAAAGCAATGGGACCAACACTGGTGCTGTCCAAAGCATAAATTGGCTAAAGGCTGAGAATTGACTTTCTGCCTGCAGTAAAGGCCACTGAATCATCAAACTCAACATCATAAAACTAACGATTGAACCAAAAATACCAAGTCTTGTCAGCTGAGTTTTTCCGTCAATAATTTTGTAAGAACCTGCAAACATTCGTTTCTCCTTTCATTCAAGAGTTGAACTCATATAATGATGAGTTCTTAATTTTGTTTTAATATAAATCTCATAATTATATTATACTATGTTTTACTTTTGGAAAGAAATCATATAAAAAAGTCTGTCAGTATACTGACAGACTTTTCAGCTCTGCTGATAAGTCTTTTATTCGCCGATTCAATGCTTCCCTTGGGCGCATTGAACTGACAGACTTTTCATTTTTCATCAAAGCAAGTGCGTGCTAACCTCCCTCCCTTGCAGGTAGGGGATGAAGCAGCACTAAAGCTTCGAGTTTCGTCCGACTGCCATAGGACGTTGGCGCTTTTAGCGCCTAGGTTTCTTGGACAAGGTGACCTCATATCTAAGATGTGAGGTTGTACCTTAAATTCAGGGGAAGTTAAAACTTCCCCTGAATAAGTCTTGACTTCATTATTGAGCAAATTGTGAGTTATATAAGTCAGCATACATTCCTCCTTGGTTAAGAAGCTGCTCATGATTGCCCTTTTCTACGATATTTCCATGATTCATGACTAAAATTTGGTCGCTATCTCGAATGGTTGATAAACGGTGAGCAACAACAAAGCTCGTACGCCCTTTGAGCAGACGATTCATTGCGTTTTGAATCAAGCGTTCTGTCCGCGTATCAACTGAACTCGTCGCCTCATCAAGAATCAAGATTTCAGGATTAGCCAGAAATGCACGTGCAATCGTCAAAAGTTGCCGTTGACCTTGCGAAATATTTGTCGCTTCTTCGTTTAAAACAGTCTGATAGCCTTGAGGAAGAGTAGTAATAAATTCGTCTGCATAAGCCATCTTGGAAGCAGCAATCACTTCTTCGTCAGTCGCATCAAGCCTGCCATAGCGCAGATTATCCATGATTGTCCCATTGAATAACCAAGTTTCCTGAAGTACCATCGCCATACGTCGTCTTAGATTTTCTCGCTTCATCTCACGGATATTTCTACCTTCAAGCAATATTTCCCCAGATGTCGTATCATAAAAACGCTCAAGTAAATTAATCATTGTAGTTTTACCCGCACCCGTAGGTCCAACGATAGCCACTATTTCACCATTTTTTACTTCAATATTGACATTGGTCATCAAAGGTTGATTTTCATTGTAAGAAAATGCCACTTTGTCAAAACTGATGAAACTGTCAGCATTTTCTGACTCTGAAAGCCGACTTACAGGAGAATCTACGCTTTCTGTCAGTTCTTCTTCGTCCAAAACTTCAAAAATACGCTCGGCAGAAGCTACTGTTGCCTGAATCGTATTGAGCATATTTGAAATATTTGTGATGGGCTGTGAAAATTGATTGGTGTATTGAAGCATGGCTTGGACATCCCCAAATTTACCGTACCTGAGACCACCTTAACTCCACCAATGACGGCCATCGCCAAATAGTCCAAGTTATTAATAAATCTCATCGTTGGATAAATCAAAGTCGAAACAAATTGTGCTCGCCAAGCCGTTTGATAAAAATCATCATTTTGTTTAGCAAAACGCGCCAAAGTTTCTTCTTCATGATTAAAAGTTTTGACTACTGTATGTCCAGCATAATTTTCTTCGATTTGGTCGTTCAAAAGTCCAAGATTTTTTTGTTGTTGGGCAAAATATTTTTGTGACATTGGGGCGACAATTCTTACAGTAATCATTGCCAGTGGAACCGTAATGAAAGCAACCAAAGCCAACTGCCAAGAAATGGTCAGCATAAAATAAATCGTCCCGATAAATTGTAAAACTGAAGTCACAAGCTGAATCAATGTCTGATTTAAAGTGCCTGAGATATTGTCCATATCATTAATCATCCGACTCATGATATCACCATTATTATGCGTATCATAATAACTCACTGGCAATTTTCTCATCTTTTCCTTAAACTCACGTCTGAGCGCATAAACCGTCCGTTGAGAAATCCGTGTCATGATGCTCTGTTGCAAAACACCCGAAATAAAACTAATCACATAAATCACGGCAACATAAAGCAAGATAGACTCAACCTTTGCCATATCAATATGGATGGATGGATTGAGCTTTAAACTCGTTGTCACTCCGTTAAAGATAACAGTTGTCGCATTCCCAAGAATTTTTGGCGCCTGAACAGACAAAATCACAGAGATGGCAGCAATCACCATGGAGAAAATCACGCCCCACATATCACGACGCATATATTTGAACAAACGGACGATTGTCGGCCAGAAATTTTCAGCTCGTCTTACTTTTTTGAACCGCTCTGCTCCACCTCCGCCACGATTCATATAATTTCCACGCATCATAGGCTATTCCCTCCTTTCACTGTTCCAATAGACGTCTCTTGTTGCCCCCAGCCTTTCGATTGGATACCCATTTTTTCGAGGTCTTGGTCAGATAATTGAGAGCGCATAATTTCCTGATATTGTGAACAATTTTTTGACAGGCTTTCATGTGTCCCCAATCCTACAGCACGCCCGTTTTCCAAAACTAAAATTTGCTCCGCATTCATTACCGTCGCAATCCGCTGTGCAACAATGATTTTAATTTTATTTTTATGTCGTTCAGAATGATTAATGGCTTGTCGTAACTTGCTATCTGTCGCAAAATCCAGCGCTGAAAAAGAATCATCAAATAGATAAACTTCTGCATCCTTGATTAAACTTCTAGCGATAGACAAACGTTGACGTTGACCTCCACTAAAGTTTGCACCATTTTGCTCAACTGTCATATCAAGACCGCCCTGTTCGCGCACAAAATCGGCAGCCTGTGCAATTTCAAGAGCTTGCCACATTTCTGGTTCTGTTGCATTGGGCTTGCCAAAATACAGGTTTGAGCGCACGGTTCCTGAAAACAGTACTGCTTTCTGTTGTGTCATTGCGACTTTGCTATGAAGTTCATGTTGAGGCATTTTTCGAATGTCAATGCCATCAAGACGAATCGCTCCTTTCGTCACATCAATCAATCTTGCAATCAAATTTAACAATGTTGATTTACCAGACCCCGTCCCACCAATGATTGCAAGCGTCTGACCTTCTGTCACATTTACAGACAAGTCTGTCAGTGCATTTCGTTCTGCTTCATCAAATTTAAAATTGACTTTCTCCAGTTTTAAACTTCTGTCAGCACTGCTAGCATTTCTGTCAGTACTGACAGGGTCATTAATACGGTCAAAAAGCTCCAAAACTTCCCGAACACGCGTAGCAGAAACCTGAGCACGCGGTACCATGACAGCGACCGCAGATAACTGCATAAAGCTCATCAAAATTTGTGTCGCATAGGTCAAAAATGCAACTAAGGAACCCATTTCCATCCTACTTTGGCTCAGTAAGTGTGCACCAAACCAGACAATTCCAATATTTGTGAAACTCAGAATTACCGTCATAATGGGTGATAACATCGCAATCGTCGTCAAAACAACACGACTGGTATGGGTCAAATCACGATTGGCTGTATCAAATTTTTCAACTTCATAATCATCTCGATTAAAAGCGCGAATAACACGTACTCCAGTCAGTCCTTGTTGGAAAATTAAATTGATTTTATCAATCTTCTTTTGCATTGTCCTGAAACGCGGCACAGCAATTGCCATATTTACTACCACGGCTAAAGTCAAGATTGGCAATGAAATCAAGAAAACAAGCATCAAATCATGTGATAATTTCCAAGCCATAAAAATGGAGCCAATCAGCATCATAGGTGCCATCAGCATCATACGCAGCATGGTTTGAAAAACATTCTGTAGCTGAGTGACGTCATTTGTCGTTCTCGTAATCAATGTGGCATCACCCAATTCTTGAAAATTTCGCTCGTCCATAAAGAGAACTTTTTTAAACAAATCTTGACGTAGTTTCTTGCCTGCACCTTGCGATTCTTTAGAGGCAAAATAAACATTGCCCACTGCAGTTACCCAGCTCAAGAGTGCGACTACAAGCATGACGCCCCCATTGACCAAATGTAGTGCATATCTGATTTTGCAATACCCAAATTAATAATATCCGCTGTAATTGTTGGGAGCCAGAGGTTAGTTACCACTTGAATAACCAACAAAAAAAGCGCCCAAAATACCGGCCAAAAATTTAAATACCGTCGTCCAATATTAAGCATAATTAAGATGTGAGTTCGTCCAAGTATTTTTGTTCCCCATACAACAGCCTTACCCTATCGTTGTAAAAAGTTATCAACGAATTCGGAAAACTAGCGCAAGACACGTATTTCGTGCGATATTTTGAGAACCTTCTTCACTCATTCCACTCGCAGTGAATGAAACGAACGTAAACCATTCCCAGAACGGCGCACAAAGTGCGTGCTTTGCGACGCTTGAAAAAAATGAAGCTTCTCTTCTCCACAGTCTTGATGCAAAACTTGCGACTGTCCCAGAGTCTTCGTTAAATCTCATATCTCTGAAATATATGGCGAAATATTGTAAATAAACTACAAACACTACTAATGATAGCAGGACGAACCCGATTCTCCTTTCAAAAACTACGTTTAGTAGTATTTTTTCTAGTATTATTAGTTCATAAAAAATATTATAGCATTTTTCGAGTAAAATAGTGCTAAAAAAGTTGCTGATAAAACTCCATCAACAACTTTTCTATATTACTCAATATTTACTTCTGGATAAGCCTCAGTATAGCTCTCACCAAAAGCACCGTGATAGGTTACTGTACGTTGTGTAAAATCAACAACGTAATAAGTCACTCCTGCTTCCCATGCTGCTCGCAAAAATTCCCCAAGCGTTGTCTCGCCTGCTTGGTCAATTCTCAAAGCTTTAATCAATGCCGTTTCATCAAAAGGAGGAACTTCGTAAGCCCCTGTAATCAAAGGCACATCTGTTACCGCAATCGCACCCTTTACTGTCCAAAAACTACTCTGTGCTGAAGGCAAAGTCCAAATATTTTTTAGTACACCTGCTTGCCTCAAACACTCCGCTAAATAGGGAAAACCACCTACTTTAGGACGAATCGCTTCTGCTTTCTGCATCGCTTGTTGTACCAGTTCTACTGCATTCATATTTTTCTCCTTTAATATATGAAGGTGTTTGCTCATATTCTGTTAAATTTTTACAGTCTCTCAACACTCAAAACGTTTCATCATTTTAGGCAATTGCTCAATAATTTGACTTGGTAATACGACATATTGTGAAGTCGCTAAGTCATGAGCAATGAAACTGTGCAAATAAGTCGCTGCTGCTACAGTTTCATGGACTTCTCCATGAAATTGCGCCAAAAATCCACCGATTATTCCTGCTAAAGTATCGCCCATTCCCCTGTTGCTTGAGCTGGCGTGCCAATAGTCAGAAAATATGTTTCTTGACTTGGCGAGAAAACTTTTGTTTCTGGTGATTTTGCAACCACCATTGCCCCAAGCTGATTAACAAACTTTTGCACGCTGTCAGCATACTGACAGCCAATTTTTAGCCCTGATAGCCGTTGTAACTCCATCTCATGCGGCGTAAAAATTGTATTTTGAGGAAATCTTAGCTTTAGATTATTTTCAGAAAAAAGTGTAATCGCTGACCCATCAATGACTAACTTTTGAGTACCTGTCAGTGCTGACAAAACTTCTGTCAATAAATCCAGACGTTCCAAGCCCAATCCGCAGCCAATGACAACCACATCAGCAACACTCAAAACCTCTGTCAGCGCTGATAAATCATCAAAATCAATGACCATCGCCTCTGGAAGCCGTGCGTGCAGCGCTGCATGGTTGGACAAATGGCAAGCCACTGTAACCAAACCGCTACCTGCATAGACAGCTGCCGTCGCTGCTAGTATCGCAGCACCACCATACTCAGCATTTCCACCGACAATCACCACGCGCCCAAAACTGCCTTTATGCGAATTTCGTGGTCTTTTGACAATCACATTGCTCAAGTTTCTTTCTGTCAGTTCAATCATATCTTCATTATATCATGAAATCCAAACAAAAGTTTGACATCACTGACAAAAAATATTTTCAACAAAAACCATATCATTTACTATGAAGTCAAGACTTATTCAGTGGGAGTTTCGTAAAACATTTGTCCATTTTCTCTAGTCGCTATCTTCGCTGCGCTACGCTGTCCGTTTGCTTAGCTGCTAAAGCAGCAAGAGCAAAAGGCAAAGCGACTGATAAAAGGGCAACTCGCCACTGAATCTAAGGTACAACCTCACATCTTCGATATGAGGTCACACCTCCGCTTCACTTCGTTATCCATTCGCTCTATCTCCGCTTTGCTGCGCTGTCGATTTCACTAAGCCACTAAAGTGGCAAGTTCAAATCGCAATCGACTAAAGTCGCAAGGCGAAGTGGTCTTTTCCAAGAAGCCTAGGCGCTAAAAGCACCAACGCGCCCTATGGCGGTCGGACGAAATTCAATGCTTAGTGCGTGCTAAGTTAAAATAGAATTAATCTATTATAAAAACTTATGTCGTTAATCTCTAAGCGAATTTATCAGTTTTCATGATATAATTTTAACATGAAAAAATTTGATGTAATCGTTGTTGGCGCTGGTCCATCAGGAATGATGGCAGCAATCTCTGCAGCACAAAAAGGCTGCAAAGTTGCGCTCATTGACAAAAATAAAAAAGTCGGAAAAAAACTGCTGATGACAGGTGGTGGACGTTGCAATGTCACTAACTCACGCTCGGTTGAAGAAATATTGTCCAATGTTCCAGGGAATGGGCGTTTTCTCTATTCCGCTTTTTCTCAATTTTCTAATCAAAATATCATTGAATTCTTCGAAAACACTGGCGTAAAATTAAAAGAGGAAGACCATGGGCGAATGTTCCCTATAACCGACAAATCAAAAACCATTGTAGATGCCCTGTTTAACAAAATTCTTAGTTTGCATATCAGTTATTTCCCCAACCAAGCGGTGACGCAACTTTTGCTTGACAATACTGCTGTTACTGGTGTTTCTACTGTCTCCGATGATTTTTTTGCACCTCGTGTTATCTTGTCAACGGGCGGACGCGCCTATCCCTCCACGGGTTCAACTGGAGATGGTTATCGTTTAGCAAAATCTGCTGGCCATAGCATTTCCCATCTTTATGCCACAGAATCTGCATTAATTTCTAATGAAACATTTATTTTAGATAAAACGCTTCAAGGGATTTCTTTACGAGATGTTTCTCTTTCCGTCCTCAATGCCAAAGGCAAGACTGTTGTAAGCCATCAACATGACTTGCTTTTCACTCATTTTGGTTTAAGTGGTCCCGCAGCTTTACGTTGTTCAAGCTTTATCAATCAACTTTTAGCTAAAGACGAACCTTTTGTTACTGTAAAATTGGATCAATTTCCAAATAAAAGTGCCAGCCAGCTAAAACACGAGCTATCATTACTTACAAAATCCGATAAATCTATCAAAAATGCACTGTCAGCATTGACACAAGAACGTATGCTGCTTTTCATTCTCCAAAAAGCCAAAATCTCCTCCGAACTTCCTGTCAGAACACTGACAGAAAAGCAAATCGAAAAACTTGTTGACCTTTTCAAAAATTTATTGATTAAGATTGCTCAGACTTTTCCTATCGAAAAATCCTTTGTCACTGGTGGCGGTGTTCGTCTTAAAGAAATCAATCCGAAAACGATGGAAAGTAAAATCACAACAGGCTTATTCCTAACAGGAGAACTCCTTGATATCAATGGTTATACTGGTGGTTATAATATCACCTGTGCCTTCGTCACTGGCTGGGTTGCGGGCTTTCATAGTGCAGAAAACATAGATTAGCGAAAAACTGTATTCACGCGAACTATTTCGTGAACGAGCTGCCCTCTTATGAGCTGTATGAGTCCCACGTACAGCTGGCACTTGCACAATAGACGAGGAAATGGTACTATATTAAGGTACTGTCTTGCGGTGGTGGCGGAATTGGCAGACGCGCAGGATTAAGGATCCTGTGACCGCTTTAGGTCGTGAGGGTTCAAGTCCCTCCCACCGCACTAATACAAAAGCACTTGGTATATTCCAAGTGCTTTTTTAGTAGATAATCACCTGTACAGTATGTTTTTCCTTTAAGGTTCTTCTCCTTTTTTAATACATTATTCATATTTTTTGTGAATCCGCTACTATTCCTGATTGTTTATTAAACCTCTCTAATGCATTTGTCGCTTCTTTGATTGCACCGTTTTTCTTTAAAACTGTTCAAACTAGTCTGAACAGTTTGAGCCATAGCTTTAGCATGCCCATAATATCTGACATAGCAGTAATTAATATACCCCTATTACTTATCGGTACTATTTTCATCGTTGTCATCGTTATTTCATTCATCATTGAATTCTTTACCGCTCGTTTTATTTTCCAATTTTTTGATGATAACTTTTATATAAAAGTTATTTGTAAGTGATAAAAGAACTAATCTTTTTTATTCTGTCTTTTTCTTTTTATATACTCTCTGAAACGCTCTTTAATCGTCTGTATTTGTGGGTTATCCTCGCTTTGAAACTCTCCTCCCACTTTAGTAATCCGTACTTTATAATCGTAAAATTTTTTCAAACTTATCATATTTGTGAGTGATAAAAAAACTTCCTCTGTATTTTCCTGTTCTAAATACAGAGGAAGTTTTTTTATATTAAGCTGGATTTGTTACTGTAGTATCTTGGAAGACATAGTCTACAATAGCTTGGTTTTCAGATGAGAGTGTTGCTTCTCCTGATTTTCCAGCACCGTTGACTGCAAATTTTGTGTCAACTTCAGCAATATCCTCAGCATTTGTCTTGAGCGTGAATTCTGTCATGATTGCTTGGAAATACTCCGCCTCATATTTTTCGCCATCTGCTGTTGGTTCATCAAGATTAATCTCCCAAATTTCAACGGCTTCTCCTGAGCGGACTGCATCTTTAAATTTTTGAATCAAAGGACTGTGAGTTGCAAGAAGAGAGGTCGCTGTAATTTCTTCTGAAACTGGTTTTGTTTTAACAAGATTTCCATCTTTCGTAGCAGTAATGTCACTATCAGCTGAGATAGTATGTTCATTTTCTGTTTGAAAAGCCAATGCAGAAGCGCCTGCTGTCAACCGATCTGAATAAAGACGATAAAGATAAACGACGCGCTTTCCTTCAATTTGTACTGGTGTTGTTGTATCTGCCATTTGTTATTTCTCCTATTTGTTTTTTTTATAGTATTCATCGTCTGAGTCGTGCGCACTGTCACTCTGACTATTTTATAAGTTAAAATTATTCTTTTCAATCTTTTTTTTGCAATTATTTACTCTAATTAGTAGGCAGTGGGTAGACTTTATCCCTGATTTGTAAAATATTACTGTTTTTTAAATTATTTTAACTTATGAATTTATATTACTCTTTTCAATAGTCATTGTCAAGAGAAAAATATTCTTTTTAATAAAAATAATTATATTTTTTATCTTAAATCATAGAAAAACGCTGTAATATCGAAGTACCAGCGTTATTTTTTATTAATTAGAATAATTGAGAAGTTGTCGAAAAACTGAGTCTGCCATATCGTAAAGGCTTGGTTTGATATGAAAAAGAGTGAGAAAACCATGAATGTCAATATAATCAGGCTGATCGTCAAAACTTTCAAGATATTGTTCTGCTCTGGATTTTACCATATATCGGTCAGCCTGATTTTCTTCTCCAACATGAATCATGTCAGGCTGGCAGTCATAGCGATAATGTCCGCTTATCAAGTGTCCCAACTCATGTAAGATAATGTTTTCACGTTCAATTTCCGCTAACATCCCATTGACAAAAATAATATTATCATCTGGAAAATATATCCCATCGGTTTGACTTTCAGGATTGGTCGGATAAAAGAGGATGACTTCTACGCCTAGCTCTTTAATCAGTGCGTTATACTCCATCGCGTTTCCCCGCTTATTTCTGAGGTTTGTTATTAAGATAGGTGTGTAAAAGCTCTTTAAACATCTTTCTGTCACTATCATCAAGGGGCTTGCCACCAAACATAACTGCGTGATCAATTTTTGTTTCTAAATCTTCATCAGTGATTGACTCTCTTCCTAAAAGATAATCTGTCGTTGTGTTAAAATAATCTGCAATTTTTTCAAGATTATCTGCATTTGGCTTCTTATTTTTTAATGAATAGAGATAGTTTTCTCCTAAACCAAGCTCAATCGCAACTGTACGTAAACTGATTCTTTTTTGCTCTGCTAGGAGTTTTATTCTTTCAAATAGGGTCATGATTTCTCCTTATCTTTTTATATAATCCTATCACAAAGAATAATATTAGTCAATATTATTGGTTGTTTGCTTTTTATCAAAACAAGTGCGTGCTATCTCCGCCTTACGGCTACGCTGTCGATGCTCACTAAGGCGCTGAAGCGCCTAGTCGCAATCGCAATCCGACCTCTTAGGTCGGAGATAAAGCAGCACTATCTCCGCTTCGCTACGCTGTCCATTCTCGCTACGGTACTGAAGCACCTAGTCGCAATCGCAATCTTTGAATTTCGTCCGACTGCCATAGGGCGTTGGCGCTTTTAGCGCCTAGGCTTCTTGGAAAAGACCACTTCGCCTTGCGACTTTAGTCGATTGCGATTTGAACTTGCCACTTTAGTGGCTTAGTGAAATCGACAGCGCAGCAAAGCGGAGATAGAGCGAATGGATAACGAAGTGAAGCGGAGGTGTGACCTCATATCGAAGATGTGAGGTTGTACCTTAAATTCAGTGGCGAGTTGCCCTTTTATCAGTCGCTTTGCCTTTTGCTCTTGCTGCTTTAGCAGTTAAGCAAACGGACAGCGTAGCGCAGCGAAGATAGCGACTAGAGAAAATGGACAAATGTTTTACGAAACTCCCACTGAATAAGTCTTGACTTCATTTAATATTTTTCATAGTGTTCAAATAGATATTCCAAATCTTCAATATTTTTCAAAAGTTGTTGACCGATATTAGTATCTTTTACTCTTTTTCGTTTGGCAACTTGTTCAACTAATCGCTTTACACTCATGATGTCACTCCCTTGCTCTACAGCGGTCTTTACTGTTGAAAATGGTTGATGAGCAACAAGTTGAATACCATAACTGTTATAAAGCAATGTGTAGCCAGCAATTCCTGTTTCTTTTTGATAGGGTTTTGAAAATCCACCATCAATGACAATTAGTTTTCCTCCTGCTTTAATCGGATTCTCACCATTTTTTTCTTTAATCGGGGTATGACCATTGATAAGGTGCCCTTCTTGATGGAGGTCAAAATTTTCTAAGATTCTTGAGATAATCTCTGGATTTTCACGAAGTTGATAGTAGGGATTTTTCTTTTCAATGTGTGTTGTTTTATCTGCGATATAATAGCGTTCAAAGGTTGTCATTGCTTCTTTTCCAAAAAGAGATGAGCATTCTCCTATCCATAAATACCACATCAAGTCTGTGGATAAGTCTTCTGACTCTTCTGGATGAGCAAGACAATTTCTCACGTGTTTGTCAAAGAAATCCAACAAGGATTGTCCTGAGTAGGACTGCTGTTCAACTCGGAAAGATTTAAAATCTCCATTTTCATGGAGAGGCAAGCAGCCATGAATAAGTAAGTTGCCATTATAACGTAGGTACATTGAACCTTTTTCTTGAAGAAAATCAACATGACGTTTGAGCTTGTCTGAAGCTTTAAAATTTTTTAACAAGTGATTTAAAATTAATTTTTCTTCTTCTGTCAGTACTGACGGATTTTCTAGATTGATTGTTGGGGCTTGAAAATCAATCAAATCATATTTTTGACCGTTTATTTGAATGTTTTTTTGTTCAAAATTGATGAAATGAAGTACATCACGATGTTCAAGATTGAAGTCGGGTCTGCGAGCAATCAATTGACTTTCGAGTTTAAATTGTAAAATAGCTGTGGCTTGTTGTAGCTTATTGAGTAAATCATTTTCTTCATGAGAGAGTCGCACACCATCTGTGAGTCGTGGGCGAAAGGACTCACTTGGTTGATAATAACAATCAGCATACTCTAGTAAACTTCTCAAATTTATGCCATAGCGCTCTTCAAGAATGTCCAGATTGCCATAACGTGCACAAATCCGAATCACATTCATCATCGCAAGAGGAGAGCCTGCAAGAGCTGCCATCCAGACAATATCATGATTTCCCCATTGAACATCTACTGACGGCATTTTCATCAGTCTGTCAATGATTTTATCAGGGTAGGGACCTCGATCATAGATATCTCCTACTACGTGAAGATGGTCAACTGTTAATCTACGAATGGTGTCTGCTAAAGCAACAATCAAGTTGGGCAACTCACCTAAATCTTGTAGTTTTTGCACAATAGAATCAAAATATTCTTGTTTATCTGTCGTTGAGTCAACTTCACTCACAAGCTCTTCTAAAATATACCGAAATCTTTCTGGTAGTGCTTTACGAACTTTAGAGCGCGTATATTTTCTTCCTACAAATTTCGCCGTTTCTAGTAAGTAGAGAAGATTTTGCTGACAATATTCTGCAAAGGAAACTTCAGAACGTTTTGCTTGTTCACAATCAAGTTTTTCTTGTGGATAATAAATCAGGGTCGCAAGTGCAGAGATTTGCTTGGAAGTGAACATTGGAAAACTTTCTCTTAATTTTTCCTTGATGCTTCCTGAACCATTACGCAAAACATGATTGAAAGCATCATATTCGCCGTGTAAATCACTGACAAAATGCTCTGTTGCTTTTGGTAATTCGCAAATTGCATTCAAATTAATGATTTCTGTCAGCACTGCTTCTTTTGAAGAAAATTGTTGTTTCAATAGTTTATAATATTTTTCATCCATAACAAACGCAAGATATTGCTCATTTCTCCTATTCTTATGCTTGTTCATCTTTAATTTTATAGAAAAATTAGAGATGGACTATTTCAGTCTTATTTTTAAGACTATCTTTGCATTTTATCACATCTAAAACATATAGTAAAGCGGTTACAATGTTGGTTTTATAATAAAAATTGGTACATACAATATTTATTTGTGGACAATTTTTTTAGAGATTAAGCTCACTTCCTGCCAAAATGAGTTTGCTACTCATTTTTTTGGGAGAAATTAAAATAGATATTCCCTAAATTCAAGAAAGACCATTCTGTCAGTAAATAAAAACCTGTCAGCATACTGACAGGTTTTCTTTGTTTGTGATATAAATTGTAAAAGATTATTTTTTTATATTAATAAATAAAACTTTCAAGTAATTTCCCTCTGGAAAGGCCTTTGCAACATGGAAATCAGCAGGAAGTTTTTCTTCTTGAAAAATCGTGAAGCTCACGCCTTTATTTTTTAGCGCCTGCTCTACGATTTGACGAAATTTCTTGTCTGTGACGTTGGCAGCATTGGTTGAGGCAATGAGTAGCCCATTTTTCACCAAAATCTCCACAGATGATGCTACCAATTCGCCATAGTTTTTGGCAACCGAAAAGGTTTTCTTTCCATTTCTGGCAAAGCTAGGTGGGTCGAGGACGATGACATCATAAGAGAGCTGTTTTTTCTTTGCATAGTTGAAGTAGCCAAACACGTCCATCACGTAGATTTTTTGCGTTTCTGGGTCAATTCCATTGCCCAAAAACTGCTCACGTGTCTTTTCAAGCGAACGCTTCGCCAAGTCCACAGAAGTCGTCTGCAGCGCGCCTCCAACTGCGGCCGCCACAGAAAATGCCCCGTATAACTAAACATATTGAGCAACGTTTTACCCGCTGCAAGACCGTCTGCAAGTCGCGCACGGACATCTTTCTGGTCCAGGAAAATCCCTGTCATCAGCCCTTCGTTGAGATAAGTCGCATATATTACCCCATTTTCTTTGACAAGCAGAGGCTCTGATGCTTCTTTTCCACTGACAAAGCTACTTTCTTTACTGACAGAATTTTTGTCAGTGCTGACAAATCTTATTTTTTCATAAATTCCTATTATTTCAGGGAAAACAACTTTAAAAGCAGATAAAATTTCTTTTTTTTGACCAAAAATGAAAGCATTGTACCAAGAAAAAACAGCATAACCTGCATAAAAATCAATAGTCACACCACCAATGCCATCGCCTTCACCATTGAACAAACGAAAGGCATTCGTCAACTCGTCTTGAAAAAATGTTGCTCTTAAACTACGTGCTACTACAAATTTTTCTACATAAAAATGATGATCAATCTTGATATTATCAGTGGTTAAAAGCCAACCTACACCCTTATTTTGCTTTGATAAATATCCTGTTCCAAGAAAATGTTGTTGCCCATCAAAAAATTGCACAAAACTATCTTCTTCTGTATCAAGCGTCAAATCTTCTTTTACAAGCAATGGATAACCTGCTTGTAACTTCTTCGCTGCTTGCTTTGTTACTGTAATTTTTTCCATGATTTCATTATATCAAGATGTGAACTCGATTTGCAAGAAATGATGAAAAATGGCTTGAGTCCTTGTGACAAAGCAATATAAGCCAACGAACCGCGGAGCGCTGTGGGCTTCTTTTCCCGCGTTCTAAGCAAGCAGGCTCAACTACAAAATGTGCCTTCCACTCAAAAACAGGTTCTAACTTATATATACAACAAGCATAACCAAATAAAAAAACTCTGTCAGTACTGACAGAGTCCAAAATTTTATTTATCAGTCAATGCTGCAAGTCCTGGAAGTGTTTTACCTTCAAGGAGTTCCATAGAAGCACCACCACCTGTTGAAATCCATGAGAATTTATCTGCACGGCCAAGGTTGATAGCAGCTGCAGCTGAGTCTCCACCACCGATGATTGATTTTACACCTGGTTGAGCGATGATAGCATCCATTACACCGATTGTACCTGCTTGGAAGTCAGGATTTTCAAAGACACCCATAGGACCATTCCAAACAACTGTTTTAGCACCTTCAAGTTCTTTGGCAAATTTTGCTACTGATTTAGGTCCAGCGTCAAGTCCAAGGAATCCTGCATCAACAGCTTCGCCTTCTGTATCTTTAACAACTGTGTAACCTGCAAATGCATCAGCTTCTTTTGAGTCAACTGGCAAAATCAATTTACCTTGCGCTTTTTCAAGCAATTCTTTTGCAAGGTCAAGCTTGTCTTCTTCAACAAGGGAATTACCAATCTCAATCCCTTGTGCTTTGAAGAATGTATAAGCCATACCACCACCGATGATGACTTTGTCAGCTTTACCAAGCAAGTTTTCGATAACACCAATCTTATCAGAAACCTTTGAGCCACCAAGGATAGCTACGAATGGACGAACTGGATTTTCAACAGCTTCTTGGATATAGGCAATTTCGTTTTCAAGAAGGAATCCTGCAACAGCTTTGTCAACATTTGCTGAGATACCAACGTTTGAAGCGTGCGCACGGTGAGCTGTACCAAATGCGTCATTGACGAAGATACCGTCACCTAGTGAAGCCCAGTATTTACCAAGCTCAGGGTCATTTTTAGATTCTTTTTTACCGTCAACATCTTCAAAACGAGTGTTTTCAACGAGCAAGATTTCACCGTCTTTAAGCTCAGCGATTGCTGCTTCAAGTTCAGCACCACGCGTTACACCTGGGAATACCACTTCTTGTCCCAATTTTTCAGAAAGAGCTTTTGCTACTGGAGCAAGGGATTTACCAGCTTTATCGGCTTCTTCTTTGACACGTCCGAGGTGAGAGAAGAGAATGGCACGTCCACCATTTTCAAGAATATATTTGATTGTTGGAAGTGCTGCTGTGATGCGGTTATCATTAGTAATTACGCCATCTTTAAGTGGAACATTGAAGTCCACACGTACAAGAACTTTTTTACCTTTAAGTTCAACGTCTTTAACAGTCAATTTTGCCATTTTGGAAAACTCTCCTTCAAGATGTGAGTACGACCGCCCAGAAGTCATAAAATACTATTGGGCTTACACCTTCGGCGAATGTCGAACTCGATTCTTTTGATTATTTTTAATAAGCTAATTATATCACAAAATTTTTGATTTTGTTTTTGAAAATTTTATGGTAACGTTTTAATTTTATTTTTGTCAGTATACTGACAGAATGGTCAGCCTGACCATTCTTTTATCTGCTGATTTGTCACTCATTATTCAATCGTGACAAACTGACAGAATGGTCAGCCTGACCATTCTTTTATCCGCCGATTTGTCACTCATTATTCAATCGTGACAAACTGACAGAATGGTCAGCCTGATCATTCTTTTATCTGCTGATTTGTCACTCATTATTCAATCGTGACAAACTGACAGAATGGTCAGACTGATCATTCTTTTATCTGCTGATTTGACACTCATTATTCAATCGTGACAAACTGACAGAATATTTGTCAGAGAATATAATGCTCAATACCAACTGCAACTCCATCTTCCTCATTGCTTTTTGTGACAAATTTTCCAATTTTCTTAATTTCTTCTGGCGCATTTCCCATAACGATAGGCAAACCCACCTCTTTTAGCATTGCTAAGTCATTATAATTATCCCCAAAAGCCGCTAATTCACTATTTTTCAAGTGTTTATCATCTGCAATTTTCTTGATGGCATAAGATTTTTGAGCAGAAATTGAGGTAATCTCAAGATAAGATTCCCATGTTTTTTGGACAATAACATTTTGCTTTTCCAAATACTTCAGATTTTTTTGAACCTCCACCAAACGTCGGGTGTCAGGAATAATCAGAAGAATTTTAAAAATTTTAAGAGGTTCTGCTAGTAATACCTCAAAATCTGTCAATACTGGTTTTTGCGGTGTATACTGCATTTCCTGCTCAATATCTTTATCACTGCGCTCAATATACCAGTTCTCCAAAGTGTAAATGCTAAGATTAATTTCAGGAAATTGTATTTTGAACTTTTGAATCAACTGTTTAGCGGTGGGAAAATCTAATGGATATTGCGCCAAAATCTGCTCACGATTAAAAATCAAACCGCCATTAAAAGCAATTTGTGGTGTATATAAACTCAACTCTTCAATCAAAGCCATCATCGCTTGTGGCGTACGTGCGGAAACTAGTGTAAACGGAATACCACAACTTTTCACAACAGCTTGAGTCCGCAAAGAAATTTTTCCACTATCATCCAACAATGTACCATCTAAATCAGAAAATATATGTTTAATCTTAGACATGACCTCTTCCATTCTATAGCCCTATTATAGCAAGATACTGGTAAAATCTACTGACAGAAACAAAAAAATTACTGACAGATATTGTCAGCAACTTTTATTTACCAAGATTAGTATTTTTTACGTTTACGAGCTGCTTCTGATTTGCGTTTGCGTTTTACAGAAGGTTTTTCGTAGTGTTCACGTTTGCGGAGTTCTTGAAGAGTTCCAGCTTTTGTTACAGAACGTTTGAAGCGGCGGAGTGCGTCGTCAAGCGATTCGTTTTTACGTACAACAGTTTTTGACATTTAATTTCACCCCATTTCCAGCGCTAGATTTCGTGGTCTTTCACACGACACCTCCATTCTATCAAAAAGAGGAGAGTTTGTCAAATACTTTAAGGTTCATAACTTAGCTAATCGGCAGTATTATCATTTAATTTTTAAGTATCCCATCTAAAAATCCAACCAGTAGATGTTGTGTTTGATCATAGCCCAAGTCATAATGTAGACAATGGTAACCCCCTGCTATCTCATGATACTTAATATTCTTATCTGCACGTTCTGCAAATGTCCGAATTGCTCTGATGCTAACAATTTTATCCTGCTCTGCGCCTAAGAGCAAGGTCGGAATTTTTATTTTATTCGCATTTGCTAAAGCATACTCACCATGCTCACGAACTTCACTAAAAAGTCTCATGGAGATTGTATCGTGATAAATGCCATCAGTCAAAACTTCACTCAAACGAGCTTTATCTCTCATAATCGCCTGAACATTTAAACCTGATTTAATCCGTAAGTTTTTACTTAAATTTCCCAAAAATTTTGCTAAAGCAATCGTAGCTTTTTGGGGATTTCTATCAAGACTGAGCCAAGGGCTTTCTAAAACCAATGCTTGGTAACACTTACTCCCACGTTTTAAAATATAATTGCTTGAGATATTTCCACCCATTGAAAAACCAAAGAGCACGACAGGAACTTGCGGAAATTTCTGACCAATCCACTCGCGCACAATTTCAATATCATTCAAAAAATTTTCATAGGAACCATGAACTCCTCTGCGATATGCTTCTTTCCCAAAACCACGTTGGTCATGTACCACAAAAGCATAGCCTTTTGTCATTAGAAACTTTGCCAAATCCGCAAAATGCTCTAAACCTTCCCCAAAACCATGCACAAACTGAATCACCCCTTTTGGTTTTGTATCTGGTGCAAAGCAAGTCATTCTAATCTTATGTGTATCTGCAGTATTGAGGTACAAAATTTCCATATTCTATCACCAATTCCTTGTAAAAAAACAACAACATATTGCCATCGCCGTGCAACTTCATGGCACTGAAACAACACATAATATATACTTCGAACGCCATTATTCAAACAATTATCACTCACTATGCCATCCGTTTTATCTAACTAGACAATTGCGCAATTTGAAGTGAATCTAGTATAACTTGCCAATGCTTCAAAAAATTGCTTTACGCTCGTTTATAAGTTCTATTTGCTCCAATCAATAGGTGCCTGACCTGTTTGTATCAAAAATTCATTAGCTTTACTAAACGGTTTTGAACCGAAAAAGCCACGACTAGCTGACAAAGGAGAGGGGTGCGGTGCTTCTAAAATCAAATGTTTATCCGCATCAATCAATTGTGCTTTTTTACGCGCAAAGCCCCCCAAAGAATAAACACTTTTGGTCTGTCATCGTCTGACGCAATTTTTATCAGCTCATCTGTCAATGGTTCCCAGATTTTCCCTGCATGAGCATTTGAAGAAAACGCTGGCACTGTTAACACTGCATTTAACAAAAGCACACCTTGCTCTGCCCAAGCAGTCAGGTCGCTGTCAGTTTTGACAAAACCTTCATCAGCAAGTTCTTTCTGAATATTAACAATGGAATCTGGACGATTCACCTTAAAAGTTGCAGGATAGGAAAAAGCAAGTCCTTGTGCTTTGCCAGGTTGTGGATAAGGGTCTTGCCCAACAATAATCACCTTTGTATCATGCAGCTCCGTCAGCTCAATTGCTCTAAAAATCTGAGATTCTTCTGGATAAATCTTACCATTTGAATAAACCTCATTAATGAACTGAATCATCTTAGGGAAGTACTCTTGTGGCAGTCTGCTACGCAGGGGTTGTGACCAGTCTGTTTTCTTCATAATTTTCCTTTCAAATTTCGCTATTTCCTTAAATCCCAGCTCCATCAGTACTGACAATAGCATAAATAAAACTCATAAGCTCTCTTTTCATTATATCAATTACTGACCGTTCTGTCAGCAAAATAAAGCTTTGTCAGTACACTGACAAAGCTTTATTCAATGATTATTGAGCTGCTGCTTCAAGTGCAGCGACTTGACTTTGTGCTGTTGCACTCTTTGGCACAAGCTTGATTTCTAACGCTTCCATACGTAAAGATTTGCCATTAGTACCAACTTCTTGACCATTTTTAAACCAATCCGCTTGCGGAGCAACTGTCTCTGGAGAGCTGGACTTCCATGTCAAAGCATGGTTAGAGTACTGCCATCCAATATTTTGCACATGGCTATCATAGACAACATCATAGTATTTCGCAATTTGTCCCGTGAGTTTGACCGTGAAAGCTTCCATACGCAGCCCTTTACCTACCGTACCAGCAGCAGCACCATTAGTGAACCATTGCGTTTCTGGAACGATGCTTTGAGGTGTCTTCGTGGCTTTAGTTGGGCTCGCAGCATTTTGCCAACCAATCTTTTGGACATGAATATCATACTCGACACCCCCAGTCAACCCTTTAGGCAGTTTGAGTGCGATTTTGAGCGTTTCCATACGTAAAGACTTACCATTAGTTCCTGCTTCTTGGCCATCTTTAAACCACTGCGTCTGGTCATTTTGAGACTTTTGCCAACCAATCTTTTGAACTTGGGCATTGTAGAGAATAGTTGGTGCTGTGTAATTTCCAAAATTAAAGGTCCATTTGCCACTTGAGTAAGTACCAGTCACATTATTTGTAACACCCGTTGATTCGTTAGTGTATGTTCCTGTAAATTTATTATTAACCGTACTACCCTCGAGGTCAATAGTATCTCCAGAACTATCTACAAATTCCATTTCCGAAGCTGCTGTACTTGATGTTGCATTGCCATTTCCATCCCAGAAATATGGGTTACTGAGTGTTCCTGTGATTAGACCTGTCGCACTATAACTTGTTTTTGTAAACTTAAATGCCCATTTGCCACTTGAGAGTGTCCCTGTAACATCTCCAGCAACAATTCCATTACCGTCGCTATCATAAGTGCTGTACATTCCAGAAAAAGTGGTTCCCGTCGTAGTCCCATTTAACCAGTAATCTCCATCATTTCCAAATTCATTATAGACATCAGCCGAGCTAAAACTTGTACCGTCCGTAAAACTATTATCATTATTTGAATAATCCACAGTCCAACCTGTTGATGTACTACCAGAGATTACTCCTGAGAATGTCGCAGGCAACATTGATTTCTTTTGTCCAAAATTAAATGTCCAAGTTCCATTGCTCAACGTTCCT
This sequence comes from Lactococcus protaetiae, assembly GCF_006965445.1. NCBI lineage: Bacteria > Bacillati > Bacillota > Bacilli > Lactobacillales > Streptococcaceae > Lactococcus > Lactococcus protaetiae. The sequence goes on along the minus strand of NZ_CP041356.1, from coordinate 788,395 downwards.
GTGACAGTGCCAATATAATTCACATTACTTCCAGTATTCTCGTCATATGTATTCCATTCATATGTTCCCGTAAAGGTGTCACCAGAAACCGCACCGTCCAAGTTAACACCATATCCATCAGCATCAATAAACCACACCGAATCAAAATTTTTTCCATCAGAAACTTGCCCATTAAAAGTATAAGACGGGTCAGATAAACTTTCAGTTATCGAACCTGTCGCCACAGCCTTCACAGCAAAACTTTGTATAAAGTTAAACGTCCAAAATCCATCCGCTGACTGCTTCCCAGTTACTATTCCATAGTTATAGTCCGAAGCACTAGTTGCACTTTCTGAGTAAGTCCCACTAAAAGTGGTTCCGCTTACAGTTCCCATCAGTTCTATATCTTGGAGCTCATTCCCCGACTCATCATTGATAGAAAGATAAGCATCTCCATTTTCTAAATCCGTTGTTAAATCACTACCTGACCAATCACCATATTCAAGCGTTCCTGTAATCGATCCAGTAGCTATATTATCACCTACACTATTTACAGCAGTTGAGAAAGTCGCAACTCTTTGATGAGCGACTGCATCATTTTCTACTTTTTTCGGCGCTTCTTTTCGCACAAAAGCATTTGTATTTGTTGCAGCATATGCGACAGACGGATTTGCGAGTGCTATACCGCCTCCCAAGATAAGTAGAACACTAGTAGCATAAAGCCAACTTTTCCCAGATTTTACTGGGTGTGTTTGATAATGTAAAATCATAAAATTCTCCTTTATTATTAAAAAAGAACACGACTCAAACAGAGCGTGTTCTTTCTAAAGATTACATTTTTTTTACCGTAAAGAGCTGAACAATATAGTGTTGCTGTGCTGTGCTCATAATACAACCTCTTCCAATCTTTGTCAAGTCTTATACGAGACTTATTATATCCCTTTTAAAATCGTTTGTCAATGTTTTGTAACAAAAAAGCAAATTTCGTCTTTGAAATTCACTTTTCTTAATTCAATCCATATTAGCGACATTATGATAGACGCGCTGAACATCATCATCATCTTCAAGGGCATCAACAAGACCCGCAAAAATTTCAAGGTCTTCTGGTGAAAGTTCAACTTCTGACTGAGCAATCAATTCAAGTTCTGTTGTTGAGAATTCAGTGATACCAGCTGCTTTTAGGGCTTCAATCCCTTTGTGGAGATCCGTTGGTTCAGTATAAACCACGATTGTTCCTTCTTCTTCAGTCACATCTCGCACATCTACCTCAGCATCAAGCAAAATTTCAAAAATGCTATCTGCATCATTTCCCGCAAATACAATCACTCCAGTATTATCAAACATATAGCTGACAGAACCTGCAGCACCAATGTTCCCACCATTTTTATGGAAAGTTGTACGAACATTAGCAATTGTACGATTAACATTTGAAGTTAACGTTTCAGCGATAACCATTGAGCCGTTTGGACCAAATCCTTCATAGCGTCCTTGCACGAAAGTTTCATCGCCCCACCTTTTGCTTTATCAATCGCTTTATCAATGACGTGTTTTGGAACCTGCGCCTGTTTTGCTCGTTCAATAACGAATTTCAAAGCTGAGTTTGACTCTGGGTCTGGCTCTCCTTGTTTTGCAGCAGCATAAATTTCAACACCAAATTTTGCATAAACTTTAGATGTAGCACCATCTTTAGCAGTTTTCTTCGCAACAATATTTGCCCATTTACGTCCCATTGGAATTTTCTCCTTAGAATTTTTTATCAAAACAAGTGCGTGCTAATACTCCGACCTCTTAGGTCTGAGATAAAGCAGCACTAAGCCTTGAATTTCGTCCGACTAAATTCAGTGGGAGTTAAAACTCCCACTGAATAAGTCTTGACTTCATAATTAATGGCAAGCCCTACTGCTTGTCTTGATTTTTTCTTTAATATTATATCATAAAAGCAATATTATTGTATAGCTCTCCAACACCCTCTACGTATCAATGGTACTCAACAATTAAGGTGCGGGATTAGCTTTAGGAACAATCTTTATCTCCAAAGCCTCCATCCGAAGTCCTTTACCTACTGTTCCAGCGGTTGCCCCATTAGATACCCACGCTTGCCAACCGATACTTTGAACATGAGCACGGTAATAAACATTGAAATAGTTTGAGAGTCCACCTGTAAGTTTTAACTCTATGGCTTCATCTCTCAGGCCCTGTCCTGTTGTTCCAGAAATACTATTGTCAGATACCCATGCTTGCCAACCAATTTTTTGAGATTGACTACGATAGGTTATTCCACCTGTTACTCCTGAAGCAATATTTTGAAGTTCTACCTTCAAGGCTTCCATCCTAAGTGACTTCCCTGTTGTTCCTGATAAAGCGCCATTTACGACTGGGGCTTGCCAGCCAATATTTTGAACATGAGCGCTATAGTTTACGGTTGGAGTAGTCAAATATGAAAAAGCAACTGAGTCATTAGAGGGTGCAGCACTTCCTTTAGCAACAAGTTGGATCTGTACTGCCTCTATCCGATAGGACATTCCAGAAGTCCCTGCAGTCTGCCAATTCTTGGCCCAACCGAGCCAGCCGATATTTTGGACGTAGGCACGGTAATAAACGTCGTATTGACTAGCGATAGATCCAGTGAGTTGCATTCTAAATGCTTCCATGCGCTTGGCTTGTCCGACGGTTCCAGCGATTGCACCATTTGTGGCCGTGGTGCTTTGCCAGCCCATTCCTTGAACATAGGCTTGATATTGAATATTACCTGAGAGGTTGGAGGGAAGATTAAGAAGAGAGGCTTTCAGCGCTTCAGCCCTAAGCGCAAGCCCAGTTGTTCCATTGGTTTGACCATTGTAAGTGGGAGAGACCCAGCCATATGTTTGTACTTGGGTTTCATAAGAAACTGAGGGTGATTGTAATGGCTCAACATCCGTATTCGCTCCCAAATACAAATTTGCACGCTCTGTACTACTCAAGTTCGTCCAGCTTCCGCTATATTTAGACCACGAATTTCCTGTTGTCATGACAGGATATAAACCCGTTGAACCATCACTTTTACACTGTACTGGCACATTAAGCGTGGTGCAAGATGAAGGTAAGCTAAGAATCTGTATCGCAACCGTATATGTAGTATTATTTGGAAGTGAAATGGCATTGCTTAGCGGAATTGTCTGATAACCCGCATCTGTAAAGGTATAAGTTCCTAATTGTGTATAAGTACCAGAATTAGCCGCGCCTGTTTTATAGAGTAGTTCTACACTCACGCCAGCTTGGTCCATATAAGCCGAGATAGAGTTCAATTGTTCTACTTGATTGGTACCCACAGTTTGACTCGTATAAGTATTTGCAAAAATAGTGTTAACAATTTTTGAACTTTCTGAGAGTTGGTAATAATAACCCGATGCTTCAGGCGAAATGTTGGTTGCACTGTATGTTTTTTCTCCAGATTGTGTTGTCGCGACTTCGTCCGCATAAATTTCAGAACCTGCAACATAGATATCGGCATAAGAGAGATAAAAATATCCTCCAATCCCAAAACTAGTTCCCCAAGTGTTTTTCACTACAAAAGCACCATTCATTCCTGGACTTTGAGTAAAATTATTAGCAGAGTAATTGTCATCATAGCCAACAATCTGTAGTTCATGGTCTTGATTCAAGTATTCTTGATTATCATAAGTTGTAACCAACTCACTTCCTGCTGTAGCCGCTGAATAAGGCACATAAGAAGCATTGTTTTGTGAATCATAATAAGGACTATCAAGCGAAATTTCAGCTTCAAGTCCAAACTGTACTGCGCCATATTGATAAACAAGTTGCTTAATTTGATTGACTCGATTCATTATTGCACTAGAACTTGCTGGCAATTGATTAGGAGCAAACCCATTAAGTTTATAGCTGTCGCTGACATGGACATTTGCTTTAGTCAATTGATTAAATGCAATCTGACTCATCTTTTGATCTTTCGCAGTAGCTACTGGCTGAGGTTGCGGTAAACTTGCCGCAGTTACTGGATCATAACCTTGTACACTCATCATCGGGACATAGTCCAATGTATTACCGTCTGTTGATAGCTGTCTTAGTCCATTGTTGAGCATGATAGCTAAAGGATTTATTGTATCTGTAAAGGCATCAGCAGATAGATAATCATAATAAACAGGTGATAAGCTAGGCGTTGTTCCTAGTTGCGAAAGGCTACTTGTGGCAATAGTGTCTGTCCCTGTAAAACTCCAACAAATATTTTGAATACCCTGATTCAAGACGGGAGTTGCTTTTGAAGGGCTTTTAAATTTTCGTTTAACAGATTATATGAGACTGGCAAACTGCTACTGCTCACGATAGGGCTTGAACTGGATGTTGTTGTTTCGGGGAGATTATCTGTCGTTCCAGAAGACCCTAAAGAATCTTGAGTTGTCGTGGATTGTAGCTGATTAGAAGGAAGCGCATGGGGCAACAAGGTTTGAAGCAAACCTCCTGTTTGGCCACCTTTTCCAACTTTTCGTGTGGATGGTTTGATTTGCACAGCTTTTCGGGGTGCGGTATTCATCTGTGAAAAAACAGGTTCAGAGTAAACAAGAGAACCCAGTAAGCAACAAATGATTAATGAAATAATCCACTTTTTATTTTTCATCACTCTTCCTTAGCTTGATTATTGATTTTTTATTAATTCCAAAATATACTATTTTTGAAAAAATAGCAATCATTATGCAAACGTTTGCGACATTTATGATAAAAACTTCAAAGCGTTTGCTCTGAAGTTTTCAGGGAAGGATTATAGGTTTACGTCCATAATTTTGCTCTTGAAGTTCTGAATTTCCTAAGCGGTAAATTTCATCCGACTTTTGTGTGACAGTATCCCACGGTCGCTGACCAATCTTTGTCAGCACTTTGTCTTTTGCTTGCGCCAATATTTTCTGACCTTGCTTTGTAAAGCCCAAGACATGGATACGTTCAGGTTCAGCAAAATCTCTCGAAATATTTAGTAAAATATAGGTGAGTAAACGTCTAACTCTAGCTTTTGTATAACGTTTTGTAGAGGTAAGTTCGACTAATTCCTCAAAGCTTTGAGCTTCTCTTGCAGCTAACTTGATTCGGATTTCTAACTCCTGATTCATCTGATGAATCTCTGTCAGTACTGATGAAATAATTTTATATTTCAAAAGCGGAAAATAGGCTGACCAACTTGTTTTAGGATGCTCATACAAGCCTGTCAGTGCTGATGGAAATCCATTGTTTACTGAAAACCCTGTCAGTAAGCCCTTTCTGATAGCTGTCGCACTTACAAAAGGTGCTGAGAGCGAAAGCGAATGAAATTCTCCTAAACGACGAACTGGCTGAAGTACAATCTGACGCCTAGCACAGGCTTTAGCATAAGCAAGCGCTAAAACATGATTAGGTGTATTGCCATCAAACTTTACATTAGAAAATTTTTCCCACATCATCTGCGTTTTTTCTGGATAAGAGAGTTGCTGAGGCAAATTTGCCAAAAATTTTTGCATTTCTACTGATTTTTCAGCATAAATTTTGGAAATTAGGTTATAATCCGTGTCTGATTCGCTACCAAATAAAAGCGTGTCAATCCCTAAATTTGCCAAAATTTTGACACTCCCTGCAGCAAAAAAATCGGCGGCTTGAACAGATACCGTTGTAGGCAACTCTACCACCAAATCTGCACCGCAGCGCAGTGCCATTTCTGCACGTGTCCATTTATCAAAAATCGCAGGTTCTCCACGCTGAACCCAATTTCCAGACATAGCAACGATTTTTATCCCAGAAGCTTGTTCTAGCAGATATTGATGCCCATTATGGAAAGGATTAAACTCTGCAATAATGCCTGTTATTTTAGTCATTTTTTACACACAAAAAACCAGCGGCTACTATCCTCTGCTGGTGCCTTATCTTCAAAATCTGCACAGACCATTGCTTCAGAAAATCCAGCTGTAGCAAGGCGTGATAAATAATCTTCTATGGGATATGTTCGTTCTTCATGCACCTCATCACGCCTGATAAACTTCCCAGCTTTATCCTGAATGAAAAAACTAAGTTCATGCACAATCGAATGTGGTCTCTCTCCTTCAAAAGAGTCCCAAAGAAATGCAAAATCTTCCGCATTTTCATGATAAGAGTAGCCCTTAAAAACTTCATCCACTTGATAAGTTGAATGCACATCAAAGATGAACGTCCCGCCGTCACAAAGAAGGTCATAAACCCCGTCAAAAGTCTGTTGTACCTCATCTAAATCTGCCAAATAGCAGAGCGAATCTGAATAGCAAGTCACCGCATCAAATTTTTCTGAACTTGAAAGTTCTCGCATATCTCCCGCCGTAAAACTAATTTTTACACCTGCATCATGCGCTTTATTACTCGCAAGAGTCAGCATTTCTTTTGAAATGTCAAGACCAGTGACAGTATAGCCTTGCTTTGCCAAACGGACGGATAATGCTCCTGAACCACAAGCTAATTCAAAAATGGATTGTGTATGTTTTGGAAGATGGCGCAATGTAAAAGCTAACCACTGGTCATACAGCTCTTGGTCCATCACTTGGTCATAGACTTTAGAAAAATCTTCATAAAAACTCATTTTTGTCTCACCATTCTTTCTGTCAGTACTGACAAATACAAGAAATATTACTAATACTGTTTAACTTAGCAGCACTATGCTCTGCTTTCGTTCTACTGCCCTAGGGTCTTAGCTCTTAGACTTCAGGGACAGGGTGACCTCATATCTTTGATGTGAGGTTGTGCCCTAACATTGATGGGGAGAAAGAATCCCCATCAATGAAGTAATCACTTCAATTCTAAAAAATTTTTTTAGAAATTACTTCGCTGCGCTATGTTGTTGATGCTCGCCTCGCTACGGTGCTACGTGCTTTGCACGCCGTTCTGCGAACGGTCTACGCAACTTCGTTGCTCCGCTGTCCGTTTGCTTAGCTGCTAAAGCAGCAAGAGCAAAAGGCAGTATATTTGCAGTTCAACTACCAAATCTGCTACGCAGATTTAGAGATGAACTAGTATGACAAGGCTGTCAGTAAGACTTTTTCAATTATTCTGAAATATAAGTGGATACATCCACCAAAGGCGCATCAGACCAAAGTTTTTCAAGATTAAAATGACCACGTTCATCATGTCCAAAAACGCTAACTACAATATCTCCAAGGTCAATCAATACCCAACCTGTGCGCGCATCCCCCTCGATATGTCCTGCTGCTTGTACACCAGCAAGTTCTGCTTGTTCTGCGATATTATCAGCAATCGCATCCAATTGACGAGCATTCATCGCTTCCATAATCACAAAATAATCTGCGATTCCCGACACTTCTGCAACATCCAGTGCCACAATATCCAACGCCTTTTTATCATCCGCAGCTTTCACTACAACTTCAAGTAATTTTTTTGAATCCAAATTTAATTTCTCTCTTATTTTCTATTTCTAATATTATTTTACTTTAAAAAATAGATTGTAAAACAATATAACCACAACTCACCCTCATTATCAGTAATTTGGGACGAACTTGTATAGGCTTTGAAAAGCGGAGCTCATCTCTACTTTTCAAAACCTAGACCACTTATTTTAACATAAAACTTGCTAGATAAACAAACCCGTTCATTGACACAGTAAATATCTACTGATAGCTCATAGTTTCACCCTGTCAGTATACTGACAGACTTCTCAGTGCTGCTTTCGAGTCCTCTATTCGCTGATTCAATGCTCACAGTAATCGTATTGAACTGACAGAATTACAAAAACTTCAAAAAGCGTTTTTGTGAATGATTTGAGCGATAACCGTGCTTTTCATAAAAGCGATGTGCTTCGTGCCGTTGCTCGCCAGAATTTAAGCGAATAACAGAAATTCCACGCGCTTTCGCACGTAGTTCCAACTCTGTCAGCAACTGACCACCGATAGCTTTTCCTTGATAAGCAGTATCCACAACCAATCCCAAGACATTTAACATAATATCCGCAGAGTAAACCGCTTCATAAGTTTCCGCCTCAATGAAACCGACAACAGTATCCTCCAAGTCATAAACCCAAAACTCATGCGTGTCATCCAGCAAGAGCCGTGCAAGATTTTGCTCAATCACTGATTCACTGACAGGATAACCAAGAACTGCTGACAGCCGTGTAATATCCACTACATCCTTCATTTCAGCTTTCCGAATCATTTTATGACCTCCAAATTTTTCGTCAGTCTACTGACAGACTCGAAAGCAGCGCCGACAAGTCCTTTATCCACCGATTCAATGCTCTTGTTAATCGCATTGAACTGACAGCCTTATTTTTCATCAAAGCAAGTGCCGTGCTATTTCCGCCTCTTCGGGCTACGCTGTCGATGCTACGTGCTTCGCACGCCGGTCTACGCAACTTCGTTGCTCCGCTGTCCGTTTGCTTAGCTGCTAAAGCAGCAAGAGCAAAAGGCAAAGCACCTAGTCGGAATCGCAATCTTTGAATTTCGTCCGACTGCCATAGGGGGCGTTGGCGCTTTTAGCGCCTAGGCTTCTTGGACACTGAATAAGTCTTGACTTTATCTTAGATGGCCAATAAAAGCATTATAAGCCTCAAAAGTCTCTGGATAAATCGTAAATCTACGCTCTGCCAGATAGTTAACTAATCGCATTGTCTCAAACGCTACAGCTTTGTTCAAGTCGTCCCAAGCCACACACCTCGCTTCGACAACACCAGGAAAATCACGTCCCTCTTCAATATAATCCGCCACATAAAGCACTTTGGCAAGCTCAGACATTTCTTGACTCCCCACCGTGTGAATTTCAATTGCTCGCAAAATTTCGTCATCCTGCAAACCAAAATCTTCACGCATTTTCCAAATACCAACTTTACCATGCCAGATATTATTATCCCAGTTTTTAAGGTCTTCATCAAGATGATATTTATCAATCAAAGAAAGAAAAGTTGTATCAGTTTCTTCTTTACAATAATCATGCAAAAGAGCTGCTAGACTTGCTTTATGAGGATTTACACCATATTTCTCTGCTAATTTTATCGCTGCTTTCTCCACACCTAAAATATGCTTAAAACGTGATGCTTTCACATTTGCAGAAATCCGTTCCAAGAGTGCAGGTCTTGAAAGCCCTACTTCCTCATAAAACTCAAACATACAAGCCCTCTTTCAAAATATAATTCAACACTTTTGGTGCCAACAAAAAATGAGGAATAATCCCACGGTGAAGTTGCTCACGAATTAAATTTCCAGAAACATCCATCGCAGGCACATCCACCCACAAAATAGGATAGGAAGTTCCCGCTCGGTATCTCGGACGTCTAACCCCAACAAATTGCACCATTTCAATCAATTCATCAATGTGTGGCCATGCAGCTAAACCAGAAATCATATCACCGCCGACAATGAAATAGAAATCACATTCAGGATTTTCTTCGCGCAAATCAAGCACCGTACGATAAATATCGTCTCCGTTTTTAGCACGCAAACGGCAAGCATCTACCTCAAGTCCCTCTCTTCCATCAATCGCAGCAGTGAGCATACTAGCAACGTGACCGTCAGTATTATGCTCAGGCAAGAACACCACTTTTTCAAGATGAAGTTGCTGACGCACTTGATCAGCAATCGTCATATGCGCAATATGTACAGGATTAAAATTACCCCAAAAAAGCCCGATTGCTCGCCGTTTCTCACCTTCTTCAGTTTTTAATTTTACCTTTGTAAAAGGCGTTAAAAGTTCTATTGCCATATTTTTTCCTAGTTTATTGATATTATACTCGCCCACCATAGTATAACTGACACATTTAATAGTGAAACTGAACCTATACTGATTACAAAATATTTTCAAGTCAAAACGAAACAATTTCCTTCATAACCTAAAATGAAGTTACTACAAATTTTTTATAAAGAAAAGCTCTGAAGCTTGTTCAATCGTTGTACCATCAAAAGTTAAAACACCTTTATCAAGATAACCCGATTTTCGATAAAAATGTTGTGCCATCTCATCACTTTGAGTAGAGGTCATGACTTGTTTAACACCTAAACGCCTCATCTCCATCTCCCAAAAATCCAAAGCTTCATGTCCAAAACCTTGTCCACGAAAAGCTGGTTTCAAGAAAATTAAGTTCAAAAATGGAATCTCATCCCAAAATAAATTCCACCGTAAAACACCTACTGGAACTTTATCCCATTTGATAAGCTGAACCCGTCTTTCAATGATTTTGAGTTCTAGCTCTGACTGACTAATAAGATTATCCAACTTCAAATATTCCGCTTTTTCTGCATTAGTCACACCTGTAATCTCAAGCATTTCTCTGCCTTATTTTACCAAATTTTTGACATCTGTTGAAATTTTGCGGTTTTCTTTACGATCTGAGACCTTGAAAACGACAAGATTTCGCCCGATAATTTGTACAACATCCAAGCCCATTTCTTCGATGACTTCTGCCACGTCTGTTGCTACTTCATCTGAGTTCTGCAAAATATTGACCTTAATCAATTCACGTGCATCGCAAGCCGTGCGAATGCTCGTCAAAATTTCATTGCTCAAACCACTCTTTCCGATTTGCACAACGGGCGAATATTAACCGCAAGACTGCGGAGATAGCGTTTCTGTTTTCCGTTTAATTCCATTTTTTCTTTCTTTTCTAATTTAATTAATACTTAATATTGCTCCAATTTCCAAAGCAAATCGGGCGAAATCAAACCTTTGACAAGGTAACCTGTCTCAGCTTCCTCAATTTCTTGTACTAGTGCAAGCTTGCGTAGTTCGGGGAGTTGATAGGCTTTGGCATAGGGTAAATTTAGCTCAAAATGATGGAAAAGCTCGTGCAGTTTTTCTAAAATCGCCGTTTTCAGCCATTGACGGCCAGCAGCAGACTTGATAGAAAGCTGAATACTCGGTGTTAATGTCGGTAAAAAATCATTGGAAGCAATATCCATTTTGTTATAAACATTAAGTACGGGAATTCCTGTCAACTTCAATTCTTGCATGATTTTCAAGACCGTCTGCTCATGAATTTCATGATGGGGATTGCTCGCATCAATCACGTGGATAAGAAGATCAACGTTGGCACTTTCCTCCAATGTTGATTTGAACGCTTTAATCAGCTCTGTCGGCAGATTTTGAATAAATCCAACGGTATCGGTCAGGCTGACGGTGAAATCTTCGTGAAGTTTGACCATTTTCGTCGTGGCATCAAGCGTAGCAAAGAGTTCATCTTGTTCATATTGCGTTTTTTGCGCTCCGACTAGAGCATTCATGATACTTGATTTTCCTGCATTGGTGTAGCCAATCAAGCCAATTCTGAAAATGCCGCTCTGATTGCGCTTTTTGCGAATATTTTCTCGTGTTTGTTCGACTTTTTTGAGTTGTTTGTCAATATCCTCAATGCGCGTGCGAATGTGCCGACGGTCCATCTCCAGCTTGGATTCACCTGGTCCTTTTGAACCAATTCCGCCTCCTTGACGCGACAGCATAATGCCTTGTCCCACAAGTCTTGGGAGTAAATAGCTCAACTGCGCCTGCTCAACTTGAAGCATGCCCTCATGACTGCGCGCGCGCAGAGCAAAAATGTCCAAAATCAGCTGCATTCGGTCAATCACCTTGACGCCAAGCGCAGCTTCCAGATTGACATTTTGTCGTGGTGTCAGTCGTTCATTGAAAATTACCGTATCAATCTCGCCAACCTCAATCGCCCAGCGCATTTGTTCCAGCTTACCGGAGCCAATCATCGTACGCCCGTCAGGTCGTTCACGTTTCTGTGTAAATTGGTCAATGACCAAGCCACCTGCAGTTTTTGTCAGCTCTGACAGCTCTGCCATCGAGCTTTCAAAGCTGTCCGTATTGCTTTGCAGCTCAACTCCTGCCAGTAAGACGCGTTCTTGTTTTTCTTCGTTTTCTATCAAATTCTAATTTGTTCTTTCATTATTTATAGCTGTTCAAATACATCGTGATAAATTTGAACACTTTTACTCGCGAGTCACAATCCTTTTCACTTCTGTCAGTACTGACAGCTTCGCTTGTCCACTATCGCTAAGCGACTGAAGTCGCAAGTCGAGTCGCAGCTTTGGTAATTCATCAGAAAAAAATAAAGGATAGGCTTTGTGCCCACTGTAAGTGCTGATAGGAATCCATGTGAGATGTTCTGAAAGTCCATCATTCGTTACATCGGGTTTAAAATCTCCATGCTCTTGTGGTTTCATCAGAAAATAAAAAGCAAGTTCGTGCGCATTTTTCTCCGTTCGTTGATCAGTCGCAGAAAGTGTAAAGAAATTTTCGTGAATGAACACCAATCTGTCAATTTCAAAATGTACACCCGTTTCTTCTAAAACTTCTCTGACACAAGCCTCTTCAGCAGTTTCACCAATTTTTACAGCCCCACCGATACTGTAAAAGTAATCATCGCGATCATTGCTTACCATCAGTACTGCATCATTTTCAATAATAATGCCACAGGCACGATAACGAAAATAGTCACTTCCGCTTGTCAGCGCAATATCCTTACTCATTTTATTTCTTTCCTATCCTGACAATTTTTGTCAGTACTGACAGCTTTCATTTCGCTCTGACAACAGTTCATCAGCGCACGATTGATGTAAAAAACTGTCCCGCCCATTCTTTCAACTCGACTTTTGTGACGATACCTTCTTTGACAAATGGGTCTCTGCAGACAAACTCCTCAGCCAGCTCCATGTTGGGAAACAGCCCCATAGCACCGTCTTTCAAAGGGTCCTCAAAAGTACCAATGCCCATAATTTTTTGCTCATCAACAAACTGGTCCACCCAAGCCTTGTGGCGTGGAAAAACAGACATAATTTGCTCGCGTGTCACTTCATCGCCTATTGTGTAAAGTAAAATTGTAATCATTGTTTTCCTTTCAAAAACGCTGTCAGCACTGACAACCTTGGTCCACGCTGTTCAAAGCAAAAGCGCAGCATGGACAATCAGCCAGAGTGCATAAGTCAACATCATCAGTCGGTTGGAAAGTCCAACTTTAGCTTTTGGACCAAAAGTTTTTGTTTTTGACAGATAGAAAATCACACTGCCAATAAAATACAGAAAGCCCAGCCAGACCAGCACTGTCAGTGGTAAAATATTCCCTTTGACAAAGCAGATTGTGAGCGGAAAGCCGACAATGACAATCCCACCGCAGAAGTCGTGAATTTTTCCCGTAAGCGTTTTATCATCGTCCGCCACAGTTATAGGATTTGACACAAAATATCCTGCTCCAATCAGCACAAGTCCAATAGCACTAAGGGCGATAAGACTAAACTGTCCAGCGCCAGATTCCACTCTCGCCACGACAAAGCTAAGCACAGCCAACGCCAAACCCCAAAAAGCAAGTCGCATGAGTAAGCCGTATCTGCCAATCGCGTACTCGCTAATCAAGCGCCACGACGGAGAAGTCTCTGGCTTCAAAAAATGCAGAAGCATCAACAAAATCAGAAAAGCACCACTGCCGAAAATGGATAAAAGTGCAAACATCGTCATCATATCTGCCTCAAAACTTTCAATAATTCATTTTTCAAAGGAGCTTCTAAGTCAAGTTTTTCAAAAATGTGAAAATAAATATAAGCTAAAAACACTTCAAAATTTGCCAGCCGTGCGTAGTCAATTAATTCCGCTAATGAAAATTTCACTTGCGCCAGCCAATCTGCCACTTGTATTTGCGACAATTTTCCACTCAACAAAGCTACCACGACAACTTCTCCCAAGCTCCGCTCTTCCCCACAAACAAAGGACTCAGGCAATCTGTGAAAAATGGCTGCCAGCATATCAAGTGCCTCTAAAGCCTTTTGCTCAGTGAACTCAGGATGTGTCAACGCATTTGCCAAAAAATCCGCACCGTGTGCAAAGCCATGAATCCAGCCATACACTTGCGAGTATCCTGTAAAAACTTGCTCATTTTCAAGATAATCAACCGCACGCTCAAAGAAATATTGGCGTTGCTCAGTTGTCAACGCATATTCATATTTCCCGGCTTTTGCACCGTCTGCCTCAATCAAATAACTGTTCAACAAAGCCGCAAACGTCCGTGTCAGTACTGCTGGCAAGCCCTCGCTCATCTGATAAAAAATCAAATCTTGCGACATTGAGTATTGTGCCAATTTTTGAAATTGAGTAAGACTCAACGCTTCCTCTGAAATACTGCGCGCAAAGCTGACAAATACTAAACCGTCACGGATTTCAGGATTTTCATCACCAATATGCGCAAGTAGCCAGTCCAGCTCCGATTCAGTAAAATTCAAATTTTTGTTTTTGAGCTTTTCTTCTAGTGATTTTTTCATTTTATCTTTGCTCTCAAAAACGCTGTCAGTTCACTATTCGTCGCATTTTCCAAGATAAAGTCTATCAACTCTCGTTTCCTGAAAATTGGACTGACAAGTTCTTCTTCCAATCCTGTCAGTACTGACAGCATATCAGTTTGTGCCAACTTTTTAATTGCCTTGAAGCGAGCAGCATCTCGTTTTTTCCGTTCAGCAGATTCTACGGGGTAGCCTGTATTCATGGGTGCTTCAAACAATTTTTCAAGTGTAAATCTCAAATTTATTTCACCTCCCCAACCAAAATTCAGCCCTAATGATAGCGAAGCACAATTTCCTTGATTAATTCGTCCAAACAAAAATGCATCAGACGGTGTCGGCAAATAACCACAAATCACATTCGGCAAAGCATTGGCTGCAATCGCCATGCCATTGCCCGAACTACAACCTGTAACCACATAATCAATCGCACCAGAGTTCAACAAAAGCCCAACACAAAGCGAAATCTGGATATAAGAAAAATTTTCTTCATTTTCGACTACACCAAAGTTGAACACCTCAGCGCCCAAATGCTCTGTCGCTCGCTTCGTTTCTTCAAAAAGCAAATGATTGCGCGCGATTTGCGTGCTGGCTTGAATGAGCGCAATTTTCATCTGCACCTCCATCATTTCTGTCAGTACTGACAGCCTAAATCAGCGCTTTACGCATCACAATATCCACACCCTCAGGTACCCAGGCTGCGACCACTGCACGCTCAGGCACGCGCACCCAGCCTAAGCCGTTAAAGACAATGTCAGATTTCTCCTTGACCGAAAATTCTTTGCGCAGCAATTTTGCATTGACGAGCGCAGGAGCAAGCAGCTCGCCCTTGTGTTTCTCATAAAATTCTGTCGCACCCTCAAGTTTCGTCCGATGAATATTCAGCTCATTATCGAAATAAGCCGTCATCCCTGACGTTCACCAGAAATAAAGTCAAAGCGTCCCAAACCACCGAAAAATAAAGTCTGCTCTGGATTGAGCTGATAGGTTTTTGGCTTGATTTCCTTTCTTGGCGACACATATTTCAAATCCTCAGGCGCCAAATAATGCGCCATTTGCCCACGATGAATAATCCCCGGCGTATCAATCAAAGCCGTATCTCTATCCAACGGAATCTCAATCTTATCCAAAGTTGTCCCAGGAAAACGACTCGTCGTAATGATCTCATCATCAGCGCCCGAAGCATTCTTGATAATCGCATTAATCAACGTTGATTTACCAACATTCGTCACCCCGACCACATAGACATCACGTCCACGACGATAATGCTCAATCGCCTCCATCAGCTGCTCTACATCGTCCTTATTTTTAGCAGAAGTCACCAAAATATCCTTCGGTTTCAAGCCATAATTTGCCGCCTGCTCTCTTAGCCAAGCCGTCAACTTAACAACTTTCAAAGACTTTGGCAAAACATCACGCTTATTTGCCACCATCAGCACATCATTATTTCCCGTCAGCCGATGTAAACTAGGAATCAGCGAACCATTAAAATCAAAAATATCCACCACATTGACAATCAATGCATCATGCTGACCAATCTCACGCAAAAGCGCCAAAAAATCCTCATCAGTCAAGCTCGTCGGAGCAAT
Source organism: Lactococcus protaetiae (assembly GCF_006965445.1). Classification (NCBI taxonomy): domain Bacteria; kingdom Bacillati; phylum Bacillota; class Bacilli; order Lactobacillales; family Streptococcaceae; genus Lactococcus; species Lactococcus protaetiae. Next base: position 772,584 of record NZ_CP041356.1, on the reverse strand, counting down.
TTCATTATAATGACGCAAGCGGAAACAACGCTGACAATACAACTCATCCTCATTTTCCAACTTCTTCTTCAACGCAGACGCAGGCAAATAGCCCAGCCCATCTTTATCTTCAGTTTGGATTACAGCCCCACAACCAATACAGTGCAGTTCTTCCATCATATTTTCATTTTCAATCATAAGCCTAATTATACCACAATTTATAGGCATTTTTAGACAATTTTTTGCCAAAAACTACTGATAACTTTCTGTCAGTAAACAAAAAAAACCTGTCAGTACTGACAGGAATTTTTCATTATTATTGAACAGAATAATTTGGTGCTTCTTTCGTAATCTGCACATCATGAGGATGAGATTCCTTCAAACCTGCACCTGACATTTCGATAAATTGAGCTGACTCGTGCAAAGCAATAATATCAGCTGCTCCAGTATAACCCATACCAGCTTTCAAACCGCCAAGCATTTGGAAAACAATATCCGTCGCAGTTCCCTTATAAGCTACACGACCCTCAATTCCTTCTGGGACAAGTTTATTCGCTTCATTAACAGCGCCTTGGAAATAACGGTCTTTCGATCCTTGTTTCATCGCTGCAAGAGAACCCATCCCACGGTAAGTCTTAAATTTACGTCCTTGGAAAATCTCGAACTCACCAGGAGATTCATCCGTACCAGCAAGCATTGAGCCAAGCATGACAGCATCTCCACCAGCAGCCAAAGCTTTCACAATGTCACCTGAATATTTAATTCCACCATCAGCGATTATCGTCTTACCAAACTCACGCGCGACATTCGCTGCATCATAGATTGCTGTAATCTGAGGCACACCCACACCAGCAACCACACGTGTCGTACAGATAGAGCCAGGACCAATCCCAACTTTTACGACATCCACACCAGCTTCAAACAAAGCTCGTGCCCCCTCACCTGTTGCGATATTTCCAGCAATCAATGTCCGTTCAGGGAAATGATCACGAATCTCGCGAATCTTGCGCAAAACGCCAGCTGAGTGTCCATGTGCCGTATCAATAACAATAGCATCTGCGCCAGCAGCAAACAAAGCTTCCGCACGTTCAAAAGTATCTGATGACACTCCTACAGCTCCAGCAACCAGTAAACGCCCCTGTTCATCTTTTGCCGCATTAGGAAACTCAATCACACGCTCAATATCTTTGATTGTAATCAAACCAGCCAATTTACCCTCTTCATCAACCAAAGGTAATTTTTCAATTTTGTTTTCTTGTAAAATACGTGAAGCATCATCCAAAGTTGTTCCAACAGGTGCTGTAACCAAGTTTTCAGAGGTCATCATATTTTTAATCTGTTGATTATAATCCGTAATGAAACGCAAATCACGATTGGTAATAATCCCTACCAATTTTCGGTTTTCAAGCGTATCCACAATCGGTACACCAGAAATACGATAAGTCGCCATCAAATTTTCAGCTTCTTCAATTTTATGATTAGGAGTTAAGAAAAATGGATCAGTAATAACGCCAGATTCAGAACGTTTCACTTTGTGGATTTCCTCAGCTTGTTGTTCAATTGACATATTTTTATGAACAACACCCAAACCGCCTTGACGCGCCATCGCAATCGCCATTTTACTATCTGTCACAGTATCCATTGCAGCAGAGATAATCGGAATATTCAACGTCAAATTCTTCGCTAATTTCGTTTTCATACTCACCTCATTAGGCAAGACGTGAGATTCCGCCGGAATCAGCAACACATCATCAAAAGTAAATCCTTTTTTCAAAAACTTAGTTTCCCAGTTTGACATCGAAAATATTCCTCCAATATTATTTCTATGGCAGGCGCCAATTTTTTATTTTTACCATTCTACCACGATTTCATAAGCTTTTCAACCTATTAAATACGTGTAAGCACTGACAAAACAACATTTCTTAAGAAATATAAAAACTACAATGATATCCCATTAAGTAAAGACATTCCAATCAGCTTTTATCTAATTTTTGTCTCTTATTATTTTGTGTTACAATATAACCATGAAATGCAAAATAAAAATTAAAACCTTCGTCACAGCTCTTTTGCTCCTCGGAATAATTAATGTAGTCTCATATACAAAAGCGGATACTGCAATGGGAACCTATGCAGCAGGTGGGACTGAACCTACCTCCTCAGCCACTTCCACACCAGAATCCCCTTTACTCCGTTCATTCACTGCAGCTACTCCAGCTATGGTACAAACGCCTGTTAACCTTACACCCTCAACCACTGGGATACCTTCGCCTGACGTTGTAGATATTTCAAGTTATCAAAGTTGGTTAACCCAAGCAGATTTTAATAGCCTCAAAGCCTCAGGAGTGAAAACTGTAGTAATTAAGTTAACCGAAGGAACAACTTACACCAACCCTTACGCAAAAGATCATATACAGTGGGCAAAAGCTGCTGGTCTAAATGTTGCTGTCTATCACTACGCGACCTTGACTGGCGCAAATTCTCAAAGTGCAGGAAATAGCCAAGCTATAAAAGAAGCTCAATATTTTGCAACCACTGCCAAAAATCTTGGACTTCCTGCCAACACAGTAATGGTCATGGATTGTGAACAACCCTATAAAAACAGTAGCGGGACAATCATCGGCCCCAACCCAAACAATATGGACTGGGCCACGGCCGCAGCTCAATTCGCAAATGAACTAAAATCATTAGGCTATGCCAATACCAAATTTTATTCCTCACTATCTTGGGTAGGCACAGATACCGCAACCGTCCAAATGAACTACAACACACTAGGCGGTGCGAAAAACATGTGGATAGCCCAATACCTTTATGATACCCCCACAAACAACTCCGGCTGGGCAACCGCCAAAACCAACAACTCCAAATTCGGCGCATGGCAATACACCAGCCAAATGCGCTTTCAAGGTACAACCAATCTAAAAAATAATAGCCTTGATACTTCTATTGATTACAGCAATACTTTTACGCCAAGTTCTCCGACTCCTAGCGTTTCCCCAAGTATTTCTTATCAAACTCAAGTACAAACATATGGTTGGACCTCTCCCACTTACAATGGTCAAACCAATGGAACAACAGGGCTTTCTCTCAGGGTTGAAGCGCTCAAAGCCTCTCTTCTAAATCTCCCGAGTGGACTGACAGGTGGCCTCAGCTACCGTGGTTATGTCGAAAATATTGGTTGGCAAAATTATGTTAGCGATGGTGCAATTGCAGGAACTGTCGGAAAATCTCTGCGCATGGAAGCAATTCAAATTAATTTAACTGGAGCTATCGCCAATCAATATGATGTTTATTATCGCACCTATGTCCAAAATATTGGCTGGCTAGGGTGGACAAAAAACGGGCAGACTGCAGGAACTTCTGGAATGGCTTACCGCATAGAAGCGGTGCAAGTCCAACTCGTTGCCAAAGGAAGCGCCGCACCGTCTAACGGTTCTGTCACTTTCCCTTATTTGACTCTTCCAACAGTAAGCTATAGCGCTCATGTTCAAAATATTGGCTGGCAAGCTCCAGTCGTAAATGGCGCTTTATCAGGAACAACAGGGAAGTCACTTAGGATGGAAGCCTTGAAGGTAGAACTTCAAAATATTGCTTCAGGACTAACAGGTGGAATAACCTATCGTAGTCAATCTCAAAATGTCGGTTGGCAAGCATGGGTATCTAACAATAGTATTTCTGGAACGACAGGACAAAGCCTGAGAGATGAAGCCATAGAGTTAAAACTTACAGGTGGACTCTCAAACTATTTCAATATTTATTACCGTGCTCATGTTCAAAGTATCGGTTGGCAAGCGTGGGTATCTAATGGGGCAACCGCCGGAACAGTAGGTAAGGGACTTCGGATGGAGGCTTTGGAGATAAAGATTGTTCCTAAAGCTAATCCCGCACCTTAATTTCAGAATAAAAAAACTCATGAACTAAAATTCATGAGTTTTTTATCTACTTTCATAATATAATAACATACTAGATTACATAAATTTTATTAAAAACAAAAAGTATATTTGGTTTTTTCATTATGATAAATAATAAATACCAAATAAAGTTCCAAACAACAACAAAGCATTGGATACAATAATGGTCACAATAGCAAAATTGACTACTAATTGATATGGAATTAATTTAAGTTTGAATTTCGAATTCCCAATGAAAAGCGAAAATAGAATAAGAGTTGGAGTAAAGTAACGTCCCTGAACTCCAACAACTGCACCAACTGCTCTATTCTGGGTAACAATTGCCGTTTGACCTACAAAAGTGACAAACGAGTAGTACACAGCACCAAACCCCAGCAAAAATAGAAATAAAGCAAACCAAGATATAATAGGTGCCCACACATACTTTTTTTCAGTCAAAATTATTAACACTATGAGTACGCACCACACGGCAGATAGCCAAAGCGGAGTATAATTAATTTGCGGATATGGAGAAGCAAGTATACTCTGAAAAATACTGTTACCCGTCAATCCTGGTGTTACATTTATCAGATGACTAATCAAAATCCTATAAAGCGAAAATAGTAGAGTAGGCTTGAAAATAGCTAGTCCGACTAATCCTATTATAAAACAAGCAATAGTTACCGCAACACCTATAACCTTCAAGCTTTTTTTTCTATTATTTTCTTGAAAATCATCACTTAATTCCCTACCTTCTTTCCTTCTCATGTTAGAGATATAAGTTACGACCATGATAAAAGGCACAAGTATAATCAATATTTTCATATTTGTTTTTGCGCCAAACCATAACATTACAGCTGATAATGTGAACAATATAAAATCTTTTATCTCTACTTTTTGTTTAAAGGTAATATTGATAGCTAGTGCAATAGAAAATGCAGTTATTACAAAAGTAGTAGCATCATAAGATAAGCTCGAAAAACTATTTGCAATGACAGGGCTAAGAGATACTGCAAAAAATAAAAGTTTTCCAGCTTTGACCCATCTGATAATAAAAAACATGGATAAAACACTGATAAAAGTGCTGAAAAGACGTCCAACAACAACCATCACTCCCATTGATGGATAAATCAGATGACCTATCCACACTCCAATAGCAGGTGTAATATGTGACCAGTAGTTAAACCCACTCTTACTTGGTATATAATTCAAGCGTGGGAGTTCTTTCATTGGCATTCGTTTTATCTTGTTTTTAAAATAAGTTTTAAAAAAGTTTCCATTTTGATAGTGAGGGATTTGCTGATCAATTCCACTTGTAATTTCAATTTCTCCATATGCCGACAAATCATTAGACAGACCAGCTATATTAGTCGCTGCTGTATAGTGGTATTGACCATCAGGCTCATTAAAAAGAGGCATAGCAATAGAAAGAGTCATCCCTATCAATAAGGCAAGTATAAGATATATTTTATGAATATTTTTGTCAATAATATTTTCAGTTCTTTTTGATCTTTTCATAACCTCTCCTACACAAACCGAATCAGCACCACAGCAATCACAACCATAACGAAAACAACCAGGGTAATGGGAAGTATGATTTGTTTTTTAACATTTATTTGTGTTACCTGACTTCCATCTACCGGTAAAACGTTGTATTCATTTATTCCTGATTGAAAATCTGGAATAGTTGAGTTAAATGAAAAATCTTGAGTCCTCACTTTTCCCAAAGAATTATTTATAATAACTGCTCCATTGGGACCTACACTTAATTTAGCAAAAACAGAAAAATCTGTCATATTTGGATTATCACCACTTTCTTCCTGAGTTTTTACAGGATAAAGGAAATAATTATCTCCAGGTAAAAGCCCTACAATCTGAATCAAAGACTGATTAATCTCATTATTGTTTGTCGCATTAAAATTAAAACGAGTAGTCGTCATTGGAATTGGAATGGTTGCTTCGTCTCCTATAAAGTACTGATTCCCCCTTGAAGTGGTGTTCCGTGAGATATGGTCACAGCATCCACTTGTTTCACCTCAAGCCAGCCTTTTTGCTCTGAATATATCTGATAACCTGCTCCCTGTTTTTTTCCTAAAATATATTTTTCTCCATTTACTAATTCATTGGTTTCAGAATTTATCATCACAAAATTAGCCCCAGTAAGCAATAAAGTAGGAGATTGGGCAACCACATTATTACCGAGTGTATCTATACCGCTAACGGATAAACCAGAGCCTTTGCTTGGAATATCTTTTGTAGAAGTAGCCATAATATAAGCTTTTATTTTAAGTGTAATATCATGTGTTAAATGCGGGATTTTTATTTGCTGCATGATACCTCCAGCAATATCACCATTAGTATCCATAGAAGTAATTTCAATTCCTTCAACATCTGAAGGAGCCGTTACTGACATAATAACAAGATTCACTGTAGAATTTAAATTTATGATACTCCCAAAAATATTAAAATTTTTGGAAATCTTCAAATCATAGACCAGCGGAATATTCGGACCAGACTCCGCCACATATCTTCCAAAGTTTGTCTTTTCAACTCTGTTATTCGTCTCCAGTGATAATGACAATCGATCATCAATATTCGCTGAGTCTACCTTTACCACTTGATTATCTTGAGAGATTGTAACAAGTTTTTGGAAATTGCCATTCCCAGATATAATCGCCGTCAATCCCATTGGAACTGTCGCTACTGCCTCACCTGATTTATCAGTGAAATAGTTACTCATTCTCCCTCTTTCACCTTGATGAAAGAGGTTATTATCTGCACCTCCATTGAGATTTTCCAAAACGGGCAGTCCACCTTCACGAAGAATATCGGCCATCACAGCTTGAGCATTTGCTGTGCTATTTTTAATTCCTGCTCCAATTGACAAACCATCCGCAAATTTTATCACTTGCGGATTTACTTTAGAATCATCAGGTTGTATTTGACGTTGCAAACTCTTCCAATTAGCAGTAGCCGTATCTTCTTCTGTTATATCTCCATTAATAATCCTTTGGTAAGCATTATCTAGATTATACGCACTATAAACCGCATTATTAAGAGGCACACCATTGTTAGTAGCTTTGAGTTGGATTGAAACACGAGAAAGTGATTCTGCTTTAAATTTATTTTCTTTTATACCCAACAGAATAAGTAATACAACACTTAAAATTACTAACTTTAATGTTCTTTGCTTTTTTCTCATGTTTCTCTTTTTCTTCTTTACTTTTATTTTATACTTTTACTACTCTATTCAGTTAATCTATACTTTTATAGTCAAACAACTTCTATTTTTAGAGTAATAGAAAATCAATAACTATCATCTCAAAAGATTTTTCTAATCCATTTTAGCTAATCAAACACTCCTTATATGAGAGCCTTTTATACTTTTTTAACTATTCGTATAGATATTTTTCTGCCTTACTGAGAAAGATATATCTTTAGATTATCAAATTTCATCTTATTTACTTTTGATTTTCTGAGTATTTTCTTTACGCTCTTTCGGCGATTACATCGTATAGAGTGCCAAGCTATGCTTTGCACTCTATTGATAATACACAACATTTTCGAAATTAACCATTGCCCCCGGTATCTCAGTTGTTATTTTTTTCGAAATGCCTTGACCTCTTCGTAGAGTCTTGATTTTAAAATAATATTTCCAAATGAATAGATTAGAATTCCTACCACCACAATACCAGTTAGAGTAATAATATTAAGCCTAACTGACTGGATTATTCCATAAACTATTACACACATTATCATTGCAGAAACCAAATATTTCCAAGTTCCTTGAAACATATTTCTATAGTCAAATTCTTTTCTAACATGATACATTTGATAAATAGTAACAATTCCTTCAGTTAGCACAGCCACTGTAATCGCTCCTTTTGCCCCATATAAAGGAATCGCAATAAAATTTGCTACAAGATTAATAATAGCCCCATAAATATATGAAAAACTTAATATTTTTGTTCGTTTAGTTGGTATTAAATATTGAGTTCCAAATAAACTTCCCATTGATAAAAATATGATAATTGGTGATTCCAAAGCCATCAAAATTCCTACTTCCGCAAATTGACTACCAAAAAACCATGGAGCAAATTTTTGAGAAACAGCCAAAATACCAAAGGCAAGTGGAAATGCCAAACCAAGCATTATCGTTATAGAAAGTTTGAGTTGCTTATGAATTCCTTTAATATCATTTTCGATAAACAAAGCAGAAATTTTCGGCATCATGACCGTACTGAGTGATGTAACAATCGTAAAAGAGATACGAATAATTGAGTCCGATTGAGCAAAAAAACCCGCCGCATTGGTTGAATCTAGTATACCTAACATCAATTTATTCAAAAGTAGATAAATTGATACTGCAATCTGTGGAAAAAAAAGTGCAAGCGTTGCCATAAAGTGGTTATTTATATTTTTAAAATAAGATAGACGGGGTCTAAAAACCTCACTAGGAAGATATAACCACAAAGAAATATTACCAAGAAATGTTGAACCCGTAACAATTAAAATGTAAATCCATAAATCCTCACTTGTATGAACAAATGTAAAAATCGAAAACAACGATATCATCTGCACTAAAAAATTACGTATGACTGTCCTTTGAAAGTTTTCCATTCCCATAAAGTACCAAGAAATGTCAAACACAGCAGCCAACAATGCAATACTTTGCAAAAGATAGATTTTGATATCTCCACCAACAAAAAACAAAAAAATAATAAAAGCTAGTATAGCTAATCCCATGGAGCAAAAACGCAAAAATACTATTTCCCAAAAAACCTGGCTTCTTGTACTTTTATCTTTTTGATGATACGCTATTTCTCTATTCCCATAAAGTGCTATCCCTAGACTACCAATTAATATAAAGTATTGTACTACAGTATAAGTAAAAGTATTAATACCAATACCAGTTTTACCCAATACTCGAGAAATGTATGGAATTGTAATAACGGGAATAATTATTACTAACAGTTGATATGATGAATTTAAAAAATAATTCTTTAAAGTTTTCATATTTTTAAGAAACATCCTTTTTCATTTGGCTTTTTCAAAATAATCAGTCATATACGTACACTATTTCCAATACCATTCATAAATTTCGTGACTTACCCGATCCTTTTCTTCTGGTAATTTCATATATTCTCCATAGAGTTGTTTTAAATAAATATCATGATTAGAAATTTTACGCACTACAAGATTTTCAAATTCTACATCCTCGTACTTTTCAAAAATTTCTTTAGGAAAGTGCTCTTTTTCAAAATATATACTATCAATAAACCCTTTTTCTTTAGCATCTTGGTCATTATACTCTTGCATAACATAATCAATTTTTTCACAAAGCTCTCTGCTCTTACCATAGTATCTTATATGCCAAGGCAAAAATATAATAATTTTTGCTAAAAATCCCGATAACGTTGGAAAGCTGGCATATTTGAAGCCTCCTTTTATGGAAGCTCTCAATCGTTTCCCAATATTTTTGACTTTATCTTGCTGAAGTTTTCTCTCCCCTTTGTCATCTGGTAATGTATCTATAGGAAATATATCAACCCAAACCCCTTTTAATATATTTGACTCATTATGCTTACTTACTGATGTCGTTTTACCATGAATTAATCTCGTAAAACTGATAAACGTTGGAACTTTTTTATAGTATAACAAGCTAAATCTAGGTTCGTTTTCCTCCATCAATACTTTCATGAGCTTTTCATAGTTATGCCGAGTAAGAATAAGATCAACATCGTCGTCCCAAGGAATAAAACCTTTATGCCTTATAGCACCTAACAATGTTCCTCCTGCTAGAGAATACTCTATTTGATTAGACTGACATATTTCGTCTATATATTTTAGCATTTCTAACTCACACTGCCAGATTTCCTCATTAGTTAGTTTTCTCACGATGACTCTCCCTCATACTAGACCTTATTAGATTTTTTAAAAGCAAAATACAAGTCTCGAAGCTGTCCTGTATAATGTATATAATATTTTCTGTCTAAAATAATAATTTTCAACACATTCCAAAAGTGATTGGTTTTTGCTGCTTCATAGCGTCGTTTTGCCCAGTCCAAGTAGTCTTTCTGCTCTTTAACAAGCTGAGAATTCCTCTTTTCCAGCACATGATAAGCAATATCATGGTAACCTACTCTTTTTTCATACAAATCTTGTACATGAACTTCTTTGGAGTCATTCAAAGAAACGATTGGTTTTCCACTAGCATTACTACTATGGCGTTTTTGTGTTGCAACAACTTCATTTAAATTATAGCCCGTTCCTAACAAACTTGCAATTCCCTGAAAAACCATATCATGAGTAGGTTTATACTCTTCTTTCCAATACTGCATAACATCAATAATCAAACTTTTACGTATCGCCAAAGTCATTCCCTGTCTAAAACCTCCCTGATAATTTTTATGAATAGGGTATTTTGAAAGGATTTCTTCCTTATCAGGAAATACGTATAAGTTAGGTATTGTTGCTTTTTCATCTAACTTTATAAACTCTAAATCACCACTTAAAACTTCAATGTCAGGGTGTCGTTCCATAACGTTAAGTTGCTGAGCATTTTTGTCTTCTTTCCATACATCATCTTGGTCCGAAAAGAAAATAATTTCAGCGTCTAAGGCAATACTATCCAATAACAACTGTCTAAAATTAGCGCGCCAACCAACATTTGTTTTATTGCGAGTAATCGTCCAACCATCAAGCTCATACTGAGAGATATATTTTTCTATCAGCTCTACTGTATTATCAGATGAACAATCATCTCGAATAATTACAAAATCAGGCTTTCGGCTTTGCTTTCGTATAGAGTCTAACTGTTCTGTGATAAATTTTTCTCCGTTATAGCTTGCCATTAAAACTGCTGTTTTCATTTTTGACTTTCTTCTCTTAAAATATTAAAAATTGTATGAATTCCTTCTTCAATAGTGACCTTAGGAACCCAGGCTTTCTTTCGAAGTTTTTTATCACTTAACACCGCAAAAGAGATTGGTGTAGCACTTGCTAAATTCACTTCTTCTTCTATGTCAAATCTGACTTGTATCCCTGCTTCTTTAGCTATAGCTTTAGCAAACTCTGCTAAAGTAATTTCATTCGCTGTATGTGTCACATTATAAGCAGTTGCGTTTTCACCAGACGTAGCCACTGTAAAAATACCTGATACGGCATCCGTGACATACACGTAAGATCTCAGATGGTTTCCTAAACTACGTAAAACAATATCTTTTCCTGCCAGAGCATCCATAAAAAATAGAGCACTTACCCGATTGTCTTTTGATGTATAGTTAGCACCAAATACATGAGATAAACGAACAATTTTTGTCTTAAGACCATACTCATAACTATAAGAAACACAAACATTCTCTGCCATTTTTTTTGATAGGATATAGCAAGATCGGACAGATAGTGAATCAATATATCCTGACATTTCTTCTGTAAACGGTACATCTGCAGAAGTTAATTGTCCATACACCTCTCCAGATGAAATGTAAATAAATTGATCAATACCATTTTTGGAACAATAATCCAGTAAATTTAAAGTAGCTTGAACATTTCCTTTAATTGTTCCTATAGGATCTGTTGAATAAGTTTGAGGATTTGCATTGGATGCAGCATGAATAACGATGTCTGCTTTTACTTCTATTTTTAGGATTTCATTTATATCTTGAATAATAAAGTTTATATCCTCTATGTTTTCAGAAAATCTCTCTTCTAATTTTTCCTTATTGCGACCTAATGCATAGATTTGTATATTTGCATTTTCACTCTCATTAATTTTTAATAAACTATCTACCAAAGCGGAACCAATCAATCCCGTTGCTCCAGTAACTAGTATTTTTTTTCCAAAAAGCTTTTGAACATCTACAATGTTATCAACAGCTCGTTCCAAATCTTTTTGATAAAATTTATTGTTATAAAAACTCATTGTTTGATTTCCTCAGCCAAAAGCAAAGCTTTGAATATGTCTAAATCATCCATAGTTGTTACTTTCAGATTCTTTTCTGAACCCATTGAAAAATACACCTCTCGCCCTAATTCAATAGCCAAAGTACACGATGCAACTGTGTCAGTAATTCCTTTTTCTGCCGCTTCACGATGCATATCCAACAATTGCCCTAATGCAAAACCATGTGGAGTTTGCGTTCTCTGTAATTTCGTACGATCGTAAAACTCTCTAGAGGCGTGGGCATCATCACTATACAACACTGCTTCAACTGTTGGAATAGAAGCAATTCCACATCCATACTTTTCCGTTACAACTATACAATCTGAAATGACATCTTGAGATAGCATAGGTCTTACACCATCATGGACTAAAACAATATCATTCTTATCATAATATTTTTCTAATTCCAACAATCCATTTCTAATAGATTCTTGCCCTGACTGACCTGCTGGTACAATATGTTTCAATTTAGTGATGTTGTATTGTCGGGCATATGCCATCAGTACATTTTCCCAACCATCAAGGCAAGCAACAACTATAGCATCAATTTCAGGATGTTTTTGAAATGCGTCTAACGAATAAACGATAATTGGCTTATCATTTACATGAATGAACTGTTTAGGAACCTCTTGTTTCATTCTGCTTCCTACTCCACCTGCTGTCAATAATGCGATTTTCATTTTTTTCCTTCTTTCCAATACCAATGATAGTATGAATGATTTACCCGCTTATTTTTTGGAGGAAGTTGCATATAATTTCCATAAAGTTGTTCAAGGTAAATATCATGTTTTTTTATTTTTTTTAGAGTTAGTCTTTCAAAAACAACATCTTCATACTCATCCATGATTTCTTTCTCAAAAAATTCATTCTTATAACCGGAATATACATATCCTGAATAAGTTTCTTCTTTGCCATTATATCTCTGCATTAATTTATCTAAAACACTTGCAATTGTTGAACTTTTGCCTTTATTTTTCAAATGTTTAGGCAACCACAAGATGAATTTCCCCATAAAATATTTAAAGTTTGAGGCGCTTGCATATGCTAAACCATGAGGATTAGAGGAGGCTAAGTTAAAAGCTTCTTCTCTCACTTCATGTTTAAATCTTTTTCTCTCTTCCTCTTGCTTAGGTAGGTTATCTATTGGAAAAATGTCAATAAAAACCCCTGTACCTTTGTGCAGATTGTCCAGTTTACTTTTAAAGAATGTTCGATTATCATATAATTTTGCGCAAGGTAAATAGCACTCTCCAGTTTTATAATGTAACAACGAATAATTTTCTGGAAGATTATTTATTAAAACTGATATAAATTTTTCATATGCATCTCTGCGTAACATTAAATCTACATCATCATCCCAAGGAATGTAACCACTATGTCGTATAGCCCCTAACAGTGTACCTCCTGCAAGGGAGTATTGAATTGACTCTTTAGCACATATCTTGTCAATATACTCGACCATTTCAAGCTGTAACCCTTTAACTTCTTCGTTCGTCATCTTTTTCACAATTTTTTCCTGCTATCTCTCCAAATCAACGAAAGCTTTCTCAAATTCTTCAACAGTGCGCTCCCAAGTGAATCTTTTCAATACCCTCGCCGCGACTTTTTCTTGAATTTCTTTCATAGATTCTGGATTAGAAATCAATTTTTTTATTGTTTCAATCAATACCTCTTCGGAATTTTCAATCACAAAGCCATATGAATCATCTAGAAGTAGTTCGTGTGCTCCTCCAACATTTGTCGTTATAATGACATTTTTCATCATCCCTGCTTCAAGCATGGAGGTAGAAAAGCCCTCAATTTTTGACATTAACACAAAAATATCAGATTGGTTGTTTAGCTTCATCACTTGTTCATGAGAAACATGTCCTAAAAACTTGATGTTCTTCTGAGTATATTTGCGGACCATTTCTTGATAGATCGGACCATCTCCTGCTATTACTAATTCTAAATTGTTATATTCTTTGGATAGTTTAACAAACGCAGAAAGCAACATCTCTACACCCTTAAATTTTGCCTGTAATCTTCCTGAATATGAAATGGTTATTTTTTTAGAAGGTATCAAGTAAGAATATTTTTCGAAATCTTCTTTTTCAACTGCATTGTAAAGAACTCCTCTGGCTTCTATTCCAAAAGTCTCTAGCCACATAGCTGCTTCGTTTGAAACTCCATAAAAAATATCTGTATTCTTTTTTACTTTATTAACAAGGATGCGTTCTATTTTATGTAAAACTCTGTCCAAAACAGGATTGTTCAGAGTGAGGTATGTCGTACCATGTTCAATAACTAATGCTTTTTTATTAGCCTCTTTTGCAAGTCTTGCTCCCAACAATGCCGGAAGTTGAAAACGTGTATTCACGATATAATAGTCAATTGTTTCCTTTTTTATTGCATTCAGCATTTCATGATATTTTTTGTTTTTAAAAAAAAATGGATAGCGCTTTCTCCATAAATTTTTAATTGGCATTCTATAAATTTTCAAATGCTCCGAAACTTCAATACTAGGTAGTTTAAAGTCATGCTGCGTTGTCACAACGATAACGTTATATCCCTTATCCATAAATTTCTGAACAATATTATATGTATAACGCTCAATCCCTCCCAAAAAAGGGAGATAAAAACCACTAAAAATAGCTATTGTTTTTCTCATAACTCTTCCTATTCTTTTTCGCTACGTTCTCTTTCTTTCTTTTTTAATAACGAAACTTCTTGAATCAAGTTCTTGATTTGTTTTTCTGCTGCAATTAATGACATTTGATATTTTAGAGAGATAATTAATAAAAGAGCTACTAATATAAATAGAGCTAAAGAGGTTAGAGTAGCGATACCTAAAACATGAGCAATTCTACTGCCCAAATCTGGAAATATTGAACCGACTAAAATAACCAATGCTAAAACTATCCATTTTAGCATATGTCGAATTTCTGCTCTATCTTTTCTGACTAACCGCGTAATATAGAGAAAGAATAATACGGCAAACAAAATAGCCAAAATGCGAAGTTGTATTGGCATTACTTATCCCTCCTTCCAAACAGTGAACTTGCTAGGATTGATAGAGAAACACTAATCATATAGTTTATCCCTTTTACCATATTTATACTTGAAGCTCCTGTTGTACGTTCAAACATTCGAACGCCTACCTCTTTTACTCTAATATCGCCTGCAAATAAATGCATATAACTCTCTGGTTCTGGATATTGTCTGGGATAACGATTGACAAATTGATTAACTACTTTTTTATTACCTGCTCGATACCCGCTTGTTACATCTTTAATTCTAATTTTTGAAGACATATAAATTAGCGAAGAAAGAAATTTTATACCAAATTGTCTTGATTTTGAAGATTTGAACTCGGAATTACTTTCATCCAGAAATCTAGAACCTACCGTAAAGTCCGCTTCATCATTTATCACAGGCTCTAAGAGATGTGGAAGTGATTCAATATCGTGTTGCCCATCTCCATCAAATTGAACAGCAATATCATAACCGCTTTCTTTGGCATATAGATAGCCCGTTTGAACGGCCCCACCTATGCCTAAATTATTAATTAGTTCCACATGATTGATATTGTGCTCTTTCAGCACTTCCTCTTCGTTATCTGTTGAACCATCATTAATTACCACATAATCAATAGAGTATTTTGAATTCTTACAATATTGTTCTACTTTTTGAACGACTTGTATGATTCCCTCTGATTCATTATAAGCTGGTATAATTAATAATATTTTTGGATTTATCATTTTATTTCTTCCCCAGTAATATTTTAAGGAATGTTTTCGCAAGGAAAATATTCCCTTTCAACCAACCTTTAACCATCATTTTACCATATTTTTTCCTGATTGAGTAGAGTTGTTCTGGCTGATAGTGCTGATAATAGTGATACTCTGCTGTAAAAATCTTGGCAAAGCGTTCTTTTGACAACCCTGTCAAATGCTGAACCGAAAGCTGATGCTGAATCTTTTCATCAATGATTTTAATCCTTTTTTTATGCTGTCTTAATTGCCAAAAAATCCAATGATCTAAATAGTCAAGAGGAAATTCTTTGGTAAATCCATCAATTTCTGTCATAAACTTTTTGGACAACACAAGTCCGCTTGATATTCCTGTGATATTTTCTGTATAAATTCCTGGTTTCTTTGGGAAATATAGATTTTCGATCGTTTCACTGTCTGTTGGAGAAATTTGTATCTTTTCATCAAAAATTTGTGGACAAAACGCATCAACAACAGCCGTTGACATCTCTGTCAGTAAATCTTTAACATAATTTTCTGTCAGCAAAGTGTCATCGTCAAGCAACATGAGCCATGAGTCATGCATGTTTGTTAATGCATACTGATAGGCAATCCTTGTACCACGCTCATTTTTATCAGTGTTAAATTGATAACTTACTGACGCAAAATCATCGGGTAATTTTTCATCAGTAAAATTTTCAATGCCGTTGTCAAAAATAATGAGATTCAGCTGTTTTTTGACAGAACTATCAAAATTATTAAGCTGGTTAAAACTGGTAGTATCTGTAAATTTTTTGCTATAAGCAACCATGCATATTGTCAAATTCATCGTAAAATCCTCGTTTTGATGAGTATGGTTTTGATGATTCGTTTGATTCTAGCTGTCAGTTTATTTGGATTGTAATCATTGAGCATCAGTAATTTTGATAAATGCCTAATAGAGTTTGATTTTTTGTCAAAATCTCTTTCGATAAAATCCATGATTTCTTGATAAGCTTTTCCCACAGAATAAGCTTTGCGAAGCTCTGTCAGTACTGACAGACTCTCTTTTTTCTGTGTATCGAAATTTTTAAGACTGTCAGCAAGTAAATTTGCCAACTGATCAGTATTTCCTATTTCATAAAATTTTCCAAAATCAAAAATTTCGTTTGCTGACAGATGTCCTGGATTATTTGACACAATGCTCGGCACACCGTGCAACAATGCCTCAACATAGACCAAACCAAAAGTTTCCATTTTTGACGAACTGACAAAAATATCTTTATCAGTAATTAATGACCACGGATTATCTTGTGGACCAACCAAAGTCACGTTTTTAAAAGCTTTTTCATCAATGAATTTTACAATTTTTTGCTTGTATTCCTTGTCAAAGTTTCCAATTAAAATCAACTCAATTTCGGGGCGGTTTAATTTACTATAAGCCTCAAGCAATTCCAATTGATTTTTTCTTTCTGTTAGCCGACCAACAGACACTATGCGCGTTTTCTCACCTACTGATAAAGGAGTATCAGAAATTTTTGTAAACGGATAAAAACTGTGAATTTTGCGATTATGAATAATTTCTTGTAACTTTTCTTGTAAGCGACCTTGCACTGCAAAGACTTCTGTTGAAAATTCATTTACAAAATCTAGCTTGTCCACATAGTATGAAAACTCGTCCTCAGGAAATTCATGGATAAGCCAAAAATGAGGAATGCCTTCTATCGCAGCAACCACCGCTCCTTGAAACATATTCACAGAATTAGTGATAATTAAATCAATTTTCTCATCTTCTACTATATGTTGAATACTTGCAATATGTTCACGATAGTAATGATAAAGTTCACGCTGAGTTCCTTGAACAGGACCTGGTGCATCTTCCCACCACCATTTGACTGCATTTAACATAAAGTTTTTGATACCTACGGACTCAAACGCTGTCATATATGGTATATCTCCAGAAGCTTGCGTCACATTTATCACATGATAGCCTTGTTTTACCAGTAGCTTTTGAAGATTAAAGATCGAAATTTCAGCTCCATTATCAAGCGTTCCTGTTGGGGAAATAAATAATATATTTTTCATCATAAATACCCAAACAATCCAATACAAGTATTAACAAATGTCATCACTAAAACTGCACTAACAACAAATTTTTGAATGTTAAAGTCGTTTGTTCTTTCAGAAACCACCGTTTTTCGATCAAAAATTTTTTTGACTGGTTTTTCTAAAAATATTGGTAAAAACGCCAAGATGTAAAAATGATAACGACCTTGTACTCCTGCCACTGTTAAATCTCCAATATGAAAAACACGTGAATCTCCCGAAATCGCATAAATAACCCCAGCTGTAATGGCGCCAAACAGAACAACAGTTACAGTTTTGATGCGTTTAGAAACTTGAAAGTCCAGCTGTAAGCTCACCAAAACGAAAAGTAATGCCACTAGCAAAATATTAAATAATTCGACTGCACCTGACGAGTAGATTTTATTTAAAAAGGGCTGCGGGCTTGCAATAGAATCTTTTATAGTGGACGGAATATCGAAAACCGTTCGTAACCCTGTTGTTAACGTATATAGTGGATGCGCTAGAAAATAATCTACTCTTCCAACATTTTCACCCGCAACCCCAGCAGTATCTGGTAGAGTTCTCCCAAAGATAAGGCGTAACTTCTCAAGTATCATCCCCTGTTTAACCCATGCAAATATCAAAACTGAAGAAAAAGCGAGCATTCCTAGCGCCTGTAGTCTCACTTTATTTGAAGCAAAAACCTTTTTAGGCAAGAAAAATGGAAGAATTATCAGAAATGCCATTGGAGCTTTACAAAAAACAAGTAGCAATCCAGTCAATGATATTCGCACCATTTGTTTTAAGCTAATGCCTTTTTCTTCTGTAAAAAGATTGGTCAGCTGAGATAGAAAAAGCAAGATTACACCATAGTAAAGCGCATCATAATTATATCCTGCTGTAATCCACAAGGTATATGGTAAAAATGCGACAACAAAAAGAGGAAGTTGGTATCTTTTGCTTTTTTTGACTGCAAAAAATGCCAACAACGCATACATTAACAAGTTAAATATTCGGCCCAAATAGTAACTTACAAAAAGATATGGACTAATAAAACGTCCTAAGGCAATTCCTAAAGCCGAAGGATAATAAACTGGATTAGCAATTCCTGTAATTGGACCTGCTTGTGAATAGTCATTTTTCTGGTTCTTAAGACTCAAAAATTCTCGAGAATAAAGATTCGTATTGGTCTTACTTCCATATTCTGGTTTACTAGGAAGCTGTGTTATTTCCAAAAAATTGGGGACATTTGAAGAAATTTCATTTGGTTAAAATCTCTTTTAAAAAACTGCCCATCAGCGATTTGTACAGCATAGAAAAAGTGAGTATTTTCGTCCAATTCTTGTCGCACTGGTAATACCAAAGTATTTACAGTGCCCAAAATCATAATTATTAGAAATGTATTAAGAGGTAGCTTTTTAATCTCTCGAAGTCTCGTCAAAGAAAAGAGCAGTAGCATGGCTACAATCACAATAAATAAATACTTTTTTGGGATAATCAAAGGACGATACTGTATAGCAAATTGTGATAGTATCAAAATCAAAAAGAAAGCTAACATCCACCAGCGATTCTTTAACAATTCTTTTCCTGCATTTTTAAGAAAATTCATGAAGTTTCTCCGTAAATTCATCCTGGTGTCCTTTAACTCGAAAATCAGTTAGCACCTTTCGATAAGTTGATTCGGCAATTTTTTGACGTAAGTCTTTTTGGATAATAAGTTGTCTTAACTTCTCTTGCCACTCAACATCCTCAGCAAGAATACCCGTTTCCCCATTGTCTATACTTTCAGTAAAAGCACCAATATTACTTGCTATTGTCGGTACTCCTACCAACGCTGCTTCCATCCATTTAATTTCAGATTTAGCTCGATTAAAAATCGTATCAACAAGTGGCGCTATATTGACATCCACCTCTGCTACTAATTCTGGCAATTTTAACCAATCTACGTATTCATGTATAACCAATTGATTTTTATAATCCTGCAATTCATCGGGAATTGATAGATGCCCTACAAGATGCAACTCTACCTGCGGAAAATCTTTCAAAATTCTTACAATAGCAGACAGAACTAACTTGAAATTTTCATTGTGCGTGATGGAACCAGAAAAATATCCAATTTTTACTTTTGCTGTATCTTTCTGAATCTCTGTATGCGCTGTTTCACTTATAGAAATCAATTCCTCACTCGCAAGATTTCGATTGAGATATACTGGTTTTCCTAATTTTAATAGTTCTCTTTTCAACTCTGTTGTTGAAGTAATGAACGCATCACATAATTTCATTAGTTTACCATAGTTTTTTACGCCTAAATCATATTTTCTCTTCTCGTCTACACTTAAGGTACGTATATAATCCAATTGATTTGTATAACAAGTATCGTAGACGAGATCATCAATATCATAAAAAACAAATTTATGATACTTATGAGCTAAATCAATTAACTTTCTGAATTGTTCACTGTATGGGGTACGATAAATAATAATTTGACTAGCATATTCCGCATATCCCATTTGAAATTCACTAGCATTCACTGTCCAAACAGTATATCCTAGACTCCGAAGCTGTTCAGCCTTATTTGTCACTCTATATCTTGTGCACTGTGGTATCTGATTCTCAACCCCATCAATTATGAGGATATGCTCAGAGTGGGGAGTATGTTTAATCGTTTCTAAAACCTCGGACAGTATCTCATTCGGAAAATTAGTTTCTGTTTTGATATAATCCACCAATTCAGGTACTTCTGTCTGTCTCTCTAAGCCTTGCCATGCAAATTTATCATCAGTATCATTGGAAAATGCTGTATATTTTACCAAAGGGACATCAAAATCTTTCAACATCGTCAATGGATGGATATACATTGCAGAATCTGCATTATTACCAGAAACTGCACCGTGTAAAAAGCCTAAGTCTGAAAAATACTTTGTAAAAACTGTTTCATGTCTTCCAATCGCTTTATTTCTTGAGTCAGTATCAGAAAGTTCCTGCCAATATTGAATAAATTCGGGAGATTGAAACATATTCTTTTCAATCACAAGAAAATATGACTGTAGATGCTCAGGAATTGTACCATAAGGATTAAAACCTGTAAAATCTACTTGCTTTTCTCCATATGAAATTCCCCAAAAATCTAATCGTTTTGCTGACATTTTTTGAAAAACTACTGATAAATCAGTCATTGGCCCTACATTTGTATCATTAACTAAAAGTAACTCATCAAAACTTGTCAATTCAGATGCAAGTTGCAAAATTCCGTACCTAAAAGCAGCCGTATCATAGCCCGAATTTTCACGCTTCTCAACTTTTCCATATCTAGACAGCTTTTCTATGTCACCATCAGGTAAGTCACCATTCACAATAATTAGAGTCTTGTCTGACAAATCTGATAATGCAGATAGAAATGTTAATTTATAAGTTTGTAAATTTGACTGATTTTCATATATTACGTAAACGAGAACTCGTTTTGGGTTTTTATAATTATTCATTTCACGCGTTTTTGCGCGCTTATTTCTATTAATTTTTAACTGAAGATCAGCGAAAGGATGAAAATATTGGCGAACTTTCTGCAAGAATTTTTGGGGAATTTTTGCAAGTAGCTTTGGATTTTGAGTCAAGATATATTTGGCACGTTCAAAATTTGTTGGCATTATCTTCTCCTTTCTTTTAGCATATTTTTTAAAGTGTTTTGAGCAGGCTTGCAGCTTCCTTGTCTTCTGGATTACGATAAATAAAGCGAATATCATCTCCTGGCTGTGTCACTGTAATAACTTCTGTTTGTGACAGAGGATTATCATTTTCCCAATCTGACGGGTCTTTACGCAGTGTTGCGCCGAGCTGAAACTCTGTATTGTGGAAATTTGTCATCGGAATTTCCGCTTTCAATCTATCTCCAATATTAACTTCCTGTGCTGGCGATTCATACGCCGCTCCTCCTCGAGTAGCATCATAAAGAAAATAAGATAAATACAATTTTTTTTCAGCTTTCGTTTCAGCAGTATTAGCTTCAAAGTGAATAGTAAAGGAAAGGTTATCCGTTTCCTTCGTCAATATTTTGCTAGAATCTGTAGTCAGCCAAACACGATCTGCTGAGGCATCTCGTTCAAGATGTTGCGTGACTTTCAGATTATCAGCTGAATAAAGATTAGTTACATGTTGGACGTCAGTATCTTCTGCGGCGTAGCCTTCTGAAATATATACTGCTTTATTACAATAACGCTGAACGGCGCTCATATCATGTGTTACAAGAATAACTGTTTTTGATTTATCTTTCTTGGTATCAACAAAAAACTCATTACACTTACGCTGGAAAGCCTCATCCCCAACGGCTAAAACTTCATCAAGAACAAGAATATCTCCTTTTGCCTTTATAGCAACAGAAAATGCCAAGCGAACTTGCATTCCGCTGGAATAATTTTTTAATTTTTGATTCATAAACTCGCTAAGCTCTGCAAATTCGACAATTTCGTCATATATAGCATCAATCTCTTCTGTAGCAAATCCAAGCATAGCTCCATTGAGGTAAACATTCTCGCGCCCTGTGAGTTCTGGATTAAAACCAACACCTAGTTCAATAAAACTAACTAATTTTCCATTAACTGTAACTTTTCCTTTTTCAGGAGTATAAATTTGAGAAATAATTTTTAGAAGTGTTGATTTACCCGAACCATTTCGTCCAACAATTCCAAAAAAATCTCCTTTTTCTACTTCAAAGTTGATATCTTTCAAAACGTGTTGTTCACGATACCCTTTGATGCCTCTAAGTCTATTAATCAATGTTGTGCGAAGACTTGCTGAACTTTCGGTTGGGAGACGAAAAGATTTGCTGACATGATCAATTTTTACTGCAATTTCAGACATTTTTCAACTCCTTTTTAGATAATTTCTGCAAATTTATGTGCATGACTTGTGAACACCCAATATCCCAAAATGAAAATAAGAATTGGTAATAGATATGGGATAATAATCACCCATGGTTTATCCCAAAGTTGCCAAAGTGTAGGATTTGTATTATTACTAAAAGTCAAAATATAACGCAAATCTTGTATGATTTGTGCCATTGGATTGAGCATGAGAAGCTTTGCAATAAAAAGGTGATTGGTAGAAATCTGTGTAATCGGATAGATAATCGGCGTACCGTAAAATCCTGCTTGCATTACCACTTCCCAGATTGGACCAAGGTCACGGAAATAAACAAATAGAGTTGATAGTATAAAAGTGAGACCTGTTGTGAAAAGTATCAATTCAATGAGAAGAGGAACAACAAAAATGATATTCCAACTGAATGGAACACCGTTAATAATTGCAAACCCAAAAACAACAACAAGTGAGATAACAAGATTAATCAAAGCATTTAGAACAACGGAAAATATCACAACAGGTTTTGAGAAATTTACCTTACGTAATAAATCTACCCTACTAACAATAGATAACATTCCTACTCCTGTTGCTTCACCAAAGAAATTCCAAATGGTAATCCCTAAAAGTAACGCAACAGCAAAATGAGGTACGCTTGCACCAAATCGCATAAATTTTACAAAGACAAGATACATGATTACAAAGAGTAAAATTGGTTTTAGAACTGACCAAAGATATCCTATTGCACTCCCTTGATATCTAAGCTTAAAATCTGTTTTGACGAGTTCTTTGAGCAGAATTTGATTTCTGCGACTGAAGAAATTCATTTATTTTTTCCTTTGTATGCAAATTTTGTGATGAGAAGCGCACGGAAAATGTAGGTATGATACTTTTTATTCTTCCGTAAGTTGTATTGGTTTAAAATATGTCTGCGCTCTTTTCGTGGGTAATCTAGCACTCTAACAAAAGCTTCAATAAGTTGTTTATTTTGCTCTGTCAGCACTGATCGGTTTTCTGTCAGTATTTTTTTTGCTTGTTTTTGACTAGCATTAATCAACCACCAATATTTTTCAAACCATGATTTTGGATGAACCCATTTCTTCATCCGTTTGGTTAGCGTCCTAGCGCCTAAAACATTAGAATCATGCTGACGATAAAGATGCGTCGGAATGTCAATAAAGACCAACTCTCCTATCGCTGTCGCTAAAAGCGCCAAGTACCAATCATGCATGATGATATCATCCGTTGTCAGCCAGTGCTCAGCTAGTGCATGGTTAATCATACTGGCTCCGCCCGTTACTGTATTTTCTGTCAGTTCTTGAACAAATTGAGTATTCGGATGATTGGATTGAGTTTTAATCATAGATTCTTTTGTTACTGACAGATTTCTGTCAGTAACCTTTAAATCAGTATAATACATAACAGGTTTGCTGTTATCATGTTTTTGTGTTTCGTTTAGCATAATTTCCAGTTTTTCTGGAAGCCAGTAATCATCTTGGTCAGCGAAGAAATAAAAATCTGCAGTTTCTACTTTTACTAACTCATAAAACGATCGGATAACTCCAACATTCTCTGCTCTTATTAAACGAATACGCTTATCATTAGTGATAAAAGTTTCCACAATTTTACAGGTTGTGTCTTTAGAGCCATCATCACGAATGATGAGCTGCCAATCTTTAAAGGTCTGTTTTTGTATACTTTCAATTTGTTCAGCGATGTACTTTTCGCCATTGTAGGTTGACATTAGTATATTAACTTTCAACAAAAAGTTCCTCGTATTGGGTGCAGATATGTTCCCAAGTATATTTTTCTTTAATAATTTTATGGCTTTCTCATGAAGAAGCTTTCTAGTTTCATCAGTCATATTTTCAATTTCTGTCAGTACTGACAGAAGATTTTTTTTGTCAAAATATATGACAGACACACCAGCAGTTGTCCGATTGAAATTCACACCTAACACCACATTGACAGGTGTTGACCACATCGCTTCCAGCAGACCTGGATTGGTTCCTCCGACTTCGTGCCCATGCAAATAAGCAAACGCGTGTTCACGAATGAATCGCAGCTCATTTTGATCATAAACGGTACCAACAAATTTGATACGTGAATCTTTATCAAATCCCGTCTTCTCCCGAAGTTCTTCGTAATAACTATTTCCCGCGTAATTCGTGATAATGACTAAATCCCGCGTTATCTTGCTTTCCATAAATGTACGAATCAACAATTCATAATTATTTTCTGGTACAAAACGCCCTACAATCAAATAGTAATCTCTAACCTTATATTTTACCAAAGTTTTTGATTCTGTCAAATTTGAGCTAAATTTTTCAGTGCCATAAGCGATAATTTTGGTATCAATTTTGCCATATTCTGAGGTTAAATATTCTTTAATTCCAGCATTATCTGAGATGATAAGATTTGCATTTTTTACCATCTTTTTCTCAGCAATTTTAAGATACTTGCGCACAGGGGCGCCCATTTCGTCCGTTTCCATTCAAGACCGTCTGGATTGACAAAAAGTTTACCACCAATCCTACGGATTTTTCTTGCATAGTGACCAATAACGCCGCCAATCGTATTACCTAAAATATAAAAAATAGGTTGCTCTATATTTTCAGTCTTACACTGCTTAAGTCCAGCATTAATAGCTAAAATATCATATGCAATGACACGCGCTGGACCAATTTTGGGAACTTTGACCACAAAACAATCTGCTCCAAGATAGTCAAAATGCTCCCCGCAGTAGCTCTATCTGAATTCTCGCTTTGACAAGCTACATGATATTGGATATTTTTATTATTTTGATGTTTGACAAGTTCCTCAACAAATGTCTCAAAACCGCCATATTTCGCTGGCAAACCACGACTGCCAATGATAAAAATGTGTTTTTTCATGTTCTTCCTTTGGCTACTTTAAACGCTATTTATCTTTTGACTCTAGCGATTTCTTCTAGCTTCTCAAAACGAGAATTCTGTCAGCACAGTAATTCTTATACTAGTTCATCTTTAATTTTACGCAGTAAAATTATTAGATGAACTGCAAATATACTGCCTTGCAACGAAAGTGAAAAGCGTAGCTTTTCCTATTCGCAACCTTGACGCAATGCGTCATCTTCACTACGTTACGCTATCCATTCGCTCTAAGCCATCAGAGCTGGCAAGGCGAAATGGTAAGCGCAAGAGGAGGTTTGCGTGAAACGCAAAGGTTGCGATTGCGACTAGGTGCTTCCGCACCGTAGCGAGCATCGACAACGTAGCGTAGCGAAGTAATTTCTAAATGGGACATTTTAGAAATTAAACAGTATTAGAAGTTGCACCATGACAGAATTCTTTACTTCTATTGTTTTACTGACAGAAATTCTGTCAATAAAACACTAAGTATTTCACTGACAGAATTTCTGTCAGTAAATTTTTATTATTTTTTGCTGATTTCGCCTTTACGTCCATCTTTATTTTCTCGCAAATCGCCTTTTTCAAGCATTGACCAAAGGGCATCTTGCCAAGTGGGGATGACAAAACCTGTTGCTTTTGCTTTCTCAAGACTCATTGTCGAATTAAACGGACGCTTTGCTTTTGCTGGAAATTGACTTGAATCAACAGGCAAAACTTTTGTATCTGTATTTTTCAAGATTTCCGTCGCAAAGTCAAACCAAGTCACATCTTCTCCGGGCTTCGCATCATTCGTCAAATGATAAAATCCTGTCGCTTCGTCATTGTCCACCAGGTAAACCATAAATTCAGCGAGTGTCCGCGTCCATGTTGGACGTCCATGCTGGTCATTGACTACTGTGAGTGTGTCGTGCGTTTTTGCCAAATTTTGCATCGTAAAGACAAAGTTTGGACCGTAAGAGCCGAAAACCCAAGCCGTACGAATGATATAATGCTTCACACCACTTGCAACAACAGCTTCTTCACCCAAATGTTTCGTCCGTCCATATTCTGATTCAGGAGCTTTTGGTGCATCAACTGGCCACTCTTGACCAACTAGCAAAGTACCGCCAAATACATAATCTGTCGAAATATAGACTAACGTTGCACCGACACGAGCTGCCGCCTCAGCAACATTTTTCGTACCCTCAACATTGATTTTTTCATCAAGCGCCTTTCCCTCATCCTCAGCTTTATCAACCGCTGTATAAGCCGCACAATGATAAACTAACTCAGGTCTATTTTCATCAAAAAAGCTATCCACTGCGCCCTTGTCAGTAATATCAAGTTCTTTTGCATCCGTTGCCATATAAACCACACCACGCTCATCAAGCAAATGGCGCAATTCTGTACCGAGTTGCCCATTTCCACCTGTGATTAAAATCATATTTTCTCTACTTTCAGATTCATTAATTTTACTGACAGGATGTAGAAATCCATTCTGTCAGTATATAATTACTGACAGAGTCACTTTTAACTCTGTCAGTAAATTTTTTTATAACACTTTTTGAGTTTCAGCGTATTTCGCTTCAACAGCCGCTTTTTCAGCCTTCCACCAGCCCTCATTTTCTCGGTACCACTCGATTGTCGCTTTCAAACCCGATTCAAAGTCAGTGTGCTTTGGTTCCCAGCCTAATTCATTACGAAGTTTGCTATTGTCAATTGCATAGCGCAAATCATGACCCGCACGGTCAGTCACACGCTCATAGGCATCCGCTGGTTGACCCATCTCAGTTAAAATTTGCTCCAAAACTTCTTTGTTGTTCTTTTCTCCATCAGCACCAATCAAGTAAGTTTCGCCAATCCGACCTTTTGTTAAAATAGTCCAAACTCCTGACGAATGGTCTTCCGTATGAATCCAGTCTCGTACATTTTTACCATCACCATAAAGTTTTGGTTTAATTCCTGATAAAATATTTGTAATCTGACGAGGAATAAATTTTTCGATGTGTTGGTAAGGACCATAGTTGTTTGAACAATTTGAAATCGTTGCTTTTAAGCCAAAAGAGCGCACCCACGCACGCACAATCAAGTCAGACGCAGCCTTTGTCGAGCTATAAGGAGAGCTAGGATTGTAAGGCGTATGGTCAGTAAACTTTTCACCAGGTCCTTCACCATGCCCAGGTAAATCTTCACGATAAGGCAAATCTCCATAAACCTCATCCGTTGATACATGGTGGAAACGCAAATTATACTTACGTGCCGCCTGAATCAATGTATAAGTCCCGATAAAGTTGGTTTGGATAAACTCATCTTGCGATTTCAAACTATTATCATTATGACTTTCTGCTGCATAATGCACAATTGCATCAGCTTTACTTGCCACCTCATCAACAATGACAGGGTCAGCGATGTCGCCCACAACAAGCTCTACACGTTCGCCCAATATTTCTTCAATGTTCGCACGATTTCCCGCATAAGTCAATTTGTCCAAAACCGTAATATGTACTTCTGGATGATTGTTATAAACGTAGTGCACAAAGTTCGAGCCAATAAAGCCTGCACCACCTGTGACGACGATGTTTTTATATTCAGTCATGTTTTTCTCCGAAATTTTTATGTTCATCTTGATAAAGATAGTTTGCACTATAAAGCTCCACTATTGATTATTTAATACGCGACACTCTGTCTTAAATCTTGAAGCAGTTACAATTTTCATGTATTTTCCATTAAAAACAAGGAAATCTCCTGCACTCGCATTAATTTTAATCAGTCCACCAGCATTAACAATCCTTAGACTAGAAGGGCCTATCCACTGAAAACCTTTCGCTGTGAAAGCATCTTGCACCCAAACAGGAGCCTCTTCATTTCCGTTCTTTATCAACCAAAATTCTAACTTTTTCTTACTACGTAGATGTATTGCCTTCATTAAATTACAACAAATCCTTTGTCAAAGGTTTTACATCTTTTAGCATAGGATGGTTTTTATCTGCATCAGAAACCTCAGCTTCTTCCAGATTTTCCCAAGTAATATCAAGCGCTGGATCAGCATAGTTAACAAAAGCATATTTTGGTTTCAAATCTAACGCCCAATAATCATTAACCAGATAAGAGTAAGAAACAGTGTCAGATAGAACTTGAAAACCATTTGCTACACCACGTGGCACAAAAATCCCTTTACTAGCGTCAATCACAGTCTGATAAACTTGACCAAAACTCGCACCTTCGCGCAAATCTACCCAAGAGCCAAGCACACGACCGCTATCCGCCACCGAAATATATTTATCCCAAGGTTCAGCATGCAAACCCCTTAAAACATTTTTACGAGAAAAGCTCACATTATTTTGCAATTTTCCCTCAGCAAAAAAACTTTCTGGAAAGCCTAAAGGTAGCATTTTTTCCTTTTGAAAATTTTCTTTAAACCAGCCACGATTATCTCCGTGAACTGGAATATCAAACTCTAACATCCCCGGAATTGCTTCAATTTCCCGAGAAGCTAACGTTTTTTCGAAAAATTCTTCAGTCATACTAATCCTTCCCAATCAAACGCAATAGATATTGCCCATACTCATTTTTCTTCAGTGGTTGCGCCAATTCATAAACGTCATCTGCACTGATATAGCCCATTCGCCACGCAATTTCTTCCAAATTTGCCACTTGAACATTTTGCATACGTTGCACTGTTTCAATATATTGAGCTGCTTCCAAAAGTGACTCATGCGTTCCTGTATCAAGCCACGCAAAACCGCGTCCCATCAGTTCAACAGACAAGTCTCCACGTTCAAGATAAGCTTTGTTGACATCGGTAATTTCTAGCTCTCCACGAGGAGAAGGTTTTATGTTTTTAGCAATTTCCACCACATCATTATCATAGAAATAAAGACCTGTTACGGCATAATTTGATTTTGGATGCTCTGGTTTTTCTTCAATAGAAACAGCATTCATCTTATCATCAAATTCCACAACGCCAAAGCGCTCTGGGTCAGAAACATGATAGCCAAAGACGGTAGCCCTTTTTCTTTAGCAGCTGCATTTTGAAGCATTTTAGACATACCTGGTCCGTGATAAATATTATCGCCCAAAATCAGTGCAACTGAGTCCTCACCTATGAATTCCTCTCCAATGATGAAAGCTTGCGCCAATCCATCCGGAGAAGGTTGCACTGCATATTCCAGATTAATACCAAATTCTGAGCCGTCTTGCAACAACTCTTTAAAACGTGGTGTATCTGTAGGGGTTGAGATAATCAAAATATCTTTAATCCCCGCTAACATCAGTGTTGACAGTGGATAGTAAATCATTGGTTTATCATAAATAGGCATCAATTGCTTACTTGCGGCACGAGTTAAAGGGTAAAGACGAGTTCCAGACCCTCCGGCCAAAATAATCCCTTTCATGAAAGGACCTCCATAATATAATTAATCGTAGTAATTATATCATAAATCCTTTTTCATTTCACAAGCCTCTTTATCAGTTGAATGACTTTTAATACCGAAACATCAAAAAAGAGACTAAAAAGTCTCTTGATTTCATTAATAATTCACATAATTCATTGCACCACTTGCATCCTTCTGATAAACGTAACTTACATTACCACAAAAGAAGTCCGCCGCAGTGCTAACAAAATTTTTATCCGGATCATAAATCACACTCACTGAAAATTTCGTTGCTTTGTGAGTTGGAACTTGATTGGCGATTTCAGCATAATGAGAAACAACACCGCCACCACTACTCGTTTCAAACCCTGTACCATTCATCCCTTTTTCGCTATAGGTCACACCATTCACTGTTACCTGTGCGCCTCCATTTACGATTTGCTCTGGTGTGTATCCCGCAGCTATCAAGTCATAATAACCTGTCTTCTCTGCATAGTAACCGTTAAAAAGTTTCTGTGCAAGTACCTTTGCTCCTGCATCTGTCAAGTCAGCATCATAGTGTCCTCCTGCAATATTTTGACCTCCAGGCGCTGGGATATAATTATGAACAACTTGTTCTTGGCTGTTATTCCATTCACATTCTGTTTTTGCCAATGCGGTATCTTTTGAATCAGTACTGATAGAAAGATTAGCTGTCCCATTATTCGCAATCGCATTTTCATTCAAAATAAGTTGTGCCAGATAATTTGATGCTTGGGTGTTGAACCAGTCCAATGCTGTTTCTTGATTTCCAGTAGATTCTTGGAATTTTTGAGTTGTTTCTTGCGTACTCTGTGTTGAGCCAGATAAATTATCCTGGGTTGATTGTGTCGTTGGAGGAATGGATTTCCGAGTGGAGACCGAGCTTTTATCGAAGGGTTTTTCCATATCTTTTGACGATAAGGAAGTCGTTTGTGTACTCAAACTTTGCTTACTTGTTATCTTTGCAGCAGAAGCAAGATTTGACTTTTGAGAATCTGAAATCTGCATTTTATCTCTAGCTATGATCACTCCAAACACAGCAACTATAGCTATCAGAGCAGTTAATACTATTTTTTGAGCAAGTTTCACTGCTTCACTCTCCTATCTTCACTTAAAATTCAGTTTGTTCGTACTTTTAGTATACCGTTCTTCTCCATTTTTTCCCAAAGATACGCAAATCGATAAAACAAAAAACCTCAATTTGAGGTTTTTGTCATTTTCTAGGTTGTGAAACAAGTGCAGATTGAATGTTGAATTGACGTTTAAGTAACCACCTTACACCAAACGCAACGATACCAATGATAATCAAAGCAATTGCTGGAAGTTGGATATTGACAGAAGTTGGGAGCAATCCTGAGAGCACAGTAACCGCAATCCACAATAAGACTGAAACTGTGGTTGCGGCAAAACCTTTCCAGTTCCACTTTTGACGTGCTCCATCAGCTTTAGGACGATAGAAGAAGCGATACATCATATACATCACAAGACCTGCAATAGCAGATGATAAAACAACAGTGACAAATCCATATACTGGTGAAGCCGAGCTAACAAATGCCATAATGCCATTTAAAACAGAGATAAATCCTAGGAAGAGTAATGTACTATCCAACCACATCAAACCAGGATTTTCATTTTTTTCTGTGACAGGCTTGTCAGCAACTTTTGGTTGATATTTCTGAGCAAACTCTGTCGGTGCTCCCAGAAGCTTCCTAGCAATTGTACCATTTTTTTGAGCCTCAATAATTTGTGGGAGAATATCATTTAAAATTGTCTTAATTTCTTCATCAGACTTGCCAAGTAGCATGAGCTGCTTGGTCACTGAATGGATATATTCTTTGTTCTTTGCAGTGAGTTCTTCTATTAAATTTTCCATAGCTTCATTTTAGCAGAATCTCTAAAAAAAATCATTAAAAAATAGTGTAAAAGCTTGATTTTTTATTTAAGAAAATGTTATACTTAACAGGTATGTTATTTTATAGAACATAAAAATCTAATGGGAGGTATGCACCATGTCTAAAGAATGTTATTTCACTGGTCGTAAGACTGTGACATCTAATAACCGCTCACACGCAATGAACCAAACTAAACGTGTAGTTAAACCTAATCTTCAAAAAGTGACTATCCTTGAAAACGGTGAACTTAAAACTGTTTGGGCTTCAGCTAAAGCTTTGAAAAAATTGCCAGCAGGCGTAGAACGCGTGTAATTTTTTTGTTTTTTGCAAAACACAAAAACATCCTGTCAGATTGATGGGGTTTTTTATTTTTTATTTTTGAACATATCATCATTTTTGTCAAATATTAGATCATAGTTTTGACAAGATAGCGATTCCATCAGTCAATACAACTGTTTTATTTTACAAAAATATGATAGAATAAGTAGTGATATTTAAATAATATGGAGGAAAGTGCCGTTTGTCAGAAAAAATTTTTTCTGAGCTCGAGAAATCGTGTCATTGATGACGGTACAGGTATAAAAATGAGTGTTACTATTAACAACCAACATGGTAACGTTGACATTGCTACCGAAGTCATTGCGACTGTTGTAGGTGCCTCTACGACTGAGATTTTCGGTGTGGTCGGTATGACAAGTAAGTCAGCTGTTAAAGACAACGTCCGCAATATCTTACGTCAAGAAAACTACTCAAAAGGCGTTGTTGTCACAACTAGTGATAACGAAATTTCCATTGATGTTTATGTTGTAATTAGTTATGGTGTAAAAATCAGCGAAGTCGCTAAAAATATCCAAGAACGTGTGCGTTTCAATCTCGAAAATCAACTCGGCATTACTGCTGCCCGTGTGAACGTGTACGTACAAAATGTGAAGGTGGTTGAGGACTAGTGTCAAATATCAATTCAAGTAAATTTCAAGAAATGATTCAAGCTGCGGCAAGCCGTTTGAATGAACAGGCTGAATATGTCAACTCACTCAATGTATTTCCTGTACCAGATGGTGATACAGGAACCAACATGGGAATGACCATTACTAATGGTGCAAAAGAAGTGGCTGAAAAATCAGCGAATACAGTTGGTGAAGTCGCTCAAATTCTCTCAAAAGGGTTGCTTATGGGAGCGCGTGGAAACTCTGGTGTTATTTTAAGCCAACTTTTCCGTGGTTTTGGACAATATGCAAAAGATTATGAAGAACTTGATGGGATTCATCTCGCAGCTGCACTCCAAAATGGTGTAGAAGTGGCTTACAAAGCCGTAATGAAACCTGTTGAGGGAACCATTCTTACTGTTTCTCGTGGTGCTGCTGAAATGGCAAAACATAAGACCGATGAAACTGATGATGCCACACAGGTTATGACAGCCGCTCTTGAAGGTGCAAAACGTGCGCTTGCCAAGACTCCTGATTTGTTGCCTGTCCTTAAAGAAGTCGGTGTAGTTGACTCTGGTGGACAAGGTTTGGTTTACATTTACGAAGGCTTTTTGATGGCACTCAATGGTGAATTTGTTCCTGAAACACCTACTGCTGAACTTGGGGCAATGGATCGTATGGTTAATATTGAACATGAGAGCGTCGCAAATGCTTCAACTTCGGATATTAAATATGGTTATTGTACAGAAATTATGGTTGAACTTGGTCAAGGTCCAACCGCTCGTGAAGGTTATAATCACGATAATTTCCAAGCGTATCTAGCAGGTATCGGAAATTCTCTTCTTGTTGTTGATGATGACGAAATTGTAAAAGTTCATGTCCATACAGAAGATCCTGGACTTGTGATGCAGGAAGGTTTAAAATACGGACGTCTCGTAAAAGTCAAAGTCGATAATATGCGTCTTCAAAATGAAGGTGTGGCTGAAAAAGAAGCCAAATCTTCAAAGGTATCCACTTCTACTTCTAAGAAAGATTGGGGACTTATCGCTATTGCAGCTGGCGAAGGATTAGCTGATATTTTCCGCGAAATGGGTGTTAACCATATTGTTTCAGGTGGACAAACGATGAATCCTTCAACTGAAGATATTCTAAATGCTGTTGAAGCGGTCAATGCAGAAAAGGTTATTATTTTACCAAACAATAAAAATATTTTTATGGCTGCGAAATCGGCTGCTGAAGTTGCTGAAATTCCTGTGGAAGTAATTGAAACAGCCACAATTCCACAAGGATTCACTGCATTATTGAGTTTTGACCCAACACGCACGATAGAAGAAAATAAAGATGCAATGACTAGTGCATTGTCTGATGTTCAATCTGGTTCTGTGACAACTGCAATCAGGGATACAAATGTTGATGGTATTGAAATTCATAAAAAAGATACCCTCGGTATGTTGAATAATAAAATCGTTGCTTCAACGAAGAAAATGAATGATGCTATCTTCGCCGTATTTGACAAAATGATTGATGAAGACAGTGAAATTGCTGCGATTTATGTAGGTAGTGAAGGTAAAAAATCTAATGCCGACCGTATCGCTAAGGAACTAGAAAAGAAACATCCAAATCTTGAAGTTGAGATTCATGATGGTAAACAACCTGTTTACCCATATATCTTCTCTGTTGAATAAGTTCAAAATATATTGTTTCAACTACTTATCAATATTGTAATTGTAATTAAAAGCTGTCAGTATGCTGACAGCTTTTTTCAGCTCTACTGACAAAGCTTCTATTCGCCGATTCAATGTTCACGTTACTCGCATTGAACTGACAGCTTTTTTAGGTCACTCTACTTGATAAGCTTTTGCTCGATTACTGTTAAAACACCAGATTCATCATTACTTGGTGCGATAAAGTCCGCTTTAGCTTGTACTTCTGGAAAAGCATTCGCCATCGCATAGCTAAATTTAGCTTGAGCCAGCAGTTCAAAATCGTTGTAGCCATCTCCAAATGCCATCGTCTCACTGACAGAAACAGAAAGCAATTCCTGTAACTTTTGTACGGTTGTACCTTTGTGAATTCCTTTTGACGTGATATCAATCCAAGCTGCTTCACTTGCCACAATGTAAAACTGCTCTTGTTCAGCCTTTAACTGCTCAAAGCTTGCATAGCAACGCTTCTGCCTATCAAACACTGTCACTTTGACAAAATCATCAGTGATTTCGCTGAAATCTTTGACCGCTTTCATTACCGCATAGGACCCCCTGACCAGCTCTCCATCAAGCTCTGCCCGACTTTCTTTGATAATCGCTGCGCTTTCTGTGCAAGCAATGATGGTCTGGTCAGCATGAATTTCTTCTAATTTTTGAATCAACTGCTTGCCTTGAGCATTTGGAATAAGTTGCTGAAATTCAAATTTTCCATTGAATTTTATCCGACTCGCAGAATCTCCCAAAATCCATATTTTCTTGGATAAGTCACCAAAAAGTTCTTCCACGCGCTCTGTTTGCTTTCCTGTCACTACTCCAAAGGCAATTTCTTTTTCTGTCAGTGCTGACAGAATTTTTTTGAACCTGTCAGCATCAAAAGTCCCGCTGGAATTGAGAAATGTACCGTCTAGATCCGTTAAAACAAGTTTAATCATCATTCTTCTTTCTGAACTATATTCTATTTGTATCTGCTTACAGTTTATCATAAAAAATCAGCGCATAAGTTCTATTTTTAAGGAACATTTGCCAAAATTAAAATCCTAAAATAAAACTTTTAAATGTTAAACATCCAAAGGTTTTATTTTAGGATTAATTATTTAATGGTTGCACCCTTAATTTTCTTTTAACTTATGAGCAAAAAAACTTTCAAATAAGTTGGTCACACTTTAATTTCGTGGATTTTTGACAATTGTGTCACCACCTCGGAAGAACACAGCCCAGAGAACAATGGCACAAATTATCGTGAATCCTGTCAGCACAAGAAAACTAATATGAAGATTGCCGATGCCTGCAACGACAAATGGATAAACGAATCCACCTAAACCACCGATTGCACCAACAAATCCTGTGACCGCTCCTGTATTCTTCTTCGAAACATAAGGTACCATTTTGAAAACAACACCATTACCAATACCTGCAAAAACGGCAAGTAGGAAAACTCCTGTCATGAGAATGGCAAAATTTTTCGTTCCCTCAGCAAGAACTAAGGTTGACACAAATACACCTGCAAATACAAACATCAACATTTTTTTAGGCAAAATCTTATCAGCAATAGCACCACCAAGCGGACGCATAATCGTTGCAACAGCAGAGAACCCAGCCGCCCAAAAACCTGCAATGACAAGAACCCGTGCAGGATTGTCAGCAATGACAAAACCGTTGACATTTCCTTTACCAATCAAAGTTGGAATTAGATTACCGAAAGCCATGAATGAACCAAAGGTCAACATATAAAAAAGTGACAAATACCAAGTATCTTTTTCCTTAGCCACTGACAGCGCACTACCCAACGTTTTGTTTTTGTCAGTAGGCATTTCTTTTGTTGTCAGTGCAAAGATAACAGTAAAGACAGCAATAAGTACAATAAGGAAATTATAAGCATAGTCAATATGCTTTGCAGGGCCGATAATAGATGGCAGAATCAGTGCAGAGACCGCGTTACCGATGTTCCCCATCCCAGCGATTCCAAGTGCAAGTCCTTGTTTTTCAGCAGGGAACCAAACACTGACATAGCTAATTGCAACAGCAAATGACGTTCCAGCCATTCCCAAAAGCAATAAAACCCAGAGCATCGCAGTATAACTTGTGATATGCGGAATAATAACCAGCGGAATTAATGTGAAAATCATTAATGCAATAAAAACTTTTTTACCACCTAAACGGTCAGATAAAATCCCCATTGGGATACGCATAATTGAGCCGAGCAAAACTGGCACTGCAACAAGTACCTTTTGTGCCCCTGTGCCCGCTACAAATCCGAGCTTCGGTGCAAATGCAGTTGCTAATGGTGCAACAGAAGACCATGCCATAAACGAAACCAACATCGCCAAAGTTCCCATGACAAGCGCCATTGTAGCAGCTTTTTTATCGTTGGAAATATTTTCCATGATAATAAATCTCCTTAGTTATTTTATACTAGTCTCATTTTTAATAAAAGACCGTGATTAGCATTTTTTGACGCTATTCTCACATCATTTTGATATGAAGCGACACATTACGTTGTATTCGTTTAACAATGTAACAGCTATTAACAAGCTATATTTTATTACAATTTGTATGAAAAAGCTACACTGAGTTGTGTAAAATACACTTGACATCGTTTTCTTTTAAATACGCTTTGAACGACAAAAAAAGCTGTCACTGACAGCTTTGTAAGCATACTGACAGGATTTTTATCGCTCTGTCAGCCTCCGATTTGACTCATATGTCGCCAAGTTGGTTTTTGAAATTGACTTTTTTCATTTTCTGCAAGTGCCATTTCATGATTTTCTGGTTTCATGTCAAGTGAATGTAAAATTTTTGCTTTAAAAGCCTCAAAGTCATCAAGATAAGGACGAATACTTTCTTCGTCATCCCAATAAAGACACGACTTAATGTAACCATCTGCCGTCACTCGTAAACGATTACAGCTCTCACAAAAGCGACAGGATACTGGATGAATCAATCCAAATGACCCTTTTGCTCCAGAAATTTGAAAATTTTCTGAAGGTCCATTCCCAGCAAAATCAATCGGCTCATAATCCCAACCATTCTCCTCACAAATATCAAAAACTGTTTCAACTCCTTTATATTTGTGTTTCCACATCTCATTATCTCGCTCGATATTGGTATGACCAATAGGCATAAACTCAATGAAACGAACATTCACTGGATGTTCAATCGAATATTTCAAAAAATCAATAATTTCGTTGTCATTTTGCCCCCAATAACGACGACATTCATCTTTATTTTGAAGGGAAATTGGCTGGCTTTTTCCAAACCTTTTAAAACCTGCTTAATATTTCCACCACGTGTGATTTCACGGTATTTATCTGCTTCAAAAGTATCCAAACTGATGTTTATCCGCTTTAAACCCGCATTCCACAATTTTTCAGATAAACGTGCTAATGCCAAACCATTTGTTGTAAGAGCGATATCTTCAATTCCCGAAATACTTGCAATCCCTTCAACCAGTTCAAGAATATCATGGCGCATCAACGGCTCTCCACCAGTCAAACGAACTTTTTTGATTCCAAGCTTTGCAAAATTTGTTACTAGTTGTATAATCTCATCTTTCGAAAGCACTTTATCATCTGGAAAAAACTCTAATCCTTCTTCTGGCATACAGTAAACACAGCGTAAACTACATTTATCTGTAATACTGATACGAATATAATCATGAATTCGACCAAAACGGTCTGTCAGTACAAATGGTTCTGTCATTTTTGTTGTCATTATTTCTCCTTTTGATGAGACAATCTTGTATTTCAGCACAAAATTACGGTAAATCTACCGCACTCACAATTACTCAGAGTTTTTCATATTTAGGTTGTGAGGCACCTCAATTCAGTGTCTTATTTTACAAAGAATGGGCTACTCCCTTTATGAAAAATTACGATATTCTATATTTTCAGCTCTGTCAGCATACTGACAGCTTTTATCCACCACTGACAGGTGGAATAATTGCAATTTCTTCAATATTTCTGCTGTCAACTTCTTCGTCAAAGATGTAAACTTGGTTTACAGCGACATTACACTGTAAAAACTCTGTTTGATGCATTGGATATTGCTCTGTCAGTACTGATAGAATGATATTTTTATTAATTTTATCTGGTAAATCAAGTTTAATCTCTGGTGCGATAAATGCGCCAAGAAAGCCAAATAGTTTTACCTTTTTCAATGTTGTTTCCTCCGGAAAATTCTATCTGTTGTGCATAACTCTCTTGTCTGTTTATTTCCCCCATCTCTCAATCTCACCATCTACCTCTTTTTTCCAAATAGGCACTGTTTCTTTAAGATGATCAATGATACTATGACAGCCCTCAAATGCTGCTTCGCGGTGCGGACTAGCCACACCAATCAACACAGCCTCATCAGTCAGCTCTAGCCTCCCTAAACGATGAACAATAACAACACGGTCTCCTCGCGCTTCTATCGGAGCCGCCAATTTTTGCAATTCTTTAATTGCCATTTCTTCATAGGCAGTGTACTCGATATAATCCGTATGTTCCACTTTTCCGCTCTTTTTTGTCCATTCTCGTACCGTCCCAACAAATAGGTCAATTCCACCGTATTTTTCGTCCTTGAGCAGACTGTAATAGCGCCCGACATCAATCGGGCTTGTTTGTAATTTTATGATTGCCATATTTTTTCTATATTTTTGTCCAAATAAGCCAGATAAGTACTGTTAGCAATTCTACGCCAAATCCCAATAATAGTGAAAGTCCGACTGCCTTCATCGAAGATTTAAAACCGCCATCGCCAGCATTTTTAAATTTGATTTTCAGCCGAATCATATTAATGAGAACAATGATGAAACCACCCAAAAATATTACGGGAAGTACAACATTCATTCTTTTTTACTCTCCGTATATAAAATGCCCTGATTTTCCACCCATTTTCTCAACCAAATGACATTCTGTAATCTGCATTCCTCTATCCATTGCTTTACACATATCATAAACGGTAAGTGCTGCAATTTGTACCGCTGTCAACGCCTCCATCTCCACACCTGTTTGATTAACTGTTTTTACAGTTGCAGTAAGTGTCAACCTGTCAACTCCATCATCAACGAAATTGATGTCCACACCTGAAAGAGGAAGGAGATGACACATTGGAATCAACTCTGATGTACGTTTTGCCGCCATGATACCAGCAGTTTGAGCTACAGCAAGCACATCTCCTTTTTTCACTTTTCCTTCTTTAATTCTCTTAAGTGTTTCTGCTTGCATGATAATGGTTGTCGTGGCTAGCGCCACACGTTTAGTGACAGTTTTCTCAGTTACATCCACCATCTTAGCGCGCCCCTGTCCGTTAAAATGGGTTAATTCGTCAGCCATGACTTTAACCATTCCTTTCGTTTTTCTTCTGTCGTCAAATCAATCATATTTTCTGTCAGTACTGACGGAAAAATCGTTCCAACAAATTCAATATTGTCAAATTCTGCGAAGTCTGTAACTTGGTCATTTTCTCGCAAGAGCAATAATTTCGGGAAATTTTCCTTCTTAAATCCTTCAATTAGAAGTAAATCTGTTTCTGGTCGAACAAAATCAGCAATTTCTTCTTCCAATGCTTTTGCTGGACGTGTTTCATGCCAAAAAAATCCTTTGTCATTTTGCATCCCAACTTGCTGCGCTCCCGCTTGAGCAAATCGTGCTGTATCCGTTCCTTCCACATCCATCGAAACCGTATGATGAGTATGTTTAAAGCTTGCAACAACAAGATTCAGTTCACGAGCTGACTTAATAAAATCAATTGTTGTCGTTGTCTTTCCAGACTTTTTTTTGCCGATTATTTGTAAGGCAGTAACCATACTTCAACCTCCTCACCCTTGTGAATACTACTATCATGCGGAACTTTAAAGAATGCTGTTGTACTATGTAAATTTCCAAGTGCTGATGATTTATCAGAACCAATTTGACTAACAATAAGTCCAGAATCATGGTCAAAATTGACCGTTGCACGTAGATATTTATCAAAATTATTTGGTTTATCGTAATCATGAGCCAAAGGTAACTTCACTTGTTTTAAACGACTTTTTCCTCCAACAAACCGTTGCAACGTAGGCTCAACAAAAAGATAAAATCCTGTGAAGCAAGCTCCTGGATTTCCCGAAAGCGCAATAACAGGTGTTCCCTTATGAACAAAAGCAGTCGTTGGACTCCCTGGTCGCATACTCAATTTATTAAATAAAAATTGGTCTGCCGCTTTAGCTGCCTCAGCCATGAAATCAAAATCGCCAACAGATACTCCGCCAGTCGTTAATACAAGATCACACCGTGAAGTTAGGTCATTTAAAATCGCCAGTGTATCATGAAGTTCGTCTTTGACATTATCCAAAGTGATAACAAGACCACCGTTTTCTCGGACTAAAGCTTCGAGAAGTGGGCCATTCGAATTATAAATTTTCCCTTCAACATAAGCTTCACCAGCTTTTAGAAGCTCCGAACCTGTCGCTAAAATCCCAACTTTTGGCTTTTGATAAACCAATACCTCAGCAATACCAAAAGCATTAAGCAAACTGATTGCACCAGCATTTAAGCGTGTTCCTGAACTTAACAGCAAATCGCCTTTAAGAAATTCTTCACCAATAGAAGAAATATTACTGTGCTTCATACTTTCCTTGATTAACACTTTATCATCTGAACACTTTTCTGTAACTTCGAGCATGGTGACCTTACCAACTTCATCTGGAACTTTGGCACCCGTCATAATCCTCACTGCTTGACCCGAAGACATCTTTTTCTCCAAAACTGAACCTGCACCAATGTTATCTATAATTTCAAATTCACGTGGAAAACTATGATCATCTTCATTCAAAATCCCATAGCCATCATATCCACTCCTTCTGAAAGCCGGAATCGGAAAAGTAGCGTAAATATTCTCTGCAAGCACATAAAAATGTGCTTCAGCAGTAGAAATTTTCTTTGTTTTAGTTTGTAAATTTACACTTTGAAGCAGCCCTTGAGCTTCTTCAAGCGTGATAATATCACGATTTAGATACATGACAATCTCTCAATTCTATTTTTACTTTTTTATATATTTTCCAAAACTACAGAATCCCGCTTTTTCAGAGAAAAAGTTACACCCTTAGTATATCAAAAATTTAGAGGCTTGTGCCAACGAAAAGCAACGCAATGTAGTTTATCGAAGCAAGTGCTTGCTAACACCCCTACCTTTTAGTTAGGAATGAAGCAGCACTAACTTTGAATTTCGTCCGACTGCCATAGGGCGTTGGCGCTTTTAGCGCCTAGGCTTCTTGGAAAAGACCACTTCGCCTTGCGACTTTAGTCGCTTAGAGCGAATGGATAACGAAGTGAAGCGGAGGTGTGACCTCATATCGAAGATGTTAAGCAGACTGTTGCAGCTTTAGCTGCGTACAGGTCGCTTAGTTGTTACACCTAGAGGTTGTACCTTAAATTCAGTGGTGAATTGAAACTCCACTGAATAAGTCTTGACTTCATTTTTTCTTTTTTAAAAGTCCAAAGTTAAGAGCTATTCTCAAGGAAATCTGGCTCTAATCCAGACTTCATACTAGTCTATCTTTCAAACTCAAACAAGCTTTTATAGCACAGTCGCACAAAGAAATTCGTAAACCAAAATCATCCATTATGCTTTTTTATTAACTTCTTCAACGACCATATAGCAGCATTTTGACATCATGAAGTTACAAGACAGCCAATCAAAAGCAAAACAAGTCAAGCTCACAAGCTTTATGATAAAATAAAACCATGACTATCGGAATCATTCTAGCGGGTGGAAAGTCCAGTCGCTTTAAAAACGGAGATAAAGCTCTATTTTTAGATAAAAGCTCCAATCAAACTTGGACAGAAATCGCTTACAGAAAACTGTCAGCACTGACAGAAAAAACTTATATCGTTGCAAGCCATTCTAATCTTCCTCAAATCAAAAAACAACTTCCATCAGCACACATTGTTACTGACCATTCACTTTTCGCTGGAGAAGGACCACTAGCAGGCTTATACACCGTTTCATCAATAGCTAAAAATACACATGATTATCTAATTTTAGCCGTAGATTATCCAGAGATTTCGGTACAATCACTGACAGAACTTCTGTCAGTAAAAAATACTTATATCAAAAATAATTTCACCATTGCTCACCTTACTTTCAGCCATACCCAAATACAAGACTTTCTGGAAAATAAAAACCGTCGAATGCAAGATTTTTTAGCCTCTATCCAAGCAACCTCAATAACCCTGCCTGAGATTGAGCTTACCAACCACAACTATCAATAAACATTACCCAAGTTTTTTCACTCTTGACTCAAAAAACATAAACTAATTTATGATAAATCAGACTCATCAGCACTGACAGAAAGCTGT
Organism: Lactococcus protaetiae; assembly: GCF_006965445.1. Lineage (NCBI taxonomy): Bacteria > Bacillati > Bacillota > Bacilli > Lactobacillales > Streptococcaceae > Lactococcus > Lactococcus protaetiae. The sequence continues at coordinate 730,036 of NZ_CP041356.1, read as the reverse complement.
CAGTGACTAAAAAACCCAGCTAAGCTGGATTTTTTCTTTTAACGACGTGAATACCGACGATAAACCACAAAACGACGGAAAATATAATGCAAAGGAACATAAAGTGCATGAACTAACCGCGTATAAGGGAAAAATCCAAACATAGCCAAGCCACAAATGATGTGCAACTTATAAAATAATGGAATATTATTCATCAAATTCCAAGCCGGACTGAAAGCAAATAAACCACGTCCCCAAACTCCAATTGTCGTACGATAATCAAATCCAGGTGTCATAGGACCTGCCAAAATGAGCTCATCATCCCAAGCACAATCGTAACCAACAATGCCACAATCACAACATTATCATTTAGCGTAGAAGTTGCAGCAACACGCTTACTCGTAAAACGACGATAAGTCAGTACAATAATTCCTACAAGAGTCATTGCACCAAACACACCACCAATTCCCATCGCAAGCACCTTATGATAGAACTCATTAGTAATCCCGATTGAGTCCGTAAACGTTTCTGGAATAAAAATACCAATCACGTGTCCACCAAATACCCCAAGAATCCCAATATGGAAAAGAATCGACCCCCAAATCAAGCGCTTCTTCTCCATGAGTTCACTTGATTTCGCAGTAACAGAGCCGGGTTTTCTCATTCGAACAACTGTTCCGATGAAAAACGAACCAAGCATCAAATATGGGTAAACCACCCAAAGCATAAAGTTCCAAAACTGAGTCATCTAAGCTTTTTCTCCTTTCCTCATCTCTGCGTTATCTCCTCCATCAATAATGCAATACCGTAAGCTACTACGAATTAAGCGAACCAAGTCTAAATATGGCTCATCTACAAGCTCTTTTGCCTGCTTTAGAATCTCATAAGTTCCATCTTCTAACACAGAAAATAACAAATTCAAATCTTCAATTCGAGTATCTTCTACGGGTCCATCTGTCCACACGCCAAGTCCCAGAAATTCCAACATCGTAGGCAAATAGTCCGTCATTTCAGCCATATCAAGCTCTACACCAAACATCTCATAGAGCATTTTCAATTTTGCCAAAATCCCTCCACGCTCACGTGAATCCTCAAAACGATAATAGGTACAGTACATCGTAATTCGCTTATTTAGTTCAAAGAGTCCTGTATAATTTTCTTGTAGTTCTTGTAAAGACTTAGCCTGAAACTCCTTCAAAACACTTAAAAATTGATTTTTTTCGGGAATCTGAGGAAAGTTTTTTAACACTTCCATTGCAAAGTCCTGACTTCTTACCTCATCATCTGGAAAATCAATTGCTTGAGAAAGAAGCAAAAAACTCTTTCTCAAACGTTCCAACTCTCGAACATTAATCACGCCAAATTCCTCCATAGAAGCTTTCAGCGTAAATATCTGAACCAGATTTCCCTTTCTGAGCTTTTTGAATCATTGACGAATGTAAATCAGCCAACGAACAACCATTACATTCATCGTAGCCTAAAGCACCTTGCGCTTTTTCTACATCTTCAAATTGTTCTTCCCTATGCGCCTTAGGAATCACAAAGCGGTCTTCATATTTAGCAATCGCAAGCAAACGATAGAGTGAAGTAGCTGATTCCTTTGTCAAACCAACCATTTTCAACTTCGCTTCATCAAATTCTTTTCCTGAAGTTGCCGCACGCATATACAAACGAATCATCGCCAACTTGTAAAGTGCAGCCTTAACTGGTTCCACGTTGCCAGCTGTCAAGATTGATGCCAAATAGTCCACAGGAATACGCATCTCATCAATACCTGGGAAAATCATCTCAGGATTTTTCAGCGAATTTTTTCCTTCAAAATAGCTCATGATTGGACTAAGCGGTGGACAATACCAAACCATTGGCATGGTACGATATTCAGGGTGCAAAGGAAAGGCAATTTTTTCTTCCATGACCATCCGATAGACAGGAGAATTTTGCGCCCCCTCAATCATGTCCTCAGAAATTCCCTCAGCACGCGCCGCCTCAATCACTTTAGAGTCATAAGGGTCAAGAAAAACTTCAAGTTGACGTTGATAAAGTAATTTTTCATCTGGCTCGCTGGCTGCCTCAGCCACACGATCGGCATCATAAAGCATCACACCAATATAACGAATCCGTCCCACACAAGTTTCAGAGCATACCGTTGGTAAACCTTCCTCAATACGTGGATAACAGAAAGTACATTTTTCGGCCTTGTGTGTCGACCAATTAAAGTAAACTTTTTTGTAAGGGCAAGAACTTACACAAAAACGCCAACCTTTACAATGGTCTTGATTGACCAAAACAATCCCATCTTCATCACGTTTATACATCGCTCCTGATGGGCAAGAACTTACACAAGCAGGGTTTAAACAATGTTCACAAAGACGAGGCAAATACATCATAAATGTCGTCTCAAAGTTAGCCTTAATATCTGATTCAATTTTAGCAATATTAGGGTCATTAGCGATAGAATGTTCCCTCCTGCTAAATCATCATCCCAGTTTGGTCCCCATTTAAGATCAATATTTTCACCCGTAATTTGTGATTTTGCCCGCGCTACAGGTTGGTGTTTTTGAGCTTTTCCAAAAAGATTGCGATAGTCGTAAGTCCAAGGTTCATAATAATCATCAAGCTCTGGCATATCAGCATTGTAAAAAATACTAAAGGTTGCTACTTTTTCAGCCTTTCCTCCAGCTTTCAAAGTTAGCTTACCATTCTTATTAACTTTCCAACCACCAGCATATTTTTCTTGGTCTTCCCAACGCTTTGGATAACCCACACCAGGCTTTGTTTCGACATTGTTAAACCACATATATTCAGTTCCTGGACGATTAGTCCAAGTATTTTTACAAGTCACAGAGCAAGTATGACAACCGATACATTTATCAAGGTTGAGCACCATACCGATTTGTGCTTTTACTTTCATGAGTCGCCTCCTTCTGTATTAGACCAATCTACCTTGTCCAATTTTCTAACATTGACATATAAATCACGCTGATTTCCGATTGGACCATAGTAGTTCCAGCCATAAGAAAGTTGCGCATATCCTCCAACCATTTGCGTTGGCTTGATATGAATTTGTGTAGGAGCATTATGCGAGCCACCACGATTCCCAGTAATATTTGAAAGTGGCACTTGAACAGTAGCATCCTGAGCATGATACATATACATTGTACCTTCTGGCATCCGGTGTGAAACGACTGCTCTTGCTGTTACCACACCATTTCGGTTGTAAAGTTCTAGCCAATCATTATCTTTAATTTCCAATTTCTTCGCATCCTCAATCGAAAGCCAAACATTTGGACCACCGCGGAAAAGGGTCAGCATATGAATATTATCCTGATACATGGTATGTATGTTCCATTTACCATGTGGTGTCATATAACGCAAAGTAATTTCTTTACCCTCTGCCACTTTGATGTCTGCATCTTTTGGCCCATCACTTGTGGAGGTAAAGTAGGTTTATACGTTGAAAGATTTTCTCCATATTCTTGGAAAATTTCATGATCAATATAGAATTGTTGACGTCCTGTCAATGTACGGAAAGGTACCAAACGCTCAATATGTAGAGAGAATGCTGAATAGCGTTCGCCATCTTTTTTAGCAGAAGTACCGATTGGTGTTGGATAAGATTCACGAGGTTGAGCTGTGATATCTTTGAAAGTCATCTTTTGTTGCTCATAGCCTCCACCAATATCAAGTAAATCTACCCCGTGTTCTTCTTCAGCAGCTTTCCACGCTTCCATATTAACTTTACCGTTTGAAGTAGATGAAAGTGTCAGGATTGCATCAGCCACTTGTTTCGCTTCATAAATTTTAGGAAGTCCAGCATTGCTTCCTGTTTTATAGGTTTGAAGCGTGTGTTTCAGTTCCTCATACTGCTTAGCTACTGGGTAAGATAAACCAATCGCGCCAACTTTTCCTTTGGCAAGGTTGGGACCAAGTGCAATATATTGGTCATACAGCTTCGTGTAATCGCGTTTTACAAGCTTAATGTTTGGCATTGTTTGCCCAGGAATAGCCTCAATTTCACCTTTTTTCCAGTCCTTAACTTGACCAAACGGTTGAGCAATTTCAGCTTTTGAATCATGTGCCAACGGGCTAGTATGAATATCATAGACTGGTCCATCAAATTCTTTTTTTGCCATTTCTTGGAAAGTTTTAGCAAGTTCACGGAAAATATTCCAGTCTGTTTTTGATTCCCAAAGTGGACTTACCGCAGCATTAAACGGATGTATAAATGGATGCATATCTGTTGAAGATAAATCCTCTTTTTCATACCATGTTGCTGCTGGCAAAACAATATCAGAGTACATTGGTGTTGTTACCATCCGAAAATCAAGCGTTGTTACAAGGTCAAGTTTACCTGTGACTTCCTCTTCATTCCATTCCATTTCTTCAGGTTTGAAGTTATCATTTGTTTTGGCAAGCAGACCATTCTCAGCTCCCAAAAGATGCTTCATGAAATACTCTGCCCCTTTACCTGATGAGGCAAAAAGATTTGAACGCCAGATAAACATGCCTTTAGGTTGATTTTCCTTACGGTCTGGTGCTTCTACAGCAAATTGTAAGCTGCCTGATTTGAGTTCTTCAACAATACGTGGTTTGATTTCTTCAATATCGGTCGTACCATATTGCTTTACAAAATCAAGTGAATTACGATTAAATTGTGGATAACTTGGTAACCATCCTAATCGAACTGCCATTTGGTTATAGTCTGCTGGATGTTTATAGCTATTGGATGTTTTATTTGCTAACGGAGATTTAAGCGCTTCATTATCCATCTCATCATACTTCCATTGGTCTGAAGCAAAGTAAAAGAAAGAAGTTCCATTTTGTTGACGTGCAGCACCTGGGTTCCAGTCGTTAGCAAATGTAACTGCTGCCCAACCTTCTGCTGGACGGAGTTTTTCTTGACCAACATAGTGAGCCCAGCCACCACCAGAAACACCAATACAGCCTGTCAAAGCCAACATATTGATGACACTACGATAAATCATATCAGAGTTGAACCAGTGATTGACACCCGCACCAATAATGACCATTGTTTTACCTTTGGTATCCTCGGCATTTTGTGCAAATTCTTGACCGATTTGAATAGCGAGTGAAGCTTTAACCCCTGTAATTTTTTCTTGCCAAGCAGGTGTGTATGGTGAGTCTAAGTCATCATATCCTTTAGCAGCAAGGTCATCACTGGCTACGCGTTTCACACCATACTGCGACATTTGTAAATCAAACACAGTAGTGACAAGATGTTCTGTGCCATCCTCAAAAATCACAGGCTTCACAGGAACATTCCGAGTCAAAATACTTGACCCTGCTTCATCAAAATAAGGAAAATCAATTTTAACATGTGGTGTATTTTCTTCTAAAATTGATAATTTAGGATTAATCCCCCAAGTTTTAGATTCCATTTTTCTGAATGGTCCCAACGCTGACCGATTGTTCCATTTGGAACTTTAATTTGTTGATCATTTTCATCAATTAGAACTGGTTTCCATTCTGAATTTTCTTCCGAGTTTTTGCCATGGAGATCAGAAATACGAAGAAAACGCCCTGACTTATAATTTCCATTATCATCTTTATCTAAAAGAATCAAGAATGGAAGGTCTGTGTATTGCTTTGTATACTCAATGAAGTAAGGAACTTGGCGATCAACATAATATTCTTTTAAGATAACATATGTCATCGCTTGAGCTAAGGCCGCATCTGTTCCTGGATGCGGTGCCAGCCAGTTATCTGCGAATTTAACATTTTCGGCATAGTCTGGGCTTACTGCAACAACTTTAGCTCCTTTATAACGCGCTTCTGTCATAAAGTGAGCATCTGGTGTCCGAGTTAATGGGACATTTGAACCCCACATCATAATATATTGAGAGTTATACCAATCCGCTGATTCTGGAACGTCAGTTTGCTCTCCCCAAATTTGTGGAGAAGCGGGTGGCAAATCGGCATACCAATCATAAAATGACAACATCTCACCACCCAAAAGTGATAAGAAACGCGCCCCAGAGGCAAAAGAAATCATTGACATCGCTGGAATAGGTGAGAAACCAACAAGACGGTCGGGACCATACGTTTTAATCGTATAAGTCAGCATAGCTGAGATAAGCTCAAGCGCATCAGACCATTTAACTCGTACAAGTCCACCATGTCCACGCGCTGCTTTATATTCGCGTGATTTTTCTGGATTCTCTACGATAGACTTCCATGCTGCAACTGAATCTCCTGCAAATAGGTTTTTGGCTTCAAGCCACATTGTCCAAAGTACACCACGAATATAGGGATATTTAATACGTAATGGACTGTATTCATACCAACTAAAGCTTGCACCACGAGGACAACCACGTGGTTCATATTCAGGCATATCTGGACCACACGAAGGATAGTCTGTTGCTTGATGCTCCCAGGTGATAATCCCTTGCTTGACAAAGACGTTCCAAGAGCATGAGCCAGTACAGTTGACACCGTGAGTCGTACGAACTATTTTATCATGCGCCCAACGTCTGCGATATATATCTTCCCAGCGGCGATTATTTTCTTCAAGCTGAGTGAACGACCCATTGAATTTCTCAACGACGTTGAAAAAACGTGGTTTTCTCATAATTCCGGTCCCTTTCATAATGGATAAATTATTTTCTAGAGTTTTATACCTCTCAAGTATAGTACAAAGTCCCGTCAATCCGCAATATATATGAGTGTAAAGGTTTTTTTACATTTTGTTGCAAAGCCTTTCACATCAACGTTTAACGACACTGTGTTGTTTTCTTCGATAAATCTTTGTATTCTTTTTCACACTTTGCTATAATAGACAATGTAAAAACTGTTTTACATTTTTGTCGCGATTGACAGAATTGGAGGAACTATGAAGACACTTGATACCACCCATGTGGGACAAATTTACTATATAGATAAAATATTTGGTGCTAATCAGTCAAAATTGCGCGAGATGGGATTTATTACTGACAAGAAGGTAACTCTCGTTTCAAGTGATGGAGAGAATGCTATTGTCAAAATAGATCATTCACGTATTGCACTAAGCGCTCAATTTTTGAAACAGATTTTTGTTAAAAATGAGCGCTCTGCTGAACAGGTCGTTGGCTTATCTACTTTACAGGTTGGTCAAACTGGAATTGTTCGTTTGGTAGATGCTGCGGGCGAAATTAAACGACGATTAATGGATATGGGAATTACACGCGGAACGAGTATTTATGTCCAGAAACTTGCACCTCTCGGTGACCCAATTGAGCTTCATCTCCGCGGATATGCCCTTTCACTTCGAAAAATGGATGCTGAAAAAATTAAAGTCGTTCTAGAACAACCTTACTGACAAGTTAATTCATTTTGCTTTTACCTGATTCCCTTTCCTCAAGGCGCGGTTCTGCTATAAAGTGGAACGAAAGTAGAGCTTAATGCTGCTAAGTTAAAATTGACTTCACAGGACGACTGTCAAAAATGAAAAATTAGATGAATATGAAAATAATTGCATTGCTTGGTAATCCCAATAGCGGAAAAACGAGTATCTTTAATATACTGACTGGTTCAAATCAACAAGTTGGGAACTGGCCTGGTGTTACTGTTGAACGTAAATCTGGTTTTTATAAAAAAGATAAATCAATTTGTATCCAAGATTTACCAGGTCTGTACTCGCTCTCTCCTTACTCACCAGATGAGCAAGTCGCACGTGACTTTCTATCTAAAACCCCTCCTGATGTGCTGATTAATATTGTGGATTCAACAAATCTTGAGCGCTCCCTGTATCTCACTTTACAACTCATGGAATTTGGTATTCCAATGGTTCTTGCTTTGAATATGAGTGACTTGGTTGAATCTCTTGGCAAAAAGATTGACACAGAAAAATTATCTTATAGTCTGGGGCTTCCTGTTGTTACTACTTCTGCCATAAAAAACAAAGGTTTAAATGAAGCGGTCAATCTTGCATTAAAGACCCATGAGATTAAGCCATTAGATTATGACCACAGGCTTGAAGGGGCGCTTTCTGAAATCGCTAAAGTGACTGGCTTTACAAGCCGCTTTGACCAAATCAAAGCTTTTGAAGCTGACAAAATTGCGCTGTCAGTACTGACAGAAAACCAAAAGTCTGAGCTTGAAGAAATTGTCAGTATTACCGAAAAAATTATGGTTGATGACCGTGAATCTATCATTGTCAACGAACGTTATGATCTTATCGGTCATATTGTCAATCTTTGTGTAAGTGATACATCAACTGGAAAAGCAAATATGACTGATAAAATTGACCGTATCATCACTCACAAGTGGTTAGGATTACCAATTTTTATCTTTATCATGTGGTTGGTTTATTTCCTTTCTATCCAAACCGTTGGTACTGCTGCAACGGACTGGGTCAATGATGTTTTCTTTGGTCAGCTCATACCTAGCTGGATTTCTGCTGGAATGCATAGTCTTGCGATTGTTCCTTGGCTTCAAGACTTGGTCTTAAACGGTGTTGTAGCTGGTATCGGTGCGATTTTGGGTTTTGTACCACAGATATTTGTACTTTTTCTATTGCTTGGAATCCTTGAAGATTCTGGATATATGGCTCGGGTTGCATTCGTCATGGACCGTATCTTCCGTCGCTTTGGTTTATCTGGTAAATCATTTATTCCAATGCTTATCGCTTCTGGTTGCGGTGTTCCTGGGATTATGGCAACACGTACAATCGAGCAAGAGCGTGACCGAAAAATTACAATTATGGTTACAACTTTTATGCCTTGTTCGGCTAAGTTGCCAATTATTGCACTTGTTTCTGGTGCTTTCTTTAGACACGCGAGCTGGGTAGCGCCTAGTGCTTATTTCTTAGGAATGGGAATGATTATTTTATCTGGAATCATTCTCAAGAAAACACGAATGTTTTCTGGTGATACCTCCGCTTTCATCATGGAATTACCGATGTATCATCTCCCACACGCCCTCACTGTCTTCAAGTACGCTTTTGACCGTGCATTTAGCTTTATCAAGCGTGCAGGAACAATTATTTTTGCGATGAATGTTCTGATTTGGTTTACTTCAAACTACGCTTGGGATTTCCAACAAGTTGATTCTAGCCATTCTATTTTGGCAGACTTCGGTAAAGTCGTTGCCATCTTCTTTGCTCCACTTGGTTTCGGTGAATGGCGTGCTACTGTGGCTACGCTTACTGGTTTGATTGCCAAAGAAACAATCGTCGGAACGATGGGTGTACTTTATGCGCATGGTTCAGATTCAACACATGTCCTATGGGAGAACGTCCGTCAGGCTTACACCCCACTTTCTGCTTATTCTCTCCTTGTCTTCAATTTGCTTTGCGCCCCTTGTGTAGCCGCTATTTCTACGATTTATAAGGAAATGGGAGACTTAAAATGGACAATTCGCGCAGTAGGCTTCCAAACTTTAGTCGCTTACAGCATGAGCTTCATCATTTATCAGCTGGGACGAGCAATTAGTGGATATGGTATTCAAACCATGACAATATTAGCAATTATTGTATTGCTGATTGGGTTATATTTCATTTTCAGGAAAAGTCCTCGACCAGCACTCAATGAACTTTAGGAGGTAGCAATATTTATGAACTTAGCAAGTTTTATTATCTTAGCGATTATTCTCATCATCACAGCTTTTGCGATTTTCAAGACAATCCGAAGCAAAGGAGCCTGTGAAGATTGTAATGTTAACAGTTGCCCTGTGAAAGGAGTGTCCGTACTCCCTACTGATTTACATGAAGCAAAAGAGCACACGCATGACTGCTGTAAATAAAAAAATCACTGACAAAAAACTGTCAGTGATTTTTTTATTCTGTCAGTACTGACAGAATTTTTATCGACGAAAAATTAAGCTAATAAACAACAGTAGCACTTGATAAAGTTGGAAAACCATCAATATCTTAACAGAACAGATAAAGGTTTCTCGTTTGACTTGTTTTTTTAGATAAGGTCGTGCAAATTTTATCATTAGTGGAATAATAATGATAATGGCTAAACTGACTGGAGAAAGCAATCCTAAAATCACTGACAAAATCACCGATAAAAAGGCGATGATAAGGGCTGCTTTCCACCATAGCAGTGCCCCTTGACGTCCAATATAATGCACAATTGTAAAACGATGGTTTGCTTCATCTTCTTCTAAATCACAAGTATTATTTGCCAACATCAGATTAGCAATTAACAGAGTATTTGGAAGAGAAATTAGAAAGGTGCTTCCAATCGTTGCCCATGACCATACAAACATACCATGTGCATTGATATAAACACAGATAAGGAAAATGATATATCCCATCGTTATCCCTGAGAGAAACTCTCCTACAGGTAAAGATGACAAGGGTTTAGGTCCACCTGCATAAAAAATTCCAACAGCATAACAGATTAAACCGAGGAAAAAGACCGCCCAACCGGTCATACTCGCTACAATCAACCCTAAAACTAAGGAAACAATGAAGAAAAAAGCAAGCAATCCTTTAATCAACTTCATTGGAATTTTTTCTCGACCAATAATATTAGTATTTTTTTGATAATCAGCGGTATCTACCGCATTATGATAATCATTGTAATTGTCCCAAATGTCAACAAAACAATTAAACAAAAACATCGCAATGAAGTAAATAACAAGTGGTAGAACATTTGCGGTCTTGTAATGATAGAGCGAATAGCCAAGTCCCAATAAAAAAGGGAAAACCGAAGCTGTCTTGGCTTTGAGTTCAATGAGTTCAGCGAAAATTTTAAAATTCATTTTTTTATTCTATTAATCTGATTTACCTTTTTCGAGCAAAAGTGGCAAAGTTATGACATCATTTTCACTTTGATAGCTCAAGTAGAGAAATTTTTTATAAGCCTTTTTGCAATGAATACAAGGCTTCAGACCATTTTATTTATCCTTTATTTTATTTAATATTTATTTTCTTTGTGAAAATTTGTATAAAGTGTGTTACAATATCTCTGAAACAACATCGCGTTGTTTATTTAGATTACTTAATCTTATTTTAGCATATTTGCGGTGAGTTCGCTTTGCTTGAATTTGGTAAAGCTTTCTGTTCTTTGAGGTGAGTAAAAAAGCATCAATTTGCTCATACAACAGACTTAATACTGTTTAATTTCTAAAAGCTCCTTTCAGAAGCAGTATCTTTAGAGCTGAGCTAGTATAAAAAGCAGCGCCAAGCGTAAAATGTCAAACAGTATTACAACGAATGAGCCATAGGAAAATTTTTTAAATGAAAATAGATAAAAATCGCTATGACCGACAAATTCGAGTACCACAAATCGGACTTGCTGGTCAAGAAAAACTAGCAAATTCTCGTGTACTCATCGTGGGTTGCGGTGCGCTTGGCACCTATGCCGCCGAACAACTGACTCGCGCTGGAGTTGGACATCTTTTTTTGATTGATCCAGACATTGTTGAAAAATCAAATCTGCAACGGCAAGCACTTTTTACAACGGCCGATGTTGAATTTTCTCATTTCAAAGTTTTTGCAGCACGAGAGGCATTACTTGCAATTAATCCCGAAGTCACGATTACGGCTCGTAATGAATCTTTTGAACACACGCTTTTTGACGATTTTGGAAAACTTGACTTAGTGCTTGATTGTACTGATAACTTTTTAGCACGAGAGTTGATTAACGAGTTTTGCCTACATCATGATTTACCTTTCGTATTTGCCTCTGCCGCAGGAACCAGCGGACAAGTAATGGCGCTCAAACCTAGATTTGGACCTTGTCTATCTTGTATCTTTCCTGATTTAATTGAACTTGAGCGAAATTGTGAAACAATCGGTGTAGTGACCTCTTTGATTCCTTTAATTTCAGGAATAGAGGTGAGTCTTGCCTTGCAGATTTTGGTGACTCCTTCTGCAGTTGATTGGGAGACCATGCATATTGTTGAAAATTGGCCTTTAAATTTTGCTCAATTTTCAATCAAAAAGCAGAAATCTTGCCCTTGTTGCAGTCGTGATTTTTCTGTCAGTACTGACAGAAATTTGCGGCTCGAACGGAGCTGTGGCGGAGTTTATCAGTCTACGCTCACTCATTTTAATTTTGAGAAATTCGAGCAATTTTGTCAAATGAAACAATGGAACTTGAAATCAAATTCACTTGTTCTTTTGGTCAAATTTGAACATTATGAAATCACAATTTTTAGAAAGGGACGTATTTTGTTCTATCATTTTGAAGAAGAAAACGTCGCTCAAAAGATTTTCGAGCAGATTATAAATTTATGAAAGAAGAATTAACTTTATCTATCGGAATTTTAACAATTAGTGACACAAGAAATTTACTGACAGATTTATCAGGACAAACCATTGAGCAGATTGTTACTAACCATCAGTTAATTGTTACTGACAGAATTGTTGTCAGTGACGATGTAGAGGCAATCCATAGCGGACTTGAACAACTTTGGGATGCAGACGTTCTAATTACAAGTGGTGGCACTGGTCTTGCAAAGCGTGATGTTACTTTTGAAGCGGTGCAGCCCCTCATTGCTCAAGAAATTCCTGGTTTTGGCGAATTTTTTCGTTTGCTCAGTTTTGAGGAAATTGGGACACACGCAATGGCTTCACGTTCTCTTGCTTTTTTTACAGAGGATGACAAATTAGTTTTTGTCCTGCCTGGCTCAACTCATGCGGTCACTTTGGCAATGAAACAACTGATTTTGCCAGAAATTTATCATTTGATTAAAGAAAGACGGAAATAGAAAGGAACTGAGTTCATTTTTTTAGATTAGACTTTGCATCATTGCAGTCACGATGGAGATGGACTCACATTTTAAACATGAAAACAGAAATTACAGAAACCGATTTTCAAAAATTACTCCAAATTGCCCTGCAAAGCTTGACGATTCAACGGACTTTACTTGAAAATGAAGCTGCTGAATTAAATAATGAATTGCGTACCCTAGAGCGAGATGACGATTTGGAAAAACTTGACCGCGCATTGATTGCTTTAAATCGCGATTATGAACACTATCTCGCAATGGTTGATAATAAGCATCCTTTCAAGTTGGATGCTTATTACGAGTAAATCGCTTTTCGCCTTTGCTCTGAAAATTCCTGACTCTACCTCTTGCACAGAAACTTTCAGAGCGAAAGCGCTCAATAAAAATAAATTTAATGGGTGTTTTACTCATTATTTGGAGGAACTATGTCTAAAAAATTACTTCTTGCAAGTGTTGTTGCACTTTCTGCCGGTCTTATCCTGACAGGCTGTACTTCACAAAGCTCTGCAAAAAAACCAACTACTGACAAACCTGTAAGCATCAACTATTCTGCCGCCGCAAGTTTACAAGGTGCATTGACAGAAATTGATAAAACTTATGAAAAATCTCATCAAAATGTTAAAATCAATTTTGATTTTGCAGGTTCTGGCGCTATCCGCGAAAAAGTAGTCGCTGGTGCTCCAATTGATGGTGTCTTTCTTGCCAGCAAATCTGACGCTGACAAATTGACCCAAGCAGGAAAAGGTGCAGATGCTAAAGCGGTTTTAGGAAATACTCTCGTGCTTGTTGCAAACAAAAACACCTCAGTCAGCTCAAGCAAAAGTCTGACAGATACATTAAATTCTGCTAAGAAAATTGCTATTGGTGAACCAAGCACAGTACCTGCTGGAATGTACGCTGAACAAACTTTGACAAAACTCGGTTTAGCAACATCACTCAAACCTAAACTCGTCATGGGTTCAGATGTCACGCAAGTGCTTTCTTACGCCGCTGCTGGAAATGTTGACCTCGGTTTTGTTTATAAAACAGATGCCATGTCTAACAAAAACGTAAAAGTCGTGGATAATATTCCAGATGATTTGCACGATGCAATCACCTATTACACAGAAACAGTGAAAGACACTAAACACAGCAAAGAAGTTAAAGCTTTCAACAAATATCTTGATTCTTCTGCTGCTCAAAAAGTTTTTGCAAAATACGGCTTCAAATCCGCTAAGTAATGCAACTTATCACTCCCACTACTCTAGTTGTGCTTAGCGACTCGCCTCACAGTTTTAGCATGATTACAGTATTGACAGCGCATTTCAAACAGTCGTTTCATTTTATAAGGAAATTCTTATGCTTACTCCCATCATTCACTCTATTATCGTGAGTATTTTGGCGACAATTATCGCCTTTTTAGTCATGCTCCCTTTGAGTTATGTGGGAGTTTTTAAATCTTATCGTGGAAAGTGGTTGATTGAGAGCCTGCTTCTCATGCCTCTAGTTTTACCTCCCACTGTCGTTGGTTTGTATCTCCTTATGGCATTTGGACGTTATGGATGGCTCGGAAAATTCTTAGCTTTATTTAATTTTTCTATCATTTTCAATCTTAGTGGTGCTGTTATTGCAAGTGTTGTTGTTATTTTACCCATCATTTATCAGGGACTTAAAGGCGCACTTGCCTCTGTTCCTAAATCTATCATTGAAGTTGCTGCGACATTGTCTGCCAATCCGCGTGAGATTTTATTTCGCGTGATTTTACCAAATTGCTGGCCCTCTCTCATTGCAACTTTACTGCTTGCGTTTTGTAGAGCATTAGGTGAGTTTGGTGCTAGTCTCATGGTCGCAGGCTACATTCAAGGCAAGACCGATACTATTGCCAATTCCATTTATTTCGCCGTGCAGCAAGGAGACACCCATCGGGCTTTAATGTTAAGTTTGATTAATGTCGCATTTGGCTTCATTATCTTAGCAATCATCTATCTCCTCACACGTGGTCGAATAGAAATGGACACGCATTACTAAATACCGTTTCTCGTGTTTGACGCTACTTTTCAAGGCCGTATATAATTTCTCAATTATTTCAAGACACGATATATGCAGTTCAACTCATGCAGCTTTAGAGGTTCTCTAGTACAATTCTATCGTAAAAATACACCCGCATCTTACCTTTTTCTCTATCCTATCGGAGTTTGACATGACCCTTTCCGTAAAAATACATCAACAACTTTTCCTACAAAGACTCGATTTTGAAGCAGAATTTACCTCACTCATCACTGGTCTTTCTGGACCTTCTGGCATTGGAAAATCAACTATCTTAAAAAATATCGCTGGTTTATCTCGCAGTAGTCAAGCAGAGATTACTTTTGATAATGAAATTTGGGCATCAAGCTCAAAGCATATTTTTCAGCCGACTTACAAAAGAAATCTTGCTTTCGTAATGCAAGAAGTTTCTCTTTTTCCACACCTTGACGTCGAAAAAAATATCAAATTTTCACTGACAACTCATCAAAAACGCTCTAGCAGCAAGCCAGAAAATCTGTCAGTACTGACAGAAAAGTTAGGGATAGAAAAACTAATCCATCAGCCCACACACAAACTCTCTGGTGGACAAAAGCAACGTGTTGCACTTGCTAGAGCATTATACAGTCAGCCACGTTTGCTTCTTCTTGACGAGCCTTTTAATGGACTTGATGAAGAAAATGCAATGCTTGCCAGTCAACTCTTAAAATCAATCATTGAAGAAAAACAAATTCCAACCATCATCGTCTCTCATCGAAAAAATGAACTTGATGCACTGACAAATCACATCATTAAAATAAAATAGTCTGTCAATACTGACAGGCTATTTTTTTGAGTTACAGTGCCGCTAAACCTGTGAAAGTGAAATCAGTATAAAAACTCTGAAGTAAGCACTTCAGAGTTTCAATATCATCAAACTAACAAAATTTCTAGTTCACTAAACGACTACTCAATAATTTCTTTGTAATAAAATCTGAGTTGCTTCTTCTAAAATCTCACGATTACGTGATTGTGGAAGTTTACGAATCTCTGCAAGTGCGAGTTCAGTCAATGTTGCAGCAATCATCAAACTTCCTGTAATTCCACCCAAATCTGTAACCAACGCCGCAAACTGCAAACATTCATCACGTGAAAGCTGTTCAGGTGCCTCTAGATAAGGCATAATCGCCGCTTCATCCGCTTCCTTAGCCAAAAGTAATGGTAAAGTATAAATCCCTTGACGAAAATCTGTTAAGATAGGTTTATCCGCTTCATCAAGTCCAACCGTAAAGTTTAAAATATCATCATAGACTTGAAAGGCAAGACCAATACTTCTTCCAATCTTGCGAGCAGAACGTTGTAACTGTCTATCTCCACCTGCAAAATAAGCGCCTTCTAAGCAACTTAAACTCAACAACTCCGCAGTTTTTCCACTGATTGCTTTCATATAGCGTCGTGCTGTATTTTCTTTGTTGAACGCTGACTGCATTTGAGTCAACTCACCTTGTAAGATTTTTTTCATTGATTTTGCATTTCTTGAAAGAAACTCAGTACCATTCATCGTTTCAATCAACAACTCAAAATAAATAGTATAAACAAAATCTCCTGTATAAACCGCAACATCTTTTCCAAACTGTGATTCGATTGATGGGAGACCACGTCTTAGTGGCGAGTCATCAATAATATCATCATGAATCAATGTTGCAGAATGTAGCATCTCCAGAGAAGCTGCAATCTTTGTCAATTTTTTCTCGTCAACTTTTTCATTTTCCACAAGACCAGCAAACAGGAAAAAGAGCGCTGGGCGAACCATTTTCCCACCGCGTGATGTGAATCTCTGAAGCGCATTTTGAATGTCTTCATTGTTTATTTTTAAGCGTGCAGCCATCAAAGCCTGCACCTTTTCTAATTTTTCTTGAATTTCGGGGTAATCCTGCCAAAAAGTGAGCAATGTTTCTTTATTTCCTCTCGGTATGTGATACGCGCTTACCTTATATTTTAACAAAAACAACAGAATGTTGCAGGTTTAAAACTTGCTTTAACTTAGCAAGTGCGTGCTAATTCCCCCACGGCGGGATAAGCATCACTATCTCCGCTTCGCTACGGTGTGACCTCATATCTTTGATGTTAAGCAGACTGTTGCAGCTTTAGCTGCGTACAGGTCGCTTAGTTGTTACACCTAGAGGTTGTTCCCTAACATTGATGGGGAGAAAGAATCTCCCACCAATGAAGTAATCGCTTCAAAATGATGACTCTTTCAACCTGTATTCTTGTCAAATCTTATTTTTATAAAAAGCTATAGAACTACTATTCTACAGCTTTTTACTTACTTTATCTAATCTCCATGATTCTATCTTGTGGCAAGCGATAACTTGGTTTTCCTTTTGTATCAGAATTACCGAGTGGAACAATCAGCTCTGGACGATAGCGACGTTCTACTTCAAGAATATCATTAATCTTCTCTGTCCGCTCAAAACCAAGAATCAGATTGCTTTCATAGCCATAATTCTTTATCGCAAGCACCAAATTCATCGCAATAAGTCCGATGTTAATGGACAGATAATTACTTTCATAAAGTTCTTCAAAGTTCTCAAACATTTGTGGATAGCGACTGTTGAAATTCAGCAATTGCTCATCTGTAAGTTCATTTCCACCAAGACGTGCGATTTCACGCGAACGTTCTGCCAAATCTGTATCACTAAACAAGACAATAACTGCACCAGCTTGTTCAACTTGTTCACGATTTTTAGGTCTAACCTCTTCAAGAAGTTTTGCACGTTTTTCTGCAGATTCCACAATCACAAAATGCCAAGATTGAATATTGTGTGCCGATGGTGCAAGACTAGCTGCTGAAATGATTTGTTTCACATCAACAGTTGGAATTTTTTTACCGTCAAAAAACTTGACTGCATGACGAGATTTATTAAGCTTTACGTAGTCCATGATTTCCCTCTTCTCATAGTTTCTGCCTTTATTTTAGCAAATTTTTCTTATTTTTGCATGGGAAATCCCATTTATCCAGAAAAGGCTTTCTTTTGATTACTATTTTGAGATAATGGTTTATCTAATTTCTAAAATATCCTGTTGGGGTAAACGATAGCTGGCTTGCCCTTTTTCATCAGATGAGCCAAGTGTAATCAGAAGTTCAGGAATATAACGCGGATTAATATCCAAAATTTCATTGATTTTCTTTGAACGATTGAAACCAAGTAAAATATTTCCTTCATAACCCATATCTTTTATTGCATACATCAGATTCATGGTAACTAAGCCAGAATTAATCGCCATATATTCAAGCATATATTCTTTACTAAACGTTGAAACATAAGCTGGATAACGCTCTAAAAGACGCTCACGCTCAATATCTGAAGCTTCATCTCCCATCCGTTCTGCAATCAAATGCAATCTGGATGACCAGTTCGTATCTGCAAATAACATAACGACAGCTCCAGCTGTTTCTACTTGTTCTCGATTGCTTGGATTGACTTCCAAAAGGAGCTTTCTTCTAGCTTCATCACTTTCAACAATCACAAAATGCCAACTTTGAATATTGATACCACTTGGGGCTAGTGCCGCAGTATCAATGATTTGACGTACATCTACTGTCGGAACTTTTTTACCATCAAATTTTTTTACAGCGTGACGACTCTTGGTTAATTTTTGAAATTCCATAAGACTGGCTTCCCCTATTTCTACACTGAACTTATAAATATTTATTAAAACTCATATATTTCAGATTATTTTTAATAGTTATATTCTATCAAAAGTAGTTTGTTTTGTCATAGTTGTGAATTATGACAAAACATTACTGACAGCTTCTTTGTCAGTAACAAAAAATCCTGTCAGTATGCTGACAGAATTTCATTAGTTTTAAGCAAGTTTTACTTTATCTTTTTTAATTTGTTTTGAACGCAATTGACCACAAGCGGCATCAATATCTGTTCCATGTTCTTGACGAACAACACAATTGATTCCATTTTTCTTTAAAACATCGTAAAATTTTGTCGTATCATCCTTGGTAGAGCGCTCATACTTGATATGTTCAGCAACAGGATTATATGGAATCAGATTGACATAGGAAAGTTTATTTCTTGGTTTAATCAAGTCTGCAAGTTCCTGAGCAATCTCTGGACTATCGTTTTCTCCAGAAAGCATAATATACTCATAAGTCACACGACGATTCGTCGTTTCTGTATAATAGTCAATTGCATCAAATAATTTTTCCAGCGGTGCATTACGAGTCACGCGCATCAACGATGTCCGTAATTCATTATTTGGTGCATGAAGTGAAATTGCTAGATTAATTTGCAAATTTTCATGAGCAAACTCACGGATTTTTGCTGGCATAAAGCCACAAGTTGACACGGTAATGTGTCTTGCACCAATCGCTAGACCATTGTCATCATTGATGACACGCAAAAAATTCATCAAATGCTCATAATTATCAAAAGGTTCGCCAATCCCCATGACAACCACGTGTGACACTCGCTCATCTAGTCCGCGTTCATCAAAGTACTTTTGCACTAGCATGATTTGACTCACAATCTCTCCTGCTGTCACATCACGCTCTTTTTTCAGAATCCCTGAAGCGCAAAATGTGCAACCCATGTTACAGCCTACCTGTGTGGTCACGCAGACAGACAAACCATAAGACTGACGCATCAATACTGTTTCAATCATCATACGATCAGGTAGCATGAAGAGATATTTAACTGTTCCATCGGCAGATTCTTGCACGACAACCTGCTCCAGTGGATTTAGGATAAAATTCTCATTGAGTTTCTCAATAAATCCTGCGGACAGATTTGTCATTTCTTCAAAAGTTTGAACACGTTTACGGTAAAGCCAGTCCCAAACTTGTGTTGCGCGGAATTTTTTCTCACCATGCTCAATTGCCCATGCAATCAATTGTTCACGCGTTAAGCCATAAATTGAAGGGCGCGTTTCTTTTTGGATATTTTCAGTCATTTTATCTTTCTTTATTTATCACAGCCAATTTGTCGAAGCAAGTGCTACTTCATCTCATTCTACTTTTCATTTGGCAATGACTCACTCATTTTTATCAAAATTTTTTCTGTCAGCATACTGACAAACACTAATAAACACACAAACAGAAATCTGTCAGCACACAAGACTCTATTTTAATCTAAAAATTTAAATTTGACAAGAGCAATTTATCAAAGCACGTGCGTGGTAATACTCCCTACCACCATGACCCGCTCCTATGGTTACCACTTCAAAACCCTATCGAATTTTGAAGTGATTACTTCATTGGTGGAGGATTCTTTTTCCCCACCAATGTTACTGCTTTAGCAGTTAGCTTCGCATGACCATTGGCTGTAAGGCACTAAAGTGCCGATGAACATTTGTCCTCTATCTCTAAGTCACTAAAGTGCCAAGAATAGAGGCAACGGCAAATGGCAATCAAACGGACGGCGAATCGAAGCGGAGATAGTGCTACTTATCTCGCCACCTTATAGAGATGGGGGAATTGAATTAGCACACTAATCTTTTTTCCCACGCGTACGAATGACAAAGCCTTGTCCCACTTGCCCTTTACTCTTCACTTCGGATTTGACTTTTGGTTTCGTACGATGATTTACTGTAAATTTACTGTCAGTATGTGATTTTCCTGATTTTTGTTGACGAACAGTTCTGTCAGCAAATTTTGTCGCTCTGTCAGTAGATTTTTCACGCATTTTAAAATCTTTTCTACGTTCTTCAGGCTTTTCGATACGATTTTCCACTCTGCTGATTTTTTCCGAAATTTGCTCATCGCGTTCTCGATTTTTATTACGATTACGTCTACGACGCGGTTTATCAAGTTTTTGTTTAATCTCTTTTTCAGTAAAAATTTTTTCTGATGTAAAAGCCTCTGTCCGTTTTGCATCACGCGTACGAATACGGCGCAGAACAAAATAAGCACAACCATAATTACAATACTCGTTGATATAATCTTCAAGATGGTCAATTTTGTTATCGGCTTCCATTTTTTTCCGACTGGCAGAGAAAAAACCTTTTAACCTCAATTGCTCAAAGCCCAATCTCCCACAATATAATCATACTTATCTAAAACATCAGAAAACCGTTGTTCTAATTTTTCCGTATCAAAAGCTTCACGATAATTCCGTACGACATGAAAAGTCTTGTCCCGACTGACACCACATCACCACTAGCAATCACGTGCTCACCAGGATACTTATTATAGTTTAATTTACTTTCGTCTATTTCCTTAGGCATCTACTCTTTCTCTTCTTTTTAAAATATTCCATTACAATCTCTCGCAAAAAATATGGGAATAAAATCTCTGATTGACCTAATTTTTTAAGCAAAGGGAAATACCAGGCAAACAAATACTGGTCTGGCATGGCAACTTGATAAATTTTATCATGCTCTAATCCCTCACCATGTATAAGAAATTCACCATTTTTAAAATCAATTCCCTCAAAAATCAACTGTCCAAAAATTTTCCCACGGAAGCCCATACCTTGTATTCTTTGAGTCACAAGAAAAGCTGAAACATCAATCATCTCAGTTAACACTAGCTCAAGCTCCGCTCCAGTAAAACTAAAACGGACTAAACGAATAGAATGAGGCAAAAATTCATGCAAATCATCTAAAGTTAGGCGTGCAGGCAATAAATCCGTAACAAGCAAACCCGAATTCATCACACAAATCTCAGTTTGAGCATAATCAGAAAAAATCTTCGCAAAGTACCTACTCCCTGCAAAATCAGGAGATTGGTTCGTTAACGGAGCCTCTAACTCCACCACCTGAGTTCCCTGCAAAAGTTTATGACCACGTAATTCCCAGCCATGTATCTCCACAGCATCCGACTTACGACTAGGTAAGGTATTCGTTGCAATTGTTTCAATCTGCGCATCCACAAGGTGATTTTGCTCATCAAAAGCCAAATCAATTTGTCCAATATGTTCCCCATATTTTCCCGCTGCAGCAAGTAAAGTTTTATTAATCTGTGCACCATGTTCAAACAAATGATGCGTATGACTTCCAATAATCAAATCAATATCATAGCGTGCTGCAATTTTCTCATCAAAATTCTTCCCTAAATGTGACAATAAAATCGTAAAATCACAATTCACAGGTAAAATCTTATCTAAAACATCAAAAGGATCAGACAATTTCCACCCAGCAGAAGGATAAGCCAGATCATAAGGCGCTGTCATTCCAATCAAACCAATGCGCAACCCAAATGAAGTCGTTACAATTAATGGCTTAGAAATTGCGAAGTCCGTTTCCAAATTTGCCAACAACACAGGAAAATTTGCCTCATCATACAAATGCGACAACATCTCATGCGTCAAGCCCAGACCCTCATTATTTCCCACCGTTGCTGCCGTCAAATCCAAACGATTCATCAACTCAACATTAATATGTCCCGCCGTTGCCTCAGTGAGTGGATGCACACGGTCAATATTATCTCCCAAATCAAAACGTAAAGTTTCTACATTTTCTTTAGATTTTTCGGCAAAAAAACGCTCAATTACTGGAAATTTTTCCAAGTGAGAATGTAAATCATTCAAATGGAGAAGACGCAGATTATTCATAGGTCTATTATAGCACATTTCACTGACCACTCATTACCCATTTCCCAAAAAATTACTGACAAAAAAGCTGTCAGTTCAATGCGATTAACGTGAGCATTGAATCGGCGAATAAAAGCTTTATCAGCAGAGCTGAAAAAGCTGTCAGCATACTGACAGCCCTTATTCATTGATTATGACTTATTTTTCACAAGGAATTTAGCCAAATTATACACCAGTAGAACCAAACCCACCTGAACGGACACCTTTTTCCACATCATCATCGCCATCAGCGACCAAGAAAGGCATAAATACTCCTTGCACGATGCGCTCCCCTTTTTCAACAACGACTTCATGCTCCGTAATATTGCGCATTTGCATGAACATATGCCCTTCATTCTCAGGATTGTTATAGTAATCTTTGTCAATAACGCCAACAGAATTAATCAAGACCAAGCCTTTTTTTCGAGGATTGCTTGAACGGCTATACATATAAAGTACTTCACCAGTTTGCATATAAGCTTTTAGTCCCGTTGGAATCAATTTGATTTCACCAGCTGCTAGAGAGACTGTTTCTGCCGCCTCAATATCATAACCTGCCGAATGTTCAGTCGAACGCTTAGGAAGGTTAATTCCTTTATTTTCATAGCTACTGACAATCTCAAAACCACGTATTTTCATTCTAAACCTCCCAAAATCTTTTTATCTATTATAACATAAATCAAAAAGCACCCATAGGTGCTTCATTCTCTTAAATCTCATCTCCATTAGTTTCAATCATGTGTTGATACCAATAGTAAGAATCTTTCGGAATACGTTTTAAACTTCCTTGCATCGTTTCATCTTGGTCAACATAGACAAAGCCATAACGTTTTTGATAACCATTAAGCCAAGAAAGAAGGTCTGTATAAGACCAAGTATGATATCCAATCACAGTTGCACCATCTGTAATTGCTTCTTTGATTGCTTTCACATGAGTTTCAAGGTATTTGATTCGATAATCATCATGGATTTTTCCATCTTCAAGTTTGTCATATTCCCCTAGACCATTCTCGGTAATCATGACTGGAATACGATAACGAGAAGTAATCCGACGAAGCGCAATTCGTAAACCTTCAGGGTCAATTTCCCAATCCCAGTTTGTACGTTCGACAAAAGGATTTTGAACTTTTTTATGCAAACCTGGAACACCTGATTCTTGAGTTGTTCCTTTTTTACCTGTCGTATTAAATTTCGCAGCACCAACGCCACCGTCTGTTGGGTTCCATGCATTAGTTGCTGTCTGGTAATAATTAATACCGAGGAAATCTGGTTTTGCCGATTTTAAAAGTTCAGCATCACCTTCTTCAAACTCAGGAGCCAATCCTTTTTCACGCAAATAAGCCATTGCAGCAAGTGGGTATTCTCCATAAAGATAGACATCCATCCAAAAGTGACTATAAAGCTCTTCGGCATTTTCAGCTGCAAGAACATTTAATGGATCAGAATCTTTGGGATATTGTGGCGTATATGCAAAAGATGGCCCAATTTGTCCTGGAATCTCCAGTTCATGAAATTTGTTAATGACTGCTGCATTGACCAGATTTGCAATATGATTAACTTGATAAAATAACTTAAGGTCTGTTTTCCCTGGTGGGTGTGTCGCAATCGCCCATCCTTGATTCGTAAAAATATTTTGTTCATTTAAGGAAACCCAATATTTGACTTTACCCTTAAAGGCTTTAAACAAAACTTCTGCATAATTCACAAAATCACCGATGATTTCGCGAGATTCCCAGCCTCCATACAAATCTTGCAAGGCTTGTGGCAAATCCCAATGATAAAGGGTAACAACAGGCTCAATGCCATTTGCAATCAACTCATCAATTAAATTCTCATAAAAAGCAAGACCTACAGCATTTACTGCTCCGCGTCCATCAGGAATAATCCGCGTCCACGCAATTGAGAAACGATAAGATTTCAGTCCCATTTCTTTCATCAAGGCAACATCTTCTTTGTAGCGATGATAATGGTCAACTGCTACATCACCATTGGTTCCTTTAAAAGTTTTACCTGGAATGCGTACGAAGTTATCCCAAACGCTTGCTTTTTTTCCATCTTCAAAAGGTGCTCCCTCAACTTGGTAGGCAGCAGATGCTGAGCCCCAAAGAAAATCTTTAGGAAAAGCATTCAATTTTTTATGTTCCATCTTCTACTCCTTCTTTATATTAGTCGTGTAAAGTCAATTTTGCGAAGAGTAGCTCAAGCAAAAATAAAATATATGACTTCACAAGCTTAGCATTTCTTTTATTATAACACGTTGGAAACGTTTTCTAGTGTTACATATTGCGGAACTTGTTTTTAATTTATCGAAGTAAGTGCATGCTATCTCCGCCCTTTGGGCTACGCTGTCGGTGCTCGCTAAGGCGCTGAAGCGCCTAGGCTTCTTGGATAAGACCACTTCGCCTTGCGACTTTAGTCGATTGCGATTTGAACTTCCGACTTTAGTCGGTTAGTGAAATCAACAACGTAGCAAAGCGTAGATAGAGCGAATGGATAACGAAGTGAAGCGGAGGTGTGATCTCATATCGAAGATGTTAAGCAGACTGTTGCAGTTTTAGCTGCGTACAAGTCGCTTAGTTGTTACACCTAGAGGTTGTACCTTAAATTCAGTGGCGAGTTGCCCTTTTATCAGTCGAATCGCCTTTTGCTCTTGCTGCTTTAGCAGCTAGCTTCGCATGACCATTGGCTGTAAGGCACTAAAGTGCCAACGCCAAATGGCAATCAAACGGACAGCGTAGCTCAGCGAAGATAGCGACTAGAGAAAATGGACAAATGTTTTACGAAACTCCCACTGAATAAGTCTTGACTTTATTTATACAACCCTTAGATAAATTTGAGAAAGTCGGATTTGATATATTATTGCACATCCACTATAAAAAGCGACTCTTTTGAAAGTCACTTTTTTTAAATTATTTCCTTGATTTTATTTCTGTTTCTCTATGCTCACGTAGTTTTTCTTGTTCCAACTTCGCGGCTTTCTTTTTATTATTACGTGCTACAATCATCATCACAGCACCTAATATAATAACCACCAAGCCGAACCAATTTCGATAAGCTACAAGTAAAAGACCTAAGCTAATAAAAGCAACACCCCACGTACTCATGCGACTACCACGTTGAAATAGAGCACTGGCCCCACTCTGTTCCCTTGATAAGTGCTTTTACCTCAACTGCCGCGGCATTCAGGTCTTCTGTCCCTTCTGGAACTTCAAAAGAAAGTTTAATGCCCTGTTTTTTTACAAAATGATATCCTTTGGATTCTAAAAGTGCGATAATTTCTTCTTGTCTTTGAGCGAGATTTACGATAATCATAATAATTTCCTTTCTGCGGAGTTTTTGCCGCTAATCAATAAATTTATACTGGCACCACTTTAAAATCCTTTGGAGATTTTTATCCATTTATTCTATCCTCCACTCCGCTATCTACACTAAAACACTAAAGTATCTAGGGAGTTGGAGTTACAGGAAGAACTGGTTAGTGGCGACTGCAATGTCAATTCGTTGTTGTTTACAACGAAATTAGACATCGTTTTTATCAAATACGGTAAGATTTTACCAAAATCTTATCATATTTAACAAAAAATGTATAGAGCAAGGAGATTCCTTGCTCTATAGCAGAGTTCAAATTAGTCAAGATCTGCTTCTTCCATCTTGTTAGCAGCAATAACAAATGGTGCCCAGATGAAGAAGGTAATTGCCAAGTTGATGATAGCAATGATAATCGCACGCCAGTCAAAACCTGTCGCCATGAAGGCATTCATGATTGGTGGTGTTACCCATGGTACTGCAAGTACAACAGGGTTAACCAATTGAAGCGCTGTTGCAACATACGCAACGACAACGGCTACAAGTGGTGCCACAACGAATGGAATAGCAAAGATTGCATTCAATACAACTGGTAAACCAAAGAGAACTGGTTCATTGATATTGAAGAGACCTGGTGCAAGTCCCAGACGACCAACGATTTGGTAATCTTTACGTTTAGAGAAGATAAGGATAGCAAGAACAAGGGTAATTGTACCACCTGAACCACCAAACCATGCGAATGCGTCCCATGAACCACGTACCCAGATATTCACATATTCACCATTGATAGCGTGCGCACGTGAAGTTGCTCCATTAGCAACCAAATGTTGGATACCTGATGTATGAATCTTGTTCCACAAGTTCATGTTGTCAAGCCCAAGAGGTCCCCAGATACCATCAAGTGCTGGTGACAATACATTTGGACCATGAATTCCGAAGAACCAGAAGATTGATACGAAAATCGTGACAATTAGCACGGAAATAATGTTTTGTGACAAGATTTGGAACGGTTGAGCGATATACTTTTGAATCAGGAAGACGAGTGATTCGCCTGAAAGTGTATTTACGATGTAGTAGATAATACCTGCAATGTAAAGTGCTGCGATTGTAGGAATAATAGCCAAGAAAGCTTTTGCTACTGCAGGTGGTACTGATTCTGGCATCTTGATTGTGATGTCAGCAAGCATTAATTTTGCATAGATGATGACTGCGATTGCACCCATAATCATAACAGTGAAATATGCCCCAGCATCAAGTTGTCCAGCTGCAAAACCAGGTTTCCATGTAGCGATAAATTGGTTTGACAATACAGTGTTGACAGCATCATTAGCTTTTGAAGCACCTGTTGCTTTATCCATTCCACCAATGTTAGCAAGCGCTGTAGTGAAACGGCCAAATTGGTTTGGTAAGCCCATCATCAATGTTGCTGTTGATACGATACCACCAGCCAAGTCATTGACTCCATAAGCACGTGCCAAGTTGTAACCCCAAGAAAAGGCAAAGATAAGACCGATAACTGTTAGGGTACCTTGGTTAACAAGTCCTGAGATGTTGTTTAACTCTTTGAAAACAGGTGTATTTGCCAAAGTCCACCCTGTACCTGCTGCTGCTGAAGCCGCTGCCTTAGTTGGTCCTTGAATCATCTGTTGAAGAGCCGATGGGAATGTTGTAACGATAGCTGAGATTAACGCAGCCATTGCACCAGCAAGAGTTGCTGGCAACATTCCAATGAATGAGTCACGCAGCGCAACCAAGTGTTTTTGAGACCCGATTTTTGCCGCAATAGGGACGAGATATTTCTCCATCCACGCAGTAATTCCGTTCATGGAATCCTCCTTTTAAGATAATATATAATAAATACTCCAAAAAATAAATTTTGAACGAGGTTAAGTTTCTGTCAGTACTGACAGAAAGAGATAAAGGGCTGTAAGTGTCTCTTTTGCTTTGCAAAAGAGAAAGGGTACCCTTTCAAAGATTATAAGCCCTGTCAGTATACTGACAGACTTTATTTTAGTCACTTTCGATAAATTTGAAAGAACTCCACGGTTTCAGAAAATCAAGTAAAAAGAGTTCATCATCAGAAATACGTCCTACAACATTCACACGTCCATCATTTTCCATTTCACGTAGAGCAATTTGGGTTTCACCTTTATATTGCCCATAACCATTGTTATCAACAATAACATCGCCTCGTTGAATGGTGTAATTATCATGTGGTGGAAAATCAAGGTCTTTGTAAATGACACGCGTCATGGTAGAGCGAAGCATATAAGCTGATTTATCACCACGATAGCTATGAGTCGCTTCGTAAAGACATTTACGCTCTGCCTCAGTAATCGTTTCACGTGGAACAACTTTGAGTTCTGGCATAGCAGCATTAAATGCTTCACTCATTGCTCTCAGTTCTTCTTCACTTGCATAAGCATTAGCGATAGTGATGTCATTAATCCCTCCGAGAAGTTTGTAATGCTTCACTTGTGTTGCAATGTCAAGGTCGCGGTGGTCTTCAAGGGTACATAGTCCATCTTGAGTTGGCCACGGTCCAAATGTTGCTGCGTGAGAATTAACAAATGCCATTGTATTGAGATTGTAGCCATTAAACTTCTCTGTGCATTTCACATAGTGATTAAATTCAAGTCCCGTGTAACGATGTGGGTAGAAGTTGTGACTGCCAAGAAGTTTTTCTGTATCAGGAGAATAATCCATAATACTATCAACATAAGTTGTCCCTTGGCTCATATTGATTTCAATCTTGATGCCATACGGATTGCGTGTCATGCGCGCTTCCTCAGCTCCTGTAAATCCGATATCAAGACGAACACCGTCCGCCCCCATCTCATGGAAAAAGCTCAGGTCATCATAGCTGATATCAAGTTGTTTAAAGAGACCTGGATTGATATCAACCATCACTTCCATATCAAGTCCGTTCGCATAATCTACAACTTTTTTGAAACTCGCAAGGACAGCATCTTTATCACCATCAATCTCAAGTAGTGAAGTAAAAACACGCTTGAAACCATATTTATGAGCAAGGTCAAGATAGGCTTTATCTGCTTCAAAAGTTGAACGTTCTGGATAAACGGAAACTCCTAATTTTCCCATTTTTTCTCCTTTTCTTTAAGCTGTAAAGAGCATTTGTTCTAACGTCATGAAAAATAGAAAATCATAAATTCATATTTTCAACAAAAATCTAAAATTTATCTTTTTTTCGACCTCAAACACCCTGAAATCAATTATAAAATCTAATGTATTTTTTATTTCATTTTTAACCTGAAATAAATCTTAATTCTATGATAAGGTTTTCAAAGCAAAAATGCAAGCGTTATCCATGCCAAAAAAACATGTTTCTCAAATTGAAACAATAAAGCAAAAATCTTATTTTTATATAGGTTTAGCGCTTTCTTTCCGAGCTTCCTAATCTTCAACAAAAACCTGACTATACCAATCTCGTTTAGTAATATACTTGTAATAATGTAAAATTAAACACTTTTCAATAAAATCAGCTTCTCATCTTTTCTCGCTCGCCAAATAAAAAAATTCTCTGCTCCAATGGCAAAGAATTTTTTAAAGTGCTGACTTTATTGATAAAAAAATTGATTATTCCTAATTAAAAATATTCACGAAGTATGGCATGATTTTCACGCAACACCTTTGCTGTAAATTCACCAATTGTCATCTTCTCTGGTATTCCTGTCCCTACAATTTGATTATTTTCTGGAATAAGTTCATCTACGATTTCTGCAGCAAAATTGGGCTGACCATTTATCTTCAAAAACTCATGTAAATTTATGATACGCGCCTGCATATAAGGAATAAGCTGGATTGTTGCACGCGTTGGCTCTGGCATATCGTACTCAAGTTGAGTGTCGCTGGTAGCAACCCACGACACCTTCTCGAAACTTCCTGAATGGCTGTAAACAAATCGATATAGGGCTTGTTTTGCAGACTCTGTCAAAAAAATCAATTCACGAATAACAAAAGTCATTTCTGAAAACTCGTAAATAAGGTAGCCTAGAGCCTTTCCCTCTTCACGATAGACCGCAAAATACGGCTGAGACTTGTGTTTGAAATAATAATCCCATAAATACGGTGGACGAATGAGCGAACCTTGATTGTAAGCTTGCTGATGAATTTCTGTCAGTACTGACAAAAGTGAATCAGCAGAATCATCATTAATAGCAGACTCTGTCAGCACTTCTCTCGTTATTTCGCCTTTTGTTTTTTGACCTTTAGGAAAATCTATTGCTTTCATCGTATAGGATTTTTGGTCAAAAGCATACGAATAACCAAATTTGCCATAAAATTGATAAGAAAATGGTGCAAGATAAGAAAGAGCGGTCCCAGCTTCATAATTTTCCCGCAAAAGTTGGGTCATTAGCTGACGAATAGCCCCATTCCCCCTAGCTTCTGGGTAACTTGCGACATAGCCAACTCCTGACATTTTGAGTTGTTGCTTTTTCCAAAAAACGTCAAAGTGCGTGTCAATAACCATTGACGTCAATCGTTCATTTTCCAGATGGCGATAAGCTTTTGAAAACTCTAGGAGTTTGTAGAATGCTGCCTCACGTGCTGCTGTCAAAGGCTTATGGAAAGCATAAATCGTCAAATCTAACAGTTCTTTTTTCTCTTTTGTATTCGTATTCATAAATTCATTTTAACACAAAGTTAAGAGAAACAAAATCTGTCATTGATTTTGATGCTGACAAGATTTCTGTCAGCACTCTGGCTAATCCTGTTTCTAACTAAATAACACCATGACACATACACTATTTTGCAAACAGTCTCCGTTTATCACACTCACTATGCTACCCGTTTTTTCTAATTACTAAAGTGACTGATAAAAAGGCACATTAAGTGCATTTCTCAACAGTAAAATTCTGTCAGTAAAAAACAGCGACTTGTAAAATAAGTCGCTGCCTCTTTTTAGGAGCATGAATTAATGTGCAAAGCTATTGACCACCGCCAAAATGCGTTGAAGCTCTGCATGGGTTTCGTAAGTGACTGTGTCATAATGTAAAAGTGCTGACAAATCTCCTGGAGAATAACCCGCTTTTGCACTGACATCATCAATATCAATATTTTCTTCTTTTATCTTATAAAGAATCGCTTGTTTAAAGTTGTTTGTAATTTCTTCTTGTTGAAATTGCGAAAGATTATGATATTCATCTCTTGAATAATTAACTAAATGTTCTGTTTCCATTTTAGTGTCTTCTTTCTACCAGACTGTAAAATCTCTCTGCCTTGCTTCAATAGGGTTATTTTGTAAAATCAATAACCATACGTCCTTCGATTTTTCCTGCTTTCATCTCATCAATAATGTCATTGACTTCATCAAGACGACGTGTTGCAAATGCCACAATATTTCATGTCTAGCAATGCTTCATTTGTCTTGATTGGACGCAACATTTTTTCGACAACATCAGCATAACCGTCTGGATTTTGACGTACAACTGCTGCTTTCATAATAAAAATCTCCTTTATTAATATTTATATTTTTATATCCTTTTTTCATTTCTTTATTAACAAGTTCATTATAAAACTTTGTGTTTTATTTTACAAGCATGAATTTACAAAAAATAAAAAAACTGACAAAATATGTCAGCTTATCTAAAAGAACTGTTAAATTACTATAAATATTCCTTGAAACTTCGATTCTAAATTGTAATTTCAATTTCATTTTTCTCTGGATCAAGCACTACTGCTTCATAATAACCATCACCTGTTGTTCTCGGACCTGATTTTATCGTAAAACCATCTGTTTGAAACTGCTGGACAAGTTGATTGACACGCTCTTTTGACCCCACAGAAATAGCCAAATGTGCGTAACCTGTGCTGACAGTATTTCTGAGAGGACTGACAGAATTCTCTTTTGTCCCAATTTCTAACCTTGCTCCATCAGCAAAACTCAAAAAGTAAGATTGAAAAGTAGTTTTAGGATTGTGATATTTTTCTCCTGCGCTCGCCTCAAAATAATGCTCATAAAACTGACGCATCTGCTCCAAATCCTGAACCATTAATCCAATATGTTCTATTTTCATTGATTCAAAAACCCTTTACCGTGTTCTTCCTCCGTTGTAAGCTCGATTGATATTATCCAAAACCGCCAACATTTGACGTTTTTTAAATCGTCCAAGAATCAATCCTACAAATTTGTCATTTAGCATCTGTATTGTACCGTTTGAACTTTGAGTTTCCTCAATGATAATATCTGTACTTCGATCATCAATCTTGTGTAATTCCCAACGGGTTTTAAAAGTATTACGATTCGTTTTTGTCGTAAATTCATAGATACTTGGGTCAGTTAATTCATTGATTTTAATCGTTCCCTTTTGATTTTTTCCAAAGGTTTTCGTATATTCATAACCACTAAGGCTACGAACTTTTGGACGTTTCCCCGTATTTTTCTCAATATCATAAAGACAAGAATCAATGATTTTTTCAAAAATAAATTCTCGTGGTGCATCTACTGTTTTATTAATTTTCATAACTTTCTCCATACTTTTAAGCAACAACGAATTGATGTCGTGGTGCAAAGCTAGTGTCACAACACGCTAGTTAACACTCACTATACTTACTGCGTTTTATAGAATAATTTTAGCAAGATTAGAATCGCATTGCAAGCACTTTCATGTTTTCCTCATCAAAATAAGTTTTTTATAACTAAACCACTGTAAAAATCAACAACGGATTGATGTCACTTCGCGAACTTCACAGCCCATGATGAACAGTCTACTCGCTACACTCTCCGTTTGTTATAGCTCCCCCAAGAGCAAAAGTCATACTCATTGAAATTGCCACCAACAAAATACTAGCGGATTTTGAAGTGATTACTTCATTGGTGGAGAATTCTTTCTCCCCACCAATGTTAGGGCACAACCTCACATCAAAGATATGAGGTCACACCTCCGCTTCGCTTCGTTATCCATTCGCTCTAAGCGACTAAAGTCGCAAGGCGAAGTGGTCTTGTCCCTGAAGTCTATCTCGCTTTGCTCCGCTGTCGATTTCGCTAAGTTGCTACAGCAACAAGCTCAAATCGCAATCGCTAAAGCGCTAAGACCCTAGGGCAGTAGAACGAAAACAGAGCTTGCCATTTCGCCTTATCGCTTTGGCTTTTGCTCTTACTGCTTTAGCAGCTAGCTTCGCATGACCATAGGACATTTGTCCGTTTGCTTAGGGGCTTAAAGCCCCAAGAGCAAAAGGCATTGGCTGTAAGACACTAAAGTGCCGATGAACATTTGTCCTCTATCTCTAAGTCACTAAAGTGACAAGAATAGAGACAACGCCAAATGGCAATCAAACAGACAACGGAGCCGTTCGCAGAACGGCGTGCGAAGCACGTAGCACCGTAGCGAGGATGGACAGCGTAGCCCAAAGGGCGAAGATAGCACGCCTTGCTAAATTAAAGCGGAACCCATATATCATCCAGTCTCCGCAATATCCCCTTATCTTACAAAAGAAAGACCAACAAAGGCAATAAGCAAGAAAACAAAGGCAATCACCGAAAACCAGCGATAATGCTCTGGGATTGAGGGTCTAAATGCTTTTGGAGGAAATATAGCAGAAAGAAGAGCTCCGCCCAGCGCCCCACCGATATGCCCCCAAATGTTGATGGTACTCAAATCAAAAGTATTAAAAAGTAAATTCGCAACAATCAACACAGCAAAAGTTTTTCCGATTTGTCTAAGAAAAGGATGTCCTGTAAAAAATCCCAATCCTGCCACAGCAGCGAACAGCCCGAAAAGAGAGGTTGACGCGCCCGCTGACAAAGTATTTGGTGTAAGTAAAAAAGTCATCGCATTTCCGAACACACCCGCCAAAATATAAATCGCAGTAAACCGTAAAGAGCCAAAAATCGTCTCAATCTGCCGACCAATAAAGACAAGCGTCAACATATTCATCAGAAAATGCATCCAACCAATATGAACAAAAATCGGTGTCACCAGTCGCCACAATTGAGTCGGGTCTTGCACAATTGCAGGTCCAAATAAAGCGCCAGCATTAAATAAATTAATCCCAGAAGTTGCCGCTGAGCCAAAGCTTATAAATTGCCAAAGCCAAACAATTGTCGTAAATAAAGCGAGAATATAGGTCGCTTTATAGCGAGTTACATCGCGTTTAAAGTCATTTAAATTCATTATTTTTGTATTCTAATCCTTTCTTGCAGCAGTAAAAACTTCATGAACTGCAATATCATGCGCTTCTGGTGTAAAATCTACTTTTTGGAAATCATAAATCACAGACACTGTTAAACCCTCAAATCCCGACAAATAACGGTCATAGTAACCTCCACCAAATCCAATACGATACCCCTGCTCATTCCATGCCAAACCAGGAACGACAATCAAGTCAGGGATAACTTCAACCATTGAATCTGGCTCCATCAGTCCAAAATTTGAGCGAACCAAATGTTTTGTGTCATACTTTGCAAAAATCATCTGACGTTTAGGCAAACATTTAGGAATCAAAATTTCCTTGTCAGTCACCTCAAAAAGTCTCGACAAATCAAATTCCATTGGTGTTGCCATATAAAGTGCGATTTTATCAGCATTTCCCCATGTTTTTGAAGCCATTAAAGCTGATAAAATCTCACCAGTTTGCCGCTTTTTTTCGTCGGCAGAAAAATTATTTAGTAAATTTATCATTTTTTTGCGAATTAACACTTTATTTTCCATACTAACTATGTTATCATAAAGCTGTAAGTTTTTGTTTTAGAATCATGATTGTAACATTTGTTCCATTCTTTTCCCAAAATAAGATTTATAATTTACAGAAAGGATGTAACAAAATGGCACAAGGAACTGTAAAATGGTTTAACGCAACTAAAGGTTTCGGATTCATCACTGCTGAAGACGGAAAAGACGTATTTGCACACTTCTCAGCTATCCAAGGCGACGGATTCAAAACCCTCGACGAAGGTCAAAAAGTAACTTTTGATATCGAAGACGGCCCTCGCGGACCTCAAGCTGTAAATATCGAAAAATAATTCTGATATAAGCAAAAGCTCGGACTTCAGTCAATGAAGTCGGGCTTTTTTTGTTGTAATATTTATGACTAAGCCCTAATTTCTCAGCTTTTATCAAGATAAGCCCTTGTAAAAGCAATCAAAATGGTCTAAAATAAAGAAATCATATTTAAACGCTTTCTCGGTGGATACGAGAAATTAGTAATTAGGGAAAAATGAAAGATTTAACAAAAGGAAATATCCTCAAAGGGCTTATCGCCTTTACCTTGCCACTACTTTTAGGAAACTTCTTCCAGGTCCTCTATAATACCGCTGATACGTTGATTGTTGGACAAACACTCGGAAAAGATGCCCTAGCTTCCGTTGGAGCAACTGGCTCAATCAATTTCCTCATTGTCGGATTTGCTCAAGGGATGACTGCTGGACTAACAATTCTGACCGCCCAGCGCTTCGGAGCTAAGGACAAAAACTCAGTCAAAAAATCATATATTACAGGACTTTATTTTACGATTGCCATTTCTATTTTATTGAGTATCGTCTCTGTTATTTTTGTCGGCTCGCTTCTTGAATTGATGCAAACTCCTAGCGAAATTTTTGCTGGTGCAAAGACTTTTTTAACCATCATGCTTGGTGGAATGATTGCAACCAATCTTTATGCCTATCTCTCCAATGCCCTACGCGCACTTGGAGATTCCAAAACGCCATTGTATGCCCTTGTTGTCGCTAGTATTTTAAATATTGGTTTGGAGTATTTTGCTATTCTTGTCCTCCATCTTGGACTGCTTGGTTCAAGTGCCGCAACCATTCTGGCGCAAGCCATCTCAGTTGTCTATCTTTTTTGGCATATCAAAAAGAAAGTGCCAGATTTTCATCTTACTAAAGATTTATTGGGCTATAACCCAAAAGAGATTCTACATCATGCAAGACTCGCTGTGCCAATGGGTTTTCAATCTAGCATTATCGCCATTGGCTCTATCACTCTACAAATCGCACTTAATAAGATGGGAACAAATGCCGTCGCTACCCAAGCCATCGTGTCCAAAATCGATCAGCTTGCTATGCTTCCGATGATGTCTATCGGGCTCGCAATGGCAACTTTTGGCGCTCAAAACTATGGCGCCAAGCAATATAAACGGATTAATCAAGGACTTTCGCGCTCGATTGCTATCGCAGTGGGTTGGTCTATCGGTTTTGCCCTTCTTCTTAACCTTGCTCACTTTTACTTTACCACAGCATTCATTTCCGCAAGTCAGACTGCCGTCATCGAGATGGCTAGCCATTATTATCTTGTAAATGGTAGTTTCTATTGGCTACTTGCGATTCTCTTTGTGACCCGCTCGACGATTCAAGGTTTAGGAAATGCTAAAATCCCAACACTCTGCGGTTTTGCTGAGTTATTCATGCGTGCTGGAGTCGCGATTGTCGGTGTTCTCTTGCTGAATTACACCGTCATTATCTCAAGCAATCCAGCAGCTTGGATTGGTTCAACCTCTATTTTAATTCCCACCACCATTCAAATGGTTAAACGCTTCAGAAACAACCAAGATTTGTATGAAAAAACAGAACTCATACCAAAACGCAAGACCTTGCTTAATGTCTTTCATCATTAAAAAAGACTCTGAAAAATTTTCAGAGTCTTTTTGCCCTATTTTACCCATATCATTTCAAATTATGAAAAAAAAAAAAATAAAATGATAAGAGATACATTAAAAACGCAAGGAGACCTCACATGACCAACCACAAGAAAAAATTACGCCGACTTGGGATTAGTCTAGCTATCCCCTCATTACTCTTTGGTAGCTTTACCTCTGCGACTTTCACACTCGCAGACACCCTCGAAGAAATCCCAAAAACAACCAATCAACACCCTACAGACAACATCGAAAGCGCTGAACTTCCTTCCACCACCGAATCCGAATCAGACAAATCATTAGAAAATAATGAGAGCAAGACAAACCCAACTCCCCCTGAAAATGCAAAAGATGCAGAAGATACAGAATACATCGAAAGCACTGAAAATCTAGAAAAAATCACCCAAGCCAACCTCATACAAATCACAGACCAAAGCTTTATCCCTTACTCCTCAACACCAATCACTCACGTAGATATCAAGTGGGGAGGTTTAGAGTACAGTTTTGAAACCACCACTGGCGCTCTTGAAATCACAGGCGGGACAATTAATACTAGTTTGCCTCTATATGATTTAGAAGGAAAATTTCAAAAAACACTAGATGATGATGAAGTATATATTCAGTCTATTACTTTTACAGGACCAGTCGTTGTAGGTACAGATTTTTTTGGCTACTTTCAAAGCTTAGAATATGTGAGAACAATCGAAGGTTTTGGGCATATTAATACTAATAAAGCGCAGAATTTTGGTCAACTATTTGCAAATACACCAAATCTCGAAGAGCTGGACTTGTCAAATTTAGACACTTCTTACGCTACAGATATGCAAGATATGTTTCAGTACTCAGGTGTTCAGACAATCATCTTTGGCGGCAATTTCTTTACACAAGATGTAGACTCCATGAACAATATGTTTTTAGGAACTTCTAATCTCAAGGAACTTGAAAATTGGGACGAGTTCAACACCGAGAGTTTAGAGAACGCTGGTACTATGTTTTTCGGTTCAGCCATAGAGTATTTAGACCTCAGTGATTTTGACCTATCTGCTCTAGATCCGAATCTGGGTGGAACTGGTAAAGCAGGTATGTTGGGAGATTTAAGAAGTCTCCACACTCTAGTTCTTGGTGAAAACTCTAATCTTGATGGAACATTGTTCGGTATAGGGTTTGAGCATGATCTCCCTTATACTCAGTTTAATCTATACGAAGGCAAGGCTTGGCTAAATGCCGACGGTACCGTCTACGACACCGCTAAGCTCATCAATGCCTCAAAAGAAACTGGTGCCGTTGCTGGCATCTGGGAACTCCAAGACTACTGGAATGGCATTACCTACACTTTCGACAAAACCAGCGGAAAGCTTGACATCACTGGAGGAAACCTTCTCAAAGGTGGCACGACAGGATATTATTTCAAGAAGCTCGAAGAGGACTTCATCAACAAAGACAGAGACCCAGAAAGTGAACCCTACACCATTAACAAAATTGAATTCAAACGTGAAATCCTCGCAAGTAAGGACTCATCAAAACTTTTCAGTGATTTATCAAACCTAGACGAAATCATCAACCTCAACAATCTAAATACAGAAAATGTAATAAATATGGATATGATGTTCTTAGGTCTAAGTTTGCTTACCCAACTTGATTTATCTAACTTTAATACGGAAAAAGTAACAAATATGCAACAGATGTTCTATGGTCTATCTAGTTTAACGAGTTTAGATGTGAGTAGTTTTAACACTTCTAACGTAGAAAATATGGAACAGATGTTCTTAGGTCTAAGTTTGCTTACCCAACTTGATTTATCTAACTTTAATACTGAGAAAGTAATTCAGATGAGCTATATGTTTAGTGGCAATATCCTCTTAGCGAGTCTCGATATATCAAGTTTTGATACAACAAAGGTCACCCATAAAGAAGGTATGCTTATTGAAACCACTTCTCTCCATACCCTCACACTAGGCGATTCTACCAATATCTCGGACACTTCACTCCCTGGCCTTCTCCCAAACTACCTCGACCGCTGGGTACTTCAACCAGAAGCAACTCCCCTCACACGAAGCGAACAAGTGAAAACTTCCGCCGAACTCATGACAGCCTCTGCCACTGGTGCCGCAGGGACATGGAAGCGGAATGCGCGCTTTGAGCAACACACAAGCAACTTCGCCGTCCACGAGAAAATCACAGATGCAGACCTAAAAAACGCAATCACTTCCAACCTCTATGTCCATGATTTGTCCACCGAGAAAAATCTAGACCTAGACTTTAGTGACTTAATCACTAAAATGCGCAATGTTCTTGGCGAAACAGACGACACACTCGAAACAGGAATTCGTAACTTCAACTTCACAGCAAGTTCAGAGGATGACAACGAATACACTTTCACTTTCACACTTTTCGTCTATGATGGCGATACCAGCTTCACGGATGGCAACGATTTATACGTTAGTCTAGAACATTTCGAACATCCACACAGCGAGCGTGCCGACCTCGACCCAGAAGCATTACTTGAAAAAGGAAACTTTGAAGTCACAAGAATTTCAGATAAAAGTCCCGCCTCCACTGATTTCTTGAATTTCATAGACGATGATGTTACCTTTATTCAATCCGACTCCAGCGTAGACCCTAACACCACTCATGATATCCATTTCAACATCACAGACCGAGCCACCGTCCTCAGTCGAGTGGGCGATAACCAAAACTCTCGTATTCAAGTGACTCTCACCGCAGAAGATACTGGAAATGCTGGTGAAGGTAACGACAACGACAATAATAACAACGCTAACGGAAATGGTGACAATAATGGGAACGGTAATGGAAACCAAAATGCCAATGGAGATGAAAACGGAAACGGAGAGGACAATGGAAATGATGACGAAAATGGCGAAACCAACGGAAATGATGAGAACGGAGACTCGTTGACCACTGGTGCAGAAAACATCTCTGCACCTACAGGAAAATCTCTCCCCTCCACAGGAGAAAGTATCGGATTCATCTTCTCTCTTGGCCTCACTCTAGCTACCCTCGCTGGATTTCTTGCTTGGCTCAGACACAGAAAATGAAGTCAAGACTTATTCAGTGGGAGTTTCGTAAAACATTTGTCCATTTTCTCTAGTCGCTATCTTCGCTGCGCTACGCTGTCCGTTTGATTGCCATTTGGCGTTGCCTCTATTCTTGTCACTTTAGTGACCTAGAGATAGAGGACAAATGTTCATCGGCACTTTAGTGCCTTACAGCCAAATACCTTTTGCTCTTGGGGCTTTAGCCCCTAAGCAAACGGACAAATGTCCTAGGGTCATGCGAAACTAGCCGCTAAAACTTGCATCTTCGCTTCGCTCCGCTATCCATTCGTTCTAAGCCAGCAAAGCTGGCAAGACGAAATGGTAAGAGCAAAAGGCGAAGCGACTGATAAAAGGGCAACTCGCCACTGAATTTAAGGTACAACCTCTAGGTGTAACAACTAAGCGACCTGTACGCAGCTAAAGCTACAACAGTCTGCTTAATATCAAAGATATGAGGTCACACCTCCGCTTCGCTTCGTTATCCATTCGCTCTATCTACGCTTTGCTA
This sequence comes from Lactococcus protaetiae, assembly GCF_006965445.1. Taxonomy (NCBI): domain Bacteria; kingdom Bacillati; phylum Bacillota; class Bacilli; order Lactobacillales; family Streptococcaceae; genus Lactococcus; species Lactococcus protaetiae. Next base: position 690,344 of record NZ_CP041356.1, on the reverse strand, counting down.
CGTTGTCGATTTCACTAACCGACTAAAGTCGCAAGTTCAAATCGCAATCGACTAAAGTCGCAAGGCGAAGTGGTCTTGTCCAAGAAGCCTAGGCGCTAAAAGCGCCAACGCCCTATGGCAGTCGGACGAAATTCAAAGTTGCCATTTCGCCTTATCGCTTTAGCGATTTAGAGCGAATGGACAGCGTAGCGAAGCGGAGATAGTGCTGCTTCATCCCCTATTGCGATTGCGACTAGGCGCTTCAGCGCCTTAGCGAGCATCGACAGCGTAGCCCAAAGGGCGGAGATAGCATGCACTTACTTCGATAAAATCAAGAACTCTAAAAAATCGTAAGGCAGAAATCGCTCTACGATTTTTTAACAAAAGAAGCCACTGAATAGTCAGTTGATATAAGCTTCTGGAAGTACGAATTGTCCATGTTTTTCAAATTCTAGCGCTAATTGTAAAAGTAAAAGCTCTGAATTTTTAGGTCCCCAAAGTTGCACGCCCTGTGGTAAATTCGTGGTTTCTTCTACATAGACCGGCAGAGAAAGTGCGGGTTGACCTGTCAGATTACTGATAAAATTGTAAGGTGTAAAGGCTAGCGACCTCTCAAATGCTTCTTCAATGATTTTTATCTGTTGTTCAAAATCATATTGCGCAATGTGTGTCATTTTTTCTAAGATTTCTGCCGACATCAACGTTTCACCAATTTTGGGAGCTGTTTTGGCTGTTGTTGGTGTAATAAAAAGATCAAATTGATTAAAAATCTTTTCTTCAAAAGTTGCTGCCGCCAAATCCCATTCATCCAAAGCATTGATATAACTGGATACAGGTGCTTTTCGACCAGCTTCTAAGAGTGCATAGGTAAGTAGTTCAACATCATCTTTTGTGATTTTTCGACCAACTGCTTTTTCCCACGGTTCAAGCATAGCAATCGTTTCAGCTGCATTCATACGGTAATACGACTGTATAAGAGCGCGCGCATCAAGCGGAAAATTAATTTCTGTCACTTCATGCCCTTGTTTTTCTAAAAAGTCAATCGATTTTTTTAAGGCATTCTTTGAAGTTTCTGAAATTTTTATCCCCTCAATAGGGCTATTAAAGGAAATAGCGATTTTTAATCTTCGTGATGGTACTGATAGTTCTGTTAGTAACTTTTTATCAAGCAATTGTGCTGGATAAGGCTGCGCTTCTTGTAAAGTTTGCATTTCTGCAACAAAGTTTGCCACATCACGTACAGAAACTGCCAGACTCCCCGAAATAGAAGCTCCTTGCCAACCTCGATAGCCCGATGGGCCTTGCGGCATACGTCCTCGTGTCATTTTCAGTCCAATCAAACCAGAAAAAGAAGCTGGGATTCGAATTGAACCGCCACCATCAGAAGCTCCAGCCATCGGAAACATTCCAGAAGCTACTGCGGATGCTGCACCACCAGATGAACCTCCCGAATAATAAGCCGGATTCCATACATTACGCGTATCACCATAAAGTCTAGAGTCCGAAATATTTTTAAAGCCAAACTCTGGTGAATTTGTCTGACCAAAAGGTGTTAGTCCTGCTTTCATCAGAGCTTTCACGTAGTTATCATCGCTACTAGCTACTGAATCTGCAAATAGACAAGAACTTGCCGTAGCTGGCAGTCCAGCATGACTTTGTCCAAGCATTTTAAGTGCGAAAGGTACACCTGCAAAGAAACCCGATTGAGTGACTGACAAGTCTGACTTTGCTAAATCAATATTGTCAGCAACCACGGCATTATAAAGTGGATTGAGTTGTTCAATTTTATCTTTAGTCTTAGAGAGTAAATCTGCTGCTGAGATTTCTCCTGTGCGAATCTGCTCCGCCCAATAGGTTGCGTCTTTAATCATAAGATGTGAGTCCAACCATTCTGAAGAGATGAAAAATGCCATTTGACTCTTTGCGTATTAGCGTATAAACAAGCCAATGGAGGCGTAGGCTCTGAGCACAGCTCAAGCCCCGTTTTATCTTTTTTCACTTTCTTCAAGAAGACAAACTCAATTCCTTTCTATTCTCGTTGAGAAAAAAGCAGGCATCAGCCCACTTTTATTTTCGGTCAAAAATTATCCAGCTCTTCGTAAAGTAATTTTTGTGCCACGCTTGGATTAGCTTGACCTTTTGTTGCTTTCATGAGCTGTCCGACAAGTGCTTTAGCAGCATTTTGTTTTCCGGCTCTGTAATCAGCGACAGATTTTTCATTATTCGCAAAAACTTCTTGGATAATTGGAATCAAAATAGCTGGATCAGAAATCTGCACAAGTCCCGCTTTTTTAACAAATTCTTCCGCTGAACCACCATTTTTCGCCAATTCAATAAAGACTTTTTTGGCAATTTTTGATGAAATTGTCCCGTCAGCAATCAACCGAATCATTTCGGTCAGGTTTTCTGGAGTCAAAGCAATCTCATGTAATTCTTTTTTCTCGCTATTGAGATATTGCGCCACTTCACCCTGAAGCCAGTTGGATACGAGCTTAGCATCGGTGTCAAATTTGACCGCTTCATCAAAGAAATCAGAGACTTCTTTTGTTGCAGTTAACTGACGCGCATCATAGTCTGACAAGCCCAAATCATTGATATAATGGGTACGGCGTGCCTTTGCAGTCAAAGGCAACTCATCCCTCATAGCAGCAATCCACTCGTCAGAAATCTCAAAGCGCGGTACATCTGGCTCTGGGAAATAGCGATAATCAGATGCCCCTTCTTTAACTCTCATAAGGATGGTTTCACCCGTTTTGTCGTTAAAACGACGCGTTTCTTGGCGAATTTCACCACCGGTGCGCAAGATTTTTTCTTGTCTTGCCACTTCAAAGTCCAATGCTTTTTTTACATTAGAAAACGAGTTCATGTTTTTGACTTCGGTCTTGACACCAAAAGCTTCTTGACCATAAGGACGCAAGCTGACATTGGCATCACAGCGCATCGAGCCTTCCTCCATCTTAACATCAGAAATGCCAGTGTAAAGGATGGCTTCTTTAAGTGCCGTCAGATATGCATAAGCTTCCTCAGGTGTGCGCATATCCGCCTCAGAAACAATCTCAATCAAAGGCACACCTTGACGATTGAGGTCAACGTAAGAATAGCCGTCCGTGCCGTGCGTGTTTTTACCTGCATCTTCTTCGAGGTGAGCGCGTTCAATGCGGATAGTTGCTTTATGTCCGTCTTCTAGCTCAATCTCAATCGATCCATTATAGCCAATCGGCTCGTCAAACTGAGAAATTTGATAAGCTTTTGGGTTATCTGGATAAAAGTAGTTCTTACGATCAAAATGCATGGATTTATGAATATCCATATTTAAAGCGAGTGCCGCCTTTATTCCAGCTTCAATCACGCCTTTATTCATGACAGGCAATACCCCTGGTAATGACCAATCAATCACATTTGTATTGGTATTAGGGTCGCCACCGAATTTTGTCGAAGCTGGACTAAAGATTTTTGAGTTTGTATTCAATTCAACGTGGACTTCAAGTCCGATTACTGTTTCAAAGTTCATTATTAACCTTTCATCTCGCCAAAGCCGACTAAGACCACCGACCAAAGTCGGTGGTCCAACTCGCCCTAAGCGATAAATTCGTTCGAACGGCACTGTACCGATTTTGAGACTCGATACGGTGCTCACTCTCTACTTCATTTTTTTCACAACAGGCAACCAAATCTCACAATAATAATCTTCCGCAAACGCATCGCCGTCTGGATTATACTCAATCTGCGGACCATTTGCGATTTTATAGTCACTATTTGGCAACCATTCCGCAAAAATATCCTGCCAAGCTTTTTGAACAGCAGCAGGTTGCGCACCCTCAACGGCAAAAACCGCATAAGTCGCCGCCCCTATCGAGAGTTGTTCCAAATCAGAAGTTTGCGCAGTCGTTGCTCCCGCAATCCAGTAATCAAAAGTCTCCGTTTCGCTGTCCTCATTGGCACAAATGCCCAAAACTGTCTGTGGAAAAACATCGGAAAGCGTCAAAAGTCGCTCATAATCATGCTTCGACAGATTGTCCCACATTTTCGGAATATCACGAAAATTTGCACCGTCTTTACTCGTAAATCGTCCTCTAAATCCAACCGCTGTAAAAGCTGGTTTTTCTTCGATTTTTACTTTCATTTTGTTCTCCTAATCAATATGCTGCTTGTTCTCTTTAGCTAATTTTTCAAGTAGTTCAAACTGGGCATACGTATTACGATGCTCGGACAGGTTCAAATTTGACAAATCTACAAAATCGAAAAAACGACTTTCTGTAGTTTCACTATTTTCCGTAAACTCCCCTGAAATTACTGAACACTCAAAGACAAATTTATAATATTGTCTTGCCTGAGGCTGCCATTTCTCTGTGTCAAATACAGCAAGCAACCGATTAACTTTCCCTGTCAGACCAGCTTCTTCAAGCAATTCTTTGAGCACATCTTCTTTTGCCGTCAGACCAATCTCACCGTAGCCCCCAGGCATCGCCCAGTCACCTCTTACCTTGTCACAAATCAACAAAATTCGTCCTGCTTCATCCCGTACAAACGCCCGCACATCAATCATCGGAGTCGGATAATAAGCAGTTGGGCGAAAAGCTTCCGTCAATTCACATTTTGACAAATCTGTCAAATTTTCAGTCAAATCAGAGGCTAGTTCTTTCAGCTCCGTATAACGTTCTCGGTCAAAAATGTCTTTGGCATAGATTAATCCGCTGTCTGCAATGGCATTCATTCGCTTGATTATTTTTGCAAAATCTTCCATATTATTTATCAAAAATCACAGGCAGGTGTTGGTGAAAGTCTGTTGTTGCTTCAAACGCGCCAGCGACTTGATAAATCGTAGCCTCGTCGTAGCGTTTACCAATCAACTGCATCCCGACAGGCAAACCGTCCACAAATCCAGCAGGAATCGAAATCCCAGGCAGACCAGCTAAATTGACAGGAATCGTCAACAAATCCGCCAGATACATGGCAATAGGGTCGTCAACACGCGCTCCCAAATCCCAAGCAGGTGTTGGCGCAGTAGGACCTAAAATCAAATCATAATTCTCAAAAACCTTAGCAAAATCATTGATAATCAGCGTGCGAACCTGTCCTGCCTTCTTGAAATGTTTATCGTAAGAACCCGCAGAAAGACTGAACGTCCCCAGCATAATCCGGCGTTGAACCTCAGGACCGAATCCTTCGGAGCGAGATTTGACATAAAGCTCTTCAAGATTATTAATATCTTGCGCGCGATAGCCATAACGAATCCCGTCAAAACGTTGCAAGTTTGAGCTGGCTTCAGATGAAGCGATGATGTAGTACACAGCGACACCGTATTTACTATGTGGCAGGCTGACTTCTTCAACAATAGCGCCCAATTTTTCCAAATGTTTAGCTGCTGCTAAAATTTGTTCTTTGACTTTTTCATCAATGCCCTCACCAAAATATTCTTTAGGAAGAGCAATCTTCATTCCTTTGATGTCTTGACCAATCTTGCTTGTAAAGTCAGGTACTGCAACATTTGATGAGGTACCATCATTTTTATCGAAACCAGAGATAACATTTAGCAACTGAGCATTTTCTTCAACTGTTGGCGTAAGAGGGCCGATTTGATCTAAAGATGAAGCGAAAGCAATGAGTCCAAAACGGCTGACCCGACCATAGGTGGGTTTCAAGCCAACAATTCCGTTGAAAGCGGCTGGCTGACGAATTGAGCCACCTGTGTCTGAACCAAGAGATAAGCGAACCTCTCCAGATGCTACTGACGCAGCTGAACCTGATGAAGAACCTCCAGGTACTTTTGTTTGATTCCAAGCATTCTTTGTTGGTTTTACCGATGAATTTTCACCTGAGCCACCCATGGCAAATTCGTCCATGTTGAGTTTACCAATAGTGATTAAACCATTTTCAGCTAATTTATCAGCCACTGTCGCATTATAGGGAGGAATCCAACCACCAAGAATCTTTGATGCAGCCGTTGTCTCAAGACCTTCTGTTACGATATTATCTTTGACACCAATAGAAATACCATCTGTCAGTACTTCTGGATTTACTCCACGCGCATCAATCGTCGCAGCTTGTGAAAGAGCTCTATCCGCATTTACTGACAGAAATGCGTCAATGACAGGCTCACGTTTTTCGATGTCTGTCAATACGGATTGTGTCAGCTCAACAACTGACAATTCCTTATTGACCAAAAGTTGGTGTAATTCTTTGATTGTTTTGTTATTGTATGACATTTTATGCGTCACCTCCGTCGGAAAGCATGGCAGGGACTTTGATAAATCCGTCTTGTTTTTCAGGCACAGCAGCCATTAGTTTTTCACGGTCAACGCCTGCTTCTGCCACATCCTCACGCATAAAGTTCAGATTATCTGCTACATTCATCGTAAAAGGAATCCCCTCAGTATCTACTTCATCTAGCATTTCAACCATGTCAATGATTTTTCCAAAAGTTGCTGTGAAACCTGACACTTCTTCTTCCGAGAACTCAAGCTTTGACAAAAGTGCCACGTGCTTGACTTGCTCCTCTGTAATTTGACTCATCTTTTAATCTCCATTTTCAAAGAGTATATTCTTGTTAATTATACCAAAAAATCAGCAGTTTGACAGGTTTGTCAGCATACTGACAGAAATTTTCTTCTTAAACAAATAACAAAAAAACTCTGACCATTTCAAGGCAGAGTTTTCAGATTTAAGCTTTAATTAGAAGTTACGTCCAGCAAGTTTGTCAAACAAACCTGTGTTGAGAACTTTAAGGTAAGTTCCTTTCATACCGAGCGAACGAGATTCGATAACGCCCGCAGATTCAAGCTTACGCAAAGCGTTGACAATGACAGAACGTGTAATCCCAATTTTGTCAGCAATGACAGAAGCAATGACATGACCTTCTTCACCATCAAGCTCTTCAATAATCGCTTTAACAGCCTTCATCTCTGAATAAGAAAGCGTATTGACTGCCATTGTAGCCATTGTATCCTTACGGATATTTTCTTCCATTTGTTCAAGTTTGAGATTTGAAAGTTGAACGCCAATAACTGTTGTTGCCAACTCAACCAAAATAAGGTCATCATCCGTGAACTCACCATCTTCACGCCACATGATAAACGTACCTAAACGCATACCAGAACCATAGATTGGTGCCAAAGTTGTCACTCCATTAGGGAAATTACTGAGTACTTCTTCTGGGAAAATCGCTAAAGGCTTGTCAACTGGAACATTTGCCATTGTATCATAAATACGAACCGCAGCCCGAACATATTCATCAGGTAACTTACGGTCATAGAAAAATTGGTCAACACGTTCGTTATTAGTATTGTAAGGTAGTGAGTAACCAAGTAACTCGCCCTTCGTATTAATCACACAGGCATTACAGTCAATGACATTTGCTAAACGTTCAGTCATGCTATTGTATGGAAGTTCCTGCTGCAAATCAGTCACTCCATCTTGCAAAATCGCAGTGATTTTACGTGTTTTTTCAAGTAATGTAGCCACTTTGTTCTCCTAGTTTTTTTAGATTCTTGTCTTTATACAAAATTTTTCATAATCAGTATAACATAAAACATAGATAAAAACAATAAAAATTTGTCAGAAAATTATCATCAATAAAAGAGACGTATGAATCTTTCATACATCTCATAATCAGCTTTTATCTTCTATATTGATGCAAAAAACGTTCCATTTTTTCTTGAATTTCTGCCAACTCGTCAACTCTAGGCAAATAAACAATTCGGAAATGGTCTGGTTGATTCCAGTTGAATCCTCGCCCGTGTACTAACAAGATTTTCTCTTGCTTCAAAAAATCTAGTACAAACTGTTCGTCATTGTCAATTCGGTACATTTCACGGTCAATCTTTGGGAAGATATAGAATGCCGCCTGTGGCTTAACTGCCGATAATCCCGGAATAGCATTGATGGCATTATAAATAAATTCACGCTGTTCATAAATACGTCCACCAGGTAAAAGTAACTTATCAACAGACTGAGTACCTCCGAGTGAAGTCTGGACAACAGATTGCGCCAAAACATTTGAACAAAGGCGCATTGAAGCAAGCATATTCAGCCCTTCAATATAACCCTTAACATGAGATTTGTCACCTGATAAAACCATCCAGCCCACACGGAAACCTGCAATTCGATGAGATTTTGAGAGACCATTCATTGTGACCACGAAAACATCTGGAGCAAGACTTGCAATCGGTACGTGCGTAGCACCATCCATCACTAGTCGATCGTAGATTTCATCAGAAAAGATAATCAAATCATGTTCACGAGCAATTTGCACAATTTCTAGTAATAATTCCTTAGAATAAAGCGCACCAGTCGGATTATTAGGATTAATCAGAACAATCGCTTTTGTATTGTTTGTGATTTTTGATTTAATATCATCAATATCTGGGAACCAGCCTGCCTGCTCATCACATATATAATGCACAGCTTTACCACCAGCTAAGCTAACCGATGCTGTCCAAAGTGGATAATCAGGCATGGGAATAAGAACTTCATCACCTGTGTCGAGCAAGCCTTGCATACTCATTACAATGAGTTCAGAAACACCATTTCCCGTATAAATATCATCAACATCAACATTTGGAAAACCTTTAATCTGACAATACTGCATAATAGCTTTACGTGCAGAAAAAATCCCTTTTGAGTCAGAGTAACCCTCACTCTCCACTGCATTTTGAATTAAATCACGAATCACTTCATCAGGTGCCAAAAAACCAAATTCTGCGGGATTTCCCGTATTTAGACGCAAGATTTTTTCACCATTGGCTCGCATCCTCTGCGCCTCATCAAGCACTGGGCCACGAATATCGTAACTAACATTATCTAACTTATGTGATTTTTCGAATTCTTTCATGGTTAACCTCGATTCCAGATACTATAGCTAATTTGTTGTAAAAAGCGACAACAAATTAATCTTGCTACACAAACTTCATGGCGCTGTTTCTGACAAACTTTTCTGTCATCTTCGCGCCTTCGGCGCTCGATTGTCCACACCACGGGTATCCATGCTCGCTAAGCGCCTAAAGTCGCGAGTCAAGTCGCAGTACTGGCAGATTCTTATTTCTTCTGATAAATAAGGAAATGCTTTCCTGCATAAGGGGCTGTTTTGTAATTTGATGACAGCAATTGAGACAAATTTTTAGGTACAGCTTGTCCAGCCTCAATGACGATGTACTTATCTTTAAGACTTGCAACCTTTAAGTCATAGTTCTGAGTAAATTTTATTGGATAATCTGCTGGAACATTATCTAGTGTGGCAATCTTTCTTGTTAAATTATTGATATTTTTGTCAGCACCAAATACATAGACTCTATCTGTTGCTTTACCATTTTCTTGTATAAACTGAGCAATAGCTTTTTCTTCTGTAAAAATTGCGTTATTCAAATGATGATAGGCAAACGGTGCAGAGATGATAAATAGTATCCCTAAAATTGGTGCAAACAACCGATTTTGTAGATACTTCAGAAAAACTTGTTCTGCATCTTTAACTCCAAGTCCAGAGAAGACAACCGTAAACGGTAAGACAGCAAGAAGATTAGAGCTATCAAAAGTCTGAGCAAAGATAATCATCGTTGTCACAATGACTGTGCCGACTAATAATGTGGCATACCAAATTGTTGCGCGTCCTGCATTTTTTATTTGGATGACCCTTGCACAAAGCCTGTTACAATTCCAAAAATCAGAGTTAATACAAGTGCCTTAGCAATCGTAAGTAGAAGGCTATCCGTTGGACCAAAATGAGTCAAAGGAATCAAAACGGATTGCTCAATCGAAGTATAAAGCGTCTGCTGATTGAGTGCATAATAAGCTACCGAATAACCTATAACTGAAATCCCTAAGATAACTGCTAACATCTGATAGAAACCGTGCCAAAAACGTCGATGAGAAACATTATAAATCAACAATGCAATTGCCGAAAAGACGAAGAACATTGTCATAATCGGTGAAATAACTAAGGTTACTGCACCAGCCATTCCAAAACGGATAAATCCTCTATCAGTTGATTCTTCTCGGAAATAATCATTCAAGAATTTAACTGCCCAGAGAGCAAACGGAAGTGCAAATAATGTTGGAGCATCTCCACCTCTCGCCAAACCAGCAACAATAATCAATGTGAAATTTGAGATAATTGTAGCTGCATTTTGACTTTTAGTCTGATTAAACACAAGTTGGAAAGTTATAATACCGCTAATAAACAGGGCAACAACTTCTAATATCCATAAAATAAGGGTGCTTCCTGCAAAATTCCCAAGCCAGTTCAGAACATAAAATAACGTTCCACCCGTACCATAGAAATCATTAAAAGGAACTAATCCATGCTGCATGGCTAAACCAGAATAAAGATTTTGTGACTGGAGCGGTGTCGCAAGTTGATTCCAAAACGGAAAAGCATAAAAACTCAACCCAAGAAGCAAGGATACCACAGCTTGAATAACTACGGCTGTCACTGATAAGCCCGAACTTTCGCGACTTACAGTAGTATGTCTAGAAATTCTCTCACGGTTTTGACCTTCTAGCTCGCCTAAATTTTCAGTTACTTTATCTGCCGTAGCTTCTACGATATCAAAATCTTTTCTCGCTCGGCGCGATAATCTACGCTCATGACGAGATGAACGTGCTCTATATTCGTTTGACATGATGTCCTCCACTGCTTTTTTCAACTTTTTCTAATACTGTTTAAATTTCTAAAAACGTTTTTAGAAATTACTCTGCTGTGCCACGTTGTCAATACGCTGGGTGTCCATTTGTAATGCAGCTACGTGCTTCGCACGCCGTTCTATGAACGGCTCCGATGTCCTTTTGCTTGGCAAGCAAAAGGCAGTATATCTGTAGTTCATCTACCAACTATTTGTAGAAAAAATTAGTAGATGAATTGGTATAAATCATTGAAAAAGGTAGCCCTAACTGTTGTACTCATTTGATTCTAAAGATTATAAATATTTATCAAGTTTCATGAAACTGCTTTAATATCAAAATATCAAAGGTGGTGGGAAACACCACTATAAATGCTAAACTTTTATAACATTCACACAGTATTAGTAAATGAATTATATCAAATTTTTTGATAACACTCAATAAACTTAGAAAATTATAAACATAAAACACATAAAAAATCACTGACAAAACACTGTCAGTGATTAATTTTTCTCTATATTTTATCTGATTGTAACTTTATCAAAACAAATGCGGGCTAATTTCATTTTTTAAATTTACCGACTAAATAGATGACAAGTGCAACTATCGCGATAAATATCCAAAAATGTGGATTAAAAAGAAGCATAATCCCAGCAAAAATGATTCGAATGACAAGCAAAACCAATAGGATTGGCAAAATATATCTAAAGAAAATCTGTGTGGCAATGACGCCAAATACAACAAGCAGTATAGAAACAACTGCTACAAGAACAATCAGTCCTGATAAAAAGCCTAAAAACATTATTCTTCCTCCCGACGCATACACGCGCTATTTCTAATAGTAACGTCGTCCACCTCGACTAGCTTTGACTAACCAGATGATGAACGCCAATATAAGCACTGTCCCAATAAAATGCGGGCTAAACAGTAACATTAATCCGCCCAGAAACACGCGCAAAACCAATAAAATCAGTAAGGCTGGCAATACGAAGTGAAACAATCCTCTCACAAAAAGTAAGGCCGCCAAAAAGATAATCAGTACAAAAAACATTTATTTTCTCCTTTAGAGTATGTCGTGAGAAAGTTTAATCCTGTATACCACTCACCGTATCAGTCTCATCTTTCTATCACTCAATAGTTATTCTTTTATCAAATTTCTAATGTAATTTTCGTTATTTAAGATGATTCATTACCTAACTATTCTTACTATATTTTTATTATAACAGTAAAAAAGACCGATTTACTCGGTCTTTTGACTGATTTTTTATTATGGCAATTCTGTCAGCATCTATTTAGGGCTGACTGTATTTACCGCTGTTCCATCAGCATAGTTGATTTTAGCGTTTGGCGCATAATTATCAAGAACAACTACCGTTGCTCCACCATTACCTGTTTGTTCACGTCCTCCGCCCAACTTAATCGTTAAAGTCTGACCGTTTTTATCAATACCGACATAAGCCAAACGAATTTGTCTTGGTAAAAGTTCATTGCCTTTGTAAAGAGGGGTAACTTGATAATCAAGATAATAATTAGGATGATTTGCAAGCCAGCTATCTAGACGATTTTCATAATATAACATACTGGCTGTATTACTATCATTCATCCCAGTATAGTTTCCACCATTAAACCAAGCCGTTTCAGGTACTAAGTTGCGTGGTTCATCGTTTAATCCTGAAAATTGATAACCCACAAGATGACCTCTTGCCATTAACCACATCTTACCGATTGAACCATCAGATTTTTTATAATAAAAATCATAATTATGCCAACCAACAGGATTATAGTTTAACGGTTCACGTGTCACGTGAGGCTCTTGTGAATTTTTAAGTTGGATATGCGAATCCACTGCTCGACCTAGCGCATCAGTATTAGCCATTACCATTTGTCTTTTATTTTTAAAATCCAAAGGCTGCTGCTTAACACTTGTCGAAAGCACTTTGCCTGACGATGTTACGGTGCTTGTTTGAGCAGGCGCTTGGCCAATATTCAGATGTCCAGAGCCAAAATACCCCACTGCCAAAGCAATAATAATAACAACTAGACTAGTAAGAGCTTTTATTTGTTTCTTTTTCATAGCTTAATTATAGCATAGTGTTATAATAGAAATAGAAAAAATAATAAAGCTTTTATCAGCTGATAAAGATTTGCACGATAAATTATTGGAGGAATCATCATGTACGAATTTGAAAATCCTAGTCAGGAACAACTTTTTGACTATCTCAAAAAAGCAAAAACAATCGCAGTTGTCGGTATTTCAAACAAAACTGACCGTTCTTCTTATCTTATCGCACAAGGGCTGCAAAAAAATGGTTACAAAATCATTCCTGTTAACCCACTTCTTGAAGGACAAGAGTTACTCGGCGAAAAGGTTTATGCCTCCATCAAGGACGTCCCTATTCATATTGACATTGTTGATATTTTCCGTCGAAGCGAATTTTTAGCAGATGTTGCACGTGACTTTGTAGATACAGATGCCGATGTTTTTTGGGCACAACTTGGTCTTCAATCAGAAGAAGCCGAACAAATTCTACGCGCTGCAGGAAAAAACGACATTGTCATGAACCGTTGCATTAAGATTGAGTATGCTTATTCTGGACTAGGAAAAAAGTAATGATAAATCAGCTCAAAATCAATATCGTGACATTCTAGTCATCACTCATATATCCTATAAAACTTTAACGTGGAAATCAATACACAGATAGCTCAAAGTAGTCTATACAACATATTTACTCAGTTTTTTGATAAAATAAAAGAGTCGAATTACACAAAACTCTCGTCCACGTACGAGAGTTTTGTCTGTTTTCATACAAAATGATTGCGCATTCACATTAAAATAGCCCTTGCTTCTAACTTTTAAAAGAATCTTATGGGCAAATTATGGGGATAGCGCCGTTTTGTGTTTTGAGCTTGTGCAGCAACGTTGATACGTTGCCTTTTTTCACAACAAAAAACTATAGTATAAAAAATTTATTATTTGAAAGGACTCTCTTCACTTGAAAGAAAAATTATGGACAATGACCTTTGTCATTAATATGCTACTAAACTTTATCTTTTATCTCGTCTTCTACTTACCCACCGTTGTCATCGGTTCGATGGCAATGACTGAATATCATGCCTCAGCCAGTATTGCCGGTATCTTGTCTGGTATCTTCATTGTCGGCGGTTTCATTGCCAGGCTCTGGACAGGAAATAATATGAAACGTTTTGGAGCAAAAAAACTTCTTTATATTGGTACAATTATTTATTTTGTCCTTACTTTTGGTTATTTTGCAGTTCACAGCGTTGGTCTGCTCTTGCTTCTTCGATTAATTCACGGTGTTGGATTTGGTATCGCTGCAACCGCATCAGGAACACTTGCTGGAGCCATTGTCCCTGCTTCGCGTCGCGGTGAGGGGATTGGATATTATGCTCTTTCTGTAACATTATCTTCTGCCGTTGGGCCATTTTTATCTATGTTTCTTTATGCAAGTTCCGGTTTTAACATCCTCATTATTCTGTCTGCGATTTTACTTTTTGCTGCTCTTATCGGGATTTTTCTCCTACATATTCCTAAAACAACAACTCACACTTCTGTCAGTACTGACAAAAAGAAAAAATTTGCTTGGTCAAATTATTTTGAGAAGAAGGCTCTAACTATTTCACTCATCGCCTTTCTGATAGGTATTGCATATTCGAGTATTTTATCATTCATGGATGCCTATGCTTCATCGATCCATCTCGCACAAGCCGCTTCTTTCTTCTTTCTTGTCTATGCTGTCACCGTCCTTATTTCTCGTCCATTGACTGGCCGAATTTTTGACACTCACGGAGACAACTTTGTCATGTATCCGACCTACTTATTCTTCGCGATTGGATTGTTCTTGATTGGCCTAGCACATTCTGGCTGGATGCTCTTAGTTGCTGCTATTTTCATCGGTTTGGGCTATGGCTCATTCTCTCCTTTTGGTCAAGCAATTGCGATTCGTACTTCTGGGTTTGAACGTTTGGGTGTCGCAACTTCAACTTTCTTTGGTTTAATGGATATGGGTGTTGGCTTTGGACCATTTATCCTCGGCCTAATCATGCCTTTGCTTGGCTATCGTAATCTATATTTTGCTTCTGCAATTTTCTCAATTATCATTGCATTCATTTATTATTTGCTGCATGGGCGCCATATAAAAAAGAGTATTTGAGATTTTGTCAGCACAAAAAACTTCTGTCAGCATACTGACAGAAGTTTTTTCCTATAAGTGACCAATATTTTCATAGTAAGCAACACGAGCCATATTAATATAAGGCATTGTCCAAAATCCTGCAAGCCCACCAGAAACTCCGTACAGCACATACCACCAGAAGAAGCTGAAACTAAACACAAAGTAGTCGCCACGCAACCCTTTCATCATCGTCGCTGAATCTCGCAGAACATCCATCACCCCTGTATATTTGCCATGTTCTAACTGATCAAACAAAATATATGTCGATTGCGACCAGCCCAGAGAAAGATAAATCCCAATCGCCCAACCAATTATTGGAATGAAGGCGAGTAAGATTAAAATCAGTCCTTTCACAACATTCAACAAAATAATCTTGCCGGCAGAACCATCATGAAAAGGTACAAAAACATTGTTAAACTGTGGATTAGTACGTTCTCCACGGAAAATCTTGATATAATTAAAAATCGCTCCAGTCGTTACTACTGTCACAAATAGAGTAATTGCAATCCCAATAATCACACCCAAAAGTCCAAAGAATGTTATTGCCACCCAAGCGGCATTAGAAAGCGTATCTCCATGCATATTTCCATGCTCTAAAGATGTACGAATTCCATTTCCGCCACCTAAAATCCCCAAAATAATCGGGATGATAAATAGCAACATCTTCGCCATAAAGTTATCTCTTAGTGCTTCTTTAGCTTGCTCCTTTAATACTCTTCTTGGCATAAAATTTTCCTCCTCATCTTCTTATCCTGTTCTTATCTTAATATTATTATACCAGCAAAACTGTAAAATTTACTAAGACTTTCGCCTGATTTTTATTAAAGTTCCCCTATTAAAACATGGTATTTTTTGTTATACTTATAAGTGCTGATTTTTAACTTAGCAAGTATCTGCTAAGTTTCTCACCGATGAAATGTCATCATTTCAACACTGCTTAATCTTTAAATATCCCTTCCAAAGGTTACAGATAGGAAAGGCAGCGCTTTTCTTAACCCTATGCAGTGATATTTTATATTAAAGAAAAGGAAAACAAGCTCATCTCACAAGAGATGACTTGCATAACATTATGGTAGAACACGCAATAAAATACAGATTAATAAAAAAAGAAAAACATACTGGTGCAAGACTCGGTGAGATTATTACACCACACGGGACTTTCCCAACACCAATGTTTATGCCCGTAGGAACTCAAGCGACGGTCAAAACAATGAGTCCCGAAGAACTCAAACAACTTGGCTCAGGTATTATCCTCTCGAACACTTACCATCTTTGGCTCCGTCCAGGTGATGAGCTTGTTGCACAAGCAGGTGGACTTCATAAGTTTATGAATTGGGATCAGCCTATTCTCACAGATAGTGGTGGTTTCCAAGTTTACAGCCTTGTTCAAAATAAAAAAAATATCACAGAAGAAGGCGTGAAATTCAAAAGCCACTTGGACGGACGTGAACTTTTTCTCAATCCAGAAAAGGCAATTGGAATCCAAAACAATCTTGGCTCTGATATCATGATGTCCTTTGATGAATGTCCGCCATTCTATCAACCTTATGATTATGTTAAAGCTTCTGTTGAACGTACATCCCGTTGGGCAGAGCGTGGTCTAAATGCACACCGTAGAGCGTATGATCAAGGTCTGTTTGGTATCGTGCAAGGTGCTGGTTTTGAAGACCTTCGGCGACAATCGGCGAATGATTTAACTTCAATGGATTTTGCAGGATATTCTATTGGCGGTCTTGCTGTCGGCGAATCCCATAAAGAAATGAACGCTGTTCTGGACTTTACTACACCGATGTTGCCTGAAAATAAACCACGTTATCTTATGGGGGTGGGAGCACCTGATAGCTTGATTGATGGTGTCATTCGTGGAGTGGATATGTTTGACTGTGTCTTACCCACTCGCATTGCACGAAATGGAACACTAATGACTCATTTTGGTCGTGTCAATATAAGAAATGCAAAATATGAGCATGATTTCACACCGCTTGACCCGATGTGCAACTGCTATACTTGCACGAACTACACACGCGCTTATCTGCGACATTTAATCAAAGCAGATGAAACATTCGGCCTAAGACTTTGCTCATACCATAATCTTCATTTCCTTGTTAATCTCATGAAAGACGTCCGTCAAGCCATCGTTGACGATAATCTTCTTGAATTCCGCGAAGATTTTTGTGAACGTTATGGTTATAACAAGCCTGATGCCAAAGACTTCTAGTTCTTGAAATTTAATATGAAAAGTTGTATCATAATGGAAGTGGATTTTTTCACTTTCACTATAATGCCGACTTAGCTCAGTCGGTAGAGCACTTCACTCGTAACGAAGGGTCGTAGGTTCGATTCCTATAGTCGGCATTAAGTCAAAAGCCTTGTATCGTTGATATATAAGGCTTTTTTGTTTGTCTTTTTTATTTGCCCCTAAAATTGCCCCACTCACAATATCTTTCTAATTGCATCAAAACCTTCATCTCTTTTTTCAATTAACAAATGACGATAAGTCTTTTCAAATTGTATTACAGTATGACCCAAAACTTTTGCGCAAACATCAACAGGTATTCCTGAATGAATTAGATAACTAGCTCTAGTGTGTCTTAGACCATATACTGATAAATTACTAGGCTCTATTTTCATATCATCTAATATCTTTCTAAGTGTCTTATTACTTGATACCGTGCTTGGCACATCATGAGTTAAACCGTAATGTTGAAAAACTAAATTGTTTTTATTTTTAATATCTAATTCTGAATTACTAGATTTCTGCTCTTTTTTTAAACTTTTTAAAACTTCTATATCGTTTTTATTTAGTGGAATGTCTCTAATTGAAATATCAGTTTTTGGAGCAACAAATTTCCAAATTTTAGGCGAAGTGTTAAATCTTCGATAAGTATGAATTATTTCATTTTCAAAATTAATATCATTCCATGTAAGAGCAATTGCTTCTCCATATCTCATACCCGTAGAAAGCAAAATATAAAGGACATAAGGAACTACTGATTTTTTATAATTCAATCGCTCTCGTAATTCCTTTTGTAATTTTAATATATCTGATATGCTATGAAGATATTTATTCTCAATTAGTTTTGACTTCTTTTGTGTATTCAAATCTACACCTAATGTAAAATCATCAACAAGCACTTTATCACTTTTTGCCAACTGTATAGACTTATGAATGACACTATTTATTCTTTGCAAAACATCATAGCTAACTTTTTCCCCTAATTTATTCATTTTCTGCTGATACTGACTTGTCTTAATATTTTTTATTGGAATATCAAAGTTTTCTTGAATCACATTTTTATAATAAGAGTATTTTCTAAAAGTTGCTACTTCTAAATCTTTACTATTAATTTTTACATCAAACCAGTAATCATATAAATTAAGGAGTGTCATTTCTGGGCTTAACTTACTTCCGTTTTGAATTTCCTGAAAGATTGGACTTCCAGCTAGTTGAGCCATTCTCTTTGTTTTAAATCCACCTTGATAAGCTACACTTTTTCCTGATTCATCTCTAATTTCAAAATGCCAAAGTTTTTTTACTCCACGTTGCCTATATCGTATTGTTGCCATTAAGCTACCTCTGCTATTCCAATAATTTCAAAGATAAATTTAGAAGGCGCAAAGTTTTGCTTTCCATTATAAAAAGTAAATCCTGCTAAAACTGCCTTTTTTTTCGCATCATGAATTACTCTTTTCGCTTGTGTTGGTGGTAAACCCAACTGTATTAAATCTTCACAAGTAATTATAGGTTTACTAATCAAATTTCGATTCATAATATTTAATCTTCCTTCCTTTTCAATTTTTAAACACAAAAAAGAGCAAGATTTTTCCTGCTCTTTTCCTAATAGTAACCTTTTAGCCTATCATGCTTATTCCATAAGTAAGATTCCGCTTCGCTTAATGCTATCTCATAACCTCTAAAAGATGTTCCATATTTTCGATTGATATAATTTATAATTGATTCAATCTCCGCTAAACCTTCCCAAGTACGCGGTGCTTCACTTGCTCTACGTACTTTTTCAACATCTCGCCTTAAATCTGCTATTTGTTCTTCTTTAATCATAATCGTACTCCAATGCGATACTTAAATGTTTCTCGTCCGCAAAACCACCAAACATTTTTTTAAAGCGCTGTACTCCTAATTGTGATAAAACCCTGCCTTCTTGCTTACCAAAATAAGCACGTCTGAAATCAACCTCATAAAATTTATCTGTTTCAGTTTCCTGAATAATTTCTGCCGACATAGGAAAATATTTGAATAACTTATTCGTTTCTGTTTCTCTTAAATATACCTCAATCTCTGCTGTACGAGTGTTAACTCCGTGCTGTTCTTCATTAAAATTTGCACTTATATCAACATTATAAATCATAACTCTATCCTCACTATTTTCTTTCCTAAAAATAAAAAAGCCTGACTAAATGTCAGTGCTTATTCTAACTGTTCTAAAAACTCTCGAAGTCTTATTTCATCTCGTGCTGATAAATAGCCCAACACTCTTATTTTTGTTTTATTACCATCAATATTATAAGCCTGAACCGTATCAATCCATGAACGTTTACGTAAGCCTGCCTCAATATAATCAATAATTTCAAAGTATCTACTCTTAATATACTCTGATTTATTTTCATATTGGCTTGTAATGCGATAAGTTTTTACAACTGTACCGTCTAACTCTATAACAAAAGCGGGACGAACTTTTGAACCCGTCCCGTCCGCATAAATAACTTTGGCGATAACCACTGTATGCTCGCTCAGTTCCACTACATTAACCCCTCATACTCTGGAAATTTCTCATTGAAAAACTCCGCAACATCTTCTGTTTTTGAGAAATCAAGTGTTTTTGCTTCTGATTTTTTAGTCATTTCAGAAATTTTTCCTCTTGCTTCTACTCGTTCAGGAGAAAACCACCCCGAAGGATAACCTGTTGATGATTGAGTAAAAAGAGTGAGCGGTATTTGTTGTTCATAAGCTGTTTTTGTAATTAACATCTTAATCACAGTCGCAACATCTAGCCCTTGCTTATCAAATACTTTTTGAGCTTCATCTCTCAAAGTTTTATCTACTCTTGCAGAAACTTGAATCACACTCATATCTACACCTCTCATTCTTTATTTACTAACATTTTATCACAAATAGGTGCATTTTTCAACTTTTAATTACTTTCAAAAGCACAATTAAGATACAAATTATCTAAAACTGTTAAATACTCACGATACAATTGCATAGATTTTCTAGCTAGTTGAGCCAATTCTTCTGCTTCGTTTGTCTGAAAAAACTTAATATCCCTCAAAAAATATTCTGAAAAAGCATTTACATCAAATCTTCTATCTGCAAAATAACTTTCAAATTCATCAGACTTTAGTTCAGCTAAAACATCAAGTGAAATTTCGCCATAACCGCGTTTTACAATAAGGTCATATACTCCTGAAATTCTTAAATTATATCTGAACGTTGTTTCATTATACGTTTCTATCACGACTTCCAGCGCTCTTTTTAAATTTCCATAGTGTTCTGTTGCATGATGACACTCTCGTTTAATTTTTTGAAATTCCATTTTATCCTCTTTTTCTAGTCAAATTTATTTTTAACTCATTATTACTGACAAAAAAGTTTCTCCTCATTTTTTAATACTAATTGCTTTAAAATTGCAAAAGAAGAATGAGGGAAATCAACTTCTATTCAACTAGCTCTGATATATTCTAAATATTCTTTAAGGCTTTTGGCAGTCCTTGAATAATGTTCAAATTCATCAATAAATTTTAATTTAACCTCTTGACTTTGAGCTTCTAAAATAATCAGTCGGACTTGTCTTTGATTAACTTTCATTATTTATCGACTTCTCCTATTTATCCATCTGTGACAAAACTTCTTGAATCGTTGTTCCCATAACATTAAATGCTTCTTCAAGTTCATAGACAGAATCACTTGAAAAATGACTTTCTCCAAGCAAAGCATGCGCCGCATAAGAACTAATTTCACGACCATTAATAGAAAATTCTTCCATCAAATCATCAACTTCCCCTAACTCTTCTGAACTAAAATTACTGAGTTCTTTATTCGCTTCTGAAAAAGGACGAACGTCTCTATAAAAAACGACACTAGACACTACCGTGACCGTTACATTTCTTCTTAAATATTGTTCCAAAAATCTAATTTGTTCTGTTGTTAATCTCATACTTTTTACCTTTTTCTAATTTCTTAATTTCTAAACTAAGCTTAGTGCTTCATTATAGGTCTAACTTATAATGAAGCACTAAGCTTAGTTTTAAAATTTAGAGATGGTGATTATAGAACATCAAGGCAAATCAAAACCTTAATTGACAAAAAGAATTTTAAACCTACTACTAAATTTTTACCCGTCAAAACAAGTCGAGGCGTGATCGAAAATCAGCAAGAATGTACCAATTTTTTACAAAAACTATCTATTGAAGAATTGCTCTTTGAACAAGAATACGCACATTTTTCTAAAAATCACTTATTAGAGCAACTCGTCATGAATGAATATTTACGGAAACAACAAAACAATATTTAACAGGACTTTTCATACTTTTTCTTACCTAATTTTATAAAATAAAGAAAACTACTAACTCATTAAGTCAGTAGTTTTCTTTTTCTTTTCTTATTTCATCCCAAGCCCAATTTATTTTTTTCATAATCGTATCTGAATTTAACTCAGTCGCAACGTCTGGATGATATTTTTTTGAAAGAAATTTATATTGATTTTTTATTTCAGCAAATGTTGATAGTTCTCTTACTCCTAAAATAATATAAGGGTTTGTACTATCCCAGCGTCTATCATAGTCTATTAATTTCGTAGTTTGACTATCTTTTGATTTTTCTGCTCTAGTTTGTTTTTCGTCTCTGTTTGCATGATACCAATTAGAACCATATTTTCTTTCTTGCTCCTTACGCCATGCATTTACTTTTTCTTGGTGAGCTTGTTTTGCTTTATCTTCTTCAACAGAAATTCTCTCATTTACTTCATTCTTTCTTACAAAATGAGCAATCACAAGTCCTAAAATTATAAATAAAGCAACGAAAAAATACTTCAGAAATAGCCAAATCAAAAATACAATTCCGACAAAATAGATTAAACCTCTATACTTCCAAACTACACTTGCAATCGTCACTAAAATAAACGCAATTAATAAAAATATCCCAAATGACATTTAATTTCCCCACCTATATGTCTTCATTTCATCAAAAACCAAAAGAATTAGCATTAATTTCATCTTCTCTAGCTTGTTTATCTTCCTTTTCTCGCTTAATTTTGTACTCTCTTAACTCTTTTAATTCATCTTGGATAGCTGTTAAATTTTCTTTATTTTTCCACCATCTTAACTGTTCAATTTCTTCTTTTAATAACTTCGTACCTTCAGGTTTACTGATTTTTTCTAACGTTGGGTGTCCGTCTGCTAGAATATCTATTACAGTATCACTAGAATCTATTATAAGATAATGTTTCAAGTTCTTAGGCTGATAAATATCAATAAAGTATTCATCTAAGTTTTTTATCCACTCAGAATTTTCTATCAGACATATATTGCTATTTAACTCATCTTTTGCGGTTAATTTAGAAAATCTAAGTCTGTTAATAGCCATTATAGAATATTCCATACCAACAACACGACTAAAAGATAACTCATAATATTCTTTACTAGCTAATTCTCTTTCAGTTTGAGTTTCAAATATAAAATGAAAAGTTCCTTCATCCTCCCAAATCTCCCTGATGACTAATATTTTGTAAATAAACTCACTATCAATTACCATTTCCATAGCTTCTCCTAGTATCTAATCTTTATATTTATTGTTTTATCTAAAGAACTTTGAATTTCCAAAGAAGGCGCACCACCTACTGAACTACCGGGATGAAGATTAACAATATCTCCATTAGGTAACTTACCGACTATAGTCCCACTTGGATAAGTCTTCACATCCGCAAGTTTCAGCGCATCAAATTCTTTCTTGGCTATTTCAAATCCTTTAATAGATGAATTAAAATTATATAGCGAAGCTTTTGTATTAGTAAAGACCTTATTTCTTAACGTTGCAATAAATTCTTTACTATTTGTTATTCTCATCAACTCTGATTCATCAAAAATTGTATTTGCAACCAAAGCAACCCCTGAATCTCTTGGATTAACAACTTTATCTTTCAAAATAGGTGCCACTTTTGAAGCATCCTCTGCACTGGCTTGTTTCTTCACATTAAACTGTGGAAGATAAGCACCAAGTTGCGTTAAAATATAATTTGGTTCCCATTAACAAAATAATAAGTTTTAGTCTTTCCCCAATTATTCTCAATGTATTTAGAAACATCAAGATGACTCGCATTATCTAACAAGAATTTCATCAATTGAGCATTTTCAATGTAAGATTCAATTGGGAAACGGTCACCTGCTGAATGACTGTTTGAATTGATTGTCGCAAGCGTTTTAAGATAAGCTTCAATCCCTTCCTTTGTCCAGCCTTGGCTTTGTAGTGTCTTGATAATATCTGAAACAGATGACTCATATTTTTCTCGGTCTTTATCCGCCAAGCCTTTGACATCAAGTCCTTTGAGAAGTGCATTACGTTCTGCCTCAACATCTGAAACTAAGGCTGAATCCAATTTTTGATTAGTAAGTGTTTTGTACCAATCCATATTAGAACTTGAAGGGATTGAAAAATTCCCTTTAGAATCAAAGCGCCCCTGATTAAGTGCCTTAACTCCCTGCATCGCACTTTGGAACACCGTAAGACTATCCTGAAAAAGGCTACTCGTCCGTGAATCAAATTCATGTAAGATTCGGAGCTTCTCTTCAATTTCTCTCATCTCATTTGCGTAATGTTCCGCTACATTCTCTAGTCGTTTTCCCTCATAAAAGAGTTCTTCTGCTACATTTTTAGCCAAATCCCACAATAAGCTCCCACTAAATAAACTGATTTGAGTTTGAACTAAGGCTTGTTGCTGACGTTTAATTTCAAGTAATTGATTAAGGTGGTCTTCATCATAGATTGTATCATTAAAGGTATCAAATACAGAACTTTGAGAGTGAAAGACTTGAATATCACTTTTTATATCTTCTGTTGCTGATTCTAACTTGGTAAGCACTGGTTTAATCAAACTCGCAAAAAGAGTTCCTACGGCATGATAAGCTTTTCCTGATAATTGAGAAGAACCACCCTCTACCCTACTAATTAAATGGTCGCTTCCCTCTCTTAATCGACTCACAATTTCATTTGCGCTTGATACATTATGATTCATTGCAGAAATAAAAAGATTCCCATCGTTTTTATTATATTTTAGTCCCACGGCAATCGATTCCTTTCTGTTTGAAGTTGGTCAATATCATCTTGGATTTTCATACGAACTTGACGATAGCCTCGGTCAATCAAATCAAATTCATTAGAAATAACTTGCTGTATTTCTTCACGAACCCTTGAAACTCTGAACTTTTCCAATTGTTCTGCTCTCCCTCTTGTTTTTCCTGAACATAAAGCTCTTCTTCAACATAAAATAAACGATTCATCTCATTATGAAATCGTTCAAGTTGAGCTTGATGATTCCGATATTCTTGGTTGACCTCATCAATTTGATTTTCTTTGGCATAAATTTCTCGCCCTAATACCAATCGCTCATCTGCACTTTTATCTTTCATGCTAGAACCCCCAACTTTGACTATCCGCTTTATCTCGATACTCTATTGCCTGTGCCAATCCTTCAACTTTATTTGCTTGTTTTTGGATACATGACACTAGCTCACTCACATCTTTAAGCATTTGATTATTCAGTTTCTGCCCTGCTTTCATACAAGCAATGTTACTTCCTGCAAAGTGGATACTCTCATTTTGAATTGCACCAGCTTCTACCCCTGTTAGTTTAGAGATTGCGTTTTGTGCTGTCATCACATTAGAGCTAATTCTTGATGCGCCCATTATAAAATTCTCCTTAATTTTTTATGTATTTCTCATTAAATTTATTTTACAGTTTTTAGAATACATTTGCAACACTTTATTTTTAATTTTGTCTAATGCATAAAAAATTTGGAAAACTAATTTTCACAAGTCTTTTCATATTATTAACCTAGAACCTGAGAAATTAGGAGCGTAAAAATAATTACATCAACAAACTAAACCTTTAGTAATTTTTATCCAATTTACACAATAAAAAGCCGTTCACTTTGTAACGACCCTTTATTTTATAAATTATTTAACACACTTTTTATTGCTTGGTTAGTTTTATTTGTGAAGCAAATCACTTATGCTTACGGGTGGTTTCTTGCGATTTTATTGATCTTTTTGGCTTCCTTCTAATTTTTCTTATAATTCAAGACATTTTATTTGCTACTACATCTGCAATAAAGCATAGTCACTAAAAAATCAGGTCAATTTCTTTAGCTTGATTACCTTTTTCATTGCTGTGAATCCTAAATTTTACTTGATCACCTTCCATTGGAGAGGCATATTCGAAATCTTCTAAATCAAAATAGTACTTTCCGAACTTATTGTTTATAAAACCAGAACTCTCAAATAATTGAGTAATAATTCCCTCGTTTTCAACGGTAAAATTAGAATAACTTTTCTTACTTTTTTTATGTATATCATTTAAAGAATGGAAAATATCAGCTTGAACCTTTATTTCAGACTCCTTTACAATACGTTTCAATGTCAACAGTTGACCTGTATTATTTTTTAATATTTCTTTTTGATATTTAATATAATACTTTTCAAATAATAAAGTTGATTTTTCCTTGTCCTTATTTGAGAGCTTTACAACTTCTATTAAGACTTTTATTAGAATAGTAGATGTTTTATAATCCACTTCATTTAAATAATCTAGTTTTTCCAGCCCATCTCCCAAGAGACTGAGTTTCAATGAGTAGTCTCTGAAATTTAAACTTTGAGCTCTTCTTAAATAAACATCAAGATATTTACTTATATACTGATTAGCAAATTTAATTGTGGTTTCATTATTTAATTTAATCTGTTCAAAAATCTCTATTGCTTCTTTGTATTTTGATAAGTTAGTAAGTATACGTCCTTTTTCAAGTTGTATTCTAAAATTGTTTGGAAATAGCTCATCTGCTTTTTCTATGTACTCAAGAGCCTTAATATGCTCTTGCATTTTCACAGTATAAAATACACTTAGATGATAATTAAGTACGGCAGAGGTAGTATTATCTGTTGCATTCTCTAACGCTATTCTATAAAATTCCTGGGCTTCTGAATAATTAGACATCTCACTAGTAATAAAAGCTCGAATTTTATATATCTCAAAATACTCCGGTGCTACTGTAAGAGCTCGTTCAAGATAACGACTAGCTTCTGTCCAATCTCTCTGATAACTACTTTCTAAAGCCTCTGTTAAATAGTAAGAAGCAATTTTATTACTTGGATTGTCTAAATTATGTTGAATAGATTTAGCATCAAAAGGGTCATTCTCATTTTTTGAACTTATTGTTTCAAGAATCCTATATAATTTCATCCTTTTGTCTCTAATCATATCAATAAATTCATTCGATACAGGACGAAAATAAGTCAGATAATCCTTAGCTAATGAATTGATAGAATAATTTATTCCACTTTTATCTAAAGATAACATACTTGTTGATTTTAATTTATTTACACTGTCCACTAAGGTATGATAGTCTTCCTCTCCAATATAGTAGACAATTTCCCCAAAAGTCAGCGGTTTTCCTTCATTGAGTAAAAGCCATAGAACCATTATTTCTTTTTCAGCTAATTTATCAATGATGTTTGACATGCAAAATTCGATAACTTCTTTCTTATTGGCAAGAATGGAATTGGAATCTGCTCCATAAAAAATTCCTGTTAAATACCATTTTATTACTAATGGGCTTGAATACAAATTTTTCTCTATAAACCTTTGAAGTTCTTCATCTGGCCGTTGATGAAGTTCCAGTTGAAAATATTTGGAAAGCAATCGAAAATATTCAATACTATCTTTTGAACTTAACTCTTTCAGCTCATATCTATTCTCTAATTCACCTAACCCTTTACGAGACGTAATTAATACTTTTGATTTACTTGGTATGCGTTTTAAAAATTCAATAACCTGAAGAGTTGGCATTGTTTCTAAATTATCTATAACTAATAATGTGGGAAAAGTTTCCATAAAAGTAATAATATCATCAATTGGATTTTGAGTTTGCTGAATAAGATTAATTTGTAAATCATTAAAAAATTCAGTAGCGTTTGAAATAGAATCTTTGATTTTGATAAACTCTCCGCGCGATAACGTTTTCGTCTTTAAACTTGTCCAAACAATAGCGTCAAATTTATTAGAATTGTTAGAGTCAATGAAATCGTATAAGTATTTAACAACTAATGCAGTTTTACCAAAACCTCCATTTCCTACTATCGTAACTACTGGATAAATATCCGAATTGACCAATTTATCAAGATCGTGTAATTCTTGTTTTCTACCTATGTATCCAGTATCATCAAACTCTGGTTCTGGAAGATTGTGAAACATTGAATTATCTTCTATCTCTGGAATAAACTTTAAACTAGCCATCAATTTTTCGGGATTATTGTATATTTTATCCTTTGTCTTTAAAAGTTCATTCCAATTTATAAAGTGGAATTCTTTATCTAAAGTTCGCATGGCTTCTTCTATTGTTCCTCGGTCAGAAAAATAAAGAGGCTTTGAATGCATTATTCTATTCCTTATCGGAACTAGTTTCTCCACTAATATACTATTAATCTTATTTCTCGTAGTATTTGATAATTTTAATATAACTCCATTTGAGTTAATTAATCCAACTAAATCACCTAAATCTAAGCCATCTAGAATAATACCAATATCAGATTTTTTGTCAACTCTTTCTTTTTTGTTTCTATCATTTGATTTTGAGATTAACTCATCACCAACAGTAATAGTTTCGGGAGTCGTAGATAAAAAA
Source organism: Lactococcus protaetiae (assembly GCF_006965445.1). NCBI lineage: Bacteria > Bacillati > Bacillota > Bacilli > Lactobacillales > Streptococcaceae > Lactococcus > Lactococcus protaetiae. Next base: position 662,655 of record NZ_CP041356.1, on the reverse strand, counting down.
AATCTCAAATCATATTCAATAGATGTAACAACTGCAAACATGAAAAGTCTTGTACTTAAACTAAAATTCTCCATTTTGTTCCTCATTAAATTTTTTCGTTATATCTATTTTAATGTAAAATCATCTAAAAAGCGAGCATGAGCCATGCGTCACATAATTTATTTTACCTATCCACTATTGATTTTTCTTATTAAGATTTTAGATAATTTTTCTGGATTTCTTTTAAAAATTAATATATCATATTAAGCAATTCAGGATATCTGACCTAAAAATTATCACAAACGTCCAATATAAATTTTTAATCTTTTTTGATTCCAGATTCTTTTTTGTATTTTTAATATAGAGAATCTATAAAAAACTCCATAGGATTTAAATTAAACTTAATAATGTTATAACAAAATAAATTGAGAAATTTCATCATGAAACTCATAACTTTTCTTATAACTTTTTCGTTCTTTTATAATTTTATCCTTGTTCTTTCAGCAAATATAAAAGTATACATCATCTAAAATACTATTATTTGACTAAATGACTATCATTTTATATTTCAACTTCTTATGATAGTCATATCTATAATCCCACGGGATTATATACCAAAACTATATTTTGTTCCACCAAAAATAGTTTGGTAGTGTCAATTTGTTGTTGCTTTTTACAGTAGATGGATTGATAAAGATTATATACTATTTAAAATGTGAGGAAACCAAATGAACTATAATGATTTTATGAAAAGTAAACATATTGCTGAGCGTTGGGGTGAAGCTCAAGGTACTTTTGAAAGCATCGATAATACAAGTGAGATGAGTTATTATCACGAACTCCTGACAGAATTTTATGATTATATTCAATATTTGGAGGGTTATTTTTTCACTGATGGTTCAAATTCGCTGACAACTCTCTCAAAAGAGGCTGACAAAAATCCGTCAGTACTCACTGACACTTCTAACCACTTTAGTGAAATTTCAAGCGCAGATAGTAATATTAAAGCTGAAACCCTTAAAAGTAGTAATCGTCCTGAACAACTTTTCACTGCTTTTTCACCTACTATTGAAACCCCTGATACTTCTCCTTTTGGAGCGAGCCAAAAGGTGCTCACTGACGAAGAAGACCCTTGGTTCGGATTTAGTCAATAAAAACTCTGATATTTGCTGACAAGATTCTTAAAAAATTCTGTCAGTGCTGACAGAAAGTTTCTTTTTCATTATTTATCCACAGACTTTCAACTTTGACCACTGCATTGAGTGATTAGCACTCTTATATCAGTATACACTAACCCTGTCAGCGAAATATGGTTGGATTCATCAATCAGAATTTACAGTTTTCGACAGTATAAAAATTCTACGCATAATTTTGGCAGAATATAGTTTATTTCATTTTTATCATATTTTCGTTATGAAAACCTTTACAAAAATGATAAAATAGGTCTAGGATAATTGGACAAATTTGAGTGCGACATTTAATAACTGTATGAAGTCAACTTCACTTTTTCATCAAATCACGGTTTGGTACCTAACTCCAAGAACGTAAACCATCTCTTGCGCTTAACACAATGCGTCAAGATTGTGGATAAGAAAAACTTCGCTTTTCCCAATCGTCGCAATGTAGTATAGGTAAAGTTTAACTACCAAATCTGCTAACGCAGATTTAGAGATGAACTAGTATGAAGTATGACTTTAAATAATTATTAATTTCGACTCTATCTTAAAAAAGGAGAACATTATGCCTTTAAGTATTTTAGACTATGACCCTTACCTTGAACCTTTCAAAGAGGATTTATCTTTAAGGCTTTTTGAGTATGCACGTACAAAAAAACGTTTATTGGGTACGGATGGTACTCTCTCTGACTTTGCAAATGGATATAAATATTTCGGATTCCAACAGGAAAAAAATCATTGGACTTTTCGTGAATGGGCACCTGCTGCTGCTAAAGCTTGGTTAGTTGGAGATTTTAATAACTGGGAAAATAATTTTGAACTCAGGTCTGCCTATGGTGGCACTTGGGAAATTTCTAGTCCTGGTATGCTCCCTATCGGTTCAAAAGTTAAGGTAAAATTACTCTTGAAAGATGGGCAAACTGTTTATCGTGTTCCGAGCTATATCATGTATGCTGTGCAAAATGAACGTTATGAAATGGATGGTGTGATTACACACCCGCAGTACGAATGGAAACACAAAGCACCAAACCTCACCGAAGCACCTTTAATTTATGAAGCACACATTGGTATCTCCACAGAAGATTATCGGATTAATAGCTACAAAGAATTTACACGCGATATCTTACCTCGCATCAAAAAAGATGGTTACAATACGATTCAATTAATGGCAATTATGGAGCATCCGCTTTATGCCAGCTTTGGCTATCAAGTATCCAATTTCTTTGCGATATCAAGTCGATTTGGTAAGTCTGAAGATTTGATGGAACTGATTGATACGGCGCATGGTATGGGCTTACGCGTATTGCTTGATGTCGTTCATTCACACGCTGTGAAAAATGTTGGAGATGGACTAAATCTCTTTGACGGCACAACTTCACAATATTTCCATGAAGGCAAGCGTGGTGAACATTCTGCTTGGAACACGAAATTATTTAATTACGGCAAAGATGAAGTCTTACATTTCTTACTCTCAAATCTGAAATTCTGGCTAGATGTTTATAAATTTGATGGTTTCCGCTTTGATGGTGTGACTTCTATGCTCTATCACGACCACGGTCTGGGTACTGCATTCACTGATTATAGTAAATATTTTTCACTTAATACTGATGTTGAGGCAGTCACTTATTTGATGTTGGCAAATGAACTCATCCGTCAAGTGAATCCTGATGCTACGACGATTGCTGAAGATATGTCAGCGATGCCAGGTATGGCACTTCCTATCTCAGCTGGCGGTATTGGCTTTGACTACCGACTCTCAATGGGCATTCCTGATTTTTGGATTAAACAACTTAAAGAAAAATCTGATGATGACCTTGACTTGATGGCGCTCTGGTGGGAATTGACAACGAGACGACCTGGAGAGAAAAACATTGGCTATGCAGAAAGTCATGATCAGGCGCTTGTTGGTGACAAGACCATCATGATGTGGCTCGCGGATAGTGAGATTTACTGGAAGATGGATACAGGTAGTGAATCGCTGATTATTGATCGTGCAATTGCGTTGCACAAGCTGATTCGCCTCGTCACTTTCAGCCTTGCTGGAGAGGGTTATCTGAACTTCATGGGAAATGAGTTTGGGCATCCAGAATGGTTAGATTTCCCTCGTGAGGGCAATGGTGATAGCTATCAGCATGCACGTAGACAATGGTCTCTGGCAGACAATCAAGATTTACGTTTCAAATATCTCTTGGCATTTGATAACGATATGATTAACTTAGAACATCAGTTCAAGTTTATGGAGAATAGTGCAAGCTTGAAGCAACGGTGGGTAAAAAATTCTGATAAACTATTGGCTTATCAAAAAGGGAATTTACTTTTTGCATTTAATTTTCATCCAAGTTATGAGCAGCAGCTTCACCTGGACTTTGCAGAAAAACCTGAATTAATCTTTGACACCGATGATAGAAAATATGGTGGTTTTGGACCAAGAAGTAGCTTTGGTTGGTCAAAAGGAAAACTCAATATCATTCTTGAACCTAGATGTGCAATGGTATTTAGAATCAAATGAACATAATACATTAACACCTAAAATAGAACCTGTCAGCGTACTGACAGGTTTTTATCAAAACAAGTGCGTGCTATCTCCGCCTTGCGGCTACGCTGTTGATGCTCGCTACGACAAGGTGCTGTGCAGACAGTGCAGCGAAGCGGAGATGTGAGGTTGTACCCTAAATTCAGTGGTGAGTCGAAACTCCCACTGAATAAGTCTTGGCTTCATTATTGACATTTTTGTTACTATGACTCATTTGCCGTAAAAGTCAACAATAAGTGAGTTATAAAGTGGTTGTAGCTAACTTATTCAAAATTCTTTTTGATAAGTGACCAAACATTTTCAAATTGTTCTTGAAAAGAGTTATCCCACTGTGGCGCTACTTTCGGATGATGAAAATAAGCAAATGCTTGAATCAAGGCTCCTGCTTGCTCTGGTTTTGAAAGAGCGGCTGCACTCTGTAAGCTCTGAACCATTTCTAAAATGTGTTCCTGACTAAGCGCTTGATTTTCGCTGACATAAGTAGTGTAAAGCGCAAACATCTCAGGTGTTTCCTGATGCGCATAAAACTTGGCACTTGCGACAGCCCAAAGCCAATCGTGGATAATATCGACTTTTTGTGTATAGTTTGTCGTATCAAAAGGAAAAATCGCAGATAGTGTCTGTTCGTTGAGAAATCGAAGAGCAAGGACGGTCAGCAACTCTTCCTTATTTTTAAAATGCTTGTAAATTGCGGGCTGACTGATATTCAACTTTTTAGCAATTTTTGATATTGTAAGTTTCTCTATCCCGTTCTTTAGGATGAAATTTTCGGTTTCTTGGAGAATTTTTTCTCGTGTTGTCATATTAAATGTGAGGACGACTGCTTGAAAGATTATATCAAAGCTACAGAAGAGATTTTGTTTTGCAAAATTTCACTCGTAGAAGCGTAGAAATTTTAAAAAATGAGGTTTCCTTTTGATCTTACCATTCCGACTTGGTACTTCGCCTTTTGCGCTTGTTATTTTACGTAGACTGTTCGCAGAACAGCATGCAAAGCACCTAGCACGATAGCGGAAATAGAACGGAATGAATAGCGTAGCGAAGATGTTGCTTTAGAAACCCAGTTACCATTTCGACCACCTGCTTTGCCTTTTTCTGTTTTAGCAAACGGACAGTAGAGTCATCTATTTTCCTAACTTTTAGGAGTCCGAACTCAATTCCTTTCTAATATTGTTTAACTTCTAAATTACTTTTAGAATAGTATAAAAACATTCTAACACAAGTTATAATTCTTGACAAATATAACTTCTGATAGTATAATCTTTTCATGAGTTATAAAAACAAAAAATTATAACCAAATAATAATTAAGTTCATTAGACTTATTCGGAAGCTCGTATTGTTTTTGAATAACATTATTGAAGTGATTACTTCATCAGTGGGAGATTTTTTCTCTCCCACTGATGTTAGGGTACAACCTCTAGATGTAACAACTAAGCGACCTGTACGCAGCTAAAGCTGCAACAGTCTGCTTAACATCAAAGATATGAGGTCACCCTGTCCCTGAAGTCTAAGCGCTAAAGCGCCAAGACCCTAGGGCAGTAGAACGAAAACAAAGCTTAGTGTTGCTTATCCCTCCACCTAAAAGAGGTGGGGGAATTGCGATTGCGACTAGGTGCTTCAGCACCGTAGCGAGCATCGACAACGTAGCCCAAAGGGCGGAGATAGCAGGAACTTGCTTGGTTAAAAGACGAATGAACTCATTTCTTGGAGGATAACAATGACTTTTACTGGACATACAATTTTGATTACTGGTGGAACAAGCGGTATCGGTTTTGGATTTGCTAAACGCTTTGCATCCCTTGGCAATCGTGTCATTATCACTGCTCGTAATGAATCACGCCTAAACAAAATTTTGGCTGAAAATCCTGAATTATCAGGGTTTGTCAGCGACGTGACGACACTAGAGCATTTGTCAGCACTGACAGAATACATTCAGGACAAATTCCCACGGCTTGACGTACTGATGAATTCTGCTGGTATTATGCGCGCTTATGATTTATTTGCACAGCTCCCTTTGTCAGTACTGACAGAAGAAATCAATACTAATCTCACTGGTACAATCGCTGTAACACAGGCATTATTGCCTCTTTTAACTAATAATTACGGCACTATCATCAACGTTTCATCTGGTTTATCCAACCTTGCAGATGGTGCACATCCGATTTATAACCTGACAAAAGCTGGCGTTCACTTTTACAGCGATGCACTACGTGAACAAGCAAAATATTTTGGAAAAAATTTACGTGTTGTCGAACTTGTACCTCCTCTTGTCGCAGAGACCAATCTTGAAGAACACGCTTCAACTGAAAATCCAACCAACATGAAACTGAGCGATTTGATTGACGAAACTCTTCTTGGTCTCGAAAACGGTGCGGAGCGCATTGATGCTGGCTTTGCGAAGACTTTACATCAAATGGGCAAAGTCAATAGTGAAGAAAACACGAACAAACTCTCTACCCAAATGCTAGGAAATTATTTTCCAAAAGAAAAAGGAGAAAGATAGAAATGAAAGCACTGATTACTGGCGCAAACAAAGGCATTGGTTTTGCGATTGCACAAAATCTTGGCAAGCGTGGCTATGAAATTTTGCTTGGCGCAAGACAAGAAAGTCTTGGACAAGAAGCCGTCCAAAAATTGCAAGCTGATGGTATTTCTGCAAGTTTTGTCAAAGTTGATTTGAACGACTTAGAGGGATTAGAAAGTCTGTCAGATTTGTCAGATGTTGACATTCTTGTCAACAACGCAGGGATTGCTGGCAACATCGCGACAGAAAAAAGTAAACTAGACATGAATAAATCCGCATTTGACTACACAACGACTGACCTTCAAGAGACACTCAACACTAATTTCTTAGGAACTCATGCCGTTATCACAAATCTTTTGCCGGCGCTTTCAGAAAATGCCAAGATTCTCAATGTGACCGTTCCTGTTTCACAAAAATACTGGATGCCTCTCGCTTACGTGACGAGCAAGGCTGCACAAAATGCAATGACTTTTGCCTTCGGCCACCAGTTTGAAAAAGATAAATCAAAACGCCAAATCTTTGGTGTCATGCCTGGTGCTATCGCAACTGACCTTAACGGAGCAAAGGCTGGCGAAGGCGGAATGGTCAGAACTCCTTACGAAGCTGCAGAGAACATCACAAGTTTTCTCTTTGATGGAAAAAATCATAATGCCGAACTTATCAATTTTGACGGCACTATCATTGACAATTATGAACCTGGGCTAATGGGAAAAAATCTCAAAGACATCGCAAGAAATGGTTTGAAACGTAAGTTTGGTAAAAATTGAATTTAGGGTACAACCTCACATCTCCGCTTCGTTGCACCGTCTGCACAGCACCCTATCGTAACGAGCACCAACAGCAAAGCCATAAATCAGAGATAGTATGCACTTGCTTTGATAAACAAATAAAAAATCGGAAAACTCCGATTTTTTTAGTTATTATAGCAAAAACTCCATCTCTCGTCTCTGTGTCTTGAAACCATGATGTTCATAAAATTCTTTTGCAGAATCTGGCATTTCCCATACATTCAGCTCAACTCTAGAACAATGCTCCTCACGTGCAAAATCAATCAAAACATCCATCAACTGACCGCCTGCACCTAGTTTTCGTGCATTCTCATCCACACATAAATCATCTAAATATAGAACTTTATATGGAGCAAGCACAGTATGCTCTGTATTTTCTTTAACTTGGCACATCGCATATCCCAAAACCTCATCACGATCAGAAACGGCCACAAAGATTGGTTTTGTTGCATCTGTCAGCATTTCCGATAAATCCGTCAGCGAATATTTTCCAGCATCAGCTCGAAAAACATCTGGTCTCCGCTCATAATGAAACTGACCAATCTCCGCCAGTAACTCCAATAATTTAGGACAATCTTTAATCTCTGCTTTTCTTATTTTCATTCACTCACCTCACAAAATATTATACAATTTTAAACTCAAAAAAGCTGTCAGTATGCTGACAGCTTTTTCAACTCTGTTGATAAAGCTTTTATCCGCCGATTCAATGCTCACGATAATCGCATTGAACTGACAGATTTTATTTATCAAAGCAAGTGAGTGCTAATACCATTGGGCAACCAAAGCTTTATCCAATCGGCACAAGTCCGTTTTTTTGCGGTCAACCACTACTCTTCTTGTTCGTCCATGAAACTATTGAAGACTTCTTCAATCATATCCCACTCATCCTCAGCATCTTCTGGGATTGGTTGCAAATCACCTTCTGTACCGTCTTCATTTTCAGTGAAAGAATAAGCCAGTACATCAATCAAGCCATCTTCATCTTCTTCAAACTCTGTGGGTTGAAGAACAACATAATTTTTACCAAATTCCTCTTGTCCATCAATAGTAATCAAAATTTGAAAAAGACTTTCATTTCCATTCTCATCAACTAATGTAATGTAATCAGCCTCATGATTATGTTCATGTTCGTGGTCATGTGTATGAGTCATTTTATTTCCCTTTTCTTTGACATTTTCACTGACAAAAGCCCCATCAGCTCATCATGAACTGACAAATCTCTATCAGTAAATCTTTTCCCGATAAAACACAGCCCAAATGTACTGACAGAAACCTGTCAGTAAAATCTACACCCATCAGTGTAAAACTTACATTTTCAAAGCGTGTGCATCAAGATAACTCTGCAAAATCAGTACCGCTGCCAATTTATCAATTGATTTTTTACGGTCTTTGCGTCGTACACCACCGTCAATCAATACCTTTTCAGCTTGAGCAGTTGTTAGTCGTTCATCTTGATAATCAACTTCAATCCCAAATTCTTCAGTGATTTTATTACCATAATCTCGTGAAGCTTCCGCTCGAATTCCTTCATCACCATTCATATGCTTAGGAAGTCCCAACACAATCTTATTCGGTTTGTATTCTTTGATTAATGCTTCAAGACGCACAAAACCCAGATTGCCAGCTTCACTGTCAATTTTAATCGTTTCTACAGGTTGTGCAGTCATACCAAGCAAATCACTCACTGACACTCCAACCGTTTTTGTACCGACATCAAGTCCTAAAATTCGTGCAAACATTATAGATTCACACCATGTGCTTTAAGATAATCTTTAATCAACTCTTCAACAATATCATCACGATCAAAACGACGAATTTTGTTTCTAGCGTCATCATGACGAGGGATGTAAGCAGGGTCTCCTGACAAAACATAACCCACGATTTGATTGATTGGATTGTAACCCTTTGCTTCAAGCACGTTATATACATTGACAAGTGTTTCGCCAATTTCTTTCTTGTCCGAATCGCCAAATTCAAAACGGACTGTTTCATCTGTAAAGCCCATAAGACACCTCCTTTTAAATCATCTGGCAAAGCCAAATGCAACTATAGCCCATTATAACGAATTAATTCATAATGTAGCTCACACCAATAAAACCACTCTACAGCTTTATGGTGAAACTTATATATCCAGCTTTTAAAAATCTGAGAATTCCCACTTTGAAAAGCCAGTATGAAAAATTTTAAAATGTTTAGGTACCACAATCAGAAAATCTGTGCAAACCGAAAACCATCATTAAAATTTTCTTAGATATACGTTAATTATACGTTATTTTTTAAGCAAATTCAATTATTTCCACTGTAGCTAATTTACACTAAAAAAGTGCCATAGCACGTACTTCGTGCGCCGTTCTCCGAAACGATCCACGTTTATCAAAACAAGTACGCGCTATCTCCGCCCTTTGTGGACTACGCTGTTGATGTTCGCTACGGTGCGCATGCCGTTCTGCGAACGGTCTACGCAACTTCGTTGCTACGCTCTTCGTTTGATTACCATTTGGCGTTGCCTCTATTATTGTCACGTTAGCTTTAGCTGCGTACAGGTCGCTTAGTTGTTACGCCTAGAGGTTGTACCCTAACATTTGTGGGGAACCCACCAATGAAGTAATCACTTTAAGGCAAAATATTTCCAGCAGCCATATACAAATCGTACCATTCTTCTCGACTCAGCACTACTTCTGAAGCTGAAGCTACTTCCTCAATACGACTCAAAGTCATTGTACCAATAATCGTTTGAATATTTGCTGGGTGACGATTAATCCAAGCAATAGCAATACCAGTCGGTGTTACGTCATATTTCTCAGCATAAAATTCTAACTTTTTATTTAATTCTGGGAATTTTTCATTACCCACGAACACACCTTCAAAGAACCCATATTGGAAAGGTGACCAAGCTTGAATTGTCATATTATTAATACGAGAATACTCCAACACACCATTATCATGCACAAAGCTACCCTCATCTGACATGTTCACATGAATTCCAGCGTCAATCATCCCTGTATGTTTAAGTCCAAATTGTAATTGATTAAACAACAAAGGTTGTTTCACAGCCATCTTCAAAAGTTCTACCTGACCTGGATTTTGGTTTGATACCCCGAAATAACGCACTTTACCCGCTTTTTCAAGTTCATAAAAAGCCTCAGCTACTTCCTCTGGCTCAACCAGTGTATCTGGACGATGTAAAAGCAAAGCATCCAAATAATCCGTATCAAGACGCTTCAAGCTTCCCTCAACAGAGTCAATGATATGCTCTTTTGAAAAATCAAACATTTTTCCAGGAACAATACCACATTTACTTTGAACGATGATGTCCTCACGTTTTACCGACGACTTAGCAAGCGCATCTGCGAAGATGGACTCACACTCTCCACCACCATAGATATCTGCATGGTCAAAAAAGTTAATTCCATTTTCTACTGCTGTTTCAATTACAGCCACGGGATTTTTACCCTCTTCATTAATGCGCATACAACCCAAAATAATTTGAGAAGCTTCTAAATCACCAATTTTGAACTTTTTCATGAGAAAATACTCCTTTAATAAATATGAGTGTCTACCTCTTTAAAATCACGAATTTTTTATCAAAGCAAGTGCAGCCCATCTCCGCTTTTGGGGCTACGTTGTCGGTGCACCGCTCTATCTCCGCTTTACTCTGCTTCCGATTTCACTATCTACGCAACTTCGTTGCTTCGCTGTCCATGCTCGCTATGGTGCTGAAGCACCTATTCGCAGTGGCAACCCACTAGGTGAAACAACTAGCATATCCGTTGCTGCTTTAGCGCAAACGGCTATCCTATAAAGTGGAAAGTTCAAATCGCAAGCTACTAAATCTGCAAGAACAAAAGACCAAGTGGTTAGTCCCTCCTAGTTCGGAGATAAAGCAACACTAAGCCTATCCTTGACTTCAAAAAGATGAACTCAATTAAATTTTTAATGATAAACTCATTATATCATAATTTTTGAAATCGCTTAACTTAAACCTATAGTATTTAAAAAAACAAAAAACCAGCAAACGCTGGCTTTCATTTCATTTACAAATAATAACGGATAGTTTGTTGAACAAAGCTTAATCCGTAACCTTAATCTCAGAATCTTTTGATTAAACTGTAAGTGAAGCACGTCCTTTACGACGACGAGCTGCGAGGACACGACGTCCGTTTTTAGTTGCCATACGGCTACGGAATCCGTGAGTAGTCTTACGAGATTTTTTGTGTGGTTGGTAAGTACGTTTCATTATATAAGTCCCTGGGCTACTTCACTTATTAGGCACAGCTCAACGAATTTTTATTGTTTTTTCAAGAGAGGTTTTATAAACACTCTTTTATCAAACAAAATTTCAAACCGTTCGCTTTTGCACCACTTATTTTGTAGAAAGTAGCTCCACCTTTTCGGTGTTCCTTTCATCTTAGTTTATCGCTTCAAAAAGCATACCTTACAATTCTACACTATGAGAGATTTTTTGTCAAGGCTAAATCTCTTTAGCGACAACAATATAACGATTATACTCTTGCCCTTCAGAGTGGCTTGAAACACCATTCTCCTGTGCAATGATTGTATGAATGATTTTACGCTCATTAGATTGCAAATCGTTGATATAAACTGTTTCCCCACCACGAGCGCGTTCCGCTGCACGATGAGCCAAGCTGACAATATAAGCTTTACGCTTCTCATGATAATCCCCAACATTAACAGCAATATTCATCCGAGTATTGAGAATACTGTTAGCGTAAGCTTTCGCAAGAATCTGCAAACTTTGCAAAATTTTACCATGCTTACCGATTAGTAAAGCATCATGATCTGAAGTCAGATTAAATACAGTAAGACTACCATCTCGTGAAACTGCAACACGCGTTGCAATTCCCATTTCTTGAGTAATCGTTGTTAAATAACTTGAGATTTTAGAAGCAACTTTTTCTTCTTCCCCTGAAATCTCTTTTTTAGATTTAACCTCATCTTTAACCGCCTCTACAACATCTGATAAATTCGCAGTTGATTGACGATTTTGTACCACTGTTTTCTTAGCCGCTGCAATGATTGCATCACGTTCTTCTTCAGTGATTTCACCTTCTTGTTCTTTTTCAGCTGCACGTACAGCCTTTACAACTTGGCTGAGCTCAAGAGTTGCTTCCATCGCAGATTTTGCTTTAGGCACCCCAAGATTAATACTCTCATCGACTCCACGTTGAGCCAAATGATCCGCCTTACGAACAGTTTCTTCTTGGATTGCCTCAATATTAACGCGAGCACGTTTTTTTCCAAAACCTAAGAAACCTTTTTTTTCTTTTTGTTCAATATGAATATGAACATTTTCACGTTTGACGCCTAATCGATTTAAACCACGCTCGATTGCGTCCTCAACCGTTTCACCAGTAAAAATAGCCATACTAAAACTACTCCTGTAATATGATAATTCCCGCTTGACAATTTTTATACTCGTTCGTCTTTGATTTTATACAATAAAATAATTAGTCGAACTACTCTATACTACCGCATTTCAAAGTGAGAAAACAAAATTTTCTCACTCACAGAATCATGCTAATCATTAAACAAAAATTCTGACTTCAGATGATTTTTCAAAAGTTAAGCAGTAACTAGATAAAATTCCAATTAAAATAAAAATTGCCACAGGTCTTTTTATTTTTTTCTTGCCTTTTTCATTGCTTTTTCACGAGCTTTTACTTTATCTTTTTCGGCTTTTACCTTTGCTTCACGAGCCGCAATAATTTTATACGGATTAGCAAGCAACATTGTTTGGAATACTTGGAAAGCATTTGAAATTACCCAGTAAAGTGCAATACCTGCTGCAAAATTAACACCCATAATCAAAATGAAGATTGGCATAATATAAGTCATTGATGTTGTCATTGCATTTTTTTCTGGTGCAGACTTCATCATCAAATAAGAACTTAAGAAAGTAAAAATTGCTGCTAATATAGGTAAGATAAATGTTGGATCTTTTGCACCAATATCAAACCAAAGAAAAGTACCGTGTTTTAAGAAATCCACACGAGATAATGCTTGATAAAGTGCCCACAACACTGGCATTTGCACCAAAAGGGTAGACATCCCATATAAGGATTAACTTTATTTTCTGCATAAAGTTTTTGAATTTCTTCGTTCATCAAACGACGAGATTCCACATCTTTGCTTGGATATTTAGCCTGAATTTTTTTAATTTCAGGCTGAATTTCTTGCATACGCTGGCTAGATTTGATTTGGACATTCATCAATGGGAGCAAAGCCGCTCGAATGATAATTGTGAATAGAATAATGCCGATACCGGTCAATCCGCCAAAAGACAAGAAACGAATGACTTGTGCAAAGCCATATACAACTTGGTCCCATAATCCGCTTGAGCTACTTGTTACCGCTTGTGTCCCACAAGCTGTGAGTAACAAAAGAGCAGCTCCCGCTATTCCGACCAAAGTAAGTTTCTTTTTCAATCGTTTTCTCCATCTACATAGATTTTTGATAACTTCAGGACGTGTTTTAGATTCTTCTTTACTTCATCAAAGCTAAGATTTTCAACACCACTTCTTGCAATGACTACAAAATCTTCATCTGTTAGAAAAGGTGAAAATTCAGCAATAGCATGACGTAGTAGACGCTTAACACGATTACGCTGAACGGCATGCCCTAATTTTTTACTTACCGAAAACCCCACACGAAAGTGAGGTTGACTAGCATCTAGTTTGTAAATAACGAATCTTTTATTGGCAAAGCTATGTTTCGCTGAAAAAATCTGGTCAAAATCTTTTGAGCGTTTCACGCGATATGTTTTTTTAATAGCCAAGCCACCCTCTCCCATCTTAGAAATTACCGCTTTAATTTTATCATAAAGTTGATGAAAAGTCACTTTCTGGTATGAAAACGCTATAATTTTATTAACTATTTTAATATTTATGAAATAAAAATCCGTCAATAATGACAGGATTTTTTGAATCTTATCAATTTATGGCTTGCGTAAAGCTAGAGGTGCCAACAATTGGTTTACCATATAATCAAATGATTCCTCTTTTGAGATTGAACCAGAGTTTCGAAAATAACCAAGTTGAGTCAGTGTAATAAAACCGTGCAAGGTAGATCTGAACATCCGACTAATATGAAAATTTTCATCCTCTGTTAAATTAAAATTATCAAGGCTACGTCGAACAAGTCGAATATTTTCTTTTGCCAGAAACTCTAACTCAGCATTGTTAGTCTGATGAATGACATTAACTAACTCATAAACAGATTCATATTGCTCTGCAAATTTTTTGTAACTTTCTGCGTAAGCACGTAGAGCATCCAAAGGATTTAAACCAACCATTGCATGAGTCAGCTCATAGTTTAAGGCCCTTTGTAAATATACTGCTGTCGCAACACGTACTTCTTCCATATTTTTGAAATGATTATAAAGTGAAGGAGCTTTAATTCCGAAATATTCTGCTAGGCGTGGGAAACTTACATTTCCTAAGCCAATCTTTCCAGCTAATTCAACCGTTGCTTGAACAATTTTTTCTCGTGTTAGTGCTATTCTTGCCATAATTCATCCTTCCAAGATACTTTCACTATTTCCATCTGATAATCGTGAAAATTCAATGTCTTTAATCGCTTTTTTTCTTAATTTATTTACAAGTATACAAATGTTTAACGTCTGAAACATTAAACAATATTAGTATAAAACTATTTCAATTATTTTTCAAGCGACTATCTATCATTGACAAACTACGAATAATAGTTTTATAATAATATTAGATATTCTCAAGAAGGAAGTATATATTAAAAATGAAAGAAGCATGGAAAAAAAATTTAATTGTTTTATGGTTTGGGACTTTTATGACTGGCATTGGCTCAAGCCTCATCTCACCATTTATCTCACTCTATATTGGGACTTTAGGAAACTATTCAAAAACTGAGTTAAACATTTGGTCAGGGCTCATTTTTTCGTCTACTTTTGTCGTTTTAGCGATTGTTTCACCTTTATGGGGAAGGTTAGCCGACCAGAAAGGAAGAAAGCTCATGCTTTTGCGTGCCTCTCTAGGTATGGCCGTTTCCATTTCACTGATGGCTTTTGTCACTGCTGCTTGGCAACTGCTTATCTTACGGATGCTGCTTGGCGCCTTCTCTGGTTTCATTTCCAACTCGATGGCATTGATGGCAAGCTCAACCCCAAAGGAAAAATCTGGTTCAGTTTTGTCTTTGTTGACTACGGGTTCCGTAGCTGGAACCCTAATTGGTCCAATTTTCGGCGGAATTTTAGTTGGTTTTACTGGCTATCGTCATGTATTTACTGTAACCGGAATTATCTATTTTCTTGTCTTTATCATGACTATTTTCTTCGTCCAAGAAACTTTCAAACCTATCGAAAAGAAAAATATGTTAACTTCAAAACAAGTATGGAAAGTCATTAGCCACCCTGCTGTTATCTGGGGAATGTTCTTGACTACCCTCATTACCAACATGACAAATCAGTCCATTAATCCTGTATTATCACTCTATGTTCAAGAGTTAATGCATGGACACGGAAATATCACGCTTATGGCAGGGATTGTTGCCGCTGCTCCAGGTATCGTAACATTAGTTATTGCACCACTTTTGGGAAGACTTGGGGATCAAATTGGTCAAAAAAGAATCCTTGGGTTTGGGTTAGTCTTTTCTATGGTTGTTTTCTTGGTAACCGCTACAACTACAAATGTTTGGTTCCTAATAGGAATGCGCTTGTTAGTCGGTATTTCCGATGCAGCTATCTTGCCTTCCGTACAAGCTATCTTAGCAAAAGAATCCCCTCAAGAAGTTACTGGTCGAATCTTTTCTTACAACCAGTCTGCTCAATCAATTGGTGCGTTTGCTGGCCCCCTCCTAGGCTCTGCGATTGCTGGATTTATTGACTACCGCTATGTATTCATTGGCTCTGCAATTCTTGTCATCTTCAATCTAATTAACTACTTCACACACACTAAAGAATTGCCAGTAAAAAAAGAACTCCATGCTTAACCACAGCATATAATACAACAGAGTTGTCAAGCTTATCAATTTGTATTACTGTAAAAGAACTTCAAATTTGAAGTTCTTTTTTTGCTTGTTCAATTTGTGATTTTACTGAATCAAAAGCTGTTCCACCAAGCGATGTTCTTCTGGCAACAGCTGTTCTTGATTTCAGAACTTCATAAACATCTTGTTCTATCAACGTTGACAACTTCTGGTAATCCTGTAAACTGACATCTTGAAGATAGATTCCTTTTTTAGTGCAATCTAATACCAACTTACCAACGATTTCATGCGCTTCTCGAAATGGAATTCCCTTTGTAGCTAAATAGTCTGCAAGTTCTGTTGCATTTGAAAAATCTTTCTGTGTTGCACTTTCCATGTTTACATCATTGACAGTCATTGTTGACAGCATTCCTGTCATTACTGACAGAGCTGTCAAGATAGTATCTGAGCTGTCAAACATCCCCTCTTTATCTTCTTGTAAATCTTTGTTATAAGCAAGAGGTAAGCCTTTCATGACAGTCAATAATCCCATCAAATTTCCATAAACACGTCCTGTTTTCCCACGTATAAGTTCAGCCATATCAGGATTTTTCTTTTGTGGCATAATCGAAGAACCTGTTGAATAAGCATCTGATAAAGTAACAAATTGAAATTCATGGCTACACCACAGTAAAATTTCCTCACAAAGCCGTGATAAGTGCATCATCAGTAAACTCGAATTTGACAGAAATTCTAAAATAAAATCGCGGTCACTGACAGCATCCATCGAATTAGTGTAAACTTTGTCAAAACCAAGCAACTGAGTTGTCAGCACTCTATCAATCGGAAAAGTTGTTCCAGCAAGAGCTGCCGCTCCCAACGGATTCATATCCGTATGTTTTACGTTGAACTCAAAACGTTCAAAGTCACGTGTAAACATCTGATAATAGGCCATCAAATGCTGCCCAAAAGAAATAGGTTGTGCATGCTGTAAATGAGTATAACCTGGCATAACAGTGTCAACATGGTTTACAGCTAGATTGACAATGGTTTGGCGAAGCTCTGTCAGCACTGACAAAACTTCTGTCAGCACACTTTTCAGATACAAATGCATATCTGTTGCCACTTGGTCATTTCTGGAACGAGCAGTATGAAGTTTTCCCGCCATGCTACCGATTTCATCATGAAGATAAGATTCCATATTCATGTGAATATCTTCGTTTTCAATTTTGAACTCGATTTGACCACTCATAAGTTTTTGCTCAACTTCTGTCAGCCCATCAGCAATTTTCCCAGCTTCGTCAGCAGAAATAATACCCGTTTCTCCCAACATTTTCACATGAGCAAGCGAACCTTGTAAATCAAAAGGGGCAAGCCTTTGTTCAAATTTAATTGATGCTCCAAATTCTTCAGTTTGTTTATTTAAAGACGCTTCAAAACGTCCTCCCCAAAGTTTTTCTACCATATTTCAACTTTCCAAAAACTGTCAGTATATTTCCCCATTGTCGAAGTGCTACAGGCATGAACGCAACACCAGACTTATAGAATGACCTCATATCGAAGGTGTGAGGTTATGCAGTGACAGAATTCATTTTGTATTGACTTGAGCGTTTACTTGAGTTGGCAATCCCCAAAGTTTAATGAAACCAACTGCAGCAGCTTGGTCAAATTCATCCGCAGCAGTATAAGTCGCCAATTTTTCATCATAAAGTGAGTTAGAGGACTTACGACCAATAGGTGTCGCAGAGCCTTTGTATAATTTAACTTTTACCACACCATTAACTACTTTCTGAGTTTCATCAAGATAAGCAATCAAAGCTTTTGTCGCTGGATTAAACCATAAACCATTATAAATCAAGTTAGATAACTCGTTTTCAATAACTGACTTAAAATGTGATAATTCACGAACAAACGTTAAATCTTCTAAATCTTTATGCGCTTTTAACAGTGTAATTGCACCTGGACACTCATAAAATTCACGTGATTTAATCCCAACCAATCGGTTTTCAATATGGTCAATCCGCCCAATTCCATGTTTTCCTGCAATAATATTCACTTCTTTTATAATTTCATGCAATGGCATATTTTTGTCATTGAGCGCAACAGGAAGTCCTTCTTTAAATTCAATCTCGATAAATTCTGCTTCATTTGGTGCATCTTCAATAGAATTCGTCATGAAAAAAGCATCTTCTGGACAGGTATTCCAAGGATTTTCAAGCACACCTGCTTCAATTGCACGACCCCACAAATTCATATCAATAGAATAAGGATTATCCAAATCAGCTGGAATAGGCACACCGTTTTGGTTCGCATATTCTATTTCTTCTTCACGCGCCCAGTGCCATTCACGGACAGGTGCAATCACCTCAAGTTCTGGCGCTAATGAATGAATAGCCACTTCAAAACGAACTTGATCATTTCCCTTACCCGTACAACCGTGTGCAATCGCTGTCGCCCCCGTCTCCTTTGCAACTTCAACCAATTTTTCAGCAATCAGAGGACGACTCAAGGCAGAAACCAATGGATATTTATTTTCATACATCAAATTTCCTTTAAGCGCTGCACCAACAAAAGTTTCAGCAAATTCTGACTTACAATCTATAACTACAGATTCCACAGCCCCAACTTGGAGTGCTTTATCGTGGATAAAGGTTAAATCTTTTCCTTCACCAACATCCATACAAGCTGCAATAACATCAAATCCTTTGTCACTCAGCCATTTTACCGCAACACTTGTATCCAAACCACCTGAGTAGGCTAAAACAACTTTTTTATTCCCCATCTTCTCATCTTCTTTCAAAATTAATATAAATACGATTATATGGCATATTTATTCATTTGTCAAGATTTTTGTATAAATATACGCTTTTATTTTTATCAAAACAAGCGCATGCTATCTCCGCTTTACGGCTCCGCTGTCGATGCTCGCTATGCCATTAAAGTGGCTTAGTGAAATCGACAGCGGAGCAAAGCGGGAGATAGAGCGAATGGATAACGAAGTGAAACGGAGGTGTGACCTCATATCGAAGATGTGAAGTTGTATCTTAAATTCAGTTGTGAGTTGCCCTTTTATCAGTCGCTTCAGCGACTAGAGAAAATGGACAAATGTTTTAGGAAACTCCCGCTGAATAAGTCTTGACTTCATATTTTCTTATCTCGTATTGCTTTAAGAAGCGAATCAACTATGGTATAATATAATTAAATAAAGGAGTGGAGCCATGGCAGAGTGGTAATGCACTGGACTCGAAATCCAGCGAACCGTGATAAGCGGCGCAGGGGTTCAAATCCCCTTGACTCCTTATGTGATGGGTTTTATGAATAATTCCTATCTCATATGAGTTACCAAGTCTCCAACTTTCCATATAGTAACAATTCTTCGATAACCATACTTACTCCTTTTCCTCCTGTTGTTTACCCTCAACAGGAGGTTTTTTTGTTTAAACTTAACTAATCTCATTTATTTTTCCCCTAGATTATCTTCCCATAATAATGAAATCAGCTCAGTGTCCACTTGTCATCTTGATTCCCAAAATACCTATGATAAGAAATCCAACAAAAACCCATGTAAGTGCTGGTATTTCATCTTTAAATAATAAAACACCGACTATAATTGTCCCTACAGCACCAATTCCTGTCCATAGCGGATAAGCTAATCCTAAAGGGAGTTTCTTTAACGCAAGGGCTAGAAAAATAAAACTCGCAAACATTCCCAGTACAGTCATAACAGAAAACTTTATACTGGAAAAACCTTCACTTAATTTTATTGTGGTTGCCCATACTACTTCAAAAATACCCGCTAATAATAAGTATAACCATGTCATTTTTTCTTCCTCCATATAAGAAAAAGCGACTATTTGCATTTCTTCCAAGACCTACTGAAATGCAAATAATCGCTTTTACGATTTACTCCCGGTGGAGTTATTATTTATTTCCTATTATTCTAGCACATTTTATCTAAAATATCTAATCGCTATTTATTCAGCTCGTTCGTAAGACAAAGAATTAGACAAATATAGTATTTATGTCCATTTTCGTGTATAATAAGTTTCATGAAAAAATTGACAAAAAAACGAATACGGCAATGGTTAATTGGAATTTTCGCTCTACTTATCATCGCTGATATCGGAGCAACTTTATATTTCTACCGAGTAGCTTGTGTAAGAAACGATAATCCTATCAGTCAGGTCAAAACGACGAGTCCCAACTATGCTCTAGTTAAAAACTTTAATATGTTACCCAAAACAACTGTGACGATTAAGAATGATAAACTAAAACTTGATGCTTGGTATGTGCCTGCCAATAAAGTCACTGACAAAACTGTCATCGTTGTTCATGGATTTCGGCAAGACAAGTCAGCAATGCGTCAGTATGGCGAACTTTTTCATCAGTTAGGTTATAATGTCTTAATGCCCGATAATCGAGGAGCTGGACAATCACAAGGAGAGTTTATCAGCTTTGGATTTCACGATAAATATGATGTTATTGCATGGGCAAACTATCTAACAAATAAAAATCCTCAAAGCGAAATTACTCTCTACGGTCTATCAATGGGCGCTTCTACTGTTATGATGGCCTCTGGTGAAAAAACACTACCTAAAACAGTCAAAAGTATCATCGAAGACTGTGGTTATGACAATGCTTGGGACGAGATTACTTATCAAGGAAAAGTTGGATACAATGTCCCAGCATTTCCCCTTGTTTATAGCGTTTCCCTCGAAAGTAAGATACGTCAAGGATGGTTCTTCCAAGAGGCTAGTGCTACAAAAGCTTTAGCTAAAGACAAACTTCCTATCTTATTCATTCACGGAAGTAAAGACACTTATGTCCCTACTCGCATGGTTTATGATAATTATAAAGCAGTCAAAAGTAATGTTCCTAAAGCATTACTTATTGTAAAAGGAGCCGCTCACGCCAAATCCTTTGAAACGAATCCAACTTTATATCGCTCAACTGTCTCTAAATTTATGAACAAATACAATCCTGTCAGTACTGGCCAATAAGGCAATATAGCTGTCAGTAACTTTCCACTTTATTCTTGACAGTTTATATCAAAAATGGTACTATATTAAAGTACTGTTTTGCGGTGGTGGCGGAATTGGCAGACGCGCAGGATTAAGGATCCTGTGACCGCTTTAGGTCGTGAGGGTTCAAGTCCCTCCCACCGCACTCGGATGACTCGGCTAAGGCTGAGTTTTTTATTCCCTTTTTTATGATAAAATAAGAGAGTGTTGAAAACTTTTATTTTTAACGAAAATTCCAAATGAGGTAAGATTCCCATGATGAATATGCAAAACGCCAATTAGCTAATCGGTAAGTATGTTTATCTATTCAATCCCCTCTTTATAGCAATTTATGAAGTAAAATATTAATTCTATAATAACCAAAAGGATTAGTTTTGGTCAAAACTTGGTCAAATCATCTTCCATCATTATATGAAGTTCCGATTTTGAAAAATAAACAATAAATTTATAAAAAACTTACTTACAAAAAGCTAATTTTCGTAAGTAAGTTTTTTATTTTTGTAAGTTGTTAGACCTATTCAACACTACCAGTAAGTAATGACAGAAAACGAGAATAAGCTTTCCGATAATCTTGGATAATTTTTATAAAAACATCATCCATTGGATAGAGTGTATTACCTGTTGGAACTTTTTTAGTTTCATTAATCAAACCAAAATATTTTTTTCCAGTTGGAACTTTTCTCATTTCTAATTTTTCAGCTGGTTCAGAAAATCTGTTCGTTTTAACTTTTCCAGAACCATAAACATTTCTCTCTGAATCTGAATACACATCAAAATCCCCAATAACATCCACACCATACTTATTATTAAGATAAACCATTACTAAATCATGAGCAATTTGTTCGTTAGAAATCATTTTATTCCTCATTCTCCCTTGAAAGTCCAATTTTAAAGCTAGAAACGAATTTTCGAAGCTCAGCTTGTGCTTTGTTCATTTGCTTAATTGATTTTTCAATATTTTTGATTTCTTGTTTATTTTCTTTAATATCGAGTTCATTAAGTCTGAAGTTCAAGGAGTTGATACTCTCTTGAATTGAGTTCAGTGTTTTTTCTGCTAAAGCAATATCTTTTCTCTTATTAGCTAATATTTCCTTGATGACAACTTCTATTTTAGCAGTCTGGATAAGATTCTCTTCGGGTGTTGTCAAAAGTTTTGAAATTGTTACAGCTGAGGTAGTTAAGCCTCCGCCTGCTAATCCAAGAATTGCACCGCCTCCAGCAATGATGCTTGTACCTCCAAGCATTCCCGCACCACCAGTCACGATTGCACCACCACCAATATAGGCTAATGTTGCATTTGTCAAGGCAACTCCAGATAGTCCTGTGAATTCACTTCCAAATAATGAAGCTGCAATTGCTGGAGCAAAAAATGTTGCCGTTCCAGCCGTAAGTGCAGTTATGAGAGAGGTAACAAGAAGTGAAATGATGATTTTTTCCTTCGTTCCTTTCATTCGGCTAATGGATTTTTTATAAGTTTTTTTGTATCTCTTTAACAAATCCGAATCTGAATGTTTTTGAGAGTAAACAATAAAATCTAACCATTCAGATTTCTTATAATTCACTTTTTTAAATTTCTTAATTTCTTCTTTTTCTGAATTTAAAGGATAATATGGAACAAAAAGGACAACTTCAAGGAGAACTAAATCATACC
Organism: Lactococcus protaetiae; assembly: GCF_006965445.1. Lineage (NCBI taxonomy): Bacteria > Bacillati > Bacillota > Bacilli > Lactobacillales > Streptococcaceae > Lactococcus > Lactococcus protaetiae. The sequence goes on along the minus strand of NZ_CP041356.1, from coordinate 640,028 downwards.
AGATGCTATTTGGCTCACCTAAAAACTCAGCTTCTATCTGTTTATTAAGTTCTGAAACATCTGTATACCAACTAATTTCAGGACTTTGAAGGGAGATACTTTTGAAAAAATCTGAAATTCCAGCTTCCCAGTCTAACAGCCAGTTTATTTTAAGAGATTTTATTTTATCATCTTTTTCAATTTTGATGTCTGCTTCAACTTTTAATTTTTCGAAATTATATAGAATCTCAGTTTGCTTAGTAGAGAGTTGAAAATTTTTTATAATATCTTGATTAGTCATGGTTTTCTCCTTATTTCAGTATATTTTTTAGCCAATTTGGGACTTTAGGAAGTGTTGAGGAAGTACTTGATAGCGGTGAAATCATACTCATAATAGAGGTTATGGTAATACCAGCAGCTACAGCAGCTCCAATCATAGAAATTTTGTCTTTTATTTCAGTATTTTCATGTGCTTCCCTTGAAAATTGTGAATTCTCATCATCAAAAATAACATTAAGAACCTGAGGAAGAAGAACATTTTCTTTATTTTTTTCAACTTCGTATTCTAGGACTGCTCGAATTGCAATATACTGTGTAAGATTCATTCTTGTACGATTATTTTCTAAATTACTAATCGTTTGTTTGGTAACACCAATTTTTTTACTCAAATCTTCTGCAGTCCACTTTGCAATTTTTCGAATAGATTGTAAGTTTTCTTGTAAATATTGAATTTGTGGAGGATTATTATTCATGGATACCTCTTTCTGTTAGTATAGTAACACAAAAAAACTTTTATTGCAACAAGATATTATTTTTTTGCTCGGTATAAAATATTTGACAAATTTATAAAAAAATTAAAAAGATATTGATACCTTGAATACACTCACAACTAAAAATACTACTGATATTGCAAATATTAAAGATACGGTTACAAGTAATGCTAATAAATAGGTCGAATGACTACTTAATAAAATTGGAATATGTCCATCTATTAAGTGGACATTTTTCTATACATTTGATAAACTTAATTGAAGAGAGGTCAAAATAATGAAAAAATTAAGTGTTCGATTAGCTCAGAGTACTAAAAATGATATTAACGACTTAAAACAAATCTTAGAAGAGGAAAATCACGGTGACCGACAATTCACTAATGGAGATGTTGTTAATCAAGCATACCGAGATATTGAAACATTCAACGATTGGGAAAAAGTTATTTCAGAATATAAGAGCAATACTCAAAAAGGCTTTATTCCAAAAGAAGAACCAGAATTAAAAACAAACCTAACATTAAGCGATGATGCCTATAACGGTTTCCAAAAAATAAAAGTAGAGTTAAGCAAATATATAGAGGGACGAGTATATATATCTTTTGTTATAAAAATGATAGTACGCGCCTCTAGGTTAATGAGGCAAAAATAAATTAAATCGAGAGATAGCTTCTCTCTTTTTTTGTGCTTTTAATCTCGTACCTTGACAAGAGGGACAAAAGAAAGGAAAAGTCTTTAATTGATATTTATGAATGTTAATTTTAGATTGTGGTACAAACCAATGCCTAAAGTTCGTAAGTTAAATAGAAACTCTGAAAATCCAGAAGTACAAAAATCAATCAATATAGTTGAAATGTACGGAATACTCATTTTTGTGGTTTCCATGCTCTTACAATTTCTGCTTATTCCAAAAAATATTTTCCCTATTATTCAACCCTTATTGCTTTTGTTGAAATCTTTCTTAACAGTTATTATCGTAATCGTTTTAATTATTACATCAATAATAATGACAATAGACTGGCTAAAATCCGCAAAAAGTCCGATTCGTTGGATTCGAATAAAACACCAGTTAAAACTCTTTGCAGATGAATTTGTTCCTGATGGTGTAGAAATACGATACATCGTTAACATAAACTACAAGAAATCTACTGATAAGTTGAGGATTATTTTTTACTCTAACGGTTATCTTGAGGAAAACGAGCCCGCCCGTATTGGTCGCAAACTTTCTGAAAGATTCAATATTCCTTTAAGAAGCTGGATAGAAGATGACGAAGTCGCTGGACACTATGTCTTTGAACTTAGTTACAGAAAACCAGTACGAAGGGAGATTGATTTTGACATTTAAACTCTCTGATGAATTAGATATTGACGACTTTCACGTCTATCTTACTGGAGCTAGTGGGGTAGGCAAGGCAGCCCTGACATATCTTCGAATCCTGACCTCAGCTCGTGACATTTTCATTATACAAAATGATGGATATAAAAATTTGAGAGTCATAGATCCAAAAGGTGGGTCATTATTTAGCCTCCGTCATTCAGTTCCAAACAATGGTTCTGAAACATTTGCAAACTCTCCTGAGAGTGCATTAGTCTTACTTAACGATTTCTATGAAGAAATTACACGACGAGGAAAGCTCCTCGATAATGCAAGTCTAAGACTTGACGCAGATTATCATACGTTAGGATTCCCCCGTGCTGGTTATTCTTTGATGAATATATCGACCTCATTGAGCAAGCTAAAATAATAGATAAGAAGATTGCTAACGAGATAACCAGTCTGCTCGTACGTTGCATTACTAAAGGTAGGCAACTTGGCTGTTTTTTATGGATAACGGCAATGCGTGCGGATACGGCTTACCTTCCTGGTCTTATACGTTCCACCATGATTAATATTGCACTTGCCACTGAGGGGAGAGAGATAGACCCAGAAAATGCACGCATGATGTTCGAAACAACAGATTTACAAAAGCCACCACCTCATACTAAATATTATGGTTATGCCAAGGGAGAATCAGGAAAACCAACCTTATTCCTCACTCCTAAACTTGCAGACGGTGTAAATATTCGTAAAACGCTTGCTCACTATATGAAAGGGGAATATTTATGAAACAATTAACGTTACTCTTCGAGGATGACGGGTAGCGTTCAAATCATAAGCAATGACATAAAGCGCCTGCAAAGATGGCTTGATTCAGGCTATTGTCACTCACCTGAACGTGTAAAAGGTGGATATCGTGTAACCGTCTCTAATAATTGGAATTACCGTTCCACGTTTAGAAAAAAGAAAATCTAATTGTATCAATAATCTGAACAAGAAAACTGAAAAGTGAATTTGGTGGGCTGTGGAGGTTTCCTCCGACAGTCCGCTGAATTCATGGCTTGGTTTTCTGGTGTGGATTAAATTGATATGCTTAGATTTTCCAATAACTAATGATTTATGTCCAAGACCTGAATGACAATAAAAGCTGAGAAAGGAACCTGCTATGTCATCACAAACACTTGCTGTTATTGGTATCAGCAATAAAAAAGAAAAAGGTTGGCTGAAATTAGCCACTCTTAATGGTACTTCTTGGTCTGATCTTGGAGCACATTATGACAAAATTAAATTCGGTGGTATTTTTAATGAAGCTGGTATTTATGAGATTGATTTCGAAAATACTGCAGAATTCGGTGCAATGGCTGCTTACACAGTCACCACAGCAAACAAAATTGCATCCTTTTCAGAACTTGTTGCTCTAGCATTATCCGAAGAGTAACCGTCTGTATAATACAGGCACGGCTTGACCGTGTAGGAGCGGAGCGGGTTTTATTGCGTTGGTTTACTTGGCGAACAAGAGAAATCTGGTTCGTCAAAATAAACTAATGGATAGCACCCAATCCCCTCCTGCACGGACTGCGTGCAATTTTTAGAAAGTAAAAACAATGACAGAAAACAGCGACAATCGGGCTACTTCTAATAGCCCGATAACTATACATGAAATGTCCCCCAATGAACAATCTTATTCTAAATTTCAAGAGGAAGTTTCTTTCAAATATGGATTTGTTGGTTTAAAACTTGATAAGTTGAGCCTGACAGCACGAATTGACGAAGAGCTTCATAACCAAATTTTAACTGGTGAATTCAAGCTTTATGATATTTTTGGGATAAAAGAACCAAATCTAACACCAAACGGAGAGCTTGCAAGCTATAAAGGACAATTTTTCTATAACGAGAAAGAAAATTGGTATGTGGAATATACCCCGATTTCTTCAATTAAAATGAACAAACGTCCACTTAAAATTGAGTTTACTCCTTCAAAAGTATCAAAAGAGCACTTTTTAACTGTGTTCAATTTACTTCTTCCACATTTATCCGATATAGCTTGTAGTACATTCCACTTAGCCTATGACTTTGAACGTGATTTATCAACATTAAAAGTCAATTGGCCTAAGGCAATGTATCGTCCTATCTATAAAGGTATAAAGCTTGAAACCATGGACTTTGGTGCTCCTAAGGGCAATTATCACATCACAAATTACAACAAACTAAAAGAACGAGCAGACCAAGGAGACTCTGCTGAAATTGAAATTTATCAGCAGTATGAAAATCTCTGGAGAATTGAATATAAATTTTATAACGAAGGTAACATTAAAAAAGAGCTAAAAAACGGGTTACCTTTCCTAGCTAAAATTCCTGTATTTATTGAAAACTTAGAGGGTTTAGAATTTCAAAATCTCGGGGTTAATGAAAAAATTGCACTTTTTGCAATGAAAAATAAGCCCGAATTATTTGCTGGTTCAGATAATAGAACAATTAGGAAATATAAAAAGCTTGCTGAAAGCATTGCCGAAGTGAACCTCAATGTATTCTTTCAAAATGCGTTAGACTATACAGAAGTTTTTAATCAAGAACCTACTAGGGTAAACTTCTTTGATTTTATTAAAAATCTTTTGACTGGACAAATTCCACAAATTGAAAAAGAGCTATCAACTCGTACTTTGGACGGTCAGAGTGATAACTCAATTATTGAGTAACCCCAAAAGGTTACTCCTTCATTATAGCATGATTCATGCAGAAGGAGAAAAATGATTCAAAATATTACTAAATCTGATATTATGATTTTAACTGGATATTCAAAAACACAGGCACAAAACATCTTAAGAAAAGCCAAGGCTTCTATGGTTTCTGAGGGATTTGTTTGGTATTCTAACAAACGTGTTTCACGTGTTCCGATTCAGGCTGTAGAAGCTATTCTCGGCTACAAATTGGACACAGAAAATGTTATAATTGATGATGTATCTGCTGGTACAATGTTATGACAGTTTCTAAATATGGGAAAGGCCTTTGGAAAATTGATGTCTCCGATGGATATGATGAGCTAACAGGCGAACGTAAAAGAATTCGTAAAACTGGTTTCACTTCTAAAAAGCAAGCCGAGGAATATGAAGCTCACATCAAACTTTTTGAATTACGTGAATTAAAGCCTAAGCAGAAAATTTCTATTGACTATCTTTATTCATTGGTTAAAATAGAAGATGAAATCCGTGGAAACTCACAATCTACCAAAGATACACAAGATTCATATTATCGTATTTACGTTTCAAAGTTCTTTGCTAAAGCAAATATGCGAACTTTAACCATACTTGATATTAAAAAATTTCGTGAATGGCTTCAGAAACAACCTAGCGTTAAGGGTGGTAAGCTTACTAACAAGAATATCAATCGTCAAATGATATTTTTACATAAACTGTTTGATATTTCTATTTTACACCAGATTCGCTCTGATAATCCGTGCCAACTTAAAGCATTACCTGAAAAGCACGTTGAAATGAAATACTATACACCCGAACAGTTCAAACACTTCATATCTCTCATTGACCCAATAGACGAATTTCGATATAAGTTATTCTTTGAGATTTTGATGTTTACTGGTGCTCGAAGTGGTGAAGCTCTAGCTTTAACTTGGGAGGTAGTAAATCTTGACGAAGGTTATATCAATATCAAAAGCTCTGCTCATTATCGCAAAAAGAAAGTAACTATTGGGGCAACAAAAACAACGCAGTCTGTTCGAATGATTCATATCCATAAATCATTTGTTGATGAGTTGAGAGCTTGGAAAACTAAGCAGTTTAAACTTCTTGAAAAGTATGTTGATAAACCCGAAACACTTCAAATTTATCAGACTACTCCTGAAATTGTTACACATCCACAAATCACAGGCTTTAGACATGATAAACTTAAAAAGCGTATGCCTGATGATTTAACGTTAATTAGAAATCATGATTTCCGACATTCTCACGCTGCTTTTTTAATCAGCCAAGGTCTGAGAAATGGAGAAGGAAAAGATTATCTATTTTTTACGCTAATGAAACGGCTTGGGCACTCTTCCATCACTACAACTGTAAATACTTACAGCCATCTCTTTCCATCGCAACAAAAGGAAATTGCAAACGCATTTGACGACTTTTAAAAATAAAGTGGTCAAAATTGGTCAAATTGTTAAATAAAAAAGGCTGAAAAGCCGTATAAATAAAGGAAATAGGTACACTACCATGATGAATATGCAATCCATGATGAAGCAAGCTCAAAAGTTACAAAAACAAATGCAAGCTTCTCAAGAAGAAATCGCCAATACTACTTTCGTTGGTAAATCAGCTCAAGAACTTGTTGTCGCTGAATTCTCTGGCGATAAAGTACTGAAGACGCTCAATATTAAAGCAGATGTAATTGACCCTGAGGACCCTGAAACTTTGCAAGATATGGTAACTGATGCAGTCAATGACGCACTCTCACAAATCGAAAAAGTAACTGAGCAAAAACTCGGAAAATTTACTAAAGGCTTGCCTTTTTAACCAAGCAAGTGCCTGCTTATCCACCACCTCTATAAGGTGTTGGGATAAGCAGTACTATCTCCGCTTCGCTACGCTGTCCATTCGCTCTAAATCGCTGAAGCGATAAGGCGAAATGGCAAGTTTTGCTTTCGCTCTACTGCCCTAGGGTCTTGTCACTTCAGGGACAGGGTGACCTCATATCTTTGATGTGGGGCTCCTAACATCAGTGGGAGAGAAGGAATCTCCCACTGATGAAGTAATTACTTCAATCTGATAAACTTTAATAAAAAAACTACTCATTGAGAATGGGTAGTTTTCTTATTGACTTCCCCAAAAATATGATAAAAGCTGTCAGTATACTGACAGCTTCTTGCTTGGATAAAAAATATTATTTTGTATATTCTTCGACAAGAGTGACAACTTCTTCCAAAGTTGCACATTCTGTCAAAGCTTTATTAGACAATTCTTCCATTTTCTTAGAGTCCAAACGTTTCATCAATGAACGTGTTTGAAGCACAGAAGTTGCTGACATTGAGAATTCATCAAGTCCCATACCCATAAGAAGTGGTACCGCTGTTTGGTCACCTGCCATCTCACCACACATACCAGCCCATTTGCCTTCAGCGTGAGCCGCTTTGATAACATTGTTAATCAAACGAAGAATAGATGGGTTATAAGGTTGGTAAAGATATGACACTTGTTCATTCATACGGTCTGCAGCCATCGTGTATTGGATGAGGTCGTTTGTACCAATTGAGAAGAAGTCAACTTCTTTTGCAAATTGGTCTGCAAGCATTGCTGCTGCTGGAATTTCAATCATAATTCCTACTTCAATGCCGTCTGCAACCGGAACACCTTCAGCAATCAACTTAGCTTTTTCTTCATCATAAATTTTCTTAGCTGCACGGAATTCAGTCACAAGCGCAACCATCGGGAACATGATACGAAGTTTTCCATGCACAGAAGCACGAAGCAAAGCACGAAGTTGAGTACGGAACATCCCGTCACCAGCTGTTGAAAGGCTAATACGAAGTGCACGCCATCCAAGGAATGGGTTCATTTCTTTTGGCAAGTCGAAGTAAGGCAAAGTTTTATCTCCACCGATGTCCATTGTACGAACAACGACTGGTTTACCATTCATGCCTTCAAGCACTGCCTTATATGCATTATATTGGTCTTCTTCTGTTGGGAAATCTTGTGCATCCATATACAAGAATTCTGTACGATAAAGTCCAATTGCTTCTGCACCATTATCATTAACACCTTCAACGTCTTTTGGAGTACCAATATTTGCAGCAAGTTCAAAATGACGTCCATCTGCTGTTACAGTTTCAGCATCTTTAAGTGCTGCCCATTCAGCTTTTTGAGCCGCATAAGCTTCGCCAGCTTTGTGGAATTCACCTTGTTGTTCAGGAGTTGGATCAAGAATAACTTCACCAGTCAAGCCTGAAACAGCCAATAACTGACCTTCAGATACAAGTTCAGTAATGTTATTTGTACCAAGAACAGCTGGGATTTCAAGTGTACGCGCCATGATGGCTGAGTGAGAAGTACGTCCACCAATGTTTGTAACAAAAGCTTTAACGAATCTCTTATCAAGTTGAGCTGTATCTGATGGCGTCAGGTCTTCAGCAACGATGATAACTTCTTCATTAATCAAAGCTGGATTAGGCAGATTTACTCCTAAAAGATGAGCTAAAACGCGTTTTGTCACATCCTTGATATCAGCTGCACGTTCTTGCATATAAGCATTATCTTCCATGCCTTCAAAGATTGCGATAAACATATCTGTCACTTCTTTGAGGGCAGCTTCAGCATTTACAGATTTAGAATTAATTGTCGCTTTGATTTGTGCAGTCATATCTGGATCTGAGAGAACCATCATATGTGCATCAAATACGGCTGCGGCTTCTTCTCCAAGGCTTTCTACTGCTTTGTCCTTAATGAGTTGAAGCTCGCTTTGCGACGTAGCAAGTGCTGCATCAAGGCGAGCTTCTTCATTAGCTGTATCAGTGATTGTCTTTGTCTCAAAAGACAAATCTGGTTGGACAAGCAAGTATGCCTTAGCTACTGCTACACCTGATGATGCAGCGATACCTTTAAGCATAGTTGTCATGATTATTCAGCAAGTCCTTCTTTAGTCATTGTTTCAGTGATTGTTGCGATAGCATCGTCAGCGTCTGCGCCTTCAGCTGAGATAGTAACGTCAGCACCTTGACCAACACCAAGTGACATAACACCCATGATTGATTTAAGGTTTACTGATTTACCTTTGTATTCCAAAGTGATTTCTGAAGTGAATTTTGAAGCTGTTTGCACGAGCAATGTAGCTGGGCGTGCGTGGATACCAGTTTCTGCAACGATGTGGAATTCTTTAGATGCCATTTCTATGGTTCTCCTTAGGTTGTTTTTCGTTTTTACTGATAATATCTGAGGATATTTATCACTTTAAAAATTGTACCATAAAACGAAAGGGTTTGCAATAACTGCTTATAGTTTTCAAAGATTTTTTCATAGATTACTCTGACTTTCCTTTCAATATCAGCATTCATCATGTGTTAAACTTAACAAACTTTATTTACAAAAAAATAATTCCGTCAGTACTGACAGAATTATTTTTAGATTATTTTAGTGGTTATTCGATTCTGCATTATAGATTTCTTTAACCAGGTCTTCTGTTTTTTCCCAACCAAGACATGGATCTGTAATGGATTTTCCAAAAACATCTGGACGGTCTTGACGTCCATCTTCAAGATAAGACTCAATCATAAAACCACGAACATATTTGTGAATTTTTTCATCCCAATCGCGATTGACCAAAGTTTGGCGTACAATACGGATCTGTTCCATGTATTTTTTCCCTGAGTTGTCATGGTTTGTATCAATCACAACAAATGGATTTTTTAGTCCCATTTTTTCGTATAAGTCTATCGTTTCCAAGAGATTATCTGTGTAGTAATTTGGGTGATATTTTCCATTTTCATCTTGTCCACCCCGAAGAATGATGTGAGCTAATGGATTACCTGGAGTTTGTACTTCTGCAAGTCCAAAAAGAAAATCTTGTGGTTGTTGCGCAGCATAAACGCCATTAAACATCACTTTTAAATTACCAGAAGTCGGATTTTTCATCCCTGTTGGCGCATCAATACCACTGGCTACAAATCGGTGCTGTTGATTTTCTACCGAACGCGCTCCTACTGCATGGTAGCTCACCAAATCATCTACCATTCTCAGATTTTCGGGATAAAGCATCTCATCTGCAGTCGTCAGACCTGTTTCTGTAATGACTTTATAGTGCAAATCACGCACCATCTTAATTCCATTGATAAGGTCAGTATGGCCATCTGCATCAGGTTCGTGAATCAACCCTTTATAGCCATCACCATTTGTCCGAGGTTTTGCCGTATAGACACGCATCACCATAAAAATTTTATCTTTTACTTCTTCTTGCAGCTTGGCAAGGCGACGTGCATATTCAAGGACAGCTTCTTCATTATCTGAAGAACAAGGTCCAATAATTAAGAGAAGACGCTCATCATCTCCTTTGATGATTGCTTCCAACTCCTTATCCCGTTTAATTTTTTTTGCCTGTTGTTCACTATTCAGATGACCCAACATTTTAATGGCATCAATATTTATTTTGGGACTTATCTCTTTAAAAGTCATAATTTTCTAAATCCTCTTTATTCAAATCAAGCGCCCCTAAGGGCGCTTCTTATTATTGTATCAAAATTTTTGAAAATACTTGTAAAACTAATATCGTCAGTACTGACAAAAAATCTGTCAGTAACCTTTAAGCAATATGTGCACGTCCATGACAATTTTTAAATTTCTTACCAGAGCCACATGGACAAAGGTCATTACGTCCCACATTTGCAAATGGATTTTCACCATTGTCAGTGCTGACAGAAGTAATATTTCCTTGCGATGCCGTTGTCATTGCACGAGGTGCTTCTTGACGTATTGCCGTTTGTGGTTGGATTTGAGCTTTCATCATCAGGCGAGTAATCTCAAACTCAATCGCACCAATCATATCGTTGAACATCTTATAAGATTCTTCTTGATATTCAACAATTGGATTATTTTGAGCATAGCCACGCAAACCAACAGATTGACGCATTTGATCAAGTTGGTCAATATGTTCTGACCAATTGTTATCAACAACACGTAAAATAACTGCACGTTGAAACTCTAGTTGACGATCAGCATCCGATAATTTCTCCATTTGTGAGGCATAACGAACTTTGACTTTCTCAAAAATCAAATCTTTCATAGCTTGCGCTGACAAACCTGTCAGTTCTGACAACTCAATCGCATCCTCTGGCAACATGGTATTTTGCACGGTTTGCAGCAGATTTTGCAAGGTTTCTTCTTTTTTAAGGTCACCTGTGATGGCATGCCCCTCGACCTGACGGTCAACTGTACGGTTGAACATTCCCATCAGCACTGGCGTCATATCTTCAGTAGCTGTAATGACATCGTGGCGTTGCGCATAAATCACTTCACGTTGCTCACGAATCACGTCATCATATTGCAAAACTTGCTTACGACTGTCATAGTTGTTTCCTTCGACACGTTTTTGCGAACTCTCGATTTGACGCGTAATCAAGCCAGACTTAATCACAGCATCTTCACCAGAAATTCTCATGCGGTCAAGGAAAGCCGAAACACGCTCAGAACCAAAACGTTTCATCAAATCATCTTCAAGAGAAAGATAAAATTGAGAAACACCAGGGTCTCCTTGACGGCCAGAACGTCCACGCAGCTGATTATCAATACGGCGGCTTTCATGACGTTCTGTACCAATAACCGCAAGACCTTGAAACTCAGGGTCTGCATGGTCTATTACACCAGGGCCGAGCTTAATGTCAGTTCCTCGACCAGCCATATTGGTTGCAATGGTTACAGCCCCTTGTTGTCCAGCATTCATGATAATTTGCGCTTCACGGAAATGATTTTTTGCATTCAACACTTCATGCGGAATTTTTGCTTCAACCAGTTTCTTAGAAATTAATTCAGAAGTTTCAACCGCAACTGTACCAATCAAAATAGGCTGACCTTCGGCATGACGACGTTTAATATCATCTACGACAGCTTTAAACTTAGACTCTAAAGTTGGATAAAGTAAATCTGGATGGTCAAGACGTTTAACAGGACGGTTCGTTGGAATTGGCGTAATCTGAATGTTATAAATTTCGCGGAATTCTTCTTCTTCCGTTTTTGCTGTCCCTGTCATACCAGACAACTTTTTGTACATACGGAAATAGTTCTGAATCGTAATTGAAGCCATTGTCTTAGACTCATCCTGAATAGGTACAGCCTCTTTTGCTTCGATTGCTTGGTGGAGTCCATCAGAATAACGACGTCCTGGCATCGTCCGTCCTGTAAATTGGTCAATGATCAAAACTTCTTGATTTTCATCCACCATATAATCAATATCATGAAGCATGATATAGTTTGCACGAAGCGCATTATCCACAAAGTGAGTCAGCGCAACATTTTCCATATCATAGAGATTATCAATCGCAAAGAATTTCTCAGCTTTATCAATCCCTTCTTCAGTCAAAGAAATTGTTTTAGATTGTAAGTCAATCTTGTAATCATCCCCTTCTTCATAGTCAGAAGTAGCAATGTTCAAGTTTTGACCTTTAAGTTGTTTTGCAAATTGGTCTGCACGATAATAAAGGGCAGATGAAGATTCTGCTTGACCTGAAATAATCAAAGGTGTTCTTGCTTCATCAACCAAAATAGAGTCAACTTCATCGACAAGGGCATAGTTAAGCGGTTTTTGAACCATGTCTTCCGCACGCGTCACCATATTGTCACGAAGATAGTCAAACCCAAGTTCAGCAGAAGTTGAGTAAGTGATATCACAATTGTACGCTTCACGCTTTTCTTCTGGGGATTTTGAATTTAAGTTCAAGCCTACAGTAAGCCCAAGCCAACTATAAAGCTCTCCCATCTCAGTCATGTCACGTGTTGCCAAGTATTCATTGACTGTAACAACATGAACGCCTTTACCAGACAAAGCGTTGAGATAAACTGGCATAGTAGCCGTCAAAGTTTTACCTTCACCTGTACGCATTTCAGGAACGTCACCATTGTGAAGGACAATCCCACCCATGATTTGCACATGGAATGGATAAAGACCGAGCACACGACGTGCTGCTTCACGACAGACAGCAAATGCTTCATAAAGTAAATCGTCTAGCGCCTCACCTTTTTCGACACGTTCTTTAAATTCTTGAGTTTTAGCTTTTAATTGCTCATCAGTCAAATGCTCCATTTCATCAGCAAACGATTCAACTTTGAGCGCCATTTTATTAAGTTTTTTTAGCTCTTTTTTGTCATTTTCGACAAATTTTCGAATGATATTTGGCATATTTTCTCTTTCAGTAATAAGTAGATACTTCCTTTAAGTTTAACATTTTTCTCAAATTTTTACAAATTGAAATCTTTTATTATGGGTACTTAAACACAATTAATAATCAAAAATCGAATTTCTTAAAAAATTCGATTTTATTATTTATTTTTCTCATAAAAAAGTAATGCACCAAGTGAACGATATAACATCAATCGCTTATTTCACTTCATAGTGGAAGTTTGGATTAAGTTCTTTATCAAGAGCAGCGAATGCTTCTTCCATGCGACGATTGACTTCCTCAATCCCTTCTGCATTCGCTTTTTTTATATCAGAAATATCAATTGGCTCCCCGAAATTAATCGCAACTTTCTGACGTTTGAAAACACCCTTCATTGTGAGAGGTCCTTGATAAACAGCAGGTACAATACGAACATTTGCCATCTTAGCAATGAGCGCCACTCCACCTTTCATTTCTGAGCTATGTCGACTTCCTGAAGGAAACATAATCATTGATTTATTTGATTCTTTAAGCATTTTCACAGCGTGCTTAATCGGTTTTGTTCCTGGATTATTACGGTCAACAGGGAATGCGCCACACATTTTAATCCACCAACCACCAAATTTATGTTCAAATAATTCTTTTTTTGCCATAAAGATGAACTGTTTTGGTCGTGTCGCAAAAGCAAACCATACAGGTTCCCACGCCATGCGATGAGGAGCAACCAAAATATAGTTCTCATTCTTTGGAATTCTGTCAACATTGTAATATTTACTACGACCATTAAGTACAAATAGCAAGAATGCAACTAGATTGCGCAAAAAAACGTAAAAGCCGTGGTGCTGTTTTTCATACTCTTTCATAAAGTTTATATTTCCATTTCTTTAAAGATAAGACTTGCTTATTTTAACTCATTTTGGTGATTTTGGCAATAAATAATCCCTCAACTAGTGAGTTGAGGGATTATTTTCAAAAGAGGGACTTAATTTAGCGTTCCTACGCCTTTAATATTTTCTTTACTTTTTTCAGTTTCCAAATTCTTACTATTTCTTCGACCGTAAAAGAAGTAAATTACAAGACCGACTAAGAACCATAAACCAGCATAAATTTTTGCATTAGCATCTAAATCCCAAAAGATAAAGGCTGAACCAATGAAACCAAGAGCTGGAAGAACTGGATAAAATGGCATTTTATATGCTGCTTTAGGCAAATCTTTGCCTTCGCGACGGCGTAATGAATAAATACCAAGCGACACAAACATAAATGCAATAAGCGTCCCCGCTGAAATTAATTGAGCCAGAAAAGCAAAGGGGAAAAATGCCCCAATGACAATTGCAACGATTGACAACGCCCAAACTCCATTTGCTGGAAGATGTTTTTTGTTCATTTTGCCCAGTCCTTTAGGTAAAAGACCATCACGTCCAAAAGCATAAATTAAACGTGAACCTGCAAGAACCATACCAAGTAGTGCAACAAACATCCCTGCAAGAGCAATAATTGTCACGACTTCTGAAAGGACTGAATATCCTGACTGCTGGAGCGCCCAGCCAACTGGTGCAGCATTACCTTCATAAGCTGAATAACGATGCATTCCAACAAGAACCAAGGTAACAGCAGCAAAAAGAGCAACCGCGATAAAGAGAGAACCAAGAATTCCACGTGGCATCGTCTTTTTCGGATTTTTCGCCTCAGCCGAATTCGCCGCAATAGAGTCAAAACCAATGTAAGCAAGAAAAATCATTGAAACCCCTGACCAAATACCCGAGAAACCACCAAAACCTGTTTTCGGATTATGAGGGGGAATAAATGGATGATAGTTTGATGGGTGAATTGCTGTAATACCAACAATAATAAAAGCAATAACAGCCGCAACTTTAAGCACAACAAGAACTTGACTGACTTTCCCTGCATCCGAAGCCCCTCTGAAAACAATCAGAGCTGAAATCAAAATAACGAGAAAAGAAATGATATCAACAACTCCACCATTTGTCCCAAAAGGATTTGCTAAAACTGCTGGTAAATGAAAGCCTAGCGGTGCAAGCAACTGTTGAAAATTTGCGGAAAATCCTGCACCAACAAAAGCAACGGCAATAAAGTACTCGGCGAGTAATGCCCAACCTGCTATCCAACCAAAGCCCTCTCCAAATAACACTGAAATCCATGAATATGCTGAACCTGCAAGTGGCATTACTGTTGACATTTCAGCATAAGCAAAAGCTACAAATCCTGCCACTACTGCTGCAATCAAATATGAGAAAACAACACCAGGTCCAGCGAATTGCGCCGCGACTTGTCCTGGTAAAGTAAAAATTGAAGTTGAAATAATCGTCCCGACACCTAGCGCAAGAAAATCGCGTGTACCAAGAACCTGTTCGTAATGTTTATCTGCATCTTGATAAAGCTGAAAATCAGCTTTTTTCATAAAACCCATGATAACTCCCTTTTGTCTGAATTTTTAATAAAATAATTTCAATAGATTATATTTTATCGAATTGTCAGACAATTGTCAAGAATTAAATGTATGCAAAAAAAGATAGCTAATACTGTAAGATATTTGCGTTTTATCAATTATTGTATTTCGACAGAAGTTCTGTAAAATCAATATCAGTGAGCTGTTCTGGTGTTTGCAAATGATAAGTTTTCAAGCCAGCTTTCCTGGCACCTTTGATATTCTCTTCATTATCATCAATGAAAAGTGTTTCATCGGCGGTAAGATTTGCTTGATCAAGCACTTTTTTGAAACTTTCTACCGTTGGTTTTCTGAGGTGCAACTCATGAGAATAATAAAGCGTTGTGAAATAGTGCTCTAAATGATGACCTGTTTGTTCTAAACATCTTTTCTCAAAACATTTCGCATGAATCGCATTGGTATTTGAAAAAAGATAGAGTGGATAAGTCGCTGACAGTTCTGTCAGTAAAGCCATACGCTGTTTGTTAAAATCTTTAAGAATAAGATTCCATGTTTCTTCAATGACAGCGTTTGTTAGCTCACTGTCAGTATGCTGACGAAACTTATCGTAGAGCTCTTCAGACTCAATCAAGCCAAGCTCTAAATCTTCAAAGAAATCCACTTGACTTTTAGGAGTAAAATATTGACCAAAATCTTCAATACCCAGCTCTTCAAAACGCTTAGTCATTCGCTCAAATCCTAAGTCAATAATTACACCACCAAGGTCAAATATAATTGCTTTTATCATTATTATTCAATACCTCTCAATCCACCGTTAGGTTGAAGCTGTTGACCTTTATCTCCCCACATTCTGAAGAAAAAGTTAAAGATTGGGACAACAATAAATAGCCAATGACCATAATCCGGAAAAGCAACCGCAATGATTGTAATTACAACATTAACAAGTAAAGTAAAAATTAAACGACTAGCCCAAATTTTCTGCCAAAAATGAAATGTTTTCGGCATATGATGAAAATGCTCGCGCATGATTGAGCGACTCAAAAGTTCTTGTTGGACAAGAATAAACAGCACAACCATCCCATAATTAATTGCAGAAAAACTTGTAGGCTGCACCATAATCCACTTTGTCAGCAGCGGAATAAGACTAAGCAAGCCCATAAAAATAAAATCTTGAACAATCACTCCTTCAGTAATCTGCTCAGTAATCGCAAAAGTTTTATGATGATTGAACCAAAAATTTGCAATCACAATAAAACTGACCAAGAAAATACCAACCGCTGACAGAAAGTTCCAATATCCACCGTCAGTAGTAGGCATCGGAATTTCTAGTAGCATAATCGTGATGATAACTGCAATCACTCCATCTGAAAAAGTTTCAATATGATTACGGAGTTTCTGCTTACGAATCTTGTCTTCCTCAATGCTATGCTTTTGCATCTCCTTGCCCAACTCATCCTCAGACATTGATGCGTAGCGCGGATGGGAAGACAAAAACTCATCTTTTAGTTCTTGCCTTGCAATACGAAGTTCTTCATTATTGGATAGCTTCTTGAAAGCTTCCTCTTGACGTTTATTGCCAAACTCTGCTTTTTTATTTGCTGATAACTTTCTGTCAGTAACTTGTTGCACATCTGTCAGTAAATGTTGAGCATTTTCAGCTTCATCAAACGATTTGTCAGCATTTTTCTCATGTTGAGCAGATGCTGACAGATTTTCGTCAGTAATCTTTTGTTCATCAGCCATGACGCGCCTCTTTCGTATCTAAAATAATCGTGACAGGCCCATCGTTAATCAGCTCAACTTGCATATCCGCTCCAAAAACCCCTGCCTGCGTGGGGACAATTTGGGTTAATTTTTCATCAAATTTTTCGTACATTTGCTGAGCAAAATCTGGCTGACCTGCAGCGCTAAAACTTGGACGATTTCCCTTTTTTGTTTCAGCATACAAAGTGAATTGAGAGATAGACAAAATCTCTCCTTTAATATCCTGTACTGACAAATTCATCTTGTCATTACTATCAGAAAAAATCCTCATTTGTGTGATTTTACGCACCGCATAATCTAAATCAAACTCGGTATCGGCATCTTCCACACCAACCAAAAGTAACAATCCTTGAGCAATTTTACTGACAACATCTCTGTCAATACTGACAGAAGCTGATTTTACACGTTGAATTACAATTTTCATAACATTTACCTAATTTATTAAATTTATATTATTATAACCTTGGATTAATTATAGCACACCTTTTCATCTAAAAAAGCCGGCAACATACCGACTGCTTAGGTTAAAGACCCTCTCATTATAACATAGATTTTGACAATAAAAAAACCTGACCGAAGTCAGGGAGAAATTTACAATTTATTCGCATTCAGCCGTTTTTGCAAGGCTTTCACAATATCAGAAACTGGACTGATCATACCATCTTGCGTTGTGCCAAGATGTTTCTGTAAAGCTTTAATCGTGCCTTGACCGCACAGTCCATCCTGGGCAATACCCAAGAATTTCTGTAAAGCTTTGATGACGTTTGAACCTGTCAGCGATGAATCAAACTGAGCGGCATAGATATTTTGATTAAAGGCTTGCTTGTATTGATGGCTGATCACACCATCTTTTCCATCGGTATCAAAATATTCTTGAAGACGTCGAGCCGTCGCCTTGCCAAACTGACCATCAATCGCTAATTGAATCATCTGAGGTTTGTTGTCAGTACTGACAGAATTTCCATTGACAATCCGATAAAAATGATGGGGTAAACTCGTGGCCATATAGGCATCATTCGTATTCTCCGCAATGCCATTGTTGACATAAGAACAATGGATGAATGCGCCATTACTCAAAAAGATACCTGTGTGTCCTGCGGAACCATTAGAACCTCCAGGAGTGCCAGAGATAAAAATATCCCCGCGCTTGACTTCTGCTCTACTGATTTCTTTCAAAGTCTTGCCTGACATCGCAAACAACGTTTCGGTATTTCCCATTGAACCTGCAGGGAGGAATCCACCCGCAATCATGGCAAAGAAGACCGACGAGCTACAATCGTAGCTATTTGGTCCTAATCGAGAAGTCATCGAGTAAGTAACTTTCCCTTTTCGCGCTTCCATCCAAGCAATCATTTTTTCAATATTTCCCATGTTATTTATCCTCCGTTGAGTTAGTCTTAACAAGACTTGCTGTATTATCGCCAATGTTCAAGCTTGCGATTGATGTCAAAATAGAAATCAATGTCGCAAAGCCTGCAATTGATAAGATATTTGCCCAATCAATACCAATCAAGCCTGTCGCTCCTGCTCCAAGTGCTCCGATTGCTGCTTGCGCAAACGTTTTGATAGCACGTTCCGACATATCTTTAAAAAATGTTTTCATGTTATTTTCCTCCGTTGAGTTTTTCAAGGTACTCATGAACCTTTTCAGATACAAAGCTGTTTCCGCCTAAAGCGACATAACGGTCATAAAAATATGCAACCTCACTCGCTGAAAGTCGCTCACTATTAATCCCCTCTAAGAGTTGCAAACGTAAAACTTCTTTTTCAAGCTCTTTATGTGCAATTGCAGCACTACTTTCAATTGCAGCAATTCTTTTCTCCATGTCATCTAACTTATCATTAATGTTTTCGGTTAATCGTGAAAACCACCGTTTAAAAATTTTTCCACCCAAACCCAAAATGAGGACAATCGTTGGCAAATTAATCATAAAATCAATTGCCATCTGTCCCGCATCCCTCATTAATTGCTCCAAATCATATACTCCTCCTAAAAAACTCTGCCACTACTGACAGAGTTTATTTTTGTTCCATTCTTTCATCAGCTTGTTGGGAAATCATCATTGGTAGGATAGGTCGTTGTTGCCCACAAACCTGTACCAACTCCACCTGACGCCCGAGGTTGCCATGTCGCGTTTGAACTTCTCAAAATGGCAGTAGCTCCTGAAGAAAACACTTGTTCATAAATTGGGTTTCCTCCATTATTATATGGCCGAAATCCAACGGGAATGTTATATGTCGTGGCTTGAGCAATTCCAACAAGAGTATGAGTCGTCATGGTCACCATATTGCCAACGCGGAAATATTGAAATTCAATTGATGCAGTTGCAGTTTTCGATTCATAGATTTTACTCGAAATTCCTTCAGAAGCAACTAGGCTTTTTACGTTAGCTCCCTCTGTAACTTCTAAGTTTTTGACACTGACAGTGTCAGTGAATGTTTTATTACCTGAAATACTCTCATCGCCTGTATTGTGAACAACTTTGTCATTTAAAGTATCAATTTGTTGCTGAAGATTTGTTGCGGGGTCTTCTCCAAGCTTCCCTTTGAACGCTTCAAACCATGCTTCAAACTGAGCTGTAATATCCCCAACATTCGCATCACCATAAGGAGTGGCATAACCACACACCGTTTTATCTGCCCGCATATCCTTAATGTTGGCATTAGTAATCTGTGTTGCATTTTTTGAAATCGTAATTTGAGCCATTTGAATTTCAAAAATTGTATCTGTCCTTGTAACAGAAATATCGCCTTGTTTGTAAACAAAAAATGCATCACGTTCAGATTTATTGAACTGTACGACCACACTATCTACACGGTCCTGAAGTGTACTTGCAATTGGGATGTCAACTTCTTCATCCAGAGTATGGATATAGCCACGTCCAAAGGTGCTAAATGCCGCGCCTGCGCTATATTTCACTCGCATTCCTAAGCTAGCAGACTCCGTGACCTGAAGGGCACTACCAAAATTAGCTGTCGCAAGAACACCAGGGCTAAATAATGAGGCATAATAAGCCCCAAAATCATCCGCGTTATATTCGCGGTCTTCGTCTAAGTCATCCCAAGGGAATGATTTTTCATTTTCTGACATTATTATTTCCTTCCTAAAAATTCAAAGACTGTTGGGGTATCGTGGTCATAATTTAATTCAATATGTTCTCCTGTCGCATCATACGTATGTTTTGCCTGAGTGATCGTCGCTACTTTCGATACACCATAGCGTTTACTTTCTAACTTAACTCGATCACCAACAAAAAAATCACGTCCAAACTTAACCAACTTAGAGGTCAAAATAAATTCCCCATTCAATGTTAAAACTTCTTGTTGGTCAGCTAGTTTCTGCTTCCCACGCTCAATAAGCATATTTCGATAAGTAGTCGCTGGAATCGTTGCTCCATTCGTATCAGTGCTTTGTAAATCACGCGCATCTACTGCCAATTCCTTGCGTTCTAATCCTGCTAGATTAGGATTGACTATCACTTTCACCCGATTAGCTCCATCACCTTCTCCAAAAACATGAGCAGACGTCTTTTCGTCAAAAGTGGTATGTTCAAATTCTGTACTCGTTAGATTTTCATAACCATCCACATCATCTGAAAATTTAACCCAACTTGACACATCATTCCCCCGATAAATTTGGATTTGATTAGAAAACGTATGTTTGTCACCCACTTCACGAAAGCCAAAATCATACGTCTGACAAAGACTTTCTACCTGAGTAGAAACGTAGTCATAGGAATCTTGATAATCAATTTTTGCAAGTCCTAAATCGTCAGCCGGTGCAAGCGATAAATAATCAAGCTTACGGTTTTTTCCACTATAAGTTCCTAGTGCATCTTGATAGTCTGGTGGGTTAATCATTTCTTGGTTGAAATGGTCCCAAACAATCAATGCCGGGCTCTTACTTGCAGTATAAATTCGGTCAACTGTTCGACTATCATATTTCCCACCTAAACTTTTACCACAAACTTTGATTTTCCCTTCCGTTCCATCATAATCATCAACATAATAGTAAACACCATCAAATTTAAAACCATTATTTTGTGCAAATAAATCAACACTGTTTTCTAACTCTGGTAAATCAAGTTCAAAAGTATCGCAGCTTCCATAGTTTTCATAAATAATAAGAGAAGTCATACCGTCAAATACTTTATTTTTTTCATACTCAAAGTCTTTAATTCTTTGATAAATAACTAGTTCTTTACTCATTTAACTCCGATCACTTTTGGACTAAATTGAATCGTTCCAATCATGTTTGCAGCTCCTTCATCGGCTTGCAACTGTAAGAAATTGCTCCCCTGTGCCAACTGTAAGAAGACACTGTCATCATCCCAGTCTTTCAAAGCATTGAACATTGTACCGTCTGCCTGAACTCCTGTAACTTCTTTCTCTCCACGTAGCGTTACAATAGTTAGAACCGTTCCAGCAGAGTAAGTTTCTTCAAGCCGAAAATATTCTCCTGTTCCGACATTTAAAATCTTGGGATTAACTACATCCGAAATAATCCTCAATGTTATTTTTACACCAACAGAAACATCCCCTTTGTTAATAATGGTTTGAATATTATTAGAAGAGATGTTTGCGAAAGTAAAACCAGAGGTAATACGCAGCGGAAATGTAAGTTTATTTTTAACAGAAGATAAGGGAATTAGTTTATCAGCTTGACTTTTATCTATCCAATAAGAATCAAGTGCAACAAAGTCAATAGAAAAAGTTTGGGTCAAATTATTCTGTGGTTCATCAAAAACTGGAGGCTGCTCTATCAATACATCAATTTCATAAATTTTGCCATTATCTGGATAGTACGTCAGAGTCCCTGCAGTATTAGGGTTAAGTAGGCTTGAAAGTTGTTGACATTTAGTCGCTAAGTCACTAGAGCTAGAGGCAATAATTTCACCTTCAATGCCTGGTGCCCGATCATCCAATTGTTGATTCACCAAAAATGAACCATCAAGCCCATATTGTTGTTGTTTAGTGATAATATTTCCCACACCACCAAGTCCTTTGATAGAGGTGACTAGAAATGGTGGTTGTTGCCCGAATTCTACTTTGTCACCATTTGACGAGCTATATGTAATTTTCATCCTTATCCTCTCCTAATTCTTGCTGTTCTCAACATATCCTTACCTTGTCGGTTCGCATATTTAGCAGCTGCACGAGCATCGATATTTTCCGGACTATAATTGTATTGGTTAAAAACGTAGCTCTCTTTTTCATTCATTCCTGATGTCGCTCGTTTTATACCATCACCGATTTGACCTAGGGTATCTTTATTGAGCGGCAAGACAGCTTCACGTCCGGCCTCACCTCCGACTTGTAAATTATTGCCATTCATCCCAAAAATAGTTGGACCATTCATAATCCCACCTTTGGCGTAGAAATCTACACCTAAACTTGGAATTTTACCTTTCAACAAGTCTCCGGCTTGCCAACCTGAAGGGTTAATTTTAAAGTGTGGTAGTGGAACATGAGGGAAGCTAATCTTGAAATTAAAGAATCCTTTAATTGCATTGATTGCGGTATTAATCAGGTCTTTAGCTGTATTGATTGGTGTAGTCATTGCGCTCTTGATACTGTTGAATACACTTGAAACTGTACTTTTAATAGAACCTACAACACTGCTAATCGTGCTTTTAATCGTATTAAATACTTTTGAAATGGTACTGCTAATGCTGTTTACAACACTTGAAATAGTACTTTTAATCGCATTCCAAATGCTTGTAATTGTACTTTTGATTGCGTTAAAGATGCTTGTTATTACGTTTTTAATCGTGTTCAAAACACTTGTAATTGTGTTTTTAATTGCATTAAATACGCTAGTGATTACACCGCTAATTGCATTTACTACAGCGGTCACAAAAGGTTCAATCGCATTCCAAACCGCCATAATGACCGCTTTTATAGCGTTCATCGCTATTTCTATGACTGTTCGCCAAATGTTGATGTAAGTCCCAATGACGACAGCAATCACGGTAATAGCGCCGATAATAATTGCTTTAATGACATTCCAGACCGTGCTTATTACTGTCTGAATAATGTTCATAGCTACACCAATACCAGCCGCAATTGCATTAAATACAGGTACAACAACGCTAGCAATTGCATTTACTACGCTGTTGAATGTTTGGACTATTCCAGCCCACAATCCTGTAAAGAATTGACTGATGGATTGCCAAGCACCTCTTAGCCAATTCATGAAGCCTTGCCAAATTTTTTGTCCTGCCTTAGTCTGTGTAAAGAAATAGATTAAAGCTGCAACCAATGCAGTAATTCCGATGATAATTAAGCCTATACCGCTAGCCGCAAAAGTTGCATTTAGTAACGCAAACGCCGCTTTTACTTTTGTAATCCACCCTGCAACGGTATTTAAAATTGTAAATGTTGCAATTGCTCCCACTATGCCAACAATAGCTGCTTTTACAATTTGTACCCCAGTGTTACCTTTATTCATCCAATCTAAAAATGCCCTGAATTTATCCGCGACATCTTGAACTACTTTGACAAGAGGTTGCATACTTTTCAAAAGTGCATTTACTTTATTTCTAAATTCTTCACTTTTAGTATAATTTTGTGCTATCCACATCGCTAAGAGCATGAGCATGGACAGAATGGGGTTCTTGGCAAGCGTTGTAAAGACACTACCGATTTGTTTCATTGCAGTACCGACACCAAGCGCACCTAATTTAAAGGCTAAAAAAGCACCAATTACTGGTGCGAATTTTTGAGCTAGATTAAATAATTTTGTTCCAAAATCAACAACTTTCGGAATGATAGGAGTAATTTTAGCGGCAGTTTCATCAATTTTTGAACCAATGTTTGCCATTGCATCAGTTATTTTACTTTGACCAATTCCTTCTAAGATTGAAGCCCCAAAACGTGCAACAGCTGCTTTCATGTTTGAGATAGAACCTTCAAAGGTCTTACCAGTCTGTGCCATAACTCCACCCTGTTTGGCAAACTGTTCATCAACTTTTACTGATTGGTCTTGCAAAGCCTTAGAAAAATCTTCATAGCTTACTTTACCATCAGAAATGGCTTGTTGAATATCTTTCATAGATATTCCGGTAGATTGTGAGACAAAAGCTAAAGCATTGGGCATGGTGTTCATAAGTTGTAACATGTTACCCATGTCCAACTTCCCTTTACCAGCCATTTGAGAAATTGCCAATGAAGCCCGGTCAATTCCTTCTGCTGTAGCATTACCTGTCCCAGCCAAAACCTTGGTCATATTTTTAAACTCTGTGGTTGATTTATTCAAATTCATTCCAACAGAATTAAACCGAGCAGTTGCTGTTGCTGCATCAGTCATCCCAACTGACGTCCCTTTAACAAAAGCATTTAAGGCTGTCGTTGCGATTGCTGCAGCTTGTGGAACCCCTTTAGCAATATACTGTTGAACTTTAGAATTAAAGTCCCCACAGACATTACTGTCCCTTTAGTCATATTTTGAGCAGCTTGCTTAATGTTTCCAAAAGATTTGTCTGCAGCTGCTCTCATGGATTGAAAGACAAGATTAGCACCATTCAATGCATCCAAGCGTTTCATCCCAGCTGAAATTGAGGCTGTGAGCGTAGCGACCGAAACTCCAACTGTTGCTAGTGCTGTGGTTGCTCCACCCCCAAAGCTCACTAATTTTTGTCCCTGATTTTCAAGAGATTGTCCAAAGTTCCCAATGGCTCTGACAGAACCTGTCACAAAATTAGTCGCTAGAGTCCCAGCAGAACTAAACCCACTACCAATCTTCGCTAAGAAACTTTGTGAGCTTTTCCCTGTCTTGTCAGATGAGCGATCAAAATCATTTGCTGTTTTGTCTGCTTGTTTACTTGTATCTTGCAATTGTGCCTTAACATCACTTGCGCCGCGTAAACCAAGTGTGCCAAATAAACTAAATACTTCCATTCATTTTTACCTCCTTACTAAAATTGAAATATTGAGCTGCAAAGTCTAAGTTTTCTTGTGCCTTGTCAGCACTGATTACTTCTTTTTCACTGACTCGTAAGGTTTTTAAGTTTTTCTTTTTAAAGTCTGAGAAATTTTCCTCAACGTCTTTAGACAGCCACATTTCCCAAAGTGTTTCCTCATTCTCTTTTTCATAAAGATACAAAATAAAATCCACTGCCCTTCCTAACGAATAAGTCGCTAAGACTGACAATGGATGGCTGTACCTTTTAAAAAGAAAATCTTTTAACTGATGTTCTCCGTCATCAATTTGTTTTATGATGACAATGATTGGAAAAAATCTTTCAGTTCAGGTTTTGTGACAAAATCTTTGACCAACTTCCCATAAGTGACCAGACTAAGTTGCCCGATTTCTTCTGGTGTCGTGTCTGCTAGTTCCGCAAGAAAAGCATTGAGTTCTGTTTTGACTAACTTCACATTCTTCAGTAACTTAGAAATCAAGCTCACCATGAGTGCTTTTCCTCGTGCTTCAATCACTGACAAGTCAGTTGTGTCAACACCATTGAACATCTCCACAATATCGTCTTGAATTTCAAGTTTCCCGAAAATTTCAAGCAGTGTGAACAAGTCGTCCCCACGTAATTCTCGTAGTTCAAGTATTTTTGTCATATTATTTTCTTCTTTCTATGATAAATTAAGCACTAATCTCTGGATCTGTTCCTTCTGGTGTCGTTGTTTTAGGATACAGGATTCGCCACGGAAACTCATCCTTTTGAAGTTGTTCAAACGAAGCATTTGCTGTCCCTTCATAGTCAATTGCAGCTTCGTCACCATCTTTTGTTTCTAAAGCAAAAGCGGATGTGGTCAGCACATTGTCTAAGAGGATAATAATTGGTTTATCACTTCCTGTCAATTTACCAACAATGGCCATGTTTTCAATATAGTCTCCTTCTTCAAGGTAACGTTTTGATTCGATTTCGACATAGCCATCATAATCTGTAGAATCTTTTGAGGTACCATTCAATCCAAGCGCCAAGTTTTCGGCAGTCAGTTCCTTCAATTTAGCCCCAACTGTTGCGTGTGCTTCATCAAGTACCCATAGCCCTTGAACATCAACGTGCCCTGTGCCATCAACGGCAATTTTACGATATTTTTGTTCAATATTTACTTTGGTTCCATCACTTGTCGCCCCAAGCGGTGTCCCAGTAAATGTTTTTGTTGCTTCATCCCATTGAACATCAACCACAATCGTGCCTGCATTAATCATGAAATTTTCTGATGAAGTTTTTGTATAACCAGAATTTGGTAATGTCATTTGTTTCTCCAATCTATTTTGCAGTATAACTGCATATTTCTACGTTTCAACGTATCACTCAATGTTGGAATAGGAATGGAACGTTGGAAGTAGTAGCGTAAAAAAATATCATCCGTAAATTTCAACTCATAATCAAAGTGATGACGGATGAGACTTTCAATGTTATAAATATTTTTAGTGCTTGAGCCATTGTCAAAAATATCAATATCCAGATAAAAACCATCGGTATTTCGGTTGATATTTTCAAGGTTAAGTGAGTAAGTCAGATAAGGATAAATGATTTCCTCAGAATCATTTGTATCCAAATAACTCTCTGGAAATACTTCCCGAAACATAAGATTAAGTGTTTCTAAAAATTCAATCATTTCATCCCCTTTCCTAGCTCTTGTTGATAAGCAGCTTCAACCTCCTGCTTGGTATCACGGAACGCATTACGCATAAATTTAATCGGAGTCAAACCTTTTGTAAAATGAGGGGTACCATCAGGACTATGATAAAACCAACCACCTTTTCGTCCTGCGCCATTTTCCGCAAATTCTCCTGTTCCGAACTCATTATAAATAGCGTATTCTTCAGGAGAGCCAATCTGTGAAGCCATCCCCCCTGTATAGTTTCCATCTTTTACGAGTTTGTAATTGATATTGTCACGCAATCTTCCAGTATCTACTCGATCCGCTGCCGTGACATTAGCTTTAGCCTGTGAACGAACTAACTCACTTCCAGCGATTAACGCACCCTCTACGTTTTCATCAAGCAACTCCATCGCCTTGCTAAAGTTATTCTCGTACTTTATCGCCATGATAACACCTAACTAAAACCTTTCCAAGCTGTCCATGTTGAACCATTTAAAGTTCTCCATAAAGGTTTCAACGTTGTACTCTCAGGGTATACAACTTGCTTTTTTAATGAATTGACAAATGTATATTCCAACCAATAAGCGGTACCAACAGGATACGGTAAACTTCCTGTCAGGTTCGTTACAGCACTGGAGATGTAATAGCTTTGTCCAATAGTATCTAAATTCAGTACCGTACTTGAATTAGTATTACCTACTTGAACTGATAATGCATACTGTGCAAATAAGCCACCTTGAACCCCTACATTAGTTAGAGGAACAGCCCCCAAACTGTCCAAGCACCGTTTTTTCTTGCTCTAACCACTAAATTTGCACCGTAACTTACTTGAACAACGTCTCCATTACTCAATTCAAACACTTGAAGGGGCGCGGTTTGGTTATTTGCGTTTGACATATTGCCATCGCCCTGATACAAACCACTAGTCACGTAGTTATTCCAATCTCTTGTAGCTTGTTGTAATGCAAGTACATTGGCACTCACTGCGTTTTCATTTTTACCTAGCTTTTCTGCAAGTTGTGTCGCTACATCAGCCGTATTTGCTTTAAATGTAATAGCTGCCGTATTCCCATCTGTTGCAGTTTGTAAATCAGATATAAGGTTATTGAGTTCTGTCGGATCAAATTTCTCAGTATTTTCGTTAATCCATTTGACAATTTTTGCCTTGAACTCTGCCCCGTTTTATCACTTGTCGTGATGAAGTATTCTTGTGTCATTGAATATCCTCCAATTTCACAGTGCTGCTATCTTCAGTGTTTTCTTGGACACCTGAAAAAGACAGATAAATCTCATTATGGTGATGTAACCCCATTGGGTCATCAGCGTAAGTGATATCGTAAAAGCGCTGTTCAGAGTCAACCACACGCATTTTATCTGTAATTCCAGATGTAAATATCGGAATAATCAGTAAGTGCGTTGACTCTTCAACAATCGCATTTTGTTTTGTAGCAAGGTCTGTGCCTGTTAGAAAATCAAGATAGCCCTCAACGTTTTTGAAAGATTGCCAAGCTTTGACATGTCCCCCTATTCCATCATCAGCACTGACAAAATTTTGTATCACAAAATTAGTAAGCCCCATCTCCAAACCTCCGTTCGTCCTCGTAAATATGATGACTAAATGGATTAGGAGGGATAGGCAAAGCTCGTCCAGTTCCCCAATTCATCTTTTTATATTTGTTCAAAAAAGAAAATAGAGCAGCGGGATAGCCTTCCACATTGTCTGATGCATTCACATCATAATATTGGATGCTCATTCTTGAAATCGACTCTGATTTAATCCCAACTTTGCTATCCATTTTTGATGAATAGGTTAAGAGTTTCTGAACACCAGCAATGAGGTCTGCTGGATATTCAATCTTTGTCACGAACCCTTCTTTAAAAATTCCTTCAAAGAGTGCAACCTCTCCTTTCAAAGTCACTATTTTATCAGAGAGATCTTCAATAACAAACAGCCCATCATTAACCTCTGTTCCACTAATTTCAATCGTGTCACCAACGCGTAAAAAAGCTGGATCACTATGGAAAACCAGCTCTTTTTTATTTTGCACTTCAAAACCAACATAGCGAATATGGATATTTTGAAAACGGTTGTTAGTGATTCCTCGAATCGCTGCTTCTAACCCATCAAGTTCTACTTGTTCAACCGTCGGCTTAAAAGTCTTTGCACTTTCTAAAGTTAGTAGCATTTTTCCTCCTAATCAATCAAAGCAAGCAATTCATCTTTTTTAGTGATGCCTTCATGCTTAATTCCGTGACTATCAAGATATTTCTTGATGTCTTCGACTTTTGTATCCTTGTTTGGTTTCTCCTCAATTTCAGAGAGAATTGCTCCCTCATGATTAGGATGTGTATCACCCAACAATTCTGCAATTCGTTCATCCGTTGGAAATTTAGGATAAAGCTCACCAACTTCATAAACAACGCCCGTATCATTGTCTTTAAATCGTTGTTCAACTTTATATTGTTTCATTTTGTGCCCCTTATGCGCCAAGTCCATCATCTGGAGTTGTTTCTGTGCCCTGCACGATAACAAAATCAGCCACTTCTTTCGGTTGTACCACTTTACGTCCCCAAACCGTCAGCCCTTTCACGGCATCTGAAAAGTTATTTTGTGGGCGGTAAGCTTCCGTTTCAACGACTTGCATTGCAAGCTGGATAGGTCCAAGAACTTTTCCGTTGTTTGATTGAGAAATACCACCAGCAGCAATCGCATGAACCGCACCGCTAGTTTCTGTTTTGAGGTTATTAGATGAAACAAGCTGGAAACCTCCAACCGTAGCCCCTTGTACGACTCCATTAGCAAGAACGGTCATATCCTTGGTAAAACGGAAATCACGAGCCAAGAGTCCAAAATACCACGCAGGTAATGCCAACTTACGTCCAAATTTAGGAACGTTGTTTTCATCCATCGTAACCCCAAGCATGACAATTTCATCATAGGCATTTCGGACAGTGATTTCTTTAGGTGTTGCGACCGTCCCAACTTTAACCCCTGCACCACTAGCAGCGACTTCAAAGATATCTTTATCGACCACAGTATCCATAGCGTAACCTGCACGTCCCATTGATGTATCAACCAACCCAATATTAGATTGAGCTTTGTCAATATCTTTCACCATAAAGTTAAAATATTTCGCCTGGTCAATGCTCAAGGTTTGTTGGGTAGAGTCAAGTTCTTCTGGGTCATCAATATCAGACCCATCATAGTCTTTAATCGTGATGTCCCCCACTTGGTTAATGTAAACCGTGTCCCCAAAGGCTTTGATTTCACCTTCGTAATCACGAGAAACAAATTGATTTGCGACAAGCGCATTATCAAGGTTAGCAAGGAGACGGGCGCTCCAAAGCTTAGGGATAAAATTTGTAAATGACATATTACTGTCCTCCTTCATTGTTGTTCATGGAAGCTGCGACAGCCTCCCAATTTGCATTGATTTCTTCTGTACTCATATTTTGGATTTGTTCCATTGAGTAAGTAGAATCTGAATTTGCACCCAGTTTTGTATCAATAGGTTTATACCCCTTTTGACCTTTATCGTCTGGGTCTTTTGGTGTTTCAACTTGGAAATAATCAGGAATTTTTTCTTTTAAATCCTTAACCAGATGGTCAAGTCCTTTTACATTCCCATCTTTGTCCAGTTTAACCTCACCAAGTTTGAACTTCGCATAATCAAGGTCTTTCGCTCCAGCAGCAAGTAAAGCAGTGTTAATCGCGTTGTCCTTAACTGAGACTTCATACTTACTTTTCCAGTCGTTGACCTCATTTTGCAAGGATTCGTTATCCTTATTTTGTTTTTGCAAGCTTTCAAGGGTCGTCTTCGCTTCGTTGAGTTGTTCGGTTTGTTCAGCGAATTTCTCCTTGGTAATCCAATTTTTTGGCAATTCCTTTTCAAACTCGTTCATGACCGAGTCAAAATCAGTTTTACCCGTTTCAGCATCAGTGTGCTTTTCAAGAATTGTTTTTAAAAATTCAAGATATTTGTTCATTTTTTCCTCCATGGCTTTGTTATGCTGGCGCCACCAGCTGAGAGTATTTGTCGGATATGCTGCCGACTGTCAGCAACAGAAATTATGGGAGTCGAACCCATGTCTTACTGATGTGCACAAACAGTACGCTCTAACCTACTAAGCTAAATTCCTATAAGAAAACCACTTGTTCGTTTTAGACAAGCGGTTTTGTTGTTGATATAACTAATTTACGAGTTTAATTGAGTATGAAAAAGGCACACATTTTTAGTGTGTACCTACTTCTTTAGCCATTTGTATAAAAAATAAAATATAATCATTACTATCAAGCAAACAACTACCGTTGCAATAGAAATGAGTACAAAATTTATTTTCATTTTAATTCCCTATTTCTTCTGTGATTTCTTTAACATAAGTTGAATATGTGTCTTCATATTCTTTAAAATCAGTACTTCTAATCTTTATTATATCTAAGGGATCAATAACCTGATTTGCAAAGTCTTTTTTTAACGAAACAACAACCATAGCTAACATAACCCATAATTTTAGACCACTTTCCGGCGAATCCGGAATTTTGTTATTATAAATGTGTTGAGACATGATTGACAATAGCCTAATTGTTCGAGGAGAGCCATATCCAACCGTTAACTGAATTAAATCATTCATTTCTTTTTGCCCTTTAGCACTTCCAACGTTATTCAAAGTATTCTTATCAATAACATATTTAGACCAGGCTGTCATGATTTTTGCTAAGTTGCCATCTTTTCTGTAATAGTTATCAATTTGAAGTATTTTATTAAACTCAAACTCTCTTTCAGATTTAATTTTTTCTGAAATCATTTCTGGAATTTTTTTTACCAAATTGTAAATAAACCAGGCAATAACGATAGTAGACAAGTAAAGTATAGCAAAAATAATATAATCCAAAATTTTTCTCCAATGATATTTTTAATCCATTTTATCAAAATATCATTGAAATTAACATTTTGAACATAAGAAAAGCGCCTGCCTTATGACAAACGCTTCTTTTATTCTGACCACTCCTTTGAAGTGGTTATCTTTGTTACAATATCTGCAATTTCTTTCAAATCATCACTGCTATTCATCACCGCTGAAGCTTCAATATCAATAACCTGGTCACCAAAATCCGTAAAATCATCAAGTGACATTTCATCAGGGAAGTCTAATTTTTGCTTAAGAAAATCAATTTCTTTTTGAGTTAAAATACTATTTATTTTTACCATACTTCCTCCTTAATCTTGAACTTGTGGCCATTGTGGTTATCGCACTACCATCTTCTGGGTTTATAACTATTGTAGCATATTTCCCTAGATATTTACGGGAAATTCGTCCAAATTCATCAACCTTATCAGGATAAATATATAAGGGGTTCAATATTGCATTAACGATATTTTCAAGATTCACTTCTCGTTCTACAATCCGTTCTTTCAAATGGTCTGTCATACCACTGATAGTTACTCCATCTTTTGCAACCAAACCGGCAATACTGTTTTCCGCTTTAGCTTTCTGATAAGCCATCCATTCATCATAATTCTGCCATTTACTGCTTGTCCTATCTGAATTAATAAGTTTAGGTGCTATACCATTTACTACCGTTACGGTTGTACATCGACAATTAATATCTTCCTCAGCAATTCCAAAAAGTCGAGGTCCTTGACCTTCATATCCATTCACTTCAAAAGGTTCGTCAATATCTCTGATTTGTCCATCAAGTTGTGAATGATCTTGACGAGTTCTCACATCAAGAGTAGCCATCCATTGTTTTTGTAAATCAACGCCCTTCGCCCTTGCTTCTTCATAACCTTGTTGCGTGGTATTGGAACGAATACGCCCACCCTCAGTACGTGCTATTGTTAAAGCTTGTCTGTAGCTCGCTTCTGATATTGTCGCTATCTCCTGAGCAATACGTGAGTAGCTATAACCAAAAGCCATTCCTCTAGCAATCGCATCACTGATTTGCTTGGCCAAGCGCGAACGGTACTTATATAAACGTTGCGATAAAGTTTTGCCAGCTACTGGACTGTTCATAAGTGCTTTTAAATAACTATCATCTAAGAAACTAAAGTTCAGATTTACATTATACTTTGATTCAATACCGTAATAAACAGAATTATATCCATTATGACCTTCAATAATTATATGCCTTTTGATTGTTTCAGCAATATCAATACTAGGTTGTCCTATGATTAGTCTGATCTCATTACTAATATTGAGGAGTCTCTCAAACTCAATTCGCTTACTAAAAGATAAATCGCCATAATGTTCTAGCCAATCTTTTACCTTTTTATCCACTTCACTCAATATTTCTTCATAAGAACTGTGAAGTTTCTTTTGGTCTAGCTGTGTTTGCAAAATATCATCAATACTCATGCTTCAGCTCCATCAGATGTGTCATAATCTTGAAAATCAATCTTAGCCTGAATATCATCAAAATCTAAATCATACATGTCACAAAGTTGTTTGAGCACCTCATCACTTGGCAATAATGGAGCAGCCGCAAGTAAAGTCTGAATAATAATCTGATTCGTTTCAGCCTCTGTCTTAGCTACCTGTGCATTATCTGCTTTATTAATCAACATCTCACGGGTAAATTCAAAGCTGACTTCTTCTGGATGATAGGACGTATTAAAGCGACGATTGATATCATCAATCACCATCTGATTCATCCATTCTAGGGCTTCACGGAGTCGTGTTTCCGTCTTATTTGCTTTCATATTAAGCAAAGTATATCGACCTAATATCACAACGTTTGTGATATTTCCATCACCAATCTGAGCACTATCAAATCCGAATCCAAATTTATAAATATTTTCACGGTCAAGTTGCAGTTTTGTCTTCCGTCCTTCGACTGGAATCTCTACTGTTTTCATCTCTAAATCACCATTACTGTCAGGAATACTAATCCGCTTTTTAGCTCTAATATTGAAATTCAAATCATCAATATTACCGTCAAATCCTTTGACGACATAGAAAGCATCCGTCAGGTCTTGAAGATTATTAGAAAGGAACGCATCCATCAAATCATAGTCATCAATCAACGACTTAATCGGCTCTAAGTCTGTCTTTTCTCTACGATTGTTCTGATAACGAAAGAAAGGAATTGTCCCATAACTCCGCCCAAGTAGTTCGTCACCTTCATTATCTAGTTTGGCAATGACATGAGGGGCTGGATTGACAAGCTTTGATTGGTCCAATTGATAAGCTCCATCATCCGTAGCAATAAAGTACCAGACCTTTTCATTATCATAAAGTTCCGCATGTCTTAGCCAGACTTTCTTACCATCTTTTCTGATCATATTGCTGTGGTAGTAAAGAATTCTCACCAACTGATTATCTTCATCAAAGATAGGTAAGACTTGAAGACTATCCGCCAATTGAAACGCTAACTTGTCAGCTGCAGTTGTCCGTGCATAAACATATTCATAACCCTTTTGTGAACCTTCTTCAACCAAATCTTGAAGAAAAGTTTGAAACTTGGAATTATAATACTCACCCAACCGTTCATAGAGCAATTCATCATCGCAATTATAAGTGACTGGATTTGACAACATCAACTGGACTTTCTGGTCAATCAATTCAGTCAAGAAGGAGTGAACAATCCGTGCGTTGCTTGCATAGGTATCTTCATGCAATTGTTTGTTATCATCAACATAAAAGATTCGTTGCTTTAAAATATCATGCTGGTGATTGTAGTAGCGCACCCCTTCCTTTGCTCGACTTTTGCGCACATCAAGCAAATCCATGCTTATTGCTTTTTTGATTTCGCCAGCTAATTCATTAATATTTTCGCTTAACAGCACTCTAAACCACCCACTTTCTATTTTTCTCTGTTGCTCGAATCAGGCTAGCTGCACTATCTGGTGCATCATCATGTTCGGCATTTTCTGTGTAATCTAAAATCTGTGACAAATATTCTGGATCTGTGTCATCAAGCCATAAAAGGTTTGACCATGATGCTCTGAGATATGTCGCAATTTTAATATACTTATTTTGTGTTTCGTGATAAGACTTAACCAATAAACCTCGTTTATGTATCTCTTTAGCTAAATATCCTTTATCCCCATTATCTTCGGCATAGATTGTCCCTAACTGAAAAGCTTTGTGTAACTCAATAATTTCATCCAAACAATCATCAACATGTTTATGCCACAGCTTGCCAAACATCACATTATTTTTCTTAGCAGTGTACGCTGTATAGTCATTCCCACCGTAAGCAGCATCAATCTGTGCCGTACCATTTTTAAGTGCCTCACGTTTATCTGTAAATGTCGCTTGTGTGAACATTGCATCTTTGTCAGCAATATGTTTGAGTTCATAGTTAGCAGCGAACAAACTAGCAGTCATTGACTGACGTAAATGTTCAAGTTGCTCTTTAGTAATAAGTCCAGTCTGATAACAATCAAAGCGTTTTACGTTTGGCATACCTGTGATTGCATCTTCTTTATGCCAAGGAGTTCCAGTGTTAATGAAACGACCACCACGATTCTTCACGTTTTGTAATTCCTGATACTGGGTCTTAGTCCGCTCACGTTCTGCCCGACTCACACGGTCTTTCAAATTGACAATATCATCAGTAATAACAATGTCCGCATGCTTACCTGTAATACTTGCCCCAATACCTAAAGCAAGGAGTTGTGAAGTCCCCTTGTTGCTTTCTTTAAGATTAGTGTCTATCTCAGTGGTTGTCGCTTTAATAAAGACTACACTATCAATCCCCATAATGCATGAGCGAACGCTTGAAATATGTCTGCCTGTAAAAGCTTTTGAACTTGCACTACAATTTCCATGACATCTGTATCCGTCTTCCGCATGAAAATGATTGTCAAATTTGGGTACATTATCAGCATAATCGCGATAGCAATGGATAAACAAGTTGTTTTATAAGAGCCACGATGAGCCAATAGCGTTTCATCTTCTTCAGCAAATAGGAATGTTTTTATCCAGTCGTTGTGAATGTCTTCTAAATCATCAAAACCGCATTCAATTCCGAACTGCACAGGATTATTAAGTACCAAATCCATATAAAAATCAAAGTCATTATCCATCTTTTAAACGTCCTTTGATTCTATCTTTTATTTCTTGACTCCGTGCATTAACATCAACTGAACCAGACAACTCGGTTTCTTTTTTGTCTCGCCACTCATTCGGCTTACGATTTTTAAGCCAGAAAATAGCTGCGGTTGTATCTGGTGCAATCTGCTTAGTAACTTCTTTTGAAATAACCATTTCACTTTCAGAAGGCTCTTCTTCAAAAAGCTCCTTTATGCTTAATGAAAAAGTTATCCACTTTTGAATAAGTTTAGCTTTATCTTTGGTATAAAATTCTTGCTTTTGAAACCATGAAAGCCACTGATTATCTTTTTTAGAAGAATTGCAAGAAGCACAAGCTGGCACAACATTAGCAATTTCAAGCTCGCCTTTTTGTTTGAGCGGCTGCAAGTGGTCCTTTGTCAGTTTTCCTGACTTTCCACAATAACAACAACTTGAATCAAAATAATCAATACAAGCCGCCCATTGTTTTTCGGTAAGCTTACTTTGCCCATCATGTCTTTTCTTTTGAGCTTCTGATGACATCCGCTCTTTAGTTACTTCAACAAATTCATAACCTAAAGCACGTTTAAGCAGTGCATTTTCGACTTGAATGTCAACAACTTCTTTGCCCCTTTTTAGGGTGTCACTTATGTCACCATATTTATTTTTCCATTCAGCTAGAGTCTTACGAGAAATCCCTATATTATGGCTATCTGCTCATCGGTAAGACCATCACGAGCCCAACCTTCAAGCTGAATTAATTTTTCTTCTGTCAACCATTCCTTGTATTTAGCTTTCGCCATGTTCTTACCTCGCTTTCTGTAAAATTTGCATAAAAAAACCTGCCATTTCTGACAGGAAAATCTATAAGGAGAATTGAGTAGTACCTTTATCCACTCATTCACAATACTATTTTATCATAAAAAAACGGTCACTTTTCCGCGATTTTTGCCAAAAAGTGCTCATTTTTCCGCAAAGCTTATGTTTATTCGCTCGTTTGCCGCAATTACATCAATTTTCTGTTCTAACTTTTCAAAAAATGGACGTATTATATTTTTGTAACCATATGTTTTTTCACCATTTCCATATCTATTCAATGCCCCTTCAACCGTTAACTCATTATGAATATACACAGCCTTAATTATTTTCCAATGTACTGAGTCAGTTTCCTCAATCATTTCAGTGATTGCTTTGTACTGCCTTCTCCATTTAGAAAGTAATGGGTCACATTCAAGTTGAATTAGATGTGTTAAAACTTGTGGGTCTTTTGTAAAATTTTGTGGTCTAATCCACCAATTAGGATCATTCCCATTTTTTGCGACTGGGCAATGTATTTCTTCTATCCGTCGTTCAACCTGTTTAGTAAAGGGATATTCCCTCAGCGCTTTGATTAGATAGCCATATTCTGCTCTTAAATTCACTCAATTACCTCCGTGCTCCTAACCTGATTCCCAACTAATTCGGCAAGCTTCGCTTTCGCACGATAGTAATTGTGAGCCTTATAAAGATACTCGTCTATGCCTCCAAATCGTCGCCGCCAGATACCGCTCCATCTATCTAAATATTCGACATAGAAAGTCATCTCCCCATTATTTTTCGTATCTTTAGTTATTCTATAGTCCATTCCTATTCCTCCCCGAACACATTCTCAGACTCGTCAAGGTCCGAGCGGTTGATTTTATTTTCAACACACCATTGACACTGACAGACTTTTACTTTTGCATTCTTCGGAGCAACAACCCAGACATTTTCTTTACATCTATAACAGTACAGATAACAAGAATGTCTATATTGATGCTCTTCTTTTGTTTTATGCCCGAACAGCTTACACAGTAGTTTCATTGGTTATCCTCCTTGTCGAATGGTTTCAGATAACCTTTGAACTCTTCAAGTTGACGTTCAATAGTTTCAACAGCGCTTTTAAGTGCTACTTCAATATCAACATTATTTTTAAATGAATCTCTATTCTGCCATATGAATTCCATTCGTGTTGCCGATTTATCAATTTCTTTTGCGTAGTCAGTAATATAATTAAATTTATACTGTGTATATCCTAGTTCTTGTTTCATTCAATTCCTCCCCACCAGTCATTGACCAGCGATATTAGTTTGTCGGTCATTTTATTCCTCGCTTTTCACAAGCACAAGCTCAATGAGTGGGTTTATCCATTCAGGAAGTCCCATTTCTTCCCTTTGTGAATCATAAACATCAGGGGCAGCTTTTTTATATAGTGCTCCGTCCATGATTCCAGCAAGCTCTGATTTAGTGAAAATAGCACGGAATTCTTCAATAAAACCACCATTGACAACTCCAAAAATATCTTTACCAAGCCAAGCTCCATCTCCTGTCAATAAATCTTTCACATAATACTTTTGTTCGCTCATTCTGTGGTCTCACTTTCTTTATCTTCGCAAGTGAAGCAAATATAATGCCCTTCTTCTAAAACCTTATCAAGGAAAGAGCTATCAGTAGATGTAAGCTTAAAGCTTCTTTTGCATTTTTCGCATGTTACATTTATTTTTTTATTCATTCTTCAACCTCAACATATTCATTCTTATGTCCGCAAATTGAACAAAAGTTAGATTTAACACCCTCATAGCCACAAATAGGACATGGACTGACTAGAGCTTTAGGTTCTTCGACTTGGTAGCCGTCAAGCCATGCACGAGCGAACTCATCTGGATGATTGTCTCTCCATGCAATCGCTTTGTTGTAATCATAGCTAGCACAATCTTCAAACTTACACCAGAAAGCATAGCTGAGGTCATTTTTAGCTTCTTTTAATTCACTAATCCAATCCGCCACGAACTGCGGAACTATTGGTAGAGATTTATTAACCTCAGTAAGCTGTTCTTTCTTCTGTTCCAATTTATTTTCAAGCTCGGTAGCATAGTTTCGCATTTTGCGGTACTGGCTCAAAACAGCCTGAACATTGTTATTTAAATCAGTAATAGGACCATTGTCTGGTCGTGTAAATCCTTCAAACGTCTTAGGCATCAGATCACCTCCTCGGTGAATAAATCTTTACGTGCAATCTTCTTGGCAATCGTGATTTGAATGCCATAACGAGCCGCAAACATTTTCGCTTTAATCTTAAACTCAGTAGTTAGTATCCCTTTTACATCTACGATTTTGACTAAATTACCAGCATCATCATAGAAAGTAAAATCTGGTTTGTAGTAAATTTCTCGATAAGCTTTCCCATTAAGTCTGAACTTGTCTTGCAAAACAAACTTCTCTTGCATTTTCATGTTCGGCTCGTGCTTGTGCAATTTATAGTAAATGCTCTCAGCCTTACTATCAAACGCGATCCCATCAACCGTTACTTTTTTAGCTCCGTATTTATGAGCCATTTTTCACCTCTTCCCAAGTATCTTCTAACCAATCCATGAGCATATCCGTCTGTTTCATGACCAACGGTTCAGAATTATATTTTGTGCATAATTCTCCAAGCGAATTTACAACCCAGTTCCAAAACCCATCATTTCCGAACCCTAAATTTATCGCCTGTGAGTTACACTCTAAAATCCACTTTGCCACGTCACTGAAAAATTTTTCATAGTCCATCTCGTTTGTCCTTATAGAGAATTGTGAACGAAACCACTTTTACTGCCCCAGATTCTGAAATTGATTGACTCTGGTGCATAGAAACAATATCAAACCGCTTTTTTATTCTTTCAAGAATAAAATTAATTCTGTGATTTATTGTTCCAATTCTTTCATTTACAAATTCAACATATTTTACTTTCACTAGTCATCTCATTTTTTCTGTAACATTCACCCTCTATCTTTTTTTCTTTTTCAGGAATCATATACTTGAGGTGTGCACGGGGTGGATGAATAAATTCCACCCCTGCATACACTTGTTTATGATTACATAGAGGGCTTTGAGCACCTTTTTTGCTTGGTACGCAATTCCTAAAACCGAACAGGCTTTGAGTACCTTTTTACCTAATCACTTTCAGGGCTTTGAGTACCTGACCCCCTCTGCTCATTTCCTGAATCATCTAAGGCTTTGAGTACCTTTGTAACGATACCGTTCTTGTCTTTTATGTAATCATTAGGAAACTCTTGTAACCAACGTTTTACAGTATCACTAGATGGCTGACCTTCAATTCCTTTTGCTAATTCTCCAATCGGGATGCCTTCTCTGTCACCAATTAGGAAATCAAATGCGAGATTGATTTTATCTTTACGTGCTTCTAAACGTTCTTTTTTCTTACCCTCAGAAGCATTTTTCTCACTTCCTTTTTTGGCACCACGTTTAAATGCTGGCTCACTCCCAACTGGTTCAAGGTCTTTCAGAACTCCAGAATCATCGGAATAATGTAGCGGATAATTGAACCACAGATTGACTGGTTCAAACTTTGGAAACTCTCGAAGTGTGCCTTCAAGTCGCCAAGCAGTCATCAACTTCACAACTCGTTGAACTTGTTCCAATTCAAATCCCGCAATTTCTCTAGCACATTCATCCCCAAATGCCAAAGCCAAATGTTTTCGCATTTCAGGAGCTGACAGAAAATCATCCTGACCAATTTCATTAAGATATTCTGGTTTTTCATCTCTGATTTTGGCTGCGTAGAAGTTGGCAACTGCCCTGGCATCTTGTTGTTTTCTCAAGCTGTCAGTCACTTCAAGTTCGATTAAGTCAAGAATTGCGTCAGGGTCTCTGGCAAATACTCCAGAACCAGAACTTCGGTCCATAGAAGATTTACCGCCCTGTGCTCCTTTTGAGTGGTGGTGACAGTAAATAACAGATGTCCCAAGTTCGGCAGCTACCTTATCAAAGTTATTTGTAAACTTGGCCATTTGTTCCGCATCATTTTCAGAACCTGTCAGTACTTTATAAATCGGGTCAATGATCACTGCATCAAATTGTTCTTTTTGAGCACGTCTGATCAGTTTTGGTGTCAATTTATCCATTGGAATAGAATGACCACGCATGTTCCAAATACTAATATTCTTTAAATGATTTAGTGGAACATTCATTCCTTGGTAAATATCTTTGAATCGTTTATAAGCTGAGGGCGGTCAAGCTCCATATTGATATAAAGGACTTTTCCACGTTCACAATTAAAACCAAACCAAGGAATCCCCTCTGCAATCGCAATACACATCTCCATCAATGCAAATGATTTACCCGCTTTTGATGGTCCAGCAATCAACATCTTATGACCTCTGCGCAAAACTTCATCAATCAAAACTGGGGCAAGTTGCGGATCTTCTTCAAACATATCCGCAAGACTTTCAAACTCTGGCAAGTCATCATTCAAATCCTCAATATAGGTCTGCCATTCTTCCCAGTTCGTCTTACCGATATTCGTATCAATCAGGAATTGTTTGTGTTCCCCACGGATAACGCCAGGCATTCGAGAAAGGCGAGAAGGATTTTTATTTTGACCATCGACTTGCAGTCCATTCTTATTACAAATCTTATAGAGATATTCAACACGTTCACGATATTCATTTTTATCTTTGGCATCCACCCTAACAATGGCATGGACGGACTTACTTCCAGAATAAACCAAAGCTGCAATCGGCAATTCTAGCTCACGCATGATGGCATTTTGCTTATCAAGACTTAAATTATCTGATTCAACAAGTGCATATTTGAAATCAGTGACATTATCATTCTTGACTCCTTTCCCATCTAAGGGATTAAAGCGAATCCATGCACCCGCTTTTGGGTCAGAGTCCCCAACAATAAATCCCAAGTCATTTTCATTTTTATACTTTTCCAGATCATTGAGAATTTCTTCGGCAGTCCTTGCAAAATTTCCCGCACCACTGACAGAATATTTTCCGTCATCCCTTAACCAAGAATTAACGACATAACCCACATAATCATCATTTTTGAAAAGGGTTTGAATATAAGTTTTAAGTTGTTCAATCGGATTCCAATGATCGGGTCCTCTAATTTCTTGACCCTCAACCCATGATTTGTCAATGAACTTATAATCTCTTGAGGCACTCACCTCATCATCCCAGCCTAAGAATTCGTTGCCATCATTCCCTTTAAATGATTGAGAAGACCAACCATTTTCTTTTGCTTTCATGGTAATGAATGCACCAGTTACTGGTGTGGA
Source organism: Lactococcus protaetiae (assembly GCF_006965445.1). Taxonomy (NCBI): domain Bacteria; kingdom Bacillati; phylum Bacillota; class Bacilli; order Lactobacillales; family Streptococcaceae; genus Lactococcus; species Lactococcus protaetiae. The sequence continues at coordinate 598,264 of NZ_CP041356.1, read as the reverse complement.
CCCGCTATGACCAAGTGATTCCCATTTACTTTCCATTTCTCGTGCATTGTATCTGCTATCGGCTTGTGACCAACTGTCCCAAACATCAAAAGAATATCCCTCAAATTTCAGAGCCATTCCAACAGACACCCAGTCTAGATAATCAAGAGAGGCTGGTGAGATATATTCAAGGAGTGGAACTAAATCAAATTTTTCTTCCAAAATCATGCTCCTTTGTATTCTTTAGGGTTAATATCAAGTGGTGTTCTCCAACCATTCCCTGCGATTCGGTCAATCAGTTGGCGAGCACTTTGAAAATTCCATGTTCCAACATGTTGAAAGCCTCTACTTTCCAAAAATCGAATTTGTTTAGGTGTGGTCAATCCTGACATTTTACGTTTATTTAACTTTTCAAGGAGTAACTTAGCCTTGCCAGCATTCTCAATTTCTTCTGGAAAGATTCCAAATTTTTCCAAAGCTGCCACTTGCTTATCGCTTGCTGGTGCCATTTCCCAACCGAAAGATGGTGCATAATTAATTAGGTCTTCTGATTGGATTGACATTTCAAATTGTAATGGATCAACCAATTTACGTTTACGTTTCTTCATCGCAGCCAATTTTTCGGCCAGTGCATTTTCACGGTCTTGAACAACTTCACTTTCAGCTTCCTCTGCCACTTCCTCAAGGTCAAAAAGTTGAAGTTGTTCATCTTCCTCAACATCCGCCATTTTTTCCGTCATCTTTTGAGCAATTTCTTCGTCCTTAGCAATCAAGTGCGCGGGTGAATCAGTTCATGACGTTCAGTGTGCCAAAGAAAATCCAAAATTAAACAATCTTCTTTTCCTTCTGCTAAACGTAATCCACGTCCAATACATTGCACATAAAGCGGACGTGATTTGGTTGGACGAAGCATAATGACACAATCTACCTCTGGTGAATCCCAGCCCTCAGTAAGCAACATTGAATTACACAAGACATTGTATTTTCCATCGTCAAAGTCTTTCAGTACTTCCGCACGGTCTTTAGATTCTCCGTTGACCTCTGCAGCTTTAAATCCTTTTTCATTGAGAATATCGCGAAACTTTTTAGACGTGGCAACAAGTGGTAAAAAGATAACTGTTTTTCTATCCTTGCAATATTTCACCATTTCATCCGCAATTTGATACAGATAAGGGTCTAATGCCGTTCCAACTTCACTGGCTTTGAAATCTCCTGCAGACATTGAAACGCCTGAAAGGTCTATTTTTAAAGGAATCGTTAAAGCCTTCATTGGAGATAAGTATTTATTTTTTATCGCATCTGTCAGTGAATATTCATAAGCAAGCGACTCAAAAAATTGTCCTAAGTTTTGCTTATCTGTCCGGTCTGCGGTGGCCGTTACACCCAATACTTTTGCTTCGCTAAAATAATCAAGCACTTTTTGATAACTATTGGCCAAAACATGATGTGCCTCGTCAACAACAATCGTGTCGTAAAAATCGGGTGGGAATTGTTCCAGTCGTTTTTCTCTCATGAGCGTTTGAACACTTCCGACTGTTACGCGATAAAAAGAATTTTTAGCCGTTTCCTCGGCTTTTTCGACTGCTGCTCTCAATCCTGTTACTTTGTAGAGCTTATCTGCAGCTTGATCAAGCAGTTCACCACGGTGTGCCATAATTAAAACCCGCTCACCTTTGCTTACTAATTGTTTTGTTAAATCTGAGAATGTCACGGTTTTCCCTAACCCAGTGGGAAGAACAAGCAGTGTCTTCTTGACACCGCTCGCCCATTCTTCTTGGATTCGATCATTCGCTTCATTCTGATACGGGCGGAGTTCCATTACTATCCTCCTCTAAATCAAAGCTCATTTGAGGGTTTGCTTTACCTTCTAATTCAATTGCTTTCGCCTCAGCATTATAATAGTCTTCATCACATTCAAATTTCGCTGTGATAGTATAGTCTTTCTCTTTATAAGAGAAGCCTTGACCAATACTTACTAGCCATTGAGAGAAACATTTTACAGCTTCTGAAAACTCAAATTTAAATTTTCCTGTTAGATTTTTTTCTGCAATCATTTTCTATTCCCCTTAGAAATTATAGCCAGCACCGTTTTGAGGTGCAGAAGTTTGTTGTGGAAATGGAGTTACATTTTGTTGAGGGGCTTGATTTTGCACTGGTGGTTGTTGATAATTTTGTTGTGGAGCTTGATAACCTGACGCAGAAGTTTGTTGAGTTGGTTCAAGAAATGTATCAATTTTATTGTTCTCTTTCTCTTTGTTATCTTTCATATATTTATTAATAATTAAACTTGCTGTACCATGAGCGCCTAAAACGCCATTCCAATTCATTCTTACTTTTCCTTCCGCATTTTTTTGAGCGCCAATAGATGTGAAGAATTGATTAATTTTCCACTGCATTTTTTTGTAAAGATAGAATTTCTCTGTCAGTGTTGTTTTTTCACCCGTTGGTGCCGTGAATTCTAATGTCACTGTTGCCATCGGACAATTTGCTGGTACTTTGCTTTCACGATTGGCAGGTTTTTCATAGATTCCACGATCAAGACCAGTAATTATAAAAGGATAGTCTCCCTCTGGGAGAAGGACAAAAGGGGAACCTTCTTCTACTTCGTCATCCCATCCTAAGATTTCGTTATCATTCATTTTTAAATCTCCTTTTTCTAATAAGCTCGTTTAGCTTTAATATCAGTAAAAATTTTGTCCCATTGAGCGACCAGTCCACCTTGTACTAAATCAAGAGGATAATCTCTCACTGGTGTTTCAAAAGGCATATATCCTTTCTCAGCAACAAGAGCTTTGATTTCATCCTCTGTGACTTCGTTTGCGGTCATCAATTGAGCAAGCGCTGAGTTGATACCTGAATCAATCGAAAACGGTTCTCGGGAAAATTGATTTTCTTGAGGTGTTTCAACCGTGGCTGTTGCAGTTGCTTGTTCTTGTTGAGGTTGCTCAACTGGGGGCTGCGGTATTGTCTGAACCGGTGGAGCGACTTGCTTTTGGAAAATATGAGCAATTGCTCCAAATTCAAGTGGTAGCTTGTCAGGCAAATTATGTCTATTTTTTGCATCCCAACCCGGATGATGTGCTGCAAACATGACACGTTGACCGCCGGTCGCTTTTTTTGAATTGGTTTTACTGTCAGTAACGATTGTTGTTTCATAATTGGCAAACAGAACTATATCTGCCCATTCCTTTAACATCGCTCCAGTCTTATCTTCCATTTTTAGCTGATAGCGGTCATAAGCACCCATTTGGTCAGGTTCTTCTTTTTTCTTAAGTTTTGCATGAGCTATTACTACAACATTAATTCCAGCTTCAACTACATCACTCAACTTATTTACAAGTTGACCAAATTCTTTTTCAAGGGCTACATACTTAGCGCCATAATCATTATTACTATCAGTCCATTTTCCAAGTACAGCTAAATGTTCTTTACATTTTCTTTCAGCCCAGTCCCCACTATCAATGATTAAGGTTTGGCAGATTTGACGTTGTTTAACATCTTCTACCTCATCCATAATCATTTGCCAACTTCGTGGCGAGGGCATTCGCTTAACATCCATATTTGAGGTTGAACCCTCAATATCAATAAAAACTGCATCTGGGAACTGTGAAGCAAAGGTTGACTTACCAATTCCTTCAACGCCATACAAGACAACTTTTTGAGCGGTGGCTGTCGGACCGCTTGTAATGTTAAATGCCATTCTTTCTCCTTATGTTTCTTCTAAGATTTGAAGATAATTTTTATTAACCTTTATCTTCTTTCTTATACTCTTTTTAAATACATTGTAGATGTCAATGTTTCTTAATAAGATTTCATCCGTTTTTATACATGATTGTATTTTGTTAATTAACTGATACTTTTCACCTTCCACAAAGTACAATGCACCATCTCTTGTTATACTTCCACCTTTATATATTGGACTGATAGCATTTAAAATCTTTTTATACTCTTCTTTGTACTTCGCGCCGGTATAAATAGACAGATTTACTTGCTCGATTTTTCTAGTACTGATATCAATTTTTACCACTTTTTTATTCTTGAGAGATTTTGATAAATATCTATTGCTATTGGTATAACATGCATGCTGGTGCCTCGTTCTAGCAACTAAATTATCCAAATTATTATTGTATTTATCCCCATCTTTATGAGTGATACAATCTACATCTTTACAATTATTGAAAACACAATAAACTAATCTTCGGACATATTTAGTAATTTTTATACCTTCAACATTAAGTGCTACTTTTGTCCCCATTGACTTTTTTGAAGCTTCATAAATCTGTTTACATTATAGGACCAAACTCTCCCATCTCTAGTTACAGCATAGTTGGGATAATCTGGAATCTGTTTCATTTCCATAATCCATCACCTCAAAATTGATATTTTGTTTGTTCTGGCTGAACTGGTGGTGTTTCAATTACAGCAGTTTGTTCAGTTTCTTCACCGTAACCATCTGAGATGATAATAGAACACTCGTCACCAGTTGAAACTCTTGTGGCAATCGCTTGTAATTGCTCTTGTTCCAGCCATTGACCAAACTCTTTCAAAGTGTCTAAGTCCATCTGTTCTAACTTATCAATCAAGATGAAACCACACTCTGGATTGAGTTTGCGAACAATGGCTGTTGAAACTTTTAGTTGTTCAGCTCCGGACATGTTATCCCAGCGTTGACCTTTGTAGAGGAGTTCTCCTTCTGCTACTGACAGGCCAGGCAAAGGCAAATCTGCATCTTCTAACAACTGATTTTTATCTAAACGAATACGGTCAATTTGAGCGCTCAAGTTATCATATTTTTCTTTTTCAACTTGAGCATCTTGTTCGGCTTTGTCTTTGTCAAGATTGGCACGGACTTTGCGATTGATTTCTTCAGCATTAGTGATGTCACGTTCTAATTCTTCTGTTGACTCATCATGTAACTGTAAAGCTGATTTTTCTGCAGTTTCGAGCTGCTGGTCAATCTTTGCTTTTTCTTCTATCAATCGAGCAATTTCAGAATCAAGATGTGCTTGTCGTTGTTTAAGACTATCTTTTTGCGCTCTGATACGCCCATTTTCAGCTTTTTTAGCTAAGATAGATTGTTGTTGCTGGATAAGTTCTGAGGCACTGACAAGCTCCTTAGGCGCTTCAGGATAGTAAATCATTTCCAAAGCAAACTTTTTCTTTTGGTCAGCTGTCCTTCCAACATAGGTCCGTTCGTCATAGAGTTTCTTTTCTTGTTGCTCTAGCTCAAATAGTTTATCTCCAACACCAATAATTTGGAGCAGCGTTTTGGCTTTATCAGCATTTGAAGCATCCATAAATTTGGGTAGGTTAATTGCGAATTCTTCAACGAAACTATCAAGTAATTTCTGTCCGGCTTTATTTCCGCTTGGGTCAATGACTTTCAAATCACTATTTTTTCCATCACGCTTGATTTCTAATCCATTACTCAATACAAGGTGTAGATTAGGTGGTAAGACACTTCCCTCACGCTGTGCTTGGCTTGGTTTGTATTTATTCCCTCCCAATGCCCATGCAATGGAATCAAGGATAGATGTTTTACCTTGACCGTTGCGCCCACCTATCACAGTTAGACCGTTAGGAGTTGGTTCAAGCTTTACTGCCTTGACCCGCTTTACGTTTTCGATTTCTAATTTATTAATTTTAATCATGATTTTTCACCTCAATAATTTCTGTTGCTAAAATACATTTTCCTTCACCTTCAAGCCATGGATCTTTCATCCATTCTTGTTTGGCTTCATCTAAAGTAGCAAAGCTATCAGTACTGATAACAGGTATTATTTTGGGTTCAACAGATACCATACACCCAATGTGGTGAGTTGAGTAGTACCCTTTAAGTTTAAAATTTTCCATTTATGGTATAATGTCCTTATCCTTTAGTTTCTAGCTCACGTTGCCGCGTGGGCTTTTTTCATTTCTGCTAAAAATGGTGATTGATCAAACCACTCTCCAAGCGACTGCTCTTTAGCATATTGAACAAGCGATTCACTCGGTTGTGCTCGTGGCTGCTTCATAGAACGAACACGGTCGTTTGCATTGATAATTGTTTGCATTACTTCAAGCTGAACCTCAATATCTTCACGACGTTCTAACCAGAGCTGGTCTGATTCATTTAAAAGTTTGAGCTTTCTCATCAACAATTCCCCCGCGCATAGGCTTTTCCTACCTCACTTGGTAAGTAATTATTTCTGCACCATTCCTTAAATTCCTCATAGGTCATGACCGTCCCATCTTGAAACGTCCATGTACCAAGTGTGAGTTTTTCTTTTTCTTTAGCCATATTGAACTCCTAACTTAATTTGTCATTTTTAACTGCTTTCTTTTTGCGTCTCTTTCAATATTTTGATGAGTTCTTTCATTCTGTTTTTCCTTTCTATCACAAAAAGTTTATTTAGCGTGAACTTTTGTAGTAAAAAAATATTTTGGAATATCTTTTGGCTCAATGCCTAGAACTGAAATTGCTTTAATAATCTCATCATCTTTCCAATTAACTTTATCATTAAGCTTAAGAGAGATACTTCTTTCAGATAATCCCATAGCTATTGAAAAGTTGTACTGCGTCCCATATTTCTCAGTAATTTTACCAAGTAAAGCTGAATAATCATAGCTCATAATGTCTCCTTTCCTTTCGTTCACGATTCATGAACTTTATGGTTATCAGTTTATCATTAAAATTTATCGTTGTCAACAAAAAAGTTCATGAAAGATGAATTTTTTTGTTGAACTTTTGTTCAAGTTAAGTTATAATCTATTTATACAAAATAAAAAGAGGAATTTTATGAAAACCGACACAAGTAATAGATTAAAGCAACTGATGTCCGAAAGAAGTTTAAAACAAGTCGATATTCTTAATCTTTCTAATCCTTACCAAAAAAAATATGGTATTAAATTGAGCAAAAGCACGTTATCCCAATATGTAAATGGTATTCAATCACCGGACCAAAATAGAATTTATTTACTGGCTCAAACTTTTGGGGTAAGTGAAGCATGGTTAATGGGGTTTGATGTTCCTATGCTGGAAAGCGAACGCCCAAAACCACCTACTCCCATAGTAGAAAAAATAACTAAAGTAAGTTCTAAACTCGAGCCCCACGTCAACAAATCGTCCTAGACACTGCTAATCTTCAATTATCCGAACAAGAAAAAGCTAAAAAACGAGGGGAGAAAATTCGATCTTTCTTTTCAAATAAAATCGATTATGACAAAATAACTAATGTCATTCCTTATGATCCAGATAAAGAGGGATACGCACCAGTTATTGGAGAAATCGCCGCAGGAACTCCCATTCTTTCTGAGCAAAATTTTGAAGGTATGCGCCCTGTTTACGGAAAATATGCTGGACGTGATGATATCTTTTGGCTTAGAGTTAAAGGTGAAAGCATGGAAACAGAGATACACGACGGTTCTTTCGCTTTAATCCTTCAAGACCCGCATATTAGCGATGGAGGTATTGGCGCGATACGATTCACTGATGATAACGAGGCGACTCTTAAATGTGTGTTTTATGAGTATGATGAAAATGGATATCCTCTTCGTTTAAGACTTGAGCCATTAAATCCTGACTATCCTGTCCAATATGCTGATGAATACAATCCAGCAGAGGTTGAGGGAAGATTGGTTAAAGTTGAACAAGACTACTGATAAAATTAAACTACGAGCAAGCCTAGATTCTCGTTAAAAGCTAGGTAGTAGGAATATTATTTATGATTAATAAAGAATGTGATGTTTGTGGTAAACGAATAGGTATGCTTACAGCGCACTACACCATAAATAGCAATACAGAAATCGTGTGTGCGAATTGTGCAAAATTATTAGGATATAACCTAGAAAAATTTGCAACCAACCCATTTATGTTATCTAAAGTTTTGAACTCTATTAATATTGAACAACTGAAATCTGGAGAGGCTCATACCAAAATTGAAGAACTTTTGGAAGAAGCTACAATGAAAAAAGATGTAAAAAAAGAAGAAAAAAATCAAAAAAAACAAGATATTAAATTAGCTAAAAAAGGAACAATCTGCTCCAAATGCCTTAGTCATAATGTAACCTCTCTTGGAGGAATACAAAAAGGGAACTTTGGTATTTTGAAAGTAGGAAGTAGTACGAAAGCATTCAAAATGATGTGTAACGATTGCGGTCATAAATGGGAAATTAAAAATTAAACACAAAAAAGCCGCCAAAAGTTTGGCGACCGCGGCGGCTTTTAATTCTAAGTGTAAGAAACCCATCAAATTTGATGCTTTTTCTTACACTCATTTTAACAAGAAAGTGAGTAAAAATCAATGACAAACAGAGTAGCAATCTATGTTAGAGTATCAACACAAAATCAAGTTGAAAAAGGATACTCCCTAGAAGACCAAACAGATAAGATGGTCACATACTCCATCTCCCAAGGTTGGCTGATTCATAACGTGTATACAGATGCAGGTAAATCTGGGGGTAATTTAGATCGCCCAGCGATGGATGAACTCATAAAAGATGGCCAAAAGGGTTATTTTGATACCGTGTTAATTTATGACCAAGACCGATTAAGTCGTGATTTGAAAGATTCTCTTATTCTACTTGATGACCTTTTCAAAAAATATAATATAAAGCTGCGTTCGCTTTCTGAAGAATATGACCTTGACTCCGATTCAGGTATACTTCAGTATAGTATCAAGGCAAGTATCGCCCAATATGAAAAAGCTACAATTCGGCGCCGACTAATGGCTGGAAAAAGAAAACGGATAGAATCTGGTAAAACATCCGCTTGGATTGTCCCTCCATTTGGATATCATTTAGAGAATAGTGAGCTGCAAGTAGATGATATCCAATCCCCAATTCTTAAACGAATTTTTGACGATTATTTAGCAGGTATGTCAACAAATAGCATTGTTCGCGAACTAAATGATGCTGGTCATATTGGAAAAAATAAAAAGTGGTCTCTACCAACTGTAAAGCAAGTATTGAAGAATAAGACCTATGCTGGCTTTACACGATACAGTAAAGAATGGTTTAAAGGTAATCATGAACCTCTCATAACCCTTGAAACTTACGAGAAGGTACAAAAGGAATTGGAAATTAGACAAGCTGAAGCTTATAAAAAGAATAATAACCCCAGGCCTTTTCAGTCTAAATATCTCCCTTCTGGCTTGCTATACTGTGGACACTGTGGCGCACGTTTCATCATGACAGCTAGCACAAGAAATAAGGACGGAAGTCAACGCATTTACTATAAATGTTTAAACACGCAATCTGAGACCTTTAGGAGACGTCATGCAGAAGAAAAATTTGCAGACATTGTCTGCATTCAAAAAAACTTGAAACGTGAACCTATTGAACAAGCAATATTTGATTGGGTTGAGAATATCCAAATTAATCCTGATGATATTAAGGAATTGAGAGATAATCATTCAGAAAAAAGTGACAAAGAAGAACTCGAAAACTTAGAAAAAGAATTTGAAAAAAATAATTCAAGATTAGGTCGCTTGGTTGACCTCTATCTTGATGGAGACCTTTCAAAAGATGTTTATGATACAAAAAAAAGAACTTTAGAATCCCAAAGCTCCACTCTCACTAAAAATATAGAGATATTAAAAGCTAGGATTTATAGTCCTAATATAGAAAAATTTAAACAAACAATTTTAAGTTTAGATAAGCCATTTAGCCAGCTTGACCCAATCACCCAAAAGGAAAAAGCTGGCCTACTCATTGATAAAATCATAGTCACTGATAAGTCTATCAGTATCAAGGGTCGTTTTTAATTTTTTATGGAATTTAGTAAGCACTATATTCATATTTTCATTTTACCATAGTGCAAAGAATTCTTGACAGACGGACTGTCTTTAGGTAATATCGTATTAATAAGAGTACCTTATTTTATATCAAAACTCTATAATGCTTTGTAAAGAAATATGTATTAGACTTAACTTCTAAAGGAGAAGCTCATGGAAGAACTAGCAATTATTGTCCCAGTATACAATGAAGAAGAAACCATTGAACTTTTCATTGAAGCAGTCAATAAAAAAACGACCCTCTTCAGCTCAAGAAAACTTTTTACTTCGTAAATGATGGGTCTAAAGACAATACTCTCTCTATTATTAAGAAATTAGCGCTTCAAGAAGAAAATATCAACTATATCAGTTTTTCCAGAAACTTTGGAAAAGAAGCTGCTCTCCTAGCAGGATTGCAAGCTACACATGAATCTTTTGTTACTATCATGGATGTTGACCTTCAGGACCCTCCTGAACTCCTGACTCAAATGTATGATAAAATCCTTGAAGGATACGATGTTGTAGGCACACGCAGAATTTCTCGCCAAGGTGAGCCTTTCATTATCTCATCTTTATCTCGCTTGTTTTATAAAACATTCAACAAAATTTCAAGTACCCCCATTGTTGATGGTGTTCGTGACTTCCGCTTAATGACACGTCAGGTTGTAGACAGTATTTTAACATTGGAAGAAAATAATCGTTTTTCCAAGGGTCTTTTTGCTTGGGTAGGCTACAATGTAGTCTATCTTGAATATCCCAATCATGAAAGAAGTGCCGGTAAAACCTCTTGGACTTTTCGAGAATTACTCAGTTATTCCATTGATGGTCTAATGAACTTCTCAGAAGCACCTTTAAATATCGCTACATTTGTAGGAGTTCTTAGTTTCTTCATCTCCCTTGTTTTAGGTATTTTTTACATTATAAAAACTTTAATTTTCGGCGACCCTGTGCAAGGATTTCCCACCTTGATTGTACTCATCCTACTTTTAGGTGGATTACAACTTCTTTCTTTGGGAATCATAGGAAAATATATTGCTAAAATTTTCCTCGAAACTAAAAAACGTCCCAACTATATCATTAAAGAAACAAATCTATACTAATTTACGAATATACTGCTTTTGGAATAAGCAAAATAAAAGAGTTTAGGACTTCCCTAAACTCTTTTATCAAAGCAAGTGCATGGCGCTGTTGATGCTCGCTACGGTGCTACGTGCTTCGCACACCGTTTTGCGAACGATCTACGCTATCTTCGCTGAATAAGTCTTGACTTCATTTATGCGTTTGTACGTTTAACAGAATAAACATCTGGTGTCATCTTGATTTTATCTACAACTGTCGTAAGGTCAGACAGATTTTTAATGCCTAAAGCAATGTGAATATTTGCCATTTTTTTATCTTTAGTTGGTTGAGCATTGATTGAAATTAGATTTTTTGTTGAATTTGACAACACTTGCATCACATCATTCAAAAGACCTGGGCGGTTAAAACCATAAACATCAATATTTGCAACATATTCTTTCGTAAGATTTTCGGATTCATCCCACTCAACTTCAACAAGACGTTGCTCAAAATCTTCCATGTTCCGCACATTTTGACAATCAGATCGATGGACCGAAACGCCTCGTCCCTTCGTGATATAACCAACAATGTCATCACCTGGAACAGGATTACAACATTTGGCAATGCGTACAAGTAAGCTGTCAATACCAGAAACACTCACACCCCCATCATGACGAACTTTCATGACATTTTTGTTCGTTTCGCGCTTGACTTCGCCTTTCATCAACTCTTCAGCTTCTGCTTTTTGTTTCGCTCGTTCAGCTTGGCGCCGTTCTGACTCAGTCAAACGATTGGCAACCGTGATTGGTGAAAGTTCCCCAAAACCAATTGCTGCATAGAGTGCATCTGCATTACGATAACTCATCTTGTTGAATAATTCATCAAAATGTTTTTTATCTAGATACTGATTAGGAACAAAACCACTTTCTAATAGTGCATCTTGTAACATTTCACGTCCTTTATTGACGGAAAGTTCCTTATCTTGATTTTTGAAAAATTGTTTGATTTTATTCCGCGCTTTATTTGTTTTAACAAGATTAATCCAGTCACGGCTTGGACCAAAAGAGCTTGGACTCGTGATAATCTCAACTCTGTCCCCTGTTTTGAGCTGCACGGATAAGGGCTTCATTCGACCATTCACTTTTGCACCCGTGGCATGATCACCAACTTTTGTATGGATAGCATAAGCAAAATCAATCGGACCAGAACCACGGGGAAGTTCTTGAACTTCACCATTTGGCGTGAAAACATAAATTTTATCAGATAAAATATCTTCCTGCACTGCTTTTACAAAATCTTCAGCAGAATCGCCTGCTTCTTCCCGCAGCTCAACAAGTTCATGAATCCAATTTAAAGTTTCAGAAATTTCATGAACATCAACTTTTGCTTTACGCCCCTGTTTGTATGCCCAATGCGCTGCAACCCCAAATTCTGCGATTTGGTGCATTTCGCGCGTCCGAATTTGAAATTCCATTGGACCTTTTGGACCGTAAACCGTAGTATGGACAGACTGATAACCATTTGCTTTCGGATTGGCAATGTAGTCTTTAAAACGTCCTGGCATGGGTTTCCAGAGGTCATGAATATAGCCTAAAGTCGTGTAAACATCGCTTGTTGTTTCAGTGATACAACGGATTGCAATCAAATCATAAATCTCGTCAAAGCGTTTTTTCTTATCGTGCATTTTACGATAAATGCTATAAATATGCTTTGGACGACCATAAATCTCAGCGTCAACGCCTGCTTTTTCAACACGTTCGTGGAGCTTTCTAATGACTTCTGATACTAATTCTTCGCGTGCCGCACGTTTTTCGTTCATTAGACCACGGATACGGTAAAATTCCGCTTCTTCTAGATAACGAAAAGCTAGATCTTCTAATTCCCACTTGATACTGGCAATCCCTAAACGATGAGCCAGCGGAGCATAAATTTCCATCGTTTCACGAGAAATGCGTTTTTGTTTATCTGGACGTAAATGTTTAAGCGTTCGCATATTGTGCAGACGGTCGGCAAGCTTGACAAGAATGACACGAATGTCTTTGCTCATCGCCATCAGCATCTTACGATGGTTCTCCGCTAATTGTTCTTCGTGTGATTTGTACTCTACTTTACCAAGTTTTGTAACACCATCTACAATTTCTGCAATTTCGTCTCCAAAAAGTTCTTGCAAGTCAGCCTGAGTAAAGTTAGTGTCCTCTACAACGTCATGCAAAAAACCGCAAGACACCGTTACTGCATCAAGTTTTAATTTCGCTAAAATACCTGCAACTTGTGTAGGGTGGACAAAATAAGCCTCACCAGAAGCACGATATTGGTCCGCGTGAGCAATAGATGCGCACTGTAATGCCTTCTGCACCAGCAAAAGGTCTTTTTCATTCATATATTCAGCACAGATATTAACAACTTCTGCACCGGTTAAGACTGGTTCTGAAGGCATAATTTTAAATACTAGTTATTTTTCACTTAGATTTCTTATTTTTTATCAAAACAAGAGCATGCTATCTCCGCCTTGCGGCTACGCTGTCCGTTTGCTTAGCTGCTAAAGCAGTAAGAGCAAAAGGCAAAGCGCCTAGTCGCAATCGCAACACTCCCACTCTTTAGGTAGGAGATGAAGCAACTTTAAGCTTTGAATTTCGCCCGACTGCCCTAGGGCGTTAGTACTTTGCGACTCGACTTGTGGCTTTAGCCACTTAGCGAGAGTGGACAGCGGAGCGAAGCGGAGATAGCACTTAGGCTTCTGGGACAGGGTGACCTCGTATCGAAGATGTTAAGCAGACTGTTGCAGCTTTAGCTGCGTACAGGTCGCTTAGTTGTTACACCTAGAGGTTTACCCTAAATTCAGTAGGAGTTGCCCTTTTATCAGCCGCTTTAGCGACTAGAGAAAATGGACAAATGTTTTACGAAACTCCTGCTGAATAAGTCTTTGCTTCATCGTGATTCGGGATGACTAGCTTTCCTCCTTGATTTTTGTTTAAACCATTTTATCATATTTGAAGCTTAATCTAAAGATTTACAAGTCTTATACAAGAAAAAGCCTTAATTTCTCAACTTTTGAAGTGATTACTTCATTGGTGGGGCACAACCTCTAGGTGTAACAACTAAGCGACCTGTACGCAGCTAAAGCTGCAACAGTCTGCTTAACATCTTCGATATGAGGTCACACTTCCGCTTCGCTTCGTTATCCATTCGCGCTATCTCCGCTTTGCTCCGCTGCCAATTCCACTAAGCCACTAGTTGTTTTACCTAGTGGCTTAGTGAGCATCGACAACGTAGCCCAGAGGGCGAAGATAGCACGCACTTACTAAGTTATACTAGTTCAACTATACCGCCTTGTTTGTACTATCACAAAAAGTAGTTTACGTAAATTTTAACTTCTGAAAGGAACTTTTAAAAACAAATTTAACACCTTGAAGTTAAACTGTAACGGCAATTCGTTGTTAGTTTTTACAATGGATCCAGTTATAGTAACTCAAAATAAGCAGAAATCACTGACAGCGCATAAAGCGGTGCTGTCTCAGCGCGCATGATTCGTGGACCTAGACCGATTTTGCGAGCGCCAAGTTGCTCAAATTTTTCGATTTCTTCTGGGGCAATGCCGCCTTCTGGTCCAAAAATAATGAGCAATTTTTGACCTTTTGACATCTCCGTCAGTGCCTGATGAAAGACTGTTTTTTCGCCAGCTTTAGCGGATTCTTCGTAAGCAATCAGCACGCTATCAAATTCAGAAAACTTTTCTGTCAGTACTGACAGCTGGTCAAAAAGTTTGATGTCTGGCAAGATTTGTCGCCTTGATTGTTCAGCCGCTCCGAGTGTTATTTTTTCTAGCTTGTCTTGCTTTTTCGTCAATTTTTTGTGATCATATTTGACAACCGACCATTTGAAAGGAGCCGCCCATATCGCTCCTGCGCCGAGCTCTGTCGCCTTTTCCGTAATAAAATCTAACTTGTCCGCTTTTGGAAAACCGACTGCCACAGTAACCTCTACTGGTAGCTCTGTCAGTGCTGACAGGATTTCTGTCAGTTTGACCGCATGCTCATCAGGACTGACAACCTCCGCTAAAGCAACTTTACCACCGTCAAAGACCAGCTGCAGCTTTTCTCCTGCCTGCGCGCGCATGACGGTAAAAATATGGTGCGCCGCCGCTTTATTTTCAATCGTGAATGTCGTGTTAAGTTCAGGTAGTTCACGAAATACAAAGTATTGATTTGCCATTATTCTGCCTCTTTTGGATTCCGAGCAAACCGCTGGTATTGTCCACGCAGCTTACCCCCTTCTTTCTCAACCTGAGCATCAAGCGAAGTTCTCATCTTCTGAATCAATCGCATCAGTTCCAACTTTTCATCATCATCTAATCCCTCAAGTAAAATAGGACTAACATCAATGAACTCATCAAACTGTTCAATTTCTTTTTCACCCGCAGGAGTCAGCGACACAATGTAAACTCGCTTGTCTTCTGGAGACTGCCATCGACTAATCAGTCCTTTTTTCTCAAGTTTTCTGATAATCTCACTTGCTGACTGAGGTTTCATATCAAGTCTAGCGACAAGATCTCTTTGAGAAATCGGTGATTCCTCTTCTAAAATTCCTAAAATCTGCCCTTGACCGACCATTCGGTTAAGTCGCGTACCGACTTGTTTACGGAAACTCATTTTTTTACGGACAACCCAGTACATAAGCTGGGTGTACTCCATAAAATTTTTTGTTAAATTTCTTTCTTCTACTCTATTCATAACTTTATTTTACCATATTTTTCCAAAATATTATCAGGGTACCGAACTTTTTTCTTGACATTTTAATCAGGATACCTTATAATATTTTTCGTAAGGTATCCTTACTAATTTAAGAAAGGAATTGAGCTCGCTCTCCTCCACTTGATATTTCCTGAATTTTATCAGTAGAACAAACGAACTCTTATTTTGAATAATGACCATAGCCATCCAAACTCAAAACATCCGCAAAGACTTCAAAGGCAAGACAGCTGTGAAAGGAATCTCACTCACAGTTAACGAAGGCGAAATATTCGCCATTCTTGGTCCCAATGGTGCAGGGAAATCAACTCTCCTGCGTATGCTTTCCACACTGACCTCTATTTCTAGCGGTTCTGCAAGTATTTTCGGACACAATGTTGCAACAAATAGTGCATCTGTCCGTCAAATTATCGGGTTGACAGGGCAAGATGCTACAGTTGATGAAAATTTAACTGCCCTTGAAAATCTAACAATTTTCGGTCGTCTCAACGGTTTAAATAAAAAGGCCGCTAAGGCTCGTGGTATAGAGCTTCTTGAGCAATTTTCTCTGAGTTCTGCCGCTCATAAACAACTCAAAACATTCTCTGGTGGCATGAAACGACGACTTGATCTTGCTGTCAGTTTGATTGCACGCCCAAAACTTGTCTTTCTTGATGAACCAACGACAGGACTTGACCCTCGCACCCGTGGTGAAATGTGGACGACGATTCGTGAACTTGTTGCAAATGGTTCTACTCTGCTGTTAACGACTCAATATTTGGAGGAAGCAGACCAGCTCGCTGACAAGATTGCTATCATTGATCATGGTAAACTCATCGCTGAGGGTACACCAAATGAACTCAAAGAAACACTCGCTCCAACACTCTTTGAGCTATCTTTAGAAGATAGCAAAGATATTCCTGACGCACAAAGTTTAATCACCAGTAAGTTTGGTCTTGAAGCAAATATGCTCCCCGAACAAAACACGCTCTCACTCCCAATGAAAAACACATCAGCTATGACGGACTTACTCACAACATTTGAGGAAGCACACATACGCTTGGCATCCTTTTCTGTAAGAAAACCAACGCTTGATGAAGTATTTTTAGAAGTAACAGGAAACTAAGAGAGTATACCTGTGGTGCTAGTTAAATTGTAAATTAATTCTGCTCCATTCCACTTTTCGGACGATTTTCTGGACAGAGCATGGTCTAAAATACCATACGTTCAGCCTTTGACGAAAGCTACGCTTTCTCTATCCGACACCTTGAAACAGTGTTTCAATCCCTGTTTCACTTCGATCAGTCAAGTTTAAGCGGAATTTTGCAGAATGGGGCTAATTTTTTCAACGGATTGCCACTCGACTTGCTGCTTCAGCAGCTTAGCGAGAACCATTTCGCCTTGCAACTTCAGTTGCTTAGAGCGAATGGATACCTGTGGTGTGGACAACGGAGCAACACAGTTGAGGAGATAGTGCAAAGACCGTGTTTGTTGAAAAAGATTAGCCAGAAAATGGAGCAAAATGGAGTGAATGTAACAAAAATCAACTAATACCACAGGTAGCAAATAGAAAAATTCGTTTAAAAATTAACGATAAAGATTAATACGACATAGAAGGAAGAATTAAAATGCAAGCAAGCACAAAACTCACACCTACCACTCAAAAACACAAAAGTTATATCTCGTCCATTATTCATGACAGTTGGATTATGGCAGGGCGCGCTTTTGCTAAGACTCAACACAATCCCGAACAACTCTTCGACGTTGTCGGTATGCCGATTTTCTTTATGGTACTTTTTACCTACATTTTCGGTGGCGCTATTGCAGGCAACTTCAAAGCTTACCTTGTCACGATTGTCCCTGGAATTCTTATCCAAACTCTGATTAACGCTTCATCTGGTACTGGAGTACAACTTCGCGAGGACATGGAAACAGGTGTATTCGACCGCTTTCGGTCACTACCAATTGCTAGAATCTCTCCATTTGCAGGACTTTTAATAGCTGACATACTGCGATATGCCATTGCTGCAATTGTATCAGTAATGACTGGGCTTGCACTCGGATGGCGCCCCACAGCTGGATATGGTTGGTTATTTGCTGGCATCCTCCTTGTAATCTTTGCAACTTGGGCACTCAGCTGGATTTTTGCTATGGTTGGACTTTTGATTAAGTCTGCAGCGACAATCTCAGGGGTTTCCATGCCACTAACAATGGGACTAACTTTCTTATCTTCTGCCTTCGTACCAATTAGTAGTTTACCCAAATGGCTGCAACACTTTGCTAATGCCAATCCAATTACATTTTTAATTAATGCTTTTAAAGAAATGGTCAATCATGGAACCTTTAGTCATGATGCTTTTATGGTAATCCTCATCAGTCTAGCTATCGTTGTCGTCATGGCTCCACTTACAATTCTTGTTTACAATAAAAAAGCCTAAACCTAGGCTTTTTTATCCCCCAATCACACCCTCACGGTTCTCCGTTTTCTTAAAAATCACGCAATTCCACTCCCCCTGTATCGTACGCGTTTCGAGGAAAAATCCTGCATTTTCAGCAGATGCAATGACCATATCTGCCTTGTCAGCAATGATACCGCTCATAACGAGATAACCCTCTGGCTTGACCAGTCGGTAAGCATCCGCGGTCATCAGCACAAGAATATCGGCGAGGATATTTGCCACGATAACGTCTGCTTCCTGCGTGACATTTTCCAGCAAATTATTCGCCGAAACATGGATTTTCTCATGGTTAGGATTGAGCTGAATATTCTCCAATGCCACACGCACTGCAACTTCGTCAATATCGTAAGCGTGGACTTCGGAAGCCCCTAAGAGCACACTCGCGACAGACAGCACGCCTGAGCCTGTCCCGACATCAAGAACGGTCTCGCCGCCACGCAAAATCTGCTCCAGCGCATAAAGACTCATCTTAGTCGTCGGGTGCGTCCCCGTGCCAAAAGCCATGCCAGGGTCAAGTTTGATGAGTTTTTCTGACACTTTCGCCTGATAATCCTCCGTCCAACTCGGCACAATCGTCAAATCATGCGTCACGCGCGCTGGCTCAAAATATTTCTTCCACGCGTCCGCCCAGTTGGTTTCTGACAGATTATTCGTCAGTACTGACAACCCTGTCAAATCAAAAAATTCGCTTAAACCGTTGATTTTATGCTCAATATCCGCTGTCAGTTCAACAATCGGCAGATTTTCAGGATAATAAGCTGTGACCTCCACCAAATCTGACTGCTCGATTTCGGGCAAAATTTCGCCAAATTGCTCCTCGTGCGTCAGATAATCCGCACTATCATTGATTTCCACGCCCGCAGCGCCCGCCTCAATGAGAATGGCGGAAACGGCTTCTTCTGCACTGCGTGTGATTTTTACCGTAATACTGTTCCAGTTGTTCATTTCTTACTTCTCCATCCTTATCAGCCTTGATTACTCTTATTTTCAATTTTTTCAAGCAATTTGACAATTCGCTTCGTAAATCGCTTCGCTTTCGTAAATTCCTCATCGTCAAAATCAGCAGCAGAGCCATCTTCCATTTGCTCAATCCATGTGAGAATTTCCACATTGTATTCATCAATGTCAAGCAGCTTTAGCCGTGTCAAACTCACGCGCAAGGTTTTTGCTAGCTGCAGCACCCGATAACGTCTCTCGTTTCGACGTTTCATCAAGGTTCGTTTATAGTCTTGATTGGGGTTTTCCCAAGGTAAGTGCTGTTCTGTCATTTTCAAAACTTTCTTTACTTAGCTTAAAATCTAGCTTCCGAACAAGTTGTATCTCTTTTGCAGATGTGATTCAAGCACTCTAGCAGTTTTAGGACTATCCGTTCCAAACAAATAAATGCCCGTTCTATCATGTGTCAGTTTTTCTTCTTTCAAAAAAAATCTACCATTGTAGCTATCTGTTGTTGGTTCATCGCTAAAATTAAAATCCGTTGTTCCATAAACACCAGTTTTTGTCATTCCACAAATAAACGGTTTAGATTTCTTTTCATTGTCAATATAGCATTTGATATAAACAATATTTGATAAATTTTCAACTTCCTTATCAAGCTTAAATTTCCAACGACCATAAGGTTTAGCATCTGTTCGATAACATTTCATTTCAATATCAAAACTATCTTTTAAATACTCCTGTATCTCTTGAATTGACTCCGTATTATTTTTAAATTTTTCTTTTATTTTCTCCCAGATAGCATTGTTTATCATTTTTCTCACAAAATCCTCGTCGTCCATTCCTCGCAGTTGACCACATCAGACACAAGTCCCTCATAAAATTCAGGTTCATGGCTGACCATCAAAATCGTACCGGGATAGTCTATCAAGGCGCGTTTTAACTCCTCTTTGGCATCAACATCAAGGTGGTTGGTCGGTTCGTCCAAAATCAAAATGTTTGATTCACTATTCATCAACTTGGCAAAGCGAAGTTTTGCTTGCTCACCGCCTGACAACACATAAACACGGGTCTCGATTTGCTTGGTTGTCAGCCCCACGCGTGCCAAACTACCTCTAAGTTCCGCCTGATTCCAACTTGGATACTCGTCCCAGAGGTCGTCCAGCACTGTTTTTTGTGATGGTGCCTTGATTTCCTGCTCATAGTAGGCGATGTCTTGGAAATTTCCTTTTTCGATTTCGCCGTCAAGCGCGGGAATCAGGCCCATCAGCGACTTGAGCAAGGTCGATTTCCCAATCCCGTTTGAGCCGACAAAAGCGATTTTTTGTCCTGATTCGACTTTGAGATTAATCGGCGCAGATAGTGGATTTTCAGCAGAATAACCGATGACCAAGTCTTTTGCCTCAAAAACTAGACGGCTTGGCTTACGACTAAATTTAAAATCAAAATGAGGTTTTGGCTTCTCGTGAATCGTATCAACAATTTCCATCTTCGCCAGCATTTTTTCGCGCGCTTTCGCTTGTCCAGAGGTCGCTACGTTGGCTTTTTTACGGGCAATAAAATCTTTTAGCTTCTTACTTTCCGCAACTTGTGCATCATGCAGATTTTCGAGCTGCTTTTTCTTTTCCTCAAAAACTCGCTCAAACTCGTGATAAGACATAGAATAGCGCGTAATCCCCAAGCCGTGTACGTGATAAATGACATTGACGACCTCGTCCATAAAGGACACATCATGCGAAATCAAAATAAAGGCATTTTCATAATTTTTCAGATAATTTTTCAGCCAAAAAATATGCTCCTCATCCAGATAGTTGGTTGGTTCGTCCAAGAGCAAAATATCAGGCTTTTCAAGCAAAAGTTTACCAAGCAAAATTTTTGTCCGTTGCCCTCCTGACAAATCTGCAACGTCCTTGTCTAGCAAGTTCGTCAAGCCCAGTCCTCGCGCAGTTTCTTCAACTTTTGAGTCAATCAGATAAAAATCGCCTGTATCTAGTTCTTCTTGGAGCTCGCCGACATTTTCAAGAGCTGCATTCATCTCATCTTCGGACATTTCAGCCATTTTCATGTAGGTATCGTTGATTTCTGCTTCGACATCAAAAAGATACTGAAAAGCCTCGGAAAGTGCTGCCCGAGTGGTTTTACCTTTACCAAGCGCTGCGTGTTGATCCATGTAGCCAACACGATGCTTTTTTGACCAGATAACCTTACCCTCATCAGGCGTCAAGCTGCCTGTGATAATGCTCATAAAAGTTGATTTACCCTCACCATTTGCCCCGACAAAGCCAATATGCTCGCCCTTGAGCAGCCGAAAACTCACACCTTCAAAAATCGCACGGTCACCAAAACCGTGGGTTAGGTTTTTAACATCTAAAATACTCATTTTATTTCTCTTCTATTTTTTTTAACATTTTGCCCATAAGCAAACAAGGATTTGCCTGTCCCCAAAGCTCTGGTAAATCTAGCCATTCATCAAACTTTTGAGCTTTATAAAACTGGCGTGTCCTATAATAATATTCATTTTTACGCTGACTACTTAACGTTTTAACTACAACTCTCTCACAATTTTGCGATAAAAGCTTTCGCTCAAAACGAAGATAAAGTGCCGTACCAATCCCTCTGGTATGAAATTCTGGTAACACTCCGCAAACAAAGATTTCACCGGTCCGTCCATAATGAATTTCACCTGCAAGAAAACCTAGACAGTTCTCTCCATCAAAAGCTGCGTAGAAAATCTTATCTGATACTCCTTTGACATAGTCTGTCAGTGCTGACGGAATCCCAAACCACTCTGGAAGTTGTCGTAAAATCTTGTCAGTAATGATAGATTTTACGTCAGCATCTGTTAGCTCATAAATCTCCAACCTTCAATCCTCATAGCCCACTAGCCAACACAAGCCAAATCGGTCAATGACTTGTCCATCTGTAGCACCCCAAGCACGGCGTTGTAATGGCTCAATAATTGTGCCAGAAACCGAGAGCTGATTAAACCACTGATGTAATACACTAGGTTCTGCTACGCCAAGCAAGGTTAGCATCATTCCTTCCATTTTTACGGAAGCTTGACCTACGGCTGCATCTGCTCCGTATAGTTTGACGGGACCATCAACCAAACCTCCGTGAGCAATGGTATTTGCTGGTCCATCTGTCCGTTCAAATGCAGAAAATGTGTGTAAGAAAAGCTGACAGCCAAAAATTTCACTATAAAAAGTTAATGCTTCGCGCGCATTACCTGGAAAAAGAATATAAGGTGACGGTGCGACATTTTGATTTTTACTGACTATTTTCAATACCTCGGATACTTGAAAAATTCAGTTTCTGTCAGTGCTGACAAACCTACTTGAAAGCTGTCAGCATCCCATTTTACAGCAAATTCTTCTGCTTCATCATCTGTCAAAAAATCCATCAAATCATCCAAACCAGCATCCGCCGTTTCTTGTAAAAATTGGGCAAAATAGCTCAAGAATTCCGCTGACAAACCTTTCGGTGGGTAAGGGAACGCTGTCAGATAATCCTCCGCATCAAATTTGGATTTGACAGGGTTGTAAAAAATCACAACGTCCTCAACCACAATATTATCATCAGATGAAACACCATCTGCATCAGTCACTGTAAGTCTTGACGGATTTTCTGCTTCGAGTAAAAAACTGACCTCAACAGCGAAATTCCGCTTATCCCAATTTATCTCAAAATCATAATTAAAATTCTTTTCAAGTTCTTCCTGTAAAATATCTAAAAAGCCAAATTTAGCCATGTTTTTACCTCCAAAGCTTAGAGTGAAAGTTTTATCTTTCTGAATGAAACCTCGTTCATAAACGATATAGCTCCACCACCTAGCTCTCACCTCTTATTTTATGTTAAAATAATTATAACAAAAAACTGTCGTGAAAAGCATGGATAGTTCCAATGTACTTATCTTTACAACAGTTCACTAGTTAATCTCTCAATGGCTTTAGTCAATCAGTAGATTAGCTGTAAATGAAGTCAAGATTTATTCAGTGGGAGTTTCGTAGAACATTTGTCCATTTTCTCTAGTCGCTAAAGCGACTGATAAAAGGGCAACTCACCATTGAATTTAGGGTACAACCTCACATCAAAGATATGAGGTCACCTTGTCCAAGAAACCTAGGCGCTAAAAGCGCCAACGCCCTATGGGCAGTCGGACGAAACTCGAAGCATAGTGCTGCTTTATCCCCTACCTAAGAGGTAAAGGGGTATTGCGATTGCGACTAGGCGCTTCAGCGCCTTAGCGAGCATCGACAGCGTAGCCGCAAGGCGGAGATAGCACGCACTTGCTTTGATAAACTGTTTGAGATATAGGACACAAAGGATGCAACTGGTCACTTCTAATGATTTTTAGAAGTAGGAGCATATTAGACAGTGCACTTTGAATCAAGAAATCTGGAGATTAATGATGAAAATTAGGAAAATTGAACCTCGTGACTTTGCAATTGTTGCACAACTTGAAAATGAGAATTGGCCTCTCACATCAACTCCCCACGTCATGAACTCCTCGGCTGAAAAGATTATTGAAAAAATCACAAAAGGAATGGGTTATTTCATTGCAGAGGAAAACGGTGAGATCCTAGGTGTTCTCGATTATGGTCCTAGACACAAATCTGAGTTTGGACGACATATCATCACTTTTGGGATAATGACTGTCGAAAAAGCGCGTGGCAAAGGTGTCGCTACAGCTCTTATCACTTTTTTTATTGATTATGCACGTCATGAAGGATACAAAAAAATTACAATACAAGTCATGGGCTCAAATCCTACTGCTCTGAAACTCTATGAAAAACTTGGTTTTGTTTGTGAAGGTCGTTTACGCAAAGAGTTCTTCATTGACGAAACTTACATTGACGATTGTATTCTAGCTTATTATCTTGACAAAACTTTACTGTAAACATCATTTACAGCTTTGTAAACCTCAGTAAATTAGCCTTTATAGTTAATCCGTTATAAAACAACAACAGATTAACTTCATGACATGAAAACGATGCATGACAAGCTAGTTACAACTCTCACTTTAAAACCCTATCGAATTTTAAAGTAAAATAATATATTGAGTGTTTATTTATATGATTGGAGAAGTTATGACTCAAAATCTCGCACGGCGTATGAGACCACGCAACATTGATGAAATTATCGGTCAAAGCCACCTTGTAGGACAAGGGAAAATTTTACGTCGGATGGTCGAAACCGGTCTCCTTTCGAGTATGATTCTCTACGGTCCACCAGGTATTGGGAAAACTTCCATTGCTTCTGCTATTGCAGGAACAATGGAGGCTAGTTTTAGAACGTTTAATGCAACAACTGATACTAAAAAACGTTTACAAGAAATTGCTGCTGAAGCCGAGTTTTCTGGACAACTTGTTTTATTACTTGATGAAATCCATCGACTTGACAAGCCAAAGCAAGACTTTTTATTACCTCTTTTAGAAAATGGACAGATTATCTTGATTGGTGCAACAACTGAAAACCCTTATTTTTCAGTCGTACCTGCCATTCGTTCTCGTGTTCAAATTTTTGAATTAAAACCCTTAGAACCTGAGGATTTACAGCAAGCTGTCAACCTGAGTTTACAGGACAAAACGAGAGCTTTTGACTTTGATGTAACTCTTGATGATGATGCATTGTATTTTTTAATTCACTCAACAAACGGTGATTTACGTAGTACATTTAATGCACTGGAACTTGCTGTACTCTCTTCCAAAAATCATCATGTTACGCTTGATGATATGGAAAATTCTTTACAGAAAAAAGCTGCAACTTTTGACAAAGATGGTGATGCTCATTATGATTTGCTTTCTGCCCTACAAAAGTCCATTCGAGGTTCTGATGTCAACGCAAGTTTACACTATGCTGCAAGGTTGATTGAAGGCGGGGATTTACCTTCTCTTGCCAGAAGATTAACTGTCATGGCTTACGAAGATATTGGTCTCGCCAACCCTGAAGCTGCTGTTCACACCGTACTAGCTTTGCAAGCTGCTGAAAAGCTCGGTTTTCCTGAAGCAAGAATTCCTCTTGCAAATATTGTGATTGACTTAGCATTATCTCCCAAATCGAATGCTGCCTATCTAGCGATGGATGAAGCAATTTCTGACCTCGGAAAATATGGAAATCTTCCCATTCCAGCTCATTTGCAAGACGGGCATTATGCAGGAGCAAAAGAGTTAGGACGCTCCGTGGAGTATCAGTATGCGCACAATTTTCCTAATCATTGGGTCAACCAGCAATATCTTCCTGATAAGCTGATAAAAGCCGACTATTTCCAACCAGATGATATGGGAAAATATGAAAAAGCGCTAAATTTACGCAAACAATGGATTAATGAACAAAAAGGAGGTGGCGACAAATCTTCTCAAAAGCGATAAACTTTTGAGCAAGGAAAGCTTATCAGTCAAACGAACAGCGGACTGATGATGATGTCAAAAAATAAATGACTGAGCAAATCGAACAAATTAAACTCTCTGAAATTATCAAAAATCCATACCAACCCAGATTGGTATTTGACACGGACAAACTTGAAGAACTAGCACGTTCTATCAAAGAAAATGGTGTATTACAACCTATCATCGTTCGTAAGTCAGGGCTCATTGGTTATGAGTTATTGGCTGGTGAACGACGTTTTCAAGCTTCTAAATTAGCAGGAATGGTAACGATTCCTGCCATTATTCGCACGTATTCAGATAAGGAAATGATGACCTTATCCATCCTAGAAAATTTGCAACGTGAAAATCTAAATCCTGTTGAAGAAGCACGCTCGCTTGCTCAGCTTGCCAACAAATTAAAGATGACTCACGAACAAATTGCTCAAGCTTTAGGAAAATCACGTTCTTACGTTTCTAATCTCATTCGCTTACTTGGACTTCCTGAAGTTATTTTACGTCGGGTGGAATCTGGTGAGATTTCGTTGGCACACGGAAGGACGCTCCTTGCTGAAAAAGATGTCAATAGACAATTACAACTCGCTGACAGAGTAGTGAGTAGCCATCTCAATGTCCGAGCATTGGAAGAATTAATTTACGGTACTGACAAAATTTCTGTCAGCGCTGACAGAAAAAACATTTTTACAGAAGCACTTGAGAAAGAACTCATGCAGGCGCTTGGTAACAAGGTAAAGATCAAGAGTAACAAAAGTCATCACGGAACTCTCTCTATTGATTTTGACAGCTTAGATGAATTGGAACATTTGGTTCATCTACTCAAAAAATAAGACTGACAGAACAAAAAATGCACTGACAGAATCCTGTCAGTGCATTTTATTTTTAACTTAGCAAGTACGTACTATCTCCACCCTTTAGGCTACTCTGTCGATGATCACTATGGCACGAACATCGCAACTCGTTACGTGCTTCGCACGCCGTTCTACGAACGGTCTACGCAACTTCGTTGTTCTGCTTCCGTTCTACTGCCCCAGGGTCTTAGCGTTTTAGCGATTGTTGCTTTAAAATCGACAGCGTAGCAAAGCGAAGATAGAGCGAATGGATAACGGAGTGAAACGGAGGTGTGACCTCATATTGAAGACGTTAAGCAGGCTGTTGCAGCTTTAGCTGCGTACAGGTCGCTTAGTTGTTACACCTAGAGGTTGTGCCCTAACATTGGTGGGAAACCCACCAATGAAGTAATCACTTCAATATTTGCTTTTATCAAAACGTGAATGTGTTCCATTCAATCAACATCATCCTCTCAATGCCCGAAGCGCGTATAGAATTGATACAACATCAATTACCTCTTGGAATACTGCACCAATAATCGCAGGAATTACACCTGTCGCCGCAATAAACATCAAGACAATACAAATAACGATTCCTATCATTACCGCTTGTCTAGCAATTTTCATCGTATCACGACTAATTTCAATAGATTTCGTGACATTACTCAAGTCATTTTGTAGAAGAACAATATCTGCTGCCTCGCTCGCTACAGTTCCAGACCCCACAGCGATAGAGATTCCAATATCTGCTGTTGCAAGAGCTGGAGCATCATTTACACCGTCTCCCACCATAATGACTGGTTTATCAGTTGAATTTTTGATGAACTGTAACTTTTCATCTGGCATCAAACTGGCATGAATGTCATCAATACCAACTTCATCTGCGATTTTGCTCGCTACACGAATGTGATCTCCAGTCAGCATCGTAATCCTAGAAAGACCGATTTCTTTTAGCCTAGCAATTGTCGTCTTGGCTTCTGGTCGCAAACTATCTGTAAATGTCACGGCACCAATATATTGATTATTTTTTGCAACATAAAAAGCTGTTTCAAAATCATTTTCAGGTGCACCGACGAAAGAACTTCGTCCAATCTTGAACACGTCACCGTTGATTTCACCAATCACACCGAGTCCCGCAACTTCAGTCAAATTTGACAATTGCAAAGGAACAACATGGCGTTCTTCAGCATAGCTGCTGACCGCTTTAGCAAGAATGTGATTACTGGATTGTTCCAATGTATAAACAATTTGAAGCAGTTCAGATGCTGTAAACTGCTCTTGAGTTTTGTTTTTATCCCCAATCTCACACAAAATTTCTGAAACAGGAACAACTTTTTCGACTTGGATTTTTCCTTCGGTGATTGTCCCCGTTTTATCAAGAAAAATTCCACGCGCTTTAGCAAGTTTTTCAATCACAGTCCCATTTTTAATCAATGCACCATTTTGACTAGAACGACTCATTCCCGAAACAAAAGCAATCGGCGCTGCCAAAATCAGTGGACAAGGACTCGCCACGACCAAAACTTCTGCAATTCTTACGGGATTGCCCGATATAGCATAAGCAATACCAGCAATAATATAGGCAATAATTGTGAAAGGAACAGCATATCTATCTGCCAATCGAACAAAATTCGCCGGTGTAGCTTCTGCCTCTTTAACCAATTGCACAATTTTTTGAAATTGAGAATCGCTCGCCACGACAGTGGTCTGAATCTCAATACTTGAATTACCATTAATCGCGCCAGATAGCACCTCATCCCCAGCCAAAAGCTCATTTGGCTTAGTTTCACCCGTAACCGAGGCTTCGTTAAGCTGGGCCGCATCAGAGAGGAGCCGTCCATCAATTGGAATGACTTCCATAGGTCTAATGAGTAAAGTACTCCCAATCTCCACTTCGTCAAGTGCGAAATCCTTAACCTCATCATTGATTTTCACGTGAGCGACATCTGGTGATTTCTCAAGTAACGAGGCAAGTGCGCGGTGAGCACGTCCTGCCGCATAGTCTTCCAAACTCTCTCCACCAACTAACATCAAAATGATAATAAGCGAAGCCCAGTATTCTCCTACCAGAAGTGTAGCAATAATTGCTGTGATTGCAAGTAAATCCACACCATAAGAGCCACTTCGCAAAGTTTTTATCATTTCAATGAACATTGAGAGCGCCAAAATACCGCCCACAATCGTGACAATCATCTGTGCAACAAGAGACTGGTTAAAACCAAAATAGGCCACCAATGCAGCAAGTGCGATGACAAACACGAGAATGAGTTTTTTAAGATTTGTCATTCATTATCTCCTTAAAAATTTATTTGTCCTGAGACTTTGCTCTGCCTTGCTAAAAGCTTATGTGACCTGATTGTCAACTTTTAACGCCGCTTTGATTCAATTGAACTGAGCTAAATTTTTAAGTTATTTATTAGACTTGTGAAGTCAACTCTGATTTTTGTAGAACTATGCTATGATACACAATTTTGCTTACTACATCTGCAACCTTGACAGTGTCCGACTCAGCTTTGTCACAGCAACTAAGAAAGCAAAGAGAGGTTCACCATCAAAAATGAAGTCGATACTAAATTCAAAGTTAGCACGCACTTATTTCGATAAAACGAATTAACTTCACGACTTTATTGATATTTTCTATTATTTTATCAGAAATAATATCATTCTCTTAGTAATTTAACTGTCAAAGATATTTGTCAATCAAGTATTATTCGCCTATAAGCTGTCAGTATGCTGACAAAAAAATCATCATCATGAATTTTGTCAAGTATTTTTACTTTACAATGCTTGCATTTCTAGAAATTTATGCTATACTAATAAAGTATGTTTTTGCAAGGTGTTACTTTATTAAGTACATTGATGCAAAAACGATAAAATCTACGGAGGACATAAAACAATGGCAGTACCTGCACGTCACACTTCATCAGCAAAGAAAAACCGTCGTCGTACACACTACAAATTGACAGCTCCAACTGTTACTTTTGACGAAACTACTGGTGACTACCGTCACTCACACCGCGTTTCACTTAAAGGCTACTACAAAGGCCGCAAAGTACGCGAAACTAAGTAATCTACTCAAAAGAAAGGAAGTAAACAACTATGGCAGCTGGTGTACGCACACATGTTATTCTTGAACACAAAGAATCTGGTGAACGTCTGTACCTTACTCAAAAGAACAAACGTAACACTCCAGACAAATTGGAACTTAAAAAATATTCTCCAAAATTACGCAAACATGTAATTTTTAAAGAAGTTAAATAATCTTTTTAGGTAAAAATATAAATAATACACTGACAAATTTGTCAGTGTATTTTTTTATTCTGTCAGTATACTGACAGGATTATTCTGGACGTTTTATTGTGAAAGTTTCTCCCAGCACTGCGTAATCATTCCCTGCCAAACGCGCGATTGGAGCTAGTTTATCTGTGTTGATATGAAAATTTTGTTCATCAAGAATTTCATCATCGAAAGCAAAATGAATCACTTCAAGGAGAATAAGATGTCCTTCATCTTCTAGAGGAATATGCTGGTAGAGCTTTGTTTCAAAGCGGGCACTACTATTTTTTATGGTTGGAACCTTGACCATTTGCGAAGGAGTAAGCTCTATTAAAAATTCCTCTGCTTCACTTATATGAGCAGGTAGACGACTAGCAGTCAGATTCATTAGTTCAACGTTATCACTGTTAACAAGATGAACAACCGCTTCTTGAGTTGAAAGTAGGTTATTCAGACTATCTTTATTGCCTGTAAAAGCAACCGACAAAAGCGGTGGATGACTTGAAGCAACATTAAAAAAGCTGAACGGAGCAACATTGACCAGCCCATCCTGACTTTGTGTTGTTAACCACGCAATGGGACGAGGAACAACACTTCCTGATAAAAGTTTATAGACGAGCTGTTGATTCAGCTCGTCTGCTTTATAAGATTTCATTGATTAGATTTTTCTTTATAGATTTTTTTATATTTCTTAGTTTTATTTTGTAGCTTCAAGAGGAACGCCTGTCTTACGTTCAACGACTTTTTCAATCGTCCAAAGCTCATCTTCACGACGGTCTCGATGTGTATCTGATGTATCAAGAGGACGTAAACTTGCAGCAGTACGTGCTTTTGTCGCTTCATCTCCTGGAAAAAGATGTGGTGGCAAGCTTAATCCAAGACCTGACTGCTCCTTACTCTCATCAATCCAGAAACCTGAAGTAATCAGAGCTTCTTCATAACTGTCAACAACTCCAAGACCTGATTTTGCCATTTCTAAAGCTCCAATACCTGGTGTATAAGTCGCAATTTCAAAAAGAACACCTGGAGCAACACGAACATACTCACTTGAGAAATAAAAACGATCCACCAGGCCAGAATTTGGCAATTGGAAAGCATTAATACGAGCAATCCAGTATTTCAAAGTTTCAGGGTCTGTTGTTCCAAGTGCGAGATGATGAATTGTGCCATAGCCTTGATAAGCATAGTGATCACCTTCATGAGCTTCTTGAATAATTAACGCAGCTCCATTACCGCCTTCAGCAACTTCAAAAAGATGTAAATCTCCTTCCTGACCTGCATAACGAAAACCAAAGACTGTTTCTAAAATCAAGCGAAGGTTATCTGTATTTTCTACTTTGACAAACACTGGGCCAAGTCCTGTAATCCCATGCTCTGCGGGCACATTAGAAAGTTGCCATGAGCGTCCTTGTGAAGCTGCTCCTGCATTTGCTTGGTCAGAAATCAATTGATATTGTTGTCCGTCAAAATCTTCAAATTCTAAAGTTTTTTGACCAAATTTTGTTGTGATTTCACCATGTTTGACATGAGCTTTATCAAAACGTGTTGTCCAATAGTCAAGTGAAGCATCTGTCGGTACACGGAATGAGGCACGTTCGATATTGTTTGCTCCATGCATTCCTTTCGGAATATCTTTGAAATCAAAGAAAGTCATATCTGCGCCTTTGCCATCTTCTTCTGTAAAATAAAGGTGATATGTTTCATAATCGTCTTGATTGACCGTCAATTTTGCAAGACGCAATCCCATAATGTTTGTGAAAAAATCATAGATTTTTTGAGCGCTAGATGTTATGGCAGTGACATGATGAACACCTCCAAGTACATGATTATTTTCGATTTGTGATTGAATCGTTTGAGTCATAATATTTCTCCTGTTTTATATTTAATATGAATGAAAATATGTATTAAGATGCTTATTCGTTTCATTCTAAAAAGTATTTGCTCTATCTTTATCGCAACGTTGAGTCAGTGCTACAATTGGCATATTGTAGCACTGACTTTGTGCCATAAAATTACACATCAGCGTACTGACAGAAATTCTGTCAGTAAATTTCTAGCCACTTTTTAGCTGCAACAAGTTCCTCTTCGGTCAGTTGATGACCGTAAGTACACTTAAAAATCTCATTTTGACAACTTGCTGTTTCCAAATTTTGTATCAATGCATTAAAATTGCGCTCCGATACAATTGGGTCATTGGGTGCATAAGTTAGAAAGATACGCTTGTTGTCAGTACTGACAGGATGATTAATTTCTGTCAGTTGCATTCCGTGGAGTGCAATGACTTTATCAAAATTAAAAATGCCTTTCAGCGTCATATAGAGCGCTATATTTGCACCATTTGAGTACCCAAGCGCAATAAATTTTGTCGCATCAAGACTATATTTCTCAGCAAGTGCCAAGATTTCATCTGCTAACCACTGGCTCTCAAGCGCCAACGAGTCAAGGTCAAAATTATCCTGTGTAAATCCACCTGCATGTCGGAGCTTAAAATAGCGATTTATCCCATTGTCATTGACACGTCCGCGAATGGAAAGCACGGGATGCCCTGGTGCAATCCTCTCAGCAATAGGCAATAATTGATGTTCATCTCCTCCTGTACTATGTAGGAGCAAAATGGGAGCTAGTAACGGATTACCAGCCTTAAAAATATAATCTGTCACGTTGTATCTCCTTTCAAAATAAGATATGAGGGAGGCTTGCTTAAAAACTGTGAAACATAGGGAAATTTTTGCTTCTGCTTAAGTAGCAGGTTCAAAATTTCATCTTTTTTCGCAAGTTTCTGGCCTTCCGAACTCAGTTGATTAAGATGTGAGGTGCGCTCATCCTGAAATTATAAAAAATAGAAAATTTCAGGTTGGTGCGAAAGCACGGTTCTGGAAGTTGTCTATTTTCACTAATTTCAAGCGCACCGAACTCCGTTGATTTACGTTCACCCTAAGCTTTTAGCATGTAGATTTTTGGAATATTAGATTTCTGTTGTCTCGTTCAATGATGTGTTGGTGCAAGGACGAATTTGATTAATTTTTACTGTGACATTCTCGTCAAATTTAGCAGGTTTTACTTTATCGAAGTGTTCTCCTTGTCTTCCGAAATAACGTAGTAACTCTCCACGACGAGCTTCATAGCGTGGTGGCAATGCAAAAGTTGTCCCCAACTCACGCACCGACTCATCAAGTGTAAAGCCAGGTGTCAAAGTTGCAAATTCAATACGATTGCCCGATGGTGTCAACAAATACACAGAGCTAAAATATCCACGATCCACATAGGCTTCTCGCGTATAGTCAAGTCGCTCTGCCTTTTTCCAAATCGCATCCAGTTCTGCTGTAGATTCAACTGCAAAGGCGATATGATCTACCGAACCACGTCCCCACTTAGAAACTGGCAAATTATTCTCCGTTTTTTCCAAAGTTATTGCCGAAAAATCTCCTACCATATCTTTGAGAAATCGAGTAGTAGCGTCGATATGGTCAGTCAACAACGTTGTACCAAGAACTCCTGTGATTTGAAATTCTGCCGGAATATCTGTCAGCGTATTAATATGCCAGTCCGTCAAAATATCATCTGTTTCGATAAATTCTAGAGGAATTTGATCAAAATCTCTTACTGACAAACTATTAGTCATATTTACCGAACTATCAGTAATAAATTTTGCTAATCGATTCGTCCAAAACTGTCGTGAACCGCGCGGAATGCCAAACTTGATTCCTGTCAACGCTGATTTTCCATCGATACGTTCCTGACCAAAACGATGGTCGGGAAAAAAAGTCACCACAGTTCCGGCACTTCCCAAAAAATCACCATAGTAGACATGTCGCATATAAATATTGCCTTGATTGATTGAATTTTTGACCAAGCGTAATCCCAAAATATCCACATAAAAATGAAAATTTTGCTCAAAATCACCTGTCAATAATGAAATATGGTGTACTTTCATATCATATGTGAGCCCGATTGCTTGACACACTGCATCAAGGGTGCAGATAAGATTTTGCAAAATAGAATTTCCTTCGTAAACCGACAACATTTAGAAAAATGAGGTTCTTCACGAAATGAAGCAAAGACTAAATTCAAAGCTTAGAGCTGCTTCATCTCCCACCTACAGAGGTGGGAGTGTTGCGATTGCGACTAGCCACTTTAGTGGCGTAGTGAGCATCGACAGCGTAGCCGTAAGGCGGAGATAGCACGCTCTTGTTTTGATAAAAGTTCCATTTTACCTAATGCCACAGCTTCAAGGAGGACGAACTCAATTCCTTTCTTATTTACTCAGTTCAAAGTATAAATCAGCAATATTTCCTTTAAATTCGCGCACTTTACCATCAACTATCAATTCGACAACATGTGCTGAATCATCAATTGCAGGAATTTCTCGATTTTGTAATGTTACAAATTCATCAACAGTTTCAAACTCTTTTGTTCCTGTACGTCCATCAAGGGTTTTAAAAGTAACTTTCATTGTCATATCCAGCTTTCTTATTCTTTATGTTTACAATTGTAAACGAAAAAGTTTTTTCTGTCAAGAAATTAGTTTCATCACTTGACCTTGACCTAAGGTAAAGTTGTAAAATAAACTTATCAGCTGATGATTTGGAGAAATTTAACGAAAGGAATGTACAGTTGACACGCTTGTGACAACTGTCTTCAAATTTTATATGAACATCAAACAAGTGACTAAACTCACAGGACTAACTTCAAAAACCTTGCGGCATTGGGAATCCGTGGGCTTACTCTCACCCAGTCGCGCTGACAATGACTATCGAAACTATACTGACAATGACCTCAATCAAATTTTCTACATCATGAGTCTCCGTCAGCTCGATGTACCATTAGAAAAAATTAGAGAAATTCTGTCAGCACAAATTGATGAAAAAACAGCGCTGACCACACATCTGTCAGTACTGACAGAACGTCAAAATGCCCTGTCAGCACTGATTAAACACCTATCAGCAAAACTAGAAAAAGGAGATTATCAAATGTCAAAAAAAGATTTTGTACTTTTCAAACAGCAGCAATTAGAAGAAAATGAAAAAAATTATGGCACCGAAATCCGCCAAAAATATGGTCAGCAAACTATCGAAAAATCAAACCAAAAATTTCTAAACCAAAATGAAGCAGACTTTAGTTGGGCAAAGGAAACCCATGAAAAAATCATTAATATGTTAGAAAAAGCCTATGCTGACAACGATGAGCAGCTCGCTTTTGAAGCTGTTAAACTTCATAAAAGATGGCTCGAATTTTACTGGGAAGACCACACCATCACACCCAAGGCACACATCGGCTTGACCCAGATGTATTGTGATGATGAACGATTTCGGAAAAATTATACTCAAAAATACGATGGACTTCCCGAATTTTTCCTTAATGCGACAATTAATTTTTATAATAAATAAAAAAGAAAAGGTTTTCTCTTTCATTTAAGTTTCATTTCAGCATTATGACATATAATGTTTTCATACTCCTAAATAAACTTTTTCATAAATTACTCCTAAAACTCCCGTCTACTCCTCGGGAGTTTTTTTGTTTCTATCTTATCAAAGCTAATAAAGCCAAAAATGATTTAGAAATAAACAGTTTGCACCTACCATTTGAAGTGGTATAATTATCTTAAAAATCGGAGAAAATAGATGGTAAAAACGCTCGTAGAAAAACTCAATCTCAACAAATTCAACAATAAATTGGTCCTCAATCTTCCCGACAGCAGCTATTTATCAGACTTAACGAACTGTCAGTATGCTGACGAAAAAAACAGTTACGATCTCATCATCACTTTCGTCACAAATCCCAAAGAATTTACAAAGTCCTTTGCCAAATATCGTGATAAAATTTCTCCTGATGGACTTTATGTTGTCGCCTATCCGAAAATTGGAAACAAAAAGTTTAGTACCTCCATTCATCGCGATGAACTTTTTGACTTGTTAAAGATTAATCCTGATAGTAAGATTGTTGCCGATAGCACACTCAAATTCAATCGGATGGTTGCACTTGATGAGATTTACACTGTCATTGCTATCAAAAATATAGCCAGTCAAAAAACAGGAAAGACTTCCGCAGCTAGTCAACGCGTTACTGACTACACAAGCAAGCTCCCAGAGCTTCGTCAATTACTGACAGTTCCTATATCCACCGATTCAACAGCCCAGGCTAATCACGTTGAACTGACAGAACTGGCAGCAGCGCTTGACTACTTTGACAGCCTCACGCCAGGCTATCAGCGCGACTGGGCGCGCTATATCTACTCTGCCAAGCAGTCCGCTACTCAAGAAAAGCGTAAAGACGAATTTTTGTCAGCAATGACCGCCAAAATCAAAACTTCGGACCTCTACAAAAAGTCTTTAAAAAAATGAAGTATTTATCATTCACTCTACTTTTAAGAACCGTAGAAAACAACAACAAATGAAATAATCATTACAAGCGCAAAAACAAAATTATGAACCACATCAAAAATAAGGAAGTGTGATATTATGACCGATCAAAAAACAGTAGCAATCACAGGAGCATCAAACGGTATGGGCTATGAAGCAACAAAACTGTTCGCCAAAAAAGGTTGGAAAGTTTACGCAGGCGCACGTCGCGTCGAAAAAATTCCCCAAGACGGTGAAAATATTGTTGCCATCAAACTTGATGTGACCGACTCCTCCTCAAACCATGCTTTCATTGAGCAAATTTTTAGTGATGCAGGACACATTGACGTCCTCATCAACAACGCTGGTTATGGTGAATATGGGCCAGCAGAAGAAATTCCAATGGACAAGATAAGAAAACAGTTTGAAACCAATTTTTTCGGTGCAGTTGAACTCACTCAACTCGTCCTACCAATTATGCGCGCTCAAAATTATGGTCGTATCGTTAATATCTCAAGTATTGGCGGTGATGTCTATATGCCTCTTGGTGCCTATTACCACGCGACAAAAGCAGCTATTCAACAATGGTCAGATGTCCTTGACCTTGAAGTTACTCCTTTCGGTATCCGTTCCATCTGTATCCAACCTGGAGGCACGCAGTCTAGTTGGGGCTCTATCGCTCTTGATAATTCTAAGGCAAACATGAGTGAGAACTCTGCCTATCAGCCCCTTGTAAGTTCAGTTGCTACAGGCCTAGAACGATTTATGAAAAATAGCGCAAAAACTACCGATTTAGCTGAACTTTTCTATAAAGCAGCAACAGATATCAAACCTAGCCTGCGCTATTTGCACTCTTTTGGTGATAAATTTATGGTATATGTTGCACGAAACCATCCCAAAGTTTTCCGCAAAGCTCTTCTCCTTGCTATGCGTTACTTTGAAAAAAAGTAAAGAGGTGAAATGTATAATGAAGTCAAGACTTATTCAGTGGGAGTTTCAACTCACCACTGAATTTAGTCGGACAAAATTCAAAGCTTAGTGCTGCTTTATCTCCGACCTAAGAGGTCGGAGTATTAGCATGCACTTGTTTTGATAAAGCAGAAAATCTTGATGAACTCATTGCACAAAGCTTTGATTCCGAGCTCATGCGACAAGTAGTGAAACTCATTACCAAGCACTTTCCAAACCATCCTCCACGGCTTTTTGATAATGGAAAAACCTTCTGCGCCCTTGCTTTAGGAAAAAATCCACTGCCATCACCAGACTATGAAGATGCAGGCTATATCAATATTGCGCCTCAAAAAAATTATATTGCCCTCTATATCTACGATACGACCTCCACATTTGAGCAATATACAAAAGACTTCCCAAAATCTTCAATAGGAAAAGGGTGTCTACGTATCAAAAATCAAGCCTTTCTAGACAAATACAAAGAAAACCTCTCAAATCTTCTTAGACAATATAAATTATAAAAAAACAGCATGACAAATATCACGCTGTTTTTTTACATTTCCCCTTGACAAATGAATATTCATTTACTTAAAATAAAAGAATGAGAAAAATTGATGAAAGTAAAAAACAAGCAATTACCCAAGCTGTCTATCAACTGACCAAAGAAGTCGGACTTGTCGGGCTTTCTATTGCAAAAGTAGCAAAAATTGCTGGCGTTAGTCCTGCGACGATTTATATTTATTATAAGGATAAGACAGATATGCTAGGTAGCATTTTGATTGAAGTCAAAGATTTACTTGATGATGGTGATGCAGAAGCAATCACACAAGCTGGTGAAAATCCTCTGGCTCAACTCAAAAATTATCTTCGTTTTATGATTATTTCTTGGAGTAATAATCCTAGAGAGGCGCTTTTTATGCGAGAAGCACTTGAAAATCCAAGCGAAATTTCAACAGAAGGGCTTGCCTATTCAATGAAGCGCGCAGAGATTGTAGTAGCGCTTTATAATAGACTTTTAGAAGCAAAAATTATCAAAGATTATCCAGTCGATTTGCTTTTAACGTGGTCTGCTTCTGCAATCAGCCTAGTTCTAACATCACACGTCCGTAGCGGAACAAATCCATCCGAAAAGGAAATTGAGCAAATGATTGAACTCTCAGTAGATGCCTTAATTTTGCATTAAATGATACTTCACTTGACAAATGAATGCTTATTCATTTATAATAAATAAACGAACGTTCATTTATTTAAAATCGAGTCTGCTACCTTTGGAAAAGTGTGAAAAAAGATAAAGTTGGGAACCTGACTGCGACAGAACCTCCATCTTTCCTATCTCTGTAGTATAACTACTACGCTGTCTCTTGGCTTATGCTGCTTTTGCGCAAAGAGCCAAGTGACATTTTTCAACTTTTCAAAGCAGTCGGACTCACATCTTACGAGGTAAATCATTATGAAAACAATTATTATAACAGGCGCTTCTAACGGTATGGGTTACGAAGCTACAAAACTCTTTGCAAGTAAAGGTTGGCAAGTGTATGCTGGCGCCCGCCGTGTCGAAAAAATCCCGACAGGAAAGACAATCACAGCTCTAAAATTAGATGTTACCCGCCACGAAAGTAATCAAGAATTCATCTCAACTATCCTCAAGAGCACAGATCACATCGACGTTTTAATCAATAACGCTGGCTATGGTGAATATGGGCCAGCAGAAGAAATCCCAATGGAAAATGTTCGTAAACAGTTTGAAACTAACTTCTTTGGTGCAGTAGAGCTTTCTCAGCTTGTTCTACCTACAATGCGCACACAAAAATCTGGACGAATTATCAACATTTCTTCTATTGGTGGGGATCTTTATATGCCATTAGGAAGCTTCTATCATGCGACAAAAGCTGCAATGCAACAATGGTCTGATGCGCTTGATACTGAAGTCAAAGCTTTTGGTATACGTTCAATCGTTATTCAACCTGGTGGAACAGCTTCAAGTTGGGGAGCGATTGCTATGGAAAATGCAGAAAAAAATCTAAAGCAAAATAGTCCTTATCAACCTCTCGTAGCTAGTATTCGTGGTGCTTTGTCTGGTGAAAGTCTGGGTACTGGTGCAACTTCTCTACAACTTGCCGAACTCTTTTATAAAGCAGCGACAGATGAAAAGCCTAAACATCGATATTTTCATTCTATGAGTGACCGTGCGATTGTTCATATTGCACGCGCTCATCCCAAACTCTTTCTCAGAGTGCTTACATTAATATTGAATCGGATGGGAAAACAAAAATAAATTAAAAAGACACGGTAACCAGCCGTGTCTTTTTAATTTAGGAGTAAACTTTATGAAAAATTTTAATTGGAATAAATATATTATAATGGTACTCACTTAATTCTCACTAAACTCACACTAAACTGAAACTAAAAATTTAAAAATCATTCTGTCAGTACTGACAGAAAAAATTATTTACTGACAGCGTATTTATCATTACTGACAAAGAAAAATAAGCTTTATAAAGTCTAGCATTTATGATAGAATAGGGTTAGAATGCTCTTTGTGATACTAGTTTGGCTACTAAATATTCCGTTTGGAAGCTTGGACAGTATAAGTAAAGATGAGCTTATATTTAAACAAAAGGAAAACTAATGCTTACAGTATCTGATATCTCACTACAATTTTCTGACCGTAAACTCTTTGATGAAGTTAATATTAAGTTTACACCTGGCAACTGCTATGGTTTGATTGGTGCAAATGGTGCAGGAAAATCAACATTTTTGAAAATCTTAGATGGTGAAATCCAACCGACAACGGGTCATATCTCAATGGGTCCAAATGAACGGATGTCCGTACTACGACAAAACCATTACGACTATGAAGACCAGACGCCACTTGATGTTGTGATGATGGGAAATGAAAAACTCTTTGCCATCAATCAAGAAAAAAATGCTATCTACATGAATCCTGATGCAACGGATGATGATTTCATGCGCGCAGCTGAACTCGAGGCAGAGTTTGGCGAAATGGGTGGCTACGAAGCAGAATCCGAGGCTGCAAAACTGCTACAAAACTTGGGCATTAAGACTGAGCAACACATGGACATTATGGCAAACTTGACTTCTGGCGAACACGTCAAAGTCTTGCTGGCTAAGGCTTTATTTGGTAAACCAGACGTTTTGCTACTGGACGAACCAACTAATGGACTCGACATTCAAGCCATCGCTTGGTTAGAAGAATTTTTGATTAACTTTGAAAATACCGTTATCGTCGTTTCTCATGACCGCCATTTTTTGAACAATGTTTGTACTTATATGGCTGACCTTGACTATAGTAAAATCAAACTTTACCCAGGGAATTATGATTTTTGGAAAGAGTCATCTGAATTAGCTTTGCGCCTGCAAGGTGACGCCAACCGCAAAGCAGAGGAAAAAATCGCTGAGCTCAAAGAATTTATCGCACGGTTCTCTGCCAATGCTTCCAAATCCAAACAAGCAACTTCACGTAAGAAAATGCTGGATAAAATCGAAGTTGAAGAATTTGTTCCTTCTTCACGCAAATACCCATTTGTCGGCTTTGAACAAGAACGTGAAATCGGAAATGACCTTTTACGTGTGGATAACCTTTCAGTTGCTATTGATGGTGAAATCATTTTGGAAAATATTTCATTTATCTTGGCCCCTGGTGATAAGACCGTCTTTATCGGACAAAATGATATCCAACAAACAACATTGATTCGTGCTTTGATGGGCGACATTGAGGATAACTGGACGGTTAACGGTGAGATTAAATGGGCGTAACAACTTCTCGCTCATATTTGCCCAAAGATAATACGAAAGACTTTGCTTCTACTGACAGTATCTTGGATTGGCTCCGCCAGTTCGTTTTAACTAAGGAAGAAGACGACAATACTTATCTGCGCGGTTTCCTTGGACGGATGCTTTTCAAAGGTGAGGAATCTTTAAAATCAGTCAATGTCCTCTCAGGTGGAGAAAAAGTCCGTGTCATGCTTTCAAAAATGATGCTTCAACGTGCTAATGTGCTGGTACTTGATGACCCAACTAATCACTTGGATTTGGAGTCTATTTCTGCACTCAATGATGGTCTGAAAGCCTTCAAAGGCAGTATTCTTTTTGCCTCACATGACCATGAATTTATCAACACGATTGCAAATCATATCGTTGTCCTCAGCAAATCTGG
This sequence comes from Lactococcus protaetiae, assembly GCF_006965445.1. NCBI lineage: Bacteria > Bacillati > Bacillota > Bacilli > Lactobacillales > Streptococcaceae > Lactococcus > Lactococcus protaetiae. The sequence continues at coordinate 557,397 of NZ_CP041356.1, read as the reverse complement.
TGTGATTGACCGCATCGGTGAAACTTATGATGATTATCTTTCTAATGATGAAGTGCAAGCAAAAGTTAAAACACTTTGGGCTGATTAATTTGATTTGATAACTCTGTCAGTAATAAAAATTACTGACAGAATTTATTTTACTGACAAAAATGTTACTGACAGACTTATCAGCTTTGCTGACAAATTTTTTATCTGCCGATTCAAAGCTGACAGAACTGTCAGCAATCATTTCCTTACCGAAAGTGTGGTTATTACGGAAAATTTTGATATTTATAATGCACAAAAACTAAAGACAGGAAAAATCGGAACACGCGGAATTCCTCTAGAGAACGGTCAATTTCGCTTTGTTGTTCGTGTTATTATTTTTAGTCAAACTGGTGATAAAGTGCTTATTCAACAACGCCAAGTGACAAAGTCAAGTTTTCCTCACTTCTGGGATTTTACGGCTAGCGGTGGAGTACAGGATGGGGAACTTTTCCACGAAGCTGCTACTCGAGAACTTCTGGAAGAAACAGGAATTTTCTATAACTTTTCAAATGTACCAAGTCGTCTAACAATCCAGTTCTATGAGGGTTGGAGTGAAGTTTTTATCATTCAAAAAGATATACCGCTCAAAGATTTAAAACTTCAAAAATCAGAAGTTTCTGCTATGCGATGGGTATCCGAAGACGAATTAAATGCATTGATTGATGAGGGAAAATTTATTCCTTTTCACTATGCAAAACACATTTTTGATTATATTAGATTTAATGGTGAAACTTCATTTGTAGAAAATTAAATTGATGATTTCATAGCTAAATGAAGTCAAGACTAAATTCAAAGTTAGTGCTGCTTCATCCCCTACCTAAGAGGTAGGGGTGTTAGCACGCACTTATTTCGATAAATTTTATCTTGAATTAAAGTGATTACTTCATTGGTGGGGATTCTTTTTCCCCACCAATGTTAGGGCACAATCTCTAGGTGTAACAACTAAGCGACCTGTACGCAGCTAAAGCTGCAACAGTCTGCTTAACATCAAAGATATGAGGTCACACCGTAGCAAAGCTTCGTTATCCATTCGCTCTAAGCGACTAAAGTCGCAAGGCGAAGTGGTCCTGTCCCTGAAGTCTATCTCGCTTTGCTCCGCTGTCGATTTCGCTAAGTTGCTAAAGCGACAAGCTCAAATCGCAATCGCTAAAGCGCTAAGACCCTAGGGCAGTAGAACGAAAGCAGAGCTTAATGCGTGCTAAGTTAAAATTATAATAATAACCTGTAATGAATTTAAAGGACTAACAGAACAAATGACGAAAGAATTAAAACTTTTTGCAACAGATATGGATGGAACTTTTTTGCGCTCTGATCGCGCTTATAATCGTGATAAACTAGCGACTGTACTTGAACAATTTGACCAATTAGGTTGGATTTTCTGCGCTTCTTCAGGACGACAACTTTTAGCTTTAGAGGAACTCTTTGACGGTTTTACAGATAAAATGGCATTTGTTGCTGAAAATGGCGGCGTAGTCAGCTATAAAAATAAAATGATTTCCGCACAGACATTTTCCACCTCACAAATTGATTCAATCATAGATTTGTTACGCAGAATGCCCTTTTCGCCTGACAGTGATTTTCTGATTTCTGGGCTTAAAGGTGCCTATTCTATCAAAGGTGTATCCGACTGGTTCTTTGATAAGGCTCAACTTTATTATGCTAATTGCCAGATTGTGAACTCTCTTGATGAGATCGATGATACTCTTCTCAAAATTACCACGAATTTTCCTGAGGATAAAACACGTGAATGTGAAAGTTTTATCACTGAAGAGCTTCCTTACGTCCGTGCAACAACAACAGGTTTTACAAGTATTGATATCATTCCAGATGGAATCAGCAAAGCTTCTGGGCTCAACGCTTTAGTCAAACATTTTGGATGGACAGCAGATAATCTCGCTGCTTTTGGCGACCAAATGAATGACTACGAAATGCTGGAATATGCTGGAACTTCGTACGCTGTAAGCAATGCAACTAAGGAAATACTTACTCTTGCTGACAACATCATTGGAAGCAATGATGAAGATGCTGTTTTTACTGAGATTGAGCGTATTATTTCTGAAAAATAAAACGAAAGTGGTCATTAAACCACTTTTTTTGCTATAATTTTAATAATAGATGTGTTCCGAAACTCTGCTTTTTTGTCAAACTACACTTGCTTCATCCGCGACTTTGACAGTGTGTCCCACACGATCAAACACTCGGCATTTATGCCCCCGCTTTGAGCAAATGGAGAACAAAGTGTGACCTCATATTGAAGATGTTAAGCGGACTGCTGTCGCTCTAGCTGCGCACAGACCCCTTGGATTACATCTAGAGGTCGTGCCTTATGTCCGCCATCAAAAGCAAGACGGGTTTCTACACAACCTTAATTAATAAATTTGGAGAAGAATATGAAAATTGCAATCGATGCGATGGAGGAGATTTCGCTCCTGAAAATATCGTAAAAGGTGTTAATCTTGCTAAAAAAGAATTTTCCGACGTAACTTTTCAGCTTTATGGTAATGGAGAAAAAATTCGTCAATTTTTAGATGATGAAACAAATATAGAAATCATAGAAACTACTGAAATCATTGATTTTCACGATGATCCAGTAACCGCAATTAAGTCTAAAAAAAATAGTTCCCTTGTCCTGGCAGTGACAGCAGTAAAAAAAGGAGAGGCTGATGCTGTTTTATCTGCTGGATCGACCGGCGCACTTTTGACTGCAGGCTTGCTTTTGGTCAAAAGGATTAAGCAAGTTTCACGTCCTGCACTTATGTCTACCTTGCCAACAAGTGACGGACGTGGCTTTGAGATGCTTGACCTCGGTGCCAATACTGAAAATACAGCGCAACATTTGGTTGATTTCGCAATTTTAGGTTCTTACTACGCTGAAAATGTCCGAGGAATAACAAAACCAAAAGTAGCCTTACTTTCCAACGGTACAGAGGAGTCAAAGGGCTCACCAAGCGTCAAAGAAGCGCATGAACTCTTATCTAATATGCCTGAAATCAATTTTATCGGAAATATTGAATCACGTGATATTCTCACTGGAGGTGCCGATGTCGTTGTAGCTGATGGTTTCACGGGAAACGCTGTACTTAAAGCAATTGAAGGTACAGCAAGCGTTCTTATGAAACAAATCAAGGCAGCGATTATGGAAGGAAGTTTCACAACAAAAATCGGTGGTGCATTAATTAAAAAACCACTCTCTGGACTCAAAGACATGATGAGCACAGATGCTGCTGGAGGTGCAGCTTTTGTTGGCTTAAAAGCGCCTGTTATCAAAGCACATGGCAACTCAAGTGAATTCGCTATATTATCTGCGCTAGGACAAATTCACAAAATGTTAGAAACAGATGTGACTGGTAAACTCGTTAAACACTTTGAAAATATGGAAAATTAAAAAGCCAACATTGGCTTTTTAATTTTTTCTTCTCCAATCATACTTAGTTTGGAAATAGCCCATAATTGGAAATTCAAGACAGAGAACGATTAGAAAATAAGGAGGACTACTAACATTTCCCCAACAAAATATTCCCACTAACAAAATAAGCGGAATAAATATACACGCCCAAAACCATCGCTTTTGCCAAAATCTATTTGGTAGGGGCTTAATTGGTGCTGACTTATCTTTGATAAAAAATATCAAAACTCCACCAATCATAAAAAATAAAAATGCCCATCCTTGAAATTTATACGAGAGCAAGAAAAAAGGTATTGCAAGAAACATTGCAATGCTACTTAGTAACCAAAAAGTGTGTTCTTTTTTTGTCATCATATATATTTCCAATTTCTACTTTCAAAAAGTGTACTGACAGCTTTGTCAATAGCTTCATTTTTCAAATCGTGAGCTGTAAGCTAGACCGATTGCAATAAGCGCGTAAAATAAAGGTTGAAACCAGCGATTCCAATCAAAATGAATGAAATAACTTACCGCCGAAACCAAGAAAGTCAGCCCCAAAACTGTCAAAAACCAAGTGAGAAAATAGTGACGCCATTTCGTTTTCTTTCTTGGTGCCTCCTCATCAGTAAATTTACGCTCAAAAATAATCATCGCTACAACAAGCAAAGCTACTCCCATCAATGACAGCCACCAAAATGATTTGAAGTTAACATTGATGAACATCATTGAAACATATAAAATGCAAATCACAATATAAAAATTTCTGCGCATTTTCCCCCCACGCGTCTGTCAGTATACTGACAGACTTATCGACTTCATTGATAAGTCTTTTAGCCACACGTTCAATGCTTATTCTAGGCATATTGAACTGACAGAAATTCTAGCGCTGTTGATATTTATCATTTAAGAAAATTCCAGCAGGCAAAATTATTGTCAGGACAATGGCTAGAGCTAAAAGGTAGTCTGTTACATATAGTGCAACGAGAACAGAAATCACTGTCGCTGGCCAAATTAGGACATTTATTTTTTGAATTTTTTTAGTTGGTATTAATTTTTTACGCTCCGAAAATTTATAATCAGACATCATGAAAATAACCGCACAAACAAATGCTCCTGCTACAAACGGAATAAAACCAAGATTCAAAATCACACATGCCCAAATGATGATCAACAAAATAATGCTCAAAACAAATCTAAAAACTCCACGTTTACTCATTTTTTCTCCTTTTAAGATGTGAATCCGACTGCTTAGGAATATCGCAAGAATCAACAGCATAGTCACCGCAGGCAGAGTAGGAAAATGTGATGCACACATTTTATCTAATCGTCTAGCTCCTAGTAGGGTGAACTCACTTCCTTTTTATAGTCTGTCAGTATACTGACAGACTTATCAACTTCGATGATAAGTCCTCCATCCGCCGATTCAATGCTTACGTCGGGCGCATTGAACTGACAGACTATCTTTGCTCATTTTTTGAATGTAGCATTGACCAAATCATCTCTCCTGCCGTGTAAATAAGAACAAAAGGAGGATAAAAATACGTTGCCACCATCGCTAAAAAAATAACTAAAATCCAGATTGGATGATTGAGTACGTGCAAAACTTCCATTGCTTTGATTTTTTCTGCAACATGAGGGGGATTGTCCAAAATATAAGCTTTGCTCATTTGCACATAGGCTAGCCCCACAACCCAATCATTGCCATAAACAGCAAAGCAGGCGTTTTGGGAGCCGTACTCCCAAGATGGTCAAATAGGTCAATTGTACGACCTGTCCAAGCCGCAAGTACAGGCAATAATGATAGCGACAAAATCCATAACATTGTGGACACATAAATCCTTCGTGTCACACGTTCAGCATTCGTTAACATATACTGCTGATTAAACCAAGAAGTCGTTACATAGATAAAGCTCAAAATATAGGCAATCATATAAACCAGATTATTGCGCAAAAAATCCATAAGCAAACCACTTTCTGGGATTCGAAATTCCAACAGCATAATTGTCATAACAACTGCGACAATCCCATCGACAAAGCCTCCGAGACGTGATTTACTAACCATGATTTTTCCCTCTTTCCTGCAACCATTTTTCCCTTTCCTCATCGTCCAGTTTAACAATGAAATAAATCACAATAAGTAATAGGAGAATGCTCACACCAAATAAAAGAACATTAAGCGTGAAACTTGTCAACAGAACCAATGAAAAAATCACTGTACCCACACCTATCCAAATAAATTTTTTCTTAATATTTGCAAGACCAGTTGATAAATACTGAACAAAACTCATAAAAACAGTTAGTCCACTAAGAAAGACATAATTTCCACTGAGAAAAAGTCCCATTGCACCCAATGTAGTTAAGAAAATTGCCCAAGTTGCTGTTCCAAAATGATTCGTCTTAGCCACAATCATCGGTACGTCTTCATGCGACTCAGCTAAACTAGCAAGAATTGTTGGAGTATTAAACGTTGTCGCCACGATTACTCCAAAGATAGAAATACATATTGCAATAACAAACAAAGGAATTCCAATACCACCAACCACTTTACTAAAAGCTGTTGCAGCTGGTACAATCGTTGCAGGAAGATTCGCTCCAAGACTACCAATTGTTATCGTCTGAATCACCAGATACACTGTAATACACGTCAGCATCACAATAGCCATCATTTTAGGCAAATTCTTAGCCGGATTTTTCATCTTCTCAGCATTGACTGGTAAAAATGAAAAACCAGTGAAAAAGAAGAAAATTGTTCCATAAGCTGATAAAAAACCACTGACAGCGTGATGACCTGCTGACGAACTTTCTGTCAGTACTGACAACGTAGTAAAATTCTCACCACGCACCAACCAAACACAAGTTCCAACAAAAACCACAACAATCAAAAGTTTGACAAAAGAGGTAATATTATCCAAACCCGCAATAATTGATGTTCCAAAATACGAAATAACCCCTAACAATAAAATAACCAAAAGTCCTATGGGCCGTGTTGCAAGATTTGGAAAAATCATCTTTAACGCCGTAAGTAGAGCTGATACTTCAGTTGCCAATGTGACCACACCCAAAAGCCAAGTAATACTCCCTATCACGAAACCTGGAAAACGTCCAAAAGTTTCCTTTGCATAGACAAAAGCACCACCATTTTCAGGATAAATTTTACTCATGTTTGCATAAGAAAAGGCAATCACAAAGATAGATAAACCAGCAAATAATATCGCAAGTAAACTAAGTGTCCCAGCATCTTGATAAATCTTCCCAGCAAGCAAGAAAATACCCGAACCAATAATAGAATTAATTCCGAGTAAAAAAATGGCAGTAGGTGAAAGTAATTTAGTTTCCTTCATACATCCCTCCGAGAGACAAATCCAACTGTAATGATATAATATCTCCACTAAAGAGGTTGGATTCAATTTTTATCAAACCAAGCACTGCTGTCCCACTATCCCATGTGCTTAAAATATAAGCTTTCACTTCTCTTATATTGAGAACTAAGCAAAACGCAATTATCATACGAGCCAGTAGTTTCAACAAATTAATTGCTCAACCTTTTCAAAGAATGATTTGATAATCAAATTATAACAATATGAGAGTAACACCGTCAAGAAGCGTAGAGAGATAGGAAAATGTGATTGCCTTTTGCTCTTGCCACTCGACTAAGTGCTTTAGCACCGTAGCGAGAGCGGACACATTTTTTCAGTGGAGCTTCAGCTCCTAGCTTCGCATGACCCTAGAACATTTGTCCTCTATCTCTAAGTCACTAAAGTGACAAGAATAGAGGCAACGCCAAATGGCAATCAAACGGACAGCGGAGCGACAAGGTCGCGTAGATCTGTTCGTAGAACAGGTTCCAGTTGCCACTTCGACTCATCGCTTTAGCGATGTAGCGAGAATGGACAGCAGAGCTATCTTCTCTCATATCTTCTGGTGTTGCGAACTCAATTATACCAAGATGGGAATACGATTGGCAAGAAATGATGAAAACTTTGTGCTTTAGCACATAAGCCAATGGACAGCGTGATGCAATAAGTACGGAGATAGGAAATCTCGTAGAGAAACGAAGTTTCTTAGAGAGACTTATATTTTTTCACCCATTCTAATCGTATGAACTCAGTTATAGCAAAAACTAAGCGCCTTCACCTCATTCTTATGACCAATATTGTGATTAAAATTGCAAAAAATAGCATGGCATTTTTCCCATACTATTTTTTATTACTTTAATCAGGAATAATTCGTGTTCCTGCACCACTTTTAACAAAGTTTGTTACATTATCAAGTGAAGTAATCGTAGCAACTTTTCCCGTATTCTCCACAAAAGAAACTGCTGCTGCAACTTTAGGCTTCATCGAACCTGCTGCAAATTGATTCTCAGCCAAATACTTCTTCATCTCACTCACCGAAACAGTCCCTAAAGTCTGCTGGTTGGGTTTACCATAATTCAGAAAAACATCGCCAACAGAAGTAAAAATCACAAGTTCATCTGCATCCACAAGTTCAGCAAGCTTGGCTGCAGAAAAATCTTTGTCAATGACCGCTTCAACACCTTTAAAACCATTATCCTCCTCAACAACCGGAATACCTCCGCCACCAGATACCGTCACTAACACAGCTGCATCTAATAAAGGCTTAATTGCTTCCGCTTCCACAATACGTAAAGGCAATGGTGAAGGTACAACACGACGATAACCACGCCCTGCGTCCTCAATTATTTTCCAGTCAGGATATTTTATTTGAATCTCTTTAACCTCTTGCTCTGTATAAAAAGGTCCAATCGGTTTCGTTGGATTTTCAAAAGCAGAGTCATTAGCATCAACAACCGTTCTAGTCACCACAGACACAAAGGGAACTTCTGACATCTTATTATCAACCAGAGCCTTAGTAAATGCTTGACCCATCCAAAAACCAATTTGTCCTTGAGTCATAGCAACCGCAGTATCAAGAGGCATTGCAGGATTTTTAGGAGAATCACTCTCCAATTGTTGCAACAACAGATTTCCAACTTGAGGACCATTACCATGTGTGATGACCATCTCAACATCATTCCCTTTAATCAACGGAATTAACTGTTCAGCAGTTCTTTGAAGAGCTTCCGCTTGTGCTTGAGCTGTTGGATTGTCTGTCAGAATCGCATTCCCCCAAGAGCAACGACAATACGCTTTCCCATTTTTCTTCCCCTCTCTTATCCTTCTATGCCTTAGGTTGTTGTTGCGTAATACAGTGAATATTTCCCCCACCATATACTACTTCTACAGTATTGACCCCGACAATTTCACGTTCTGGGAACATCTCCTGAACCTGTTGCAAAGCTAATGCATCATTTTCATCCCCATATTGCGGAACGATAACCCCATTATTTGTAATCAAGAAATTCATATAGGAAGCGATACAGATATCGCCGTCTTCGCGAGGAAGTGTTCCTTCAACCGTATCAATCTTAAAATCACCCTTAATCGTAACGTTATTGACTGGACAAGTCAGCTTATGCACTTTCAGTTGACGACCTTTGGCATCTGTCATTTCACTCAAACGTTTGTAAGCATCCTGTGCTGCCTCGTAAAAAGGTGAATGAACATCCTCTGTATAAATACAAGCCACCTCACCCGGAGCAACAAAACACGCGACATCATCCACATGACCATTTGTTTCTTCTGGGTCAATCCCATCACCAAGCCAAAGGACTTTTTCAGCATTCAAATGCTCTTTAAGCATATTTTCAATTTCTACTTTAGTCATATGGGGATTCCGTCCCTCAGACAAAAGACACATTTCTGTCGTTAAAACCGTCCCCTCTCCATCAACATGGAAAGAGCCACCTTCCAGTACAAAATCATTTGTTCGATAAGAATCAACAGCTTCCAACTCACAAACCTTTTGTGCAACTAAATCATCTTGATCCCAAGGGAAGTATAAACCATCAACTAATCCTCCCCATGCATTAAAAGTCCAGTCATTTGCACGAAGTTCACCCTTATCATTAATCACGAATGTCGGTCCACAATCTCGCACCCAAGAATCATTATTTGAGACCTCAATCACTCTGATTTCATCCGCCAGTTGATAACGGGCATTTTGATATTGTACTTTAGAAACCAACATTGTGACAGGCGTAAATTGACTGATTGCCTTAGCCACATTGGCAAATGCAACCTGTACTGGTTTTGCACCATCACGCCAGTTGTCTGGACGTTCTGGCCAAATCATAAACACTTGCTTTTGTGCTTCAAATTCAGCAGGCATCCGAAATCCATCTTGTTTTGGTGTAGTACCAATAATACGTTTTGACATTTTTATTTCTCCTTTATTTTTTTATCTTTTTTGTCCAAATAATTAATTCACCAATAATGATAAAGATAATTGCTCCAATCGTAATCGGAAGCTGTTCTGTTAGCGAAGCCTTATCAAATTGCAGTGGAATAGCAGTAAAAATGAGTGAAATAATGATAATAATCATCGGTAAAGCTGTGTATAACTTCAATAGTCCCGTACCACCACTTACACGAAAAGGGCGAGGAGTATCAGGATCAATTTTACGCAACTTAAAGAAAGCAGGAAATACTGGAACATAACTTAATAAGAACAAAACAAGATTCAAAGAGAAGAATGACCAGAACAAGTCCTGATTGGGTAAGATTGGAGCAATAACGACAATTATCGTTGCCACAATCCCATTCATCAATGCAGCTCCCCAAGATATTCCATTAGACGAACGCCGTTTTGAGAAGAATTTAGGCATATCACCATTATCAGCAGCATAACTTGCAATATTATTTACCCCTTGTGACCAGGAAACCATATTGCCAAACAAAGTCAGCATAAACAGAAAGGCAATCAAACTGATAAACCAGCCCGTTGGTGTGCCTAACATCACTTGAAAACTATCCACTAAGCCTGAACTTGTCGAAAGTTTATCCGTTGGAATCGCAACACCAATCCCAAAAGCTGAAAACATATAAATCGCTGCAATGACCACCCCACCAATAATGATTGATTGGGGAATTTGTTTCTTAGGATTTTCCATACTATCAGCAAAGGTACATATTACTTCAAAGCCTAGCAGATTAAAGATAATCACTGAGATAAAAGATAAACTATGCAAATCAAAGCTTGGTAAAAGTGAAGCTAAGGTATAGTGGTTCGCTACACCGTGTGTGATTGCAGAATAAACTCCAAATCCACCTAATGCCAAAGCTAAGAATACCTTTATGACTGCGCCACCATTCAGAATCCAAACACTATCACTTACTGGATATAGACTGATTAAGACAATCACCCAAATAAAGACAAGTTCAATAACCAATGCAATAGGTGTATTGAGTTGAAAACCAAATATTTTTTGTAGTAAGTCTGGGCAAAGTACAGCAAGCGAAGCCATCCAAAGCGGGAAATTAATCCAATAAAACCAAGAAACACGCGCTCCCCAGCGATGACCGAAAGCCTTTGTTACCCAATCATAAAGTCCTCCTTCACCTGTATAAGTTGTTCCAAGCTCAGAAGTAATCAGACCATAAGGCAACAGAAAAGCAATAATCAAAACAATCCACCAAAAGAACTGAGAGTTACCAATGGCAGCAACAGGCGCTGCTGCCTCGGCAACAAAAACAACACAAATGACAGAAAGAATTGCACTCGCTAAGCTAAATTTTTTCTTTCCATTTTCCATAGAAGACACGCTTTCTTATTTCGCTAAGTAAGCTTCTAAATCAGCTTTTGCCTCAGCTTGTGCTTTTAAATCATAAGGATTTTTTTCTTGATAGTCACGTAGGAGATAAACAAGCAAAGCACGAATTGAAGTCAAGCGATTTTCTGCCTCATCAAAACAGATTGAATTTTCACCATCAATCACAGCATCCACGACTTCTTCACCACGCGAAGCTGGTAAACAGTGCATAAATTTAGTATTCATGCCTGCTTTATTCATCATCTCAGGTGTTACTTGATATTTAGGGAAGAAAATCGCCAAACGTTCTTCTTCTGAAAGTTCTGCATCATATAAACCGTACCAAACATCTGTGTAAAGGAAATCTGCGCCTACGATAGAAGCTTCGTCATCTGTTACTTCAAAAGTTCCTCCTGAAACTTCACAGTTTGCCGCTAACTTGGCTTGGTGTTCTTCGTTAAGTTGATAGCCTTTAGGGCCAAAGTGAACGAAGTGCATCCCCATTTTTGTCGCAATAAGTCCTAATGAGAAACAAACTTGCGTTGCATCTCCGACAAAAACGACCTTACAATCTTCAAGCTTCTTACCAGCTGGTAAGTGTTCAATAATGGTGGTTAAATCTCCTATTTCTTGTGTAGGATGGTTATAGTCTGACATTCCATTAAGAACTGGAATTGTTGTGTGTTTTGCCAGATTATTCACTGATTCATGACGGTCAACACGTGCCATGATCACGTCAAGCAAGCGGGAAAGGACTGTACTTGTATCTTCTATTGTTTCGTGCCCTCCGAGTTGAATCTGACCTGGCGCCAAATATTCTGCGTGTCCGCCAAGTTGTGTCATTGCAGTTTCAAAAGAAACACGAGTCCGCGTAGATGTTTGTTGAAAAATCATACCAAGTGATTTATTCTTCAACAGTGGCGGATAGTAGCCATTTTTAATCGCCGCTTTAATTTTCAATCCAAGATTCACAATGTCAAGAATTTCTTCTTTGCTGTAATCTTCTGTTGTGATAAAATCACGTTTTTTCGATGTTGTCATGTTTTTATTCCTCCTGAATAAAATAGTAAATTGAATTTTCGTCCTCCCTTTCGGGAACGCTTTCAGTATATCAGGAGCATATTTTTAAAACAATCAACCTAAAGATATAATCTTTGAAAATTCATGAAAGCCCTTTTATATCAATAGTTTAAATTAAAAAGTTTAGTAAGGTTTAGAGCATTTACTTAATGATTTATGAAGCTTTCATCTTTACAAAAAGAAAATATCTGTTCATTTAGGACAGATATTTTTATCATTATTTATTTAAGTTTTTCCGACTTTTTGAAGTTTTCCCACACTTCACAAACATCTGAGCGCCGCTCAATTTGAAGTTTGATAAAAATATTGTGGGTATGTGTTTTTACTGTTCCAAGAGAGAGGTAGAGTTGGTTTGCAATTTCTTGGTTGTGTTTGCGTTTTATGAGTAAGTCAAGAATTTCCGCTTCTCTTTGAGTGATACCATAAGTAGCTACAAATTTATCAAAGTAGGATGCTTCCTCATCTGTGCGCACAACATTTTCTTCATCAACCTCAATATTTACCATATCTAGTGAAGAAGGAATTATTTGATTTACAGAGTTTGTTTTATAATTAAACAAAAAATACTTGATCGCTACTATACAAAGCGAGATGTGAAAAATATCCTCAGATACATTGCGATTATGAATTTTTAACATATTAGCGTGATAGATATCTCTAAAGAAAATAACAAAAGTATCTTCTGAAACAATAGCTATTCCAAAAATCAAAGCTAATAGACCTAGCCATTTCGCATAATTCCGCCATACAATTGACTGTTCTATCTTACGGTAGTGCTTGAGCAAGTAAATTCCCATATAAATTGTGACAGCCTGACTTGGAAAATAGTAGAGCCATACTTTCAATGCAGAATTACTAAAAAAAGGAACCACAATGAGCCACAAAGCAAACACGATATAAATTCCGTATTGGTGAGATTTTATCTTTTCTCCAAGTAATTCATTAATTAGCTTTAAAGCAATTGCAAAAATCGCTAAATAATAAAGCGTTTCAATGATTGGATTTACCATAAATTGTCGATTATAATCACTGGCAAATGTTTTAAATGTTTCCGACATGGTTACAAGTAGACCGTTCAAGATAAGAAGAAGAAAATACAGTGTTATTAATAAGTAGTTCTTCTTATGTTCTTTTAAATAGCCACCCAAAGCAAATGACATCACAAGTGTATAGAGAATTGTTAGGAAAGTAGTATAAATATAATTAAAAATCATCAGGGTTAAACCTACTTACATTATTATCTAATCATATCATATCATAAATATGAGCAATTAAAACCACTTTCTCTGTATGATAAAACTATTTTATCTTATACTAACCTCAAAATTATATACATTTTTTATTCTGATACTGTATTGAATATTTATTAATCTTTCATAGGTTCTTTGATTATCGTTAAACAAAAAAGTGCTAACTAGCACTTTTAATTTTTCGTATTTAGGCTTCCATGAAGGCAAAATAAGAACCACTTGGACTTTGAAAGTTGAATGTGCATTTACCGCCCATATCTTGTAAATCACTGATAAAACCTCCTTGAGTCTTGACATTATCATGCCATTTTGAAATATCTGATACTGTAAATAAAATAGATGGCTTATTATCAGCTACTTCTGGACTCATTAACTTGATAAATTCAATATCAAAAATCTGCAAACGAGCATTTCCTTCTGCTTGCGGAGCAAAGGTTACTGTTTCAGATTCCGCAATTGTTTCGCGAGAAATTTCTGCAAATCCGATGGATTGAAAAAAGTTAGCTTCTGCTTTTACATCTTGAACGTAAAGCATAGTGCACATATTAAAAGTCATAATCATACTCCTTTAAGATATGAGGGGCAATCGTCCTGAAATTAAGAAAATTACAGGTTCATACGAAAGCAGGGTTCTGGAAGTTGCCAGTTCGTCTTGCTACTGGATACCTGCGGTGAATCAACAGTATAACAGAATGAAGACGGAGCAAATGGACAGTAGAACTTCTACTTTCACTGATTTCAAACGAGCAGAACTCAATTAATTAGTTCAATAAATTCATTGTACCAAAAAAACGAGCATTTTTGCTCGTTTTCTCCAATTTTTATCAAAACAAGTGCGTGCTATCTTCGCTTCGCTCCGCTGTCCATTCGCTCTATCTCCGTTTCACTGCGCTGTCGATTCTCGCTACGGCACGGACGTGCCTAGCCGAAGTCGCAACTCGCTAAAGCGATAAGGCGAAATAGGCAATCTTTGAATTTCGTCCGACTGCCCTAGGGCGTTAGTGCTTTAGCACTTAGGCTTCTGGACAAGATGACCTCATATCTTTGATGTGAGGTTGTACCTTAAATTCAGTGGCGAGTTGCCCTTTTATCAGTCGCTTTAGCGACTAGAGAAAATGGACAAATGTTTTACGAAACTCCCACTGAATAAGTCTTGACTTCATCCTAAAATTGCTTCTAAGGTAATATCAACTCCTGCCAAAGCCTTTGAAACTGGGCAATTTTCCTTTACTACTTGGGCAATTTCTTGAAAATCTTTTTCTGATAGTCCAGGGATAACAGAATGATTGGTTAATTTGATTCCAGTAATAGCTGGTCCGTCTGGTGTAACGTCAAAAGTAACGTCAGCAGTAGTATCTACACTCGTTGGGACAAGTCCTTTTGTTCCTAAAACAAGAGAGAACGCCATACTAAAACAAGCGGCGTGAGCTGCACCAAGTAATTCTTCTGGTGTTGTAATATGTGCTTGACTATCAAGACGTGCTTTAAAATTGTAAGGAACTTCTGTAAAAAGTTGTGAACTTTCTGCTGAAATTGTACCAAAACCATTTTCAAGTGAATCTTCCCAGTGTGCAGATGCTGTGGATACGTTTGCCATAATTTTCTCCTTTTGGGTAGAGTTCGACTACCCAAAGATGAAAGATTGGGCATACAAACTCATTTATTGTAATCTTTTAAATGTAAAACATTTTTTACATTTTGAGTATAGCGCTTTATCCTAAGAAATTCAAGAAATTACTACCAGATTGAAGCAATTGACAGTTTCTTACAAAAAGTGTAAAATTTAAATCATCAAGAAAGTAGCTTTGATACTAGATGTACTCAAAATGAAATACATTTTTGAGCCATCTTAATGAAATCTCTAGAAAGTCGGCGGTGGTGTAAGTCGATGTTTTCAACGAAGTGAATGGGCTTGATTTGCAATTAAAAAAAGCAAAAATAATTTTTACAATAGACGTGTTCGGAAACTCTGTTTTTTTGTCGAACTACACTTTGATACGAGTTCTGCTTAGAGTGCGAATGGATAACGTAGATTCGCTATGGTGTGTGACCTGTTAAGCAGACTGTTGTAGCTTTAGCTACCGTAGAGGTCGCTTAGTTGTTACACACAGAGGTTGTTCCTTGGGTTCGCTGTTAAAAGCAACACAAGTTGAATTCACAACCTTAATGAAGTATTCATCTCTTGAAAAAATTGCGGTAGCTTCCGTTATAAAGCGACTTGTCTTTGGCAAGTTTTGAGGAAATCTTATGGTTTCAAATCACGGTGGCACCGCGCAGATAGCGCCCGTAGAGCATTATTTTTTATGATGTTCTACGGGCTTTTTTGCTCCAAATTTGAAGTGATTACTTTTACTTCATCAGCACTCCTATGTTAGAGCACAACCTCTAGGTGTAACAACTAAGCGACCTGTACGCAGCTAAAGCTGCAACAGTCTGCTTAACATCAAAGATATGAGATTATCCTGTCCCTGAAGTCTAAGCGCTACGCTGTCCACACCGCAGGTATCCGTGCTCGTTAGGCGCTGAAGCGCTGAGTCGCACGGTTCTCGCTAAGTAGTCGAGTCGCAAAGCGCTTAGACCCTAGGGCAATAAAACACCATTTTGCCCTATCGCTTTGCTTTTTGCTCTTACTGCTTTAGCAGTTAGCTTCGCATGACCATAGGACATTTGTCCGTTTGTCCCAAGAGCAAAAGGCATTGGCTGTAAGGCACTAAAGTGCCGATGAACATTTGTCCTCTATCTCTAAGTCACTAAAGTGACAAGAATAGAGCCAACGCCAAATGGCAATCAAACGGACAGCAGGGCAACGAAGTTGTGTAGACCGTTCATAGAACGGCGTGCGAAGCACGTAGCGAGTTGCGACTTCGACTAGGCACTTCCGTGCCCGTAGCGAGAATCGACAGCGTAGCCCAAAGGGCTAAGATAGCACATTAAACTGAAGAAAGGAATTGAGCTTACTCCTTGATAAGCTCATCTTAAATTATGACTAAACCAACTATATTAACGGGCGACCGCCCTACTGGAAAACTTCACATCGGGCATTACGTCGGATCGCTCCAAAATCGCGTGAAAATGCAAAATGAAGGCAAGTATAATATGTTTGTCTTTCTTGCCGACCAGCAAGCATTGACCGACCATGCCAAAGAACCCGAAAAAATTATTCAATCTGTGGGTGATGTTGCACTAGACTATCTAGCAGCTGGACTTGACCCTGAAAAATCAACGATTTTTATTCAAAGTCAGATTCCAGAGCTTGCTGAATTGTCCATGTATTACATGAATCTTGTTTCTTTGGCGCGCTTGGAGCGTAATCCGACAGTTAAGACGGAGATTGCTCAAAAAGGTTTTGGTGAATCTATCCCCGCAGGATTTTTAGTCTATCCTGTGTCACAGGCGGCTGATATTACAGCTTTTAAGGCGACTCATGTGCCTGTTGGTAATGACCAAAAACCAATGATTGAGCAAACACGTGAGATTGTACGTTCATTCAACAATGCTTACCATGCCGATGTTTTAGTTGAACCAGAGGGAATCTACCCTGAAAACGAGGCTGCTGGACGTTTACCAGGTCTAGATGGTAATGCAAAAATGTCTAAATCACTCAATAATGGAATTTTCCTTGCGGACGACTTGGATACTTTGAAGAAAAAAGTGATGAGTATGTACACTGATCCTGACCACATCAAAGTTGAAGACCCTGGTAAAATCGAAGGAAATATGGTTTTCCATTATCTTGATGTTTTTGGTAATGCAGATGATGCGGCAACTATTGCTGAGATGAAGGCGCAATATCAGGCAGGTGGACTTGGTGATGTGAAAACAAAACGCTATTTGCTCGAAGTGCTTGACCGAGAACTGTCACCAATACGTGAACGCCGAATTGAGTTTGCCAAAAATATGGACTATGTCTATGATATGCTCAAGCAGGGTTCTTTGAAAGCGGAGGCTGTCGCTAGTCAAACGCTTGATGAAGTTAAGTTTGCTATGGGAATTAATTATTTTAAATAATATATGGATTATTCACTTGTTTTAAAATTTGACGATGCGTTCAATGAATTTATTCAAAGCGTTTGGAACATTTTTGAAAAAACTCACTTATCAACTTACCATCTGGATAAAGCTGGATATTTTCCTCATGTCACTTTAGAATCAGCACTCACTCAGGAAGATATTTCCAGTATAAAAGATTCAATGGATAACATTGGCCTAAAGAGTTTTTATGTTGTTTTCGATAAAATCTCTATTTTTCCTCACTCTGATACACTAACTCTCCAACTCTCTGATGATAGAATCATTGCTTTCCGCAATAATTTGCGAAAAGAATTGTCATTTACTGGCGTAGAAAATCCAATGTTTCCTTATGTTCCGCATTTGACCTTGATGAATCATCAAGGACTGCAAGCTGCAAATGTAGGAAAGTCAATGCTTTCTAACCAGTTGATACCCTCTGGCTTTGCTGTTGAAATTGCACTTATAGAACTTAGTAATAAAACTTCAGATATTAAAATAATTAAGAAAGTAAGTCTAAATTGAGAGGATTTTTATGAACAAAAATGACATCAAAGAACGGTTTGAACAAACGACTGGAAAAGCAGCAGCACTTGAAACGAATACGGTTATTGTGGATAAAGAAACTGGGATTGAGTATCTTTTTCATGCTGCTGGTTATGCGGCGGATTGACTGTACTTATGGACAAAGAAGGAAAGCCTAAGGTTAATAAGGATTACCAATGATTGACTTAGAAAAAATTGCAGAATTTGCTAAAAAAATTCATATGGAAAATAATGATGGTCATGGTTTTGACCATATTGAGCGCGTGGTAGCTTTAGCAAATAAAATTTTACTGACAGAACCGTCAGCAAATCGTGAGCTTGTGCTGGCTGCTTGTTACTTGCATGATACCTATGACGAAAAGTTGACAGATCGTGTAGAACAGCAGAAAATTTTTGTCAGTAAATTTTTAAATACTGTCAGTACTGACAGTATTATCAACAAGCAGATTTTCTTTATCATTGACAATATGAGCTTTTCGTCAAATATCGAAAGTCGGAAATCCTTAGATATCAATGGGCAGATTGTACAGGATGCTGACAGACTCGATGCTATGGGCGCTTGGGGCATTGCTCGCACGCTAGAGTACGGTTGGGCACGTGGTCGCGCACTTTATGACCCTTCTGATAAACCTGTCAGCGTACTGACAAAGGCCGATTATCATCAAAAAGAGGGAACCACGCTTAATCATTTTTATGAAAAACTTTTTTTGCTTGAAGATTTACTCAATACAGATGAGGCAAAAAATATAGGCAAAAAACGAAATCAAATCATGCATGATTTTGTCAAAGCAATAGAGCAGGAATATAACGAAAGTCACTGACAGCTTTCTGTCAGTAAAATCTTATGTTATTGAGAATGAAAAACAGATAAATTAGTGTTCGTGTGAATATCTGAATCTGTAATTTCCTATTTTTATCAAAGCACGCACTTGCTTTGAATTCAGTCTTGACTTTATGATTTCAAATTGGATAGCTTTCACACCTTAAATGAAAGGAGAACACACGTGGTTATCGGTTTATCCAACCTTATCAATAAAACATTACGCACGCTTGACAAGCGAAAATTCGGCAAATCAGAAAAATGGCTGAGTCGCAATCAACAGATGAATCATGAAGTTCAAACTTTTGTCTTTGCTCATCGTGGTTCCAAATGCAATCGCCCCGAAAATACGCTTGCTTCATTTCGTGAAGCAGTCCGTGTTCATTCCGATGGGATTGAACTTGATGTGCATCTTTCTAATGATGGTGAACTTATTGTCATTCATGATGAAAAAATTGATCGGACAACGACAGGTAAAGGACTTGTGCGCAAAATGACTGTTGCCGAGCTCAAAAGGTTTGATGCTGGATCTTGGTTCAAAGAAGATTTCCGTGGAGAAAAAATACCAATCCTTTCGGAAGTCCTGTCATTACTGACAGATTTACACTTCACAGGAAGCTTGAATATCGAAATCAAGACTGACAAATATCACTATCCAGATATTGAAAAAAAGCTGTCAGTGCTGATGAAAAGCCAGCAGTGGCCTTTTACCCATTTGTATAGCTCTTTCAATATTGACTCTCTAAAAATTCTCAGCGAAATTGAGCCTGATGTAGAATTAAGTTATCTCACCAATAATCGACTTAAAAAGATTGAAAATGGGTTACTGACAGATTTTATTACTAGTATTCACCCTCGTAAATCCTACGCATTCAAACATCCTGTCCTTACAGCATTGTCCAACAAACCTGTCAGACTTTGGACAGTAAATAGTGAATCCGAAATGCGACAAGCTTTTCATGAAAATGTTGCTGGTATTATCACAGACTATCCTGAGCAAGCTATTCGTATCCGTAATCAAATTCAAAAACAGCCAGACTATACTCGCTAATCTACTGCCTTGCAATGATTAGGAAAATAGTATTAGGCTGTTTTTTATTAAACAGTAATGATAAGTCTTTCACAAAATTCACAGAAACAAAGTGAATATTAACACTAATTGTAAGCGCAATCCATTTTTCTTTACATTTCCTTTCACAAGGGGTATAATTAAGCTGTGTGTGTAAATTTGTCAAATAACTTTGACAAAGGCAACACAATGATTTGGGAAGGATGCATAAACATGCAATTTATCAACTATCTAGGTCAAGACGCTTACACCAACATCGCTATGGACAGCTGGCTACTCTACAATTTAAAACCAACTGAGCCTGTTTTTTCATTATGGCAAAACAAACGTGCAGTTATTGTAGGTCGCAACCAGAATACTTTTGCCGAGGTCAATCAAGACTATATCGACAATCACGATGTCCAAGTCGTTCGTCGTGTATCCGGAGGTGGTGCAGTATATCACGATGAGGGAAATATCTGCTTCACATTTTTTGTCCCCGTTGAAAGTTCGGCATCTGTCAACTTTAAACAATTTGTCCAGCCCATGTATGATGCACTTCATGCTGTTGGCATCAATGCTCAAATCACAGGTCGTAACGACCTCGAAGTCGAAGGTAAGAAAATATCAGGTAATGCTCAGCGATACGCTGGTGGCTACCTCATGCATCACGGAACACTACTCTGGGATACCGATGTTGAAGCCATGATTCGCTCACTCAACGTTTCTGATGAAAAGTTTGTCAGCAAAGCAGCAAAATCTGTCCGCGCTCGCGTTGGTAACATCAAAGATTATGCTCCTGAGGAATTGACATTAGATAGTTTCATCGAAGCCTTAAAATACTACCTCACTGACGAAGGAAAAGACAATGAACTTCTCCTGACCGAAGAACAACTCACAGGTATCAAAGATTGGCGTGATCATCAATTCTCCACTTGGGATTGGAATTATGGTGAGTCACCAAAATTCGCATTTAGTAACCATGCTAAATTTACAGGTGGTAGCATCGATGTCCAAGTCAATGTAGAGCACGGAAAAATCACAGAAATCAATTTTCTCGGTGATTTCCTCGGCGTTCGTGACTGGCGTGATATTAAAGAGCAGTTTATCGGCATCGAATTCACTCCTGAAGCCGTCCACGAAGTTCTCACTTCCAACAAAGAAGGACAATATTTCGGAACAATTGAAAACAATGAACTCGCTCAAATGTTTAAAGCCAATGACTTAGCTGAATAATGCCTAATTCACAAGCTTTATTCAAGAAAAACTCCAAGAAAAATGCTAAATTTCTAAATAGGAAATAGAAAGGAAATCTATAATGTCAAACAGTAAACAAATCTTAGATTTCAAAACGCAACTCGAATTGCAAGATACTGCATTCCCAATGTTGCAAATCCTCAACGAAGAAGGAAAAATCGTTGATGAAGATGGACTTAAACGTGCAGAATTATCCGATGAAAAACTTGTCGAACTCTTCAAGAGTATGCTTTTTGCGCGTCAAGTAGACATCCGTTCAATGAAACTCGCAAAACAAGGACGTATGGGATTTTTTGGTCCCCATGCAGGTCAAGAAGCTTCACAAATGGCCTCAGCCTTTGCCTTCACAGATGAAGACTGGCTTTTCCCAGGATATCGCGACCTCCCACAAATCTACTCAAAAGGTTGGCCAATCTGGAAAGGGCTCCTTTGGTCACGTGGACACCAACTCGGTAATGAATACACTACTGATGATGGAAAACCAGTCAATTCATGGTTCCCACAAATCATCATTGGCGCTCAATACGTTCAAGCCGCTGGTGTTGCTCTTGGACTCAAAAAACGTAAAAAAGATGCCGTAGCTTTTGTTTATACAGGTGATGGTGGTTCTTCACAAGGCGATACTTATGAAGGAATCAACTTTGCTGGAGCTTACAAAGCCCCACTTGTTGCCTTCATTCAAAATAATGGTTTTGCGATTTCAACTCCTCGTAGTCTTCAAACTGCTGCACCACATTTGGCTGCAAAAGGATGGGCTGCTGGTGCGCCATCTATTGTTGTTGATGGTATGGATGCTATCGCAATGTACCTCGCTTCAAAAGACGCACGCGCTTGGGCCGTCGCTGGTAATGGTCCCGTAGTTATTGAAACAATCACAAATCGTCTTGAACCACACTCAACTGCTGGTGATGATCCGCTTCGCTATCGTACAAAAGAAGATATTGATGCTTGGTGGAAGAAAGAACCTCTTGTTCGTATGCGTAAATTCTTGACGGACAAAGGACTTTGGGATACTGCAAAAGAGGAAGCTTATATTGCTGAACTTGACGCTCGCATTGATGCTGATATCAAAAAAGCAAATAATGTTGAAAAACAAAAAATCTCTAGCTTCATCAAAAACACACTTGAAGTACCTAGCCAAGCAATGCTTGAGCAAATTGAAAAATTTGAAAGCGAGGGCAAATAAGAATGGCAGTGAAAACTTATATTGCAGCAATTACAGAAGCGCTTGACCTTGCGCTTGAAAAAGACAAAGACACTCTAGTTTTTGGTGAAGATGTCGGAGAAAATGGTGGGGTATTCCGTGCAACAGATGGACTCCAAAAGAAATATGGTGAAGACCGTGTCTTCAATACTCCGCTTGCTGAATCAGGAATTGGTGGTATGGCGATTGGTCTTGCAACTCAAGGATTCCATCCCATCATGGAAATTCAATTCGGAACATTTATCTTTGAAGTATTTGACTCTATCGCAGGTCAAATGAGTCGTACACGTTATCGTTTCAACAACACACGTTCAAACAATATCGTTGTTCGTACACCTTATGGTATCGGAACTAAGACACCTGAAATGCACGCTGACTCAATTGAAGGTTTGTTTTCACAAATTCCTGGGCTTCGTGTTGTAATGCCATCAAATCCCGCTGATGCTAAAGGTTTACTTTTAGCGTCTATCGAAAACAATGACCCTGTCATTTTTCTTGAAAATCTCCACCTCTATCGCTCACTCAAAGGTGAAGTGCCTGAGGGCTATTATACAACACCACTTGACCAAGCTGCTGTAGCTAAAGAAGGTTCTGATGTTTCTATCATCGCCTATGGTGGTACTGTACCACTTGCACTCAAAGCTGCTGAACAGCTTGAAAAAGAAGGAATCAAGGCAGAAGTCCTTGACCTGCGCACTGTTGCTCCTCTTGACATCGCTTCTATCGGTAAAACTGTTGAAAAGACCGGTCGTGTCGTAGTCGTTCAGGAAGCCCAACGTACTGCTGGTATTGCGGCAAATGTTATGGCTGAAATTTCAGAACGTTTTGTTTTGAGCCTCAAAGCACCTATTGGTCGTGTCACTGGCCCAGACTCAATCTTCCCATTTGCTCAAGCTGAAAATGATTGGGCGGTTAAAGCAGAAGATATTGTGAATAAAGTTAAAGAGGTGGTTGATTATGACTGAGATTTTTAAAATGCCTGATATTGGTGAAGGAATGCACGAAGGCGACATCGCTAACTGGCTGGTTAAAGTCGGAGATGTGGTCAAAGAAGATGATCCAATCGCTGAAGTACAAAACGATAAACTCATGCAAGAAATCTTGTCTCCTTACTCTGGCACTGTCACTAAACTTTTTGTTGAAGCAGGGACAACTGTTGAAGTTGATGCCCCTTTGGTTGAATTTGACGGTGATGGAACTGGTGGAGCAACAGAAACTACTCCTGCGCCAGCTGTAGCTGAAGCTCCTGCTGGTGATGTTCAAATCTTCACTATGCCTGACATAGGTGAAGGAATGCACGAAGGTGATATCGCTAATTGGTTGGTTAAAGTTGGAGATGTAATCAAAGAAGATGATCCAGTTGCTGAAGTACAAAATGATAAACTCATGCAAGAAATTTTATCACCTTACTCTGGCACTGTCACTAAACTTTTTGTTGAAGCAGGGACGACTGTTGAAGTTGGTGCTCCTTTAATCGAGTACAACGGAAATGGCTCTTCTGCCACTCCAGCTACACCAACATCAAGCCCTGCTCCTGTTGCTGTTGAAGCTGCTTCTGCAGTTGCTGCTTCCGCTGGCAATGCACCTTTAACTAAAACAACTTCTGCTGGTCGTGTCCTCGCTATGCCATCTGTACGTCATTATGCGCGTAAAGCTGGTATTGATTTAACACTTGTACCTGCTACTGGTCGTCACGGTCATACAACACTTGCTGATGTCAAAGCTTTTGAATCTGGTAAAGTTGCTCCTCTTGCAGCGCCTAGCACAACACCTAGCACTCCAGAAGCTGCTGCTGCGCCTAGCACACCTAAAGCAGATGCACCTAAAGCTCCTGCTGTTAAAGCGGGGGCGACAGACGAACGTGTTGCGATGAATCCAACACGTAAAGTTGTCTCTAAAGTCATGACTGCGCAACATACTCATATTCCACCTGTTACAAACTTTGACCAAGTTGAAGTTTCAAAACTCGTGAAACATCGTGCTGGATTTAAAGATATTGCCGCAAAACAAGATATCAAACTCACTTATCTTGCTTATGTTGCAAAAGCGCTTGCTACGACAGCCCATAAATTCCCAGACATCAATGCTTCTGTGGACTACGAAAAACAAGAAATTGTTTACCATGAACATGTCAATGTAGGTATTGCGGTCAACGCACCTACGGGCTTGTACGTACCAGTCATCCATGAAGCTGAAAACAAATCAATTCTTGAAATCGCCAAAGAAATCGCAGAATTGGCAGCAGCAACTCGTGATGGTTCATTGAAACCTGCACAAATGCAAGGTTCTACGATTACGATTTCTAACATCGGTTCTGCTCGCGGAAGTTGGTTTACACCAATTATCAACGGTTCTGATGTGGTCATCTTAGGACTTGGTTCAATTGTTAAAGAACCTATCGTGAACGCTGAAGGTGAAATTGTAGTTGGTCAAAACATGAAGTTGTCAATGACTTATGACCACCGTTTGATTGATGGTATGTTGGGTCAAACTTCATTGAACTACTTGAAGTCACTTTTGGCTGATCCTGAGTTCATGCTGATGGAAATCTAATTGGAGTTACAACTTTCGCTATTTTGACAAAGTTGTAAATTATATTTTATCAAAGCAAGTGCGTGCTATCTCCCTTACCTCTTAGGTAGGGGATAAAGCAGCACTATGCTTCTCGACTTTCGTCCGACTGCCCTAGGGCCTAAGTGCTAAAGCACTTAGGCTTCTGGGACAGGGTGACCTCATATCGAAGATGTGAGGTTATACCCTAAATTCAGTGGTGAGTTGCCCTTTTATCAGTCGCATTGCCTTTTGCTCTTGCTGCTTTAGCAGCTAAGCAAACGGACAGCGTAGCGTAGTGAAGATAGCGACTAGAAAAAATGGACAAATGTTTTATGAAATTTCCACTGAATAAGTCTTGACTTCATCGTCTGTCAGTAATGACAGAGATTGAATTTTGTATATTGACAGTTTTTGATCAGTATACAAAATATATTCAAAGGAGAATAAAAATGGTTGTTGGTGCACAAGCAACAGAAGTTGATTTGGTTGTTATTGGTTCAGGCCCTGGTGGTTATGTTGCTGCCATTCGTGCTGCTGAATTAGGCAAAAAAGTTACAATTATTGAGAAAGATAATGTTGGTGGGGTTTGTTTGAACATTGGATGTATTCCATCAAAAGCCTTGATTAATGTGGGTCACCACTATCAAGAGTCTTTGGAAGAACAAAAAGGTGAAAATCCTTTTGGACTTTCAGTTAAAAATGTTGAACTTGACTGGTCTGCTGCGCAAAAGTGGAAAGACGAAAAAGTTGTTAATCAATTAACTGGTGGCGTTAAAATGTTGTTGAAAAAACACAAAATTGACGTTATCAAAGGAACTGCTGAATTTGTAGACAATAATACAATTAATGTTGAACAAGAAGATGGTTTCCAACTCTTACAGTTTAACGATGTGATTATCGCTACAGGTTCACGTCCTATTGAAATTCCTCCTTTCCCATTTGGTGGTCGTATTATTGACTCTACTGGTGCGCTCTCACTTCCTGAAGTACCTAAACATCTGATTATTGTTGGTGGTGGTGTTATCGGATCTGAGCTTGGTGGTGCTTATCGGATGCTCGGCTCTAAAATCACGATTGTTGAAGGACTTGACCATATCTTAAACGGTTTTGATAAAGAGATGTCTGACATCATCGCAAATCGCGTGAAGTCTGCTGGTTCTGAAATCTTTACATCAGCAATGGCAAAATCTGCTGTTCAAACAGACAAAGATGTAACTTTGACTTTTGAAGTTGATGGTAAAGAACAAACGGTTACTGGTGACTACTTGCTGGTTTCTGTTGGTCGTCGTCCAAACACAGACTTGATTGGATTGAATAACACTGATGTAAAATTGACTGACCGCGGTTTGATTGAAGTTGACGACTCTTACGCTACAAATGTTCCTCATATCTATGCTATTGGCGATGTGGTTCCTGGACCTATGCTTGCCCACAAAGCCTCATTCCAAGCTAAAGTTGCTGCTGCTGCAATTGCAGGAGCCGAAGATGATGTGGATTTGCACGTTGCTTTGCCAGCCGTAGCTTATACTACAACTGAGCTTGCCACAGTTGGTGAAACACCTGATTCTGTTAAAGAGCGTAAAGATGTCAAGATTTCAAAATTCCCATTTGCTGCAAATGGTCGTGCGATTTCTATGAATGATACCACAGGTTTCTTACGTTTGATTACTGAAACTAAAGAAGGAGCCATTATTGGTGCTCAAATTGTTGGTCCTGGTGCATCTGACTTGATTTCTGGTCTTTCTCTTGCTATTGAGAATGGACTGACTTCTAAAGACATTTCACTCACTATCCAACCTCACCCAACTCTTGGTGAAGCAATCATGGATACTGCTGAATTGGCTGATGGATTGCCAATTCACGTTTAACCTAGCTAGTGCGTGCTAATTCTGCCACCAATGAAACAATCACTTCAATCATTAAAAAATCGAATCGCTGACAGAAATTCTGTCAGCGATTTTTTGTGCAATTATAATGTTATAATTTCATCAAAGTATTGACAAGTTTCATCGTAAAGATGATGTGTAATCATGATAACCGTTAAATTTGGATTTTGCAAAATATTCCGTTCAACGATAAGCGCTGTAGTTTTGTCAAGATTTGCTGTACTTTCATCCATAAGAAGAATTGGTTTATTCGCTAACAACTCACGAGCAATTGAAATCCTTGCTTGCTGTCCTCCGGATAAATTATTATCAAAGCTGATATTCCTCTTATCACTGACAAGCTCTGTAGCACAAGTGCTTGTCAGTACTGACAGAAATTGAGTGGGCGAAATTTTACGTCCCAATGTCAAGTTTTCCTCTACAGATTCATGGAATAAATAGGGAAATTGTGAAATGTTGCTGATGATACTTGGCAATAACTTAGGATTGATTTGACGGAAACTTTCTCCATCTAGTGAGATTTCTCCTTGATAGTCCTGTATATTTCCCAGTAAGAGCTGAATAAGTGTTGATTTTCCTGAGCCGCTCTCGCCTATTAGGGCATATTTTTTACCTTTTTTAATAGTAAAATCTGGATAAGAAATTTCTTGCTGAGCAAATTTTACTGACAAATGTTGGACAGATAATCTGTCAGTAAATTTGAGCTTTCTGTCAGTACTGACAGAATTTATTTTTGGATATTTATCCATTAGTCTTGCTGTAGCTTTCAATGTGATGATATTATTCGCTGCACTTTTTGAATAATTTGTGATAATTCCTGCAAGATTACCCACAGAAAAGATGACACCAACGGTAATTTGATGATGAATAATCAAAATTGCCGCTACCAACAATATCACTCCTTGAAATATCAGACCCACAAAACCTAGTGAATAAATCATGTAAGCTTGCACCAAAGTTAATTTTATTTTTACATTTTTCAGTTGCTCAAACGCTGTCATAATTTTTTGTTTAAAGTAGTCCAAACGGTTATTCTGATACAGTATACTAAAACCTTTTAAATAATCAGTTGACGTTGCCAACGCTTGATTTGCTCTTTCTGAAACTTGCATAGTGCTTTTTGAGATTAACGCTTCAAAAATTTTTGGCAAATAGAACAATATAAAAGCTGCCAAAATCATCGTTACAAGTAATATCCAGTGGAACAAGATGACTGCAATGCCTGAGAAAATCATCATCACAATAGCTTCATAAGCAAAATAGATTTGTTGAAAACCATTATCATAGAGGAGTGTCATATCATTGTTTAACCAAGAATTATAATCTTCTGTACTATTTTTATTAAACTCAACGTAACTCATCTGAGTAAGAGGCTGCAAAATCGCTGCTCGGATGGCATTTAACTCCAATTGCAATACACGCTCCTTAAGAAAATCGCGTGCAATACAAGTCAAACTATCAAGCAACCAGACAAATACAAGAACTCCCAACCAAAACATGACTTTCCGCAAATTCATCGCAACTAGCGAATTAAGTAATTTTGCCAATAAAACCGAACTTAAAACCGTTAAAAACGCATCCATAGTGATGGCCAAAAATGCTAATAAGTTCTCCTTTTTAAATTTTTTCATGTAAATAATCATCTTATACCTCCAATGAGATGATTTTAGCATGGATTTTTTGATAAATTAAAATCGTCACTTATTTGTGACGATTTTCTGAAATGATGCTGCGAAGGTAAGCTGCAGGCTTTGGATAATCTAAATTTTCATACATCACGGCTAGTTTCTCTAAAATCTCTGCTCCACGAACTTCATCATCTAATTTGAGATAATACATCCCTTCAACACTTTTATACTCTTTACGTGTATAAACATCAATCACAGGATTTTCAATTAACTTCCGATAAATCTTGAGTAGCTCGAACGCTCGTTTTTTATCTTCTTTGGCGATAAAGTACTGCGTACTATTGCGTATTGCCATGATAACTTTAGCTTTATTATCCGAATTTCTTTGGTAAAACTTTGTCCTGTGGTAAAGCTCTAACGCAAATTCGTAAACGAGGTTTTCCGACAAAAAATAGAAAGTATAGATGAACAACATCACTTCTTTGTTCCCCCATTCAAGAATCGAAAATAGATAGTCTGCAAGCTGTGACACTTCATCTTCAGTCAACTGATAGTCCGACTGGTGATAAGCAAGCACCGCTTTTGCACCTAGAGCATACCACAAATCCTGCTCTTTTTGTGTATCTTTATAGCGTTTTTTGAGATTTTGATAAAATTTTACGAGTGCCTCCCAATCACCAGTTTCTTCTAAAAAATTAATCCGCTCAAACAATTCATCTTCTTTTAACATCCCAAAATTTCTCACATGGGAAAGATATTCTTCAAAAGAAAGACCAAGATTTTCGAGTATCGCCACAAGATTTTGTAGCGTGATATCTGATTGTCCAAGCTCGAATCTTGAAAGCTGTTGTTTTGAAATGACTTGACCTGCAACTTTTGATAAAGAAAAGTTCCTTAATTCGCGAAGCTCACGAAAAGTTTTTCCCCAATTTTCACTCGCCATTTCTTCCTCATTTCATAATATCTGCCCAATTTCCCATACCATCTAAAAATTTCTTTGCTTTGAGGTGAATACCAACATACTCATCATAAAGACCATCAATGAACTGACGGATTTTTTGTTTCATTTCTGGTTTGATAGAGATTTTTTTGAGTTCATCGAGAGAAATCTCCTGAAAAAGATTGCAGAGATAGATCACATTTGGGTCAAGATGACTCCGTCTCAAGTCTTCATCAAAATGTTTCGGACACAAGCAACCACTAAATTTGTAGGAAAAATCAAAAGGTCCAGCTGTCGTGTGACAAAAAGCACACTCCGCAAAATTGAGCGAAACACCAAAACGATTAAGCACCTGTAATTCAAAAATATTGGTAATAATTTCCATATCAAAACCTTCATCAAGCAATTCCAAAGCACGAATCAAAAAAGAAAATAAAGCCGGATCATAGTGGTTGTCAGCAATCGCACTATCTGCAAGACTGATGATATAAGAGGCATGAGCATTGACAAAAATGTCCTCAATGATATGTTTGTAAGTCACCGTTTCGCTAACATCATCAATAAAACTAAAGCCTTCATCATTGATTGTTGCCACAAGGACTGATGAAGTGAAATTTTGCAATCCACTTGCATATTTTGATTTACCAAAGTTTTTTATAAAAAACATTCGTTTACCAAACGACTCAGTAAAAATTTTTACAAGCTTATCTTTTTCTTTGTAATTTTGACTATAAAGAATCAGTCCACGTGTTTCAACATCCCGCATCATCTCTCCTTTCAACTACTTTTTATTTAATTATAGCAAGATATGAGCAACACCGTCAAGAAGCGTAGAGAAATGCCAGTTGGCTCTTTGTGCTTTGCCTTTTACTCTTACCATTTCGTCTTGCCAGCTTTGCTGGATTGCGATTTGAACTTCCGACTTCAGTCGATTGCCACTGCGACTAGGTGCCTTAGCACCATAGCGAGCATGGACAGCGAAGCGACAAGGTCGCGTAGATCCACTCGTAGAGCAGGTTCCGTTTTTTCTTTTCTCCTAGCTTCCGATGCTGCGAACTTGGTTATGCCAAAACGTGAGCATGATTTGCAAGAAATGATGAAAAATAAGTTGGTGCTTTCCGCTTCTTTTAATTGAACTGAACTCAAAAAATACTGACAGAATTCTGTCAGCATTCATTTTTCTGTCATTAATTTTACTAACTCTTCTTTTATACGATTACGAAGCTCATCATGAATCTCTGGCTGGTAAGCTGTATCTTCATTATACCAATTTGCTTCATCATAGAGCCACACTGGTTTTGCTCGGCGACTCGGCTCTTCCCAATCGTAGCGCGGAAAAATATGCGCATGGAGAAATTGGTCAGAATTTCCCAAAACATCATAATTCACGCGCAATGGCTTACAAGCTGCAATAATTGCATCGCCAAGTAAAGCCATATCGGAGAGAAACTGTGTGCGCTCAACTAAAGGAAGTTCATTCAGTTGAAAAATCTCATGTTTGGGCAACAATACACAGTAACCTGGCAAAAATTGCACATCGCCAAATACAGCAAATCCTGCTTTCATTTCTACCATTACCATTGGATTTGTACCATTTTTCGCAGATAAAATCCGATTTTCATACCATTCCATTTTTTACCATCCTGTCAGTATGCTGACCAAGTGTCTAAGTGCTGACGAATTGCTGTAAGCATCGTTGTCAACGCCAGAATTCTAGACCGCTGTGACCTCATATTTCTAATACTGTCTAATTTCTAAAAATTCCTTTTAGAAATTACTCTGCTACGATATGTTGTCGATACACACGGGTATCCCTAGAACATTTGTCCTCTATTCGTAAGTCAGCAGAGCTGACAACGATAGAGGCATTCGCTCTATCTCCGTTTTACTCTGTCTCCGATTTCAGCCACTAGGTGAAACAACTAGCATATCCATTGCTACTTTAGCGCAAACCGCTGTCTATCCTATAAAGTGGCAAGTTCAAATCGCAATTTGCTGAAGCAGCAAGAGTAAAAGGTAAAGTCGCTAGTCATAGTATAATGCGAAATCGTGCAGTGACAGTCTTTTAGCTGCGTTTATCAGTGACATACTCTGTCAAACGTGACATCGCAAGTTCGATTACATCCATTGATGCCGCATAAGAAAGCCTTACAAACCCTTCACCATACTGACCAAAACTAATCCCAGGGATAATAGCAACAGACTTATTTTGCGCAAAATCAACACAAAATTCAAATGAATTTTGATTCAAATCATCAGGAATTTTAGCGAAAATATAAAACGCACCATCAGGTTTGATGATTTTAAAACCAAGTTTACTCATCTTCTCAATGATAAAATCACGACGTTTCAAATATTCTTTTTTCATCGGCTCTGCATCATTTGCCCCATTTTTAAGCGCCTCAATCGCAGCAAACTGAGATTGTGTACTCGCTGATGTAACCAAATACTGATGAGTCTTGATGATTTGCGCTGTCAGCAATGACGGAGCAAAAATCAGTCCAATCCGCCATCCTGTCATCGCGTGAGATTTAGATAAACCATTCAATACAATCGTTTGTGAAGGAGCATATTGTGCAATTGAAACATGAGATTGTCCGGTATAATTTAGTTCACTATAAACTTCGTCAGCAATGACAAAGACTTCATGATGTTTGACCACCTCTGCAAGTTGTTGAATTTGTTCCTGAGTATAGGTCACCCCTGTCGGATTTGCAGGATAATTCAAAATAACTGCTTTTACTTTTCCAGCATGTTCTACAAGCGCAGATTCAAGCATTTCAGGCGTCAAAACGAAATCATTTGTCGTGGTATCAATTTCAACCAAAGTTCCACCAGCCAGTGTAATTAAAGGCTCATAACCAGGATACGCCGGCGCAGGTATTAATACCTCATCACCAGCCACCAAAATTGAAAGTAAAGTTGCAGAAATTGCTTCTGTAACCCCAACTGTAACTAAAATTTCATTGTTTGGACTAAAAGTCAACCCATACTTTTGATCCATAAAATCACTAGCGGCTTGTCTTAATTCAGGCAAACCAGCCATTCCAGTATAATGGCTCTGATTCGCTGTAATCGCCGCAATACCAGCCTGTTTCACATGTTCAGGTGTATAAAAATCAGGCTCACCCAAAGTTAATTTTACAATTCCTGGAATACTAGAAACTTGTTGGTCAAACTGACGAATCATCGAAACTGCAATTTTATCTAAATTGGGGTTAAATCTATTTGTTAAATCCATAACGCTTCCTTCACTCTTCCCTGTCAGCACACTGACAGAAGTCTTTTTCAGTATTATACACTTTTTTCAGACAATTTTCATTTGAAAAGAAAGCTGTCAGTATACTGACAGCGCTTTAATCCATTCTATGATATGCAGAATATACATTACTCCGGTTTCTTGCTAAACCAAAGATACGTTCCGTAGATACAATTTAATAGCATCGTAATCTGCAAAACGAACATTCCTAACGCAGAGCTACCACCATGTATTCCAGAATTCCAATTATTAAACCAAATGATAACATTGATAGAATCAATCAAAATCCATCCCAACCATTGTGAACGATAGCCATAAGTCATTAATATCATAGACAATATTCCTAGAGGCAAAAGCGTTGCATCTAGAAAAATTTGCTGCCCATGAAGTCCATGAGAAGTAGCCAAAACAATTCCATAAATCACTACAAAGGCTAAAATAGCAAGACTTGCAATCTTAGCTGTTATCTTCCGAGGAGCTACCTCACCAGAGCCTCCCTCAAAATCATCCAAATTTTTCTGCCAAAAGTAAATCCCTACAAATTGCATGATCAAATAAAAAGTCTGACTAAAAATATCACCAATCAAATGACTTTGTAATGCTATAATCCACCAAAAAATCGTTCCAATTGTCCCCCAAAGATAATTAGTCAATCGTCCTCTATTCATCAAAATAAGATTCAGAATCGTAAATATCCCAACGACCAACGACAGATTACTAATCAAATCAAATGCATCAGTTGCAATATAGGCTGCCACTTGCGCAACAAGCATCACTAAAAGCATTATATAGTCAAAGAAACGTAAGGTGATAAGTTCACGAATCACATTTTTAGGTGAAAAAGTTTGTGATAATCCCCTAGTAAAAACGTTCATATTCTCTCCATATTCTCATTAAAAGAATTCTTAATTAAAATTTATTAAACTTTTGGAAAAATTATATCACAGAAAATTTATAAGTGCAATATTCAAAAGAATACTTACTAAAAATAAAAACAAGCGTCTTAACGACACTTATTTTTATTTTATATGCCCCTGTAGGACTCGAACCTACGACCCATAGATTAAGAGTCTACTGCTCTACCAACTGAGCTAAGGAGGCGATTTCTTAATACGTAAGCCCAAAACTTACTTCACTATTGTACGCTTTTTCACCGAAAAATGCAAGAATTTTTATACAAAACCAATAACTTTCATTTTTTACTTATTCACTGTTAACAAAAGTTATTACTAATTGTTATAATCCCTTCTTAGATAAATATGGTAAGATAATCTTGTCCATGATTTCGCTATCATACGAATGAGATAGCCAAACAAAAACAGCTTTTTAGAAAAAGTATGTTTTTACAATGGTATAATAACCTGAGCATACCCACCAATTTTATTGAGTGGGTTGTTTTTTTATCAAATCCATGCCAAACTCCTCCAGTTACCTTTTACGCAAGTGAAGTACATAACTAAATATACAAAAAAACACTGATTGAATGCCGTATGCTCCCTCGTGTATTGAACCCGCTAAAACGCCAGGTGGGTGTTCTCGCTTCAAGTCAGCTTCCCCTACTTTCGTTCGAGGTATTACGCTACCGAATGTCTCATGAACCCCTATGCAATACAAATATAGTCGGTCAAAAAAATGAAAGAGCTCGCACATTCCAGTGCTTTTCTATGTTTCTATATTATCATTTTCACCTAAATTTTTCAAGTGGAAACGGTTAACTTCTATAGCTTACAAAAACAAAAATCCCTCAATCAACGTGAGGGAAAATTTGAGTAATTTTATGATTTAGCGTATTTTTTGACTACTGTTTCAATCTCAGAAATAAGCTTTTCATCAGTCAAATCCGTTACTTTTTTTATAACTTCTTCTAAATCAGAAGATTTAAGCATTGATTGTAACTCTACTGCTTGACTATCACTATCATCAATATAGGAAAATATTTTACCCACAACATCTAAATGTGCAACATAACTGAGTCCTCGATTTTTGAGTTCACGGATTGGACGAATGAAGCGTTCATCATAACCCAACTTACGAATCGGTGTCCGTCCAACACGAGTCACTTCATCAATAATTTGTGTATTTCCAAAACGAGAAATAATAGTTTCATGATATTTCACAAGGTCTTCTTCTTTAAAATCCCATTTGGCAAGGAGAAGTGCGCGAGTTTCCGCTTGAACAGCTTTCAAAGCATTAAGCACTTCTTCATGCTGTAAAGCCTCAAGAATCGTCTTATAACCATAATAGGCACCATTATAAGCTACTGTCGCATGACCTGAGTTTACAGAGAAAAGTTTACGTTCAATGAAAGGTTCAAGATTATTGGCATAATGCACTCCTTCAAGTTTAAAGCTTGTATTTTTCAACTGACTTTCATCAATGACCCATTCATGGAATGGCTCAACTACAACATAAAGAACATCATCATGCTTTTGATTTGGTACAATACGATCAACCGCAGCATTAGGAAATCCAATAAACTCAGCCACATAAGCTTTGTCTTCATCAGTCAAAAACGGTGTCACTTTTTCAAGTAAAAACTCTGAACCACCAATCATATTTTCACAAGCAATAAAATCAAGTGGTTTCTTAACTCCATTTATACGGCGTGTTTGAATTCCCTTTGCACAAAGTTCAGCAATAAAAGGCAAAATATTCGGACCGATTGCTGTTGTGACAACATCAGCTTCTGCAATTGCAGCAACAACTTCGTCAGGGCTTTGTCCATTATTAATCCCATTAACACCAGAAATTTCAATTGTCGTATG
The DNA here is from genome assembly GCF_006965445.1 of Lactococcus protaetiae. Taxonomy (NCBI): domain Bacteria; kingdom Bacillati; phylum Bacillota; class Bacilli; order Lactobacillales; family Streptococcaceae; genus Lactococcus; species Lactococcus protaetiae. Next base: position 522,090 of record NZ_CP041356.1, on the reverse strand, counting down.
CTCTTCGTTAGCCAGTTCAATTGTGTATTCATGACGAGCGTTCAATTCATCAATAATTGTTGCATTCACGTCAACAAAGGAAATTTCAAAACCATTTTGACTAAGAATTTCTCCGATAAATCCGCGACCAATATTACCTGCGCCAAAATGTACTGCTTTTTTCATGTTCTTTTATTCTCCTTAAAGTATGAAACTAAATATATCCAAAGCCGTTGATGTATTAGATCACAGAAGTAAAATACATCTGATTCAGTTTCTAGATAGGGTTTCAATAAATTTATAGATGCTCTATATTTCCAATTGTAAGCTTTTACATTTTCAGTGTAAATAAAAAATATGGCACAGTTCAATGTGTCATATTTTTAACTTAGCAGCACTAAGCTCTGCTTTTGTTCTACTAACATTGGTGGGGGAGAAAGAATCCTCCACCAATGAAGTAATCACTTCAAATTTATTCTTATATTTGCTGGACTACAGCCATCTTTACTTGTGGATTTATCCATTTGCCACCGCAACTTAAACACTGTAGCAAATCCGAGGTTGCGAAAATAGAGCAAATGGACATCTGTAATATAGATTTCAACGCGGGAATTAGTATGTTAATCAGCAAAATAACCGACAACTTCCTCAACTGTTTGTGCATCTGCCAGCTTTACAACATTGTCAACGTCTGCACAAAAAATTGAAATTTTTTGAATTAAATCAAGATGTTCGTTGCCTACACCAGCAATTCCAAAAAGTACTGTAGCTACTTTTGGTTCTTCTTCTGTGCCAAAGTTTACACCACGCGGTACTTGAACAATTGAAATCCCCGTTTTAAGTACTTCTTTTTTAGCTTCATCTGTACCATGAGGGATTGCAATAAAGTTTCCCATGTAAACAGATAACTCTTCATTTCTCTTGAGCATTGCAGGAATATAATCAGGTGTGACATGGCCTCCTGCTACAAGTAGATCACCACAAAATTCTATGGCTTCTTCTTTCGTTGCAAAATTTTGATTAAGTTTAATCAGATTTTTTTGAATTTCCATTTTTTAGTGTGTAAATCTTCTTCTTAGCTATGAAAGAAGCTAAGGAAAGAATTTATCTTCCTTTCTTCATTTATGAAGTTTACTAAATGTTTACACTAGTGTAAACTTATTCTCCATATTTTCTTATTGATTCTGTAATAATTTGTCTTAAAAGCTCACTAACAATAGCGTAATTTCCTGAGTCGTAGATTGTTGTGTAAAGTTTATTTTCAATAATTGAACTTGAAATTTTCCCCAAAAGATAAGCAACATAATCTGGCACTTCTGGTGGAGCAAGTAGAAGTAATATACGCTTAATCTTGAGTGGTTTTCGATTCATTGCAATGACTTCAACTTCTTGACTTAAGTCAAAAATTCTAAATAAAGGAGCAACAACTGATGGGTGAACACCGTGAAGTAACGCCATTTTTGTATCTGGAATTGCCAAATGTGTTTCTTCAAATCTTTTTTCCAGTAACTTTGCAAGTTCTTTCTGATTATCTTCGTTTACAGTGCTGACAACTTTATTGACAACATCTGTCAGTACTGACAGATTTGTGATATGAGTCACTTTGAAGTCTGTCACTATAGCCTGCCCTGTACTAAACATCTGATTGAGATTGATAAAGTTCTTTTGATTTTCATCAGTACTGACAGCTCTTGAACCTTGCTGAATTGTCCGTAATTTATGTCGAATATCATCCAAATTTTTTTGTTCTAATGTTCGACTGACATAAATATAATCAAGTTCTTTTTCCGTTGTAAAAATGACATCATACAGATTTTTATCAAACTTTGTTGAACTTTGAATCAAGTCAATTTTCTTTAAAAATGGAAAGTTTTTTCTCAAACTACTCATTAAAAATTCACAAGAAATACGTCCTCGACTACTTACAAGTGCAGCTCTGAGTGGTAAAACAAGGTCGCTTCGCTCCAATGTGGCAACAAAATGTAAAGTCACAAACGCAAATTCCATTTCAGAAAAACGTTTGGCAAAAACTTGTGTCAGTGCCGTTTGCACAACTTGAAAAATTTTCTCATTATCAGATTCAATCTTTTTAACAAAGTCATTTTGTTTTTCTGAGAAAAGCGTAGGCAACACATCAGACTCTTTCAAATGGGCATAAAGCAAGCCATATAACCTATCATCCTTGCTAAACTCAATCTCAAGCTGTTGCGAAACTTGCTCAATAAGTTGCCTAATTTTATAAGAAAAATCAGTATCAAACTTCTCCATAAAGAGAATTTCACGTCCGAAACCAAAATAGAGTACATCATAGACTGCCGCCAAATAAGTAATTTCAGCAATTGTAAAGTTGTTTACAGATAATTTGGTCAACAATTGGTTTACAAAGTTAAGAGAACGTTTACTTGGTCGTCTAACGCTAGAAGTATCAACAAATCGTTGCTTATCCAGTCTTAGCAATACTGCTGTCAAAAAAAATTGCATCAATACACGAACTTTATCTGTCATTGACTCTTGTAAATCCATTGCTTCAAAAGCCGTTTGTGCTTGACTAAATTTTTCTAAATCCAAGAAAGCTAAAACCTTATTCTCAGCAAAATTTCCAGAAATTGCATCGTGAATTGAACATGAATTGTAGATACTTGCAACTAATACTGACCTAATATTTTCCTCACGTCCTTTGATGCTCAGCCCTTGCTCACGTTCCAGCATCAGCTCATTCTCAAGCAAAGTTTGTTCAATCTGACGCAAATCACTTGTTGCTGTTGGTTGACTTACACCAAAACTCTCCGTTATGGAGGCAATTGAGGCCCTATCCTCAATCAATAGCATCAATTCACCATGAAGACGCTCTACTGACGAATATTCGACTAATTCACGCGCCTCTGTCAGCAACTTGAGGTTTCCTGTCAGTAAGTATCCATCACCAGAAGTCCGTAAACTCACACCTTGAGGTAAGGATTGCTGTAGCTTATCTAAATCACGATAAAGCGTTCTTCGGCTTGTTCCCGTCAGCTCTAACATCTCAGAAATCGTGAGTGTTCCACTTTTTAAAAATTCATGAATTAATTTTTGCTCACGACTTGTAATAAGCATAACAGCGCCCCTTCCTCATTATATTTATCAAAACAAGTGCGTGCTAATACTCCGACCTCTTAGGTCGGAGATAAAGCAGCACTAAGCTTTGAATTTCGTCCGACTAGATTCAGTGGCGAGTTGAAACTCCCACTGAATAAGTCTTGACTTCATTATATTTTATCATTTCCAAGAGCGATTTTTCCTGATAAAAACCTGTCAGTACTGACAACACTTTTTAATGATTCATTTATTCATTCGTTTAACCATGTTCAAATATTCAGGTGTTGTAATTAGGCTCTCTACTGAAAGATGTTGCGCATTTGGTGCTTTTGATTTCGCTGTGTCTGTAAATTCTTGAGTCGTTACAATCATGATATTTGAAGCATTAAAAGCTCCAAGACCAATAAACTCAACATCTGACACTGGAATTTTTACACCATGATTATGGAAAATCGCTTGAATTGTCTCTTTACCCATCGTACTAGACCCTGTATGCGCACTATCATGAGCAAAAACCACTTCATCAATTTGATTTAGATCAATTTCATCATCATTCGAAGTTTCAACACTGACAGGAGTTGCAATAATTTCGTCAGCACCTGTTAAGGTATTGATAATTTCATCATACTTAGGTGAATTTAAGAAATTAGCAACAGAATAACGAATCGATTCTGGAGCCATTGTAGCAGCCCGAGGAGCTAACTCTTCCTGAGTAACAACAATCGTATCAGAGCCTGCTTTAAGGTTTGCAATAGCAACATTTGTCACATCTTGAGTTAATCCTGCTTTTTTGGCTTTATTACGCAAGATAGAAGCCCCCATCGCAGACGATCCCATCCCAGCGTCACAAGCAAAGATAATATGTTTTACATTCGAGAAATCTACTGACGTAGCTACAGACGAAGTATTTTGACCTTTTGATACAGCTTTGTCAGCGGCTACACCAGCTTTAGCCTCAGTAAACGCTGTATCATCCACCATAGACTTATCACGTCTTAAAATTATAGCAGCTACAATGAAAGATACCGCAGCAGCTACAAGAACGGCAATCAAAATCTTGACAAAGTTCATAATACCACCTGCAGCAGGAGAAGAACCTTGCGCAAAGATTGCAATAATCGAACCAGGCGCAGCTGGAGCTACAAGACCTGTGTTCAAAATATTGTTCATAAATGTGCCAGATACACCACCAGCCATAACAGCAAGGAACAGTGCAGGTTTCATCATAACATATGGGAAATAAATTTCATGGATACCACCAATAAATTGAATAATGATAGCACCAGGAGCCGTCGCTTTCGCAGTACCTTTACCGAATAACCAGAAAGCAATCAAAATACCAAGCCCAGGACCAGGATTAGCTTCCAAAAGGAAAAGAATTGATTTACCCGCAGTCTTTGCTTGATCAAGACCAAGGGGTGTCAAAATACCATGATTAATAGCATTATTAAGAAACAAGATTTTAGCTGGCTCAATAAATAAATTAGCCAATGGAATCAAGTGAGCATTAATCAATGCTTGCACACCATCATGAGCAATATTTGTAAAGAAATCAACGAATGGTTCAACTACCTTATAAGAAATGATTGCAAGAAATAATCCCATAAAACCAGCAGAAAAGTTATTAACTAACATTTCCAAACCTGTTTTAATATGAGGTTGTACCCAATTATCAAATTTCTTTTGTAACCATCCACCAAGAGGACCTACAACCATAGCTCCTAAAATCATAGGAATTCCAGGTCCAACTTCTGCTGCAACAAAACATCCCATTGCACCAATAGCACCTACAACACCTCCGCGTTCGCTACCGTAAACATTTTTACCACCAGTATACGCGATAAGTAGAGGAATCATATAACCCAACATTGGGCCAATAACATTTGAAATTTCTTTCGTAAAACCTACAGAATGTGGCCAAATCGCAACAATCCATCCACCAGGTGTCAAAAACAATGAGGTAATAAATCCCCAAGCAATTAATGCTGGGATATTAGGCATAACCATCATTGATAAGAAAGTACCAAAACGTTGGACTTTTACTTTCAAACTAACTTTTTCAGTCATGTTTATCTCCTTTGTATATTTCGTACAACAATAATTGTACACGTTTACATTTTTTCTGTAAATAAAAATCTTGACACGTTTTCATGTGCCAAGATTTTTTGTTAATCTTTTAACTAACAAAAAAATCGCCCTCAGGCGATTCACTTACTGCGGATGTCAGACTCGAACTGACGACATCATGATTAACAGTCATGCGCTACTACCAACTGAGCTAATCCGCAATACAACTTGGCATCGTCTATATCTCCCAGGAGGCAACCTCCAAGTACTTCCAGCGCAATAGGACTTGACTTCTGTGTTCGACATGGGAACAGGTATATCTCCTATGCAATAGATACCAAATATGGGAATTCCAGGATTCGAACCTGGGACCCCTGCGTTATCAACACAGTGCTCTAACCAACTGAGCTAAACTCCCAAAATATTTATCTAAGCGGATGACGAGAATCGAACTCGCGTAGCCAGCTTGGAAGGCTGGGGTTCTACCATTAAACTACATCCGCTAATTAAAGAAATGGCGCGAGACGGAATCGAACCGCCGACACATGGAGCTTCAATCCATTGCTCTACCAACTGAGCTACCGAGCCCTAATAAATTGCGGGAATAGGATTTGAACCTATGACCTTCGGGTTATGAGCCCGACGAGCTACCTAGCTGCTCCATCCCGCGATAATATAAAAAGGAGGATGTGGGATTCGAACCCACGCACGCTTTTACACGCCTGACGGTTTTCAAGACCGTTCCCTTCAGCCGGACTTGGGTAATCCTCCAAATATAGTCCGTACGGGATTCGAACCCGTGTTACCGCCGTGAAAAGGCGGTGTCTTAACCCCTTGACCAACGGACCATATATTGTTGTCCTGCCTCAAACAGTACTTTTCCATTATACACTATTTATATTTTTTGTCAAGAATAAACTATGTTATTCTTTTGAAAACACTATGAATAACGCCTTTTAGAAAGCTACCGCTTCAAACGACAACTATTTAATTATATCAGATTTATATTTTTTGTCAAGAATAAACTCAACCAGAAAAAAACAGCCTTATTCGGCTGTTTCATTCTCTGATTCTTTATTTTCTGGTTCAGAATTTGATGTTTCATCACCATTATAAATATTAATATTTGAGAAATCATTTTTTGCTGATAAAATTTCATCAAATGATTTTGGCTCAATACTACTTTCTTCCACTCCTTCACCTTCAGGCATTTTACCTGTGTTGAAAAGTGAAAGAATTTGTTTAGCATTAAGCGTTTCATATTTAAGCAATGCCATCGCAATTGCTTTATGTTGTTCACGATGTGCTTGAATGACTTCAACTGCTTTATCATAAGCTTCTTTCGTAATTGCACGAATTTCTTCATCAATAGCAATTGCTGTTGCTTCGGAGTAAGTTTTCGTTTGACCATAGTCACGTCCAATGAACACCGCATGGTCACCTTCATAACTAACTGTACCTAGTCTTTCAGACATTCCATACTGAGTAACCATTCCGCGAGCAATACGTGTAGCTTGTTCAAAGTCATTAGAGGCACCAGTAGTAATTTGGTTGTAGATAATTTGCTCAGCTGCGCGACCACCCATAAGTCCTGCAAGATTTTCTTTCATATCTTCCTTAGACAAGAGGAACTGATCTTCTTTGGGAAGAGCAATCATATATCCGCCAGCACGACCACGTGGAACAATTGTAACTTTATGAACTGTATTGGCATTTGAAAGAACAAGTCCAACAATGGTATGACCTGCTTCGTGGTAAGCCACTGTTTCACGTTCATGTTCTGAAATCTTCTTGTCTTTCTTCGCTGGACCTGCAATAACTCGGTCTTGAGCTTCATCAATGTCAGATGCATCAATAACTCTCTTATTACGGCGGGCAGCGACAAGAGCTGCTTCATTTAGGACATTTTCAAGGTCTGCACCAACGAAACCTGGAGTTTGTTGAGCAATAACTTTGAGGTCAACACTTGAATCAAGTGGTTTATTTTTAGCATGGACACGAAGCACAGCTTCACGACCCTTAACATCTGGAGCGCCAACAAGAACCTTACGGTCAAAACGTCCTGGACGCAACAATGCTGGGTCAAGTACATCTGAACGGTTAGTAGCTGCAATGACGATAACAGAGTTGGCATTATCTTGGAAACCATCCATCTCTACAAGAAGTTGATTCAAAGTTTGCTCACGCTCATCGTTACCACCACCAAGACCTGCGCCACGTTGACGTCCAACAGCATCAATTTCATCAATGAAGATAATTGATGGAGAGGTTTTCTTAGCATTTTCGAAAAGGTCACGTACACGTGAGGCCCCGACACCGACAAACATTTCTACGAAATCAGAACCCGAAATACTGTAAAAAGGAACTCCTGCCTCACCAGCAACTGCCTTAGCAAGCAAAGTTTTACCTGTACCTGGAGGACCCTCAAGAAGTACACCAGCAGGAATACGAGCACCTAAATCATGATATTTCTTAGGATTTTTGAGGAAGTCTACGACTTCAACAAGCTCTTGTTTTTCTTCTTCTGAACCTGCAACATCAGCAAAACGAACTTTTGATGTCTTACCATCTTGCTGTTTGGCACGAGATTTTCCAAATGACATCGGATTGCCTGCACCACCGCCACCACGGGAACCCATTCCACCCATCATCAACCAGAAAACACCCACGAAAAGGAGCATAGGGATAATGTATGAAAGGATTTGAATCCACATACCGCTTGATGAAGCTTGGATAACACTTATTTTTACATCATTATCTGATGCAACATTTTGCATATCTTTAACAATACTATCTGTCGGGATAATATACGCTTGAAATTCCTTAACTTCAGTTGTTGAATTTCCTAAAAGTGGGAAGCTCCCCGCATTGTCAACTTTTACTGGCTCTTTATATTCCCCTGTAACAGTTATCAAACTATCAGATGGCTGCATTGTGATTGTCTTAATCTTGCCATCATCGAGCTTAGTCATTAATTGTGAATAGCTGATTTTATCTACGTTTGAATGGTTATTACTGAAAAAGAAATTGAACCCGACAACAACGATAATAGCTAACATGACCCACATGAAGATATTTTTTACAAAATTTCCTTGTTTTGGTTGCTTGTTGTTATTCATTTTTTCCTTGTCTTTTTTATTTATTTATCACTGACAAAAAATCTGCCAGTAACAGTTAGATTATCTAGTTATAGCATAATTTTAGAGGGATTGCTAATAGTAAGTATTGGTCAAACAATTTTTCATACTTTAGTCTTAGTATGCATAAAATTATTTTGTGTAAACCTCTGGTTTTAGGACACCAACGTAGGGAAGGTTCCGATAATTTTCATTATAATCTAATCCAAATCCGACAACAAATTCATTTGGAATAGTGAAACCAGAATAATCTGGAGCAATCTCAACAACACGTCCTTCAGGCTTATCAAGCAAAGTAACGATTTTTACACGAGCACCACGATGTTCTAAAAGCTCTTTCAAATACTTCAAGGTACGTCCCGTATCAATAATATCCTCAACAATAAGAATATCACGGTCTTTGACAGCTGTATCAACATCTAAAATTAACTTGACTTCACCTGATGATTTTGTACCACCGTGATAGCTTGAAACAGTCATAAAATCTGTTTCAAGATGGGCATCAATGTGTTTAATCAACTCAGCCAAAAACGGAACAGAACCCCTTAAAATTCCTAGAACTAACGGATTTTTATCAGCATATTCTTTAGTCAAAATCGCGCCAAGCTCTTTAGATTTTTCGATAATTTCATCTTCTGAAACAAGCACTTTTTCAATATCTCTATCAAGCATTTTATCAAGCATGTTGCTTTTCCTCTCTTACACTGGGTTTAACCCATAATGTCCTTCCCATTTTATCATTTTTAGCACTTTTACTCAAATCAGAGCATATAACATCAACTACTGCATAAAGCTCTTTTTCAACAAAAATGAGTAAATTATCGCGCTTTTCAAGTGGAATTTTTTGCTCAATAAAATATTTTCTTAGTTTTTTATGATGGCCATTAATCAAAATCACATCACCTGGTGCTCTTTTTCTAATTACAATCTTTCCTGTTGCTGGTAAATTCACTTGCATAAAGCTATCATCATTAGGATTTTCTGTCAGTACTGACAGTTTTTTGTCAGCCTCCTGTTCTAACTCTGGATAATATTTTTCAATATAAAATTCATCTTTTGTCTTAACAAAAAGTACCGTTTTATTCAATTTCTCACGATATTGTTGAGGTCGATTGATAATATGAATCAACTCTTCAAATTTAGATTTATTCATACTCAGCTCTGGAAATTGAGCAAAATATTCTTGTAAGATAAAGTGCTGCAAGGCTTTACTATGCTGACAAAAGTCTGTCAGTGATATTTTTTTACTGACAATATCTAGTTCTGAAATTTTGTCAGTAATAATTGACATCGCCATACTAATTTCAGATGTCAGCGATAATATTGCCTCTGTAAATTGGGGATTTTCTTTTTTTAAATTTGGGATGAGTTGATTTCGAATTCTATTTCTCAGCTGGTCTGTTCCATGATTAGTCCAATCTTCAAAAAAAACTGGTGCATCAAGTTCTATCTTTTCAAACTCTAACAATGGTCGAATGAGTTCACCCGTTGCAAATGGTTGACAATCTGATATACCTTGTAAACTTCTAAGAGGTCGTCCAGTAATTTCACGCATCAGCACTGTCTCTACTACATCTCCTTTGTGATGAGCTGTAACCACTGCTGTATAAGCATTTTCATGCATTATTTTATCAAAGAATTTATAGCGAAATTCTCGTGCATCGCGCTCTGTAAACTCTCCTGTAAACCTATCAACAAAAATAGGAACTGCTAACTTGTTACTCATCTCTCGAATAGCCCGCTCTTCATGCTCAGACTCTACTCTCACACCATGGTTAATATGAGCAATACCAAGTTTAATATCAAGTTTTTCTTGTAAATCATAGAGCCAATTAAAAAGCGTCATAGAATCTTGCCCCCAGATAAAGCAACTAAAACCTTATCATGTCGTTCAAAATAGTGCTTCTCTCTAACTATTTTTAAAAATTTTAATTGATTGGGAGTCATTTCATCACCTCATAAATCTCGTGTGAAATTTGTTGAATTTGCTGATTAGTGGCGCCATCTGTTTCAATCACAAGTAGATATGGAGTAGAAGTAAAGATAATCGCTGCATCATGATTGTCATTGTCAGCATCTCCAATTTTATGGGCAACTGGGATATTTTTAGGCACACCAGCCTCAATTTTTATATTGTCAAATGCTGTGTCAAACAAAGCATTAAAGGCGGCTCCACCTTCATCGTATAAAGCTTCCAACATACGTCCCACCATCTGCGCAGAAGCTTCTCGTGTTTCAGGATTCCACGGACTTCCAGCAATTTGATTAATTTCTTTTTGATAATTTGGACTAAATTCTTTTGTTTCATAATAAGCAAGCAGATTACTTCCAACATTATCAGAAAGTTTTGCTGTACGGTTAATGATGTCTTGTAAAGTGTAAACTTTGTTGTCAGCAGTTTTAGGAAGATTTCCTGTTCCTGTTGGTTTATAACTTCCATAAAACGTATTTACTGATGTAGTATATAAAAGCTTATCATTCAGTGATGCATAACCATCGTTAATCTGCTTTTGTGTCCAATATAAAATTGGAATTTTTGATAAACTTGCAGAATACATTTTTTCATTTTGGTTTACACCAACTGTAAAATCATCATTTAATTGTTTAACATAAATCGAATATTTTTTATTATTATATTTTTGGTCAAGTAATTTTTGAACTTGTAAAAGTTTTGGATTTTCTAAAGAGATATCTTTTGACGAAACCCAACCTTTTCTGCCATCAGCTAGAGAAATTTCATAATAAGTTCCCCAGTAAGTTTGAGCAACTTTGTCAGCTACAAATTTATGACTTCCTGTCAGTACTGACAGAATTTGTTTATCATATGTTGTTACTGGGCTGTAAAACACATTGACAGTTTTTGTTGTATAGATTATCTTAGATTCATCTTTTCTAGAAATTGTGATATCCGAAATAACTAATTTTTTGTCAGCAGAAATATATTTTCCATCATTAAGTTTAAATGCTTTTCCAACCACTTCTGTAATTTTCAATTGAGTCTGAGCAAGAATTTTTCCATTAGGTTGACTCAATTTATCATCGTTGTAAACCAATAAGTCATGGTAGGCAACCGGACGTTGTGGAACTCCTTCCCAAGTTTCACTTATTATTTTTTTGTCAGCTATCACGTGATTTTTAGGTTTATCATACTTATTATCAATATTGTTTTTGAACTTGGGGAAAGCAAAAAAGCCTGGGATGAGCATCAAAATCATCACCAGGACCATACCAATATTGAGTTTATTTCTCAATTCTTGCATTTTCTAAAACCTTATCCAACATCTGATTGGCAGCTTCTAAGTCCTCTGTCAACCAATGCATATTTTTAATCCACATTGGATTTCCACCATGTAAAAATTCATAAGTACGTTGGCGTTGTCCAAATGACTCACCTGTAACATCCCACGCTAAATTTAACAACAATGAGCGTTCTTCTGCACTCAATAAAGCGCTAGTCATGCTTGTTTTCAGAATTTCTGAAATATCTGTATTTTCAAACTCACGAAAGTCAGGTACACCAACAATTGAACCACTTGCAAATTCTGCAATTACCCTTAGAGCCTCATCGTAATAATTTGTCAAACTTGCACGGACAGCAAGAAGGACTTGCATATTTGGGGTCAACACCCCATTTTCCATATGAGCAGTGACTTCACTAGCAATAATACTTGATTTAATCATTTCTAAGTTTACAGTAAGTGAACCAAGCATCTCTTGCACACGAAGAAAACCTGATAGACCAAGTTTTTCTGCTAATCGAACAGCAAGTCCAGTCACAAATTCTAGCTTAACAAAACCACGAACTTCATCTTGATGAGCTGTATGGACAAAAAATCCAGATGCTGGGAAAAATGCATTTGATTTTTCAACTGAGCCACATACAAAAAGATTTTCGTTAGGTACAAAGACATCATCCAGTATAATGAAAGCATCCATTTCATCAAAACTTCCAGATAGAGGATAATCTTTGAGTGAGAATCCTTCCTTCATTGTTGGTTTACGACATACCATTTTCACGCCTTTAGTTGCAAGAGGTAGCGAAAATGCTAAAGCAAATTTGCTGTCAACTTCGTGTAAACCGGGTAAATTAAATACCAACAGTTCATCAGCCAGAGGGGCCAGAGTGTTAACTTGTTTAGCTCCTCGAACAATTACACCATCTGAACGTTCTTCTTTAATCCATACTGCAGCAAATTCTTGACCCTCATTTAGTAATTCTGTCAACCCTTTTTGACGGTCAACCTGCGGATTTTGAATAGCATGTGAAATAAATAAGTCATGTTTTTTAACACGAGCAGCCCAATCACGCGCATTTTTCGCATAATCGCATCGACTATCTTTTCCTAGAACATCTGCATAATAATCTAAAATAGCAATTCCTGTATCAATAAAATCAGGTGTACGTCCCAAAAAACCATAAGATTCACGAGCAATTTGCTCATATATTCTACGTTTATGAGCTAAATCTTCCACAGTCATCGTAGGCATAAACAGAATTGACTTTTTTTCACCCTTTTCATCTGTGTAAAGATAAGTTTCTGGATCTTCTTCTTGAAGTTCATAATATCGCTGAACAAATTTTAACGTTCTTGAAAATACTGGCTCATTAGCCATGTCTTCAACAAGTTTTCCTGCATAGTAAACATTACGTCCGTCATTGAGATTTCCGTCTTTCGTACTCATAATTACCCCGAATTTTTCTTAAATTTTTAAAGAGACAAGTTTGATTTATTCATAATCTTTAACTCTTCTATTTTTCTAGCACTTACTTCTAAAAAAGTGCCATAGGTGCTTTTAAAATCTTTTTCAACATAAGACAAATCGACTTTTCCGTCTTCATGACATTTAAGAATGCTTACTCCTATTAAATCTCCAACCTCTGGTTTAGGCACTCTTTTTGGAAGCTCTGACCATCGTAGTAAACCTACTCCTTTGGGAATAAAACTTTCGTCTATCTCTTTGCCTGTTATGAAAAAACTCACAAAAAGACCAAATTTTGTGATGTTTTTAATCCGACCAATCATGGTGTTACTCCACTTGCACCAATCAATGGATTTTGTGTTTCAAAAATTTTTTCGTCACTTTTTGAGTAGCCTTGACTACGTGCAAATTTTTGTAAAAAGTTAGGATCTTGCAATTTTTTTATTTCCTCACTCTTAGTAGCAACTTCTTTGGTTAATGCTTCGTGTTGTTTTATAGCTTTTTGCTCTAACCCTACCTGTGTCTGCAAATTTTGATAAGAGCGAATCAAACTCATGCTAGCAAGGCTAAAAAGCAAAATTGCAATCACTAAAATAAAGCCCAAATGCTTGCGTTTTGGTGCTGGTGCGAACTTTTCTTTATTTTTACCTTTGGTAAATTCATTATTTAACTGAATTACTTGTTTGGACATAGAAGACCTCCAGTTTAATCTTATTCACTCTCATCTACTTTGACACGAGTTTCACTTAGCAATTCATACATTTTTTCAGCATCTTCTTTACGCGTGAATTCTTTTGTTTCAAGAACTCGTACCTCAACAATTTTATTACCAAAACGAATCTCAATCACATCATTAAACTTGATATCACTAGATGATTTGGCAAGTTTTCCATTAATTTTGATTCGACCTTTATCAGCTACTTCTTTAGCAACTGGGCGACGTTTTATTAAACGTGAAACTTTCAAAAACTTATCTAATCTCATGTGATTGATTATAACATATTTCATTTTGTTTGAAAAATGCTTAAAGCTTAAATTTTCTAAGAAATCATTACTTTTGATGACTTTTTCGATAATTTTCTACTCATCACACTGATTTTGTACAATGAGGTTACAGAATTTTTCGCAACAAATAGCTGTGATATTAAAGCTAGTTTACTTTTCTTCATGACTCTCTCTAATACTAGATAAAGCTTCTACAAAATTCATAATCTCGCTCAACAAAACAACTGCATTTCTATTTTCAATTTTGAAACGGAAAGTCATTTTCCCATATTTTTCTCCAACAGATGCTTTCATCTTTGTTGCTGCTAATGCTTTAAAGTACTCCTGAGGGTCGTACATCGTATTGGCAGTTTTATCCATCGTAACTACCGCTTCAAAATTTGTCTTCTCAATTTTTTCAATTAATGCATTTTCTGAAAAATATTTTAGAAGTCCAATTTCAAGCAAGTAAGCAACTTCATCAGGATATTCACCAAAACGATCAATCATCTCATCTTGCAGTTCTTCATAAACTTTTCGTCCATCAATTTGCCGAATTCGCTTGTAAATCTCAATTTTTTGTCGCTCATCTGAAATATAATAACCTGGAATAAAAGCATCTAATGCTAGGGAAAGTTCCACATTTGTTTTGCGTCGTTGTTTTTTCGCTCCCAGTTTAGAGTGGACAGCTTCTTCTAATAACTGCGAATACAAATCAAAACCAACAGAATCAATAAATCCTGACTGTTCTGCTCCTAAAAGATTTCCTGCACCACGAATAGATAAGTCACGCATAGCTATTTTAAAGCCTGAACCTAGCTCTGTAAATCCTTTGATTGCCTCCAAACGTTTTTCAGATACCTCTGACAAAAGTTTTTCGGGTCGATACATGAAATAAGCATAAGCGACACGATTTGACCGTCCCACGCGCCCTCGAAGTTGATAAAGTTGAGAAAGGCCCATCATATCAGCATTTTCTATAAACAATGTATTGGCATTAGGAATATCAACTCCTGTTTCAATAATCGTTGTTGCTACTAAAACATCATAATCTCCTGCAATATAGGCAAGCAGAGTATTTTCAAGTTGTACCTCACCCATTTGACCATGAATATATGCAATACGTGCTTCTGGAATCATTTCCTCAAGTTGTGAAACTTTTTGTTCTATCGTGTCAACACGATTGTAAACATAGTAAACTTGACCACCACGTGAAATTTCTCGTAAAATAGCATCTCGTACAACTCCATAGTTCGTTTCCATCACATAAGTCTGCACAGGATAACGGTTTGTAGGTGGTGTTTCAATAACAGATAAATCGCGAATACCGAGCATTGACATATGTAATGTCCTCGGAATTGGTGTTGCTGTTAATGTCAAAACGTCAACTTGAGTCTTCAGTGCTTTCAACCTTTCCTTATGTTTAACACCAAACCGTTGTTCCTCATCTATAATCATCAGACCAAGGTCAAAGAAAATAACGTCTTGTGAAAGAAGACGATGTGTGCCTATAATCAAGTCAACACGTCCTTTTTTCAATTTTGCTAAAATTTCTGCCTGCTGATTTTTTGTTTGAAAACGACTCAATACTTCAACATTTACCCCAAAGTTGATGAAACGCTCACTAAAGGTATTAAAATGTTGCTCTGCAAGAACTGTTGTAGGAACGAGAACAGCAACTTGTTTACCATCATTGATTGCCTTAAAGGCAGCTCGCATTGCAACTTCTGTTTTACCAAATCCAACATCCCCAACTAATAACCGATCCATTGGTCTTTCAAGTTCCATATCTTTTTTGATTTCATCAATAGAGCGAAGTTGGTCATCTGTTTCTATGTAAGCAAAACCATTATCAAATTCTTCTTGATTAGCATCATCTATACTGAACGCATGACCTTTTTGAGCCTGTCTGGTTGCGTAAAGTTTGATGAGGTCTTCTGAAATATCCTCCACTTGTTTAGTGACTGAAGACATTGTCTTTTTCCAACGACCATCATTTAATTTATTTATTTTTGGTGTTTTTCCTTCACCAGCAGTGTATTTGCTTAAAAGTTCTAAATGGTCAACAGGAACTGAGATGGTATCACCATTTTGATATTGGATTGTAAGATAATCTCGGTGCATTCCTCCAACTTCAAGCGTTTGTAAACCTAAATATTTTCCTATCCCATGATTTTTATGAACAACAAAATCACCAACTTCAAGCTCATTATAATCTTTTAAACGTTCTGCATTAGTAATATTGAGTCGGCGCGCTTTTTTCTTGCGAATCTTTCCAAAAATTTCTGCCTCTGTAATGACAACTAATTTTTCATCAAGAAAATTGAAACCATTGGAGAGTTGTAAATCAATAAGATTAATTTTACCAATCTGTATTTCTTCACTGTCAACTTCATGTAAATCAAGTTCCAATTCATTAAGTGATTGACGTAATTTTTCTGATGAAACTGCAAGAATTACCGTAAAACCTTGCTTTATAAATCTGTCAACTTCTGTGTAAAACAACTCTAATTGACCAAAAAATTGTTGCATTGTATGTTGCTTGAAGTTGTAAAGACTGTCAAAGCGCAAATTTCCGAGACCTTTTTGGAAATTTGAGAAAAAAGTTGATGGTTTATAATTACGAACTTTTGCCATGATATCAAGAAGATAGTTTTGTCCATCAAAACCTCTTCCCATTGATTTTTCTGACAAAATAAAATCTGCTAATTCTAGTTCAACTTTATTATTAGATTCATTTAATTTCTGAAAATCATCAATGAAAATTTGCACATTTTTAGGAAAATAATTGAGCAGAGAAGCTGGTTTTTCATAAAAATATTCAGCAAATTTGCGTAAATCTTTATGATAATAGTGATTTGATGCTGCTGCAATAATTTCTTCCATATACGATTTTGCTTGACTGTCTGATAGAGTTTCTATCAGTGCTGACAATTTTTCAACACCTTTGTCAAACTCAAAATCACTCAAAATAAAATCACTTGCTGGATAGATTTCGATTTGTTCAAGTGTTGACAAAGACCTTTGACTATCTACATCAAACGAACGAATTGTGTCAACTTCATCACCAAAAAATTCTATACGTACAGGATTTTCTGCATCCAATGGATAAATATCAAAGATGTCACCTCGATGTGAAAATTCACCTGGTGTCATCACACGCCCCGTTTGTTCATATCCAGCATTTGTCAGTAATGTTGTCAACGCTGACAACTCATACTCATCGCCATTTGTCAGTAAAAGATAGTTTTCAATAAAGTTGTCACTACTAGGAAGTAAGCTGCGCATCGACATAAATGGAACGACTAAAAAACCCATCTGTGATTCATCCAGCAGGAAATTCAACGCCTCTAGTCTATAAGCAATACGGTCTTTTGATGCCAAGGCGAACTCAGCATAAACATTATCATCACTGAAAAACTGGAAAACATGATGCTCGTCAACCAAAGTTGACAATTCATCATAAAGCTCGTTAGCATGAAATTGACTGTCAGTAATGACAATATATTTGTCAGGAACATTTGCAAAAGCATTTGCCATGACAAGTGCTTTTGCAGCTCCCGAAAGACCTGTCAGTAAAGTGCGTTCTCGTTTTGAAAAACTTCGTTGCCAACTTTGAAGTTGATAATTTTGGTCAAAAAATTCAATGATATTCATTTATTCTCTCTTCGTGTAAACTTACTGTAAACATTTACTGACAACTTTCTGTCAGTTAAATTTATTCATTGTTTTTTGAAAATCACCATTTTCAAGGTAGAATTTCATTGCATCAACTGCTTTAAAAATGCCATCTTGAGCTGCTACAGCATCTTCTTCATCAAACTTGGATAAAACATGATTGACAACAGTCATACCATTTTTAGGACGCCCAATTCCTATTTTTACACGATTAAAGTCTTGGGTTCCCACATGGGTCAGTATAGACTTAATTCCATTTTGCCCGCCAGATGATCCTTTCTGGCGTAACCGCACTCGCCCTACAGGCGAGTCCAGATCATCATGCATAACGACCAACTCATCTGAATCAAGATTATAATATTTTAAAAGTGGTGCTACAGCACGTCCAGACTCATTCATAAAAGTCAATGGTTTCACGAGAAACACTTTCTCACCTTTGACAAAAGTTGATCCGACCAAAGACATAAAGGTTTTTTCTTCACTAAATGTCACTCCTAGCTCTTTTGCCAACAAATCAAGGGCCATAAACCCCATATTATGCTTAGTTTTTTCATATTTGGTCCCTGGATTTCCAAGCCCAACAATCATTTTTGTCATTTTTTATCATCTCGCTTTCTTAAAACAATTTCCCAAAATGTTTTTTCATTTTCATAGCGTATTTTTGTTTGTTCACTTACAGAAACTTTTTCCCAGTTTTCTGTCAAGAAAAAATGTTGAATCATCTCTTTATCAAAAAATCGCTTAGTATTTCCATCTTTAGAATAAAAATTTTGCTCAATCTCCTCACCCTGACCTGCATCAAAATGAACATCTTTCGTTGAGTTTACACGGACAAACAACAGTCCCTCATCATCCAAAATTCGCCAAATTTCTCGTAAAATCTGCTCTGTCAGTGCTGACGAAAAATAATGCAGAGAAAGCTCCGCAATAACACTACTGACAGACTTGTTAGTAAAAGCTAGAGCCTCCCGTAAGTCAACTTTCTGCGTTTTGATTTTTGGGTTAAGCAGTGCGCAATTCTTTAAAGCCTCTTCTGAAAAATCACAAGCTAAAACATCAACATTCTGTCGTACTAAAAAATCTGATACAGCACCATTTCCACAACCCAAATCAACAACTTTTCCCTTAGATAAATCTGGTAAAAATGAATCTAACCAGCCATCATATTCAGCATTTTTTTCATGTTTGTAGATATTTTCCCAAAAATTTTTCATTTTCTACCTCTTGTATAAAGTGTCGGATTTCTTTACTATTTTTTAACACCAATACGTTTGACAGTCCCTCAACTTTTTCACGCGGTGAATCTCTTAGCCAAATCAACATTTGGTGCAAAAACTGTAAACTTGGCTTATAAGAACTTTTCTCAATTCCTAGTTTTTGTTTCACAAACCTTTTCAATACTCTGTATTTCAGTACATTTAAAGGTAAATCAAGAAATACAACCTTGTCAACTTGGTGTAAAGCATCTGTAAATCTATTACGCAAAGTATCTTCAATGATGAAATTTTCCTGACTCAAAATTTCCTTAAAAATACATTCAATCTCTCTGTCAGTACGTTTTGTATTTCCCAGAATTGATTTTTCATTTTTCACATGAACGATATCATCGAGATGATAAACAGGAATTTCAAGTAATTCAGAAAGACGATCAGATAGTGTTGACTTTCCTGAACCAACAGTTCCAACAATATAAATTTTCATCATTACCTCTACTTACAGTTTCTTGTAAGTTACTGACAGATTTGTCAGTAACTATTTTTGGTAAAAACACCAAAAGGCTGATTCTTACAAATCAGCACTTTGTCAATATTCACTTTTACATCAAGACTTATACATTGAAGCGGAATTCCATAATGTCTCCATCTTGCCCAACATAATCTTTACCCTCTTCACGCAGTCGTCCTGCCTCACGCACAGCCTTTTCAGAACCATATTTAATTAAATCATCATACGACATCGTTACCGCGCGGATAAATCCTTTTTCAAAGTCAGAGTGAATGATACCAGCCATTTGTGGTGCTTTCATTCCACGCTTAAAAGTCCAAGCTCGTACTTCTTTTTCACCAGCTGTAAAATAAGTCGCAAGACCAAGTAAATGATAAGCCGCACGTGTCAGCAAGTCAACTCCTGACTCAGAAAGTCCAATAGCTTCTAAAAATTCTGCCTTTTCATCTTCTTCAAGTTCAGAAATTTCCTCTTCAACACGAGCAGAAATTACCGCAACTTCTGCATTTTCAGTCGTAGCAAACTCACGGATTTGTTTGACATACTCAATATCATTAGGCTCCCCTACTTCATCTTCGGACACATTTGCCACATAAAGCACAGGCTTTGTTGTCAATAAAAATAGACCTTTGACCACTTTTAATTCATCATCATCAAACGCAATAGTGCGAGCAGACTTACCATCTTCAAGGACAGGTTTAATCTTTTTAAGCACATTAAATTCAGCAACAGCATCCTTATCTTTAGCAGTACGAGCTACTTTTTCAACTCTTGTATATCGTTTATTGACTGATTCTAAGTCCGCTAATATTAATTCTAAATTGATAGTCTCGATGTCAGCCATAGGGTCAATAAACGATCCCTCACGATTATTTTCACGCATCACATTTTCATCATCAAAAGCACGAACCACATGGACAATCGCATCAACTTCACGGATGTTAGCAAGAAACTTATTCCCCAAACCTTCACCACGGGAGGCACCTTTGACAATCCCAGCAATATCGGTAAATTCAAAGGTTGTGGGTACTGTCTTTTTAGGTTTGATTAACTCTGTCAACTTATTCAGACGTTCATCTGGCACCTCAACCATCCCGACATTAGGGTCAATTGTTGCGAAAGGGTAATTTGCTGCTTCCGCTCCAGCTTTTGTGATTGCATTAAAAAGGGTTGATTTACCAACATTGGGCAAACCAACAATACCTGCTGTTAAAGCCATATTTATATTTTCTCCGTCAAATTTATATTCCTATAAATTATATCGTAAATCAGCGAAAAAGACAAAATTCACTTTAATTTAAATCTATTTTTACAATTTATTTTTTTTATCATAAAATCTCGCAATACCACCCGCTATTGGAACAAATAAGAACCAAATCCACGGCATTGAAAATTTTGGAAAAAGAGCTAAAGTGAGAAAGAAAAATATCGTCGCAAATGGTCCTGCAATCATATAAACCAAACTCGTAATTTTCTTCTTTTTTACTTCTTGTGGTACATCTGGCACAATTTTATCGACGGTATTGCCAACCAATTCATCTACACTTACATTATAAATTTTTGCTAGAGCAATCAAATTTTCAGTTGTTGGGAAACTTTCACCATTTTCCCATTTTGAGAGTGCTTGTCGGCTAATCCCCAACTGGTCAGCAATTTCTTCCTGACTTTTACCACTCTTCTTTCTAAGACGATATAAACGCTCAAACTCTGTATTTTTCATCACTTCTACCTCCATAGGTATTATCTCAAAACTTATGATTACCTACAAGAAACCCTCAGTAGAATCTGTGCAACTCTTGGTTGCATTTCTATTTTTCTAGTACTTTTTGTAATTTTCTATTGAAATCAAATCTTCCCATCATCACTTCATGTCCACAATTTGTGCATCGAATTTTGATATCGGCACCAAGACGAGTAATTTCCCAACGGTTAGCTTTCTTTCCTGTTGCTTTTATTGTACAGGCATGAGGTTTTTTCATCTCAACGATTGAACCCAATTCATAATCTAACATTCTACATTCCTTTCATTACTTTTAACTTAACAAGTGCGTGCTATCTCCGCCCTTTGGGCTACGCTGTCGATGCTCGCTACGGTGCTGAAGCATCTAGTCGCAATCGCAATTCCTCCACCTTTATAAGGTGGCGAAATAAGCAGCACTAAGTTCTGTTTTCGTTCTACTAACATTGGTGGGGAAAATTCCCCACCAATGAAGTAATCACTTCAATCCAATTGTTCAACATAAACTTTATCAGGGCCACCAAGAAGAATTAAATACTTGTCAACCTGATTGACGCCATAGGCCTTTGTCAATGCCTCTGTATACAACTCCATTTGATCAATATAACGATTTTTTATTTTAGAAATTTCTGTCAACTGTGTAAAGTAATCCGTCTTATAATCAAATAGTATCACTCTATTTTCCAATTTTATAAATCCATCACAAATTCCTCGAACAATATATTGTTCTTTTGCAAATTCATCTGTTCTTAGCATTGAAAATGGAGCTTCTTTTACAGTTTTGTCAACGTATTTAACTAAAAGCTGACCAAGCTCTGTATCAAAAAGTGTTAAAATTTTCGCAATATCTACTTTATCCTTAATTGATTCATCAAATCCCATTTCATCTAAAGTTGTCTGCAAACTAAACAAGTCTGGATGGTCAAAGTCAACATATTGCATAAAACTATGAATAGCTGAACCAATTTGAGCAGCTGTGATTTTCTTTTGACCAAAATCTGAAAAATCAAGAGTTTTTACTCGTACAAACTCACTAACAGGTTGCACAGTTCCTACTTCAAGTTGTTTTTCATAACTTCTCTTTTTCACTTGACTCGGCGTTTGAATACTTGCAAGTTGGGTTGCTGCTTGGTTTGGATACTCATAATTCATAATCTTCTGAGCAACAGCTAACTCTTCTGAATAAGTCATAATATCATCAAATTTCAGTGATTCTTCTACTAATTTTTTGAAATTAGGCTGACTCACAAATTTAGTTTCTTGTTCCTGAAAATCCTCTTTTGTATAAATATTCATTTTCATTGGAAGATTTACCGCTGCTTGTAATCCTAAAATCCAATGTTGAAAACCACTGTTAGATTTTCTATATTTATCAGAAAGCACACTCTGTTCTAGTACAGCCGCTTCATAATCATCAAATGTTGTCTTTTTATCTGTTTCTTTAATTTTTCCTACCATGTAAAGTTTCTTTTTAGCACGTGTAAATGCAACATAAAGAACACGCATCTCTTCTGAAAGCATTGTCTTTTGCTTTAATTCTTTATTGACACGGTAAGGTAGAGTTTCCATTTTAACAAGAGCATAAGGGAATTCTGTCATGACTTCGGGCTCTTTTTTGAGGTCTGCAACATACTTCATCCCAAGCCCGTTTTCTCGTGTTAAGATGATATTTTCTCTTAAATCTCTATCATTAAATCTGGACTGCAAATTCATCAAGAAAACATAATCAAATTCCAGACCTTTTGATTTATGAAAAGTCATCACCCGAACCGCGTTTTGTGGAAGTTTGATGTTTACAGAAGCCAAATCATTATTTTGCTCCATAAATTTATTAATCATTTGGATAAATTTAAACAGCCCTTTATAACCAGAAGATTCATAAGATTCTGCACGAACAGCTAGAGCTTGTAAATTAGCCTGACGCATTTCACCATTCTTCAGTGCACCAACATAATCAAAATAATAGGTTTCCGTGTAAATCTTCCAAAGCAATTCATGAATAGAAATTTGATTGACAAGTTTACGCCAGTCAGTAAATTTTTTTGTAAAATCTAATAACTTTTTTGTTAATGTCAATGAAATTAAATCAGGTTTAAGTCCTGTTTTATCAAAGCATATTTTGATTTTCTCCCAAAATCTAACTTCTTTCCCACCTTGTAAACCAATTCGAGTTAATTCATCCTCATTAAAGCTGAATAATGGAGAGCGCAGAAGGGCAACAAGAGAAATATCATAAAGTGGATTGTCAATTGCCCTCAAAACATCAAGCATAACAAGTACTTCCATTGACTTCAAAAAATCAACCCGTCCTTCATCCAAAACAACTGGAATATCATAACTGCTCAGGACGTCTTCTATTTTATTATTATTTGATTTTGAGCGTACTAAAATTGCAATATCTTTTGGCTCCACTCCAGATGAAATTAATTTTTGAATCTGTTTCGCGGCACTCTGAATCTCACCATCTGAAATCGTAATATCCATAGTTCCAGCTTCTAGATTTGTTTCTAATGAACTTTCTTTATAAAGCAGTAATTCTGGGTAAAAACCCTCTTCCATTTTCTCAGGATAATCGCTGATATTTCCTTGGACGAGCTGTTCTTCTAACCCGTAAGTCATCTCACCTAAAGTTTCATTCATTAAGTGTTTAAAAACTTGATTTGTAAAATTTAGGACTTCTCCTCTAGAACGAAAATTTTCTTTTAAACGGATTAATTGATTTGAATTTTCTGGTTGACCATAGGACTTGTATTTTTCAAGAAAAAGCCCAGGGTCTGCTAAACGAAAGCCATAAATTGATTGTTTAATATCACCAACCATAAACAAATTATGTCCATTTGAAAGCAACTCTAACATTCTTTCCTGCGTATGACTTGTGTCTTGATACTCATCAATCATGATTTCATCATAATATTTTCTCAGATTTTCACGAATATCTGGATTTTCTTCTAAAATTTCTATTGCAAAATGAGCGATATCAGAATACTCAAAAGCATTTTCTTGACGTTTTCTCGCCAAATAATGTTGATAAAAATCAATCACAAATTTTTGTAAATTCTTTGCTACTTCGAAAGCTTCACTCTGATATTTTTCAATTAACTCACTATGCTTTGTCTGATTCACAAAATCGCGCGCAATTCCTGGCTTGCTATTAGACCCAATAAGCTCTTGTTTGAGGGTAGAAAAATTTTTCTTTAGTTCAGAAATTACTTCATCTTTTGATGAACCTACTCGAATATCAGTATCCAATGACAAAAATAACTCTGAAAAATGTTGGTAGTCTTTCTTGCTAAGCAAGTTGACAAGTTCTTCTTTATTATCCAAAATAATCATTGCTTTATCACGACCAACACCCTTTTTAGCAATGACTCCATTTTCTAAGGAAGTTTCCAATAACTCAAAAAATGACTGTAAACTTTTATTGATATCATCTGTAAAATCTTCTGATAAATCTGTTAGTGATTGATAACTCTCGAAACCTTTTAAAAACTGATTTTCTAACCACTTAATTGGATGTTCTGTAGCAGTTGCAAATCTGTAAACATTGTAAACTATTTCTTGAAAACCACTAATATTTCTATCTTTTGAAAAATTCTTTACCATTTTCTCAAAATCTTCTTTTGAGATGATAGCAGAAACTTCCTGTTCATTTGCTGGTGTAAGGTAATACTCAACTAATTCTTCAAATACATCTTGTTTAAGTAAATCGCTTTCTGTTTGATCTGCTAAAATTCGAAAATGAGGATCTACATCAATTCGATTAAAATAATTTTTAACCAATTTTTGTGTAAAGCTATCCATTGTTCCAATATCAGCAGTTGACAAATTCTGTAAAGCAAGTGTCAACTTCTTTCTTTCATCATTCCTATTTGTATTTTGTCTTGCTTTTTTGATATCTTTTTCTAATCTTGTTTTTAGTTCTGCAGCAGCTTTTTTTGTAAATGTAGAAATAAATAATCGATTAATTTCTACACCTTGTTTAATTTTCTCAACAATTCGCTGTGCCATAACAAAGGTTTTCCCTGAACCTGCACTTGCAGAAACAAGGATATTTTTCCCTAAACTAAAAATTGCTTCCTTTTGTTCTGGTGTCAACTTAATTTCAGTCATTTTCTCCTCCTTTCATCTCTGCTAAAATATCTGCTGCGGATTTTTGTCCAATTTCCCGAGCATCTTTCATGTGAATATTTGCTTCAAATCTACAAATTGATTTTAGAGGGCAGTATCTACAACCTCGAACACTTCCGCTCTTATCAATTCCTTCTGAACGTTTCATAATTGGATTGATTGCAATTTGTCCTTGCCTTAGTCTATTGCCGGCTTCTTTATAATGTTTCTCATTTATGTTGAGGAGTTGCTCAAAAACTTCTTCTGTATAAATATTATTTTTCTTAATATTAATACTATCAATTTGTTTAATATCATCAATTGCATCTTCTAAAAGCAATCCTTCATAACGCATAGATTGATTTAAAAGTTGAGCAATTTCATTCAGAGAATTGA
The DNA here is from genome assembly GCF_006965445.1 of Lactococcus protaetiae. Lineage (NCBI taxonomy): Bacteria > Bacillati > Bacillota > Bacilli > Lactobacillales > Streptococcaceae > Lactococcus > Lactococcus protaetiae. Next base: position 496,503 of record NZ_CP041356.1, on the reverse strand, counting down.
CTTCTGACAAATTAATGGGTTGATTTTTAAATTGCAGATAAAGTGCTCCCCAAGCCTGTTGTTCTGGAAAAGCTTTCTTCAAAACATCAAGATATGTCAAAAATTGTAAACTCAATCCATCGTAAACCTCTTGTAAACTGAATTGATGGGCACTAGACTTATAGTCAATTGCACCAATTTTAGTAGCTAATTCATCAATTCGGTCAATTCGGCCACGAAGAGAGATTTCATCAATATCAAAGTATCCTAGTTCACTTTTTGGTAGACCAAAACTACTTTCTGTCAGTAAAGTTTTTATTTTGTCAGTACTGACAGAATTTTTTAACACAACAGCTGTTTGACGAACAATTTCTTCTAGATTACTCCAGGTAAATCGTGCTGTTGCATCTTGTGTAAAATATCGTGAATAATCTTTGTCAACTTTATGTAAAACATCTGTCAACCTCTCATCAAAATTATCTTTTGATAAATCTGGTAAGTTCATTAGTTTCTCAAACACTTCATGAAAAAAATTACCTACAATTTTTGAATTAATATCTACACTTTCAAAAGTTTCCAATCTAAGTGTATTTTCTAAAAAATATTGATATTCACAGTTATAAAACCGTTCAAAACTGCTGACAGAGGCATATATTTTGTCAGAATAAATTTGTTCCACTGTATCAGTTTCAAGATTTACACTATCAATGTCTTTATCTAAATTTAAAAGCAATTTTTTGAAGTTAGGATTAGACTTAACTAGTATTCTAAAAAGGCTTGACCAAAAAGTTTTCTTGTCACTACTTACAGCGTCTGCTTCTAATAATTCTCGCTCAATTTTGCCCATCATCGCAATAACAGCACGATTATTTCCGATATGCTCTATTGTTTCCTCCAGATTTACAGTTCTAATTTGATGAACAATTGCTTTATCTGAATGTTGGATAAATAGTTGAAAAATGGGTGAAAGTTCCCCTTGTTCATTGGATATAATTTGTGGCATTGACAGCACTAAATGTTCTTTTGCTGAATTAATTAGTGATAATACTGTAAACATATTTTTATGATAGTTTACAACATTAAGCTGTTCAATAAATTGATTTTCTGCAGTTGTACTGTTAATCTCTGCTCTTTCTTCATCTGATAGAAGTGTTGAATTTTGCTTAACTCGTGGAAAGTTCGTTTGACTTAGACCAATCGCATAAATATACTTATTCGTTTGCGGTTCAACAAGCTCATAATCTTTCACATTGACTACATCAACATTTGCAGGGATTTGACGGTATTTTGCTGATTTTAATCCAGCTAATAGAATATCTAAAAAATCTAAAACTTTCATTTTTTGATCAGAGAATACTGATGAAAACTCTGTCAGTACTGACAGAAGTGATTTCCAAACCTGTTCATGCTTATCAGCAACTTCATGAGCGTTTTCATTTTCCGATTCATTATAGAGTTTATTTATTTGATGAATCACATTTCCTTTTTCTAAAAAAATTTGTAAATCTGAAACCCATTTTTTCCCCGTTTTTGCTGAGTTACTTGTTAAAAATTCTTGTAAAGGTGACGATTGCCCTAGCAATTTTTCGCGTAATTTTTCAACTGAAGTTAAGTGAATAAATTCTTTTTCATCAAAAATTGTGGAATATTTTTTACGACCTGAAATTTTAAATTTTTGTACGTAATATTCAAATTGGTCAACATAATCTTGTGTAAAGTTCGGACAAGTGTAAACTTTACTTTTTAAAAGATTTACAACATCATCTGTACGATAATTATTTTTCTTGATTGCATACAAACTTTCAAAAAATACAATCAGAGGATGCTGACTCATGGCTTCTTCCTGAGCATAGAAAAAAGGAATATCATAAAGCTCAAATGTCTCTTTTATTGCAATTTCATAGGCTGCTAAATCACCGACTAACACTGTAAATTCTTTGAAAAATGCACCATTGCTGATTTTCTTTCGTATTTCTTTTGCAACACGCTCAATTTCAGCATTTTGATTTTCAGCTTCCCAAATAGCAAATGAATGAGCATCATTTTCAGACAACTGAATCGTTTGATTAGTAATAACAAAACGTTCTTCTTGATCAACTAGCTTTGTCAACTTACTGTAAACTTCATTTACATTCTGTTTCTCCAATATCTGTATATCAGCCGAAAATTTTTCTCTAAAACGTTCAATCATCTGCACAGCATTGACATAGATTGTTTCTGAAAAATCAAGAACTTCCTTTTGTTCTGCATAAGTTCCTATAATGAAATTTGCAACCCGTTGCTCTACTGATTCAATAAATAACTCTTCTTCTGCGGAAAATCGAGTATAACCATCAACAATAATTACACTGTTTCGTAATTGAATATCAAATTCTCCATTGTTTACACGTTCTGTAAACTCTCCAAACTCTGAATAATTAGCATAATTTTTCGATAATTCTTCTTCAAATCTTGATAATATTTTTTTTAACTCTTGATTTTTAGGATTATCTGGTAAATCATCAGCTGACAGATTAGCTGTCAGTAATTCTGAGCGTAAATTAGTTAACATTTCCAAAAATCCAGCCGAATTTTGCTGTAAAAAATAAAGTGGCAATTCTTCTTTAGAAAAACTTCTCATAACACGTCGAAAAAGCATTGATAGTCCAGCTTGACTCAATTCCACCTTATCTAATCCCTGCTCTTTTTTATCAAAATAGTAAGGAAGCTGCTTAAAACGAGTAACAAGCAAATCAAAGACAGCCGTATCCTCTCCTTCAGATAATCGCTCTAAAATTTCTTTTTCTTTTTCAAATGACATTGACGAAGGTACAATGTAATAAATTTTACGACCAGTTTCTAATTCCTTGACTGCTCGCTTTAAAAGCTCTGCTGTCAAATCTTGTGTAATCTCAGTATATAAAATTTCCATAAAAATAGACCCAACTTTCGTTAAGTCTATTATATCAAAAAGCAAAAATTCAGCATATCATAGCACTTATTTCTAAAAAACAATAATATCTCAGTTTTATAACATTTTTTTATGTTCTCACTTTTTGTCAGTGCTGACAAAAAAACTGTCAGTAAATATTACTGACAGAAATTTTTTAATTCGTACGAACAGGTGTAATGAGCTGAACAAAGCCATTTTCATCATTTTTAGGTTGTAAAGTAAATGGGCGAACATTTGAGATAAAGCGTACACGTACTTCAGGAGATTTAACCACTTTCAAAGCATCAATTAAATATTCAGGATTGAAACTGATTGCAATATCCGCCCTTCTTTTGATAAAGCTGTTAATTCTTCATGAACCGAACCAACTTCTGGAGAATTTGCAGTTGTCACAACACTGTCACCAGTAACTGTAAGTTTAACTGTACCATTAGTTGTCATAACAGTCAAAAGTCGCGCTCGATCCATCGTATGCCGAAGTTCTGCTACATCAAATATCAAATCTAAAGTATAATCTGACTCTTTCGGTATCAAACGGTTAGTATCGGGATAAGAACCCTCAATCAAACGGCTGTAATAGCTAATTGTTTCATTTTGAAATAACATTTGGCTACCACTGATAAAGATTTCAATTTCTTCTTCGTCATTAGTAAAAACATTTTTAAAACTATTGATTGACTTACTTGGTAAAATCACATCAAATTTTAAATCTGCTTGTTCTAAAGGAAACAAACGTTGACTCATCCTATGAGAGTCTGTAGCAACTGCTTTCAATTCACCCGTGGGTAAAATTTCTAAGTGAACACCTGTAAAAATTGGACGATTTTCTTGTGTACTAACAGCAAATACTGTTTCACTAAAAATTTCTTTTAAGGCTTTAACTTTCATTTTTAATGATTCACCTTGTGAAATTTCTTGTAAATGAGGGTAAATTTCAGCATCTAAACCTTTTAAAGTAATCTCAGATTTACCAGAAGTTAAAACAACTTGCTTTTGCTCCTTTTCAGTAAATTCCAAAGTTACCTCAGGTAGCTGACTAACCACATTTTCAAAGAATGCAGCTTCCAACAAGACAGAACCTGTATTAGAAATAAGCATATTAGCATCTTTATTGTCAGCTGGTAAAAAATTCTTTATAGAAATTTGTCCATTTGAACCAATAAGTGTTATTCCTTTATCTTCAACTTCAATTTTTAACTTTGTTAAAGCAGGAATTGTAACTTTTGAACCAATGGCTTGTTTTGTAATTCTCAGTGCATTTTGAAAAGCATTTTTATTAATTGAAAATTTAATCATGGCACTCCTTTATTATTATTTTTTATAAATTTATTAGTAATAGTAGTAGGTCTTGTGGATAATCTGCATAACAGAAATAATCAAGAATTTAAAAGCTTTTTGCCTGTGTATAACAAGGGAATAAAGTTTTTATAAGTCTCGAAGTTTTCCACAAGCTTAAAATTTACGTTTTATACTATCAATATCTTTTTGAACTTCTATATCTGTTTTCATTTTATCAGAAATCTGCCGATAAGCATACATTACTGTCGTGTGATCGCGCCCTCCAAAGGCAGTACCAATGGCAGGAAGACTTGTACCTAAAAGTTCACGAACAAGATACATTGCAATCTGTCGGGGAAAAGCGATTTCTTTGGGACGCTTAGGTCCTACTAAATCAGAAAAAGAAATATGATAGTAATTAGCTACTTCATCTTGAATCTTTTTAATTGTAAGATTGGATAAAGACTGTTGCGTTGCATTTTTTAAGGAACGTAAGGCCTGACTAGCTGTTTCAATATCTACCACAGTAATGCCATTAGCCTTAGCAACAAACTCAACTCGATTTAAGGCGCCTTCAAGCTCACGAACGTTAGAGTCAATTTGTCCAGCAATATAACTCAGGGTTTCACTAGGAAACTCTAAACGACTGGATTCAGACTTAATGAGAAGAATAGCCATCCGAGTTTCATAATCTGGAGCAGTAATATCTGTAGTTAAGCCCCAAGAGAAGCGACTCACCAGACGTTCTTCCAAATTATTTAATTCTTGAGGAATTCGGTCAGAAGTTAAAACGATTTGAGCACCTTTATCATACAAAGCATTGAAAGTATTGAAAAACTCTGTCTTAGTGCCTTCTTTATCACTAAAAAATTGTACATCATCAAGTAGGAGTAAATCAAGATTGCGATATGTATTCTCGAAATTTTCCATCTGATTTTTACGAGTGGCATTAACATAATCATTAACAAAGTTTTCAGAAGAAACATATTTGACTTTAGCTGTCGGATTGTCTTTTAAGATTTCATTACCAATGGCATGCATTAAGTGAGTCTTACCAAGCCCAGCACCACCATAAATAAAAAGGGGATTATAAGTGTCACCAGGTTTATCTGCAACAGCGACAGCTGCGGCAAGTGTCCATCGGTTACCAGGTCCTTGAACAAAATTTTCAAATATATATTTTTCATTTAATCCATTAGCAATGGGTGCTGTAGCGATGGTTTCAGAAGACGTTGTCTCCGCAACATTATCTATAGATGTCAATTTATTCAACTCATTACTTGAGAGTTCATCTTTAGCATAGAGAGAATAAGTAAGTGGGCGTCCAAAAATTTCGAATCCAGCAGTAGTGATTAAATCACTCTGTTTCCTCCAATAATCTTTTTTCATCCCACTATCTAATAAAATGTTAACAACATCTTTTTCAATACTTAATAATTGCGCAGGTTCAATAAAAAATTCAAAAGCTTGTTGTCCAATATTTTGATGTGCTAACTCAGTGACTCTGTCCCAAAATTTTTGATTCTCAGTTAGGAGAGACATAATACTCCTTTACATAGTTTGTTGATAACTTATTATATCATTTCAAAATCTATTTTTCCACAGTCTGTTTAAATAAAAAAAATAAAGTTTTCCACTGTTAAAATAAGTTATTCACAATTTTGTGGAAAGTGTGGAAAATATGTTTCACTTTCCAAATTAAGGCAGGGAATTGTAAGGATTTTAAGAGTTTTCCACAAGTGATAAAAACGAAAAATTTGTGTATTAATCTTGTGGAAAAGAAAAAGTTGATAAAAGTAATCCACCAAATATTAAAAAATCAAAAACAACAATGGGGATATTTTATAAAATGGAAAACATCAAATCTCAAATTTATATTTATTATGGTTATCTACTATATATAGTAATCACAAAAAAAGTTATCACCAACGTTTGATAGATGAAATCCGTCATAGCCAAGCGAAAAAACGAGGTTTTGACCAACTAGGAGCGGTAGATATCTATGAGTATTCGGATGTCATTTCGTCACACGGAGAGACTCCAGAGAGTGCCCTTGTATTTAATCACCTTCTAGCAGAGGTGTATGAGTGCCTTCGTCCTCATTACCAAGAGCTTCTCGTCCGCCAAATGCGAGGAGAAGAACTGACTCGTATGGAGCGCTATCGGCTCAAAGAAAAAATTAAATCTATTCTTTTTGATTTAGATGACTCGGAAGAATAAAAAGGAAGTCCCCTGCTAGATACAGGGGCTTCTTTTTTGGGTTCATTTCCCATTCAGTTTATGTCCACGATAAAAAATGGGAGTAGGGTAGGAGTAAAAATCGAACAAAGTAAAAAAAATCGGAGAAAGGAGTGATAAAATAATTGACAAAGGGTGTGTAGTTTGATAGAATATAATAGTTGTCGCGAGAGAGGGAAGCCACTCAAGCGTTTAGACCCTTGAAAACTGAATAAAGAAGAATGACTCATGTGATGTCGTAAAGACATCAAAAATCTGTCAATCAATAATGAAAGACAAGCCAGTCACTAAGGTGACTTAAATACTTTATTTGAGAGTTTGATCCTGGCTCAGGACGAACGCTGGCGGCGTGCCTAATACATGCAAGTTGAGCGCTGAAGGTTGGTACTTGTACCAACTGGAAGAGCAGCGAACGGGTGAGTAACGCGTGGGGAATCTGCCTTTGAGCGGGGACAACATTTGGAAACGAATGCTAATACCGCATAAAAGCTTTAAACATAAGTTAAAAGTTTGAAAGATGCAAATGCATCACTCAAAGATGATCCCGCGTTGTATTAGCTAGTTGGTAGGGTAAAGGCCTACCAAGGCGATGATACATAGCCGACCTGAGAGGGTGATCGGCCACATTGGGACTGAGACACGGCCCAAACTCCTACGGGAGGCAGCAGTAGGGAATCTTCGGCAATGGGGGCAACCCTGACCGAGCAACGCCGCGTGAGTGAAGAAGGTTTTCGGATCGTAAAACTCTGTTGTTAGAGAAGAACGTGTGTGGGAGTGGAAAATCCATGCAGTGACGGTATCTAACCAGAAAGGGACGGCTAACTACGTGCCAGCAGCCGCGGTAATACGTAGGTCCGAGCGTTGTCCGGATTTATTGGGCGTAAAGCGAGCGCAGGTGGTTTATTAAGTCTGGTGTAAAAGGCAGTGGCTCAACCATTGTATGCATTGGAAACTGGTAGACTTGAGTGCAGGAGAGGAGAGTGGAATTCCATGTGTAGCGGTGAAATGCGTAGATATATGGAGGAACACCGGTGGCGAAAGCGGCTCTCTGGCCTGTAACTGACACTGAGGCTCGAAAGCGTGGGGAGCAAACAGGATTAGATACCCTGGTAGTCCACGCCGTAAACGATGAGTGCTAGATGTAGGAAGCTATAAGTTTTCTGTATCGCAGCTAACGCAATAAGCACTCCGCCTGGGGAGTACGACCGCAAGGTTGAAACTCAAAGGAATTGACGGGGGCCCGCACAAGCGGTGGAGCATGTGGTTTAATTCGAAGCAACGCGAAGAACCTTACCAGGTCTTGACATCCCGATGCTATCCTTAGAGATAAGGAGTTACTTCGGTACATCGGTGACAGGTGGTGCATGGTTGTCGTCAGCTCGTGTCGTGAGATGTTGGGTTAAGTCCCGCAACGAGCGCAACCCCTATTACTAGTTGCCATCATTAAGTTGGGCACTCTAGTGAGACTGCCGGTGATAAACCGGAAGAAGGTGGGGATGACGTCAAATCATCATGCCCCTTATGACCTGGGCTACACACGTGCTACAATGGATGGTACAACGAGTCGCGAGACAGTGATGTTTAGCTAATCTCTTAAAACCATTCTCAGTTCGGATTGTAGGCTGCAACTCGCCTACATGAAGTCGGAATCGCTAGTAATCGCGGATCAGCACGCCGCGGTGAATACGTTCCCGGGCCTTGTACACACCGCCCGTCACACCACGGGAGTTGGGAGTACCCGAAGTAGGTTGCCTAACCGCAAGGAGGGCGCTTCCTAAGGTAAGACCGATGACTGGGGTGAAGTCGTAACAAGGTAGCCGTATCGGAAGGTGCGGCTGGATCACCTCCTTTCTAAGGAATATATACAAGGATGAGCATTCAACTTTATTCAGTTTTGAGGGGTCTAGAGATAGACCACGCAAGAATCAACTTCTTGATTGTGGGGCCTTAGCTCAGCTGGGAGAGCGCCTGCTTTGCACGCAGGAGGTCAGCGGTTCGATCCCGCTAGGCTCCATGAAGATACGAAAGTAAGTGTTGAGATTAGTTTCAGCCGAAGGTATCTTGTCAGAAAAGACGTTAAAATCATCTTGAACCTTGAAAACTAAATAACAATATCTAATAACGATAAATAAACCGAAAAGCTGTGAATTTTAAAGAATTTACAAACTTATACTTGAAAAAAGATGATTGAATCATCATGGCAAAGTTAATAAGGGCGCACGGTGGATGCCTTGGCACTAAGAGCCGAAGAAGGACGTGACTAACGACGATATGCGACGGGGAGCTGTAAGTACGCTTTGATCCGTTGATTTCCGAATGGGGAAACCCAGCTGCTTCTAGCAGTTATTCATGAGTGAATACATAGCTCATGTAAAGGTAACGCAGAGAACTGAAACATCTAAGTACCTGCAGGAAGAGAAAGTAAAAACGATTTCCTAAGTAGCGGCGAGCGAACAGGAAGAAGGGCAAACCAAGAAGCTTGCTTCTTGGGGTTGTAGGACTGCAACGTGGACTTAAGGTCTATAGAAGAATCATCTGGGAAGATGAGCCAAAGAGAGTAAAAGCCTCGTATTCGAAATAGACCTTATACCTAGCAGTATCCTGAGTAGGGCTGGACACGCGAAATCCAGTTTGAATCCGGGAGGACCATCTCCCAACCCTAAATACTCCTTAGTGACCGATAGTGAACCAGTACCGTGAGGGAAAGGTGAAAAGAACCCCGAGAGGGGAGTGAAATAGCACCTGAAACCGTGTGCCTACAAGAAGTTCGAGCCCGTTAATGGGTGAGAGCGTGCCTTTTGTAGAATGAACCGGCGAGTTACGTTATGATGCGAGGTTAAGTTGAAGAGACGGAGCCGTAGCGAAAGCGAGTCTGAATAGGGCGCTTTAGTATCATGATGTAGACCCGAAACCTAGTGACCTATCCATGAGCAGGGTGAAGGTGTGGTAAGACGCACTGGAGGCCCGAACCAGGACACGTTGAAAAGTGTTTGGATGACTTGTGGATAGCGGAGAAATTCCAAACGAACTGGGAGATAGCTGGTTCTCTCCGAAATAGCTTTAGGGCTAGCGTCGAAATGTAAGTGTATTGGAGGTAGAGCACTGTTTGGGTGAGGGGTCCATCTCGGATTACCAATCTCAGATAAACTCCGAATGCTAATACACATGTTCGGCAGTCAGACTGCGAGTGCTAAGATCCGTAGTCGAAAGGGAAACAGCCCAGACCAACAGCTAAGGTCCCAAAATATATGTTAAGTGGAAAAGGATGTGGGGTTGCACAGACAACTAGGATGTTAGCTCAGAAGCAGCTATCATTCAAAGAGTGCGTAATAGCTCACTAGTCGAGTGACCCTGCGCCGAAAATGTACCGGGGCTAAACATATTACCGAAGCTTTGGATTGATATATTATCAATGGTAGGAGAGCGTTCTTAACCGCGAAGAAGGTATACCGTGAGGAGTGCTGGAGCGTTAAGAAGTGAGAATGCCGGTATGAGTAGCGCAAGATAAGTGAGAATCTTATCCACCGTAAGACTAAGGTTTCCAGGGGAAGGCTCGTCCGCCCTGGGTTAGTCGGGACCTAAGGCGAGGCCGAAAGGCGTAGTCGATGGACAACTGGTTGATATTCCAGTACTAGATATGATCGTGATGGAGGGACGCAGTAGGCTAAGAGATGCCAGTTAATGGATTCTGGTCTAAGCAGTGAGGTGTGAGATGTGTCAAATGCATTTCTCTTTAACATTGAGCTGTAATGGGGAAGCAACTACGGTTGCGAACTCTCTGATGTCACACTGCCAAGAAAAGCTTCTAGCGTAAAGTCATATCTACCCGTACCGCAAACCGACACAGGTAGTCGAGGCGAGTAGCCTCAGGTGATCGAGAGAACTCTCGTTAAGGAACTCGGCAAAATAGCCCCGTAACTTCGGGAGAAGGGGTGCTGGTGTAAAAGCCAGCCGCAGTGAATAGGCCCAAGCAACTGTTTATCAAAAACACAGCTCTCTGCTAAACCGCAAGGTGATGTATAGGGGGTGACGCCTGCCCGGTGCTGGAAGGTTAAGAGGAGGAGTTAGCGTAAGCGAAGCCCTGAATTGAAGCCCCAGTAAACGGCGGCCGTAACTATAACGGTCCTAAGGTAGCGAAATTCCTTGTCGGGTAAGTTCCGACCCGCACGAAAGGCGTAATGATTTGGGCACTGTCTCAACGAGAGACTCGGTGAAATTTTAGTACCTGTGAAGATGCAGGTTACCCGCGACAGGACGGAAAGACCCCATGGAGCTTTACTGTAGTTTGATATTGAGTACCTGTAAGTCATGTACAGGATAGGTAGGAGCCATTGAGATAGGGACGCTAGTTTCTATTGAGGCGTTGTTGGGATACTACCCTTGACTTATGGTTACTCTAACCCGCTGGCAATATCGGCCAGGGAGACAGTGTCTGACGGACAGTTTGACTGGGGCGGTCGCCTCCTAAAGAGTAACGGAGGCGCCCAAAGGTTCCCTCAGATTGGTTGGAAATCAATCGTAGAGTGTAAAGGTATAAGGGAGCTTGACTGCGAGAGCTACAACTCGAGCAGGTAGGAAACTAGGGCTTAGTGATCCGGTGGTACCGCATGGAAGGGCCATCGCTCAACGGATAAAAGCTACCCTGGGGATAACAGGCTTATCTCCCCAAGAGTTCACATCGACGGGGAGGTTTGGCACCTCGATGTCGGCTCGTCGCATCCTGGGGCTGTAGTCGGTCCCAAGGGTTGGGCTGTTCGCCCATTAAAGCGGCACGCGAGCTGGGTTCAGAACGTCGTGAGACAGTTCGGTCCCTATCCGTCGCGGGCGTAGGAAATTTGAGAGGATCTGTCCTTAGTACGAGAGGACCGGGATGGACCTACCGCTGGTGTACCAGTTGTTCCGCCAGGAGCACGGCTGGATAGCTATGTAGGGAAGGGATAAGCGCTGAAAGCATCTAAGTGCGAAGCCCACCTCAAGATGAGATTTCCCATTCGTAAGAATTAAGAGCCCAGAGAGATGATCTGGTTGATAGGCTGGAAGTGGAAGCCCTGTGAGGGGTGGAGCGGACCAGTACTAATCGCTCGAGGACTTTACCAAAAGAGTCAACTATAAAATGCTTAAGGTTTAGAAGTTAGAAGGATTGTTATTTAGTTTTGAATGTTCAAAGGAACATTTAAAGATTTGGTCATCATTGCGATGGAGATACACCTGTTCCCATGTCGAACACAGCAGTTAAGTCCATCTACGGCGGAAGTACTTGGGGGTTGCCCCCTGGGAGATAGGCGAGTGGCCAAGTTAATATATGGTCCGTTGGTCAAGGGGTTAAGACACCGCCTTTTCACGGCGGTAACACGGGTTCGAATCCCGTACGGACTATATTTTCAGGACTCGGTTTTACCGAGTTTTGTGTTATTGCGGATTAGCTCAGTTGGTAGTAGCGCATGACTGTTAATCATGATGTCGTCAGTTCGAGTCTGACATCCGCAGCTTTATAGAGACCTTTGTGGTCTCTTTTTTGTGTTATAATTGTTGCTATGTGGTGAGGTTAGTAATGGAAAAACGATATACAACATGGAATGAGTATTTAAGAGCGAATTTTGGTGAAAAAATATTTAAAGTCCCTATTGATGCGGGATTTGATTGTCCTAATCGTGATGGAACTGTCGCTCATGGTGGCTGTACTTTTTGTACAGTTTCGGGCTCTGGAGATATGATTTTGGAGCCAGAAGCACCGATTGCGCAGCAGTTTGAGGCAGAGGTGATTCAATTTCATAAGAAATGGCCTGGAGTTAAGAAATATATTGTCTATTTTCAAAACTTTACAAATACGCACGCACCTGTTGAGGTTTTGCGTGAGCGTTTTGAGGCGGCAGTAGGTCAACCTGATGTGGTGGGGATTTCGATTGGGACACGTCCAGATTGTTTGCCTGAGGATGTGGTGGATTATCTGGCGGAGTTAAATGAGCGAATGGAAGTTTGGATTGATCTTGGTTTGCAGACGACATATGAGGAAACTTCTGAATTAATAAACCGTGCGCATGATTATGCGACTTATGTTGATGCTGTGAAACGTTTGAGGGTTCACGGGATTAATGTTTGCACGCATTTGATTAATGGTTTGCCGGGTGAAACTTCTGAGATGATGCTTGAAAATGTGAGACGTATGATATTGGATTCGGATATTCAAGGAGTGAAATTACATTTACTGCATTTGATGAAAAATACGCGTTTGCAACGAGATTATCATGCGGGAAAATTACAACTCATGTCTCAAGAGGAATATGTGAAGGTGATTTGTGACCAGTTGGAGATGATTCCTAGGGAAATTGTCATCCATCGTTTGACCGGAGATGCACCGCGCGACTTGATTATTGGTCCGATGTGGTCTTTGAAAAAGTGGGAAGTTTTGAATAGTATTGATGCTGAAATGGAACGGCGAGGCTCGATACAAGGTTGTCGTGATGTTCGCTTGTCAAATGCTGTGACTTTTTAGAGAATTTTGTAATCCAATGTAGTTTATTTATTGTGTTCGATTGTTTGGGGAAATATTTTCTTTGAAATATGGTCTGTAGTCTAAATATCAGGGAATATTTCCATGGGATAAATCATATAATGAATCCAAGTGACGAGGTGCTTTAATGGCTGAAACAGATTGGCGTGAGCAGTTAATCTTTGAATTAACTGAAGAATGCTCAAAAATTAATGGGATTTTAGGAATTTTTCTGGGTGGTTCATTAGCAAGTGGTAGCGCAGATGAATTTTCGGATGTGGATTTACGGCTACTGATAGAGCAAGGTGTAAGTAAGTCTAAATTTTTGTCAGTGCTGACAAAAAGAAAGGATTTGCTGTTTATCGAAACTTTGACGGAACATTATGCCGTTTTACATTTTGAGCATTTTGTCAAAGTTGATGTGTTCGTTTATTTTCTGGAAGAGTTGACACCGTCAGTTTGGCTAAGGAAAATCAAAATTTTGATGGATAGGAATGGTTTTCTGTCAGCACTGACAGAGCAATCAATGAGTGAAAAATTTCAACTTACTCAAGAAGAATTTGATTTTTATCTAGGAAAATTTTACGCTTATGTTCATGAATTTTTCAGGAGGAGTCAACGTGAAGAATGGAACTATGCGCAGGAGTGCGGTATTTATCTAAAAAATATCCTCTGTGCTTTTTGGTATATGGCATTGGGAGAACAGCCTAATAGTCTAGGAGATTGGTCAAAGTATGAGGGGAAGCGTTCAAAATTGTCGTTAGAGCAGCAGAACTGGCTGATCAAATATACTCCAGTGAGCAATGTTCAAAATTTTTTGATGGAAGTTACTGAGCGAGCTTTGTCAGTGCTGACAGAAATTGGTGAGCGATGGAAAGTAGATTTTGATGATGAAAAATTTAGAAAAGTGGTGGAGAAAGTAATCTGAGGGTTGCTTTTTTTATTGACATTTTTTGTAAGAAGGTGTACGATAATTCATATCATCTACTGTTGCGTAACAGTTGCTTTTGATAAAGGAGATATAATGGAAGATGATTTTTGGAAACAAGTATTTAATTTAGCTTTGCCAGTCGCATTACAAAGCTTATTATACTCACTTTTAGCTATTGTTAATCAACTTATGGTTGGGCGACTTGGAGAAGTCAGCGTGGTAGCAGTTAGCTTGGCTTCTAAAAATTTTGGCATCTTGAATTTTACACTAATGGGACTCTCTGGTGGTCTTGCGATTTTGACGGCACAGTTTATGGGTAAGAAAAAGACAGAGAAAATTACCAAAATGCAAGGAATGATGTTGTTTACGGGCTGTTGTTGGCAATGTTCTTTGTGGTGATTTCTTTGATTTTTCCTATATGGTCAATGGGACTTTTTACAGCTGATAAAGCTGTTATTATCGTTGGTGCGCGCTATCATCGTTTTCTTGCACTAGGATATTTACCTTTTGTGCTTACAATGATGTATTCGACAATTTTACGTAATGCAAAAATTGTGAAATTGCCTTTGTTCGCTGGTATGGCAGCAGTTGTGCTGAATGCTACACTTAATTTTTTATTGATTTTTGGAATATTTGGTTTGCCTAAAATGGGTGTAGCTGGTGCAGGGCTTGCAACAACGATTTCACAATTTGCTGAGGCATTTTTTCTGTTGATGGTTGTTTATCGTAAACATTTAATCGGCGCTTATTCTCTGCGAGAGTTGCTGACTTTTACTAAATTTGATGCAGATTTGCGTTTGCTTTGGGCATTAACGCTTCCTTTATTAGTCGAAATGTTAAGTTTTATTCTTGCAGATACGGTGGATAATGCAATATATGGATTTATGGGACAGCACAGACGATTGCAGTGACTTTAATGATGCCTGTACAAGGTTTAATTATCGCTTTTTTTGGTGGTTTCTCGCTTGCTTGTTCCGTAATGGTTGGTCAGGCGCTTGGAAGAGATGAAAAAATGCTTGCCTATCGAACTGGTCAACGGATATTAATTTTAAGCTTTGTTTTTCCTTTAATCTTAGGTTTGATTTATTTGCCAGTTAATCATTGGTATATGAGTTTTTATCATTTGTCAGATTACTCCTTTAGGATGACGAGTATTTTGATGATAGTGATGGTGATGTTTTTACCAGTTAAAGTTGTTAATATGGTGATTACACAAGGCATACTATCAGCAGGGGCGAAACTCGATTTGTTTTGATTCAATCTGTAATTGGTTCATGGATTTTGGCAATTCCTTTAGGATTATTGGTCGCTTTTATCTGGCATTTACCGATTTACTGGGTTTTTGTTGCTATTTCATTAGAAGAGATTTTTCGATTGGGACTTTGTCTTTGGAAAATGCATGAGAAAACATGGTTGGTGAATTTGGTAGATTCATAGCTATTTTCATGAGTTATGGACGATCAGCCTCACATCTTGTAATAACTGAGTTCGCACGATTAGAAATGAATGAAAAAAGATGAATCTCTCCAAGAAATTTTGTTTCTCTTTGAGATTTCCCATTTTTCATCATTTCTTGTCAATCGTACTCACATCTTGCTATAATAAATTTATGATAACAATTAAGGAATTAGCGACACTCGCAAAGGTTAGTCCTACCACGATTTCAAATGTGCTCCATGGTAGAACCCATGAGTTGTCAGCGGAGAAATTAGCTAAGATTCAGAAAGTCATCATCAGTTCAGGTTATATTCCCAATCGTGCGGGCAAGCGTTAGCTGGGAATAGAAGTCGGATGATTGGCGTGTTGATGAGTACGGAATATCGTGAACAGGGGAAAATTTTTCAGGAAGATTATCATGGGGCATTAATTGCGAGTATTGAGTCAAGAATTCGTGAAGCAGGATATTTTATGCTACTTTATGGCGCTTCTAACGTGAATGAGGCTGTTTATGCCTTGCGTTCTTGGCAAGTGGATGGTATCATTGTGCTTGAATCAAAGCCTGCTGATACGGCGCAATTTCTGTCAGTACTGACAGAACCTACGGTTTTCATTGATGGTGCAGTGAGTGATCAGACAGAAGCTATTTATAATATCACAAGTGATGATTTTGATGGTGGACGACAGGTTGGGCGGTACTTACTTGCACAGGGGTTGTCACGCGTTGCATTTTTTGCTGATGAAGAAATGCCTTTCGGTGTTGATTTGGCACGATTTCAAGGGCTAAAATCTGTCAGTGCTGACAGCCGATATTTTACTTTATCAGTAGAGAAAAAAATTCGCTTGAACCAGTTTAAGCAATGGATTTCTACTGGAAATTTAGAAAAGTTTGATGCGCTATTTTTGAGTTCAGACTATTTTGCGACGGACATTCTGTCAGTGCTGACAGAAATGGAAATTTCAGTTCCTAATCAAATTTCTGTGATTGGCTATGATGACGGACCGTTAGCAGAATTTGCACAACTAAGTACGATTAAACAGGATGTTTTGGGAAAGGGAAAATGTGCGGTTGATTTGTTACTCGCAAAAATTGAAGGTAAGGAAATTTATGAAAATGAAATCTTACTTCCTGTCCAGTTCATTAATAGAAAAACCGTGAAAGAGAAATAAATATGAAAAAACCATTAGAATTTGCTCATCAAGTCCTTAAAGAAGTGATAAAATCTGATGACATTGTGGTGGACGCAACAATGGGGAATGGCTATGATACGCTGTTTCTGTCAAATTTGACAGCTCATGTTTTTGCTTTTGATGTGCAAAATGAAGCGCTTTTGGCGACTGAAAAACGTTTATCTGCTGCTGGGAAAAATGTTATCAAAATTTCTGCTTCCGAAAATGAAAAGTTACTGACAGAAAACTCGTCAGTAAAATTAATTTTAGATGGACATGAAAATGTTCGTAAATACATCAAACAGCCGATTAAGGCTGCAATTTTTAATTTGGGTTATTTACCAAAAGCAGACAAAACAGTCATTACAAAACCTGACACAACATTGACAGCTTTGTCAGCACTGACAGATCTGTTGGTTATTGGTGGTCGAATTGCTCTTATGATTTATTATGGTCATGAGGGCGGAGAACAAGAAAAAAATGCGGTTATTCATTGGGTTTCTGGTCTTGATCAAAAAGTTTGGGAGGTTTTTACCTATGGTCCGCTCAATCAAGTTCATACTCCACCGATTTTAGTGATTTTGGAAAAGAAATAGCTTAGCAAGTGCGTGCTATCTCCGCCCTTTGGGTTACGCTGTCCGTTTGCTTAACTGTACTGCTAAATCAGTAAGAGCGAAAGGCAAAGTGATAAGGCGAAATCGCAATCTAGCAATCTCTGCTTTCGTTCTGCTACCCTAGTGTCTTAGCGAAATCGACAGCGGAGCAAAGCGAGGTAGACTTTAGGGACAGACAGGGTTGACCTCATTTAAGCAGATTGCTTAGTTGTTACACCTAGAGGTTGTGCCCTAACATTGATGTGGGAGAAATAATCCCCTACTAATGAAGTAATCGCTTCAATTTTCTATTTATAAATAGAAAAAAATTTCCATGAAATTAATCAAATTCTGAATATTTATACGTTCTAGAATGCTTGATTTTTCCAAAAAATAGTGTAAAATGAAAAAATGCTGTTTTAAACTATATTGCAAAAAAAGATTGAAATAAATGGTTGTGTTTTATAGATTGTGAAGTAATTAAATAGGGTAAAGCAGATATAAAAAATAATATAAGAAAGCTTGATTTATAGGGCTTTTCTCTTAGAAAAGGTGAAATTATGCAAGGAGTTCTGCTTGCGCTTGTTCCAATGGTTGCATGGGGTTCAATTGGTTTTGTCGCAAACAAATTTGGTGGTAATGCCAAACAGCAAACGCTTGGGATGACGCTTGGCGCATTTGTTTTTGCACTTATTGTTTTCTTGTTCCGCCAGCCGCATTTAACTTGGCCGATCTTTTTAATTGGATTTATCGGAGGATTGATTTGGTCAATCGGTCAGTTTGGTCAGTTTAATTCGATGAAGTATATGGGAGTATCTGTAGCAAGTCCACTTTCTTCGGGCACACAGCTTGTACTTGGCGGTTTGATTGGTGTTTTCGCTTTTCATGAATGGACAAAACAAATTCAATTTATTCTTGGCTTCATTGCCATGATTGTTTTGGTAATTGGTTTTTACTTCTCTGCGAAAAGGGATCCCGAAAATACTGTGATTCATGAACACCATAATTATGGTAAAGGCTTGATGTGGTTGACTTATTCTACTTTGGGTTATGTGGCTTATGTCATCTTATTTAATAATCTGTCAGCACTTTGGTTCAACATACATTTTGATACATTGACCATCATTTTGCCAATGTCATTGGGAATGATTGTTGGTGCGATTGCTATGGGTGGTGGTAAAATCAAACTTGAAAAGTATGTTTTCCAAAATATGATTGTTGGTATTATGTGGGGCGTCGGAAATATCTTTATGTTGATGGCGGCTAGAGAAGCCGGAAATGCAATTGCTTTTTCATTTTCTCAACTTGGGATTATCATTTCGACAATTGGAGGAATTCTTTTCCTCGGAGAAAAGAAAACCAAAAAGGAGCTGGGTTATGTGGCGATTGGTATGATTCTTTTCGTTGTTGGTGCTCTATTGCTTGCTGTTGTTAAGTCAAAAGGTTGAAGTGATTACTTCATTGATGGGGGATTATTTCTCCCTCATCAATGTTAGGGCACAACCTCTAGGTGTAACAACTAAGCAATCTTACGCAGCTAAAGCTGCAATAGTCTGCTTAACATCAAAGATATGAGATCACCCTGTCCCTGAAGTCTAAGCGCTAAAGCGCTAAGCCCTTAGGGCAGTAGAACGACAGGGCTTGTCATTTCGCCTTATTGCTTTAGAGCGAATGGACAGCATAGCAAAGCGGAGATAGTGCTGCTTATCCCACCACCTCTTTAAGAGGTGGTGGATTGCGATTGCGACTAGCCACTTTAGTGGCGTAGCGAGCATCGACAGCGTAGCCCACCCAAAGGGCGGAGATAGCAATAGCACGCACTTGCTAAGTTAAAAATACAATAAGAAAACTCTGTCAGCACACTAACAGAGTTTTTACTTACTGACAAAATTTCTGTCAGTAAAATTATAATTTCTCATTCACAAAAATGACGAAATGATTCCAGAAAACCTTGAGTGGATTGCTCTTTTCTACATCATTTTTAGCAACGAGTGAAAATTGAGCTGTCGAACTTCCTGGAAGATAGCCAAGCTTATCTTTGAGTGAAGCAGATACTGTAACAATCTTTTGTCCCTTTGTAACGGGCGCTTCGATTGTTTTAGTTTTTTTCTGACTATATTTGATAGATAAAGATTTCAAATCAGCGCTTCCATCAGTAGCAAAGGGAACGACAGGATTGATTGTTTCTCCTGCAACAAGGTTAACAGATTTCTGTTTTCCGTCAGTCAACGAAATTTTGTCAAAATCTTTTATCGCTTTTCTCTTTTGAGTAAGACTAGCTGTGCACCAATGTCCATAGACGTAATTCATTAATTGATTAGTCAGAGTGAAAGGAGTTGAATTATCAACAGCGGGATTATCTGCATCTAAGACAACTGTAATGATACGAAAACCATTTTGGGTTGTTGTACCAGCAAAACAGTCGATTTGAAAGCTAGTTGACCCTGTCTTCAGACCATCAACCCCTGCGCGTGAGTTTGTAAATCCTTTAAGCATCTGATTAGTATTGGTAAGAGTAGTTTGTGTTTTCCCACCAGTATCAAAAGGAAGCTGCACTTGTTTGGTGATATCTAAAACTTGAGGATAATCTTTGATGAGATGATAAGAAAGTACGGCTACAGCTTTGGCGCTCATTGTGTTTGTGGCTGTGTTACTTGAACCAGGATAAATATGTCCATTCAAATCATCATTTGGAAGTCCTGAAGCATTGACTAGATGTGTGTCATTAATGCCCCAAGCTTTCATTTGAGCGGTCATCATATCTACAAACTTTGGTTCAGAACCAGCAACTTTTTCAGCGAGTGCCACAGCGGCAGAGTTTGCTGATGGGATTAAAAGAGCATTCATGAGGTCTTTGACGGTATAGGTTTCGTCTTTAGCAAGTGGGATATTGCTTGCATTACTATTTTGCGTTAAATCATAGGCGTATTGAGAAATTGGCACTTTAGTTGTCCAACTTAGTTTCCCTTCAGCGATATCTTTATAAACGAGATAAGCAGTTAAAAGCTTAGTTATTGAGGCAATTGCTGTGCTTGAATCATCTGCATTTTGGGCATATAAAATCTTTCCACTAGAAGCGTCAACCGCAATTGCAGATTTTGCAGCTACGGAAAAACTATTACTAGAAGGAGTAGCGGCGCTGACAGAAATACCTGTTAGCACTGACAAAGCTGTCAGTAAGGTACAAAGAAGAATTGCAATTTTTTTCATGCCTTGATTATACCAAAAAAAGCAAGAAAGCCCAAGATAATCACCATAAATATATTTTATCAGTTTATTAATCTTAAAAAATTGATTGACAATTTCAAAAAAGAATGATACTATATTAAGCGGTACTTTTTACTTTGGACTCTCAGGAGAACTTGTTAAAGTTGCTAAACTTCTTGTCAGAACTTGGCTTAAGCGACCATATACTGACGCAAAAATCGCTCGAAAGAGCAGCCAATAAAAAGAAAGGAATGCTTTTGTATTTCTCATCGCTTCGCATTATGTGGAAAAATACAAAAAGCAGACAGTAAAATGCCTACAATTAATCAATTAGTACGCAAACCTCGTCAAGCTCAAGTGACTAAATCTAAATCACCAGCTATGAACGTTGGCTACAACAGCCGTAAAAAAGTACAAACTAAACTTGCCAGCCCACAAAAACGTGGTGTTGCGACTCGTGTTGGTACAATGACACCTAAGAAGCCTAACTCAGCGCTCCGTAAGTTCGCTCGTGTACGTCTTTCAAACCTTATGGAAGTTACAGCATATATCCCAGGTATTGGACATAACCTCCAAGAACACAGCGTAGTGCTTCTTCGTGGTGGACGTGTAAAAGACCTTCCAGGGGTACGTTACCATATCGTTCGTGGTGCGCTTGATACTGCTGGTGTATCTGACCGTAAACAAAGCCGTTCTAAATACGGTGCCAAAAAACCAAAAGCTTAAGAAGGGAGATAAGTAAGAATGCGTAAAAATCGTGCCCCAAAACGTGAAGTTTTGGCAGACCCAATGTATAACTCAGTCGTAGTAACTCGTCTTATCAACCGCGTTATGCTTGATGGTAAACGTGGTGTTGCGGCTCAAATCGTTTACGGAGCTTTCAAACAAATTGAAGAAGCTACTGGAAACAATCCACTTGAAGTTTTCGAAACTGCTATGGAAAATATCATGCCAGTTCTTGAAGTTCGCGCGCGTCGTGTTGGTGGTTCTAACTATCAAGTTCCAGTTGAAGTTCGTCCAGAACGTCGTACAACACTTGGACTTCGCTGGTTAGTAACAATCGCTCGTAACCGTGGTGAACACACTATGCAAGACCGTCTTGCAAAAGAAATCTTAGATGCAGCTAACAACACAGGTGCAGCAGTTAAGAAACGTGAAGACACTCACAAAATGGCTGAAGCTAACCGTGCGTTCGCTCACTTCCGTTGGTAATTTTAATTTGGACATCGGAAATTCTTGTTCTACCCTTACTCACGTACCTCAGTACGTTTTGTTTGGTCAGATGCTACGAATTTCTCTAGCCAAATCAAAATAGCAGCCTGTCACAAAAGACTAAAGAACTCCGGGCTGGGCTCCTGCCCGCTCGGATTTATTTTATCTTTTAATAAAAAATTTGTTAAAATGGTAATTGAGGAAACTCATTACCTCTCAATGCTAAATAAAAATATAGGAGAAAAAAATGGCTCGCGAATTTTCACTTGCTAATACACGTAATATCGGTATCATGGCTCACGTTGATGCTGGTAAAACAACAACAACTGAACGTGTTCTTTACTACACTGGTAAAATCCACAAAATCGGTGAAACTCACGAAGGTGCATCACAAATGGACTGGATGGAGCAAGAACAAGAACGTGGTATCACAATCACATCTGCTGCAACCACTGCTCAATGGAAAGGTAACCGTGTCAACATCATTGACACCCCAGGTCACGTTGACTTCACTATCGAAGTACAACGCTCACTTCGTGTCCTTGACGGTGCTGTTACCGTTCTTGATGCTCAATCAGGTGTAGAACCTCAAACTGAAACAGTTTGGCGTCAAGCGACTGAATATGGAGTTCCACGTATTGTTTTTGCTAACAAAATGGACAAAATTGGTGCTGACTTCTTCTATTCACTCTCAACACTCCATGACCGTTTGGGTGCAAATGCACATCCAATCCAAATCCCAATTGGTGCTGAAGATGATTTTGTAGGGATTATTGACTTGGTAACAATGCGTGCAGAAGTTTACACTAATGACCTTGGGACTGATATTCTTGACGAAGAAATTCCAGCAGAATATTTGGAAACAGCTCAAGAATGGCGTGAAAAACTTATTGAAGCAGTAGCTGAACTTGATGAAGATATCATGGAAAAATACTTCTCAGGTGAAGAAATTACGGAAGCAGAACTTAAAGCAGCTATCCGTAAAGCAACAATCAATGTTGAATTCTACCCAATGCTTGCAGGTTCTGCTTTCAAAAATAAAGGTGTTCAAATGATGCTTGATGCAGTTATTGACTACCTTCCAAGTCCACTTGATATTCCTGCAATTAAAGGTGTAAATCCAGATACAGATGCAGAAGACGAACGCCCAGCATCAGATGAAGCTCCATTTGCTGCACTGGCATTCAAGATTATGACAGACCCATTTGTTGGACGTCTTTCATTCTTCCGTGTTTACTCAGGTACGCTTGATGCTGGTTCATACGTTATGAATACTTCAAAAGGTAAACGTGAACGTATCGGACGTATCCTTCAAATGCACGCTAATACACGTAAAGAAATTCAAACTGTTTATGCTGGTGATATTGCTGCTGCTGTTGGTTTGAAAAATACAACAACTGGTGACTCATTGACAGATGAAAAAGCACCAATCATTCTTGAATCAATCGAAGTTCCAGAACCAGTTATCCAATTGATGGTAGAACCTAAAACTAAAGCTGACCAAGATAAGATGGGTGTTGCTCTTCAAAAATTGGCTGAAGAAGACCCTACTTTCCGCGTTGAAACAAACCCTGAAACTGGAGAAACAGTTATCTCTGGTATGGGTGAACTTCACTTGGACGTCCTTGTTGACCGTATGAAACGTGAATTTAAAGTTGAAGCAAACGTAGGTGCGCCTCAAGTTGCTTACCGTGAAACTTTCCGCGCTGGCACTTCAGCACGTGGATTCTTCAAACGTCAATCAGGTGGTAAAGGTCAATACGGTGACGTATGGATTGAGTTCACACCAAATGAAGAAGGTAAAGGATTCGAGTTCGAAAATGCTATCGTTGGTGGTGTTGTGCCTCGTGAATTCGTACCAGCTGTTGAAAAAGGTTTGGTAGAAACTATGGCTAATGGTGTCCTTGCTGGATATCCAATGGTTGATATCAAAGCTAAACTTTATGATGGTTCATATCATGATGTCGATTCATCTGAAACGGCCTTCAAGGTTGCGGCTTCACTTGCGATGAAAGAAGCTGCTAAGACTGCACAACCTGCAATCCTTGAGCCTATGATGAAAGTTACGATTACTGTTCCTGAAGAAAATCTTGGAGATATCATGGGTCACGTGACTGCTCGTCGTGGTCAAGTCAACTCTATGGAAGCTCACGGGAAATCACAAATCGTTAATGCTTTCATTCCACTTGCTGAAATGTTTGGATATGCGACAACACTTCGTTCATCTACACAAGGTCGTGGTACTTTCATGATGGTATTTGACCACTATTCAGATGTACCAAAATCTATTCAAGAAGAAATCATTGCTAAAAACGGTCGTAATGCCGACTAAGCTTTGAGTTAATAAAAAAAACCTGTCAGCACTGACAGGTTTTTTTACATCATTGTTAGCACTGACAGAAATTCAAGTTTCACATGAAACTTGAATGTTCGGAAATTGCGTGCTATAATGGACATATCAAGCAAGAAAATGGTGAAAATCATGAAAAGAAACGAACGTTTAGTCGATTTTACAAATTTTTTAATTAATCATCCTAATAAAATGCTTAATTTGAATGAATTAAGCAAGCATTATGAAGTTGCAAAGTCGTCTATTTCAGAAGATTTAGTGTTTATTAGACGTGTTTTTGAAAATCAAGGTGTAGGAATTGTGGAAACTTTCCCTGGAAGTTTAGGTGGTGTACGCTTTACTCCGTATATATCTGATGAACGTTCGCGAGAAATGACAGAAGAAATTGCTGAGCTTTTGCGTGAGGAAAATCGTATTTTACCTGGAGGCTATATCTATCTTTCCGATATTTTAGGTTTACCATCAAATTTGCGCAAAATCGGTCAAATTATAGCTCATGAATATCATGATAAGCAGGTCGATGTCATTATGACGATTGCAACAAAAGGAATTCCAATCGCTCAGTCTGTTGCTGAAATTTTAGATGTCCCATTTGTCATTGTTAGGCGAGATCCTAAAGTTACAGAGGGTGCAACGCTAAATGTGAACTATATGTCAGGTTCAAGTTCGCGAGTTGAAAACATGACTCTTTCTAAACGTAGTCTTTCTATTGGTCAAAATGTGTTGATTGTTGATGATTTTATGAAAGGTGCAGGAACCATTAATGGAATGAAGAGTTTGGTTCATGAATTTGATTGTTTTTTAGCGGGTATTGCGGTTTTCCTTGAAGGACCATTTAAAGGGGAGCGTCTTGTTGATGATTATAAATCCATTCTTAAAGTGGATCGTATTGACATTGCCAACCGTACGATTGACGTAAAATTAGGCAATATTTTTGATGAAAATGAACCAAAATAATCCGCTAAAGAGTAGTTAAAAGTACTGACAGAAATTTGTCAGTAGTGATGAGGGGGTTGTGAACATAAAAAATAGCAATCAAAAAACAGAAGAAAAAATTATTGAGAAAAGTTTTGATGTTGTTTTACTGTTAAAGAGTATTTTTGCAATTGTTGAAATTATCGGCGGTATTGCGATGTTCTTCATGACTCCAGAGCGCGTGAACAATGTTATCCATTGGTTTTCAAAAAGTGAATTACACGAAGTTCCCAACGATTTTTTCATCAATCTCATTGTTAATTTTGGACATCATTTCACAACAGGTACCCAATACCTCGCAGCCATCTATTTACTGTCACATGGCTTGATAAAGATAATCACTTTATTTCTTTTATGGAGAAAAATTTTGTGGTCTTATCCTCTGTCAGTAGTAGTTTTTCTTGGCTTTATTATTTATCAGCTCAATGAATTTGCTACTCGCCATTCAATTTTTATGATTATAGTTTCGATTGTTGACGTAATAATGATTGTGCTTACCATCCTTGAATATCGCAATTTAAAGTATCAAAAAAATTACTGACAGAATTTCTGTCAGTAGATAAATCAATAAAAAACACTGACAAAATTTCTGTCAGTATTTTTTTATCAGTTAATGAGAGAAATTTTATTGAGAGGCCATATTCTAAGTTTCGCTTCACCAATAATTGCAGAGCGTTTAAATGTCCCGACAGCCCGACTGTCTTGAGAAACAACACGATTGTCACCAAGTAAGAAATATTGACCCTTAGGCACGGTAACAGTAAAAACGGGATTTCCAGTACTATCAACTGTGAAAGCTTTCGTATTTTGAGCTAAACTAACAAAAAAGTTTCGACTTTGTGAAGTAAGTGCATCAGTCAAAGGATAAGCAGCATATGTTTTTTCTAGCTTCCCATCTTTTAGTTGCTGTTGAAAATCTTTGAGGTAAGGTTCTTTATAAACTTTATTGTTGATTGTGAGTTGATCGTGATCAAATTTTATCACATCACCTGGCATACCTATCACGCGTTTCACAATGTCTTTAGTTTCGCCATTATTCGTTTCCTTTGCAACAACAATATCAAAACGATTGATTTGAGAGGTTTTGACAATGACCATACGTTCTCGGTCAGCAAGTGTCGGATCCATTGAATGCCCGTCGACAACGACTAGAGACCAGACAAAAATACGAGAGAGAACAACTACAATGATAATCGCGAGAAATAATCCCCACTCTTTCAAAAATTTTTTCATGAATTTTATACTTTCTATATTTTAGAGATTTTTAATGCTTTTTTAGTATTAGCAAAATGTAACTTTGCCAAATTTCGAAGAGTATCAATCCCTTTGAGTTTGATGATATCAGCAGCAATTTTGTCAGAATTTGCCCCTGCACCACTAGGTAATTTGAATCCAGAACTAATAGACAGAGCTCTAAGATTTTCTAAAAAAAGAAAACGAGCAATGATGGAACTCACTGCTACTGCTAGAAATTGATCTTCTGCTTTGGTCAGTAAGGTTACTTTTGTCAGTACCTGATTTTTCTCACTTTTTACATATTTCTTATAGTTTGCCTCCGTTGTAAAAGCGTCAATAATGACGGCGGTAGGAGATTTTTTTAACTTTTGTTCCAACAAAAAAATGGCTTGATTATGCAAAGCAACTTTAATACTAACAGCATTATAGCCTGATTCAATAACCTCATTATATTTTGAAGGCTCAACAACTAGAGGGATATGTAGGACTTTATCCATTAAGATAGGAGCAATTTCTATAATTTTTTCGTCAGTCAATTTTTTGGAGTCAGCAACACCAAGTTTTTTTAAGAGCGCAAGATTCTCAGAGTTAACATAGCTCGCAACAACAAATAACCCTCCAAAATAAGAACCATTTCCTACTTCGTCTGTACCGATAATATCAGTTTGCTTTTCGGGAACTTCTTGTATACTGTACCCAAAATCACTAGCCAATTTTTCAGCTTCTACACCTTGAAAAACAACTTTTCCAGAAGTATAGACTGAGATGGAGGTTTTTTCAACTTTAGCAAAAAAAGTAATATAAGGGTTTTTAGATGAAGTTTTATACTGATTAAATTTGATATATAACTGCTCAAGTTCTTTTTTATTTAATTTTAGAACAATGTTCATAAGGATATTCTACCACAAAAAAACGACCAATAAAAACGAAAAAATCTTGACAAAGCAAATAAAAATATGATATGATGATAAACGGTATTGTTTACCCCATTTTTGTGGCCCGGAAACCCAAAAATACCTAGCAATTAAGGAATGATTGCGTGTAAACAAATTCTAGTAAAAGGAAAATAAGCAAAATGATGAAAACCACTTTCATGGCTAACGCACAAAACGTTGACCGTAAATGGTACGTAGTTGATGCGACAGATGTCCCTCTTGGACGTCTTTCAGCAGTTGTAGCAAGCGTACTTCGCGGTAAAAACAAACCAACTTATACACCTCATGCTGATGCAGGAGACTTTGTAATTGTTATCAATGCTGAAAAAATCAAATTGACTGGTAAAAAAGCAACAGATAAAGTTTACTATTCTCACTCACTTCACCCAGGTGGCTTGAAATCAATCACAGCTGGTGAACTTCGTGAAAAGAATGCTGTTAAATTGATTGAAAAATCAGTTAAAGGTATGCTTCCACATAACACACTTGGACGTGCACAAGGCATGAAACTTAAAGTGTTTGTTGGTGGAGAACACACTCATGCAGCTCAAAAACCTGAAGTTCTTGATATCTCAGGTTTAATCTAATCAGGAAGGACCGAAACAAATGGCACAAGTACAATATGCCGGCACAGGCCGTCGTAAAAATGCAGTAGCACGCGTACGTCTCGTACCTGGTACTGGTAAAATCACTGTAAATAACCGTGATGTTGAACAATATATCCCACATGCTGATATGCGTTTGGTTATCAACCAACCATTTGCAGCCACGCAAACAGAAGGTGCTTACGACACACTCGTAAACGTTAATGGTGGTGGTGTATCAGGTCAAGCAGGAGCTATCCGTCATGGTATCGCTCGTGCATTGCTTGAAGTAGACCCTGACTTCCGCGGTTCTTTGAAACGTGCTGGTCTTCTTACACGTGACGCCCGTATGGTTGAACGTAAAAAAGCTGGTCTCAAGAAAGCCCGTAAAGCATCACAATTCTCAAAACGTTAATTTTATTGTTAATAAGACAGGAGCTCCAAACATTTTTGGAGCTTTTTCTGTACTAAAAAGTGATAATACAGGTTAGTAACAAAAAAATATAAAAAAATCACAACAAATAATTGACAAAGGGTGTGTAGTTTGATAGAATATAATAGTTGTCGCGAGAGAGGGAAGCCACTCAAGCGTTTAGACCCTTGAAAACTGAATAAAGAAGAATGACTCATGTGATGTCGTAAAGACATCAAAAATCTGTCAATCAATAATGAAAGACAAGCCAGTCACTAAGGTGACTTAAATACTTTATTTGAGAGTTTGATCCTGGCTCAGGACGAACGCTGGCGGCGTGCCTAATACATGCAAGTTGAGCGCTGAAGGTTGGTACTTGTACCAACTGGAAGAGCAGCGAACGGGTGAGTAACGCGTGGGGAATCTGCCTTTGAGCGGGGACAACATTTGGAAACGAATGCTAATACCGCATAAAAGCTTTAAACATAAGTTAAAAGTTTGAAAGATGCAAATGCATCACTCAAAGATGATCCCGCGTTGTATTAGCTAGTTGGTAGGGTAAAGGCCTACCAAGGCGATGATACATAGCCGACCTGAGAGGGTGATCGGCCACATTGGGACTGAGACACGGCCCAAACTCCTACGGGAGGCAGCAGTAGGGAATCTTCGGCAATGGGGGCAACCCTGACCGAGCAACGCCGCGTGAGTGAAGAAGGTTTTCGGATCGTAAAACTCTGTTGTTAGAGAAGAACGTGTGTGGGAGTGGAAAATCCATGCAGTGACGGTATCTAACCAGAAAGGGACGGCTAACTACGTGCCAGCAGCCGCGGTAATACGTAGGTCCCGAGCGTTGTCCGGATTTATTGGGCGTAAAGCGAGCGCAGGTGGTTTATTAAGTCTGGTGTAAAAGGCAGTGGCTCAACCATTGTATGCATTGGAAACTGGTAGACTTGAGTGCAGGAGAGGAGAGTGGAATTCCATGTGTAGCGGTGAAATGCGTAGATATATGGAGGAACACCGGTGGCGAAAGCGGCTCTCTGGCCTGTAACTGACACTGAGGCTCGAAAGCGTGGGGAGCAAACAGGATTAGATACCCTGGTAGTCCACGCCGTAAACGATGAGTGCTAGATGTAGGAAGCTATAAGTTTTCTGTATCGCAGCTAACGCAATAAGCACTCCGCCTGGGGAGTACGACCGCAAGGTTGAAACTCAAAGGAATTGACGGGGGCCCGCACAAGCGGTGGAGCATGTGGTTTAATTCGAAGCAACGCGAAGAACCTTACCAGGTCTTGACATCCCGATGCTATCCTTAGAGATAAGGAGTTACTTCGGTACATCGGTGACAGGTGGTGCATGGTTGTCGTCAGCTCGTGTCGTGAGATGTTGGGTTAAGTCCCGCAACGAGCGCAACCCCTATTACTAGTTGCCATCATTAAGTTGGGCACTCTAGTGAGACTGCCGGTGATAAACCGGAGGAAGGTGGGGATGACGTCAAATCATCA
Source organism: Lactococcus protaetiae (assembly GCF_006965445.1). Classification (NCBI taxonomy): domain Bacteria; kingdom Bacillati; phylum Bacillota; class Bacilli; order Lactobacillales; family Streptococcaceae; genus Lactococcus; species Lactococcus protaetiae. The sequence continues at coordinate 467,042 of NZ_CP041356.1, read as the reverse complement.
TGCCCTTATGACCTGGGCTACACACGTGCTACAATGGATGGTACAACGAGTCGCGAGACAGTGATGTTTAGCTAATCTCTTAAAACCATTCTCAGTTCGGATTGTAGGCTGCAACTCGCCTACATGAAGTCGGAATCGCTAGTAATCGCGGATCAGCACGCCGCGGTGAATACGTTCCCGGGCCTTGTACACACCGCCCGTCACACCACGGGAGTTGGGAGTACCCGAAGTAGGTTGCCTAACCGCAAGGAGGGCGCTTCCTAAGGTAAGACCGATGACTGGGGTGAAGTCGTAACAAGGTAGCCGTATCGGAAGGTGCGGCTGGATCACCTCCTTTCTAAGGAATATATACAAGGATGAGCATTCAACTTTATTCAGTTTTGAGGGTCTAGAGATAGACCACGCAAGAATCAACTTCTTGATTGTGGGGCCTTAGCTCAGCTGGGAGAGCGCCTGCTTTGCACGCAGGAGGTCAGCGGTTCGATCCCGCTAGGCTCCATGAAGATACGAAAGTAAGTGTTGAGATTAGTTTCAGCCGAAGGTATCTTGTCAGAAAAGACGTTAAAATCATCTTGAACCTTGAAAACTAAATAACAATATCTAATAACGATAAATAAACCGAAAAGCTGTGAATTTTAAAGAATTTACAAACTTATACTTGAAAAAAGATGATTGAATCATCATGGCAAAGTTAATAAGGGCGCACGGTGGATGCCTTGGCACTAAGAGCCGAAGAAGGACGTGACTAACGACGATATGCGACGGGGAGCTGTAAGTACGCTTTGATCCGTTGATTTCCGAATGGGGAAACCCAGCTGCTTCTAGCAGTTATTCATGAGTGAATACATAGCTCATGTAAAGGTAACGCAGAGAACTGAAACATCTAAGTACCTGCAGGAAGAGAAAGTAAAAACGATTTCCTAAGTAGCGGCGAGCGAACAGGAAGAAGGGCAAACCAAGAAGCTTGCTTCTTGGGGTTGTAGGACTGCAACGTGGACTTAAGGTCTATAGAAGAATCATCTGGGAAGATGAGCCAAAGAGAGTAAAAGCCTCGTATTCGAAATAGACCTTATACCTAGCAGTATCCTGAGTAGGGCTGGACACGCGAAATCCAGTTTGAATCCGGGAGGACCATCTCCCAACCCTAAATACTCCTTAGTGACCGATAGTGAACCAGTACCGTGAGGGAAAGGTGAAAAGAACCCGAGAGGGGAGTGAAATAGCACCTGAAACCGTGTGCCTACAAGAAGTTCGAGCCCGTTAATGGGTGAGAGCGTGCCTTTTGTAGAATGAACCGGCGAGTTACGTTATGATGCGAGGTTAAGTTGAAGAGACGGAGCCGTAGCGAAAGCGAGTCTGAATAGGGCGCTTTAGTATCATGATGTAGACCCGAAACCTAGTGACCTATCCATGAGCAGGGTGAAGGTGTGGTAAGACGCACTGGAGGCCCGAACCAGGACACGTTGAAAAGTGTTTGGATGACTTGTGGATAGCGGAGAAATTCCAAACGAACTGGGAGATAGCTGGTTCTCTCCGAAATAGCTTTAGGGCTAGCGTCGAAATGTAAGTGTATTGGAGGTAGAGCACTGTTTGGGTGAGGGGTCCATCTCGGATTACCAATCTCAGATAAACTCCGAATGCTAATACACATGTTCGGCAGTCAGACTGCGAGTGCTAAGATCCGTAGTCGAAAGGGAAACAGCCCAGACCAACAGCTAAGGTCCCAAAATATATGTTAAGTGGAAAAGGATGTGGGGTTGCACAGACAACTAGGATGTTAGCTCAGAAGCAGCTATCATTCAAAGAGTGCGTAATAGCTCACTAGTCGAGTGACCCTGCGCCGAAAATGTACCGGGGCTAAACATATTACCGAAGCTTTGGATTGATATATTATCAATGGTAGGAGAGCGTTCTTAACCGCGAAGAAGGTATACCGTGAGGAGTGCTGGAGCGTTAAGAAGTGAGAATGCCGGTATGAGTAGCGCAAGATAAGTGAGAATCTTATCCACCGTAAGACTAAGGTTTCCAGGGGAAGGCTCGTCCGCCCTGGGTTAGTCGGGACCTAAGGCGAGGCCGAAAGGCGTAGTCGATGGACAACTGGTTGATATTCCAGTACTAGATATGATCGTGATGGAGGGACGCAGTAGGCTAAGAGATGCCAGTTAATGGATTCTGGTCTAAGCAGTGAGGTGTGAGATGTGTCAAATGCATTTCTCTTTAACATTGAGCTGTAATGGGGAAGCAACTACGGTTGCGAACTCTCTGATGTCACACTGCCAAGAAAAGCTTCTAGCGTAAAGTCATATCTACCCGTACCGCAAACCGACACAGGTAGTCGAGGCGAGTAGCCTCAGGTGATCGAGAGAACTCTCGTTAAGGAACTCGGCAAAATAGCCCCGTAACTTCGGGAGAAGGGGTGCTGGTGTAAAAGCCAGCCGCAGTGAATAGGCCCAAGCAACTGTTTATCAAAAACACAGCTCTCTGCTAAACCGCAAGGTGATGTATAGGGGGTGACGCCTGCCCGGTGCTGGAAGGTTAAGAGGAGGAGTTAGCGTAAGCGAAGCCCTGAATTGAAGCCCCAGTAAACGGCGGCCGTAACTATAACGGTCCTAAGGTAGCGAAATTCCTTGTCGGGTAAGTTCCGACCCGCACGAAAGGCGTAATGATTTGGGCACTGTCTCAACGAGAGACTCGGTGAAATTTTAGTACCTGTGAAGATGCAGGTTACCGCGACAGGACGGAAAGACCCCATGGAGCTTTACTGTAGTTTGATATTGAGTACCTGTAAGTCATGTACAGGATAGGTAGGAGCCATTGAGATAGGGACGCTAGTTTCTATTGAGGCGTTGTTGGGATACTACCCTTGACTTATGGTTACTCTAACCCGCTGGCAATATCGGCCAGGGAGACAGTGTCTGACGGACAGTTTGACTGGGGCGGTCGCCTCCTAAAGAGTAACGGAGGCGCCCAAAGGTTCCCTCAGATTGGTTGGAAATCAATCGTAGAGTGTAAAGGTATAAGGGAGCTTGACTGCGAGAGCTACAACTCGAGCAGGTAGGAAACTAGGGCTTAGTGATCCGGTGGTACCGCATGGAAGGGCCATCGCTCAACGGATAAAAGCTACCCTGGGGATAACAGGCTTATCTCCCCAAGAGTTCACATCGACGGGGAGGTTTGGCACCTCGATGTCGGCTCGTCGCATCCTGGGGCTGTAGTCGGTCCCAAGGGTTGGGCTGTTCGCCCATTAAAGCGGCACGCGAGCTGGGTTCAGAACGTCGTGAGACAGTTCGGTCCCTATCCGTCGCGGGCGTAGGAAATTTGAGAGGATCTGTCCTTAGTACGAGAGGACCGGGATGGACCTACCGCTGGTGTACCAGTTGTTCCGCCAGGAGCACGGCTGGATAGCTATGTAGGGAAGGGATAAGCGCTGAAAGCATCTAAGTGCGAAGCCCACCTCAAGATGAGATTTCCCATTCGTAAGAATTAAGAGCCCAGAGAGATGATCTGGTTGATAGGCTGGAAGTGGAAGCCCTGTGAGGGGTGGAGCGGACCAGTACTAATCGCTCGAGGACTTTACCAAAAGAGTCAACTATAAAATGCTTAAGGTTTAGAAGTTAGAAGGATTGTTATTTAGTTTTGAATGTTCAAAGGAACATTTAAAGATTTGGTCATCATTGCGATGGAGATACACCTGTTCCCATGTCGAACACAGCAGTTAAGTCCATCTACGGCGGAAGTACTTGGGGTTGCCCCCTGGGAGATAGGCGAGTGGCCAAGTTTGGGGAGTTTAGCTCAGCTGGGAGAGCATCTGCCTTACAAGCAGAGGGTCAGCGGTTCGATCCCGTTAACTCCCATAGGTTGATTCAGCCTTTATTTGAATGTGTTGGAAGGGTAGCGAAGAGGCTAAACGCGGCGGACTGTAAATCCGCTCCTTCGGGTTCGGGGTTCGAATCCCTCCCCTTCCATTTGTTTTATACTTGTACGGGCATAGTATAAAGGTAGTACAAAGGTCTCCAAAACCTTTGGTGTGGGTTCAATTCCTGCTGCCCGTGTTTTTCATTATGGCGGATGTGGTGAAGTGGTTAACACACCGGCTTGTGGCGCCGGCACTCGCGAGTTCGATCCTCGTCATCCGCCTTTTAATGGGGTATAGCCAAGCGGTAAGGCAAGGGACTTTGACTCCCTCATGCGTTGGTTCGAATCCAGCTACCCCAGTTGTTATGTTTCGCCGAAGTGGCGGAATAGGCAGACGCGCCAGACTCAAAATCTGGTTCCTTCACGGGAGTGCCGGTTCGACCCCGGCCTTCGGCATAACGTTGACGATAACTTGCCTATGGTTATCGTTTTTTGTTTGATTTTGAATCTGGCAATTTCTAGAATGTGGAACATGGGTAATGATTGGTGAAGAGATGACAAAACTCCAGATTTTTAGTAATCTGGAGTCTTTTTGCGATTATTTAAATTTATTGTGTTTATCCGATAAATTTTTTATTTTGTTTATTGAGAACTAATTTTGTAAGTTCAATAACGAGTATGCTGACTAATGATAAGCTAATTGCAATAAGCCAGTGAGTTGCTGATAGACTGGTAATCTCTAAAATGTTCATTAGGAATGGAACATGGGTAAAGATTAATGTGATTGTTAGTGAGAGTATTGTCGTGCCAAAAATCATTTTATTTGCTGTAATACCTGATTTGAAGATAGATTTATTACTCTTCGCATTATAAACATTAATAGTAGAAGCAAGTGTTAGTATGACGAATGCCATAGTTTGTCCAAGTTGATGGCTTGGGGTTTGACCAGCAATCTCAATAAATCTTCCGAGATAGAAACCAATAAGCCCTGTCACAATAAAGCTTGCGGAACAAATCGCTATTCTCCAACTGACTCCACGTGAGAATAAACTCTCTCTTACTCCAATTGGCGGTTGATGCATTAGATGTTCATCAGCTTTTTCTCGTGAAATACCGAAACCTGGTATCCCATCAGCAAGGACATTAATATAAAGAAGTTGCATTCCAGTGAATGGTAATCCCCAACCGACAATTGCGCCAATAAGCATGATGAGGATTTCGGCTACATTTGCTGAAAGTAGATAATAGATTGTCTTTTTGATATTGGCATATACACGGCGACCTTCTCGGACAGCTCCAACAATGGTGGCGAAGTTGTCATCAGCGAGGACGATATCAGATGCAGATTTTGCTACCTCGGTTCCTGCGATTCCCATAGCAGTCCCGACATCAGCGGCTCGTAAACTTGGTGCATCATTGACACCGTCACCTGTCATAGCTACGATTTGTCCTTTATCTTGCCAAGCTTTGACGATACGAAGTTTGTCTTCTGGACTGACTCGAGCGTAAACGGATACTTTTTCGATATCAGTTTTTAGTTCACTGTCTGTCATTGCTGACAGAGTTAGACCATCTACAACTTTGTCGCCATCACGATAAATATCTAATTCTGTAGCAATTGCTTTGGCTGTCAGTGCATGGTCACCAGTAATCATAATTGGTTTGATTCCAGCTGTACGTGCTTCTGCTACGGCTGCTTTAGACTCTGGACGAGGTGGGTCAATCATACCTATGATTCCGAGGAAGTGGAGGTCTTCTTCAAGTTCTGTCAGTACTGACGGAATTTCATCAATGACTTTGTAAGCAAGAGCAAGGACACGAAGTGCATTGTCAGCAAATTCGTCATGAACTTGTTGTGCTTCAATAAGAAGTTCTTCTTCTAAATCGGGTTGTAAAGCGGCTGTGCCGTCAATATTGAGAATATGGTGATGATGTGTAGTGTGCTGGCTTGTTGGTGCAAGGCGGTCAAATGCTCCTTTTGTTAGCACCATATAGCGCCCTGTGTATTGAGGATGTGGGATGACGACCGTCATTTTTTTTCGTGAACTATCAAAGGGAAGTTCAGCGATACGCTTTGGTGCTTTTTCAGGATGGTAGAGGTCATGAGCAATCAGAAAACGGATAATCGAAGCTTCTGTTGGATCACCATGAACTTCCCAATTACCGTCTTTGAGTTGGGCGGTGGCATCTGATGCGTAGGCAAAATTTTGCATGAGTGTCACTTCATGGTCTGAGAGGTGTCCACCGGACCAAGTTTCATTTCCTGAAAGCCAAAGCTTTTGAATTGTCATTTGATTTTGAGTTAATGTGCCTGTCTTATCAGATGCAATGACAGTCGCATTACCAAGTGTTTCTACTGCGGGAATGTTACGAATAATCGCACGTTTGTGTGCCATGTTTTCTACACCGTAAATAAGACTGAGGGTAACGATAACAGGAAGTGTTTCGGGTACGGCAGCAACTCCAAGAACAACTGCAGTCATGAGATTATCAACCAGAGGAATGTTGCCATAAAACATATTGATAGCAAAAATTAGGATACCTGCACCAAAAGCAATGATAGCAAGGCGTTTTGCGAGTTTATCAATTCGTTTTTGAAGTGGAGTTTTTCCTTTGACTTGCTCACCAATCAATGTAGCAATTTGCCCCATTTGCGATTGATTTCCGACTGCAACAACGATCCCTTGCGCGGTTCCATTGAGGACATTTGTCCCAGAAAAGACCATGTTGAGTTGATCGCCAAGTGGCACTTCCTCAGTAATGACAACAGTTGCGTCTTTATCAATGGGTTCTGATTCACCTGTTAGGGAAGATTCATCAATTTGAAGAGAATTGCTACTAAGTAGTCGCACATCCGCTCCTACTTGCATTCCAGCAGAGAGTTGAATTAAATCTCCACAAACAAGTTCAGAAGATGAAATCGTCTGAATTTTTCCTTCACGCAAAACAGTAGAGGTAGGTGAAGATAGTTTTTTAAGTGCTGATAAAGCATTTTCAGCTCGACTTTCTTGAAAAGTAGAGACTACAACATTGATAATCACAATGAGTAGTACGACGATTGTTTTCGTATAATTACCATTTCCTATACAAGCCAGATATCCAGCTAAGATAGCAACCGCAATAAGTATGAGATTCATCACTTCAAGAAGATGGTGAGCAATTTTTTGAAGTAGGTTAGGTCCTTTTTGCTCAGTGAATTCATTACTTCCAAAAGTATTTCGATTTTTGATGATTTGTTGGCTATTTAATCCAGTTTCAGAGTTGATCTGATATAATTCTTTGATGTTTTCAATCGGCTCAGTTTTATATTTCATCAATAAATTCCTTTCCATAATTAAAAATACTATAATATAATTATAATATTTTTCTCATTTTTACAGAAACAATATACAAATAAATTTTTATAAAAAGGCTGTATAAATAGCCAAAAATATGGTATTATGGATGATATGGAAACTAAAACAGTAAGTGAATTGGCAGAGCTTTTTGGAGTGACACGTCAGGCGATGAATAAACGTGTGAAATCGTTGAATGCTAAATTCGTAGAGAAAAATGAGAAAAATATAACAGTTGTAAATAAAGAAGGCATTCATGAACTTGAGCATTTGTACGGGAAAGTTGTGACTGCTGAGGCAGAAGTGGTAGAAAAAGAGTCTGCATCAACGGTAGAACTTTCTGTCAAAACCGATGATGCGACGTCAGCGGCTTACGAAATGATTAGTGCGTTGATGAAAGATAAAAATGCCGAAATCGACCGTTTGAATAGTCAACTTGAATCGAAAGATAAACAGCTTTCTGTCAAGGATGAGCAAATTGCCGAAAAAGATGCACAAATTAAGAAACAACAAGAACTGATGGAGAAAGCACTTACTGATCAAAAGCAATTTTTCACAGACTTACAGGAAAGTATAAAGAATGTGGAAAATAAAGGATTTTTTGGTCGATTATTTGGAAAAAAGTAATGATATAAAAAATACATCTGGAACACAGTTGTATTTTTTTATATCACTTTATTTTTGTCAGTACTGACAGAAATTTTGAGCAATTTTAGGAAGTTGTCAGTGAATTTAATGTAAACCGCTTTCAGTTGTTATCGCTCTACTGTTGCTTTTGTAGCGCGCTTCTAGGGGAGTTTATGTTTGCAAATTTCGAAAAAAGTGTTAAAATAAAGGAGTAAGTTAAATGATTAACTTAGTCACTTTAAAAGGTTCGCCTTTTATAAAATTTAATCCCTATAAGGAGGAAACTACTCATGGTAGTTAAAGTTGGTATTAACGGTTTCGGTCGTATCGGTCGTCTTGCTTTCCGTCGTATTCAAAATGTTGAAGGTGTTGAAGTTGTTGCAATCAACGACCTTACAGACCCAGCAATGCTTGCTCACTTGTTGAAATATGACACAACTCAAGGTCGTTTCAACGGTAAAGTTGAAGTTAAAGATGGTGGATTCGAAGTTAACGGTAAATTCGTTAAAGTAACTGCTGAATCAAATCCTGCTAACATCAACTGGGCTGAAGTTGGTGCAGAAATCGTTCTTGAAGCAACTGGTTTCTTCGCAACTAAAGAAAAAGCTGAACAACATTTGCACGCTAACGGTGCTAAGAAAGTTGTTATCACAGCACCTGGTGGAAGCGACGTTAAAACTATCGTTTTCAACACTAACCACGACGTACTTGACGGTACTGAAACAGTAATCTCAGCTGGTTCATGTACAACTAACTGTCTTGCACCAATGGCTGATACTTTGAACAAAAACTTTGGTATCAAAGTTGGTACAATGACTACAGTTCACGGTTACACTGGTGACCAAATGACTCTTGATGGCCCACACCGTGGTGGTGACTTCCGTCGCGCACGTGCAGCAGCAGAAAATATCGTTCCTAACTCAACAGGTGCTGCTAAAGCTATCGGTCTTGTATTGCCAGAACTTAATGGTAAACTTCAAGGTCATGCACAACGTGTACCAGTTCCAACTGGTTCATTGACAGAACTTGTTACTATCCTTGATAAAGAAGTTACTGTTGAAGAAATCAATGCAGCTATGAAAGCAGCATCTAACGAATCATTCGGCTACAACGAAGACCAAATCGTTTCATCTGATATCGTTGGTATTTCTAACTCTTCACTCTTTGATGCTACTCAAACTGAAGTTACTTCAGCTAACGGCGTTCAACTTGTTAAGACTGTATCATGGTACGATAACGAAATGTCATACACTTCAAACCTTGTTCGTACTCTTGAACACTTCGCTAAAATCGCTAAATAATTTTCCGATTTTAAGGATAAAAAAACCAGCTTTGATGTTGGTTTTTTTATTTGAGAGATTTAATCTCTTGATATTGAAGTTGGTGGAACAAACCGGCAGTTTTGTTAGTTTTTATTGTATAATAAAGTTATGAATTTAACAGACTCAATACAATATTTGAAGGGTGTGGGACCTAAAGCAGTAGAAAACTTCCATAAGTTAGGCGTTTTTACTGTTCAGGATTTATTGCTCTATTTTCCATTTCGCTACGAGGACTTTGCATCACGCAGCGTTTTTGAGTTGCTTGATGGTGAAAAAGCGACGATTATTGGCACGGTAGTGACACCCGCAAATGTGCAGTATTATGGCTTCAAACGAAATCGACTTTCTTTTAAAATTAAGCAAGGCGAGAGTATTGTGGCAGTTAGTTTTTTCAATCAGCCTTATTTGGCAGATAAAGTTGAAGTGGGTACAGAAATTGCTGTTTATGGGAAATGGGAACTTGCAAAGCAACAACTTTTGGGAATGAAGGTTGTGGGGCAAGTAGATTCGGGATTTGAGCCTGTTTATCATTTAACAGCAGGTTTGAAGCAAACGCAACTGGTTAAAGCGATTCAACAAGTTTTTGATGGCGGTGTTTTAGAGGATTTACAGGAAAATTTGCCTGATTATCTTTTGGAAAAATATCGTTTGATGAATCAACAAGAAGCGGTGCGTGCGATGCATTTTCCAGAAGATATGGAGCAACACAAACAAGCGTTAAGGCGTGTAAAATTTGAAGAATTGTTTTTCTTCCAGTTGAAACTTCAAGCCCTTAAAAATAAAGAAAAATCTGGGCGAGAAGGTCTGTTAATTAAGTTTCAACAAGATGAAATTGAGGATAAAATGCGTGAATTGCCATTTGAGTTGACTAATGCTCAGAAATCGGCTTTAAATGAAATTTTATTGGATATGAAATCACCCTATCATATGAATCGTTTGCTGCAAGGAGATGTGGGTTCGGGAAAAACCGTAGTGGCGAGTCTTGCGATGTATGCCGCTTGTTTGGCGAATTTTCAAGCGGCTATTATGGTACCTACGGAAATTTTGGCTAGACAGCACTTTGCAAATTTACAACAACTATTTCCTGAATTAAAGATTTCTTTGTTAGTTTCTGGGCTGAAAGCTGCCGAGCGACGTCAAATCCTATCAGATTTAGCTTCTGGGCATACGCATATGATTGTGGGAACGCACGCATTGATTCAAGATGGTGTGGATTTTTACAATCTAGGTTTGGTGATTACTGATGAACAGCACCGTTTTGGAGTCAATCAACGTAAAATTCTTAGGGAAAAGGGACAAAATCCTGATGTTTTGATGATGACAGCGACGCCTATTCCGCGGACACTTGCGATTACAGCATTTGGTGATATGGATGTGTCAATTATTGATGAATTGCCAAAAGGTAGGCAGCCAATTACAACACGATGGGTTAAGCATGAACAACTTTCAGAGGTTTTGAAATGGATTCAGACTGAACTTTCACATGAGGCACAGGTTTACTTTATTTCCCCTCTTATTGAAGAGAGTGAAGTATTAGATTTAAAAAATGCTGAGGCACTTTATGCTGAATTGACGGCTTATTTTGGCGCTTTTGCTCATATTGGACTTTTACATGGTAAGATGAAAAATGAGGAAAAAGAGCAAATCATGCAGGAGTTTAAGTCGGCAAAGCTTGATATTTTAGTGTCAACGACGGTCATTGAGGTTGGGGTCGATGTACCAAATGCGACAATTATGGTGATTATGGATGCTGACCGCTTTGGTTTATCGCAACTTCATCAACTTCGAGGACGTGTAGGGCGTGGTGTGAAAAAGTCTTATGCGATTTTAGTGGCAAACCCGAAATCAGACTCAGGCAAACAACGAATGAAAATTATGACTCAGACACAAAATGGTTTTGTCTTAGCTGAGGAAGACTTAAAAATGCGTGGTTCTGGTGAAATATTTGGAGTGCGGCAAAGTGGTATTCCTGAATTTTTGGTGGCTGATTTAGTTAATGATTACAATATTTTGGAAGTCGCAAGACAAGAAGCTGTTGCAGTATTTAAGACAGCAGACGAGCCGGTGCATCGTTGGTTGATTGCGCAAGTTGAAGTGGACGGTGGATTTGACTAGAAGTTTCTTGCTTGTATCCTCCGGAGAGTGTGAAAATTATGAGGATATTGAGATGGCATCAAAGCAGAAGATTGATGAGACAAAAATTGATGATTTAATCAATGAAATAGGACAAGAGTTTGAACAACTAAAAAATTTGCCTGAAACAGCAGAAGTTGTTGTACCTGATAGTATACCAATCCTTTGGTTTGGAGATTTGGAAGCTTATGAGAAATCTGATTTACGAGTGTTGACGGTAAGCAAGAATCCGTCAGATGCAGAATTTGGCGAAAATCAGCGTTTTAAAAATCTGTCAGCACTGACAGAAAGGGCAGGTAGCCTGTCAGTAAATATTGAAGGTTATAAAAGTGCATTAAATCAATATTTTCGATATAATCCGAGTCGTTGGTTTAATCAGTTAGCGAAGTTTCTACCCATATTTAACGCGAGCTATACGGGTGGAAAAAATGTAGCGGTTCATGTAGATTTGTTCACACCAATTGCAACGCGTCCTGTTTGGCCTGGACTAAGTAAAATGCAACAAGAGCAATTTGATTCAAAGTTAGCGAAATTAGTTAATGTATTGCAGCCAGATGTGTTGATAACCAGTTTGTCAGCAAGTAATCTCAGAATTTTGTTGAAGAGCTTGGGAAATGAATACACACTCATTTTTGATAAAAATGAACCAGGTAAATCTGCAAAATATGTTCGTGCTTACAGAGTTAATCATCGTTTAATTGTCATCAATGGACGAAATTTTCAAGGCACTTACTTTGGGGAATGTCAGCGGAATTTGTGAACGATTGTTTGCAAAAAATTAGGGAAGTGCTATAATATATTCATGAATATCAATATATCAGAAAAACCTGATAATGAAACACTAACCAAGATTTTTCACGCTTTATCTGATCCAACTCGTCTAGAAGTTTTGCGTCTTTTAGTGTCACGTAGTTCTGATGAGTGCAACTGCACGGTACTTGGCGAAAATTTGGATATGAGTCAGCCCACCATGTCTTACCATATGAAAACTTTGCGTGAGGCTGGACTTATCAATACTCGTAAGGCTTCGCGCGAAAAAATCGTTTCGCTCAATCAGGAAACATTTGACAAATATCTTCCACATTTCCTAGATTTGCTTTGATAAGCGCTAGGATTTGTTTTTGCTTTATATATCGATAAATCTAAATATATAAATAAAAGGAAAAATTATGAAAAAATACTCATTCACTTTCTTTCTGGTCATGTTTCTCATTGGTACAGATACTTTCCTTATCTCTCCGCTCTTGCCTACATTATCTCGACTTTATGGGATTACAGCGAGCTTATCTGGCTGGCTTGTTTCTGCCTATGCTATTGGTTATGCAGTTTTTGCGCTAATTAGCGGACCATTTTCTGACGGGCGAAATCGTAAGAAAGTTATGATGTTCGGCTTTGCAGGCTTTGCTCTTGCCACTTTTCTGTGTGCTTTTGCGACCAGTTTTGTCCTCATGCTCATTTTTCGTTTTCTCGCAGGTGTCGCAGCCTCCTTTGTCACACCGCAAGTTTGGGCGATGATTCCGCTTATAGCACCTAAAAATCAGGTGGTCAAAATGATTGGTTTTGCAAGTTCAGGGCTTGCTCTAGCGCAGATTGCAGGTGTTCCACTGGGCAGTTTTCTTGCCACAGTCAACTGGCGTACACCTTTTGTTTTGATTTCATTTTGCACTGTTTTACTATTCTTTTTAGTCGGAAAATTTTTGCCCACATCATCAGCAACAAAGCAGGCTAATAAAGGATTTATAAGTATTTACAAAGTTATTTTAAACAATAAAAAAGCAGTTAATTTTCTCATCGGTTACCTGATTTTTCAAACTGGAAATTTTACCGTATTTATTTTTATCGGTACTTGGTTCAGCCATCAGTTTCATCTTGACCTCTCGCAGGTTGGCGCAAGCATGATGATACTTGGATTAGGACAGTTTGTAGGCTCAACTTTTGGAAATAAAATCATCAATCGTCTAGGGCTTGCAAAATCGCTCTGGATGGCTTTGTTGACGCTTTGCATCCTCTATCTGATTTTACCTTGGCTTAGCTCTCTTGTGTTCATTCTTTCATTTTTAGCGCTTATTTTTGTAGTTAATGGTTTCATTTTCCCAGTTTTCATGGCACTCTTGCAGACTACGACTGAAACGGCGCGTAGCACGGTATCGAGCCTGTCAAATGCTGCGATGTACGCAGGAACTACACTTGCGGGACTTATCGGCGGTAGCTTGTTTACTCATTTCCCTCACTTTTTGGGTATTGCATACTTTGTGATATTTACTTACCTTATTGCTTTATCTATTTACAAATATAGTGGGCTTTTCAGAGGTAAAATTTACTGATAGAAATGAAGTCAAGACTTGTTTAGTGGGAGTTTCTACTCACCACTGAATTTAGTCGGACGAAATTCGAAGCTTAGTGCTGCTTTGTCCCCTACCTAAGAGGTAGGGGTATTAGCACGCACTTGCTTCGATAAAAAATACTGACAGAAATTTCTGTCAGTATTTTTTATTTACCAAGGCAAAATTGTGAGAAAAGTTGCGTGATAAGCTCATCTGGTGCGGCTTCGCCAGTAATTTCGCCGAGAAGTTGCCAGCAGCGCGTGATGTCAACTTGTACTAAATCAACAGGAAGTCCTTGATATAGACTATTATTAGCTTCTGTCAGTGCTGATAGTGCTTTTTCAACGAGTGCAACATGGCGCGCATTTGATAAGACGTTTCCGTCAGCGGCTTCAATCTCACCTGCGAAGAAAATACTGTTAATTCTTTGTTCAACGGCATCTAGATTTTCATTTTTTAGGGCAGAAATACGAATAAAATCTGGAGGAAGTTTGTCAATATCAATTTTTTCAGGTAAATCAGTTTTATTAAGCAAAATGATTCGGTTAGCATTTGATGACAACTCTAGGAGTTCTTCGTCATTTTGGGTCAACTGCTCTGAAGCATTGAGCACTAGCAAGACAAGGTCGGCCTCGGAGAGTGCTTTTTTTGAGCGTTCAACACCAATCGCTTCAACGACATCATCAGTTTCACGAATTCCCGCAGTATCAATCAACTCTAAAGGAACGCCACCAATATTAGCAAATTCAGTAATGCTATCTCTTGTGGTGCCTGCAATATCAGTTACAATCGCCTTTTCTTCACGAAGAAGCTGATTGAGAAGTGAAGATTTTCCAACATTTGGTCGTCCAATGATTGCCGTTTTCAACCCTTCACGGAGGATTTTTCCACGTCTACTCGTTGCGAGCAACCCACGCAAAAGTTGCTCAAAATGAGCAGTTTTTTCCACTAACATTTGTGAAGTCATTGTTTCCACATCATCGTATTCAGGATAATCAATATTGACCTCAACTTGCGCTAAAGCTTCCAAAATTTCTCCGCGAATATTGTTAATCAAATGAGAAAGTGAACCATCCAGTTGCTTGACAGCGATATTTGCTGCCTTATCTGTCTTTGCCCGAATCAAATCCATCACGGACTCAGCTTGTGCCAAATCCATACGCCCATTTAAAAAAGCACGCTTTGTAAATTCGCCAGGTTCAGCCAGTCTGGCACCATTGCGCAATAAAACCTGCAAAATTTCTTGTGTCACAGCAATCCCGCCGTGAGTATTAATCTCAACAATATCTTCGCGCGTAAATGTTTTTGGAGCACGCATGACTGACACCATAACTTCGTCAATCAAAGTATCATTTTCAAAAATATGTCCATAATTTATCGTATGTGAAGCAACGTTTTTAAGCGTTTTTCCTCGAAAAATTTTGTCAGCAATAACGAGGGCATCGGTCCCGAAAGTCGAACAATGGAAATTGCTCCCTCACCAAGCGGCGTTGAAATCGCCGCGATTGTATCAAATTCTTGTGTTAAACTCATAGCTCTATTTTACATTATTTTTTACCATTTGAGGAGGACTTTTACCAAAAAAAATTTACTGACAGAGTAAAAATGAATCTGTCAGTACACTGACAAAGATTTTCCTGTATAATATTCTTATGAGATTAGACAAATTTTTAGCAGAAGCAGGAATCGGAACACGGAGTAGCGTCAAGATTTTATTAAAAAAAGGTCTGGTGACTGTTGCTGGACAAGTGCAAAAAGATGGACGCTTTCAAGTTGATAAAAATTCAGTTGAAGTTTGTTTTGATGGGAATCCGCTCATTTATCAGGAATTTTATTATTATTTGTTGAATAAACCTCAAGGCGTTGTATCAGCTACGAAAGATAATCTTTTTAAAACAGTCGTCCAGCTATTAGACAAAAAAGATTTTCGTGAAGATATTTTTCCCGTTGGGCGATTGGATAAAAATACAGAAGGACTCCTTATCTTAACCAATGATGGTGCGTTAGGTCATGATTTGACTCAGCCCAAAAAGCACGTAGAGAAAGAATATTTCGCACGAATTGATGGAAAAGTAACAAGCGAAATTATTGATAAGTTTGCAACAGGCTTGACCCTAAAAAATGGAGAAAAAGTGAAACCAGGCGAGCTTTACTCAGAAAAAGTGTATGAAAGTGACACTCAAAGTGGCTGGATGAGCGAGATTCGCATTGTTATCCACGAAGGAAAATTTCATCAAGTTAAGCGAATGTTTGAAGCCGTAGAAATGTATGTTCTTTACCTTAAACGAATAAGAATGGGCAATCTAAAATTAGATAAAAATCTAAAGCTAGGAGATTACCGTGTTTTAACAATAGAAGAAATTGAAAATATAAAAAAGTGATATAATAATGAGTGAGCAGTCACTCATTTTTGAGTACAATAAAATCAAGAAAGTGAGAAAAAATGACAGAATCAGCAATTACTACACTTTATGAGCAAACTTTAGATAAACTCGAACATCTTACAGAGCGACAAAAGTTAGTTTTACGCGCAGCATTAAAACTTTTTGCATCGCAGGGATTTGAAGCGACATCAACTGCTCAAATCGCTGCAGAAGCAGGAGTAGCATCTGGGTCAGTCTATAAACAATTTAAAAATAAACAAGAACTGTTAGTTGCCGTACTTGCTCCATTGTTTCAAGGAACGTTAGACGCGATGGCAGATGAATTTGCTGATAGTGCATTTAATGTTGAATATGAAACATTAGAAGATTTTATCAATGCTTTGGTAGTAGATAGGATGACCTATATCCACGATAATTTTCAAGAGATAAGGTTACTTTTTGGACAACTTTTGACAAATTCGACATTTACGACACAAGTTAAATCGTTTTTTGGAGAGCAACTTCAAAAGTTGGTTGTCCCAACAATAAACCGTCTCCAAAAGGAAAACAAGATGGTTAATTTACCTCATGATATTATTTTTGAGATGGCTTTTGGCATGGTTGTTGCTTATTTTGGGAAAATCCTGATAGGACTTGACTGCAGAACGCTTGAAGAAGAAACAAAGTATGTAAGTCAATTGCTCATTAAAGCATTGAGAGTTTAACTTAGCAAGTGCGTGCTAATTCCCCACCTCTATAAGGTGGCGAGATAAGCAGCATTAAGCTCTGCTTTCGTTCTACTAACATTGGCGGGAGAGAAAGAATCCCTCACCAATGAAGTAATCACTTCAACTCTTGACAAAAAAGAAAGTACAGATTATAATAAAAACAAGAAGTGAGTGAATACTCACTCACTTGCTTGCTTTATTAATTTATTATTTTTATTAGATTAAGACGCAAGTCTTGAAAAATAGCTAGAGATAAAAGATACAAGGCACTAAATGGTAATTTTTATGGTTTTATGCTAATGGCTTTCGTATCTTAATCGAGTTCATAGCATTTGAAGTGAGTGAAAATTGAAAATAGATAAGATTCAGAACTTGTAGTAGCACAAAACCTTGAATTTCTCTAATTTTCATCGTTTCAGAACGAGTGCTTCTCACATCTTTTGCAAGGAGAAATAATATGGAAAATGCAGTTTCTGTAAAAAATCTGACGGTAAAGTTTGATAAAATACCAGTCTTAAATCAACTTTCGTTGGAGCTTAAAAAGGGAGAGATAGTAGGACTTATTGGTCCTTCGGGTGCTGGGAAATCTACATTTATTAATGCGCTCTTAGGGATGGTAAAGCCAAATGTTGGTGAAATAAAAATTTTTGGTAAAGAAATCCCTAATCGGCAGATTATGGCTAAGATTGGTTTTATGGCACAATCAGATGCTCTTTTCACAGAACTAACTGGCCGTCAAAATCTTGAGTTTTTTGGAAGCCTTCAAGGAATAGCGAAAAAAGACTTGGCTGAAAAGATGATAAAATCAGCGCAAATTGTGAATTTGACAGCAGATTTAGATAAACGAATCAGTGGGTATTCTGGAGGGATGAAGCGAAGATTAAGTTTGGCAATTGCTCTTACGGCAGATGCCCCATTGATTTTACTGGATGAACCGACTGTTGGAATTGATCCTGAACTTCGTCGTGATATTTGGGATGAGCTACGTGAGCAAGCTGCGAAAGGGAAAGCAATTTTGGTAACGACTCATGTCATGGATGAAGCTGAAAGGTGTAATCAAGTTTTACTCCTACGTGATGGCAAATTTGTAGCACAAGGAACGCCAGTGGAACTTAAAACGCAGTATGATGCAACGAGTATCGAGGAAGTCTTTATAAAAGCGGGGCAAGAATTAGAACACTCAAAAAATATGGGAGTTGACAAATGAGAATACAGGCAATCATTAAACGAATTCTTCTCCAAAGAAAAGGAGATAAGCGAAGTCTAGCTTTACTCTTTGTTGCTCCACTATTGATTTTGAGCTTGATGTACCTACTTTTGCAAGTTCCCTCAAATGTAAATTATCGCGTAGGGATTGATAATCAAACAACGGAAACAACAAAGCATTTACCAGCGGATGCGCAGCTCGTCACACAACTAAAAAAGAATGATAAACTCACCATTGTAAAAGTTGAGAATAGTAAGCGACAAACATTAAATGATAAAAATCTAGACGCAGTAATAACCGTTCAAGACCATAAAATAGATGTGACTTATACTAATACTGACACAGGAAAAACTCAGGTTATATCAAGCGTTTTAAACGGTCTTGTCCAATTGACACAGGGAAAGAGAACTCAGGCGCAAATACAAAAAACAGTTGAAAATGCAGTAGAACAGGCTCAAACTGCCACTCAAAAGGCAACACAAGAATTAATTGATGCAGCGATAAAGGCAGGTGCTAATCCCCAAGTGCTACAAAATACGCTTAAAAAACAGGCATCTAGCGCAGAAAATTCCAGTTTTGAGCTACCTAAAGTACAAGCGATGAGTATTGAAAGTCATTATCTTTATGGAACGAGTAAACTCAATCCTTTTGACAATCTTGCTCCAGTTTTAGTTTCTTTCTTCGTATTCTTCTTTGTATTTCTTATTAGTGGTATCAGTCTAGTTAATGAACGAACTTCTGGGACCTTGACTCGGATGCTAGTGACACCTGTCAAGCGGAGTGAGATTGTTGCTGGATATACAGTTGCATATGGTTTTCTTGCTGTTGTTCAGACGCTTCTTGTATTAGTATGGGCGAAATATGTTCTCCAAATGAAAGTAGTTGGGCATTTTGGTTGGGTTATTTTGATTAATCTTCTAATTGCGATGATTGCTTTGATGATTGGTTTGCTCTTATCCGCTGTTTCCAAAACAGAATTTCAATTTATCCAATTTGTTCCGATTGCCATCGTTCCTCAGTTTTTGTTTTCGGGGATTATCAATGTTGATACGATGAGTCAGCCTTTGCAGTGGTTGGCGCATTTGATGCCACTTTACTATGCAGTAGATGCACTTGTGAAAGTAGTTAAGCAAGGAATGGGATTTAGTCAAATTTCTTTTGATTTGGGAGTA
The DNA here is from genome assembly GCF_006965445.1 of Lactococcus protaetiae. NCBI lineage: Bacteria > Bacillati > Bacillota > Bacilli > Lactobacillales > Streptococcaceae > Lactococcus > Lactococcus protaetiae. Next base: position 447,976 of record NZ_CP041356.1, on the reverse strand, counting down.
CTTTTTGCTATTGTCTTGCTACTTTATATGCTCAATGTTGTTGCGTTGAAGGCTCTACGGAGAACGTGAGACAGATGCTTTCTAAATCTTTTATGAGGTGAGGCACAAGATATTGTAATGAAGTCAAGACTTATTCAGTGGGAGTTTCAACTCCCCACTGAATTTAGTCGAAGGAAATTCAAAGTTAGTGCTGCTTCATCCCCTGCCCAAGAGGTAGGGATGTTAGCACGCACTTACTTCGATAAAAAATCCGCGATTATTAACGCGGTTTTTTTATCTTTTATGATTTTACTCAAACTTTAACCAAGCAAGTGCCTGATAAATCCCCACCTCTTTTAAGGTGGAGGGATAAGCAGCACTAAACTTTGCTTTCGTTCTACTAACATCAGTGGGAGAGAAAGAATCTCCCACTGATGAAGTAATCACTTTAATTTCTAAAAGAAATTTTTAGAAATTAAATAGTATTAGAATATTTTTGCAGCTTCAAGGATTTTACGCTCTTTTTGTATGATATTTTCTAATTCAAGTGGAGAAACTCCGTGTTGTGAATTTTCGATATTCAAGTCCAACATATACACAGCTTCATCAAGGAAAGAAGCGCGATTTGTTTCAAAATAACGAATTAACATGATAACTCCTTGTGAAGAGAGGTATTTGTCCTCTAAGCGATTTTCAGCTAGGACAGAATTTTTGAAAATATTTGATGACTCCTTATTTAGTTCAAATTCGCAGTCTGTTAATTTTATCTTTTTTGCCCAGTATTTTTTGGAAGAGGTCATAAAATATTTGCGTCCTATAGAGGTAAGGACCAGATCACTTACCAGAAAAATCATAATCGAAATAATGAGTACACCAATCAGTCGAGGGATTGCAAGAGTGATATCTTGTCCTATAAAGTTAACTGGAATGATATTCAGAGCTGTAAGTGAGGAGAAAATGACAAGAAAAAGAGGAAGAATCAATGCGATGATACAAGCATAGAAACTTTGTGAGTGCAGTGCTTTATGTTCAAGTTTTCGTTGTAAATCTCCTCGTTTATGATTTACTTTTTCCAAGTCATTAATCGTTTCTAGAAGTTTATAACAATATTGCAAGTCTCCTTCATACATTTGTGGTCCTTTCGTTAGGTTATACTGGCTCACTTTTAACTTAGCAAGTGCTATATGAAAACTAATGGGATTGTGTATCTTCTTTTCTAATCAGTTTAACTAATGGACGAATAATTCCTCCGGGATTTTTGTAGCTATGTTTAAAGTAAAAATCGGAAAATTCTAAATCCTCGGCGGTTAAATCATATTGAATGGCTAGAGAAATTAAATCGGAGTAGGAAGGAATCTCGGGTGATGTCCCTTCAATTTGTAATCCGAGAATCTGATGAGTTTCTTTTTCATAAACCATATAAGCATTGATATATTTATCACTGTTCAAATAGGTATTTCTATAATTTACTATGCCACATTTATAGCCGTTTTGTTCTGCACTTGTTTTTGTCATACCGACGGAGCAAATTGACCGTTCATCTAGATTCATATTATAAGTATTTTGCGATGGACGAAGTTTCAAAACAGGTTTTGCAAGGTTGATTGCAGCTATTTCTCCTTGACGTAAAGCTTCTGCGGCATGGGGGAGATAGTGAGTACCTTTTAGTCGGTAGACAGTTGATGTCGCACAATCTCCTATGGCAAAGACATCGGGTACACTGGTCTGCATATATTCATCAACTTCAATTGCTCCTCGTTCACCTAATTCTGCTTGGCCTTTGAGCAAAAAAGTATTTGGCTGAAATCCTGTGGAATAAATGATTGCATCAGCTTCAAAGACTTTATCATTATTTGTAAAAAGGGTAATGGCTGAACCGAGACTTGGCTGATTTGGTTCGGTGATATTTGTAGGATAGGTGGATAGAGAAAGCGTGACACCTTCTTTTTCGAGCATACGTTCAATGCTTCGCGCGGGCACTTCATCAAGATATTTATTTAAGATGTAGTGATGGGCTTGGACAAGTGTGACTTCAAGTCCTCGTTTTGCAAGAATTTGTGAAATTTCTACTCCGATGAATCCTGCGCCGACGACAATAACTTTTTTCGCCTTTTCGATAAGTCTAGCGATATTTTTGGCATCAGCGATATTTTTTACGGTGTAAACTTTATCGCGATAACTTCCACTAAAGTTTGGTAATACGGGGTAAGAGCCTACTGCAAGGACTAATTTGTCATAGGAGGTGCTGTGGACTTCATTGGATTTGTTTTGAGTGAAAAAAATTTGTTTTTTTGCTGTGTCAATTTTTCTGATAATTGTTTGGGTTTTTACAATAATTCCTTCATCGTTCAAACTTTCAACTGTTGCATATCCACCATTTTTTAGTAAGTCGTCCTTACCCATCAAGTAGATAGGGATGGATTGGGAGACAAAACTGATTTGTTCTTGTTTTTCGTAAATAATGACTTGCGCATCTGGAAATTCTTCTCGTGTTCGTCTTGCACAGGCAATTCCAGCATGAGAACCTCCGATAATGATTACTTTCATTTTATAAATTCTCCTTAAGATGAGTTGCGCCATCTTTGAAAATTTCAATTTTCAAAAGGGTGAACTCAATTTGAATTTTTATACTTGTTATAATCATTATAATATAAATTAATTTAAACAAATAATGAAGTGACAGGAGGTCTTGTCAGTAAAAAAACTTCTATCAGCATACTGACAGAAGTTTTGGTTTGATTTATTACGCTGTTAGCTTTCGCGATTAATGTTAACGCCTAGGACGGTAAGATGTCCGTTGGAAATGAGCTTGATAATGAGGTGAGCAAAATTTTTGGCACTCATTTGTTTTGAGGAATTGACCCACCAGTCTAAAGTTCCGACTAAGATTGAACTGATATAAGCAATGACAAAGTCGTTAGGGACAATCACATCTCTTTCGCGAACTTCCAATTTTTCAAAAAGTTCGGCGTAACGTTCAGATAGGATTTCTAAAAAGCGATCCATCAAGCTTTGTTCGTGCGCTCTGTCAGTGATAATCTGCGCAAGTTCGGGATTTTCTCTGACAAATTCATAAAAGCGTGTCAGTACTGTTTCGATTTCTTTGACATGGACATTGCTACCGTCAACAAGGTTTTCTTCATCCAAGATTGTCGTGAAGCTCGTCAGAAAATCATCTACTAGGCTATCGTATAAATCTTGCTTGTCAGCATAGTGTGCATAAAAAGTAGCACGATTAATCATTGCAGAGTCCGCAATTTCCTGAATAGAAATTTTTTCAAATTTTTTCTTGCGTAATAGAGCGAAAAAAGCTTGAGTAATCAGCTTTCGGGTTCTTTTTACGCGTAAATCATCGGTTTTAACCATAAAATCATTCTTTCTTATTGTGACAAAACTTATCTTAAGAGAAGTATTGTCTGCTTCACAAAGGGAATTCTATCACTGATAGAATCTATCGATAGGTTTGTCGGATTTTTCACACAATATCAACTAATACTATTATAGTTTAATTTTTGGCTAATGTCATTTAACAATGAAGTAAAATTTTTTTGTCATTTATGTCAAATAGATTTTCCATAATCAACAGCCTGCTTAGGAACGTTGTTTATGTGACAACCACGGGCTTTTTGCTGGTTGCAAAAAGGTTGACAAATGGTAAAATTAAGAATAGATGAGATAATCAACAAGCTGTTTAGATATTATTTCAGAAATAACAAAGAACACGGTAAACTATAAAAAGTAGTATAGCAAAATCTGATGGCTCAAGAAGAATAAGGATAGAGAATGGAAAATAAATATAAAGCAGGGATAGATGTAGGTTCTACAACAGTAAAGTTGGTTGTTTTTGATGAGCAGTATCAATTGTTATTTAGTCGATATGAACGTCATTTTTCGGATGTGAAGCAGGCGACAATCAAGGTATTGACCGACTTTAAAGAAGAATATGGAGATTGTACGCTTTCTCTTGCGATTACTGGTTCTGGTGGTATGGGGCTTGCGGAAGTTTTAGATATTCCTTTTATTCAGGAAGTTATTGCAAGCAGTATTACGATTGAAAAATTCATTCCTGAAACAGATGTCATGATTGAGCTGGGTGGCGAAGATGCCAAGATGACTTTTTTTGACAGTGGTACGCAGGAATTACGGATGAATGGGACTTGTGCGGGAGGTACAGGGGCTTTCATTGACCAGATGGCAGCGTTACTCAAAGTTGATGCAAATGGTGTCAACGAATTGGCAAAAAACTATGAGAAGATTTATCCGATTGCTAGTCGTTGTGGAGTGTTTGCAAAGACTGATGTGCAACCGTTGCTTAATGAAGGAGTGGCGCGTTCAGATATTGCAGCATCAATTTTTCAGGCAGTGGTCAATCAAACGATTGCAGGGCTTGCTTCTGGACGAAAAATTAAAGGAAAAGTCGCATTTCTGGGTGGTCCACTTTATTTTATGAGTGAGTTACGCAAGCGTTTCATTGAAACACTTGATTTGGCTGAACAAGATATTATTTTTCCAGAAAATCCGCAGCTTTTTGTTGCAATGGGTGCGGCCTTATCTGACGAAACGGCTGAAAAATCTGTCAGTATGCTGACAGAAAGTTTAGAAAATGATGATTCTGACAGTTTGATTCCACAAGATACAATGGATCGGTTATTTGAGTCGGAGCAAGAACTGACAGAATTTCGTGCGCGACATGCTAAAGCACAAGCCAGCTATCTGCTACTATCGGAGCATCATGGTGCAGCTTTTCTTGGGATTGACGCAGGATCAACCACGACTAAAATTGTCCTGATTGATGGAGAGGGAAATATTCTTTATGACCATTATGGTTCAAATAATGGTGAACCGCTAGAGTCTGTCATTACAGTGATGAAGGACTTGTACAGCAAACTCCCAGAAGATGTTTACATTGCAAAGTCGACGGTGACGGGTTACGGCGAGCATTTAATCAAAGCGGGACTTCATGTGGACATGGGTGAAGTGGAAACGATGGCGCATTACAAGGCGGCAGACTATTTTAATCCTGGTGTGGATTTCATTCTTGATATTGGGGTCAGGATATGAAAGCCATGAGGATTCGGGACGGAGCGCTTTCGAGTATTCAGCTTAATGAAGCTTGTAGTTCGGGCTGTGGCTCATTTATTGAAACTTTTGCTAATTCTTTGAAACATGATGTGCGTGATTTCGCTGGTAAAGCCTTGCTTGCTGAGCATCCGGTTAATTTGGGTTCACGTTGCACGGTTTTCATGAATTCAAAAGTTAAACAAGTCCAAAAAGAAGGGGCAACGGTTGGCGATATTTCCGCAGGATTGTCGTACTCTGTCATCAAAAATGCTCTTTACAAAGTCATCAAGGTTAAACGTCCTGAGGAACTTGGCAAGAAGATTGTTGTCCAAGGTGGAACTTTTTATAATGAAGCTGTTTTACGCGCTTTTGAAAAAATTTCTGAACGTGAGGTTGTGCGTCCGTCAATTGCGGGATTGATGGGAGCTTATGGCTGTGCTTTAATCTCACTTGACCATGAAGTTGTGGGTAAAAAGTCAGAAATTTTGGGTCTGTCAGCACTGACAGATTTTCAAACGCATAAAGAATTTATGACTTGTGGACTTTGCGAAAATATGTGCAAAATGACGCTGACAGTATTTAATGACGGAAGCAAATTTGTCACAGGAAATCGCTGTGAACGTGGCGCAGAAAAGGCAACTCAAATAAAAATCGAAAAGAAAGACAAAAAAGTCAATCTGGTTGATTACAAATACAAAAAACTTTTCCGCTACCACAGTCTATCAAAGAAAAAGCAAACACGTGGTGAAATCGGGATTCCGCGCGTGCTTAATATGTACGAAAATTATCCTTTATGGCACACGATGTTGACAGATTTAGGCTTCCGAGTTGTTTTGTCACCAAAATCAGACAAAGCGCTTTTTGAGCAAGGCATTGAAACGATTCCTTCGGATACGGTCTGTTACCCAGCGAAAATGGCACATGGGCATATTCAAGCATTGATTAATCAGGGAGTACCAACGATTTTTTACCCTTCTGTTTTGTTTGAACAAGAAGAACAAAAAAATGCACAGAATCATTTCAACTGTCCGATTGTGCAGTCTTATCCAGAAGTAATTAAGAACAATATTGATGAAATCCGTGAGGGTGAAGTTGCCTATATTCATCCATTTATCAATCTGGCACAGTTTGATAGTGTTGCTGACAATATTTATAAGGCGCTGAGTGCTTCTGGGATTTCTGTCAGTACTGACGAAGTCAAATCAGCAGTCAAACACGGCTTTGATGAGTTGGAAAATTTCAAAAAAGACATTCGTGATAAAGCAGAAGAGCTGCTGATGCAAATCAATCTGAATAACGAAAAAGCAATTGTGCTTGCAGGACGGCCCTATCATCTTGATCCAGAAATCAATCACGGCATTGCTGACATCATTACTCAAGAAGGTTTTCATGTGCTGACAGAAGATTCTATCAGTCATCTGACCGAAGTTTCAGGTTTGCGTGTCGTTAATCAGTGGGTTTATCACGCAAGACTTTATGCTGCGGCTCAGGTCGTTTGCAAGAATAAAAATCTGGAACTCGTACAACTCAACAGTTTTGGCTGTGGACTTGATGCTGTCACCACTGACCAAGTTGAAGAAATCATGCGCGGACATAACAAACTTTATACTGTTCTAAAAATTGATGAAGGTTCAAATATGGGCGCAGTACGTATTCGTCTAAGATCGCTCAAAGCGGCGGTTTCCGAACGGAAACGTCATAATGTGGAAGCAACACTTGAAATGACAGAACTCGTACCAGAAACGCCACAGTTTACAAAAGAAATGGCGAAGAAACATACGCTTCTATTACCTATGCTGTCACCGATTCACCAAGAAGGTTTGATTGATGCCGCCTTTTTGGCCTCTGGTTACAACGTAGTGTCGTTGCCAGAAACGAATGCTTCTGTCAATAGCGGTTTGAAATTTGTCAATAATGACAGTTGTTATCCGGCTATTATTACGATTGGCCAGCTCATTGAAGCGCTCCAGTCTGGTGAATATGATGTCAATAACACGTCTGTCATGATGACACAGACAGGTGGCGGTTGTCGCGCAACGAACTATATTCCATTACTCAGGAAAGCACTGATTGATGCAGGATTTCCTCAAGTTCCTGTTGTCAGTTTGTCTATGGGCAATCAAGGAACGGAAAAAGGCTTTAAATTTACAGTGCCACTTCTGACACGATTTATGCTTGCCGTGCTTTATGGGGACCTCTTCGAACGCGTAGTTTATCGAACACGACCATATGAGGCTGTTGCAGGCTCAGTCAATGAATTGCATAAAAAATGGCTTGAAAAAGCACGTCATAATGTTGAGTCAGCATCTATCTTTGAATTTAATCGGAATACCAAGAAAATTGTTGAAGAATTTGACAATGTTGAACTTTTGGATATTAAAAAACCTAGAGTTGGTGTTGTAGGTGAAATCCTTGTCAAATATAGTAAAACTGCCAATAATGACATTGTTAGTATCATTGAAGAAGAAGGTGGTGAGGCTGTTGTACTTGATCTGATTGGCTTTATGAACTACAGCCTCTACAATCAAATCTGGAAAACCGACGAAATTGGCTTTGCCAAGAAAAATAAACTCATGGCAAAAACTTTCATAGGTATTATCAATATGCTAGAAAAACCAATGAACAAAGCCCTCAAAAATTCCAATCGCTTTGATGAAATCGAGTCTATTTATGATGTCGCTGCAAATACTGAAGAAATCATTTCCATCGGAAATCACACAGGAGAAGGCTGGTTCCTAACGGGTGAAATGATTGAGCTACTCCAAAAAGATGTGATGAATATCGTATGCTTGCAACCCTTTGGCTGCCTGCCCAACCACATCGTCGGCAAAGGGATGCTCAAAGAACTCCGCCGTCAATATCCAGGGGCGAACCTCGCTCCAATCGACTATGACCCTGGCGTTTCTTCTGTCAATCAGCTGAACCGCATTCGTCTCATGATGGCAACAGCCAAAAAGCGTCTGAATCATGAAGAAGAAAAAATCGAAATGGTTCAGATGGGTTCACACGGGTATTGATAGAGCAAAAAAGAACTGACAGAAATTCTATCAGTTCTTTTTTGCTGTCAGTACACTGACAGAATAAGAAAAGTCTGAAAAATCTGATTTTTTATGCTATACTCAATAAGATTTCAAGAAAAATATCAGGAGTAATAAAGAATAATGCAAGAAAATCTATTTAAGGAAATCCAAAGGTTTGCGTTTCCACTGATGACTAACAATTTTCTTCAGCTTATCATCAATCAGCTGATTTTATTTTTGGCGGTCAATCAGTCAATCAAAAATTTGGCAGGAATCACAACGATACAAAGTCTGCTCTATGCATTAGGTGGAATTTTGGGCGTTGTTGCTTTAGCGTTCAACATTGAAGGAGGACAAGCACTTGGGAAGTCAGATGAGAAAGGTTTTCTCCAACTGATTAAGTCTTCGCTTATTGTCAATATGCTCATCGGAATTATTTTTGCTCTCATCACACTTGTGTTTGGGCGTTTATTTTTATCCATAACGTACGCTTTTGATGGAAAAATGCTTGAAACAGCGACAGTATATCTACTCATTCAATCTCCGTATATCTTTTTGACACTGATGATGTTTCTTTCGGCAAATTTGATTAAAATTCAAAATAAAACGAATGATATTCTCGTTATTTCCTTAGTGAGTACAGGATTAGAGATTTTGTTAAATTTAATCCTTGTTCGCATGATACATATGGGAATTATTGGAGCAAGTATTGCCTCGATTTTTGCTTTACTTGTTATGGTTTTTCTACAATTTTGGGTCGTTCGGCACAAACTGGCACAAGCTTGGGACGAAAGAGCAACAAAAATAAAACAGCTTTTGAGAAAATCTGTACCTCTTGGTGGGCAAGAAATTTTAGAAGGCGTTATTTTTACGATTTTCTTTGAAGCTTTGATTGCGCGACTTGGTGTGACTACATTAGCGATTTATGGGCTATGCGCTCAAGCGCTGAATATCATAAAAATGCCTACTTATATCTATGAAAATGCTGTAACCATCTTTGGATCTAAAGCTTATGGCGAAGCAGATTTTTCAAAGATTTTTCGAATTATCAAGATTGCAACCGTAAGTAGTGCAGGATTTTATTTCATTTTTTCAGGTTTAATTTTGTGGAATGCTAAGCGATTTGCTGCTCTTTTTTCATCAAGTGAAATTGTTGCGCGTTTTCCTATGTACTTGTTGATTGCTCTTGTTTGTTCAATGTTTTTTATTTCTTACGAGATTTTCAAAGGAATTCTTCAAGCGATGAATTTAGAAAAATTTGTTTTGCGAAATTCCTTTGTGATTAATCTCGTGATGTTTTTGGTAATGTTAGCTTGCAAGCTAACAGGAGTAACAAGTTTTGTCTTGCTTTTCACAATTTATGGATTTAATCTTCTTGTCTTGAGTCTTATCTTATTTAGAAAATTGATGAAAGAAAAAATAAATACAAGCTTTTATACTGATAAAAGTTACTGACAGTTTTTCGTCACACTAGCTCATCTTTAATTTTACGAAGTAAAATTATTAGGGGCTACGATGTCCATTGGCTGTAAACTGCTAAATTAGCAACGGATATGCGAGTTGTTTTACCTAGTCGCGTAGTGAATATTAACAGCGTAGCAACTTTTAAAACGTAGGTTTCAAAGTTAAACAGTATTAGGACATTAATGATAAACAAGAGCTCACTGACACGCTGTCAGTGATTTTTTTCTGTCAGCGTGCTGACAACACCAAACGTTGTTAACATTTGTGACTTGTAGCAAATGTTAACAACGTTTGGTGTCGTGCTTGGGGAAAACTTTTTCTAAAATAAGTGAGTAAGTTGAATCAAAGTGAATCAACAGAGTACAGAAAGCTAGCATCTGTACCCATATACCACTATCAAAAGGAGTTTTTATCATGAAATTTGAATTTAAAAGTCTGTCAGTATACGAAGAAGACGTAATGCCTAACTACACTGCTGACGGAAAGTTGAACTATGTTGTCCGCGAATTTGAAAATATGGCACAAGCCATTAAATACGTCACAGACCATCATGGTTTTATGACCACTGACGATGGCTCACGCGCTTTTGAAGTCCGAAATATCCAACTCGTCAAATAAATGAAGCACAGACTTATTCAGTAGGAGTTGAAACTCCTACTGAATTTAGTCGGGCGAAATTCAAAGATTGCCATTTCGCCTTATCGCTTTAGCGATTTAGAGCGAATGGACAGCGGAGATAGAGCTGCTTCGTCTCCCACCTATAGAGGTGGGAGTGCTAGCACGCTCTTGTTTTGATAAAAAATGTGCCAGAAGGCGTATTTTTTATGCAATTTTACTAATAGATTTCTTGTCAGTAATTGAAAACTTCTGTCAGTAAATTTCTTGCTCTGACGCAAGAAGTAGTTTGTGCAGAACGCAAACTTTAACAATAAGATTGTTCAGAAGCTCTGATTTTTCGTTGAACCACGCTTTGATACAAGATACGCTTACTTCATCCGCAACCTGTCAAGTGCTCGGCATTTATGTCGAGTAAATGAACGCAAAGCTACCATAAGGTCAGTCGCTTTAGCGACTAGACTTCTTACCATTTCGACTTGCTGCTTTAGCAGCTTAGCGAGAATGGATAGCGTAGCACATTAGTGCGGAGATGGACAAGGTGACCTCATATCAAAGAGGTGAGTTCGGCTTCAAAAGCAATACGAACTTCTGAACACGTCTAATATCCTTACTGACAAATTATATTTATCAAAAACAGAAATGGAAACATCATGAAAAAAGAAAGTATCTTTACCCCTACTTTCGTCATTAACACATTAATCAGCTTTTTATTTTATATTGTCTTTTATGTTTTGACATCATCCATCAGCACTTATGCCCTTCAACAGCTTCATCAATCTACCGTAGTGAGTTTATCACTCTCAAGTGTTTTCGTTATTGGGGCCTTGATTGGTCGCGTGTGGACAGGGATTACTATCACAAAACTTGGAATGAAACGACTACTATATATCGGAGGTATTCTTTTTCTTGCCCTAATTTTTGGTTATTATCTCACAACTAATATTCCGTTACTCTTTATTATTCGTATCATTCAGGGAGCAGGTTTTGGGATTGGAGCAACAGCTTCAGGAACCATTGCAGGTCATATCGTCCCTGCATCACGCCGCGGTGAAGGAATTGGCTATTATGCTCTTTCTGTAACACTTGCTGCTGCAGTAGGACCGGCGCTTTCAATTATGATTTATTCTTCACTAGGATTTAGCTATCTTTTAGGATTAGCATCAGTTTTACTTATTCTTACCTTTGTTCTTATTTTCTTTGTTCATGTGAAAGAACTAAGCCCAAGTGAGCGAGAACACGCCCTTGCCAATCAACCTAAAGGTGTTAATAAATTTATTGAAAAATCTGCCCTTCCTATCTCAATTGTTGCATTCCTTGCTGGGTTTATTGATTCTGCAATCTTAACAGGAATGGGCTCATTCTCAACAGCACTTCATATTCCACTTGCTGGGTCGTTATTCTTTACAATGTATGCCATTCTCATCTTCCTTTCTCGTCCATTGACAGGTCGTATCTTTGATACAAAAGGAGACAACTGGGTTTTCCATCCCACTTTTATCTTCTTTACTGTTGCAATGCTACTTGTAGGACTTGCTGGTTTCTTTAACCCAACATTAGGCTTCATCGTGTTGTTGATTGCAGGTGGTGCTTTTGGACTTGGGTATGGTGGTGTAGCACCATTTGGTCAAGCAATTGCTATTCGAGACTCCAACAAAGAACGTATTGGAGTTGCCACATCGACATTCTTTGGCTTTCTTGACCTAGGTGTTGGCGGAGGTCCAATCGTTTTGGGTGCGATCATCCCGCTATTGGGTCAAGGAATGAGTGGTTTCCGCAATCTTTATCTTTATAGTGCTCCAGCCGTTATTGCAGTTTGGATTATTTACTACCTTATTCACGGAAAAAAACAAAAAGTAGTAGTATAATAAAAAAGCAACCCTAAAACAATTATTGATAAATTGTATCAATAACATTTTTCAAAAAGTAATCATAAAAAAATGACAAACGAACATATAGACAACCTCATACAACTTTTAGAAGAAAAAAAAGTTCCTGTCGTTACCCGTAAAAAGCATAGCTACGTAATGTACCAAGGAATTGAATCAGAATATATCTACATCTTGAAAGAAGGTGTCGCAAAAATCAGCAATATTCTTCGTGATGGTCGAGAATTTAATATCGCGTATGTCGTAGAACAAGACTTTGTATCGCTCCTTGAAGAGGAGCAACAAGAAGGAATCTCAGCAGTTTTTAATGTCCGAGTCGAGTCTGATACAGCAAGCTTTTATCGTGTTTCACGCGCAGACTTTTGGGATTGGGTACGAAGTGATCTCCGTCTTTTTAGGATTGTAAACGACTTTTATAAACGTCGCCTTTCAATGAACCTTAGTGTCCTACAAAAAATGACAATAAATGGTAAAAAAGGTGCAGTTTGTGCTTGCATCAATAGCCTGATTGAAGACTTTGGTATCATGAAAAAAGAAGGAATCTTAATTGATTTTCCCGTTACCAATGAAGATATTGCAGGATTTTGCGGTATTTCAACAAGAAATAGTGTCAATCGTATCATTCATGATCTAAAAATGGAAAAAGTAATTGATATCATTGATAACAAGATTATGGTTTATAATCCACAGTATTTAGAGGATTATATCAGCTAATGATAAAAAAGGCGAGTGCTATCTCGTCTTTTTCATTAGTTCTGGACAATCAGCCTCATATCTTGGTATAATCGAGTTCGCAATACCAGAAGCTATGAGAAAAGACAGCTCCGCTGTCCATTCTCGCTACATCGCTGAAGCGATTAGTCGAAGTGGCAACTGGAACCTGCTCTACCAGCAGAACCAATTTCTCTACGCTTCTTGACGGAGTTGCTCACATCTTGGTATAATTGAGGACACATAGACAGAAGACAGTTAAGGAATAAAAATGGAAAATTTAAAAAAACAAGTTGGAATAAAAGCCGCAGAATTTGTCAAAGATGGTATGACTGTGGGATTGGGGACAGGTTCAACAGCAGCGTTTTTTGTAGAGGAGTTAGGACGCCGTATTCATGATGAGGGGCTAAGCATTATAGGCGTGACAACATCTAGTGTAACAAGCGATCAAGCGACAAAGCTCGGTATTCCACTAAAATCTATTGATGAAGTAGATTTTGTTGACTTGACTGTTGATGGGGCTGATGAGGTTGACTCAAAACTAAATGGAATTAAAGGTGGTGGTGCAGCATTACTCATGGAAAAAATCGTGGCCACTTACTCACGTGACTATATTTGGATTGTCGATGAGTCGAAACTCTCTGAAAACCTAGGGTCATTCAAAGTTCCTGTTGAAGTTATCCCGTACGGTGCTGAACAAATATTTCGTAAATTCACAACGGCAGGCTATGCTCCAACATGGAGGGAAGATGACAAAGGAAATAAATTAATCACGGATATGCATCACTATCTCATTGACTTGCACATCAGTGAAATCAAACATCCTGAACAACTTGCCCAAGAGCTGGATTTGACAGTAGGTGTTGTAGAACATGGTTTATTTAATAACATGGTTAAAAAAGTTATCGTAGCAGGTCATGATGGTGTGAAAATCATTGAAAAATAATTCTGTCAGTACTGACAGAATGATAAGTTTGTGAGCAGATAAAAAACTGTCAGTGCCTCATAAATTTGGGATACTGACAGTTTTTTATCATTTTTTCTTTAACCACTCACGAACGCCCCATTGGTGAGAACCGCGTTTAAGTTTAGTGATTGCTATTTCAGGACTAAACCAAAAAATACCATTAAAGTCTTCCAGAGGAGCCGCATCAAAACTGACGGATTTAGTTTCATAAATATAAGCTGGATTATAAAAGTATTTATTACGATGTGAACTATAAAAATATTCGTCCGCTTGTCCTAAGAAAGCACCAATTTTTGCAGAAGCTCCAAGTTCTTCAACGAGTTCTCTTTGCAAGGCTTTCTCATGATTTTCACCAGCTTCAATCTCACCACCAGGAAGGATGAAAGCACCATTAGGCGCTTGAACTAAACAAATTTCTCCAGAATCACGTGCAACAATTCCATAGACTCCGTACCGATTTTGATAATCTTTTCCATCAATTTTTTCTCCAAAAACAGGAATTTTACTCATCCTAAGAACCTCCAAAAAGCTATATTTTGCAGCTAATTTACTTCATGCATTACGATTACAATGATAAAGTAGATAACAGTACCATTAAAAAGCTTACGATAATCAGTATTACAAGTAAAAAACGCTTACAAAAAATTCTTATCACTATTCTATCAAAAATCTGACAATTTTGATAAAATAAGGTACGAGTAAGGACAACTTACTGAAGGGAATCTAGAACATTGAAAAAATTTAATTTAAGTAAAATGGTTATTATCGCGCTGATTATTATTATCGCAGCGATGTCAGCGATTGTAATTTCAGCAAAAAATTTTAAATCTAATCAAAAACCGTCAGCAATGACACAAACAATAAATGATGGAACAGGGTTCGTTGACCGTGTGCTTGGAACTCCTGTGCATTTTGTCCAAGATAAAGTCAATGAATTTTCAAATTTGATGGATACCTATCAGCAAAATGAAAGTTTAAAAACTCAACTTGCCAAGTCAAAAGATGATGCCAATAAACTAAACGGTCTTGAATCTGAAAATAAAGAGCTTAAAAATGCTCTGAAACTTCAAGAAACATTGACTGACTATCAAACGGTATCAGCCAACGTTATCACCCGTGACCCTACATCATGGAATGATACACTTGTCATTGATAGGGGAAGTAAAGATAGTCTTAAAACAGATATGATTGTTATGGCAAATGGTGGGGTCATCGGTCGTGTTATCCAAGTCAATAAAAATACAGCTAAAGTTTCACTTCTAAGTTCTTCAAAAGGAATTGAAAATAAAATTCCGGTTCGGCTAGGAAATTCAGAGGAAACAACTTATGGTTTATTGACAGGATATGATAGCCAACAAAATGCTTATATTATCACTCAATTAACCACACAAGACAAAATTTCTAAAGGGACGCAAGTCTTTACGAGTGGACTTGGAGGCGATAGTCCGCGTGACCTTCTCATTGGGACGGTCTTAGGAGAAAAAGATGATAATCAAGGATTGAATCGTCAAATTTATGTTAAACCAGCGAGCAATCTTTACGATATCCGATTTGTTTTTGTTATTCAACGTATGATTGGGGGAATTAAGTGAGTCGCTTTACTTTTCAGTTTTTTTCTCCAATCTTGCTCTTTTTACTTCTAATATTGGATGGACAAATCACACACGTTTTAACAAGCCTAAGCGGTGGAACTTGGACTCCTGTAAGCCATCTTTTTCTAATTTTTCTAGTTTATAGTGTTACGCAACATCGTTCAAGCTATATTATTATTTTAGCAGCACTTCTAGGAGCTGTATACGATAGCTACTATTTGGGAGTTTATGGTATTGCCACCTTATTATTTCCGCTTATCGCACTTTTCGTTTATAATATAGAAAGTGTCATCTTTACTAATCGATGGACACGGCTCTTTACTATTATTATCATTGTCACAGCATTTGAAGTATTTAGTGCAATAATTACAGCAGCTTTTGGTTTATCACAACTCAATTTTCTTAACTTTGTTGTTTATCAATTAGCGCCTACACTTTTGCTCAATATTATTTTAGCAGCAATGCTTCAAGCACCTTTAGAACTCTTTTATAGATTAAGGAAAAGTCATTTTAGATACACAGAGAAATGATTTTGTAATTAAAAAGAAATATTAAGGTGTGGTAAGAATAGTATAATATGTTTATTCAACCGAACTTCATAGGGAGGACAAATTAAAAATAACAGTTATGAAAAAAAGGATTATCTCGGCTATTTTATTGTCTACAGTAGTACTTTCTGCTGCAGCACCCGTATCAGGTGTTTACGCTGATACTAACTCAGACATTCAAAAACAAGATGCAACAATTGCAAGTGCCCAATCAGCGAAAGCACAAGCACAAGCACAAGTTGATAGTTTGCAAGCTAAAGTGTCAAGTTTGCAAGCTAAACAAGCGAGTACAAAAGCAAAAATCACTCAGGTGAATAACCAATTGAAAAACCTCAATGTACAAATTGGTACGCTTGTGACAAATATCAGTGACCGTACAAAGACATTGGAAGCACAAGCACGAAGTGCGCAAGTTAATAACTCTGCAACGAACTATTTAAGTGCAGTTGTAGATTCAAAATCGTTGACTGATGCTATTCAAAAGGTTACGGCAATAGCTACAGTTTCAAGTGCTAGCAAACAAATGCTAGAGCAACAAGAAAAAGAACAAAAAGAACTTGTACAAAAGTCTTCAGAGTTGAGAAAAAATTCTGATAATCTTGAAACTCTTTCTGATAGTTTAGATTCACAAGCTAAAGAGTTGACTTCTCAACAAGCTGAACTTAAAGTAGCTACATTAAATTATGAAGCAACTATTGCAACAGCTCAAGATAAGAAAAATGAATTGTTAGCACAAAAAGCAGAGGCAGAGAAGGCGGCAAAAAAAGCAGCTCAGGCTCAAGTTGCATACAAAACGCAACAATCTCAAGAAACGACCACTTCAACTACTACAAATATTCCATCAACATCTACGTCTAACTCAGATAATAATACATCAAACTCGAACAACAATAATGGAAGTTCGTCGAATTCTAACTCTAGCTCGAATACAAGTGGTAATGGTTCATCGAATTCTAATTCTGGAGGGAGTTCATCATCTAACTCAGGTTCAAGTTCAGCAACTTTAGATGCAATTGTTTCTTACGCTCAAATGCTTGCAAATAGAACGCCAGCTATACCATATGTTTGGGGTGGAACTACTCTCGCTGGAATGGACTGTTCAGGTCTTACTAGCTATGTATATTTACACGCAGCAGGAATTTCACTTCCGCGCACTTCTCAAGAACAAGGTGGTGCAGGTACACCAGTTTCTCTTTCTCAAGCGCGTCCTGGTGATTTGATTATTGAAGAAAATGGTGCTCACGTTGCAATTTATCTAGGTAACGGAATGCAAGTTGATGCTCCAAGACCAGGATTAAATGTCCGTGTTTCACAAACTTCGTGGTATACTGTGAATTATGCTGTACAAGTAATTAAGTAATTAACTACAAAAAGTTTATAATAACAAAAATCAGTGATTTGGTGGAGGGAAATTATTTTCCTTCTGTCAAATCATTTTTTATTATTATGGTATAATAAAACAAGAAAAATGATAGGGGATAGATAGAAATGTGTGGAATTGTCGGCTTTGTCGATAACTTAAATCAAGATGATAAAACAAAGACACTAAAAGAAATGATGGATACGATTATTCACCGCGGACCAAGTAGTTCAGGTGAATTTATTGATGATAGAGCAGCTATCGGTTTTAGACGTTTGAGTATCATTGACCTTGAAGGTGGAGACCAACCAATATACAATGAGGACAAATCAAAGTTAATCACGTTCAATGGAGAGATTTATAACTTTCGTGAATTAAGAGAAGACTTGATTGCAAAAGGTCATGATTTCACCACTCATGCTGACACAGAAGTCTTGTTGCATGGTTATGAAGAATATGGTGTGGAACTTCTCCAAAAAATTCGAGGAATGTTTGCCTTTGTCATCTGGGATAGAGAAAAACAAGAGTTATTTGGTGCTCGTGACCATTTTGGTATCAAACCACTCTATTATGCTCAAATGAATGGTACATTCATGTATGGCTCAGAGATTAAGAGTTTTTTAAAACATCCAAATTTCAAAAAAGAATTAAACAAAGAAGCATTGAAACCATATATGACTTTCCAGTATTCGGCGCTTGATGAAACATTCTTTAAAGGAGTGTTCCGTATCAAAGAGGGACATTATTTTACTTATAAAGATGGCAAACTTGACATTAAACCTTACTGGGATATGAAAGTGGATGAAAAAAATATGTCACTAGAAGAGTCTGTTGATTTAATTGATAAGACTGTTTTAGAGTCTGTTGATGCACATAAATTTGCGGATGTTGAAGTCGGAGCTTTCGTCTCAAGTGGTGTAGACTCTAGTTATGTGGCATCAACGCTCCGTCCAGATCATACTTATTCTATCGGATTTGGTCAAGGGACATTTAATGAATCTAAGCAAGCGAAACAGCTGACAGATATGATTGGTTTAAATAACACTTCGCGGGAAATTCATGGGATGAAGCTTTTCAACATTTCTCACAAATTCAGTATTATTTAGACGAGCCAGACTCCAACCCATCTTGTGTGCCCCTATTTTTCCTAGCCGAGCTTGCAGCTCGTGATGTGCGAGTGGTCATGAGTGGTGAAGGTGCAGATGAGCTTTTTGCGGGTTATGAATCTTATGGTTTTAGTACAAATTCTCGTGTCGTCCGTGTTGTTGCAGAAAGACTAAAAAAATTGCCTAAAGGTTTACGCTTTTCAATTGCTCGAGGGATTCAAAACAAGCATTTTAAAGGTCAAAAACATCTTTATGAATCACTGGCACCAGCTGAAGACTTTTTCATTGGACAAGCTAAAGTTTTTGAAGAAGAAGAGTCTATGACACTCTTAAAACAAGAGTTTCAAACAGCACCAAGTGTGAAAGGAATTGTTGGAAAGACCTATAAGAAAGCTCAAGAAGGTTCAGAACTACGTAAAATGCAATATCTTGATATGCACCAATGGATGCCTGGTGATATCTTACTGAAAGCAGATAAAATGTCAATGGCTCATTCTTTGGAGCTTCGAGTGCCACTCTTGGATATTGAGCTTATGCACACCGCAGAGCAAATTCCATCAAAATACTTGCTTAATGAACATAATACAAAATATGCCTTCAGGCAAGCAGCACGCCGTCATTTGCCAGAAGAATGGTCAAATCGTAAAAAATTAGGTTTCCCAGTACCAATCAAAGATTGGCTGAGAGAAGAGAAGTACTACAAAGTAGTACGTCATTTGTTTGAACAAGAATTTGTTTCAGAATTTTTTAATCAAGATAAGGTACTGGAAATGTTGGATGATAACTTTGCAGGTAAGAATGATGCCAGACGTAAGCTTTGGACAATTTATACTTTCTTGACTTGGTATGATGTTTACTTTATCCACAATGGTGAAAAACCAGCTGTTGTCACTTTTTAGAGGAGTTTTTTGTGTCTCAAAATATTGAATTTCAACCGATTTTATTAGGGTCTGATATTAATGTCTATGGAATGGCGCGTTCGTTTCATGAAGAGTTTGGTATTACTTCGATTGCTCTGAGTGCCTCTCAGTTAGCACCGACAAAATACTCAAAAATTGTGGAAGTACAATGCCATCCTCATTTTGACCAAGAAGAAGTTTTCATTAAAACTTTGAGAGAATTTAAGGAAAATCATGCTAACGATAAGAAGAAGTATCTACTTGTGGCTTGTGGTGATGGTTATGCTTTGATGGCTTCTAAGTATAAGGCGGAGCTCTCAGAATTTTTTGAAGTTCCCTATATTGATTATTCACTTTACCAAAAGTTGGAAAATAAGCCAGATTTTTATAATATTTGTGAAGAATACCAGCTTCCTTACCCAAAGACTGTTTTAGTCACTCCAGAAACAGAGATTGACCCTCTTGTAAATGGTTTATCTTTTCCATATCCAATGATTTTGAAACCGGGAAATTCGATTTCTTATTTAGAAGTCCATTTTGAAGGACAAAAGAAAGCTTTTACGATTGCATCACCTGAAGAAATGAAATTAATGCTCCATCGCTGCTATGAAGCAGGTTATCCAGATGAGATGATTATTCAAGATTTTATCCCAGGGACAGATGAGAATATGCGCGTATTGAATGCCTATGTGGATAAAAATCATAAGGTACGTATGATGTGTCTGGGTCATCCTTTGCTTGAAGACCCTAGTCCGAAAGCAATCGGGAATTATGTTGCTATATTACCTGATTATAATGAAAAAGTATACCAGCAAATTCAAGATTTTCTTGAAAAAATTGAATATACTGGCTTTGCGAATTTTGATATGAAATATGATCCTCGTGATGGAGAGTATAAACTATTTGAAATCAATTTGCGTCAAGGACGTAGTTCTTTCTATGTGACTTTGAATGGTTACAATTTGACACGTTATCTGGTTTCAGATCGAATTTTTAATGAGCCTTTTGCTGAGACAGTTTGTGGTAAAGGAACCAAGTTGTGGTTAGGTGTTCCAAAGAAAGTATTGTTGACATATGTCAATCCAAGCTTTAAAGCGGAAATTCGCCAGTTTATTAAATCTAAAAACTATGGTACAACTTTATTTTATGCAAAAGATAATTCGCCTAAGCGTTATTTGCTGATGAGATATGCTTTTTATCGCTATATTGGTACGTTTAAGGAATATTTTAATAATCGCTAATAAAATGAAGTCAAAACTAAATTCAAAGTTGCGATTCCGACCAGATGCTTTGCCTTTTGCTCTTGTTGCTTTAGCAGCTAAGCAAACGGACAGCGTAGCAACAGAGTTGCGGAGACCGTTCATAGAACGGCGTGCAAAGCACGTAGCACCGTAGCGAGGATGGACAGCGAAACGGAGTGGAGATAGTGCTGCTTCATCCCCTACTTAAGATAGGATAGCTGTGTTGCTTTAGCAACTTACGGATATGCTAGTTGTTTCACCTAGTGGTATAGTGAGTATTGACAGCATAGTCCAAAGGGCGGAGATAGCACGCACTTATTTCGATAAACAGCGTTTGTTTTATTATTCTGTGGCTATAAAAAAAGAAAGAAGAACGGAGGGAATGATGGAAAACTTCTTTACAATTTTGGGAGGAATGGGGACTCTGGCAACAGAGAGTTTCATTCATACGTTGAATCGTCGGACAGATGCTCATCGAGACCAAGATTTTCTAGACTATATCGTAGTTAATCATGCAACGATTCCTGACCGTACTGCTTATATAAAAGATTCTTCTTTAGAAAATCCAGAAGAAAAACTGATTGAGGATATCAAAATTCAAAGTGTGTTGAACCCAAAGTTTTTTGTTATTCCTTGTAATACTGCTCATTATTATTTTGAGGAGTTACAAAATGCAACACAAATTCCAATCTTGCATATGCCTCGTATCGCTGTGGAACGAATCAGAGAGCGATTTGCTGATAGTAAGCGTATTGCTGTGTTGGCTACTGAGGGAACTATTTTGACAGGTGTTTATCGTGAGGAGTTAGAAGCTCAGGGTTATGAAGCTGTCATTCCAGATGAGGAATTGCAAGAAAAGGTTAATCGATTGATTTATCAAGAGGTTAAAGAAAATAAAAATTTGAATTTTGAGCTTTACCACGAAATTCTAAGTGATGTAAAGAAAAATATGAACTGTGAAGTGATGATTTTAGGTTGCACGGAACTCTCTGTTTTGTATGAAGAATATCAACTCGACTCAGAATTCAATATTATTGACGCACAAGCAGAAACAGTGCGTCGAACTTTGATGATGATGGAGAAAAAAGACTTAGCAAATGAATAAAAGAAGAAAACGTTTAAAAACAAAGAACATGGTTATTCTACTCCTTTTGAGTCTTATTGTGGTTTTTGTTGGTTTTGGTTTCTTTATGAATCCTCAAAAAGGCGAAGGCGAGGATAAGCAGCCTTCATTAGCTTCAAAAACTGTTGCAAAAAAAGACCATGCGGGTAAGTGCAACTATGTGTTAATGGATACAGGAGATGTGAATCAAATAAAAATCGGAGCTTATCAAGGTTGTGAAACAGTTTCTCTCTATAACGCTTTGGTTTACTTAAATAAAACACATGATAAGTCTGTGAAAGAAGTGCTTGATTCATTGCCTTTGGTAGGTTGGGATGGCAATCCTAATCTAGGTTATGCTGGAGATCCTTGGACTCCGGATGATCAAATTCCTGATGGAGGTTTTCCAACAATCTGGCCAGATGCATTTATGAAATTTGCTCAAAGTTATGGTGCAAATGTTGTTGATGTTTCTGGAAAAAGTATTGATGATATCAAAAATATTGTCTTGAAAGAGCATCTTGTGGAAATGTGGGTAACGGTGGACTTTGCTCAACCACAGATTACGTATACAGATTATTTTGGTCATGAAGTTGTGACGAATACTCATGCGGTGATTTTGGATGGGTATGATGCGAAGAAAAAAGAGTTTCATGTCAACGACCCTATCAAAGGAAAATATTGGCTTCCTGAGTCAACAGTTTCTTCGGTATATATAGGAACTAATCAATTTGCTGTTGAATTTGTGAGTTGAAATGATGATTTCGGATACGATATAGGAGGGATTTGCTCCATTAAAATTAGCACTCTAGTAAAAAGAGTGCTAATTTTTTTGCCAAAATTTAAAAAACGTGATAAAATAGTGCTATTGAAAAATTAATTTATACTAGTCTCACTTTAAAATCTGCTAGAATTTTATTAGTGATGACTGCAATTAGCGTGTCGTGTCGCTGTTTTTGCGTCACGAAGTTGCGTAGCAACGTCCGTCCGTTGTTTCTTTTTACAACGAAGGAGCTATAGTAAAGGAATTAGGGATTAAATAATGAATAACTCTGAATTTTATGAACGCCTGGGGGTAGATAAAAATGCCAGTCAGGATGAAATTAAAAAAGCTTATCGAAAAATGTCGAAAAAGTACCACCCAGATTTGAATAAGGAACCAGGTGCTGAACAAAAATATAAAGAGGTGCAAGAAGCCTACGAAACATTATCGGATGACCAAAAACGGGCAGCCTATGACCAATATGGCGAAGCTGGTGCTAATGGTTTTGGCGCTGGTAGTGGTGGTTTTGGAGGTCAAGGTGGCTTCTCTGGCTTTGGTGGCGCAGGCGGCTTCGGCGGTTTTGAGGATATTTTCTCTAGCTTCTTTGGCGGTGGAGGCGCTCAGGTTAATCCTAATGCACCACGTCAAGGGGATGATTTACAATATCGAATCAATCTGAAGTTTGAAGAAGCTATTTTTGGTGTAGAAAAAGAAGTAAAATATAATCGAGAAGAGCTTTGTCACACTTGTGGTGGTGAAGGTGCAAAACCAGGAACTCATGCGGAAACGTGTCATAAGTGTGGTGGACGCGGTACAATCAATGTGGTTCATGATACACCATTGGGCCGTATGCAAAGTCAACAAACTTGTGATGTTTGTCATGGTACGGGTAAAGAAATCAAGGAACCATGTCCTACCTGTCATGGTACTGGTCATGAAAAAGCTGCCCATACTGTTAAGGTAAAAGTTCCTGCTGGAGTTGAGTCAGGTCAACAAATGCGTTTGCAAGGCCAAGGTGATGCTGGTACAAATGGTGGTCCTTATGGTGATTTGTATGTACGTTTCCAAGTTGAAGCATCTGATAAGTTTGAGCGTGATGGCTCTGAGATTTACTATAAAATGCCTTTGGAGTTTGTTCAAGCGGCATTGGGTGATGAAGTTGAAGTGCCAACGGTTCATGGTAATGTGAAATTAAAGATTCCTGCTGGCACGCAAACTGGAGCAAACTTCCGATTGAAAGGAAAAGGGGCGCCAAAATTGCGTGGTTCGGGTAATGGGGATCAATATGTGATCGTTAATATCATAACACCAAAGAATATGAATACTGCTCAAAAAGAAGCTTTACAAGCATTTGCTAAGGTTAGCGGTGTTGATATTTCGGGAAATGGTAAAAAAGGTTTCTTTGATAAATTTAAGTAAATTCAAGACTTATTTAGTGGGGATTTTAATGTGAGGTTATACCTCTTTAGCCATGTTCTGTCTCCGCTGTCCATTCTCGCTACATCGCTGAAGCGATGAGTCGAAGTGACAACTGGAACCTGCTCTTTGAGCAGAACCACGTTTTCCTAACTCTCTCCGTTTCTTGACGGAGCCGCTCACATCTTGCTATAATGAGTCGCCTTTGGCGACTTTTTATTATTTTTCTTGGTGTATTTGGGTTGCTTATAGATGATAAATGTGTAAAACTTGCTAAATTTTTTGGTATAATATCTCTATATGAAAATTGATAATTATAAGCCAGATTTTTTGTTGGAAGCAGTGTATCAGTTGGATGCAGAGAGTCTGAGAAAGAACGGTATCACAGCTGTGATGGTGGATTTAGATAATACTTTGATTGCTTGGAATAATCCAGATGGTACACCAGAGTTGCTTTCTTGGCTTGAGGAAATGAGAGAAAATAACATCAAAGTTATTGTTGTCTCAAATAATAAACGCGAACGTGTTGCGCGAGCTGTGGAAAAGTTTGGTGTTGATTATATTAGTCGAGCAATGAAGCCTTTTGCCTTGGGGATTAATAACGCTTTGAAGCGTTTTGATGAAAAACCATCTGAAGTGGTTATGGTTGGAGACCAATTGATGACAGATATTCGAGCCGCGCATCGTGCTGGTGTACGAAGCATTTTGGTGAAACCATTGGTAGAATCAGATGCTTGGAATACGAAATTTAATCGTTGGAGAGAACGACGTGTCTGGAAAAAAATGATTGCACGTGATGGCAATCCAGTGTGGAGAACTAAATTAGAATGAAGTCAAGACTTATTCAGTGGGAGTTTCAACTCCCCACTGAATTTAGGGTACAACCTCACATCTTCGATATGAGGTCACCCTGTCCCAGAAGCCTAAGTGCTAAAGCACTAACGCCCTAGGGCAGTCGGACGAAATTCAAAGTTGCGATTCCGGCTAGATGCTTTGCCTTTTGCTCTTGCTGCTTTAGCAGCTAAGCAAACGGATAGCGGAGCAACGAAGTTGCGTAGACCGTTCGTAGAACGGCATGCGAAGCACGTAGCACTGTAGCGAGGATGGACAGCGCAGCGAAGCGGAGATAGTGCTGCTTCATCCCCTACTACCTAAGAGGTAGAGGTGTTGCGATTGCGACTAGGCGCTTCAGCGCCTTAGCGAGCATCGACAGCGTAGCCCGAAGGGCGGAGATAGCACGCACTTACTTCGATAAAAAGTACTGACGGAGTTCTGTCAGTATTTTTTGATTTATCAGTGTGGAAAAATGAAATACACAAGTGAAAACTTGTTCTTATCAGGAAATTGATGAAGTTATTCATAGTTTTCCACATATTTAGAAGGTGTTTCCACAAATATGTGGAAAACTGTGTAAAAATCTGGGGAAAAGTTGATTAAAACAAAAATTTTATCATTGTGCTGACAGTTTGATACTGTTAAAGTGAACATTGAATCTGTGAATAGAAATTCTGTCAGTATGCTGACAGTTCGATGCGATTGGAGTGAGCATTGAATCGGCGAATAAAAATTCTGTCAGTATGCTGACAGAATTCCCTTACTTCCTTATTTCAATACATTATTATTTTTCGTAGTATCCTCGCTCTTTATACCACAAATCAGGTTGCCATGCCCATTCGTTTCCGTCTTTTTTGAGCAAATCAAATGCGGCTTGAGGTCCCATGCTGCGTGCGGTGTACGTAGGCATAGCGCTAGTGTCACCATCCCATGCCTCACGAATAACGTCAATAAGTTCCCAAGCACGTGCAGCTTCTTCCCAATGACTAAAGTTTGTACCGTCACCATTCAACACGTCCAAGAATAGTTTTTCATAAGCTTCAGGAGAATTTCCTAAAAATTCACTATCATGACGGAAGCTAAGGCGAAGTGGTTCAAGATGGAATCCTTGACCTGCAGCTTTACCATTAACAGAAAGTGAGAATCCTTCAGTAGGTTGGATATAGATGGTTAAAACGTTTTGCACAGGTTGGTCATCACAGTTGTCTGCAAAAAGATTTTCAGCTTCTTTTTTGAAAACGATATTGATGCGAGTTCCTTTTTCAGTCATGCGTTTTCCTGAGCGGACATAAAACGGAACACCGGCCCAACGTTCGTTATCAATGAGAAATTTTCCGGCGGCGAAAGTTTCTGTGCGACTATCAGGTGCGACAGAATCTTCTTCACGATATCCTAGATAGTTCTCTCCATCAAATTTTCCAGCGATATATTGTCCACGGATGAAGTTTTCTAGCGCTTCTTGTGAAGAATATTGACGCATTGCTTTGAGTGCTTTAACTTTTTCCTTTACAATATGAGCTTCATCAAATTTTTCGGGTTTTTCCATTGCGATAAGACTGAGGACTTGCAAGACGTGATTTTGAATCATATCTTTGAGTGCGCCAGAAGTTTCGTAATAGCCCCCACGCTCCTCAACACCAATAAATTCGGCAAAAGTAATTTGCACATTATCAATATGGCGATTATTCCAAAGACTTTCGAAAATTGGGTTAGCAAAACGGACAGCGCTCACAGATTGAATCATTTCTTTACCAAGATAATGGTCAATACGGAAGATTTGCTCTTCAGTAAAAACTTTTGCCAAACTGTCATTGAGCGTTTTTGCAGTTGCGTAGCTGTTTCCGAAAGGTTTTTCAATGACAATTCGCTCAAAACCTTCCCCAGTCAAGATGTTTTCAGATTTAAGATGTTCAGCAATTACACCAAAAAATTGAGGCGCCATCGCAAGAAAGAAAACTTGATTTCCTGCTGTTTTATATTGAGTTTTGAGGCGTTCACCTAAATTTTTCAGATTGACATAATGCTCAGCATCATTGACATCATGACTTTGATAATAGAAATGACTTGCAAAGTTTTCTGCCTCTGTTTTTGAGTGCATCAAATCTTTGATTGAATCTAAAACGACTTCGTGATAAAAGCTGTCAGTCCACTGACGGCGTGCTGTTCCAATGACAGCGAAATTGTCAGCGAGTTCACCTTTCTTGAAAAGGCGGAATAAAGAAGGGTAGAGCTTACGCTTGGCAAGGTCGCCAGTAGCTCCAAAAATAGTGAAAAGGGCTTGTTTTTGTTCAGTCATAAAATTTCCTTTTATTGAAGTGATTACTTCATTGGTGGGGATTCTTTCTCCCCACCAACGTTAGGGCACAACCTCACATCAAAGATATGAGGTCACCCTGTCCCTGAAGTCTAAGCGCTGAAGCGCTAAGACCCTAGGGCAGTAGAACGAAAGCAGAGCTTAGTGCTGCTTATCCCGCCACCTTTAAGAGGTGGGGAATTAGCACGCACTTGCTAAGTTAAAAATACAAATGATAATATCTGTCAGTGCTGACAATGACTTACTGACAGAAATCCTGTCAGTAAAAATAATCAATACTTTCAACCATTTGAGTTGTGTTCGTCAACATAATCAGTTGCGTACTGCTCAATGTCAGCTTTGAGTTGTTTTTTCATTTCCTGAAATTCAGCTTCACTGTAGTCGCGTTCAGCAACTTTCGCATTGTAAAATGGAATAGAAAGCTCTTTTCTCAAACGTTGTTCGAGTTCTTGTCTGTTCATTTTTCACCCCCAATGAAATCTATCGCTAATTAGAATTATATCATAAAAACAGGCTGTCAAAACTGACAAGAATTCTGCTTCTTTAAAGTGTGTAAAATGAGCATTAAATCGTTAAACAAAGTATTGTCAGCGGAGGTGACAATACTGTCAGTTCAATGCGCCCAAAGTAAGCATTGAATCGGCGAATAAAAGTATTGTCAGCAGAGGTAACAATACTATCAGTACACTGACAGCTCCATCAGTCAATCTAAATTGCCTAATTTCTTAAATTTTTGGTAAAATGAAAAGAGAAAGGATCAAATTCGTCAAGATTCAATATCGAATTTGCAGATAGTATGTCTTTATTAGTATTTACCCTATCAATGCTAGTTCTTGGCTTTGTGGCGGGTACAGTAGGTTCCATTTTGGGACTAGGTGGTGGGATTATTATTACGCCAATCATTACAACTTTTTTTGGTGTAGATATTAAATATGCGATTGGAGCAAGCATTGTAGCAGTCATTGCGACAAGCTCAGGTGCCGCGATTTCTTATTTAAAAGATGACATGATTAACATTCGTGCAGCAATGTTTTTAGAAATCTTCACTACGATAGGTGGCCTTGTCGGAGCAATTTTAGCAGGATTTTTTGATGGTACAGTATTAAATGTTTTGTTTGGCTGTTTATTGATTTTTCAAGGCTACAATATGTGGAAAAAGCTTCATAAAGGTGAGGAAATTTTGCAAAATGTAGAGTCTGATAAAATTGCTAAAAAGCTTAAACTTAACTCAAGTTATCATGACAAGCAGCTGGGACAAGATATTAGTTATCAAGTAGAAAAAGTACCGGGAGGAGCAGCAATTATGCTTGGTGCGGGTGTAGCTTCAGGACTTTTAGGGATTGGCTCAGGTGCCTTTAAAGTCATGGCGATGGACTCTATGATGAAGATGCCAATAAAAGCCTCTACAGCAACATCAAACCTGATGATTGGAGTAACTGCGGCAGCTTCTGCAACCGTCTATTTTTTCAATGGTTATGTTAATCCAACTCTAGCAGGTCCACTTGCAATTGGTATCGTAGCAGGTGCAGCTCTAGGTTCTAAAATCATGCCAAAATTACCAGCAAAAACAATCAGAATTATTTTCATTCCAGTCATTCTTTTGATGGCGATTCAGATGTTACTTAAAGGAATTGGGGTACATATCGGATGAAAGGTGAAATGACAAAAGAAGAATTGCTCAAGATTGAGCAAAATATCGGGAAAATCTTGCGTGCAGGTGTATTTGTTAGCTCGGTTGTTATTATCATTGGTATTTTGATGTTTGTAATAACAGGACATTCTGGCTACTCTGACGGAATCTGGCCTGATAAGTTTAATGAAATACTGACAGGTTTAGTGCAGTTCAAAGCATTAGCTTGGTTGATGGCAGGATTATTTTTATTAATTCTAACCCCTGTTTTACGTGTGGTAGCCTCTATCTTTGCTTTTGCAAAAGAAGGTGATAAACTCTACGTGGCGATTACTTGCCTTGTTTTTATTATTTTGATTATCGCTATGTTCATTGGTCACGGAGGAGCTTGAAGCTAATGCTGTTTAACTTTTAAATGGTAAATTTAAAAGTTACTCCGCTGTCCGTTTGCTTAGCAAGCGAAGCTTGCAAGAGCAAAAGGCAGTCTATCTGCAGTTCATCTAATAATTTTTCTAAGAAAAATTAAAGATGAGCTAGTATGAGATAACAAGAGGAACAAAAAATTCTGATGAAAAAATCAGGCATGTATTAAGTAAGCCAGTCATAGGTAGCCTCAAGCTTGCATTTTCAATATGAAACTGTTATCATAGAAAAGTGCTGGGGAAGTCCTTTCGACTCGTTGCTTTAGCAACGTAGCGAGAAAGGGTAACGTTTTGACCCAACGGGGAAGTGGTGGAATGGCAGACACGCATGCTTCAGGTGCATGTGCTCGAAAGGGCGTGAGGGTTCAAATCCCTTCTTCCCATAATAATATAAAGCTCTATGTTTTAGAGATTTATTAAGAGATAATGGACGGTTGGCTGGGTGCTAATCGTTTTTTGTTTTGAAATAAATTGAAAAATGTGTATTCATTAAGAAAAAATGGAGGGAACAATGAGATTAAAGGAAGAACAACTTCAAGAAGTTATTGATGAAAACCCACTGCGTTCGCTCTCTTCAATTTCAGAAGCGACAGGACATTCACGTACTGAGATTGAAAAATTATTAAAAACTTACAAATTAGATGAGTATCGCAATCGAAAAATTAAACGTCTTCGAGGCGATAAAGCAAGAAAAAGAAGAGACGTTCAATATTAGTATCAAAAGGAGAAAAATATGTCAAAAGTTGCATTTATCGGTACAGGTGTTATGGGCGCTGCAATGGCAGGTCATCTCATGGATGCAGGTCATGAGTTAGTCGTATACAACCGTACAAAATCAAAAACAGATACGTTAGTTGCGCGTGGTGCAACTTATGTTGATAGTCCAGAAGCTGCGGCTAAACAAGCAGAATTCATCATCTCGATAGTAGGATATCCAAAAGATGTTCGTGAAATTTATTTTGGAGAAACTGGGGTTTTTAAAGCAGAACTTTCGGGGAAGGTGTTGATTGATATGACGACTTCGCAACCTGGTCTTGCTCAAGAAATCTATGAAGCAGCTAAAAAAGAAGGTGCTGAGTCACTGGATGCTCCTGTTTCAGGTGGAGACCTTGGAGCAAAGAATGCCACATTGACTATTATGGTTGGTGGAGATGAGCCTGTGTATAATAAAGCTCTACCCCTTTTTGAAAAAATGGGAAAAACAATTGCTTATCAAGGCTCTGCAGGTAGCGGACAGCATACAAAAATGGCAAATCAAATCGGTATTGCAGGAACGATGACTGCCATGACAGAGCTTCTTGTATATGCAGATAAAGCGGGACTTGACCTTGATAAAGTATTGATGACAGTTGGTGGTGGCTCTGCTGCGACATGGTCACTCACTAACTATGCACCACGTATTTTACGTGAAGACTTTACCGCAGGATTTTTTGTAAAACACTTTATCAAAGACCTCGGTATTGCGCTAGACGAATCTGCTAAAATGGGTATTTCTCTTCCAGCTACAGCAGGAGCCAAACAACTTTATGATATGCTTGCCGAAAAAGGGTTTGAAAATGATGGAACACAAGCATTGATTAAGCTATGGTGGGAAGATGGCAAACGTCCAGAATGATAAAAACTTTGCTTAACAAAAAATCGTAGCCGTTTAGCTACGATTTTTACAATTATTGGATTTCAATTCGATGTGAGTTTGCATCAACTTTTGTTTTTGGTAAATTCAAGATTAACACACCACCATCATACTTTGCTGTGATAGCTTCACGTTCAACATTTGGTAAACTATAGGAGCGGCTGTATGAACCAGAGTAACGCTCACTATGAATCACTTCACCATCCTCATTTTTTGCTTCGTTTGTGTGTTCTTGCTTGCCTGAAACAGTGAGTATACCATTAACATAATCAATGTTAATATTATCTTTCTTCAAGCCAGGTAAGTCAATCTTTACGCTGTAAGCCGCATCCGACTCCGAAATATCTGTTTTCATTGCCATTTGACGGTTAGAGTTTTGGAAACCAAGGCCATTTTTGAAGAAATTCCGACCGAAATGATTAAAGAAATCATCTCCAAAATCCATCCAATTGTTTTGACTGTTCATCAAATCGTTTGACATTGTAATAACCTCCTCTATTAGGGTTTGTATTTTTTACCCTACACTTATAATTATAGGCACCGTTGATTAGACTGTCAAAGATTTGATTTGAAAACTAGCACTCTGTTTTTAAGAGTGCTAGTTTTATCAGCTTATTGTAAGACTTTAATGTAATTTGTATTAATAATCGGGATGTTTCTTGATTAGTATGTATATGATACATATATATATTTTAGACAGGTTAGTGAATTTGTGTTCCACAGTATTCGCATTCAGAGACTTTTCCTACAGTAATCTTATTATTAGCTCCGCATGCAGGACACTTTACAACTTTTTCTTGTTGAATATTATTATTATGATAGATGGGTTCTAGAGGAATATTGTAATTATTAGGGAGATAACCAGCAGTAATCATTTCTTGGATATCATTATTAACAGATGAATTTGAAATTTCTAATCTATTTCCTATTTCATTAGAATCTATAATACCTTGGTTGATAATTAAATCAAGATAGGCCTTATACTTTTTCGCTTTTAGTTTTGTTTTGCTTGCTTTTTTCAAAACAAGATATGCACCAGCACCATAAATTATTAAACTGAAAAATGCTGTTTCAATATGGTTGATATTGGAAAAAAAGCCTAAAATTGCAAAAAGTATAAGAATATAACCTACAGCAATCAAAATATTAGGATTCCCTGTCATAAGTGCAGATTTATCAGTATTTAGACGTTTAAATAGAAAATAAACCCCAACTGGCCAAAAAATAATAATCCAGATAATGATTATTCCCCAACTTTTTTGCTTTATCATTGTTATAGTCCCATTATTTCTTTCTTTTTGTTATTGAATTCTTCTTCTGATAGAATTCCCAAATCTACAAGATCTTTCAATTTTTTTAGTGTTTCAATCTGCTGATCAATGGATAGTGTTGGTGTGGAAAGAGTTTGAGCTTGTCCATTCATATTTTGTGACATGTTCATACCAAAAATCATTCCTGCTCCATTTCCCAATCCGTTATCTTGAATGCCCTCAGCAATTTTTTGTTGTGCAGCGATATTTGAGGTGCGTTGTGAGATATCATCAAAAGCTTTGACATTCATTTTGTTGGATGAAAATTGTTTTACAAGTTCACGAGCATCATCAGAAAATTCAATGTTTTCAATAGCAACTTTGGTTACTTCAAATCCGAATCGTTCTGGCCAAGTTCCAGCATTATCGGCATCAGTTGAAATTTTTTTAGAAATTTCACTTGCGTGAGAAGGGAGTTGAGAAATTCTAAAATTTTCAGATAACGAATTTACTGCAACAGTGAAGGATTGAATAAACTCTGAGGAAATTTGAGCTTTAGAATCTTTGTCATCAAAAGAAAGATAGGCAACATTAGCAGGAACAAAATTTCTGATAAAGGTGATAGGGTTTGTAATCTTAATTGAGAAGGAACCAAAAGCCATAATTTCAAGGTCAACACCATAGAATAAATCATTATAAACTAGAGGACCATGTGTTCCAAATTTAATTCCACGAATTTCACGCATATTGACAAAGGCAATTCTCTTCTGAACAGCACTCTGTCCTCCAAATCCAACTCGTTCGGCAGATTGTTTTAATACAGAAGTCCCTCGGTCAATCATCTGATTAAAGAGTGAGCTACCGTTGAATTCCTTATCATTAAAAATACTTGTCTGGCCATCTTGATATTCAAAACTGCCGGGCTCAGTAATGATATTTTCGATGCTACTCTCACTGAAAATGAAAGCGACGGTATTTTCTGGGACAAATATTTTTGAACCATTTGAGATGATTCCGTCGGAGCCAAATAAATTAGCGCCGCGTCCGTTGTTTGTTTTTTGAAGGACACCAGGTACCACTACAGTATGTTCACTGAAATTTCCAGCTGTAATAATGTCTTTCCACTGATCAGCAAGAGTTCCTCCTACTGCATCTGATATGCCTTTGAAAATTCCCATTTTTATTTCTCCTATCTTTTAGCGCTACACTGTGAGCATTTTTCTGATTCTGCTTTGTTTGATGAATTACAGTATTCGCAAACCCAATCAGGCAATTTTTCTGGTTTAACAGTTAGAGGTTTAGTTTTGATATTTTGTTTTGGATTAAAACGGTCCAATATTGAATTTGCGGCTGTAGCTATCTTATCAAGTTTGGTATCAGTAGCATGTTTGTCAAGTATAATAATATCGTTAATATGATCAATCTGAGCATTTTTAAGAATTCTAATATTCAGTGATTGATTAACTTTGGAGTTGGCAAGTGAAGCCATTTTTATCATATCTGTTAGTAATTTTTCAATTTCATAAACTTGAAGTCCAGTAACTTTTGAAATTTCTTTGAGTTCTCTAATACCAGAAGCTGAGATACAAGATAAAATATCGTCCTTCTTCTTTTGTATAATGTTTTGCTTCTTTCCTTGTATGACGGCAAAAATAATAATTGAAACGAAGAAAGCAAATCCAACAATTCCGAAAAAGATTTCTCCAATGAATGATCCTATATTATTTTCTTTAACAGCTACATCTGATAAATCATTAATTTTAGTAAGATTTGAATAAGAGATTTTATAATGTCCTAAACTTTTAGAGACGCTAGTAACTTTGACTATCACACTATCTCCTTGAGTAATGTTGGGATTACTTTTAGATCTGAAGTTGTTTTTATTCACGTCTTGCAAATCATAATCGCCCAGACCTAATAGAGGAGGCTTTTCATTGGTTACAGTAAAGGCGACAGTTTTACCACTTACTTTTTTATTATTTTCGAGGGCGTTTTCAAAAGAATTGGTGTTATAATCCACCTTGTAGGTTGCATTTGAATGGTTGCAAGCTGAAAATATCCCTAAAAAAATAAGTCCAATTGCCAAGAGTAGTGTTTTTTTCATGAATTTCTCCTAATTATTTTTTAGAATTAACTTTCTTTTTTGTCGTTTCTGATAGGGTGGAGTACAAAGTATTAAATTGCTCCTTAAATGATGCTGCTTCATCAAAAATATCTTCGCCATCATTGAGGGCTTTTACAGTGAGCCAACCGAGTGTTTCAGTAATTGTTGAGGCAACGGTGGGGTTGATTATTCCTCCTGTAACAGTTCCTGTAGTAGGAATCAATTTTAGAAGATTTCCGACTGCGCTTTTTCCTAACCCTACGACATACTAACTCTTTTGTTAGATTTTTGGTAAGTCCTTCTTACCATTTTTCACCAAAAATGATATATAGACGCGTCAGCATTGAAAGCTGGATTGATACAAGCAATACGGCATCTGAAAAAGGAATAGGAGAAAATCCAACGATTGCCGATGTGAGGCTCGCAAAATGAATTGTCTTATGACATTTTTTCGAATCTTGGGAGTCACATCAGTGAGAAAGGGCTCAAAAATTGAATCAAATTTTTGTGATTTCTCTTTCAAAAGTTTTTCTGCTTTTGTTTGTGCTTTTGAAAATGAATTTTTTATGATTTTAGAAGATTTAATTGGGAGAATATTTATGACATCATTAAAGTCGCCTTCCTCCTTGTCCATACTATCAATGTGTATGTCTGATAGAGAAAAAAATTTTCGTTGTTTTCGTTATTCATAATTTATTACCTAATTTAACAAATTAGTTGCCAGCAACTTGGTACTCGGGGGTGATAACAGTTTTAGAAAATGTTTTATCAGTGGTAAATTCAAATAATACTTTGGCACCTGCTTTCCAATTATCAGTATTGATATAAGTGCTATCTACAGTTACACCATTTGCATTAATTAGATTGACTTGGCCTGAAAAGCTAGATAAGTTCACTCCAGTGGTGTTTTCAACGGTAGCTTGATATTTTTTATAAGTATCGTCATATTGTTCAGGAATGTACTTAAAGTTGATGGCGTTTGTCATTGCAGTAACTTTTGTTTTTACTTCATCGGTTTGTTGCGCTTTTTGTCCATCTTTTTCAAGATTATCAAGATAAGACTGATACTTTTTACTTACTTTTAAATGATAACTCTCTTTAAATTGAACTAATAATTTTGTACGGGTATCGTATGCTGCACTCCATGCTTTTGCTCCATCCAAACTATCAAGCGAGTTGATTGATTTCTTAGAATCTTCTAACGCATTGTAATATTGAATAACTAAAGCTTGAAGTTTTGAATCTTTAAATTTTTTATCTTTGAGGGGTGAAATGTTTTCTAATTCTGCCTGAACAAATTTATGATAATATTCCTTTGTTTGTGCGGTTGATGGATCTTTAATTTTATCGTATTCATCTCCTAGTTTCCAACGATTTTCTAATCCTTGTGATAATGCAGTTATAAATTTTTTGTCAGCATATTTGGGAGTGGAGATTTTTGAAGGTGAGCTACATGAAGCGAGAATGAATAATGAGATAAGTAAGGTTATAGGTAAGATTAACAATCTTTTCATAAATTTTCTCCTAAAAATTAAATTTTATATTCGCTTTCATTATATCTTAAACAAATCTTGATATCAACTAAAAGACAAAAATCAGTCTTAAAGTTTCTTTTGTTTTGATAGGCTTATTCTGAGGTAGTAATATGGGAATGGAATATTTTGGGGATAAGTTGCGAGCTTTGAGACTTAAAAAAATGATGACGCAAAGTGACTTATCAACGAGGATTGGAGTCGTAAGTGCAACAATTTCTGCCTACGAGAAAAGTCGAAAGTACCCATCAGTTGAGGTGCTTATCCAACTTTGTCAGATTTTTGATGTTTCGGCTGACTATTTATTGGGTTTGTCTGACGACAAGGAGTTTAATACATCGTCTTTGACGGATGAGCAGCTTCAAATTGTGCTGCGTTTGATTAATGAATTTGAGCAGTTTAATGCTTTGAAAGAAAAATAAGACATTGCAGATTTTTGCAGTGTTTTTTTAGTGCAAGTTTTACATCGTCTATGGTGAAAGGAGAGTTTTATCATGGATACTAAAGATGTTGACTTGAGCGGTCTCACAGAATCTCAAATTCAAATTATTTTAGAGATTATTTCCTTGTTTAAACAGCTAAATCGCTCTGAATAATGTTTTAGACGATTTCATCTTTAACAGCGTTAGAAAACCTGACTGTTCAGGTTTTCTTTTTTAGATGGAATTTGTCTAAAATTCAATGAAAAAAATGTTATAATTATACTATGAAGCAGAGGACTTCGTGAAGCCAGTAAAATAACAAATGTAGAATAGAAAACAAGAAAACTAACCAAAAAACTAACCAAGCAAAGAATAATATGTAAATTTATAAAATAAAAAGGCACTAATCAAAAAAAGAACTAGTGGCTTTTTATTTTGTAAATTTGAAATATTAATTGTAAATAAAATGGGGTAAGCAGTTGCAAATCCCTTCTAAAAACTGTAAAATAAACTTAATTAGAATCACATGAAAACTTAAGGAGAATTTTACATAATGGGAACATCGAAACTAAGTTCTAACTCAATAGTAGCACAAGGAGCTATTTCTGAATTAGTGGGGATAGATACTAGTTCACATAAAAATAAGACCATAAGTTTAGGGTCAAGCAATATTGCTAGTATGAAGGCAGGGGAAAGCGTGTCTAATCAAATGCTCAATCTTGTTTCTGATTTCTCCTCGGTTATTCTTAAACAAGCTAAAAAATTTCCTGAACTTGCTCATAAAATTGAGGAACGAGATATTTCAGATGCGCAACAGTTCAAAAAGTAGAGAGTATTTATGGAAGCAAATGAGGAATGGGCAAAAACACTTGCAATATGGGCAGGACTTGACCCTAAAGAACACTTAAAAATATGGCGAGAAAATCAGCTAAAGGAAAATCAGAAACGAGCAGAACGGCAGAAAAATAGTAATCAAGAGAAACAGCCCAATGTTTCAACTTTTCGGAAAAAGCAAACGGTACAATTTGAGGCACTAGACTTTGGCACACGAAAAATTTCAAAAGATAAAAATGAGTTAGAACGTCTCGCTTATAATCAAAAAATTATGGCAAAAGAAAATCAAACTGATGATGTCATGCAATTGAAAAATCGCACGGTTGAAAGAAATCATAGATTAGAACAAGAGCGCTATCATCAATTAAGCCAAAATGAAGAATTATTATATCAAATATCAAAATTTAATCCTTCACAAGCTGAAAGAGAAAATGATGAATTGCAAGATGTTTTTTCACAGATTAAAAATATTAGTTTTCGTCAGGAAGAAGCACAGGAACAGTTCACTCAAAAAATGCGTCAAACTTTACAAGATGATATTGATAGATTAGGGGCAGAAAGGAATAAACTAGCATGGGATTGATTTATGATAGTGGTGAATCACACGAGTTGATTGAAGCGCTAAGTTCAAATATAACTATTTCTTACCAAATAACAAATGGAATGAGTAAAGGGAGTACGCATTTAATTTCAACACTAAACCGTGGGGAATTATCAGGAGTGGCTTATCATGCGGGCAAGAATCTTTTTGAAGCAGTGATTCACCCAACAATACTAAAAGTGAAACAGGCGATTGAGGATATAAAATCAGACCTTTCAGCTTATAAGTCGGCAGATAGCAGTATTAGTCACTATGGACATTTAGATATGGAGATTTTGCAACAACAGCATCGATTGATTCAAGAAACAATGCGTACTGTTGAAGAACAAATTCAACTTGACCAAGATTTTTCAGTTCAAATG
Organism: Lactococcus protaetiae; assembly: GCF_006965445.1. Classification (NCBI taxonomy): domain Bacteria; kingdom Bacillati; phylum Bacillota; class Bacilli; order Lactobacillales; family Streptococcaceae; genus Lactococcus; species Lactococcus protaetiae. The sequence goes on along the minus strand of NZ_CP041356.1, from coordinate 410,305 downwards.
TCTAATGTTTTGGGAGGGAATGTTCTTGAAAGTGTTCGAACGTTCAGTGAAGCACAGGCACTACAAGAACAATTGGAACGGTTAGAGCGATTGAAACAGGGTTATGAAGAGAAAATGAACGCATTAGAAAGCTTTTCAAGTATGACCGCCTCTCTTTTTTCAGATAGTCTAGCTGTTTTTCAATCTGCAATGCAGGGGATAAAAATGCTCAATGGAACGACTTTTGATAGTGGGGGCAATCCTAAATATCCAGTAGGCTCTAATTTGAATTGGTTGAGTACAATGAGAAATCAATCTCTTGATAACGGAACGAGTTATACGGATAGTAAAATAAAAAATAAATATAAAAATCGTTTAAGTGAATTAAAAGCAATTGAAAAATTAAGTTCAGAGATGGGAATTTCACTTGAAGAAGCTGAAAAACTTTATCTTACTTTCCAAAAATTAGGTAAAAATCAAAAAGAACTTGATAAACTTAAACAAACCTCAGAAGTGGTTAATGCTTATTTTTCAAAAATAAAAGAATATCCTAAAATACATGATAATGATAATATAGAGTTGATTACTGTTAGTTATGGAGAGCCAGATTCAGATAATGTGATTCGTTATGTTGTAAATACGACAACAAACAAATTAGTTTCAATTGAAGCAGGGAGCTCTATGAAGCACCTTTTAGGGTATGTTGCTGATCCAGATAGAATAATTGAAAATAATAAGAAAATGCCTAATCCTGAAGATGAAAACAATGGTTTACTTTATGCCAATAGATTCGCTAACGCTTTAACTCAATTTGGAGAAATCAATTCAACTTTGGAAACTACAACTATTAAGAAAAAAGGGAAAGAATATCTTGAAGAATTAGCTCGGTTAGAATCTGAAGCGAAAAAGAAACGTGAGATTGAGAATAAGCAAAATTCTTCTACAATGACAGATAATTCAGGGCAAGGACCTATATTTGCAGGAACAGGAGCACAGTAGATAAACAATGAGTTTTTTTAAAGATGGGGTTAATGATTTAACTAAAAAACAAACACATTACTATGTAAGAATAGATACCATGGTTGTTACAAGGTCTAGGTACTCTAAGAGTTATGAGGAAAAAAGAGCTTTGTTTTTAGCAAGAGATTCGATTAATTCTCACCAACATTTTGGTACAACTATGCGTATTTTGATTGCTAGACTTAGAGAGTTAGAAATGGAACAAAAAGAAGGATTGTCTCCACAGGTTAAAGAGCTTTTTGAAGATTTGAAGAAAGATTATGATTTTTGAATTTTCTTTTATGGTTGGTAGAAATAGGTTACTATGCGAACAGATACACATATTACTATAAGCCTTGAATATGAGGGGCGACAATTAGATTTAGTTATTCCTATTCAAGTAACAGTAAATCGCCTGATAGAATTACTTGATAATATGTTTCGTTCAAATCAAGTTTTTTTACCCCAAAATTGGAAACTTGACGTTAAAGGAAAACATCTTCATTTTGATGGAACGGACTTTTTAGCAGATTATCCTGTTGGGAATGGGGATGTATTTGTTATTGTTTGGGATTGAGATGATAATTAAATTAAGATAAAAACAGAATAATTGAATACCAAAAGTTTTGGTTTTTTAATGTTTGAAAGGAAAAGAAAGTAATGAATAATATTAAGAAAAAAGTTTATCGGAATACACCCGCTTATCAAATGATGGCATGGGGAGCATTTGCATTTTTTGTAGTTTTATTGTTGATTGGCTTATACGCATTAAAAGAGCCATTGATGGTTAAGGGGTATTACTTAATGGCTGCGGTTGGTTTGATTTCATCTTCTTTTACTGTGGCTAAAGTGGTAAGAGATAATCAAGAAGATGAAGAAAGATACAATAAGATGTTTCGAGATACGGATGCATCAGCCGATTAAGTATAAAAAGAATTGTTCAAAATTTAAGGAGAATTTATGACAAAAGAGGAGTGGAAACAAGCGTTTCGACAAATGAATGGTAGAGAGCCATCTGTTGAAGAATTTTTGAAGGCTAAAGAAAATGGCGAATTTGAATTTGAAGAAACGCTAGAAGATAAAACTGAAAATATTTCAAAGCTTGATGCTGTGAGCTTGAAACAAAGATTTGGTGGTAAAAATAAACAGTATATTATTTTAGCAGGTAGTATTGTTTTTATAATTGTTTTAATTATTGGCGTGTTTTCTTTTGTTAATAGCCGTCCTAAAAATATCATTACTAATATAGATGTAAAATATTCTGGTTATAATAAATTAGGAATTGCTGTATTATCAGAGAATTATAAAAATGAGATGGAAGCTATTATAGCTAAAAAAGTAGGTTATAGTAGTTCTGATGTGGATGCGGTAAAAAAAGGAAATGATGATGTTTTAACTGCTAATATTACTAAAATGGCTCAGTTAACGAAATATTTAGATGATACAGTAGTCAAATTAAGTAAAGATAATAACTTATCAAATGGCGATAAGATAACATTAAGTGTGACAACTAGCCTTAAAGATAATCCGATTAAATCAGCAAAAAAAGCATTGACAGTTTCAGGGTTAGAAAAATCAACAGTTTATAAGATTTCTGATATTATAAAAAAATATCCCATAAAAGTTATAGGATATAATCATTTTGGCTCACTCACTTACAATGATGAAATTTTTAATTTAAGTCAGACTACTGATTCATATTTAGCTGATGAGGGTGGAAAAAATTTAACAAATGGCGATTCTGTAAAAATGTATCTTTCTAATTCTTATGTGGCGGCATTAGCTAAGAAAGGATTTATTCTTTCAGGTAAAGGAGATACAACTATTAAAGTTTCAGGACTTTTAGATTCTCCCAAAATTTCAAACTTGAATGATTTACTTAGCCAAATTGATACTGTGGTAAGAAGTGATAAAAAGTCTGATGATTATGATACCTATACTATTACTCGACAAGAAAGTTATTTCATTGGGGAAAATATTCAAGATTCCAATTCAGAGGTTTTTCTGTGATTTCCATTTATAAAATTATTGATGATTCAAATTTTTTTGGTCAACATACGAAAACAACAAGTTATTATATTTATGGCTATAAAGGACTAGAATTAAATGGCGATAAGATAAATGTTGCATCATTAACGAAAGATGATGTATATGATGAGTATAGTTCTTATGATTCTATTCAGGCAGCTTTAGATAGTTTGAAATCGGATTATCCAAGCTTGGTTAAATTAAACTAAAAAATTAAAAAAATAAAAGACTTATGAAAATACAAATTTTATAGGTCTTTTTATTTTGTTCAAAAATTGCATTAAATATTGCTTTGTTGTTTCCGTAAATATTCATTCATGATAAGTTGCTCTAGTACACGATTTTTAGAAAAATGTGCATATTCTTGTTCAAAGAGAAGTTCGTTTATAGACAGATTTTGCAGAAACTTTAAGCAAGTTTGATAGTCTTCAATCACACCTCGACTTGTTTTGACAGGATAAAATTTGATAGTCGTTCGTTTGATATTCTTTTTATTGATTAGATTTTTAATTTTGTTTGTAGCTTTATAGTTATCATTTTTAAAATTTTCAACTAGATTAGAAGCTTCTTTGTAATCTAGTCTGATGATGTGATAAAGATAATTTAATATTCTATTGCGTAATGCAGTTTTGCTTATGTTAATTAATGCGCAAATTCTATTAAAAGAATAATTTCGAGTTAATAATGTTTCTAATTTTTCCGTAGGACAAAATAAAATTGAAGCGATAATATTTGCTTCATCTTCAAAAGGCATTAATTCATCAGGATAAATACCTGAAAATTTAGAAGCAAATATTCTTTTGTTTTGTTCTAAGTTATGAAAATGAAGATGGCAAAGTTCATGTAGTATTGTAAAAATAATACGAGGTAAGGGCATGGTTTGATTTATCAAAATTAAGATTCTGCCCTTGTTAGGAAATGTTGCACCAGATATACGATTAATTAAACTATTATCTACAAGTTTAAATTCTGCATTTGGTATTAAGTCTTTATATACAACCTGATTGTTTGAGTTGTCTGCTTCAAAAAAATTGAATTTTATATTATGTTGATTTTCAAAAAATATGATTATATCAGAGGGTAAAATTTTAGATTTTGAGATTTTTAATTGTATGGAAATTTGTTCAATAAGTTCATTTGCCATATTAAGACATCTGCTATAAGTGTTAGTATTAACGATTCTGTATTCGTATTTTTTCATAAAATCATCTTATTTTTTCCACTTAGAATCGTCATTTAAAGTATCTTTAGCATATTTCATAAGGTCTTTAAGTGCTTTATTAAATTGAATTTGTTCATCAGGGGTCATATCTTCTCTTTCCATGCGAAAAGCAGCGATAAGTTCGTTTTCTTCTTCTGTTAAAGGTTCATTATCTCGAGTATCTTTCTTTCCTAAAAGATAGTCTATGCTGACACCAAAGTATTCGGCTAATTTGGCTAACTTATCGCCCTGAGGAGTATATTTTTTAGAATTATATAATGTATTTTTTGAGAAACCTAAGTCATTTTCAATTTGATTTAGTGATTTTTTCTTTTCATTTGCTAGTGATTTTAGGCGTTCATAGAACATATTTTACTTTCTCCAAAAAAAATTAAAAAAATAGAAGTTTATACTTGACAAAAATTAGTAGTAGTATTAAAATGGTTTATGTAGTTAATAGTTCTATTAATTACATAAACGAAAATAAGCGGAAGCGCGCTTTGGCAACCTCCACTGAAATGTTAAATTAATAACCTAGACAATTATTATTTTAACATTTCTAAAGGAGAAAAGTCAATGTGTACTAAAAGTTTATTGAGATTCATAGCTTTATTCCAATTAAATAACCGGCGCTAGTGCCACTTATCCACTAGCTAGGGAGGAAGCAGTATGATGCGCCCCGATAGCGAAAGCCCAGACTGTTGTGAAATAGTCAGGAAAATACACGTTGTTAAGGGGAAGTCTGTCAAAAATCTTCATCTTCCCTTTAATTAATAGAATAAAATAGAGTTATAAAAGCAAAAGAATTGATAAAGGTCAATTCTTTTTTTTTTAATTTAAAGTGAGAATAAAGTAAAAACCAATCAATATTTATTTAGGAATAAAGATAACACTCATGAAAAGAGAGATACTTTCTAAAGTGCCTTTATTTTTAGAAAAATGGCGATAGGTTTTTTATGAGAAATTAGTTTAAGAAAAATAGATGATTCATCAGATAGTGGTTCAAATCCGCTATTTCTCTTAATTTTAAGATAATTATGTTGTTACTTTATGTTATAATAAAGTAACAATAGGAGCATTAAAGGAGTAAATTATGAATAAGAAAAGTACAGTTGCACTTGCGACTATTGCATTGCTATCAGTAGGTATGTTATCAGCGTGTGGTGGTTCTAAAGTTGAAAGTAAGAAAGATGAAACATCACAACTAGAGAAAAAGACAAACGATTTGAAAGAAAAAGCTAGAGTAGCGATACAAAAAGCTTATACTTCACGTAAAGATGAAGACATAAAAAGTGCTGAAACAGCGATTAAGAAATTGAGTGCTAAAAATCAAAAAATATATCAACCAGAAGTGGATAAATTGAAAAGTTTGCTCAATCAGTTGAAAGCAACTGACGGCTTAATTGCGATTGCCGAAAAATCTAAAAAAGAGGTTGATGTGACAAAGGCACAAAATGCAATCAATGCAGAAAAAGACAGCTACCTTGAAAAAGATAAAAAGTCACAACAAGCTCGGCTGGATAAAGTCAAACAAGCTATTTCTACTCAAAAAGTAAAAGTTGAAGCAGAGAAGAAAAAAGCAGAAGCAACAAAAGCAAGTACAGCTAATCAAACAACAAGTAGCACAACGGCTCAAAGTCAATCATCAAATACAAATTCAAATAGTAATCAAAGCTCAAATAATGCCAATTCTTCATACAATTCAGGGCAAAGTAATACAGGTGGAGCATCACAAGGTAATTCATCATCAAATGGTAATAACAATGCTGGGGAAACACTCAACAACCGACGACACCAGTAACACCTCCGTCTAGTTCTATACCAACACAACCCTCACAACCAACACCAGTATATAAGTATGTAGGCTGGGTTTCAGTTGATGGAGTGCGTAGATGGTCGCAAACATTTAATACTTTAGGAGAAGCTCAAGCTTACGCTACTTCAACAGCAAATTCAGAAGAAGCAACAAATTTGCTTCTTGCAGGTCATAGTATTAGATACGGTGTTGAACCCGTTCAAGTCAATTAATCACTCAAACAGTCTTTCAAAGGCTGTTTTTTTATTTGGAGATAAACAAATGACGACTATTGCAGAGCGACTTTCAGATTTAAGACATATGAATAATTTAACTCAAAATCAAGTATGTGATGCTTTGGGTTTGACTGAAAGAACATATATCAGATATGAAAAAGGACAGACAAAGCCAGATACAGAATTATTGATTCGTTTTTCTGAGTTTTATAACAAAAACTTATTTTGGATTCTAGGGCTTACTAAGCAAATGGAAATATTCAATTTTGTGATGGACGTTTTGGAGCAAAATGCAAAATATGGCGATTCAAATGGCTTACGTTCAAGAGCTTGCTTAGAATATATGGAACAATGTTTTGCTGTGAGAGGATAAAGAAATGAGACAACTTAATAAAACAGAAGAATTTGAGGAAAATCTTGAAATTTACAGAATGATATGCTCAACTTCTACAAATAAGAAGAAGATAAATTTTCAGAAAAAGCTACTTATGCGGTTATTTACCGACGGCTCTGTCAGCACTGACAAACTTGAGCTTGAAAAAGTCAAGAAACAGCGTGATATTTTAGTAGAAGCACTAAAAATCATCAAGGTTCATCACAGAAATGATTGGTCATTTTTCATTGATAACTACTTAGAAGAAATCGTAGGTATCGAAAGTGAATGATTTAGAAAATGCAACAACGCTTAAAGCATTGCGAGAGCTTGAAGAAGTCAAGAAAGAACGTGATGAATTAATTCATACATTAATTTATATAAGTGCTGCCGCAAACATTAATCAAAATATTGTTGAAGGAAATATTGCCGATAGTAAACTTGCTGAGTTAGCTAAAACTCAAAAAAACGCAGCTGATTATATCGAAAAAGTGACTGGAAGAAATATTGAAGATGTGCTGGCTGAAAATGAAGCACTTGCAGCGATTGAAGAGGGAAAGAAATGACAAAAGCTAAAGACAAAGAGACGACTTTGTATGTCATTAAGAGTACGATAAAGTTTTTAGAGGGATATTATACAGGAGAATCATTTATAGTTCAGGGAAGTAGATATGCGGTCTTTTCTGAAGTTAAAAGTATGGCTAAAGCTTATTCTAGTAGAAAACGTGCTGAAAATGCCTTAGAAAGCGTGTTGAATTGGGCAGAAAATATTTATGGGGAGGGTTTAATTTGTGTTGTTGAATTAAATAACTTGACCTGAATAAGTCATAAAAAGGTTTATTTACTCCTAATGATTGCTTTCTCATGATTGAGAGAGCAATTTTTTATTAGCGGAAAAAGGATTTCTCGGTTGAATAAAGTGAGTTCGATTCTCACGTTCCGCATAAGTGCGTATAAATTTAAGTGAAAGGAAAAAAGAAATGAAATTATCCTCACAATGCTTTCAAGCAGAAAAAGAGTGTAGGGAAATTTACGTCCGTTTTGAAACAAGTCGTTGTTTAGATTGGGATAACTCACAAGCATTACGTGAAGCTTATGATAAGGCTATGTTAAGGCTTAAACATTTAAAAGAGCTTTATCCTAACCTTTATAAGATTTATAAAACATATGAAATAAAAATCACTGGTTCATATAATAACGCAGTGATTTTTTTATGGAATGAAAGGAAAAACAAAAATTATGCCTAAAATCAAAACACAAGTAGAAGCTCTGAATTTAATATTAGATATTTCATGTGGAAAGTCAATTCCTTTACGGGTAGATATTGCGCTTTCAGAAGAAGAACTTGAAAAAAAGATTCCTGACCTTGATGATTTTGAGCGTTCAATTCAAGAAGCTATTAAAAAGCAGTATTTGTTAGAACGACTCGCTAAGGAAAGAGAAGACTGTCACCGATTGGTTGAAGAAGCCTTTGAACGTGGAAAAGAAAAGATTTTAGCGGGTGAGTAACAATGGGTAAAATTGCTAAGGAAGAAAGAGAAGTTCTAGCTCGTTCTGTGAAAAATTTATCGCAATGTCAGCGTAATTTGGAAGAACTCCAATTAAGAATTCAAGATGATAATGAAATTTCTGAAAGTTTTAAAAATAATGTTTCTACAGGACTTCTAATAGTTCATCTTGTCCAAGTGACTATTCTTGATGAATATGCGGTTGATTTTCCAAAATTATCAGCATTTCTAAAAGATAATAGTAATAACTTGTGATTTAAACTAATTGACCGAGATGTCAATAAATTAAAAAGCAGAAAAAGTTTTTTCTTCTGCTTGCTCTTAAAATAAACATCACTATCACTGATATTTTTATATTGAATAGTTATATTTTAAGAGTTCGAACTTATCTTTGTAGATGATTTTTTAAAGCTTGAATAGACAATTCAATAAAATCAAAGCATTCTTTTTGATGTTGTGTAATAACAATAGTTAGAAGGGCTGTTATTACACGGGTGATTAACCATTTCAATATTGAGATAGTCCACCAGAATATAGAAATAAGCAGTTCTATTATTCCATAAATCAAAAGTTCTAATCCCTCAAAGATAATTTCTAAAATGTCACTTACCATTTTGCTTTCCTCGTTTTCTAAGATTGCAAATAGTATATCCAAAGTTTTCGAGGTGAAGCAAAAGGTTTGTAACAATTTAAGTATACCACAAAGTAAAACCATTTGACCGCAAAGTCAATAAACTATAACTCTAAAAAAGAGAGGAAATATGCTAGAAAAAGTGAAAGATATACCACCAAAAATACTGTTAGTTAACGGTAATCAAAAACAATGGCTCCGAAATCACCCTGATTTTGGGGTTTTTCAGAACAAAAAAATAAATAGAAAAATGGAGAAATAAAACTATGTCAAATTCACTACCACGCTTCACACTTAAAGAAAACTTTTTTGGGAAAGCGGTACTTGTTGCAAATACATCACGGGCGCAGGTTGGAGGACGTAATACAGGAACAAAAGTAAAATATCCAGTGACTACTCAAACGGTGGGTCTTGCTGAAATCTATGTAACCGAAGCTAGACGTGCTGAAGAAGTTGAAATTGGAGAAGAAGTTACTTTCGGTCAAATCGTTATTCAGCCTTCTATCCGTTCAATTGATGAAGATAATCAATCAACATTTTTGACCTTTACACCATTGGCATCAAGTGCTAAAAAAGGAGATGCCGTTGACCCTGTGGCTTTTGTTAAGGGGCGTTCAGACGATTTTACTTCTAGTTTCAGAACAGGGAACGGGAATATTTCATCAATGATTGATATTGAGAAAACCTTTGGGGATTTCATTCTTATTTCTGTTGAACCTAAAATCTTTCGTGATGCAGAAGGTCAACCGACAGGTGAGATTGAAAAGTTTGTGATTCAAGCTCGCTCAACGTTGAATAATGAAATGTATTCAATTGATGTTTTGAACTTGGATTCGAACGTTCGAGAACTTCCTTTATTTACTCATTTCCAATTATCAGGTACAGTATCAGCAACACTTTATCGTGACCAAAGTCAGGTGGAGAATATTCGAGTTTCTCTCTCTCTTAAAGCTGATGACGTGAAAGCTGTCACTCCATCAAGTTCTCCTAAAGCAGAACCCGTTAAAGCCGAAGCTCCAAAACAACCAGAAAATGGAAACAACAATCAAAAAGGCAATCAAAATAAATAATGAGGGCTTTAAATGAAAAAATTATTTCCAAAAGGGCATCGAGTAAAAAACTTAGATAAACTTATTTTTCCTTTGCTTGTTTTTGTTATTGCGTTTCCTTTCTGCTTGCTGGCTGGGGGATTGGTTTGCTACTGTACCATAAATTTTATGGTCACTGGTTTCTTGTTGGTGGGGTTTCTATTGCCTATCTCTTAATTTCATCCTTTTTGATTTATAGATTGTATCAACTCTTTATCACTAAAGGGAGATGGTTCACAAAGCGCCGTAGAGAATTTATTTTGTGGCGCTTTATGATTCAAAATGGTTTTTATTATACGAAACGGATAAAAGGAGCAAATGGCTCTAGAGAAAAAATAAAATTACCCAAAGTATATTTGAAGCAAGATAAATTAACCATGTCAGCGAGTTTTCAACTAGAAGGGATAAAGTTTCAAGACCGCTTTTTAAAAATCGGTGGGCAATTAGAGACAGCCTTTTCAGCTGATATGATGAATCAGGTTAACGAAGGGGCATATATCACTTTTGAGTATGCGATTGATGCGATTAGAAGTCGTATCTCTGCAAAAGATGTTAGAGGTACGGTTAAAGAGGGAATTAAACTTGCTGAGGGAGTAATATGGGATTTTATTGAAAACCCACATTTATTAATTGCTGGCGGTACTGGTGGAGGGAAAACTGTTTTACTGCGTTCCTTGTTGGTCGGTTTGCTAAGAATTGGTCGGGTTGAAATTCTTGATCCTAAAGAAGCTGATTTTGTGAAATTGGCTGATTTAGAGGTTTTAAAAGACCGTGTCACATGGACGACTGAAACCATGGCTCAACGAATTGTAGATGCTCATGAGCGGATGCGGGCACGTTATGCGATAATGCGTGAGCGTTCAAATGCAAAGAATGAAACAGAATTAGAAGCATTTTACAAGTATGATTTAGCGCCTGAATTTATTTTAATTGATGAATATCCCTCTTTAGTGTCAGAGTTAGAAAATTTACCGAGAGATTCTAAAATTGATGCTTTTAAAGTCATGGGTGACTTGAAACAAATTTTCCTAAAAGGTCGTGGAGCTGGGATGTTCATTGTTATAGCGACACAAAATGTAAAAACAGATGACTTGCCTTCTACGCTTAAAGATAACATCATGTTTAGAATCACAGTAGGTCGTGTTTCAGGTTATACTTATGATTCTGTATTTGGAGAAGTTAACGCAAATAAGGCATTTAAGTATGTTGAAAAAGTTGACGGAAAAAAGGTCTATGGTCGAGGCTATGTGGCAGTTAATGGATTGCCAGCGAGAGAGTTTTTTGCTCCATTGTTGCCTAATTCTAAAGACTTTAGTTTTTACAATGATTTTAAGCAATTGTCTAGAATTGAGGATATTGAACAGCCAGTAGTAAAAGAAGTACGCTATTTGCAAAATGATTTGATTAATGAACTTTCAACTGATGAAAGGATGTTTAAGAAAATCAAGGGTTTATTAAAAGATTCGGGGGTCAATTTTACAGGAAAAGACTATTCGGAAAAAGAAAAGCGCCTATTTGTGCAAGTATTTGACAGGAAAAATAATGGGGAGGGAACGTTAAAAGAAATAATTGCTGAAGTGATGGTGGATTTCGGTTAAAAAGATTGGTACAGTCGTTTTGCCCGAGTGGCGACGAAACGACAGCGAGAGTAGAAAAGATTAGGGCTAGGAGTGGAAAGGGTGAAGTGACGAGCGGGGCGCGCGTTAGCGCGCTTAGCGAGTGCGAGCCCTAGACACCCTAGCACCTTTTCTACTCTCGAAAACTGGAGTGAGGAGTGCGAGGAAGAGCAAAACGCATAAGTGAGGGGGTGCTAACCCCCTCACGTTTACCCCAGTTTGTAAGACTAAGAGCGTATTATTTTGATATTAGAAGGTTGATTTAAAGGCATTTTAGTTTATTAGTTTTCATGAAAAACTGATGTATTATTTTGTTTGGCTACCAAATGAGCTACCAAAAAAGTTAAATTATTTCATTTAAAGATTATTTAATATTGTAACGATAATTTATTTTTAAAGAAAAATTTGATACAATTAAGCTTAGTATGTGCGGTATCAGATTAAATAATTGATTGAGAGATAGCTGTATGAAAAAGCGTAAAAATTGGGTCATATTAGGACTAATTATTTTAGTCTTGATAGTTGGAGTTGGAGGAAAAAAATGCATGGATAATCAAAAAGAATTATCAAACGAACGTGAAGCTGCTTTAGCTTTAAAAAAACAAGACTACAATGCGACAAAAGTTGTTTTTACAGGTAAAGGTGGACATTCAGGGGTTGGTTTACCGTGGACCATTGGTGCAAGTGTAACTGTTAAAGGCAAAGTATACCGTATGAACTTAAATAAAACAGGTATAGATTTTGCTTTAGATGGCTATGATTCAACTTTTCCATCATTTACAGGTTCTGATAAAATTGAAGTAGTTTATAGTAATGGGAAAAGTGAGGTACTTCAATGACAACAGCACAAGATTATAATGGTTTAGCACAAGAAGCTTATCAAGTTGATGCATCTGCAGTAGGAATTGTTTTACACAAAGGAGATACATTTTGGAAGAATGGTTCATCTTGGAAAGTTTTAAAAGCAGAAGACGATAAAAAGAATGGTTTTCAAGCTATGGCAGTAGCGCCAGTAGTGAACGGTCAAGTAGATAAAAATCAAGTTGTAATTGCTTATGCTGGTACAAATTCGTCTGATTTGAAAGATATTCTTGCTGATGTTAAAAATGTAGTGTACTCTATTAGTGACGGTCAATTAAAATCTGCGAGTAACTTTGCCCAGTCAGTCGCTAATAAATATCCTCAATCAAATATTTCTGTGACAGGGCATTCTTTGGGAGGCTTTTTAGCCTTAGCACAAGGAGCAGAACATCATTGGCAAACGGTAACTTTTAACGGTCCTGATCCTTACAGCGTTTTATCAGACCAGGCTAAAAAATGGTTGAGAGAAAATCCGAATAAGCTGACTAATTTTCTTAATAAAGATGATGTCATTGGTCAAGGGGGAGATGCTATCGGTCGTTTTAAGAGCGGTCAATTATTTATAGACCTTTATTTAGGCTGGCATGGGGGGACAGGCGCAGAGGTTGTCGTAAACTACGGCAACTTAGGGATAAATCCTTTAAATTATCACGCAATTACTGCATGGAAATTTGATTCTCTGGGCTATTTGATTGACGGAAAAGGAAATTATTACGGCATTGACGGAAAAGTTAAAGTTTCTAAAAGTGAAGCAAAAAAATTTGAAAAGACTCAAATTAAGAACGGTTATGAGTTGATTAGTGGCTTTAAAAAGCAATTGAGTTCAGGTGGTTTATCAGGTATTCAAAAAGTTTTTGTAGAAACGGAGCTGGTTCTTGCGACAGCTCAAACTATGCACGCAGAAATTTTTGTCCAAAAAGAAGAAGCCATAAGTAAAATTAATCGTTTAAAAAATGAGGCTAAAAATCAAGAAGAAGAAATGATATATAAAATCGTAGGAGCTTGTGGAAGTGTGATAGGTTACTTTGAAGCAAAAAATATTTATCTCTCTCTGGTAGGCTCTAAGCGAATTTATGAGAGTGATAAATATAAAAAGGCACTCAAAAAAATTGATAAGTATTTCGAACAACAAGAAAAAGTTGTTGAAGCCATGCAAAAATTTGCAGAAAACCATATTAGCCGAGATAAAGAACTAGCCACAATGTTTAGAGGAGTTTAATAATGATTTTTGGAATAGACGGTAATCAGATACAGTATGAACGAGGGTTAGAGAATGTTAGACGTTTAATGCCCCCACGTGTAGAACATGACCGTAGCATTTGTGAACAAAAATTTAAGCAAGAAATGGACAATATTTTGAACACTAGTAAAAATAAACTCCAGCACTTGAAAGAAGATTTTGAAACAGGTGCAAGTGGAAAGGGAGCAGATAAAATCAAAGAGGGATTTGACAATTCAATAGCTATCCGCTTTTAAATAGGGTACAGATGTAATAATAAAATAATTCATACAAAAAACACCATAAGTTATAAACTTATGGTGCTTTTTGTATTCTCGCCCCTGCGATAAGGGTCGAGCCAAAGGCTCGAAAATGTAGGTTATTCTCTATTTTTAAAATAAGAATCTATTAATTGTATTAATGCTTGTTTGTCTTCCCCTGTGGGATTGTTTTCTCTGATGATATTGAAAAGTTCATCAAGACTATCATCTCGCCCTGCAAGGTAGTCAGTACTAACGTTAAAAATTTCAGCTAATTGGTTTAAGCTCGCTATTTTAGGGGTTCTGACACCTCGCTCCCACTGTTGGTAGGTTTGGTAACTCGTACCTAGCTTATCAGCTACTTCTTTTTGTGTTAGTCGTTTTTCATGTCTTAGCGTTTTTAATCTGTCTTTTAACATAGTTCTCACTTGACAACACGCTCAAATGAGAGTATTATATAAATACATTCGTTTGAGAGTGTTTGGTTAATTTGATTTATTTTAGTAAATGTAAAGGAGGTGTTGCTTACTGAAAGTAAACGATGAAAACAACAATTAAATGCTCAAAAAGCATTTAATTGTATAACTATAACATCAATCAATTATAGCACGAAAGGGAAAAAAATAAAATGGCAGATAGAGATTTTGATTTAGAGGATTTACTTGGTGGTATGAATACCATTGCGACAGTAATGCTAGTCGGTCAAACATTGGATAGTGAGTTTTATAATAATCAAAGCAATATGAAGGACTTATTTTCTGGACTATGTGAAATGACAAGTTCTTATGCAACGACACTTCTTGAAAAAGGGGGTGAGTTTGGACTTGAACAAAGTAGAGTTAATGACAAAATTTATCAGTCCATTGATAGCTATAAGGAGGGATTGCGATTAAAAAAGTTTCGTGAGAGTGGAGAGGTTCATCCTGAAGCCGACACTAAAAAAGAAGTCAATGAATTATAGAGAACTTGCTGAAGCAATTGACCGCCCCTATAATACGGTGCGTAAATGGCGGGGAGAAATTGCACGGATTTCAGGAAATGACTTTCAACGTGTCCGGGTAAGAAATGGTCGAGGACGGAAAAATCGAACAACTTATAATTTTACAGATTTAGATGTGAAATGCTTTAAGGAGCTTGATAGATTGCTAAAAACTGGAAAAAATAAAGTTGAAGCAATTCATGAAGTCTTCGGTAATAAAGAAGTCGAAGAATTACAAAAGGAAAAAAGTGATTTTGACCGACTAGACCGAAAAGATATGGCATTACGTGCGCAAATCGTTGCCCTTTCTAAAAGGATACAAAGCCAAGAGAGTGAACTTGACACTCTGAAAGAAAAAATAAGTGACCTAACAAAACGACTTGAACCCCTTGAAAACAAAGGGATAATAAATAAATTTAAAAAGAAATGAGATTAATATTATGGCATTAAAAACAACAGATTTAACACTGAACAACTGGCAAGAAAACGAATATCAAGTGACACAGGTTAAAGAATGGACGGACTTTAACAATGATAGAGCACACTTGGGTTGGCAGTACGAAATTGTTCTTCCTCGACTTCGTTTTGAAAAAGTATTTGTAAAAGTTCCAGGAGATAATCCCCTTTTTACAAATGCTGATGTGATGGCGGCTGGAACTAAAACAGTGAAATTTGAACACTTGGACGTTAGTTTCTATGCTCGTACGTCAAAAGGTAGTGAGTTTGTAGAACTCTTGCTTTCAGGAAAAGCAGATAAAATCAACTTAGCTTTGAATAAAAAGGTGGACTAACAAATAAAAGCTGTTTCAGAGAGGGCGTTGTGGTCTGGGTCACTCGCCTAGCGCCCCAAAGGCGTCACGGGCGAGTGAACAGAAGCTCCGCTAACAAGGCACTCTCGATAGAAGACAGCTTTTATTTTGTTAGAAATAGATTAAATTGTATGAACAAAGGGGCTTTTTTTAAGTTTGCTGTAGATGTGCTTGTGTCATGTGTCAAAAGTGATTATTGTGTACTGGCAGACCCATAAACTCCGTCTGGGTCTGCCTGAAAGGCACAGGAAAAGAAAGAAAAAAATTGAGAAATTTTGACACAAGGGGTAAAAATAGGGTCAATTTGTGTCAAAAAAGGCAAAAAAGAGAGGAAAAACGTGGAAAATGAGGTAAAAGATGATGAAAACCTAAGAGGTAGAAATTGGTTTATTCAAGTAAATTATTACTATGAAACGCATAACAGTGAGGGTTTACAGGTTTCAAATGTTAGTCAAGAGGAGTGGAAAAATGGTTTGACACAACGGATTAAATCTATCATTTCTGAACGAGATAGCGTGGCTTGGATATTTCACAGTAAAGATATTTTGAAAGATGGTATGCCAAAACCGTTACATTGCCATATCTTGTTTATGTTTAAAAACGCAAGGTATCAAAATTCTTTGATGAAAGATTTTGGAATAACTCGTAAAGAGAATTGTAAACCAGTAAGAGCTAAAAGTTCAGTCGCAAGATACTTAACCCACCGAACAAGTCAAGCCATGGACGACGGAAAATATCAATATAATGTTGATGAAGTTCAAACGATAAACTGTGACTATACAGAACTAATAAAGCATACCACAGATAAAAAGCAAGAGCAAGCTAATTTAGATGAGTTTATCGCTTCATTAGATGTGGATATTCAAAACGGAAGATATTGGCGTGAAGCTCATCAAGCGTTAAAAGAAATGTATGGAGCAATACGAGGCGAAAAATACTGGCACACCTATAAAAAAAGATTTGAAGATGACTATAAAGAATATCTGTATTATAAAGCACGAGACTTTGAACGGCACGGAAGAGAATTAACAACGGTCTTTGCATGGTCTAAAGAAACCGGAGTAGGAAAATCTCAATTAATGGCTGCTATGGCATATGCTTTAACTGACCGTGTGCATAAAATTCCCCCTCATGGCAAAGGTAAAACCTATGATTTCGCAGGAATGTACGAAGGAGAGATAGCCTCTATTATGAATGAAGCCGAGGGGAAAGCTTTAGATAATAAAGAATTTTTAGGACTAGCGGATCGCTTTGAGTTTACGGCGGTGAATTCAAGAAATTTTGATAAGTATTGGCTCGCCTTGTTTCTATTCATTACAGCGACAGAATCTTATGATGAATTTGTAACAGCCTTACTTCCAAAATTTGATGAGAGTGATGATTTTGAGAAAAGACAGCTTAAACGTCGTGAAATTATGCGCCGATTGCCTTGGGAAATTGTCTGTACGAAAACAGGACGGTATCAAGCACGATATGAAATTAAAAAGCTGGACGAGCGAACGTATGAACGTTTTACAGTCGCTATCATTGATTGTGAAGATGTCCGTAAGGGAAGTGATGAAATCGCAAAGGCAGCCTTAAAAGCACTTGAAGTGATAGGGGCTGAAACAATGATTAAAACAGAGAAAGACTTTGCCTTTCTTAAAGAAAAAATAAAAGAAATTGAGGATTAAAAAAATGAAAAAAGTAGAGCCAGTTTTAACGTTAGCGGAATGTTTGTTTATTGGGAGGGTTGGGTGTCCATTCCCTTAGAGATAGCGACAATGATTTCTAAAGAGGCGGTGAACAAAGGGTTCATCAATGCGCAACAATACTTTGAACTCGAAAAAGAGGTGTTAGGGAATTGGGTCACTGATGAAGACGGCGGAAATGCTGGAATTGTACCAGTAATTGATAGCTTTGCATTTTTAAAGAAATTGGGAGATTTTTCAAAGTCAAAAACTTGGGGAAAAAACACAAGCAAACTTACTCGTATTGGAGATGTTGAAATACTTGTAAGCCATGAGGGAGAAGAAAATGATTAACGATACCATTCATAGACAATTTGAAACTCCTTTAAAAAACTTAGAAAATCTCCGACCACAGCGAAAAAGGGGGAAACTCTGTGTTTTTAAAGTGGATAATGATTTTGATGTTGTAATTAAACGTCAAGCCTATCGTTTTATTGTAGATATTATCCCTTTGAATAGAACAAAACCGATAAATCGCTGGATACAAGATATTGAGCTAAATTTACAACAAAAGCAACTTGATGAAGAATTTGAAACCCTTGTAGATTTTTTACAAAATAACGAACTCATTCGATTTTGTTATGGCTTTTGTATTAAGCATAAAATTACAATGACACACGCTTTTATTGAAGCTAGCCAACAAGGGATAATTTAGGAGAGAAAACGAGGAAAAGAAAATGATTACAGAACAAAGTAGAAAAGTTAAACCAGATTTTGACGGTGTGATTAAAAAATTTAAACAAAATAAAGCACTGAAGCAAGAAGTAATGTCAAATCGTCATGGTATGCTCTGCGGGAACTGTCTAAAAACCACGGATATTACAACCCTTGTACGTGAAGAATACATTAAGGGACTAAGCTTTGGAACTTTTCCAATCTATTGCGAACATTGTGGAAGTGAACGAACCGTCACATTAGATTTTAGCGAATAAGTAGAAAGGAAGAACTGATGAAGAAAAAAGTAGCACCAGCGGTCGTACAGTACAAAGATTTAGTAGCGCTAGGTTATACGGTGGGAGCTTCTCGAAGTGTGATTAAACAAGCTAAGCAAATCATGGTAAACAAGGGCTTTGCTTTTTATGATAACAAGCGCTTGGGAACTGTACCGCTTGAAATTGTTGAGGAAATTTTGGGTACTAAAATTGTATGAGTAAAACAAGCTATACGGGAGTAACAAAAGACGATAAGACAGGCAAATATATGTACTATTTCAAGTCTGGAATAGACCGTGCCACAGGGAAATCCTATCAAGAGCGACGTCGAGGGTTTAGGACAGCTAAAGAAGCACATGAAGCACGAATTAAAGCCATGAAGAAGGTGCATGACATGGGCGGTATGGCTTATTCTCAAATGACCTTTGAACAATTCATAGATGAAATTTATTTACCTGATTTTTTTGCACGTGTCACAGTTAATAAAAGATATAGTCAGGAATTTGAATTTACACAAATGAAAAATTTCTTTGGAAAGAAAAAGCCTAAAGATATTACCATTTTTGATATTACACGGTATAAAAATTTCCTGTTAGAAAAATATTCTAAAAATGGTGGAAGAAAGAAAATGGGTTACTTGATTACGGTTTTTAATTCAATCAGGAATTATGGTTTAGTCCGTGATAATTTAGCTCAAAAAGTGGGCAATATTCCATTAGAAAAAATAGAAATAGATTACTGGACGACAGAAGAATTTGAGCAATTTATCAATAGTTTAGACCGCTCTGATTATTTTGAACACTTTATTTTTACAATGATTTGGTTCTATTTTTTTACGGGTATGCGTGTAAGTGAAGGCTTGGCTTTGTATTGGTCTGATATTGATTTAGAAAAGAAAAAAGTGAGTATTAGCCATAACTTAGATTTTGCGAATAAGAATAATTGGGAAAGAAAGAATAAGCTCAAAACAGAAAAATCAAAACGGGTCATTTCTCTTGATGATACAACGATAGAAGTTTTGAAAACTTGGAAAGAACGACAAAAGGAACTTTCTGAACAATTCGATTTTGTGCTTTCTTATGATTTAACACCGAATAATGCACACTTTGTCCGTGATATGCTTACAAAGTATAGTAAACGTGCAGGGGTTAGACGAATACAAGCTAAAGCTCTTAGACACTCTCATGCTTCACTCTTAATTAATGAGTACAATGTGACACCCCTTTTGATTCAAAAACGCTTAGGACATACGGATATAAGAACAACACTAGGAATTTATAGTCATCTCTATCCTAATGCGGACGAGGAGATAACAAGCCAGTTGAAAGATTTGATAAAACTTGATGAGCTACCAAAACAGCTACCAAAAGAAGAAAAAGAGGACTTAGAACCCTAGAAAATAGGTGTTTTAAGTCTTTTTTTATTGCGATTTGTAATACGGGGTAAATATTTCCCGAAACCTCGTTACCGACACCTCACAAAGTCAATCATAGCAACCCATTACAGTCTTAAAAACTTGTGGACAAAATTTCATGTTTTTGGACAAAATCAAAATATAAAAGACTAAAAACCTAATGTTGGTAATGCTTCATAGGTTTTTTTATTATTTTTAAAATTAGAAAAAATCACTTCATGATTAAAGTAGCAAAACAAGTGAGTCTTAATCGTATGACTCCAAAAGAATTAAAACTTCTTCGTAAAAAGAATAAATGGACGTTGAGAGATTTCTCAGGCAAAGTTGGTGTTTCCAAGTCGCTATTATCCGCAATGGAAAAAGGTGAACGAATCATTACTGCAAAAACATCTGACCAAATAAGAGAAGCGCTAGGTCTTGTTTTAGAAACTCGAACGGATGAAGAGTTGCGAGCACATTTAGATTATTTGAAATTGACTCTTTTTGAAACCACGGCTGAAATTGTGATGGAAAAAGTGGTAGGAATTGAAAAGAAATATTTTCATGTCGAACATCTTAAACGACACCATTATGACCGTGTTTATAGATGCGGTGCAATACAAGTTTATGAAGCGGATAAGTTAGAGCAAGGGATTTTATTGGAAATGTCAGGTCAAGGACTTCGAGAATTTGAAGAGTTTCTTGCGGAAAGTGATTTTGAATTGAATGATTGGTTAATATTGGCAACTGACTCTGAATTTTTTAGAAATGCCGGCTGGTATAGTCGCTTTAATTGTACCCGTTTAGATATTGCATTAGATGAAATGTTACGCAAAACTGGAAATTATGATTTAAGAGATATTTTATGGCGGAATGCTCAAAAAACAGAAGTTCCTTTAATTCGTTCTCCTCTTCGCTCTAATGGGAATATAGAAGATTTAAGATTTTCAGATGAAGAACCTGAGGAAGAAATTTTTCAACCTGATTATTTAAAACAAGATGAAACACTTGTTAGTCTTGCGCAAAAAGATTGGCGCAATGATATCATTCACAAAATACAGCAACAAGAAAATCACACAAAAAATCGGTCTTTGGGGCTTTCAATCAAATTTGGTTCTCGCGGTTCGGCATTTTTTGCTCGGTTTTATGAAAAAGCAAAAGAGCGGTCAAAAAAAGAGCGGATCACGTTAGAAGAGGCGTTGTTAAATGACCCTGTTGTTAATCGCTATGAGATGGAGTTAAAAGATAAATACGCAATGTATGCTTTTAACCAACTGGCACAAGGTGAATTATTACATCAAATTGGTATCTCAATCTTATTATCACGTATTGAAATTTTAGAAGAGATAGAGCTTTCCAATGGAAAAAAAGCCTATCAATATCACAAACCATTTTATGATGTTTTCGGAGATTATACAAAAGTTAGAATTAATGGAAAAACTAACAAAAGTAAGCTAGATGAAAAAATACGTTGGATAGAAAATCAGGTAATCGGAACCTTGGCAATGATTCGGGAAGTATTTGGGGCTGAATGGACTCAAAACTGGCTGAATAAATTAATGAATGAAGTCGTGTTTACTGAGCAACAAAGGGCTGATATAAGTATGGAAAAGTTACGTGTTACAAAGCACGATAACGGTTATTATGAAAAGTTCAAACAACAATTTATTCGAGAAAAATTTGATAAATATAAAAATCAAGAAATTGACAAAACGGAAAAATTGTATGAAATTCGGATAAAAAACAATCCTTTGAAAGCAGTGATTTATATTAATCATCAAGGCGAATGGGATACAAACATTCCTGAAGGAATGTCTAAATTAGAAATTCAACGTCTGGGTGATTTAAAAGGGGTTGATTTTTTTGATAGTGAATTATTCTCGGTGAGAGAAGTAAAGTAAATATTTAACGATATTCTAGTTTATGTCTAAATTTGAAATTTTAGAACCAGTTAAAATATTTTCTATTAAAGTTAAATAATTTTTATTTTCATTATGAGGTGGGGAAAATGATAGGAGTTGTCGTTGTATTAGTTTTAATATGTATGGTTCTTTCTAGTTTTTTGTTTTTTATTTTATCACAAAAAGAGAAGGAAAAGAAGAAATTATTAAACCAAAGAGAGCGCTGGTTATCAGATGTTCAGTGGGTTCAAAAGGAATTAGAGAATAATTTAGAAAAAGATATAAATGTCCTTGGGACTTTTAAATTATTTGAAGAAATTTACCCAATGTTATTTATTAGTCGAGATTCAAATTGGGAAAAATTCTATAAAAGGCGACTAGAAAGTTATAAAAAGAGGTATAGAAAATAATTGGGGGAATTAAAAAAATATGAAAACGAGTTAAGAAATTGGCTAGACGATTATATTTTGCGTGTAGAACGGGTTCGCCCTATCACTTTGCAAGAATTGTCTTGGCAAGAAGATTTTATTCAGAATCAGCTATTACTTCATAAATATTCTTTAGAGCATCCACTCGAATATTGATTGTTTTGTCAAAGTTTTCTATTAATGTGAGGGAAAACAACAAGAAAGATAAAAGGTGAAATGAAATGGCATATAACAAAAAAGAAGCGCAAGCTAAAATTCAAGCCTTAGGGGATGCAATGGCAGCTCATAAATATGATGAAGCGTGGACTGTTGCAGGAGCGTTAAGCTCTTACTTAAAAACGAACAAAGATTCTATGACAGGTTCTGATTTTGAAATCATCAATCGTGTGATAAAAGAATATTATGCAATGAACAAACAAATTGAAGCTGTTGGCAAACGTGTTTTTGCAATGGGCAAAAAAACTCAAGCGGTTCAACTTTAATAACTAAATGATATAGGGTGGGGATAGAAAACTTTGACAAAACAATTAAAACCCATAGTCGTGGCGGGTGAAAAGCCTTGGTGAAGTAATAAATAAAATAAGAGATAAGTTTTCCTGACAAGGAGAGAAAGAAGGGAGGTAAAGGTCTTATCACTAGAAAAAAGAAAGTTCAGGAGAACAAGAAAATTATTGATGTCACTGATTATATTGGAGGTCAGGAAAGTTTAGGAATGTTGCAATTACAGTTAGAGTTTTCGCAAATTGATATTGGGCGTCAAGCCAAGCTTGATCCCTATAATGAATTAAACAATGCAAGAGCTTATCAGAATATGTTAACTGTTGCAACAAAACGGAAAAAAGGAATGTGAAAATGGTTAAAAAGTTAGGTTGGAAAATGAAGAAAAATAGAATTTTAATTTTAAAAATTATCTCCTATATTTCTGCATCATTGATTTTACTCCCATTTGCCGTTTTTGCTTCGATGTTTTTAACAGCATTAACGTTTTGGATAATCTTTGATACTAAAATTCCAAAAGACCTTAACCCGCTTTGGGCTTGCGGATGTTCTGGTCTATTTCTCCTTGCTATTATCCTTTTTATTGTCAGTGTTGTAATAAAGGAAAAAATTAAGGATAGGATATGAAATGACTATATTTGCAGAACGTCTTAAACAATTACGTAAAAGTAAAGCACTAACTCAAAAAGAAGTGGCGGAACAACTTGGTATGACTCAACAGAATTATCAAAAGTGGGAAAGTGGGAAAAGTTCTCCTTCTGGGGAAACGCTAGATAAGTTAGCAGATTATTTTCAAGTTAGCACCGACTATTTATTGGGTAGAACTAAAGAAGAAGTATTTAGAGGGAAACTGCCAAAGTTACAAATGGCAGAAGAAATTGACTTCACTGAACGTTTGAAACGATTACGAAAAGGAAGAAACTTAAGACAGGTTGACATTGCAGAGAAATTAGGAATTAAGCAAGTTGCTTACGGTAGAATCGAGCTTGGCATTGTGAAGCCCAAAGTAAAACATCTTAGAGTTTTAAGTGAATTTTACAATGTTTCAATAGATGATTTACTAGGAAGTGCAATTTTAGAAAAGGATAATGAATTCCTCTCTCAAAAAGACATCTTCTTATCTCAACTGGAAGAAATAGAACAAATTTCTAATGAAATCATTCAAAAGCAACAGATTCTAGAAAATAAAATCCAAGCTTTAAAAAAGGAAATCTTATGAAAAAAACATTAATTAAAGAAGTAGACAAGTTTACTCCTGTTATTCTTGTTTTATTATTTTTTATGTTTTGTTTTGTATTAAATGGGCTAATCACTTCTAATAATTTAAAAGTTAAGCATAGGGCACAAGCTGAAAGCTTTGTAGTCAATAGAAAAATTTCTGTTAGTGTTGATTTTGAAGGTGCTTATTTTAAACCAGGGTCTACGTTAAATAAAATGTCAATCAGTTTTTCACCAATGGATTTATTATTAATGAATCGAGATAACTTGGCGCTTGCTAAATTTATTGTCTTGCAGGGTTTAGATAATCGGTTTCAAGTAATTACTTTTATCAAGTTTATTGGGGAAAACAAGCACGGAACAGAAGATGCGTTAATTTATTTTGATGGTTTAGAAGTCTATTCTGCAAGTACATGGAATAAAAAGATTAATGCTCATGGATGGAATGAAAAAACAAGAGAAAAATTGAGTGCAATATATGAAAAAACATCTCACGAATATAGCGAACTTTGTAATTTCGTACAAAAAAATGTTGTGGCTTAACCACTCGTCAAGTCTATTTATGAATTGAAAGATAAGAATTAGTGACGAAAGTCACTTTTTTTATTTTGGTTATCAAAGATAAGTTGTTTAATCTATTGAAAAGGAGATGTCCGAAACGACAAAAAACTAGTCGCTTAATCTGTCAGTACTGATGGATTTTTTTATTTTGCAAAATTAAAAAATTAAAGGAGATTTACTCATGAGTAAACGGAAAAATGTTTTAAAACTGTTGACGACTGAAAAGAAAGTCACAAATTGGAAAATGCGCAAGGTCAAAAAGGTGTTTGTGTATGGGGCAACCATGCTTGGAATGGTGGCTGGTGTAGGCGGTTTAGTCTATGTGAGCACAGCGTTAGCGGCAAGTTTACCAACGGATACAACGGTACATTGGGATAATGACAAACCACTCTATTATGAAATAGACCAAAATGGAGTAGAGCATCCCAAACCAATGTTAACAGTTGGGGAGATGGTGTTACACCTGCATGGTGTCTTGGTTTGGGGGTACCGCTTCCTAATAATACAACGCAGGCTCAACTTGATTCCACTAATGCTATTTTGAACGCACTAAGTGATGAACAGATAGCAGTGATTAACAACGTTGATTATTTGGCGCAAAAAGATGGTTCACTTTTAGCATATGCACAAGCTCAACACGCTACTTATTTGTTGCTTGATGAAGCAGGGGTTTCAGAAAATCAAACAAAAGACTTGATTGTAAAAGATAATACGCTTTTACAAGATGCGGATGCTATCAAAAACGGTGCGAATACTTTAATCAACGAAGCGAAGAAAATGCGTGAATTACCTAGCTTTAATGGTACTACGATTCAATTGATTCAAGGAGTTGAAAAAACGGTAACCGATACTAAAGGAGTGTTGCCTAATTTTCCTAACTTTAAGAGTAATGCGGATGGACTAACGCAGAGTGTTTCAGGTAATGATGTTAAACTAAAAGCTGATATTACAAGCAAGCATGGGCTAATTTCAAATGCTTTGCAATTTTGGAATGTTGCTTCACTAGATAATGTGCCTTATTTTGTGTATTCTACGGATGGCGATAGTACAGGAAAACTTAGTCAATCAGTACTTGCAACGCAAGACCCTTCAAAAGCACTTGCAAACCTTAACGTCAACATCATCGGACTTGGCGAAACCACCTTGTTAAAACATGACGCTGATACTAACAGCACAGAAACCCAAGGCGAAGCACAATTAGTAGGCTCTGTATGGGGCTTATACAAAGCTGGCACAGATACACTTGTGAACTATTCAGACGGTCAAGATGGCTATCCTGTGACCGTCACATCAGGCGACAAGACAGACGATAAGACTGTCAAGCTTAAAATGACTGACCTCACAAAAGGGGTAGGGGTTAAAAACCTTGACAATAGTCAAAAATATGAATGGGGCGAATTGGTAGCGCCTGATGGTTATGAACTATCCACTCAACGTTATCCTGTTTCATTTGATGAAAATGACACATTTGATTCAGGCACAAGTAACTATGTAGACAATGTAACCGCAACGGACAAAGTACTTGATTTTGGCTTTGGATTTATTAAGGCGCAAGATGTCAATGGTTCGTTGACAGGTTTGAATGGTCGGAACTTTGAAGTGATTCCGCAAGGCGACACTAAAGGAGAAACCGTCACAGTCACATCAGGTACAGGGACAGATAATAGTGGTTACATTAATAATGGTTTGGTTAACGTTCCGAAACTTCCAATTGGCGATTATTTACTGAAAGAGTTACCACAAGATAATGATAACTTGCAACTGATTAACCCAATTTCAATTACAAGTGATACGGTCAAAGATACGGGCGGTAATATCACAGGTTACACTGTTACATTTACTGATACGGTCACAAAACAAGTGATTACAACGCTTAATGTTCCATTGGATAAAGTAACTGATAATTCCACCATGTTTAAAGTCAATCTCGGAACACTCGTTGATAAACCAGTAACCCCAGTAGTGCCAACGATTAAGACCAAAGCGCATACAGCTGATGGCGACCAAACCATTGAAAAGGCTGAAATTTCAAAAACTACTCCTGTCTATGATAAAGTCATGATGACAAATGCGGAAAAAGGCGACCAAATGGTGGCTTCACTCCACCGTATTGTGACTGCTAAAGATGGAAAAGTCACAGAATCGAAAGTTATCCGTACTTTGAATTTCACGGTTGATGATGAAACAGTTATCTCACAAGAAAAACAAATTGAGTCAACGATTGATACAACAAAAGACGGAGATGTTCCTGGAGGCTCAACGGTAACTTATGTTTGGACAGAAGAATTGTTTGACAAGGGACAAATCCTGACACGGACAAACCCGAAGCAGTTCATGATGACCTCAAAGACCAAGACCAAACCTTGACGGTTGAAAAAGTCAAAACACCAACTCCAAAACCAGTTACACCACAACCAGTAACAAAAGTCGCAAGCGTTCTGCCAACAACAGGAAGCTCCACAGGAGATATGCTTGCTTATGGTGGTATGGTTATTCTTTTGGCAACGCTTGGTGGTACAGTTTACTACATGAGAAAGAAGAAAACAGCGAAGGAATAATAAAAAGGGGATAGATTCCCCTTTTATTATTTTGAGGTAAAGTGGAGTAGAAATGATAGAAAAAACAATACTTGGAATAGGAGCTACAAACTGGTTTAGTGTATGTTTTCTAATGTTTATTGCAATGACTTTGATGTTACGTTTACTAGTTTCTCGTTCTGAGAATACGGAGAATAGGAAAGAAAAATATATTCTTTTTGTTATCGGCGCCTTGATTTTAATGGTTAGCTTATTGGGGCTCTTTTCTCCAACGACATTGACAAAAAAAGTAACAGTGACTGAAAACAAGTATCAGGTGGTAAACACCGAAGGAAGCTTATTAAGCAATCAGGATTTTAATGTTCTACTAAAAAATACAGATGGAACACTGATTAGAAAATCAGTTAATTTTAGGACAGCGAAAATAAAAGAAGGGGAAAATTTTAGCTATTTTGAAAAAGTTGAGCAAATCACTTATAAAACTTCCAACATTCTAAGTGCTTTTTTTAAAGAAATTCCAAGAGATGAAAATAAACGAACAGTGAGCTTGACGATACCACAAGACAGCTTAAAAAAACAGTAAAGGGACTAAAATGTACGTTGTAAAAATGCGTGGAGGCTATCTTTGTGCCAACACAGAAGCGACAAGACACTTAAAATTTGCGACAAAATTTGAAACAAAACGTGACGCTGAAAAAATAGCTTGTCAATGGTTGAGAAGTGAGGTTAAATTTGAGGTCGTTTCTCTAGAGCTGGAACGAGAAAGTGAAGGGAGCTTTTATTAATGAAAGAAGAAATAAATAACATTCAAAAGATATTACATCAAAAAATATTTTGGAAAATTCAAGCCTTAAATTTATTTTTGGTGTTGAGAAAAATAGTTTCTTATCTCTTGATTGTTCTCTCTCTTATCTTTGTTGTTTCATTGACTTCACAAGCATTGGACTTCTCAAATGGTCAAAGAGAGAAGATTTTAAGTTTGATACTTCTACTGGTTACTGTTGTAAATTTTATTAAAGTAGGCAAAAAAGTTTTTCAGAGGCGAGCACCTGATTTGGAAGTGGTTAAAACTTTTCTGAATGTTGGCTTGTGGTGGTTCTTGATTTATCTTGCTTTTTCAATTCAGTTAACTGATTATGAAAGAATAAATGAGCTTTTACAACGCTGGTTCGTGGTAGGCTTTTTGTTTGAAGTGAGCCATTTCTTTATCTTTAGACACTTGGCTCAGGAGATAAAAACAGGAAAGAAATCAGATTGGGTAAGAAGGATTGATGGTCAAAAAAAGAGTAACTATCAAGATGGCTTGTTATTATTTACAGAAGTGTCAGAAACTTATCACTTGAAATATACAAGGGTTTATTTCAAATTCAATTCAAATGAGGGTCATGTTGCAAAAATCAAAAAAGGAATAAAGGGATTGTAAAATGAACAAAAATGAAAAATACCAACCGTTAATTGAACGGACAAAAGAAATTAAAAAACTTGTTGTTGAAATTCAGTCGAAGGAAGTTTTAAAAAGGATTCCATTTGAATTGAGTTTCCCCGAACAAGATTTAAGTGACCTAACCCCTGCCGATAAAGTTGCTGACAGAGTGGCTCGTAGAATTGGAATTTATCTTGATTCACTTGAATGTGATTTAGCCAATTTGAATTTAGAATTAGAACACGCAAACCATCTGGCAGTATTATCAGGAATGGAAAAAAAGGAATAGAGAGGGAGAAATGAAAACAGTAACAGTTGATGAACTGGCAAAAATGTTAAAAACTGAATCAGAATTTTTGCTGATACTCTGTCAGATTAATGACATTGATGCAGGAGAGGGGAGTTCAGAATTAACACTTGCTCAAACAGCGGTTCTAACAAAGGCTTTCAAGGCAGAACAACAAGAAGTTGAATCTGTTGAACTTCCTAAGCCAAAGCAAGGGGTCGCGGTAAAGGAAAGCCAAAAAGAAAAAAGTAAACGAAAATGGGGAAATAAAAAAGCGGTCAATCAAGGTGAGCCATTGAGAGGACAAACTTACCAAAAAAATACCCTTCCAAAAGCCTACAATCAAAAGTTAAGTAATGGCTTATTTGGTGCGGTGTGTATTGGAATAGTCGTACTTTCTTTGGGAAGTGGTCTAAGTTACTTTCAAGCTCAAAATCAAGTGCGTAGTGAAGCACAGAAAATCATTCAATCAGACCAAGCTCAAATTAAAAAAATGGCAGGGGGCAAGGGCAACAAGATTACAGCGCACAAGTTTTTTTAAATGATTTTGTGAAAACTTATTTTAATGTTCCGAGTGATGCTGCAGGACAAGAAAAAAATCAGGTGCTTCTTAGTGCCTTTTACGGTCAAGCTTTGCCTATTGCTGCGCAAGGACAACAAAAAAATACCAGTCAATTAACGGCATCAGAGTTACTTCACTTTACGGATTCATCTGCGACTTATTTGGTTTCTTATACCACGACGACTCAAAAGACGATTCCAGCATCCAAAGGGAAAAAGGCAAGTGTTCAAAAGAGTTCAAATACGACCAATACATTGTTTAAAGTTCCTTATGCAAAGGTAGGAGAGAAATATTATGTTTCTTCATTTCCAACCTTTGAAGATATCACAGCACTCAATGCAGGGAAAGCAGCACCTCTCTTATCGTTGGATGCAATGACAAATCTTTCTAAGTCAAAAGAAAATCAGTTAAATGCTTTTGTTAAGTCCTTGTTAGAAGCAAAGACGAAGAATAAGGAAAGTTTGGACTTGTTGTCTAAAGGGTTAGGGCTTTCAACCTCTGAGGAATTGGCATCTATTGATTATACCAATTATAAATCAGTCGGAAAAGATAAATACAAGGCAGTCATTCAAGCAACATTTAAAAATAGCTTAGGGACACATCCTGAAAATTATGTCTTTACGATTGAAAAAATAAACAATACCTATTTTGCTCGTGATTTTTCAAATGTGATTACGGCAAAAGATATGGAAACAACGAAAGGATAAGGAGATTATGGATTTATTTCAAGCCCTTTGGAAATTAGGGTCAGGTCCATTTTTAGCGTGGATGGGTTTTAAAGTCGTTAAAGAAATGCACAGTCATAAAACAATGGGGCTATTGCTGTCATTCTTGGTGCTGGTTTAGTCTGGTGGTTTGCCGCAAACCCTGAAAGTTTCATGAATATTGTCGGTGGGGTCGTCGGTAAAATCATTAAATGGGTTGGCAGTAAGTTTAATTTAGGCTCGTAGAAAGGAAACAATGAAAGATAAAAGACTATTTACATTCAAGCGCTCTTTTGAACAGCCAGTTTGGATTCAAAAAATCACAGAGCGCTGGTCGCTGAACAATGCGAAAAAGTTTTCAACCTATGCTTATGCGGTGGGGGTATTCATGGTACTATGGCTATTCCCTTTTCAATTTTTAACCTTGATTCCAATGAATTGGCGCTTGGCTGCAAGTGGTTTCTTGTCTTGGTCTGTGGGTTTAGCTTTTTCTGATTTTCGTCCTGATGGAAAAAGTTTTCCTGTTTTCTTGTGGGATTATGGAAAAACTTATTTTATTTATTTTCGTAAAAAAGGCTACTGGGTCAAAGGGGTGCATCATAGAGA
Organism: Lactococcus protaetiae; assembly: GCF_006965445.1. Classification (NCBI taxonomy): domain Bacteria; kingdom Bacillati; phylum Bacillota; class Bacilli; order Lactobacillales; family Streptococcaceae; genus Lactococcus; species Lactococcus protaetiae. The sequence continues at coordinate 379,944 of NZ_CP041356.1, read as the reverse complement.
AGGGGAGTAATGTTTAAAAAAAGAAAATATAATAATATCATCAGTTTTCATGATAACTTAATGTTAAAAGAAAATGGGGAAGTTTATGCCCTGTTTGAAGTGCCAGCAATTAATCTTTCAAGAACGGATGAAGAAGCCAAAGAAACCGCAAAAGCAATCCAAAATAATGTGTTTGTTGATTTGATCCCTTATCATAATGGCGAAATTTTAACTTTGCCTATGAACTTAGATGTTTATGCACGTTATCAAGTCTTATCTGATGATTTAGCGGATGATACAAGAGAGTTAGCGGAATATTTGTTTGATGGCACGTTAGATTTATTTGCGGAAGAAATGGGTTCGCCCTATGAATATCGCTATTTCATGGTTATTCCTTTGAAGAATGACCATATTTCAACCAATTTGATTAAGACTTTAAAAACAACGTTTCAATTATTCAAAGAACAAGCCATAGGCGCTTTGAAAGAAAAGAAACTTTTTGAGGGTTGGCATGAGGAGTATGAACTATTGAATGAAACGTTGACCTCAACCCTTTCAAGTTTGGGGGCTAAACCAACCAATCAATCACAAACACTGTTTATTAATCGTTATCAATATTTACGTGGCTTATTTTATCAACGTGAGCATGAGATTCACATGATGGAAAATTCAGTTACCAATCTTGAAGAAGGGAGAAAAAGGTATTTTGAAGATGGCACTAACCGCTTAGGGAATGACTATGGCGAAAGTGTGGTAAAGGCATTACCTATTGCTTATCTGCCTAATAATGTCAGTTATTTTCATTTGGTGGAATACTTACAAACCCTATCTTTTCCAATTGAAATTAATACTAAGTATTATTTCAATAAAAAAAGAGGGTGGAACTCGATTAAGAAAAAGGCTGAACGTGCTTTAGGGCGATTGAAGCAAACCCAAATTGAAGCGTATGAAAAAGATTCTATTCAAAATGATAATATCGGTGCCTCTGTTCAAGTCTTGGGGATGTGATTCAGAGGGATAATGCCAATGAAACGTTCTTGTCGTATCTGATGACGTTAGTGATTACAGGCGATACCGTTGAAGAAGTGGAGTGGAAACAAGATATTTTGATGGAAAAGATGAAAGCTTTTCAAGTCGAACTTTCTGCGGCAATGGGCGACCAACCTTATTTAATGGATAAAATGACTTATGCCAATGATTTACTTTCAACGGATAAAAACTGGATTCAGCCCATGTCAGTAGAAAGTTTTTGTGAAAATCTCTTTTTTGTGACGGAAAAAGTCGGTTTTGATTATGGCTTTTATGCAGCGAGAGTAGATGGAACCAATACAAATTATGGGGAGATTTTGAGAAAGCACTTGCGAACTCTAATAATCTTGTCTTTTTCAATCCTTTTGTGGTTAATAAAGAAGTGGAGGGAAAAATCACAGATAACCCTGCGACTGATATTATTGGAGAAACAGGTAAAGGAAAAAGCTTCTTAGCGAAGTTGCTTTTCTTGTTCATGACCTTAATGAAGTCAAGAAATCTCTATATTGACCCAAAAGCAGAAATGCGTGAGCAGTATTTAAAAGTCATGAATGACTATAAAAATGAACCAGTTCCTGATGAAAATGCAAGTGAAAAAGAAAAATGGTCTTACGGATTTAAACAAGCCATTGTGCATTATATCGAAAAAATAGATTTTATAACTTTTGATGCAAAAGTTGAAACGAACCACGGAGTGCTTGACCCTCTTGTATTTTTGAAAGGCGATGAAGTGGTTGACCTTGCGAAAACATTGGTTAAACAAGTGCTTCCTAAAGATTATCGTAATATTGATTTTGACACGGTATTTCCTGATGTGGTAGAGCAGTTTATCAAAAAGCGTGAAAAAGGGGAACAAGTCGGCTTGCTTTCTGTCTTTGATGACTTGTCAAAACATGAAAATGAGGGGATTGCGAAAGTTGCTAAATACTTAATCAGTAACAGCCACCGCTCTATCTTGTCTTTGATTTTTTCACATGGAGAGAATACGGCAATTTCAATGGAGAGCCGAATTACCATCTTAGAAGTTCAAGGACTTTCTTTGCCGACAGAACAAGATTCTCCTGAACAATACACGGATGCTCAAATTAATTCTTTAGCGATTATGTATGCGTTAGGCTATTTTTGTACGTGGTTTGGTCGTCGAGATAAATCTGAAAATACGTCTACCCTTTTTGATGAAGCTTGGTTTTTGGAAACTACACCAGCAGGCGCACATATTTTGAAAGAAAAACGTAGAACAGGGCGGTCATTTAATGACTTTACACTGCAAGTGAGCCAATCTATTCGAGATAAAAGCGAAGCAGGGGAGTGAAAGACAATACAAGTTTTGGACAAACCTTTGCTTTTCTTGAACCTAATGAAGTAGATGAAGTTTTAAATTATTTAGAAATTCCGATTACAGAAGAATCTCGAAGGATGATGAAAACCATGACGAGAGGGCAATGTTTATATAAAGATGCGTTCGGACGAATTTCACGTATCACAGTTGACGGAGTATTTCCAGAGCTTGCCGCATTGTTTAAAACGCAAAAAGGGAGTAATGCATCAGCTAGAAAGGTGGCATAATGAAATTAAAACACGTCATTTTTTTAATGGCGCTTTTCTTTTGTCTTTTTCCAATGGTAAGCGTGAGTGCGGAGGATTCAACTTCCATGCCAGGGATTTCTATTCCAGACCAAGGAACGTTAGATGATTTGAATAACGCTGCGCAGGAGGCACAAGACAGTATAGATAATTTGACAGGGGCAGTTGATGATAAAGTGTCAGCGGCAACAGGCGACTATTCAACAGATTATATTGTTGGAGATGCAGGAACTCCTTTGTATGCTTATACTTCTTATATTGATACAGGCAATCCATTAAAAAGTGGCATTAATACGGCAGCACAAGGATATTTTATGTTGCCAAACAAGAATATAGTTTTACGAAATGGATTGATGGGCTACTTTCCCAATTAGATGTTGTCGGTACGTATGCCAAACAAATTTTAGCAACAGGAAAAACCCTTTATGATTCATTATTAAATCCAAAAAATCCAGTCTTTTGGTTGATTGCGCTTGCGGTACTTTATAGCTTGCTCAAAGCTTTTATTAAAGGAACAGTCGCCAAAACGTTAATTGTGATTTTTGGGGTCTTGTTAATGAATAGTGCGTATTTTAATTTGACTGGGAAAGTGATTGATACGGTCAATACTAAAGGAGCAGAATTTAGTACCTCGGTTATTGAGAAAATACAAATTTCTGGTGTATCAAATCAAAGTCCTGATTTATTGCAAACCATGGTTATTACACCTTTTGAACGAATGAACTTTGATAGTGAGGAGCAGTACGGAACAAAAAGCGAAAATGTCAATCAACTCTTAAATACAGAGAACGATTCAGGAAAAGTCTCAGACCTTCAAAAGTCATTAAAGAATGAACACTTGACCTTTAATCAAATTGGCGATAAATTTTCGGTTGCCCTTGGTTCAGTGATTAATAATTTTGTTTTAGCTTGTGGGGTCATTGCTTTTAAATTGGGGGCTGTCATTGCAGGTTTAGCCTTTCTGCTTTTACTTGCGATTGCGCCAGCGATTGTGATTTTCTCTTTTCTTTCTATCTTTTCACAGGCAACGAAAAATCTGTCCATAAAAACGGCATTGACCCTTATTTTATCGGTCGTTTTAAGCTATGGTACCACCATTTTTCTAAGCTTTAATAATTTACTGGATAAGCTTTTAGGGGAAGTTCCACCAATTACCTTTTTCTTGCCGTTTCTAAAATCGTTATTTACATTGTGCTTTTTAAATATCGGACATTCTTTTTATCTATTTTAGGAAATGCTTCAAGTGCAGTCACAAATAATAAGGTATTTAATGCCATGGATAATGCGTTTTCGAGGGCAAAACAACGCACCCTAAGACCTGTTTTAGCAGGGGCAACGGCTGGAGTAGTGGCAGGAAAAACATTTGCTGGAAAGGTCAATCGGAAAGTAGGAACAGGAGCAGTCCAGCGGATGCGTTCAGGGAGCGTTTCAGGAAATATGCCAATAGCATGAGAACAATGCTCAACCCTAATGAAACAAAGAAAAAACAAGAACAAGCCGCTAAAAGAAAAGCACGATTTGAACAGCGGTTTGAAAAACAAAGGAAAAAAGCAGAAGCATTTAAAAATAAACAGGCTTCTGAAACAAAACAACAACGAGCCAATGAAAAAGTAGCGCCTTACAATGATATGAAACAAGAAAACCCTCGAACAGATAAGGGAAAAACGTTAAAAGAGTTAAAACAACAAGCAGACCAAAAAGTTGAGCAAGAGAAGAAAATGGCTCAAATTCGTCCAGCTGCGGAACGTTTTGCTAAAAATACACAAGCGGTGTATGAAAAATCACATCAATCGTCAGAAACGAAAGAAAATAAATTGGTAAAAAGTGCGAAAATAAAAGGCGAACAGCAACAAGCTGCTTATAAAATGGCACACCGTTTTGAAAGTCAAATGCCCCGTTTTCTTTCGACACAGCAATCTTCAAAAACAAATAACCCCTTTATCGTACCTAAATAGGAAAATTGAGGAAAGATGATGAAGCGAAAATTAAAAAGAAAACTTCTTTTAGTCCTCTTGCCCTATCTGATTCCTGTTTTAGTGATTTTCTTATTTGTCCTCATGTTGTTTGGGGTAGTGATTTCAGATGATTCAAGCTCAAATGTGGCAGCTAATGTGAATGACCCTCAAACGCAAACGGCTCAAATCATTTGGGATAGGGTATTGAAAGAAGGGGAACGAAAGAGGGCGCAGCAGCACTTTTAGGAAATAATCAAGTGGAAAGTCAGCTTCAGCCCTCTGTTATTCAATCTCATGCAAGCTTTGACGAAACAAAGGCAATGAACTCTAGTATTGGCGGTTATGCTTTTGGTTTGGCTCAGTGGGATAGCGGACGACGAGTAAACTTGCTTAACTATGCAAAAAGTCAAAAAAAAGCGTGGACGGATGCCCAATTACAAGTTGATTTTATGTTTGAGCATGACGGTTCAGATTCTAAATTGCTGAAACAATTGATTAAGGGCAAAGCAATTAATGATACGACGGAAAAAATCATGCGCCAATGGGAGCGTGCGGGAGCAACTGATAGTTTGGCTCAACGACAGGCGGATGCAAAGTATTGGTATGATGCGATGACTTCTGGCGGTAGTTCAGGTGTTTTGCCTAGCTTACCTAACGGCTGGAAACTGGATAAACCGATTAATGTTAATAATTATCGTGCGATAAGTTATGAGTATCGTCAATGCACATGGTTTGTTTGGAACAGAGCTAAAGAATTTGGAATTACTTATGATTTAACTATGGGGAACGGTCAAGACTGGCAGAATAAAGCAGGTTATACGGTCACAATGACCCCAACGTTGCATAGTGCGGTCAGTTTTAAGGGCGGACAGAGTGTCGGTGGTGCTTGGACAGCAGATAGTCAATACGGTCATGTGGCTTTTGTGGAAGCTATCCACTCAGACGGTTCAGTCTTGATTTCACAATCAGGAACTGGTTTTAGCACTGTTTATACGTTCCAAGTGCTAACGAAGGCACAAGCCAGTCAATACCATTATGTGATAGGAAAATAAAAAAGGAGAAAGAAAAAAATGTGCAAGATTTTTTATAAAATAGATGGAATTGAGGGTTATTTAGTTAGAGTTAGCTTTAAATATATTGAAAAACAGAAGGGGTATAAACTCTTAGAATTAACTGGTATAGCTAAAGGCGAAGAAGAATTTTATGATTTTGTAAAAGAATTTGATAATAAAAAGGTCGTTGAAAATGTAAAGCAAGTCGCCTTTAATTTGGCTAGTTGTATGACTGGGGGAGGTGATGTAAATATTTATCTCATTGTTGATTTCTTTAATCAGATTCATTTTAAAAAAGTTGAAAAAGTCAACTCAAAAAAAGTAGCCCCTTCAAGCAGATTTAAGATTGTTGACCCAACTCAAATAAATTATGCAGAATTGATGCTTGATGTGGTAAATCAAACTGATAAAGAAAACTGGGACTATTTTAGTGAGGACAATTCACAAATTGCAAATGAGTTTTTAGACTATGGTAAATTTTCTAGGGTTATTACAAAAAGTGAAAATGGAAAAGAAATTGCGGTCGCCTATGTTCAGTTAAGATTATTAAAAGAGCAAGCACCTCAACTACTTTATAAAGACTTCTACCATTTGGCAGAACTTGATGGAGTTAGTCTTTGGGAAAAAGTAAAAAATTCAAGTCGTGACTTACCAATATATATTGATGTGATTGCCATAAAAAAGCAATATCAAAATCAATTAGACTTACTAAAATTAGTACCAAAAGCATTGAGTGAAATTGTAGAGGATATTGATTTAACTATTCCAGATATTGCCTTTGGTAAGGTATTTGCGGTTGGTGTAACTAAGCAAGGTCGTAAAATGTGTAACTTATTGAAGATGGATAAGTGCTCCGAGGTTGAAAGGGTAGAGAGTGGAATTACTCACATTCGAACACTTTATTGCTCAGAAAGAAGTACATTTAAAAATAATTTAAAATCAATAACAAAAAAATAGTCGATTAATGTTCGGCATTAACCTAGTTTTTACGTTGAAAATTCCAGGATTTTTAAAGTTAATTCCGAACAATAGAAAACAGAAAGAGATAATATGTTAGAGCTATCAGATTTTAAAGCGCAAGAAAAAGCTTCTGAGCGAAGAATGCAAGAAAAATATTTACGCTTTGACCGTCGTTTACGAGAAATTGAACAGGAATTAATGTTACGCCCCTTTGCGAAAGTCTCAGAGGTAATGGTTTGGGCTGAAAATCTAAAAAAATATATTGGAAAAATTCATCTCATGCAACAAGAAAGTATTCAATTTTCTAAAGAGGATTGGGGAAAACTCGTACAAAGTATGATGGGATATATCAGAGAGGATAATGATTCAATTTCTATTTTTTCTGAATATGTCCTTTTTCTTGTCTATCTTGAAAAGCGATACAAGCAAAGATTATATATCTTTGGGAACTATTTAGATAATAGTGTGCGCTATATTAAAGGATATGCGGAAGATATGGAAAGTCAAGGCTTTTCATTAACTGGGATTCTTGCGGAAGTTCAATCATTGAATGAAATGAACTGGCTGAGTATTTTAGATTATTAAATGTTGAAAAATGCACCTATTTGTGATAAAATGTTAGTAAATAAGATGTGAGAGGTGTAGCTATGAATGTGATTCAAGTTTCTGCAAGGGTAGATAAAACATTGAGAGATGAAGCTCAAAAAGTCTTTGACAAGCAAGGGCTAGATGTTGCGACTGTGATTAAGATGTTAATTACAAAAACAGCTTATGAACAACAGATTCCACTCACTCTTTTTACTCAATCATCAACAGGTTATCCTTCGGGGTGGTTTTCTCCCGAACGAGTAGAAGCAAGGGAAAAGATTTCCAAATTGACGAAGAAATCGGAAGCAAAAACACTTGATTTTTCAAAATCAGAAGATGTCAACGAGTTTTTCAATGAGGAATTTCCAGAGTATGAGGAGTTAATGTAGTGGAACTGAGCGAGCATACTGTGGTTATCGCCAAAGTTGTTTATGCGGACGGGACGGGTTCAAAAGTCCGTCCTGCTTTTGTTATAGCATTAGATGATAAAGTTATAAAAACTTATCGAATTACAAGTCAGTATGAAAACAAATCAGAGTATATCAAGAGTAAATACTTTGAGATTATTGATTATATTGAAGCAGGCTTACGTAAACGTTCTTGGATTGATACGGTTCAAGCCTATAACATTGATAGCGATAAAACTAAAATAAGAGTGCTGGGGTATTTATCCGCACGAGATGAAGTAAGACTTCAAGAATTTTTAGAGCAAATAGAATAAAGTCTGACATCTAGTCAGGCTTTTTATTTTTTAGAAAAGGAAAAGTGAAAAATGGAAACACCAAAAATTTATGTTGTAAATTTGCAAAGTTATAACAACGGAAGAACTAGAGGGCGTTGGTATGAGTTACCAGTGAATTTTAGACAAATTCAACGTGATTTATTGCTTGATGAAGAACATGGCGAAGAATACGCGATTCATGATTTTGAGAACTTTTACGGTTATAGAGTAGGTGAATATTCATCAATCAAAGAACTCAATGAATATGCCGAAAAATTAGAAGAAATTTCTGATATAGACCATTTAAAAGATTTTCTTGAAATTTATAGTATTGATGATGTTATCAATAATAGAGAAGATTTAGACTTTGTGGATGCTAGAGATGATGCTGATTTGGCGCAAGAATTAATTGAGCGAACGGGCGGTTTAGAAACATTAAGTGTAGAAACGCTACAAAGATATTTTAACTTTCGTGCTTATGGTCGAGATTTAGCACTTACTGATTATTCACAAACAAGTCATGGATATATTAGAAATATTTAGAAATTTAGTAGCAAGAGCAAGAAAAAATCTTGTTCTTTTTAAGTTAATGAGTGGGGAAAGTTGTGAGGGAAAATTAAATGAGAATTAAAGATGATTATGAACGTAAGCAAGTTAAAGGTGGTTTTGATTGGCTTGATAAGCAGTTGTTTGAAGCAAAAAGTGCGAGTTCTGGTGCAGTGTTTAGGATGAACTTTGGGGATAATGGAAGTAAGGAAGTCCAAGAAGTTCACCAGATTTTTAAGAAAGTTGACAAACTTTTGCAACAAGCTTATTCAGAATTAAAAAAGGTAGAAGAATATTTTTAAAAAAGTAGGAGAAGGGCAAGAAAACAATCTTGCTCTTTTTTAGTGAATGATGGAGGAAGCGATGCGATTAAGAAAAAAAGAAATAGCTAAAAAAATGGGTTGGTCTATTTCAACGGTTGAAAATCATCTTAGAGCTATGAAGTGTGATGTTAATTTTTCAAAATATATTCATAAATATGGTTATAGAACATTGTTGATAGATTTAGAGGGTTATTTATTGTATATAGATTTTTTGGAAAAAGAAGTAAAAAAAGCAATGTGAGATGTTATAATATAATTGCATACTTTCTTGCTTGGTTTTGAAAAGTAGGAGAAAGGAATGTTTTTAAAAAAGTTGTCTAATGGAAAATATCGTTATTTTGAAAAGTTTTTTGATGAAAAGCAAAATAAATGGCGTCAAGTAACGATTACAAAAAAATCTAAGAGTAGAGTAACGCAAGGAGAAGCTAAAACTGAGTTATCACTCAAAATTTCAAATATAATGAAATTATATGAGGAAGTAGAGCAAAGTGAGGATTCAAATGAATGTCTATTAACTCAAAAGATTTTTAAAGAGTGGCGAGTGATCAGAAATGTTGAACTAAAAGCTTCGTCTGCGGTTTCGGAGGAAAAGAGTTTTTCAAAGTTTTTAGAACAATTTGGTTCTCGAAAGATTCAAGAAATTAAAAGTCAAGAAATTCAAACGTTTATTTTAGGATTGCACCTTTCTGCTTCTACTAGAACATTGAGAAAAACATATTATAATTTATTTTTCAGCTATGCAAAAAAAGTGGGCTATATTGCTGATAATCCTATGGAGAGAGTAGTATTACCTAAAGCTAGGACTACTTTTGAGGAGGTTAGAAAAAAGAAAAATAAATTTTTGAATAAGGAAGAAATGAGGAGGATTCTTGATTATTCTTATCAAAATGTATCACAAGTGCGAAAAACGATGGTTTATGAATTTTTGTTTTTAACAGGTTTGAGAATTGGAGAATTACAAGCTTTAAGATGGCAAGATATTGATTTTGAAAAAAGGCAATTATTTGTTAGACATACATTAAATGTTTATGGGTATTCAGAACAAGAGCGACAGCTACTAAGTCCTAAAACATCTCATTCTTATAGGAGTATTTATATAAATACACGATGTATTGAAATAGTAGATTATTTTCGTGAAAATATGAAAGATAGTGATTTTATTTTTGTGACAGAAAAGGGCAGAATGTTTCATAGAGGGAATTTATCCAAATATTTTGGTCGTATCTGTCAAATATTAGATAAAGATTCAGACGTTTCTCGAACATATAATTTACATATGCTAAGACATTCTCATATTTCTTTATTGATAGAGCTAGGCGTGCCAATTAAAAGTATAATGGAACGTGTGGGCATTCTAACGAAAAAATGATATTACAGATTTATAGCCACATGACAATAAAAATGCAGGAAGATTTATCGGATAAATTAGAAAATCTTGATTTATAAACTAACCAAATGCTAACCAAAAATGTTAATGAAATAAAATATAATATGAGGGAATGGCGAATAGATGGTATTGCTAAACGTTGATATTAAAGGGCTTGTAATAGAATGTGGTATAATTAAATACAATGGGAAGGTATAATTATACTATGAAGCGTAACGAACGATTAAATTTAATTAAAGAAATTATTAGTAAAAATCAAGTGGCGACGCAGGAAAATTTGCAAGAGATACTTGAAGCTGAGGGAGTTAGTATTACTCAAGCAACATTGTCACGTGATATTCGAGAGATGAATATTATTAAAAAGCGTAGAGATGGTAAGAGCTTTTATTCATTTCTGGATGGGGAAGATGGGCGAATTCAGTCGGAGTTGCAGCTTTATTTTTCTCGCTTTGTGATCAAGGTAGCATCAAGTAGTGTGATGGTTGTGGTTCATACGCGACTTGGAGAAGCAGATTTGCTTGCGAATGCGTTAGATGCTGAAGAACGTGAGGAGATTTTGGGAACTTTGGCAGGAGCTGATACTTTACTTGTAACGTGTGTATCGGAAGCTGCAGCGCGTGCGCTTGTGGTGGAGATTGAAAATGTATTATGATGAACTTGTTGGGCAACTGCAAGAGAAGATTGAACATCTTGGATATGTAGAAGATTTCAAGAGAGCTGAGCAACGTTTGCAGGAACAAACATCGCTTTTTGAAGCTCAAGAAGAGATGAAGAAGCTTCAAAAAGATGCGATGTTATACCGAGAAATTGGAAAAATGCAAGCTTATAAAGAGACATCACAAGCTGCGCAAAAAATTGAAAAATCACTGAAAATGAGTCCGTTAGTTGAGGAATATTTTATAAAATTGCAAGATGTTAATGACTTGGTGCAATATGTAACGGGTGAAATTGAGCGAAAAGTGAATATATTGTTAGAAAATGATGAAAAGTAATTTTTATCATACTAGTTCACTTTTAATTTTACGCAGTCAAATTATTAGATGGCTACGCTGTCGATTTCGCTAAGCCACTAGGTGAAACAACTAGCATATCCGTAAACGCTGAAGCGCAAACGGCTATTCTATAAAGTGGCAAGTTCAAATCGTAATCTACCAAAGCAGCAATGCCAAGTGGCAACTGCAAAGATACTGCCTTTTGCTCTTGCTGCTTTAGCAGTTAGCTTCGCATGGATCATTGACTATAGGGCACTGAAGTGCCAACGCCAAATGACAATCAAACGGACAGCGTAGCAATCGAAGTTGCATAGAGCGTTCGCAGAACGGCGTGCGAAGCACATAGTACCGTAGCGAGCATTGACAGAATAGCTATAAATTAAGAAATAAGTGAGAAGAGATAAAATATGTCTGAAAAGATTTCACCGGGAATGCAGCAGTACTTGGATATAAAAAAAGATTATCCTGATGCTTTTTTACTGTTTCGAATGGGCGATTTTTACGAGCTTTTTTATGAAGATGCAGTTAATGCAGCACAAATTTTGGAGTTGACATTAACCTCGCGTAATAAAAATTCAGAAAATCCTATTGCGATGGCAGGTGTGCCTCATCATGCAGTCGGCGAATATATCGATAAGTTGATTAATCTGGGTTATAAGGTAGCAGTCGCAGACCAAATGGAAGACCCTAAAAAAGCTGTAGGGATTGTAAAACGGGCCGTGACGCAGGTTATTACACCAGGTACAGCGACAGATGTAGGTTCTAGTGTTGATAATAATTTTTTGGTGGCGATTGATAAGCAAGGAGAGAAAGCAGAGAATCAGTTTGGCCTGGCCTATATGGATTTATCTACGGGTGAATTTAAAGTAACGGAACTGACAGATTTTTCGACTGTTGTGGGTGAGATTGCTTCGCTTAAAGCGCGTGAAGTTGTCGTTGGTTTTGAACTGACAGACCAACAATCAAAAATTTTATCAAAACAGATGAATCTGTTAATTTCTGAACAACAGAATTTTCCTGAACACTTACAGATAAAACTGTCAGCACTGACAGAACTTGAAAATCAAGTATCATCGAAACTTCTTGCTTATGTAAAACGCACACAAATGCGTGATTTGAGTCACTTGCAAGAGGTGGAACATTATGAAATAAAAGATTATTTGCAAATGGACTTTGCGACAAAAGCTTCGCTTGAATTGACTGTGAATAAACGCGAAGGTAAGAAACATGGGACTTTATATTGGTTACTTGATGCGACTAAAACAGCGATGGGAACGCGGATGTTGCGTTCTTGGATTGAAAGACCATTAATTTCTGAACAGGCGATTTTTAATCGTATGGAGATTGTGCAGATTTTATTGGATAATTTCTTTGAACGTTCAGATTTGATTGAAGCGTTAAAAGGGGTGTATGATTTAGAACGATTGGCTTCTCGAGTTTCTTTTGGTAAGGCTGTTCCAGTAGACTTTTTGCAGTTGGCGAATTCATTGTCAAATGTGCCAGCGATAAGAAATATCTTAGAAAGTCTTAATGACAAAAATCTGTCAGTACTGACAGAAAAATTAGACGATATTCCAGAGTTGTCAGCACTGATAAATAGCGCCATCAGTGATTCGGCAGCGCGTACAATCACTGATGGTGGGATTATAAGAACAGGCTATGATGAGCAGCTTGACCGATATAGAGAAGCACTCCAAAATGGAGCGTCTTGGATTGCAAAATTAGAAGCAAATGAAAAAGCAAGAACAGGTATCTCGACACTGAGAATTGATTATAACCGTAAAGATGGATACTATTTTCACATTACGCAAAGCCAGCTTGCAAGTGTTCCCGAACACTTTTATCGGAAAGCAACTTTAAAAAATTCCGAACGTTTTGGTTCTAAAGAACTTGCTGAAATTGAAGAAATTATGCTTGAAGCACGAGAAAAATCAAGCTTATTAGAGTATGATTTATTTATGGCAGTTCGAGCAGAAACCGAACAATACATTTCTCGTCTACAGTCGCTTGCCAAGGGAGTTGCCGAGATAGATTGTTTACAAAGTTTGTCAACAGTTTCCGAAAAGTATGGTTATATACGTCCGACACTTACTGAGAATTCTAGAGTGGTCAATATAAAAGAAGGACGTCACGCGGTCGTAGAAGCAGTCATGGGCGCTCAAGAGTACGTTCCAAATGATATTGACTTACCAGAGCAAACGAATATTCAATTGATTACTGGTCCAAATATGTCTGGTAAATCAACCTATATGCGGCAGTTTGCTTTGACGGTCATTATGGCACAGATTGGTTCATTCGTTCCAGCTAAGTGTGCTGAATTACCAATATTTGATGCGATTTTTACCCGAATTGGTGCCAGTGATAATTTGATTTCTGGAGAATCCACCTTTATGGTCGAAATGTCGGAGGCAAATCGTGCAATTCAGCACGCGACAAAGCGAAGTTTGATTATTTTTGATGAACTTGGACGTGGAACGGCAACTTATGATGGGATGGCGCTTGCGCAGGCAATTATTGAATATGTGCATGATAATATCGGTGCCAAAACGTTGTTTGCAACACATTATCATGAGTTAACAGACTTGGAAGTAGAGCTTTCTGCTCTTTCTAATGTCCACGTTGCAACTTTAGAAAAAAATGGCGATGTCACATTCTTACATAAGATTACATCGGGGCCAGCAGATAAGTCTTATGGATTCATGTTGCAAAAATCGCTGGTCTGCCTGACAAATTATTGGAACGTGCAGATTTGATTTTACAAAAGTTAGAAAATAAACCAGTTCTAGCAAAAAAATCAGAAGTACATGAAGAACAGCTCAGTTTATTTGATTTCGATGAAAATTTCTCCGAAATTATTGAGCAGCTAAAAACAAAAAATGTAGATAATATGACTGCGCGTGAAGCATTAAACTTCTTGTGGGAGCTGAAAGACTTACTATAGCCTGTAGGTGTGGATTTGAAGTGATTACTTCATCAGTGGGAGATTCTTTCTCTCCCACTGATGTTAGGGTACAACCTCACATCAAAGATATGAGGTCACCCTGTCCCTGAAGTCTAAGCGCTAAAGCGCCAAGACCCTAGGGCAGTAGAACGAAAGCAGAGCTTAGTGCTGCTTATCCCACCACCTTTAAGAGGTGGCGGAATTGCGATTGCGACTAGCCACTTTAGTGGCGTAGCGAGCATCGACAGCGTAGCCGTAAGGCGGAGATAGCACGCTCTTGTTTTGATAAAATGAGAACGTGATTAAAAATTAGTAGAATGCGAGAGGATGATGTGGTTATGGTAGAAGACGAAATGGAAAAAGTTGTCGAAGACAGCAGTGAAAACGTACCCGTAACTTCAGAAATATCAACTGATGAGGCTGTTTTGGAAAATGGAGAAAATCCAGTTGAAACAGTGGTTATTCAGGAGGGTAAAGGAGATATTGAGGAAGAAGTAATTGCTGAGCCAGAAATCGCTCAACCAGTCATTTCTGAACCAGTCGTTACCCAACCCCAAACTGAAAGTTATCAAGATATTCCAACGACGACATTAGAACAAAATAAGTCACAAATTAGAACAAAGTGGAATTGGGGTGCTTTTTCGTTTACGATGTGGTTTGGGATTGCTCATCGTGCTTATCTAGGCTTGCTGATTTTACTGGGTTTAATTCCTTGGGTAGGTTGGATTTTTGCAATTGTGTGGATGATTATCTTTGGGCTTAATGGTGAAAGATGGGCTTTGGAAAATCCAGATAATCACTATCGGGATGAAGAAGAGTTTAGAAAAATTATGGATGGTTGGAATAGAGCGGGCTTATTGCTTTCATTATTGGAGCTGTAATGATTGTTCTGGCTATTCTGTTACTTTCACTTCTTATTGCTACTGTTTTTAATAATTTGGATTATTTCCAACAACAATTTAATCAAAACTATCATCATTTCAGTTATTGAAGTGATTACTTCATTGGTGGGGGATTCTTTCTCCCCGCCAATGTTAGTAGAACGAAAGCAGAGCTTAGTGCTGCTTATCCCGCCACCTTGCAGAGGTGGGGGAATTAGCACGCACTTGCTAAGTTAAAGTTAATTTTTGATAGAAAAATGGAAAAGCGGGCAACCGCTTTTTGTGTTATAATTAGAATTAATTTTCAGAAAAAATAAGATGAAGTTGTGAAGTCATACGTTTTGTATTTATCGGAATATCTAGTCACTCTTAGAGTAAATCAAAGTCTGATTTCATGAGTTTAGTGAGAAAGCGAGGGGTGTCGTGGGAAAAATTATTGAACTTGATGAAAGTCTCGCCAATCAAATTGCGGCTGGAGAAGTGGTTGAAAGACCAGCAAGTGTTGTGAAGGAGCTGGTTGAAAATTCTATTGACGCAGGAAGCGATAAAATTATCATCAAAGTTGAGGAAGCTGGACTTCGTCTAATTGAAGTCACGGATAATGGCTCTGGGATAGAAAAAGAAGATGTTGCAGTGGCACTTAGACGTCATGCTACAAGTAAAATCAAAGAGGCGGGAGACTTGTTTCGGATTCGTACATTAGGATTTCGGGGAGAGGCGATTCCGTCAATTGCATCTGTCAGTGAATTTACGATTGAGACAAGTGTGAGTGCTGAAGAATCAGGGACTAAACTTGTTGCTAGAGGGGGTGAGATTACGACAATTGAACCTTTGGCAAGGCGTTCAGGAACAAAAATCTCAGTTGCCAATCTGTTTTACAATACACCAGCAAGACTTAAATACATCAAGTCTTTGCAGGCAGAATTATCGCACATTACGGATATTGTTAACCGTTTGAGTTTAGCACATCCGGAAATTTCTTTCACGTTAGTTAATGAAGGGCGAGAATTTTTAAGAACGAGTGGTTCGGGTGATTTGCGCCAAGTTATTGCTTCTGTTTATGGGATTGCAACGGCTAAAAAGATGCGACTCGTGGAAAAGTCAGATTTGGATTTTGAGTTGACGGGTTATGTTAGTTTACCTGAGCTTTCTCGTGCTAACCGAAATTATATTACACTCTTAATTAATGGGAGATTTATTAAAAATTTCTTGCTTAATCGTGCAATTTTGGATGGCTATGGTAACCGCTTGATGGTGGGACGATTTCCGATTGCTGTGTTGTCTATCCATATTGATTCAAAACTTGCGGATGTCAATGTTCATCCAACTAAACAAGAAGTACGTTTGTCAAAAGAGAAAGAATTGATGGCGTTGATTTCCAGAGGGATTGAAGAAGCATTTCTTGACGGAGTTCTCATCCCTGATGCTTTGGAGAATTTGCAAAAGCGTCCGGTGTCAAAAGTTGAAAATAATGTGCAAACAGAGCTACCATTGCAACAATCACCTTTATATTATGATAAAACACGACAAGATTTCTATGTTAGTGAAACAAATGTGTTTAATAAAAATGAAAATTTAATAAGAGAAGAATGGGTGGAGCCCCAAATTGCTACTGATAGCGCTGATATAGTAGCATCATTTGCTGACAAAAATCTGTCAGTGGATAATGTTGCTGATAGTGAGGGTTCGTCAGTGCTGACAGAAACAAAACAAGCTTTTCCCCAGCTGGAATACTTAGCCCAGCTTCATGCGACTTACCTGTTGTGTCAGGCACCAGAAGGATTATATTTGGTGGACCAACACGCTGCTCAAGAGCGTGTCAAATATGAATATTGGAAAGACAAAATAGGAGAAGTGAGTATGGAACAGCAATTGTTGTTGGCTCCTTATCTCTTTGATTTACCTAAAAATGATGCCTTGATTTTGTCAGAAAAAAAAGATTTACTCCATGAAGCTGGAATTTTCTTAGAAGAATATGGGGAAAATCAATTTATTCTGAGAGAACATCCCATTTGGTTAAAAGAAAATGAGATTGAAACTTCTATCAATGAGATGATTGATATTATCCTATCCTCTAAGGAATTTTCACTAAAAAAATATCGGCATGAACTAGCGCAAATGGTAGCTTGCAAGAGTTCAATCAAGGCGAATCATCCGCTAGATGCCGAATCGGCAAGAAATCTTCTAAGAGAATTAGCAACCTGTGAAAATCCTTACAGTTGTGCGCATGGGCGACCTACGATTGTGCATTTTTCTGATGATGATATTCAGAAGATGTTTAGAAGAATTCAAGAAACACATCGCTCAAAAGCTGCAACATGGAAAGATTTTGATTAGAAAGTTACTGACAGAAACTCTGTCAGTAGCTCAATCAATATTAGAAAAGTAGAAAAATGTTTGAATATCTTAATGGAAAATTAGTTAAAATTTCCCCAACTCATATTGTTATTGATGTGCAAGGGGTGGGGTATCTGGTCAGTGTTGCAAATCCTTATGCCTGGTCAGCAACGATGAATACTGAAATTAAAGTTTTTGTGCATCAGGTCATTCGAGAGGATGCTCATACTTTGTATGGTTTCATCAATGAAGGTGAAAAATCACTTTTTTTGCGCTTGATTAGTGTTTCTGGGATTGGACCGAAATCAGCACTTGCAATTATTGCGGCAAGTGACAACGAAGGACTGATTAACGCCATTGATAGCAATGACATCAAATATCTGACCAAATTTCCAGGAGTTGGTAAGAAAACGGCGATGCAGATGGTGCTTGACTTAGCTGGAAAATTTGACTTAACAACTTCGTCAGCACTTACAGTAAATTCTGTCAGCACTGACAGTAATAATGTGGCGCTAGAGGAAGCGATAGAAGCTCTACAAGCACTCGGTTACAGAGCCACTGAGTTGAAAAAAGTCGAAAAAGAATTGGCAAATCAGAAAGGTCTGACAAGCGAAGAATATATCAAGTCTGCCCTAAAATTAATGATGAAATAATTCTGTCAGCACTGACAGAATTTACAATGCTTCTTGACGGTGTTGCTCACATCTTGTAATAATTGAGTTCGTACGATTAGAAATGAGTGAAAAAAGATAAATCTCTCCAAGAAACTTCGTTTCTTTCCGAGTTTTCCTATTTTTCATCATTTCTTGCAAATCGTGCTCACATCTTGTAATTGAATTCGGCTACTTAGAACTCAGGAAAATAGATAAAAGTCTCCAATGAGCAAAGCTCATCTCCGTCTTTTACTATCTCCGTGCTTTCAGCACTACGCTGTCCATTGGATTGCCATTTGGCGTTGCTGCTTTAGCAGCTTACAGCCAATGCCTTTTGCTCTTGGGCTTTAGCCCCTAAGCAAACGGACAAATGTCCTAGGGTCATGCGAAGCTATGTGCTGAAGCACAAAGAGCCAAGTGGCAATTTTCAGGAGTTCTGGACAATCAGCCTCACATCTTGATATAATGAGGATAATATGAACGACATTTTAAACAAAGAATCAATGGATGACGAAGTACAATTGGAAAAATCCCTCAGACCACAATATTTTAGTCAGTATATTGGTCAGGACAAAGTCAAAAACCAGTTAGAAATATTTATCAAAGCTGCAAAATTACGTGAGGAAGTGCTTGACCACGTCTTACTTTTTGGGCCTCCAGGGCTCGGTAAAACAACAATGGCATTTGTAATTGCTAATGAACTAGGAGTTAATATTAAACAAACTGCAGGACCAGCAATCGAGAAACCAGGAGATTTAGTTGCGATTCTCAACGAGCTTGAGCCGGGCGATGTTCTTTTCATTGATGAAATTCATCGAATGCCAATGCAAGTCGAGGAAGTCCTTTACAGCGCGATGGAAGACTTTTATATTGATATCATGCTAGGTTCTGGTGATGGTTCGCGCAGCGTTCATCTAGATTTACCGCCATTTACTTTGGTTGGAGCAACAACACGTGCAGGAATGTTGTCAAATCCTTTGCGCGCACGTTTTGGTATTTCAGCACATATGGAATACTATGCCGACAAAGACTTGGAAGAAATTGTCAATCGGACGGCAGATATTTTCGAAATAGAAGTTATTGATAACGCAGCCTTGGAAATCGCGCTACGTTCGCGTGGCACACCACGTATTGCGAATCGTTTACTCAAGCGTGTGCGTGATTTTGCTCAGATTATGGGTGATGGTCGAGTGGATAAGTTAATTACAGATAAAGCACTCACAATTCTTGATGTAGATAATGCTGGATTAGACTACATTGACCAGAAAATCTTGAAGACAATGATTGAGATGTATAATGGTGGTCCTGTTGGACTTGGTACATTAGCAGTTAATATCGCTGAGGATAGAGAAACAGTTGAGGATATGTATGAGCCCTATTTGATTCAAAAAGGATTCCTTATGAGGACGAAGCAAGGACGAAAGGCAACTAAGCTAGCATACGAACATCTTGGATATGTCTATAATCATGAGGATTGAAGATGAGAGTGATTAATATCAATGGACCAATAAACTCTGGGAAATCAACAATTTCAAAACTTCTATCGGAAAGATTACCTAATAGTATTTTTATCGAGTGTGATGAACTGACAACAGACGCAGCTTTCCCGTCATTCACTGATAGAATCAATGCACGGCTCCATAAGCTTTATACGCTTTTAGAAGAATTGATTACTGAAGCGCGATTGGACACTATCATCTTTGCATATCCAATGTACCTAGAAAGCTTTGACAAAATTAGTAAAATTACTGCTGGGCATGCGGATTTTATAGTAATAACCTTATGCCCAAGTTTAGAAAGTTGTATGACTAACCGAGGAACTCGTGAACTGGATGAATGGGAACAACATCGTATTCAAGAAATGTATAATGAAGGTGTCGCTGAATTTGAAAAATCAGACTTGTTCGTTGATAATACCGAAAAAACATCGGAGCAGACGGTAGAAACAGTTTTAGAGTATTTGAAAAAGGAAAAATAATCTCTTTTTTGTAGATTATTTTTTTATCAAAGCAAGTGCGTGCTATCTCCGCCTTACGGCTACGCTGTTGATGCTCGCTACGCCACTAGGTGAAACAACTAGCATATCCGTAAGCGCTAAAGCGCAAACGGCTGGCTAGTCGCAATACTCCGACCTCTTAGCTCGGAGATAAAAGCAGCACTAAGTCTTGACTTCATTGCCAGAAATATCCAAAAAAACCTGTAAAATAAGGTATAATGGGAGTATAGCTTTTATCTATGACAAAGAGAGCATCTAATACTATTTAATGGCTAGATGTTCGTCTAAAAGTTAAAGTTGCACATATGTAAATTCCTTTTTTGATTGATGACTGCATCAAGGCTGTGAGTGCGAAAGGTAAATCGTTGCAGTTTCTATTTGGCGCTGTTGAATTAGTAGATTGCGATTTGAACTTCCGACTTTTAGTTGGTTGGTGAAATTAACAGCATAACGAAGTGGAGATACAGTTAATGGATAGCGGAGCTACCTAATGTTTTCTTAGAAAAAATTCAAAGGTAAGCGAGTATAAATTTCATAGATATAAACTTTTTAAGTAACTTCAGACAAACATTTTGAAAGTATGAGAAGATGGAAAAAATATTATTTGTATGTTTAGGTAATATCTGCCGAAGTCCGATGGCAGAATTTGTAATGAAAGACCTAGCTTTAAAAGCAGGACGTAACGATGATTTTCATATCGAAAGCCGCGCTACTTCATCTTGGGAACATGGGAACCCTATTCACCCAGGTACGAAAAATATCTTTGTAGAAAAAAATATAAAATTTGACAATCAAAAAGTTAGTCAACAGATTTCAAAGGATGATTTTGAGCACTTCGATTATATTATTGCGATGGATGACTCGAATGTAGATGATTTAAAAAAACTTGCCCCTGTGAATTCACAAAATAAAATAACAATGTTGTTAGATAATCCTGTACCAGATCCATGGTACACCGGAAATTTTGAGGAAACGTATAGACTTATCAGCAGAGGTTGCAAACAATTATTATCTTGATTAATATTGTTTAGCTTTTGTAAACTTGTATTGAAGTATCAATTTGTTAGTACAAAAAGTTCGATATTTCCGAACAAAAGAAATAGATGTTAGAAAAGCTCACATCAATCCTTGACATTATAAAATTCAAGGTCTATAATAAAAAACATGGAGGCGAGATTTTAGTGAAAGAACGTGAATTAAGACGCTCTATGGCGGTGCTTCCGATTGGAACCGTCATGAAACTCACTGATTTGAGTGCTCGGCAGATTCGTTATTACGAAGAGCAAGAGCTGATTTTTCCAGAGCGGAACGATGGTAATCGTCGAATGTATTCGCTCAATGACATTGATGCACTTTTTGATATTGCTGATTTATTGCATGAGGGAAACAATATTGCAGATATCAAAGCAATCTATGCTAAAAGGAATGCTAAGAAAGCCCAGACATTATCAATTAGCGAAGTACACCATGCACTCGAACACGAATTTGCCCAACAAGGACGATTCGGGACTCCCGACCCTACTAATTTCAGTCAACCTCGCATGTAAATTTGGTTTACGCTACTGTCAACCTCCTTTACAACGAAAATGAAAACAGAGTCTCAGCTTTTGATAGATATTTCAAAAGACTTGAGCTCAATCTTTTAATTAGGAGACCAAATCATGGCAATCACAGCAGCAGACATCCGTCGTGATGTCAAAGAGAAGGACATTAAATTTTTGCGTTTGATGTTCACTGATATCCTCGGAACACTCAAAAACGTAGAAGTTCCAGCCACAGATGAACAGTTGGATAAATTATTTGAAAACAAAATGATGTTTGATGGTTCATCAATCGAAGGTTTTGTTCGTATTAACGAATCAGATATGTATCTTTACCCAGACCTTGATACTTGGATTGTCTTTCCTTGGGGTGATGAATACGGTAAAGTTGCAGGAGTTATCTGTGATGTTTACACTCCAGAAGGGGAACCATTTGCAGGGGATCCACGTGGTGTGCTGAAACGTAATCTGAAATCTATGGAAAAGCTTGGATTTAAGAGCTTTAACCTTGGACCAGAACCAGAATTTTTCCTTTTCAAGCTGAATGAAAATGCTGAACCAACACTTGAAGTCAACGATAAAGGTGGCTATTTTGACCTCGCTCCAACTGACCTTGCTGGCAATACACGTCGCGAAATTGTCAACGTATTGACAGACCTTGGTTTTGAAGTAGAGGCTTCTCACCACGAAGTTGCGATTGGTCAGCACGAGATTGACTTCAAATATGCAAATGCTTTGAAAGCTTGCGACAATATTCAAATCTTCAAACTCGTTGTTAAAACAATTGCTCGTAAACATGGTTTACACGCAACCTTTATGGCTAAACCTGTTCATGGAATCAATGGCTCTGGTATGCATTGTAATATGTCATTGTTTACAGAAGATGGTAAAAATGCTTTTGCAGACCCAACAGGTGATATGGGACTTTCTGCAACGGCTAACAGTTTTATTGCTGGTCTTTTGAAGCATGCATACAACTTTACAGCAATTGCAAATCCAACTGTAAACAGTTATAAACGCCTTGTTCCTGGTTATGAAGCTCCTGTATATGTTGCTTGGGCTGGTCGTAACCGCTCACCTCTAATTCGTGTTCCTGCATCACGTGGAATGTCAACTCGTGTAGAACTTCGTTCAGTTGACCCAACAGCGAATCCATATTTGGTTCTCTCTGTTCTTCTTGCTTCAGGACTTGATGGAGTTGAAAACAAAATGGAAGCTCCAGAAGCGATTGAGTCAAATATTTATGTGATGACTGAAGAAGAACGTAAAGCACATGGGATTACTGACTTGCCTTCAACTTTACACAATGCGGTTAAAGCATTGCGTGAAGATGATGTAGTTACAGAAGCATTGGGTGAACACGTACTTGTTAATTTTGTTGAAGCTAAACGTATTGAGTGGGCAAGCTACGCACAATTCGTTTCACAATGGGAAATTGATAATTATTTGGAACTTTATTAAGAAAATAAAAAAAGCACATCATTTGATGTGCTTTTTGTGTTTAAGGAAGTTCGCAAATTTCAAGGACTCGAAAGGCTGACTTTCCATCTTCTGAAATAATGAAATCTTTGTGGTCAGCAGAGTAGTTAATTGCATCTTGAAGATTAGCAAATTCAAGGATGACTGATTTGTGAACAGCACCAACGTAATTGCTTTCTTCGTGTTCTTCATAAGAACTGATTCCTTTAAATTGGAATTTCATATATTGTCCTCTTTCCCATTTTAGACTATTATAGCAAAGAATACATGAAGTGCAAAGGGAAAAGGAATATTATTTTATCTGAATTTGACTTTGTATTTTCACAAAATGGAGGCTTATTTTTTGAAAAATTCACAAACTCAGTGTAAACTGGAGGTATGCTAGATTGACTGTAAATTGATTTTTATGGTTGTTTTATCATGAGATTGAGAAGTTGATGGTATTCGTTGCTGATTTCTGCAATAAATTAGCGATAATATTTCAAAAATTGGGAAAGGAATACAGGTTCTTTAGTTTTAGGATGATGTAGCAATGGAACGTAGTTTACAAAAATTGTGATATTTTGCTAGAAAACTAAAGGGTTGTGCACAAAGATAATGGAACTCAATGATTTAAAAGATTCACTCAAAACTTTAAAATATGGTGAAATTGCTGTCGTTGCAATGATTGACCGTGGTGCTTATGCTGAAGCTGAAGATGCGATAGTTGAGGATGTAACGGATGGAGTCACTGGCGGTTCAAAGATGGACACTAGCATTTTTAAAACTTTAGCGGCGGATATCAAAAGTGAAGAAGAAGATTTAACGGTTGTACGTCGTTCAGATATTGATATAGCTATGACTCAGGATGACTTTGATTGGTTTATTAATCAGATGAGTGCCAAAAAGCATATCGTCTTTTTGGAATGTTTATATCTTGGAACAACAGAGATTAAAGGCTTTTTGAATAGTTTGAAGTCAAAAAAACTACTGGATAATAGTAAATTGGTTTTACTTGACCTTCCACAATTGGAATATATGATGTTAAAAGATAGCTTGGCTGGTCAATTTAATTTGTAAAAAAACAGACTGATGATACTCTATCAGTCTGTTTTTTTGTTTTCTTTAAGAAAATCTTGTTGATAGGCGCGAGAATTTTTCATAATATCTTGATAGGTATTTACAATCGTGGAGCGATATTCGGGGTTTTGCACTTTTTGTGCAATACGGTCAAGAACAAGCTGTTCACGTGAAAGATCAACAACTTCAATCTTTTGGATTTTCTTGGTTTTAGCAATATCAAGTACAAGATTCATACGCTGTTCAAGAAGTTGAGTAATTTGTTCGTCTATTTGGTCAATTTCACATCTGAGGTCTTTTAAGTTCATGTTCTTTATTATACCAAGATGTGAGTATGATTTGCAAGAAATGATGAAAAATGCCATTTGGCTCTTTGTGCTTCAGCACATAGCTTCGCAGGACCATTGGCAAGCAGCAACGCCAAATGACAATCCAATGGACAGCGTAGTGCTGAAAGCACGGAGATATATTCTTAAAGGAGTAGGGAGGATTATGTTTATAGGTAATTTGTGGTCAGTTCAATTAAGGTTTTCAGATGTGAAGAAGAAAATATAATCTAAAAATTGTTCTTGAAAAATGATATAATTGATTCATATCTTTATGAAGAGGGTTATCATGAATAAACAAGAAAAAATAGATGGTTATGAAATGCTGAATTTACAGCTAAAAGGACTCTTGAGTGAGCAGAATTATACGATTTCAAATTTAGCAAATGCGAGCAGTTTATTATGGGATTTTTTGCCAAATCAAGTTTATACGGGGTTTTATCTTTATAATGGTGAAAAACTAATTTTGGGACCTTTTCAAGGTTCGGTTTCTTGTGTTGAAATTACAATGGGTAAAGGTGTTTGTGGTGAGTCTGCCGAGAAATGTGAAACAATGATTGTTGATGATGTGAAAAAACATAAAAATTACATTTCTTGTGATGGGCGGGCGATGTCAGAAATTGTTGTACCACTTGTTAAAAGCGGAAAAGTTGTAGGTGTGCTTGATTTAGATAGCTCAGAAGTCGGTT
Source organism: Lactococcus protaetiae (assembly GCF_006965445.1). NCBI lineage: Bacteria > Bacillati > Bacillota > Bacilli > Lactobacillales > Streptococcaceae > Lactococcus > Lactococcus protaetiae. The sequence continues at coordinate 354,926 of NZ_CP041356.1, read as the reverse complement.
TTTATGATGAGATTGATGAGAAGTATTTGGAAGAATTTGCAGAAATTTTATGTGAAATGACAGATTTTAAATTTTTCGAAGTTGCTTAATTGAAAGGACGAACGATGAGTGAAATTGTTGATAAATTTATTGCTGACAGATTTGGAATTACTGACGGAAACTCTGGACAACCAGTAAATCCAGGAAATATTGGTGATACTAGAGAGTTTGCTCGTGAATTGGGATATTTTTTGTATCAGTTACACAGGCTACCTGCTGGTGAAGAAAATAGCGCTCCAAGCTTTGAAAATAATTTTGCTGGTTCCGATTTGTCTTTTTTTGAGTCAGAGTTTTCGATGCTTTTGAAACAATATCAAAAAATTGTGCCTGCTGATTTGCTTCAGGAAAAATTTGAACGTGCAGCTAATAAACCTTGGGGCAAAGACTTAGTCTGGGTATTAGGAGATTTTGTTCCTCAAAATTTGCGTGTTACTAATGGAAAACTTGTTGATGTTGTCAGTGCTGACAGGGCTGTGATAGGTGACCCAGCTTGTGATTTAGCGGTAGCTTGGGCAATTTTTGATGAAAAAGCGCGTAAAATATTTTTCAGTGCAGCGGAAGCTGATGCTGCAACGATTGAACGTGCGAGAATTTTTGCACTTTGTTGGGCGTTAAAAAACTATCAGTCAGAAGATATTGACGCACTTATCCAATCTCGTGATGCAACAACAGAGATTCTCAAAGATTTTAATTATAGTGAGCAACAGGATTTATATTAGAAATAAAGGTTAATCATGGCTTATCAAGCTTTATATAGAAAATATCGCTCGCAGCGCTTTGATGGAATGGTTGGGCAAGAAGTGGTAACAACCACATTGAAAAATGCTATTGTCAATCATCAGATTTCTCATGCTTATCTTTTTAGTGGACCGCGCGGAACGGGGAAAACTTCAGCTGCAAAAATATTTGCTAAGGCAATTAACTGCCCCAATCAAGTGGACGGAGAACCTTGTAATCAATGCTTTATTTGTGAGTCAATCACAAAAGGAACGCTAGAAGATGTCATTGAGCTTGATGCTGCATCAAATAATGGGGTAGATGAAATTCGTGAGATTCGCGACAAATCGACATATGCTGCTTCTACTGCGACTTACAAAGTTTATATCATTGATGAAGTTCATATGCTCTCAACAGGGGCTTTTAATGCACTTTTGAAGACATTGGAAGAGCCTACGGAAAATGTTGTCTTTATTCTTGCAACAACAGAGTTGCAGAAAATTCCAGCAACGATTATTTCTCGTGTTCAGCGTTTTGCTTTCAAGGCGATTACGACAAGTGATATTAGAACTCATTTAGCTGAAATCTTGTCTGATGAACAAGTTGAGTTTGCACCTGAAGCATTGGATGTCATTGCTAAATCAGCCGAGGGCGGAATGCGTGATGCACTTTCGTTACTGGACCAAGCTCTGTCATTTTCTGAAGGCACTTTACAAGAGAAAGATGCACTGTTGGTAACAGGTTCTATTGCCAATGAGGCGCTTGTCAGCTATATTCAGGCTTTGTCAGTTAATGACGAAAATAAGGCTTTGGAGCAATTGGATTATGTTTTTTCTGAAGGAAAAAATATGTTGCGCTTCACCGAGGATTTATTAGCTCATTTTCGAGATATGTTGTTAGACAAGTCTGTCAGTACTGACAGAAGTCGAATTTTTGCATGGATTGATATTGCTATAGAGAGTTTAAAGACGATTAAAGAAACAACGCAGACCAAAATCGCAGCAGATGTGATGACAATGCGTTTGTCAGAAGTTGGAAAAAATCTGTCAGTACTGACAGAATCTCAAGAAATATCTGAAGATTCGTCAACTCACTTTGAACAAGAAATTCAAGCGTTAAAATCTGAGATTGCAGAGTTGAAAAGCCAGATTTCTAATCAAAATAATACAACACAATCAAGCACACTGACAGAAACCAAAAAAACAGTCAAAAATTCGTCAGTAAATAAAAATCATATTAATAAAGATTTAGTCTATAAAGCGCTATCTGAAGCAACAAATGATGCTAGAAAATCAGTCTTGTCAGCTTGGCCAGAACTTGTTGCAAGTATTGGGAAGCCAGCTGAACGAGCGCTGCTCAACAATACTGCACCAGTTGCAGCCTCTGAAAATTTTGTAGTTGTTACATTTCCGCACAGTAATCTTGCGAAGCGCGTGACAGAAAATGATGATTTACAACTGACTTGTGGTAATCTGCTAAGTTCAATTACGGGTTTCTCACCAGAAATTATTGCATTAGCGGAAAGTGATTGGCAGTCTATTCGGGCAGAATACGTCGCAAATCTTAAAGCTGAAAAACCTCAAGAAAGTCAACCAGAAGAGCCAGAACATGAAGATGAGGGTCTTGCAATGGCAAAAGAACTTTTTGGAGAAAAAGTTGTTGAAATTAATGATTAAAATCAGTGTAAACAAAAGTAATAAAAGCGCAATATTATATTGCGCTTTTATTTTGGGAATGTTATAATAGTAATAGATGAAAGAAAGCGCTATCGCTTAAATAATATAAAAGTAAAAAACGAGGTACTGATGCAGTAAAAAAGGAGTCTAAAATGCAAGCGAAACTTGGCGAAGTTACAGTTGAAGCATGGCAAATTTCCCTTACTGATGTTAAAACACAACCCAATTGGGTAAAAATAGCATTTGAGAAAAGGAAAATATTTTGGAATGACAGTGATAACTTGAATACAGGTCTAACGTTAATGCCAGGTTTCAAAAAACTATCACGCACTTATAAAAATAAAACTCCTCATCTCTATCTCGTTATATCTGATGCATTTCTAAACCAAAAAGGCTTTTCTGGAGATTATCTCATAAAAAAGGATGAAAGCTGCTATAAGGTCGTAGAGTGTAAAAATTTTGAGAAAGAATATAAGATATAGGGAGAGGAAAAGTGATGCAAGCGAAATTAGGGAATACTATCATTGATTTTTGGAAAATCAGTACAGACAAACCTCAAAATGAACAATGGGTCATTGAAGCGTTTAAGAGAGAGCAACTCTCGTGGAGTGGTCAACTTGTTATGGATATTGCGGAAAAACGTAAGTTGGAGAAACAAGGAATGATAAAAAATACTCTAACAACGCACACAAGTATTGGTGATGAGTTAGAGAGCTTGGACTGGATTGGACTCTATATCTCACCTAATAAAATGAAGAATGCCTATGCTGATGTGATTTATCTTGTTGTAAACCAAGTTCGGATTCCAGCATTTGGCAAGATAGGAGAATACCTTGTAAAAGCCCCAGATGGCGCGCTGGAGGTCTACTCAGAGAAAAAATTCCAACGGGATTTGAAAGTTATAGAAAAATAAAAACCGCAACAGGCGGTTTTTTGTATTAATCTTTATGACGACTCAAATCTACATCCTTGAGCGGGATAAGTTTCGTCTTATTTTTAATCTTATATCCGAGATAAAGGGCAATGAAGAGAGGGATTGCAGCATACATAATGACACCTTGTATCCATGATTTGCCAAAAAGTAACATAGGGTCTTGACCTAAAGTTACTAAAATAGTCATAATCAAAGCCAAAATAGGACCGAATGGGAAAAGTTTAGCAAGATAAGGGAGTTTTTTGACCTCTTTACCCTGTGCAACATAAGCACGACGGAAACGGAAATGACTAATGGCAATCCCAATCCAAGCAATAAAACCAGTTAAACCAGAAGCTGATACAAGGAAAGTGAAAAAGCTAACACCATAAATCGAAGTCAAGAAAGTCAGAAGTGCGATTGCAGTTGTAGAAAGTAAAGCGATAAAAGGGATACCATTTTTAGACGTTTTTGAGAAAATCTTTGGAGCCCCACCATCTTTAGCAAGAGAATAAAGCATCCGAGTAGAAGCATACATTCCAGAGTTTGCCGCCGAGATGACAGAAGTCAAAACCACAGCGTTCATAACACTAGCAGCGATAGATAATCCTACGCGTTGGAAGACAATGGTGAACGGACTTTGAGCAGCAGAATCACCTCCGACTAAGTGAGGGTCAGTGAATGGAATAATCGCAGCCATCACAAAAATGGATAGGATATAGAAAATAAGAATACGCCAGAAGATAGAATTCATAGCTTTTGGGATAGATTTATCTGGGTTTTCGGTTTCCCCAGCAGTAATACCAAGTAACTCTGTTCCTTGAAATGAGAAACCAGCAACTAAAAGTACACCAAGTATTCCTCCACCAGTAGTGAAACTTCCTAGACCACCCACGAACCCATGATTACCAACGGACAGATTTTTTGCTACATCAATATGCCCGCCCATGATTCCAAAAATAGACAAGAAACCAACAATCAAGAAAATGATGACAACCGTGATTTTAATAGCGGATAACCAATATTCAGTTTCACCAAAGGTTTTAACAGATAATGCATTAATCGAAAAAACAATAACAAGGGCAATCAATGAAAAGACCCAGCTTGGTACATTTGGTAGCCAAAACTTCATACAAAGTGCGACGGCAGTCAAATCAACGGCAACAGTAATTGCCCAGTTTAACCAGTAGTTCCATCCAAGTGCAAAACCAAATGCGGGGTCAACATAACGTGTTCCATAATCAGAAAAAGACCCAGAAGTTGGCAAATAAGTTGCCATTTCTCCAAGGGACGTCATGAGAAAATAGACCATCAATCCAATCAGTACATAAGCTGTTAAAGCTCCAAATGGTCCAGCCGTGTGAATAACGTCACCAGAGGTTAAAAACAAACCTGTACCAATAGTTCCCCAAGAGCAATCATTGAGATATGACGAGATTTTAAACCACGCTTAACTTGGGTTTCAGTGTTTAAAGAATTTTCCAAAACTCTCTCCTAAAAATTTTATTCTATGGTTTAGTTTAGCAAAGAGAAGCTAATTTTCTGCTAATGTTGCAACTAGAATTACCTCAAAAAGTAGATTAATAAACCAATGACAGTCCATGCCAAGCAAATATCAAAGCAGGACTATTATACATCTGAGTTTGCTTGTTTTCAATAGTAACATCGTTTGATAAACCAATGAAAACAAGAAAAAAGCAATCTACAAAAGAGATTGCTAAACGTACGAAAAATTTTTAAAATTTCTTGAACGAATAGCCCCCGCCGTGTCTATGTCATGGCGACAGTCTAGTGAGTGTTTCCCACTAGCCCAAGATTTTTGATGAGCGTCAAAAATCTTTCGGCGACTTCTCCTTATTTATGCGTCTTAGCTGTGCTCCAGCTCGGCATAAACTCATATCAGTCGCGACCTCTATCGATGTGTTATACAAAATGATAACTTTTTTTTATTGTGATGTCAAGGGCAAAACAAAAAGTGGCGAGGTGAGTTAAGTTTTTAAGTTTATTGGTTTTGATTTTATGATATACTTATGGAGTAAAACTCATCTTGCCTTTTACAATGAATGAGTTTGTAGTAGGACGAAAGCAGAGTGGAGTGTGCTTATCTTGTCGCTTTATTATGGAGCAGACAATCCTCTGCTAAGTAAAAAATGAACAGTAAGTTTGTGAAGCTGAATAAGGATACACGCTCGTATCACAGATATGAGTTTGCCCATCCCAAAAATCTAGTTGCTAAAATGGCAACTTTGTGTTTGTTTTTGGCAGAGCTATAAAGTATAGTTGGGAAAAAACAGCTTCATAGACTATTTTACTGAAAACTTCTAGGAGAACCAAATATGGACTTTATTCGTGCGATTATTTTAGGGATTATTGAGGGAATTACTGAATGGTTGCCTATTTCATCAACAGGTCATTTGATTATTGCTGAGGAATTTATTCGACTGAATCAATCCGCTGCATTTAAGGAAATGTTTGATGTAGTCATTCAACTTGGAGCGATTTTATCCGTTGTTGTTTTGTACTTTCATAAATTGAACCCTTTCAATAAGCTAAACCCTAAAGATAAGCAAAAAACACCGCGTGAAATACAATTGACCTGGCGTTTATGGTTGAAAGTTTTGATTGCTGCACTGCCTGCTGCGATTATTGGGTTACCTCTTAATGATTGGTTAGATGCACATTTTTATCACTTTGTACCTGTAGCTTTTATGTTAATCATTTATGGGATTGCTTTCATTGTTATCGAGCGTCAATGGGTACCTCATCATGAATTTAGTGTGTTTAATATTGACCGTCTTCCTTATCGATTTGCCTTATATATCGGGCTGTTTCAAGTTTTATCTCTTTTGCCTGGGACATCGCGGTCAGGAGCAACAATCGTTGGGGCACTGCTGATTGGAGTAAGCCGTGAAGTAGCCGCTGAGTTCACGTTTTTCTTAGGAATTCCAGTTATGTTTGGGGCCAGTCTTGTTAAAATCTTTCATTTTTTCAAGAATGGAAATTCGTTAAATCTTGAACAATTCAGCGTCTTACTATTGGCCTGTTTAGTCGCATTTGGTGTTTCAATGCTGGCGATTAAGTTCTTGATGAACTATGTTAAGAAACATGATTTCACATTCTTTGGGAAATATAGGATTGTACTAGGTGCAGTATTGCTCGTCTATGCTGCTGTTAAAGCTATTGTTGGATAATCTCTCTCTTGATTAGGGAAATTTTATCTTGTCAAATCAAAAAAAATTTGCTATAATAACCTTCTGTGGGAAAAAATCCACAACTTACGCAGGACTCAACCTGCGTCATTAGTCCAAAAGGAGGAAAAATCAATGACTAAATACGAAATTCTTTACATTATTCGTCCAAACATTGATGAAGAAGCAAAGGCTGCCCTTGTTGAACGTTTCGATGCTATCTTGACTGACAACGGTGCTGTGAATCTTGAGTCTAAAGACTGGGAAAAACGCAAACTCGCTTACGAAATCAATGATTTCCGCGAAGGTTTGTACCACATCGCAACTTTTGAAGCTGAAACAACTTCAGAAGCTTTGAGCGAATTTGACCGTCTTGCTAAGATCAATCTTGACATTCTTCGTCATATGATTGTTAAAGTTGAAGCTTAATTGGCTTTATAGGAGAAGTTCATCATGATTAATAATGTTGTATTAGTAGGACGCATTACCCGCGATCCTGAACTTCGTTATACCCCACAAAATCAGGCTGTTGCTACTTTTTCATTGGCGGTTAACCGCCAATTTAAAAATGCTAATGGTGAGCGTGAAGCCGATTTTATTAATTGCGTCATTTGGCGTCAACAAGCTGAAAACTTGGCGAATTGGGCTAAAAAAGGAGCTTTGATCGGTATTACTGGTCGTATCCAAACGCGTAATTATGAAAATCAACAGGGTCAACGTGTTTACGTGACTGAGGTTGTGGCTGATAATTTCCAGATGTTGGAAAGTCGTTCTGCTCGTGAAGGTATGGGTGGTGGAGCAGCTACTGGTTCATACTCTGCACCAAGTCAGTCTGCAAATAATTCACGTCCTCAAACGAACAATAATACAACACCGAATTTTGGTCGTGATGCTGACCCATTTGGTAGCTCGCCGATGGAAATTTCGGATGATGATCTTCCATTCTAATACAATGGATTTGCTCTAGGCAACCATCTTGAAACTTTAACAGGACATTAAAAAATAATATAAGGAGAAATAAAATGGCACAACAACGTCGTGGCGGCTTCAAACGCCGTAAAAAAGTTGACTTCATCGCTGCTAATAAAATCGAAGTCGTTGACTACAAAGATACAGAACTTTTGAAACGTTTTATCTCAGAACGTGGAAAAATCTTGCCACGTCGCGTGACTGGTACATCAGCTAAAAACCAACGTAAAGTGGTTACAGCAATCAAACGCGCGCGCGTAATGGCTTTGCTTCCATTCGTAGCTTCTGACGAAAACTAAAAAATATAAAAGATTGTCTAAGACAATCTTTTTTTCTTTTGTTAGTTCTAACTTACTGGCTTTGTTCTTTACTTCTTTAGCAAACAGACAGAAACTGATACCAACTTTCTGGGATATGATAATCTTTGAGATTGTAGGACAGTTTTTTTGTCAGTGAATTTATGATAAAATGGACAAATGGTTGAATTGACGATTGGAGCATTACTCTTAGCTCTGCTGCTTTATGGAATTTTTATAGAGCCTCACCTGATGAAAGTGAGACATGTAGAAATTGGTCAGCAACAGGGTGTAAAAGTTGCTCATTTTACAGATACACATTTTACTTGGCACACAACGCCTCAACGTTTTAAAAAGTTTGCAAGAAATATGGAAAGTGAAAATCCAGACGTCATTGTTTTTTCTGGAGATTTATTTGATAAGGTTCTTTGGGCAAAGCGTCAGAATTGGGATGAATTAATTCTAATGTTGTCATCACTGACGGCGCCATTAGGTAAGTTCGCGGTGCTTGGGAATCACGATTTTGATGATAAAAATTCTTCGGTTTTTGTTGAAGAAATATTGGAAAAATCAGGTTTTACGATTTTAAAAAATTCGTCAGTACTGACGAAAAAACTGTCAGTGTCTGGTGTTGATGATTGGCGAGAAGGAAAACCAGATTTTGAACTTTTACCAGCGATGGAGGCATTTTCGGTACTTGTGGTTCACGAGCCAGATACGATTTTAGATATGAAGACATTGAATCATTTTGATTTGGTTTTATCTGGGCATAGTCATGGTGGGCAGATTCGTTTGGGAAATTGGCGCTTGCGAAATAAAGGTTCGAGTTGTGCAGATAGCGGAATGTATCAGCTCAATGATAAGACAAAGCTGTATGTGAATTGTGGTATCGGTCTGACTTTTTTGCCGATTCGTTTCGGTGTTCCGCCAGAAATCGTGTATTATGAATTATAAAAATTCTGTCAGTATGCTGACAGAATTTTTTTAATGACAAATAAGATTGGTCAGTGATTTATTTGCTTACATCTCTCTGGCGGTCATGATTGTTTCGCGTCCCATATTGTCAACAGCGCGATATTCGCGAGGCCAAGCAGCATCAAAAGGGTAATCAAAATCAATGACTACAACAGTCGGGCTGTTGTCTTGAGAAAAGCGAATAGAAAGCAAATTATGAGAATTAACTAAATCAAAGTTAATCACAGGTTCCATGGGAAAAACGCCTTTGAGGTGGTGGTCAATAATGTACCAAAAAGCATCAATAACTTCTCCGGGAATAGACGCAACGGTATCAAAACTAGCATAGCGACGTCGAGTGTTGGAAAATGCCATGAATTCACATCCTTTCTTTGAAATATACACCTCATCAGTAACGTTTTTGTCAATTTCTCCATGAGATGAGGTGTACTATAGCTAAATCATTGTAAAGAATATCAATGATTTACGGTGCTTCGCGCCAGCCTAGTGTAAAAGCGCACCAGAATAGACTGCGAAACGGTCTGCATTCGTTAAAACATTTGCTTAGAAGCAGGGTCCCTAAGAGCAAAAGGCAAACGAATTGCAGAATGACCAATGAAGTCAAGGTTTATTAGTGAGAGTTTCGTAAAATATTTGTCTGTTTTCTCAAGCCGCTATCTTCGCTGCGCTACGTTGCCCGTTTGATTGCCATTTGGCGTTGTCTCTATTCTTGTCACTTTAGTGACTTAGAGATAGAGGACAAATGTTCATCGGCACTTTAGTGTCTTACAGCCAATGCCTTTTGCTCTTGGGGCTTTAAGCCCCTAAGCAAACGGACAAATGTCCTAGGGTCATGCGAAGCTAGCTGCTAAAACAGCAAGAGCAAAAGGCAAAGCGACTGATAAAAGGGCAACTCACCACTGAATTTAGGGTACAACCTCACATCTTCGATATGAGGTCACACCTCCGCTTCGCTTCGTTATCCATTCGCTCTAATCAACTAAAGTTGCAAGGCGAAGTGGTCTTGTCCCAGAAGCCTAAGTGCTAAAGCACTAACGCCCTAGTGCAGTCGGACGAAACTCAAGGATTGCGACTAGCCCCTTTATAGGATAGCCGTTTGCGCTTCAGCGCTTACGGATATGCTAGTTGTTACATTTAGTGGCGTAGCGAGCATTGACAGCGTAGCCGTAAGGCAGAGATAGCACGCACTTGTTTTGATAACGTTTCCTACACTAGTGTATATCCGTTACACTCATTGTACTGTTCTGACGAACTCTTACGCTAAGAGGTTTGGGAAGTAACGTTAACTTGCTGTTGCTTTTTATAACGAATTAATTCAGTTTCCTTGCTATTATGGTGTGTCATCTCATGGTAAACGAGAATCGCGGATGACTTTTCTGATTTCAGATAGAGTGCTCTCAGAAACATCTTTCATTTTCATACCATACATCATGAATAGAGCATCAAGTAAGCTAATTTGTGAAACGGTAGAAGCCACGGCTTCTGGACGATAGGAAATTTCTTCTGAAATAGATATAAGAGCAATGTCTGCGAGCTTAGCTAAAGGTGAACTGGCAAAAGAGGTGATTGCGATGACGGGAACACCACGACTTTTCAAAATTTCTAAAAGGTGGATGGTATCCCTATTTTTCCCAGTATGCGAGATGACAAAAGCGCAGTCTTTGGAAGTCAATTTAGCAGCCTGCATTTGTTGAAAATGAAAATCTTGATGATAAACACAGTGCAAAGGCATTCGTAAGAACTTGTGATAAGCAATCAGAGCCACAGCATTTGAACCCCAAGGCCGAAAAACCCACAGGTTTCTGCACGAAGTAGGATATCCATTGTTTGGTTGAGCTTGCGCTCATCTACTAAATTTAAAGTAGAATTTAATGAGGAAATGTTTCCGTTAAAGTTTTTTGTCAATATTTCCTTATAGCTGTCAGTAGGTGAAAGTTCACTAAAAAATTCGTCAGTACTGACAGAATCTGTAGCGTGAATTGCGAGCTTCAGCTCTTGAAAAGAATTGAATCCAATCTTTTTAGAAAATCTGGATATTGTGGCAGTAGATACATTAGTGTTTTTGGCAAAATCTTGAATTGAGAGTCTCGCGGCACTGTCAATATTTGCAATCAAATAGTCGGAAATTGCTTGGTCTGATTTGCTGAGATTGTCATAATAACTCTTGATGCGGCTAATCAGCGTACGCGCCATGTCAAGCCTCCTATAAGTTGAGTTCGATTAATGAACTCAAGTGAATTTGATTACATTATACCACAAAACATCTTTAACTTTTCTTGAAAATTACCAATGAAGTCAAGACTTATTCAGTGGGAGTTTTAACTCGCCACTGAATTTAAGGTGCAACCTCTAGGTGTAACAACTAAGCGACCTGTACGCAGCTAAAGCTGCAACAGTCTGCTTAACATCTTTGATATGAGGTCGCACCATTTATCCATTCGCTCTACCTCCGCTTTGCTACGTTGTCGATTTCACTAACCGACTAAAGTCGGAAGTTCAAATCGCAATCGACTAAAGTCGCAAGGTGAAGTGGTCTTGTCCAAGAAGCCTAGTCGCTAAAAGCGCCAACGCCCTATGGCAGTCGGACGAAATTCAAAGCTTGCCATTCCGACTAGGTGCTTTGCCTTTTGCTCTTGCTGCTTTAGCAGCTAGCTTCGCATGACCCTAGGACATTTGTCCGTTTGCTTAGGGGCTAAAGCCCCAAGAGCAAAAGGCATTGGCTGTAAGGCACTAAAGTGCCGATGAACATTTATCCTCTATCTCTAAGTCACTAAAGTGACAAGAATAGAGGCAACGCCAAATGGCAATCAAACGGACAGCGGAGCAACGAAGTTGCGTAGACCGTTCGTAGAACCGTGCGAAGCACGTAGCACCGTAGCCCGAAAGGGCGGAGATAGCACGCACTTGTTTTGATAAAATCTAGTCGAAGCCTACAGCAAAAGTAATTATATAAATTAGAAAATTTTTTACAAAATATATTGTTGACAAATGAAAATAAATTACGTATAATAATAACAGACTTATGAAAACGATAACATCAATGATAAGTTCATGTCGTAATTTTACTAAAACTATAGCTCATTCGTTGTAAAAAGCAGTAATGAAGTCAAGACTTATTCAGTGGGAATTTCATAAAACATTTGTCCATTTTCTCTAGTCACTGAAGCGACTGATAAAAGGGCAACTCACCACTGAATTTAGTCGGACGAAATTCAAAGATTGCCATTCCGACTAGGTGTTTCAGTACCGTAGCGAGGATGGACAGCGTAGCGCAGCGGAGATAGCATGCACTTGTTTTGATAAATTAACATTGCTTCGCAAGTTTCTTAGCACAAAAGTGTGCAAGAATCGCACAATAAGTGTAACAAGTGGATGGCCATAGCATAAAATCATTACGGATTTGTTGAGCTTAAAGATTAGAGGAGGAAAAAATGAAATTTGCAATGATTGGTCTAGGAAAAATGGGAATGAATCTTGTTAAAAATGCAGTGGACCATGATATTGAAGTTGTTGCTTATGACCTAGAACGCTCGGCTGTTGAGGAAATTCAACAATATTCAGGCAAGGTAACTGGAGCTTTTGATATAGATGATTTACTGACAAAATTGTCATCAGTAGAACAGGCTCATTCTCCATCTACTGATCCAGTAGCTTCTGTGAGTCGTGATGAACTGACAGCATCTCCTAAAATTATCTGGGTGATGGTTCCAGCTGGACATCCGACAAACTCCACGATTGAGCAACTGACAGAAAAGCTGTCAGTAGGAGACATCATCATTGATGGTGGAAATTCCAACTATAAAGATAATCTGCTACAAAATAAAATTCTGGCGGAAAAGGGCATTAGATTTTTTGATGCTGGGACATCAGGTGGCATGGAAGGTGCACGTCAAGGAGGTAACTTCATGATTGGCGGTGATGATAAAGTGGCGTGGCAGGTGATTGAGCCAATTTTCCAAGCTATCGCTCAAGAAAATGGATATCTTTATACAGGGCAGCTTGGTAGTGGTCATTATCTGAAAATGATTCATAATGGTATTGAATATGGGATGATGCAGGCCATTGCTGAAGGCTTTGAAATTCTTGAAGCATCTCCTTTTGACTACGACTACGAAGCTGTTGCTAAATTATGGAATCATGGCTCGGTCATTCGCAGTTGGCTCATGGAACTTGCTGAAGAACAGTTTGCAAAAGACCCAAAACTTGATGAAATTATTGGACGCGTTCAATCTTCTGGTGAAGGGAAATGGACCATCGAAGAAAGTTTAGATTTAAGAGTTCCAGCACCAGTTATCGCTTTATCACTCATGATGCGTAATCGCTCACTGCAAGATGATACAATGACAGGAAAAGTTGTCGCTGCATTGCGTAACGGTTTCGGTGGGCATGATGTTGAGAGAAAATAAGCACTTTTAGCTTATGCTAGTTCATCTCTAAATGAGCAGTTCAACAGTTTTAGAAAAAATCTGTCAGTATGCTGACAGAAAAAGTTTACTGACAAAACTAATACTGTTTGACTTTCAGACCTACGGATTAAAAGTCACTTCGCTGCGCTACGTTGTCGATGCTCGCAACCTTTGCGTGTTACGCAAACCATCTCTTGCGCTTACCATTTCGCCTTGCCAGCTCTGCTGGCTTAGAGCGAATGGATAGCGTAACGTAGTGACTGCGTCAAGGTTGCGAATAAGAAAAGCACAGTTTTTCTCAAGCGTCGCAAGACAGTATATCTGCAGTTCATTTTTAATTTTACCTAGTAAAATTAAAAATGAACTAGTATAAAAATGAACAAAAAGGAGAAAAAATGCAATATCTGATTGGCGTAGACTTAGGAACCACAGCCACTAAAGCAGTACTTTTTGAAAAAAGTGGAAAAATTATTGCAAGTAGTAGTCAGGCATATACGCTTTATCGTGATGCAAGTGGCATGGCAGAAGAAGCCTTAGAAGATATCTTTGAAGCTGTATTGGTCACAATTCGTGAAGTATCTATTAATCTTGAGGAGGCAGATGAGCTTTTGGCCGTTTCCTTTAGTACCCAAATGCATTCGCTCATTGCATTTGATAAAGATTGGAAACCACTTAGTCGGGTGATGACCTGGGCAGACACTAGAGCGGTTAAATACACAGAACAGCTTAAAGTGTCAAGTAAGGGATTTGAAATTTATAAACGAACAGGCACCCCTCTTCACCCTATGGCGCCTCTATCAAAATTACTATGGCTTCGTGCGGAGCGACCAGAGATTTATGAACAAGCTAGTCACTATCTAGAGCTCAAAGGATATATTTTCTACCGACTATTTGGTACCAATAAAATTGACCTTTCAACAGCTTCAGGTACAGGAATGTTCAATATTTTTGAACTTAAATGGGATGAAGAAGCACTACAAATGACAGGAGTAAATCAAAACCAACTTCCTCAAGTCGTAGAGCCCTATGAGATTGAAGAAAATATGCCTCACGAATTTGCCAAAAAAATGGGAATTCAATCCAATACAAAATTTGTTTGGGGCGCAGCAGATGGTCCTCTGTCAAATCTAGGAGTAAATGCCATTAAACCGGGTGTTGCAGCGATAACTATAGGAACATCTGGAGCTATTCGTGTTGTGACCGATCGACCACGTACAGATGAGAAAGGTCGTACCTTTACTTATGCCTTAGACAAAAATCATTGGGTTGTGGGTGGACCAGTAAATTCAGGAGGAGATGTTTTTCGTTGGGCGCGTGACCAAATTTTTGACGGTAAGCTAAGTTTTGACGAAGTGACAGAACTCGCATCAAAAATCTCTCCTGGTGCCAACGGTCTTCTTTTCCATCCCTATCTAGGAGGAGAGCGAGCGCCGCTATGGGATGCAAATGCTAGAGGGTCGTTCTTTGGTTTGAACTATGGTCATAATCGAAGTCATATGGTTCGAAGCGTTCTTGAAGGTGTGATGTTTAATCTTTACATGGTGGCTTTGAGTTTAGTAGAAGTTGTGGGAGATTTAAATATGATTCAAGCAACGGGGGGATTTACAGCTTCTCCGCTATGGACTCAAATTCTTGCAGATATTTTTGAACAGCCTATCAATGTTCCTGAAAGTCGAGAGGCAGGGTGTTTAGCTGCGGTTGTTATGGCAGAAAAGGCACTTGGTTTGATTGATAGCCTAAGCGTTGTTGATGATATGGTAGGGAGCAATCAAACTTATCAACCAAACTCAGAAACTTTTGAGATTTATCGTGAGATTACACCTATCTTTATTCGATTATCCCGTTCTCTTTCATCTGAGTATGAAAATATTTCAAATTTTCAGAGACAGTTTGAAGAAAACAAATGACATTTGTTAATACAAAAATACTCAATACTTTTAATTTCAAGAAGATAAAAAAAGTGTTGAGTAAAATTTTTAATTTAATTGTAAGCGCAAGCATGCAGTTATACCATCATTTATTTATTGAAAGGAAAAAATAAATGCTTGATTTACTTGTTCTTTTAGTTGGAGTATTGATTCTTTTATTGATGATTATCAAGTTTAAGATTAATACCTTCGTTTCACTCATTGTCGTTTCCGTCTTGGTGGGTCTCGGATTAGGAATGCCTCTGGGACAAATTCCTGTATCGATCCAAAATGGAATAGGTGGTTCGCTCGGGGAATTGGCGATTGTATTCGGATTTGGAGCAATGCTAGGACGTTTAATCGCCGATGCTGGTGGTGCCTATCGTATTTCAAAGACATTAATTAACAGTTTTGGCAAAAAAAGAATTCAATGGGCGATTATGGTTGCCAGCTTTATCATTGGTATTGCGCTCTTCTTCGAAGTTGGTATGGTTCTTCTGATTCCTATTGTATTTGCGGTTGCTTTAGAAGCATCAGTTCCACTGATTTATCTTGGTATTCCAATGGCAGCAGGTCTCTCTGTTACTCATGGATTTTTGCCACCTCACCCAGCACCAATCGCCATTGCAGGTGCGTTAGGAGCCAATCCAGGAACAGTCTTACTTTATGGAATTATTGCCGCTATTCCTACAGTCATTATCGCAGGTCCCGTTTTTACCAAGATTGCTCGCAAATGGGTTCCAGAAGCATTTGTAGTAAAAAAGAAACTATCAACTTTTGGAGAGATAAAAGAATGGAAATTGGAAGAAACGCCAGGATTTGGAATATCAATCTTAACTGCACTCATGCCAGTTATACTAATGGCAATCAGCACAATCTATTCTATTGTCACTAATCAAGGGAAGCCATTCTCAGCAGTAACCACAAGTGCTCTGAAAGCGGGCAAAGTAGTAACAACAACGACTTATCCGTCTAGTTTCATCGAAAATATCATGATGTTCATCGGTAATCCAGTTTCTGCCATGATTATTTCGCTACTCTTTGCTATGATTACGATGGGATGGATGCAACATAAGAAAAATTCCGAAATAGCTGTTTCCATTGTTGACTCTGTAAAATCAATCGCAATGCTTTTACTTGTTATTGGTGGTGGAGCCGCGCTTAAACAAATTCTGATTGATGGTGGTATCTCATCTCAAATTGCCGAAATGTTCAAAGATTCGTCACTTTCTCCGCTTCTTTTAGCATGGATTATCACAGTTATTTTACGTATCGCGCTGGGTTCGGCTACAGTTGCGGCATTAACGGCAGCAGGATTAGTACAACCAATGCTTGCTTCTGCATCGCCAAATATGGCAGCTTTGATGGTGCTTGCTATTGGGGCAGGTTCAATCGCAGCTTCACACGTGAACGATGCAGGATTTTGGATGTTCAAAGAGTACTTTGATTTAGATGTGAAACAAACACTCAAGACATGGACGGTTCTGGAGACGATTATTGCAGTTGTTGGTTTGGGAATGGTAATGTTGATGAGTATATGGATTCACTAATAAAAATAAAAAACTTAGAATTTTTCTAAGTTTTTTATTTTCCCATTCAGTTTATGTCCACGATAAAAAATGGGAGTAGGGTAGGAGTAAAAATCGAACAAAGTAAAAAAAATCGGAGAAAGGAGTGATAAAATAATTGACAAAGGGTGTGTAGTTTGATAGAATATAATAGTTGTCGCGAGAGAGGGAAGCCACTCAAGCGTTTAGACCCTTGAAAACTGAATAAAGAAGAATGACTCATGTGATGTCGTAAAGACATCAAAAATCTGTCAATCAATAATGAAAGACAAGCCAGTCACTAAGGTGACTTAAATACTTTATTTGAGAGTTTGATCCTGGCTCAGGACGAACGCTGGCGGCGTGCCTAATACATGCAAGTTGAGCGCTGAAGGTTGGTACTTGTACCAACTGGAAGAGCAGCGAACGGGTGAGTAACGCGTGGGGAATCTGCCTTTGAGCGGGGACAACATTTGGAAACGAATGCTAATACCGCATAAAAGCTTTAAACATAAGTTAAAAGTTTGAAAGATGCAAATGCATCACTCAAAGATGATCCCGCGTTGTATTAGCTAGTTGGTAGGGTAAAGGCCTACCAAGGCGATGATACATAGCCGACCTGAGAGGGTGATCGGCCACATTGGGACTGAGACACGGCCCAAACTCCTACGGGAGGCAGCAGTAGGGAATCTTCGGCAATGGGGGCAACCCTGACCGAGCAACGCCGCGTGAGTGAAGAAGGTTTTCGGATCGTAAAACTCTGTTGTTAGAGAAGAACGTGTGTGGGAGTGGAAAATCCATGCAGTGACGGTATCTAACCAGAAAGGGACGGCTAACTACGTGCCAGCAGCCGCGGTAATACGTAGGTCCGAGCGTTGTCCGGATTTATTGGGCGTAAAGCGAGCGCAGGTGGTTTATTAAGTCTGGTGTAAAAGGCAGTGGCTCAACCATTGTATGCATTGGAAACTGGTAGACTTGAGTGCAGGAGAGGAGAGTGGAATTCCATGTGTAGCGGTGAAATGCGTAGATATATGGAGGAACACCGGTGGCGAAAGCGGCTCTCTGGCCTGTAACTGACACTGAGGCTCGAAAGCGTGGGGAGCAAACAGGATTAGATACCCTGGTAGTCCACGCCGTAAACGATGAGTGCTAGATGTAGGAAGCTATAAGTTTTCTGTATCGCAGCTAACGCAATAAGCACTCCGCCTGGGGAGTACGACCGCAAGGTTGAAACTCAAAGGAATTGACGGGGCCCGCACAAGCGGTGGAGCATGTGGTTTAATTCGAAGCAACGCGAAGAACCTTACCAGGTCTTGACATCCCGATGCTATCCTTAGAGATAAGGAGTTACTTCGGTACATCGGTGACAGGTGGTGCATGGTTGTCGTCAGCTCGTGTCGTGAGATGTTGGGTTAAGTCCCGCAACGAGCGCAACCCCTATTACTAGTTGCCATCATTAAGTTGGGCACTCTAGTGAGACTGCCGGTGATAAACCGGAGGAAGGTGGGGATGACGTCAAATCATCATGCCCCTTATGACCTGGGCTACACACGTGCTACAATGGATGGTACAACGAGTCGCGAGACAGTGATGTTTAGCTAATCTCTTAAAACCATTCTCAGTTCGGATTGTAGGCTGCAACTCGCCTACATGAAGTCGGAATCGCTAGTAATCGCGGATCAGCACGCCGCGGTGAATACGTTCCCGGGCCTTGTACACACCGCCCGTCACACCACGGGAGTTGGGAGTACCCGAAGTAGGTTGCCTAACCGCAAGGAGGGCGCTTCCTAAGGTAAGACCGATGACTGGGGTGAAGTCGTAACAAGGTAGCCGTATCGGAAGGTGCGGCTGGATCACCTCCTTTCTAAGGAATATATACAAGGATGAGCATTCAACTTTATTCAGTTTTGAGGGGTCTAGAGATAGACCACGCAAGAATCAACTTCTTGATTGTGGGGCCTTAGCTCAGCTGGGAGAGCGCCTGCTTTGCACGCAGGAGGTCAGCGGTTCGATCCCGCTAGGCTCCATGAAGATACGAAAGTAAGTGTTGAGATTAGTTTCAGCCGAAGGTATCTTGTCAGAAAAGACGTTAAAATCATCTTGAACCTTGAAAACTAAATAACAATATCTAATAACGATAAATAAACCGAAAAGCTGTGAATTTTAAAGAATTTACAAACTTATACTTGAAAAAAGATGATTGAATCATCATGGCAAAGTTAATAAGGGCGCACGGTGGATGCCTTGGCACTAAGAGCCGAAGAAGGACGTGACTAACGACGATATGCGACGGGGAGCTGTAAGTACGCTTTGATCCGTTGATTTCCGAATGGGGAAACCCAGCTGCTTCTAGCAGTTATTCATGAGTGAATACATAGCTCATGTAAAGGTAACGCAGAGAACTGAAACATCTAAGTACCTGCAGGAAGAGAAAGTAAAAACGATTTCCTAAGTAGCGGCGAGCGAACAGGAAGAAGGGCAAACCAAGAAGCTTGCTTCTTGGGTTGTAGGACTGCAACGTGGACTTAAGGTCTATAGAAGAATCATCTGGGAAGATGAGCCAAAGAGAGTAAAAGCCTCGTATTCGAAATAGACCTTATACCTAGCAGTATCCTGAGTAGGGCTGGACACGCGAAATCCAGTTTGAATCCGGGAGGACCATCTCCCAACCCTAAATACTCCTTAGTGACCGATAGTGAACCAGTACCGTGAGGGAAAGGTGAAAAGAACCCCGAGAGGGGAGTGAAATAGCACCTGAAACCGTGTGCCTACAAGAAGTTCGAGCCCGTTAATGGGTGAGAGCGTGCCTTTTGTAGAATGAACCGGCGAGTTACGTTATGATGCGAGGTTAAGTTGAAGAGACGGAGCCGTAGCGAAAGCGAGTCTGAATAGGGCGCTTTAGTATCATGATGTAGACCCGAAACCTAGTGACCTATCCATGAGCAGGGTGAAGGTGTGGTAAGACGCACTGGAGGCCCGAACCAGGACACGTTGAAAAGTGTTTGGATGACTTGTGGATAGCGGAGAAATTCCAAACGAACTGGGAGATAGCTGGTTCTCTCCGAAATAGCTTTAGGGCTAGCGTCGAAATGTAAGTGTATTGGAGGTAGAGCACTGTTTGGGTGAGGGGTCCATCTCGGATTACCAATCTCAGATAAACTCCGAATGCTAATACACATGTTCGGCAGTCAGACTGCGAGTGCTAAGATCCGTAGTCGAAAGGGAAACAGCCCAGACCAACAGCTAAGGTCCCAAAATATATGTTAAGTGGAAAAGGATGTGGGGTTGCACAGACAACTAGGATGTTAGCTCAGAAGCAGCTATCATTCAAAGAGTGCGTAATAGCTCACTAGTCGAGTGACCCTGCGCCGAAAATGTACCGGGGCTAAACATATTACCGAAGCTTTGGATTGATATATTATCAATGGTAGGAGAGCGTTCTTAACCGCGAAGAAGGTATACCGTGAGGAGTGCTGGAGCGTTAAGAAGTGAGAATGCCGGTATGAGTAGCGCAAGATAAGTGAGAATCTTATCCACCGTAAGACTAAGGTTTCCAGGGGAAGGCTCGTCCGCCCTGGGTTAGTCGGGACCTAAGGCGAGGCCGAAAGGCGTAGTCGATGGACAACTGGTTGATATTCCAGTACTAGATATGATCGTGATGGAGGGACGCAGTAGGCTAAGAGATGCCAGTTAATGGATTCTGGTCTAAGCAGTGAGGTGTGAGATGTGTCAAATGCATTTCTCTTTAACATTGAGCTGTAATGGGGAAGCAACTACGGTTGCGAACTCTCTGATGTCACACTGCCAAGAAAAGCTTCTAGCGTAAAGTCATATCTACCCGTACCGCAAACCGACACAGGTAGTCGAGGCGAGTAGCCTCAGGTGATCGAGAGAACTCTCGTTAAGGAACTCGGCAAAATAGCCCCGTAACTTCGGGAGAAGGGGTGCTGGTGTAAAAGCCAGCCGCAGTGAATAGGCCCAAGCAACTGTTTATCAAAAACACAGCTCTCTGCTAAACCGCAAGGTGATGTATAGGGGGTGACGCCTGCCCGGTGCTGGAAGGTTAAGAGGAGGAGTTAGCGTAAGCGAAGCCCTGAATTGAAGCCCCAGTAAACGGCGGCCGTAACTATAACGGTCCTAAGGTAGCGAAATTCCTTGTCGGGTAAGTTCCGACCCGCACGAAAGGCGTAATGATTTGGGCACTGTCTCAACGAGAGACTCGGTGAAATTTTAGTACCTGTGAAGATGCAGGTTACCCGCGACAGGACGGAAAGACCCCATGGAGCTTTACTGTAGTTTGATATTGAGTACCTGTAAGTCATGTACAGGATAGGTAGGAGCCATTGAGATAGGGACGCTAGTTTCTATTGAGGCGTTGTTGGGATACTACCCTTGACTTATGGTTACTCTAACCCGCTGGCAATATCGGCCAGGGAGACAGTGTCTGACGGACAGTTTGACTGGGGCGGTCGCCTCCTAAAGAGTAACGGAGGCGCCCAAAGGTTCCCTCAGATTGGTTGGAAATCAATCGTAGAGTGTAAAGGTATAAGGGAGCTTGACTGCGAGAGCTACAACTCGAGCAGGTAGGAAACTAGGGCTTAGTGATCCGGTGGTACCGCATGGAAGGGCCATCGCTCAACGGATAAAAGCTACCCTGGGGATAACAGGCTTATCTCCCCAAGAGTTCACATCGACGGGGAGGTTTGGCACCTCGATGTCGGCTCGTCGCATCCTGGGGCTGTAGTCGGTCCCAAGGGTTGGGCTGTTCGCCCATTAAAGCGGCACGCGAGCTGGGTTCAGAACGTCGTGAGACAGTTCGGTCCCTATCCGTCGCGGGCGTAGGAAATTTGAGAGGATCTGTCCTTAGTACGAGAGGACCGGGATGGACCTACCGCTGGTGTACCAGTTGTTCCGCCAGGAGCACGGCTGGATAGCTATGTAGGGAAGGGATAAGCGCTGAAAGCATCTAAGTGCGAAGCCCACCTCAAGATGAGATTTCCCATTCGTAAGAATTAAGAGCCCAGAGAGATGATCTGGTTGATAGGCTGGAAGTGGAAGCCCTGTGAGGGGTGGAGCGGACCAGTACTAATCGCTCGAGGACTTTACCAAAAGAGTCAACTATAAAATGCTTAAGGTTTAGAAGTTAGAAGGATTGTTATTTAGTTTTGAATGTTCAAAGGAACATTTAAAGATTTGGTCATCATTGCGATGGAGATACACCTGTTCCCATGTCGAACACAGCAGTTAAGTCCATCTACGGCGGAAGTACTTGGGGGTTGCCCCTGGGAGATAGGCGAGTGGCCAAGTTTGGGGAGAAGGGGAGTGTTACTCCTCTTTTTTTTATTTTACGAAGTTGAGGTAAGATAAAAGCCTTCGTTTTAGAAGGCGAGTTTAGTTGAGGGGATAATCTTGGAGGGCGGAGCGTATCATAGCATAGGAAAACCCTTTGCGCAGTAACTGTTGGATAATTCTTTGTTCACGTTCGTATCCGTCGTAATTTCGTGAGTAGCGATGATTAGCTTTGGATAATTCGCTCATGAGAAGTGTCATTTCATTGTCTTCATCTGACTCTAATTCTAGGCTGTCTAATGCAATTGAACTAACAGAATAAGAGAAACCTTTAGTGGTTAAGTTTTGAATGATTTTTTGTTTAAGCTGATTCAAGGGGAGCTTATGAGCGTTTGAGCGGACTTGTTTTTCTGCAAGTTTGTACGCAACATCAATCTGTTTTTCTTCAGTGTAAAGTTCCTGGAGTGCTTGTTCTATAATGAATTTATCAACTCCTTTTAGATATAATTTCTGTTTAATCTGATAAGGGCCTGCGGTGGACATGGAAATTTTTCCTTGAATGAAATTCTCTGCATAGTTTTTATCATCGATGAGTTTATTTTCTGTCAGTACTGACAGAATTTCGGAGGCTTGTTCCTCCAATATATCATGTTCATAAAGATATTTTCTAACTTCTGCGCAAGTGCGGGGTCTGAAAGAAATGTAGTAGAGAGCAAGTGATTTTCCCCTCGCAAACTGGTCAAAATTGATGATACTTATTAATTCTTCGTCAGTGATTATTTTGCCTGTGGTTAGTATGAAATGAACAATGGTGTCATCACAAACATATATTTTATCTTCGGTACAGTTTTCTAAATCGATCCGATATAGTTTTTTGAGTTTTTTTATTTCAGTAATTTTTCCCATAGTCTTATTATATACGAAAATAACTGACAGATGTTACTGACAGAAGTTCTGTCAGTAAATATTTTTAGAGAAATGCAAGAATACAGGGTTTTTATGGTATAATCAGAGCTATGATAAATTTAAAAATTGGACAAAAAATTTCGCTTGAAATTGAGCGAATGGGAATAAATGGTGAGGGAATCGGAGTCATATCAGGACGCTTGATTTTCGTACCTTATGCCTTACCAGGTGAAGAAATTGTTGCTGAAATTACTGAAAATGCGCGGAATTTTAGCCGAGCAAAATTGGTAGAAATAAAAAAGAAATCACCAAATCGTGTAAAACCAATGGACCGCGCTTATCATGAGATGAGTCAATCGCATATCATGCACCTCTCCTATCCTATGCAGCTGGAATTTAAGCGTGATGTGCTGCGTCAGGCTTTGGAAAAATATAAACCAGCAGGGTGGGCCTCTTATGAATTGCGTCCTACTTTGGGCATGAAAGATACTTTGCATTACCGTAATAAATTGCAGTTTCAAGTGAGACGTCTTAATGACGGAACAGTAATTGCGGGACTTTACAAAGAAGGTACCCATCATTTGGTCAATCTGGAAAACTGTTTGGTACAAGATGTAAAAACGCAAGAGATTATTAACCAAATTTGCCGTTTAATTGAAAAATTTGACTTGCCTGTTTATGATGAACGTAAGATTGGTGGAATTCGGACAGTAATGGTGCGTCGTTCTCAAAAAACTGGTGAGGTGCAGATTATTTTTATCAGCTCCACACCGATTATTTTGGATGGACAAGTTTGGCCTGAATTACGGGAAGAACCATCAAAACGTCAGAAAAATAGCTTTGTCAAATTTGACAAAATGTTGTCAGCACTGACAGAACAATTTCAAGAGATTGTAACGGTTGCAGTGAATTTTCATCCGAAAAAAACGAGTGAAATTTATGGTGAACGAACACAAATTTTGTTTAATGAGAAAGAAACAATTACTGAAGGTGTTTTAGATTATGATTTTGAATTAAGTCCACGTGCTTTTTATCAGCTGAATTCTGAGCAGGCTAATGTCCTTTATGCTGAAGCAGTCAAAGCGCTAAATCCCAAAAAAGATGACCGTGTGATTGATGCTTATTGTGGTGTGGGTACGATTGGTTTTGCTGTCGCAAAAAAAGTTAAATCTGTTCATGGCATGGACATCACGCCAGAATCGATTTTTGATGCGCGTAATAATGCAAAACGTCTAGGCTTGAAGAACTGTCACTATGAGATTGGTAAAGCAGAGCGGATTATTCCAAATTGGAATAAATCTGGTCACCGTGCAACAGCGATGATCGTTGATCCGCCTCGTACTGGGCTTGATGATGCCCTGCTTGAGACAATCACGAAATTTCCACCTGAGCGTATGGTGTATGTGAGCTGTAATGTTTCAACCCTTGCCAAAGATTTGGTGGTTCTTGCCAACTACTACAAAGTAGAATATATTCAATCTGTTGACATGTTTCCTCATACTGCTCGTACGGAGGCTGTGGTAAAATTGACCAAACGTAAAGAGCCATTAAAAATTGTGAAATTTGAACATAAAGATGAAAATCCAAGGGCCTCTAGAGGAAGAAAACTAGATTATTCTACTCGAAAACGAGTGAATAAGCGTTGAATTTGCTGACAGAATTCAAAAATGCTACTGACAAAATTTCTGTCAGTACTGACGAATGAAAACGAGGAGTTGAAAACCTCGTTTTTATGATAAAATGAAGTCAAGACTTATTTAGTGGGAGTTTCGTAAAACATTTGTCCATTTTCTCTAGTCGTTATCTTCGCTGTCCGTTTGATTGCCATTGGCTGTAAGGCACCAAAGTGCCGATGAACATTTGTCCTCTATCTCTAAGTCACTAAAGTGACAAGAATAGAAACGGACAGCGGAGCAACGAAGTTGCGAAGATCGTTCGTAGAACGGCGTGCAAAGCACATAGCGTCTTAGCGAGGATGGACAGCGTAGCCCAAAGGGCGGAGATAGCAGACACTTGCTTGGTTAAACAGTGTTGAATGCGATGAATGAGGGATTGAGATAACTGGAAAGAAGAGAATATGGCAAAATTTATTGTAACAAATGAATTCTGGGAACTTTTTCCTGATGCACATTTTGGTATTGTGTTGGCAAAAGATTTTGATAATAGTGGAAAAACACCTGATAAAGTTTTGCAACTGTTAAATAAAGCAAATGAACAATCTGAAAAATTTACGCAAGAGGATATTTTTAGCGAGAACCCTGCTGTTGCAGTGTGGCGCGAGGCTTATAAAAAGTTTAAAACGAAAAAAGGGGCACGCAGTTCAATTGAGAATCTTCTAAAACGTGTAAGTAAAGGAAAAGAAGTAGGAACAATCAACCCTTTGGTTGATTTATATAATAGTATTAGCCTAACATATGGACTTCCTGCTGGTGGAGAAGATTTGGACGCGTTTGTAGGAGATATGCGCCTGACTAAAGCACATGGTGGAGAAGAGTTCGTTGGTATCGGTGAAGAAAAGTCTGAGCCTTGCCTTGAAGATGAAGTGGCTTATTTGGATGAAGCGGGCGCAGTTTGTCGGTGCTGGAACTGGCGTGATGGGAGACGTACGATGTTAACAGACGAAACAAGAAATGCTTTCCTGATTGTTGAAAGTTGTGTAGCAGAACAAGAAAATGCAGTACGTGAGGCAACTTATGCATTGTCTACACTCATTAATGAACATTTCGGACTAACGACTACTGCTGTGATTGTTGATAAAAATCATCCGAGTCTTAATCTTTAATGATGTTTAATTTCTAAAAGTTCTTTTAGAAATTACTTTGCTATACTACATTGTGAGGCGGTATTTTTGCAGTTCAGCCACTAATTTTTTAGAAATGAACCCTTGCTTCACTTTGAATCGGGGAAGTGGCTAGTGGGAACTGCAGACAAACAAACGAACAGAACATCGCACCAAGTAGTGTACCATAAAGTTGGGTCGCAACATCAATTCGTTGTTGGTCTTTACTACGGATTAATTATAGTATAAATATGTGTTATAACACATATTGTTCGGATAAAAATGTGAGAGAAATATGATTTATTTAAGAAAAGCGGTACTGACAGACTTACCAGAAATTGTCAGTATACTGACAGAGGCTAAAAGTTTCCTGAAAAAGTCAGGTTCGGATCAATGGCAAGGACAATATCCTGCGTTAGCAGATATTGAAAATGATATGGCAAAAAATCAAGCTTATGTTCTTGTTGTAAATGATAAGGTTGCAGCTTATAGTGCTGTGATTACAGGTGAGGAGCCAGCGTATACTGAAATTACGGACGGAAAGTGGTCAAATGATAGTTTAGATTATGTGACGATTCATCGCATTGCTTTTTCAGACCAATACCGAGGTCAACAATTAACAAGATTTCTTTTTTCAACGATATTTAGTTTGATGATTTCGCGAGATTATCATGATTTTCGAGTAGATACTCATGAGATGAATCAAGTCATGCAGCATGTTTTTGAGCGAGAAGGTTTTATAAGACGTGGTTTTGTGTTTATTGAAGGCAAGCGTATTGCTTATCAATTAGAATTGGATTAGAAGATGACTAAAGAGGAGATAATCGAGTTTGGCTTGTCTCTAGGCGCAACCTATCTTGACTTCCCATTTAGTCAAAATAGTGGAGCTATTGATTATGCAGTATTGCGTCATTTAAAAAATAAGAAAATTTTTGCAATTATTTATGAACGCAATGAGAATTTGATTGTTGCTCTTAAGCAAAATCCAGAAATTTCCCAAGAACTCCGAGAATTTTTTGTGGATGTAACGCCTGCCTTCCATATGAATAAAACACATTGGAATGATATTCGATTGGGCGGAGATGTTCCAGATGATATCCTCCAAAAAATGATTGAAAATAGTTATGATTTAATAAAACCTAAGAGAAAGGTAAAATAAAAAAATGAATTATGAACAACAATTTCTTAAAGACTTTTCAGAATGGATTGAACAGCAAGTACAAATTTCAGATTTAGCGATGAAGGCAGCTGCAAAAATTGCAAAAGAAGACCACAAACCAGAAGCGGAAGATGCAGTCATTCGCTACGAAAGTCGTCTGGATGCTTATCAGTTCCTACAAGGAAAATTTGAAAATTATAAAAATGGTAAAGGTTTTCATGATATGCCAGATTTTGACACAAAGACCTATTAGAAAGAATTAAAAATGAAATTAGAATTTATGACTGGTAATCAAGTGCGGGTAAGAGCTCTCGCTTAGATTACCGCAAAGTCTTATTTCTTTGCGGATATATAGCCAGTCCACTCTAAAATCCTCCCATCTTACTTAAATTTTCCGACAACCTTTCGTTGTCGTCCTTGGCTTACGCTAAGTAAACTGGTGTCCTTCCGCCTCAGTTTGTCAAAAAATTTCTAAGCAATCTTAGGGTGATTTTAGAGTGGGCTAACTATAAGAAAGGAATAAGAAAAATGTTAAAACCTTATGAATATAATAGAATAAAATCACTTACTTTTGACTTGGTTAATATTTACCACTCAGTCAATGATAAATCTACAGTTGATGCTGTTTACGCGCAAGTTGCTAGTGAAATTTTGGCACTGACAGACTTACCAGAAATCGAAAAATTTCTGTCAGTAATTGAGAGCCCAAAACTTTCACGAGAACAAGCTGAAAAATTACTTCTTGATTTAAAACCATTGATAGAACCTTTTCCATTGATGACTGAAAATCAAATGAGAAAAATCTTTAAAAAAGTTAAGAAACTTAAAATCCCTGCAACAACACTTTGGGATATGCGCGAGGTAACTTATTTCGCTTGGAATGAGGTATCAAGCGGTCGCAAGTATATTCTGACAGCTGATGGCCACGGTTTTTATGGTACAATGTCGGGAAGTATGAAAAACATTTGCGCAATTTGCAAAAAAACAAGTATAGTGACTCAGTTTTTGGCTGTAACGAAAACGGGAGCTGATGGAACTTACACAAAAAATGGAACTTATATTTGTCTGGACTCGGATAAATGTAACCAGCAAGTTCAATCAATACAAGGTCTGCAACAATTTTTAGAAATAATTAGAGAAAAATAATGGATAAAAAAGATTTTGATGAATATTTTACTGACAAAAGTCTGTCAGTAAGTCAGTTAGAAAGATTACAATTGACAAGAACTCTGGTTAATGAGATGTATCCAGAAGTACAAGAACGTGTGGCTTACAATATGCCCGGCTTTTATCCAAAGCTTGCAACAAAGTCAAATCAACAACTTTTCCTTGTTCAAGCGCAGAAAAATTGGCTTGGAATTTATGGTACAGATGGACTAGAGCCAGAAGATTTTGCGACATTTATTCGCCAAGGCGTTGAAGTTGGAAAAGGTTCTCTCCGAGTACCTTATGATTTGAATGAAGAGAAATTCAAATCACTTTTACAGTTTGTCATGAAGCACAATTTCATTCGACATGGGATTGAGCTAATGCATGATAAAGGAAAATTTTCAGGTAATGATAAACCGCAAAAAACCTTGTAAAAATCAAAAAAATCTGATAAAATGAAAACAACTTGATGAGGAGTAACAAAGCGAGATTTAAAGAGAGGTAGTGGATGCTGAAAACTATCAATCAGACTTTGTGAAGGTTGCATCATTTCAGATTAATAAAATAACAATGAGCATCTGTCAGCATACTGACAGAAATTTAGGTGATACCGCGCGTGCCTTTTTATCAGTCGCTTTAGCGACTAGAGAAAACGGACAAATGTTTAAGCGCAACATCTTTAAAACTCAGAAGTTAAAACAATAAAGAGTGCATACGATAACGTATGAATTTAGGTGGTACCGCGCGTGAGCGTCCTATTTTGTGGGAGGTTTGCGTGCGTTTTTTTGTCGGAAAGTGAGTAAAATATGAAAATCTCATTAAGAACAATGACAAAAGAAGATTTACCAATTTTTTATTCATGGCAACTTGATGAAAGCTCTCGCTTTCAAGCCGCTTTTATGCCAGAAGAAAAGCCAGAAAGTTTTGATGAATTTTCTAAAAAGTGGGAACAACGCTTTGACGATTCAACGATTAATGCTTACGTGATTACATTGGACGAAAAAAGTGTTGGAATGGTTGGGAAATATGAGCAAGATGAACTTCCAGAAATAACTTATTGGATAGATAGAGCATTTGCTGACCAAGGGATAACGACAGAAGCTGTCAGGTTGCTGATAGAAAAAATAAAAATACGTCCAATTTTTGCCTCAGTTGCTTTTGACAACATTGCCTCCAAGCGTGTTTTAGAAAAAAACGGATTTGTCAGTACTGACAGCCTGATGAGTTATGCGTCCGCAAGGCAAAACGAGATTACAGAGTGCATTTATAAATTGGAAAAGTAAAGGGGAGATGACCGTGAAAATTACAATTTTCGGAGATTCCATCACAAATGGCTATATGGCAGAAAATCCACTGATTTTGAAGGACTTGATTGAAGAAAAAATGCCACAAATCGAGGTCAAACTCCACGGTATCAACGGCGACGACACCTACGGTGCACAGTTTCGGATTAAGTACGTGAAAGCTGAAAATGCCGACTTGAACTTTGTTTTCTTCGGTGCCAACGATGCTTCACCCTATCATCTCATCCGACCTGACGAGTATAGCCAAAATCTGACCAAAATCATTGACGAGCTGGGTGCGGACAAGACCGTCCTCATCACGCCGCCCTACTACAATGAGCTTGAGCCTACGCATTATAGCAAGCTTTCCGAGGTTCAACTTTTCAGAGCTGCCGTTCTTGACCTTGCGCAAGAAAAACAACTTCCTGTGATTGATATTTTTCAGGCAATGGCTGATTTTCCAGAGCCGAATTCGTTATTAAGACCTGATGGCTTGCATTTTACGGAGGCTGGTTATGAGATTTTGGTAGGGGAGATTTTGAAATTTATTAAGGAGAGGCATTAAATGCTATATCAGATAGAAAAAGATAAAATAAGTGGTAGAATCAGAAAGCAAGAATTTAAACTTGAAAAAGATTTACAAAGATTTTTTGAAAAAAATACGTCCTATATTCTTCCCAACTGTGATTTCATTGCTTCGGAATTAACGGTTGCTGGTTTTAGATTTGATAGTTTATTATTTGATAATGAAAATAATGCTTTTTTAATTGTTGAATATAAGAGAAAAGAAAATGACGGTGTTGTTGATCAAGGTTATGCTTATCTAAATATCGCAGAATCTCATAAAGAATCATTAGTTTTAGCGTATAACAATATCAAAAAGTCTTTTAGAGAACCGAAAGAATTTGATTGGAGTCAGACCAGAGTGTTATTTGTAGCTCCAGCATTTAATAAGCATCAGAGGGAAGCGATGAATAATAAAAAACTTCCGTTCGATTTGATGACAGTGAACAGATATGAGGGAAATATCATTGATATTGATTATGTGAATAAGACTTATGAATCAGCAATAAAATTTCCATCTGTTTCGCGGCAGATTACAGTGAAAACAGAGGAGGATTTTATGAAAAAAGTTGATGATTCTGTAAAAGAGCTTTATTTCAGGTTGAGAGATGAAATAACATCTTGGGATATGGATATAAAAGTTGCTCCTACAAAAGTTTATATTGCCTTCAAATTAATTTCAAATTTTATGGATGTAGAATTTACTACGAGAAATATGAGAGTTACACTTAATTTGAAGAAAGGTACGCTTAAGGATGGAAACCGCGTAGCAAGAGATATGTCTGAAACAGGGCATAGAGGAAATGGAGATTATGAAATTAGGCTTGATGAATCAACAGATTATAACTATTTCTTAAGTTTAGTTAAACAAGCCTATGATTTCCAAAAGAATAATAATTAATGAAAGAGATACATAACATGACAACACAACTAACTCCAAAATTCAACCCACGAGAAACTGAAAAAAGGAGCTTTGAAAATGAATGAAATTAAAATGAAACAGCTGATTGATGATTGGGCTTTCTACGCTGACAGCAAGCAGCACGAAAAACAAGTCGCACTCTTTACTGACAGCTTTGAAAATGTGACAATCATGCCTGATGGTACGCGTCAAATTTTTGACAGCAAGGCTGAACTCCTTGACGGCATCAAATCCGCCCTGTCAAATTTCACAAAGACCTTTCATTTTAATGGTCAGGTAAAATTTGGCGACAATCATGCGACGAGCTATTGCATCGCTCACCATTTGAAACCTGATGGAAGCTTACTTGTCATGTATATTTGCTATGAAGATGATTTTGTGGAAGAAAATGGTGTCGTCAAATTTAGTCGGCGAGAGTTGAACATCGAAATAATTGAGGAGAGATAACATGACAACAGAACTACCAACAAAATTCAACCCAAAAGAAGTAGAAGAAGGTCGCTATGAAAAATGGTTGGCACAAGGCGTTTTTAAGCCGAGTGGCGATAAAAAAGCGCACCCTTACAGCATTGTGATTCCGCCGCCAAATGTGACGGGTAAGCTCCACTTAGGGCACGCTTGGGATACAACGCTACAAGATATTATCATTCGTCAAAAGCGGATGCAGGGCTTTGACACGCTGTGGCTGCCAGGGATGGATCACGCAGGAATTGCCACGCAGGCGAAAGTGGCCGCACGTTTGGCTGAAGACGGAATTTTGCCGCAAGACCTTGGACGTGAGAAGTTCCTTGAAAAAGCGTGGGAGTGGAAAGATGAGTATGCCGAGACCATCCATCAACAATGGGCGAAAATGGGTATTTCGGTCGATTATGACCGTGAGCGTTTCACTCTTGATGAAGGGCTGAACAAGGCGGTGCGCAAGGTTTTTGTTGAGCTTTACAAAAAAGGCTGGATTTATCAGGGCGAGAAAATCATCAACTGGGATCCGAAAGCTCAGACGGCGCTGTCAGATATCGAGGTCATTCACAAGGATGTGGAGGGCGCCTTTTATCATGTGAATTATGCCTCTGCGGACGGTTCTATCGTGCTGGAGGTCGCAACGACACGGCCTGAGACTTTCTTTGGCGACACAGCGGTGGCGGTCAATCCTGCGGATGAGCGTTACAACAAATACATCGGGAAAACCGTGATTTTGCCGATTATCAATAAGGAAATCCCGATCATTGGCGACGAGCACGCAGATATGGAAAAGGGCACAGGTGTCGTGAAAATCACGCCTGCGCATGATCCGAATGACTTTTTGGTTGGGCAGCGGCATGATTTGCCACAGGTGAATGTCATGAATGCCGATGGCACGATGAATGAACTCTGTGGACCTGACTATGACGGGCTTGACCGTTTTGAAGCACGCAAAAAAGTGGTGGCAGAGTTTGAAAAGCTGGGGGTTTTGGTTAAAATCGAGCCGATTCATCACGAAGTAGGGCATTCTGAGCGGACGGGTGTGATTGTGGAGCCACGTTTGTCTAAACAGTGGTTTGTAAAAATGGACGGGCTGGCTAAAAATGCCATCGCGCATCAACGCAAAGAAGACGGTACAGATGATGTCGTAACTTTCTATCCGCCACGATTTGGCGATGCTTATTTGCAATGGATGGAAAATGTCCATGACTGGGTCATCAGTCGTCAGCTCTGGTGGGGTCATCAGATTCCAGCGTGGTACAAGGACGGTGAGGTTTATGTTGGTGAGGAAGCACCAGAGGGCGACGGCTGGGTACAGGAAGAAGATGTGCTGGACACTTGGTTTAGCTCGGCTTTGTGGCCTTTTAGCACGATGGGCTGGCCTGATGAAAATGCGGAAGACTTCAAACGTTACTATCCAACCAGCACACTCGTGACAGGCTATGACATCATTCCTTTCTGGGTGTCACGCATGATTTTCCAAGGGCTTGAGTTTACAGGTCAATCGCCATTTGAGCGTGCGCTGATTCACGGCCTCATCCGTGATGAGCAAGGGCGCAAGATGTCGAAATCGCTCGGCAATGGGATTGATCCGATGGATGTCATCGAGCAGTATGGCACGGACGCGCTCCGCTGGTTCCTGTCAAATGGCTCTGCGCCTGGTCAGGACGTGCGTTTCAGCTATGATAAGATGGATGCTGCTTGGAATTTCATTAACAAGATTTGGAATGTCAGCCGTTATATTCTGATGAATGCAGAGTCTATCAGTGCTGACAAGGTTTCGTCAGTACTGACAGAACTGTCAGCTGGAAAAGTTGGCAACGTGACTGACCGCTGGATTTTGACACGGCTCAATGACACGGTTGCGCGCGTGACTGAGCAGATGGACAAGTTTGAGTTCGGAGTTGCGGGTCACATTCTCTACAATTTCATTTGGGACGAGTTCGCCAACTGGTATTTGGAGCTGACAAAAGAAGTCATGTTCGGTGATGATGAGGCAGAAAAAGATGTAACGAGAAGCGTTCTCTTGCACGTTTTGGACAATGTGCTGCGTTTGTTGCACCCGATTATGCCTTTCTTCACGGAAGAAATTTTTGAAAAATTGCCAAATACGTCAGGCTCCATCGTGGTGGCAGACTATCCGACAGTTCGCCCAGAATTTGACGATGAAAAGGCATCTGACGGAGTCGCACTGCTGATTGAGCTGATTACCGCGGTGCGAAATATTCGCGCGGAAGTCAATACGCCATTGTCAAAGAAAGTACCAATTTTTGTCAAATCTGACAATGCAGACTTCCTGAACTCTGTCAAACTTTATATTGTGCGCTTCGCCAATCCGTCAGAACTGACAATTTCAGCGGAACTGACAGCGCCCGAACAAGCCATGTCAGCGGTCATCACAGGCGCAGAAATTTACCTGCCACTTGCAGGACTCATCAACATTGACGAAGAAATCGCGCGCTTGAACAAAGAACTTGCCAAATGGCAAAAAGAGCTTGACCTTGTCAACCGCAAGCTGTCAAATGAGAAATTTGTCGCCAATGCCAAGGTTGAGGTCGTGCAGAAAGAAAAGGAAAAATTACAGGATTACCTTGATAAGTTCAATGCCACTCAGGCACGAATTGAAGAACTGAAAAAATAAGGCGGATTGCCTTTTGCTCTTGGCGCTTTAGCGCCTAAGTAAATGGACAGCGTAGCAAAGAAGTTGCGAAGATAGCGACTAGCTTCGCATGACCATAGGACATTTGTCCTCTATCTCTAAGTCACTAAGAATAGAGGCAAGCCAAATGGCAATCAAACGGACACCGAAGCGAAGCGTAGGTATCAGGAGAAATTTAATACGGTTGCGAAGCGTATTGAGGAATTGGAAAACTAATAAAAAACTTACTGACAACTTTCTGTCAGTAAGTTTTATTTTATTTTCTCCGATAATTCCTCTACAAATTCATAAGCCGCAGGGCAAGTCAAGGTGTTTTTTATGGTCAGATGATTGATTTGGTAAATCTTTTTTCTGTCAGTATGCGGAAACTTGCGACAAGCTTTGGGACGAACTTCGTAAATACTACAGAGATTATTAGTAGACAAAAAGGGACAAGGCATGGTCTGAAAAACTTTGTCGCCATCCTCGTCAATGCGCAGATAAGCAGTTTCAAAGTCGGGTAGTTTCATGTGCAAATGTTTAGCGACGCGCTCTATATCAGCCTCCGTCCATAGTGGTCCTAGGGTCTTGCAGCAGTTGGCGCAGAGAGTGCAATCGATTTTAAGGAAAACGTCATCATGCACAGATTGAGCGACACGGTCAAGATTCTTCGGTGGCTTTTTGGCAAGTCCAGTGAGAAATTTTTTGTGCGTTTTCTGTTTTTGCTGGGCGAGGTCGCGGTAATGAGCGATGTCAATTTCTTGGAATTTATGTTTCATTGCTCATATTCTAACAAAATTTTCAAGAATTTTCCTGCTTTTGATAAGCTTGAGCGACTTCATCTAAATAGCCTGCAAGCCCTGCCTGTTGGTCTTCCAGCATTTTACGATGAAAATCATCTGACAAGAAAAATGCTGTCTGTTTGACAAAGCTGTCAGCAGTATGAGGGAGCTGATAAGCTTTTTGAAAATCGAGATGTGCGCGTACAATTTCTGTCAGTTCTGACGGATGTCTGTCAGCGCGTAATGCTGTAATCACTTGCTGTGTAAAGCTTTGTGCTTCTTTTGTCAGTGAATTTTGACGGTCGCTATCCGCGACTTTGACCTGCGTCTGATAAACATTTTGTAAATATTCATTTTGCTCCTGTAAAGCATGATTCCATTCGTCAATTGTCTTAAAACCTTTGAATAGTGCGATTTCTGTCATTTTTTCTCCTTTAATTTCTGCGGAGATAGTTTCGTCAAGACTCGTAATCAAGGTCTGTAAGTACTGAATTTTTTCTGTCAGTAGTCGTCGCTGCGCGGTCAAATTTGACAGTCGCTGCTGAGGTGCTGACAGCATTTTCTGAATATCTGTCAGTGAAAAATCCAGTGCTTTGTAAAACAAAATTTCCTGTAAGCGCTGTAAATCTGCCTTATCATAAAGCCGATAACCTGCCTCAGAGCGTGTAGCTGGGACAAGCAAGCCAATCTTGTCATAATGGTGCAAAGCCTTGACGGTTACGCAAGAAAGCGCCGCAACCTGATGAACTGTATACATGAAATCTCCTTTCCTGATAGAACCATTATAAACTCTCCACCAAGGTCAGAGTCAAGTGCAAAATCATTTCACAGGAAAAGCGAACTTTTTCCCAAAAAACACAGTTAAAGCAGACAAAATCAGTAAGAGCATAGCAGCCCAACTGATGGACAAAGTGCCAAAGATTGAGATAAGTAAGCCGCCACTAAAAGCTCCAATCGAGATAGAACCTGAAAATGCAGTGACGACAAGCGCTTGCGCCATATCAGCATATTTGCCAGTTGCACGAATCGCTGAGTGGATAAATAAACTTGCCGAACTTCCGAAAACCAACCCCAAAGTCCACTAGCAAGAAAAATGATAAAAGGACTCTCTGTGAAAACTGACAATAGAAACATTGCGAATGCCAATCCAGAAGCTGAAAACAAAGTCAGACGACGTACGTAGCGATCAATGAGTGAGCCAACTAAAAGCACACTCAAAATAGAAGCCGCTCCAAAAGTAAACAAAATCAAACTTGTCCCAGAAGCTAAGTGAATCCGTCCGAGATAGTCCGTGATATAGGTGTAAACGATATTATGTGCCACCATATAAGTCGCAAGGGCGAAAAGAATAGGCTTAAATCCTCGAATAGCAAGTGTTTCTCCAATCTTGGACTGATGCTCAGGTTTACGCCCAGGGGCATCAATCAGGAAATGAAAATTCCACAAAAAATTAAGCAAAACAAGTCCTGCTGCGATCAAAAAGACCAACTGCCAGTCCAAAAGCTTGCCCAGTGCCGCCCCCATTGGAATCCCTAACGCTAAACCGACAGGATTTCCAGCCAAAGCGAGAGCCACAGCTTTTCCTTGACTGCTTTCTGGCGAAATACTAGAAGCGTAACCGCCAAGCAAAGGCCAAATCATCGCCGTCCCAAGCCCAGCAATGAAACGAATAAACATAGTCAAGGCAAAAAATGGCGAAAAAGCAGTCAATAAATCAGCGATAAAGACGATAGCGAGTGCCGTTTGCACCACACGTTTGCGTGACCAAGACGCAGTCCACCTGGCAAGAGGAATGGCGCCTAAAGCAGTCGCAAGTGCATAAATCGTAACGGTTTGCCCTGTCAAAGAAGCAGTAATGTGCAAGCTTCTTGACATCTCAGGAAGCAGTCCAGCAGGCAGTGCCTCTGTCAATAGCGAAACAAAGCCACTGAAAAACAAAGCGAAAAGTGAACCCTTAGGCAGTTTTTCTCTTGACACCCGGTTGGTAAGTTGTGAATGATTCATCTCATCTCCTTTTGAGTTGCGTTTTATGTGTTTTGCAACTTTCTGGAAATGATTATATCTTTTTGAGTTTCGTTTGTCAAGTTTTGCAACTTGTGCTATAATCAAAATTATGAATACACAAGACAAAATTTTACAAGTTGCAAAGCAGTTGGTAGCTCAAAAAGGGGCGAAAAGTGTGACAGTGACTGAGGTTGCGGAGCGTATTGGTGTGACGCATCAGGCGGCTTACAAGCATTTTAAAAGCAAAAAACAGTTGATGGAGCAACTGGCATTACTTTGGCTAGATGAAATCTTGCTTCCTGTGATTACTTTTGAAGGAAACAGTGTGCATGATTGGCTCTGGCTACTTGTTTCTTGCAAAAAAAGAGCTTACACAGAAGATAGAGAAATGTTTGAGCTTTATACGCACTATATTTCTACAAATCTCGCACTCGAAGACCAGCATAATCAACATCTGGCACAGTTATTGTGTGATTTTAGCTCAGAGAATGAAACGGAAGACTATCAAGCATTGATTCAGGCATTTATGGTTTTTCAACATCCGCAGTTTGCAAATCGTTGGGATGAACATTTTCAGGAAAATTTTGAAGCAGTGTGGAATTTGGTGGCGGATAAATTTGTCTGAAAGCTTAAAATGAAAGCGTGTACGCTTAAAAATAGTATTTAGCTATGTCTTATCTTGTTAAAAATGCGAAAAAGTGATAAAATTAACTAGAAAATTCGAAGATGAAAAGTAAAAATTTGCAGTTCATCTGATAGATAAATTCTTGCAGTGTGCAAGAGCTTGAAAGGAATCAAAAATGGCTCACATTAAATTTGACTATTCAAAACTCACACCATTTGTAGCTGAAAATGAACTTGACGAAATTCAATGGCAAATTGACGGCGCTGATAAATTGCTCCGCGAAGGAAAAGGTGCTGGTTCAGACTTCATCGGATGGCTTGACCTCCCAGAAGATTACGACAAAGAAGAGTTTGCTCGTATCCAAAAAGCAGCTCAAAAAATTCAATCTGACTCAGAAGTCCTCATTGTTATCGGTATCGGTGGTTCATACCTCGGTGCGCGTGCTGCGATTGACTTTTTGAATAACAGTTTTGTTAACTTGCAAACTGCTGAGGAACGCAAAGCACCACGTATTCTTTATGCAGGGAACTCTATCTCTTCATCATACTTGGCTGACCTTGTAGATTATGTTGCTGACAAAGATTTCTCTGTAAATGTTATCTCTAAATCAGGGACGACAACAGAACCAGCGATTGCTTTCCGTGTCTTCGAAGAAATGTTGGTTAAAAAATACGGTCGTGAAGAAGCAAACAAACGTATTTACGCAACAACTGATAAAGAAAAAGGTGCTGTAAAAGTTAATGCTGATGCTAATAACTGGGAAACTTTCGTTGTTCCAGATTCAGTTGGTGGACGCTTCTCAGTATTGACAGCTGTTGGACTTTTGCCAATCGCAGCTTCAGGTGCTGATATTACTGCTTTGATGGAAGGTGCTAACGCTGCACGTAAAGAATACACTTCTACAAACGTTCGTGAAAACGATGCTTATGCTTATGCTGCACTTCGTAACATCCTCTACCGTAAAGGTAAATTCTCAGAAATCTTGATTAACTACGAACCATCACTTCAATACTTCTCAGAATGGTGGAAACAATTAGCTGGTGAGTCTGAAGGGAAAGACCAAAAAGGAATTTACCCAACTTCAGCTAACTTCTCAACAGACCTTCACTCATTGGGTCAATGGATTCAAGAAGGAACACGTACTGTTTTTGAAACAGCTGTTCGTATTGAAAAACCACGTAAAAATATTAACATTCCTGAGCTTGATGTAGATTTGGATGGTTTAGGTTACTTGCAAGGCAAAGATGTTGACTTCGTTAATAAGAAAGCCGCTGATGGTGTATTGCTTGCTCACACTGATGGTAATGTACCAAACATGATTGTGACTTTGCCTGAACAAGATGCTTTCACGCTTGGATATGCCATTTACTTCTTCGAGCTTGCTATCGGTATTTCTGGCTACTTGAATGGTATTAATCCATTCAACCAACCAGGTGTTGAAGCCTACAAGAAAAATATGTTTGCGCTTCTTGGTAAACCAGGATTTGAAGAACTTGGAAAAGAATTGAACTCACGCCTTTAATTAAAGTGATTACTTCATCAGTGGGAGATTCTTTCTGTTAGTAGAACGAAAGCAAAGCTTGCCATTTCGCCTTATCGCTTCGCCTTTTGCTCTTACTGCTTTAGCAGTTAGCTTCGCATGACCATTGGCTGTAAGGCACTAAAGTGCCGATGAACATTTGTCCTCTATCTCTAGGTCACTAAAGTGACAAGAATAGAGGCAATCAAACGGACAGCGGAGCAACGAAGTTGCGTAGACCGTTCGCAGAACGGCGTGCGAAGCACGTAGCACCGTAGCGAGCATCGACAGCGTAGCCCGAAGGGCGGAGTAGCAGACACTTGCTTGGTTAAAAAAAGAGATTAAAACCGTACTGACAACTTTCTGTCAGTACGGTTTTTTGTGATAGTTACTGATAGTATTCTGTCAGTAAGTTTTTTATTTGATAGGGGGAATATCTGGTCGTATTTCAGTTGTCACGCCTACATTTGTCGCATAAACCCAGGAGTTCTTATCAAGATTTTCAAAATTTTTAGTACGCCCTGTGAGGATAACACCTGAAAATTTAGCAGTTTTAAGGGAAGGATATTTTTGACTTTGTTTTAGTACATCTTTTGTTAAATTGAAATTATTAATGATAAGTTGCTGAGATTGTGTAATGACTTGAAGATTTTTTATGAAGGAGGCATAACTTTTATCATCTAGTTTTCCATTTAGTTGTGAGTTACTGTTTGTTTTTGTAGGGCTACTGTTACTCATTAAACCATACCAGTTGCCCTGAGCCGCAACGATAGCAGATGTCGGATTGTTGTAGCCAATCCAGTACCAGTTGATGAGTAAATTTTTTGGAATCATCTTTTGAATATCGTTATAGCTGTAGGATTGATTGAAAGTTACAGCAACTTCTGCAACATGATTTGAGAGTTTTGAGATTTTATCGGCATCGTGAGTGGGAAGAATTCCTGTGTAATCTTTACTGTGATAGTCAACTTTCGTTGAGAAAAATGTTGCAATTTTTTGTCCAGTGTCCTGTGTGTAATAGCCGTTTTCACTATTAACAGGAGAGGAAAATGGAATACCTAGATTAGTTGTACCTAATGTGCCAAAACCGAAATTGTAAGAACGCCAAGGAACATGATAACCATCCACATCTTTGTAAGTATCAGAGTGGATATTAGAGCTGAATATACCGTAATCATCAATGATTTGGTTATTGGCAATAATATTTGGAGCGGAAGCTATAAAATAAGCAGAACTTTCGTTACTTGCGTTGAAATAAGCTTTTTCCATATAGTAGGAATTAATGTTCCAGACCAACGCTCCAACCATTGAAATAATTACTAAAGCAATCCATGCAGTGATTCCCCAGCGTTTCCATTTGGTTTTGTTGGCAAATGAAGTAAAATCTTTTCCCAGATTAGAGATAGGGTGAGACTGAGGCAACTTTTTGTGACGGATTTTTTTGATGGTATAGAGAATAAAGCGAACTACCCCGATGGCTAATGTAATGAGTAGGATGAGATAAAAGAAAATCATAATTGTACGCATTGATTTGAGTCCTTTTCATATTTAGGGTTACAAAGACCACTGGTCGTAACCTTCTTTTTCTAAAATTTTTTTAAGTTTTTTACGTGCGCGATAGAGGTCAATTTTAACTTTGCTTAGACTAATATCAAACATATCTGCAAGTTGTTTTGTAGAATAATTTTTATAATAATAAGCTGTCAGAAGCTGTTTTTGATAAGGGGGAAGTTGTTCAAGAAATGTGGGGAGAGGACTTGTTTCGATGAGAAATTCAGAAGTCATAACCTCAGTGCTTAATTGTTGAATGAGCGTTTGATAATGTTTGTTTCGGTTGTAAGTATTGATATATTTGCGAATGGCAACACGGTACATCCAAGCTCGAAGCTTATCAGGTGGGATAAAAATGTCTAGACTAATCATCTTTACTAGGGTATCTTGGACAGTATCTTGTGCATCTTCATAGTTACTTCCACGTGAGATGAGGTATTTAGTGATTTCCGTTGCATATTGATTGATATCAGTTTCATATTTTTTTAGATTCACTTTTTCCTCCTCTCACTTATATAACAAACGGGATTAAGTTTGGTTACAGTTTATTGTAACAAAAGGAGAGAATAGATTCAGTTTATATTAAGATTTTCTAGTTTTTAAAATTTATTTGTGCTACAATTGTAGATAAATTAAGAAAATTTGATAATTTAAGGGAATTTATGAAAGAATTTTGGAATTTAGATAAAAATTTGCAACTTCGCTTAGGAATTGTATTTTTAGGTGCCTTTTCTTATGGCACGGTTTTTTCGTCAATGACGATTTATTATAATCAACACTTAGGAAGTGCAATTACGGGATTTTGCTTGCTTTGTCTGCAGTCGCAACTTTCGTCGCTGGAATTTTGGCGGGTTATTTTGCAGATAGAAATGGTAGAAAACCTGTTATGGTTGTAGGGACAGCGATCCAGTTATTGGGAAGTGGATTGGCAATTTTTTCAAATCTGCCTTCTCATGTTAATGCTTGGACAACTTTTATTGCTTTTTTGATGATTAGTTTTGGTTATAATTTTGTGATTACAGCCGGAAATGCAATGATTATTGATGCATCAACGGCTGAAAATCGAAAAGTTGTTTTTATGTTGGATTATTGGGCGCAAAATTTGTCAGTTATTTTGGGGCAGCTCTTGGGCATGGCTATTCAAACCTGCGTTTGAAGCGCTTTTAGGAATTTTACTTGTGACAGTGTTGGTTTCGTTTTTCTTGACAACTTTTGTGATGACAGAAACATTCAAACCTTCGGTCAGCACTGACAAACCTCGTGAAAATATTTTGCAGGCTTATAAGACTGTCATTCGAGATAAAACATACATGATTTTTATGGCGGCAAACATTGGGACAACTTTTATCATTATGCAGTTTGATAATTTTTTACCCGTGCACTTATCAAATAGCTTTCAAATGGTGAAAATCTTAGGTTTTGAGATTTATGGACAGAGAATGTTGACGATTTTTTTGATTTTAGCTTGTGTCATGGTAGTTGTTTTAATGACAACAATGAATAAGTTGACAAAAGACTGGTCGCATCAAAAAGGCTTCGTATTAGGTAGTCTTTTTATGGCTGCAGGCATGATTTTTGCTTTTATGACAACGACATTTACTCCGATTTTTATTGCTGGGGTGATTTATACTCTTGGTGAAATTGTATATACACCTAGTGTTCAAACACTGGGTGCAGATTTGATGAATCCTGAGAAGATAGGCTCTTATAATGGAATTGGTGCAATTCGTACACCAATTGCTTCGATTTTAGCAGCTTTACTAGTATCAATTTCACCGATTATTAAAGCGAGTGGTGTTTCATTAATTTTAGCGTTTGTAGAGATTTTAGCCATTATTCTTGCTAGTATCGCTGTGTCACGTCATCAAAAAGAAACCCTGTCAGTATACTGACAGAGCTTGGAGAATAGAGTAAGTGAAAGATTTTTTTGAACTTAGTCGTAATATTAAACTTAGGATTATTATGACTTTTATCGGGGTACTGACCTTTTCCACGATTGGTAGCTCGATGACGATTTATTATAATCAGCATATGGGAGCAAGCCTGACAGGGATTTTACTTATCATCAGCTCAGTTTTGAGTTTTTTGGTTGGGATTTGGTCGGGACATTTTACAGATATTCATGGTCGGAAACCAACGATGATGATTGGTGCGTTGACTTCAACTTTTGGTGCAGCTTTAGCAACGTTTGCCAATTCTCCTGTGCTATTTAATCCTTGGTTGACTTTTGTTGGTTTAGTTGCATCAAGTTTTGGATGGGGATTCTTTAACTCTGGAGCGAGCGCGATGTTAGTTGATATTACAACAACAAAAACTCGGAAAGTCGTGTTTTCCCTTAATTACTGGGTACTCAATATCGGAGTAGCACTGGGGAGTGGAATTTCAGGGTGGCTTTTTCGTGACCATTTATTTATGCTTTTGTCAATTGTGGTTACGGGAGATGTCATCAATCTTTTGATTGTCAAATTTTTGATTGTAGAAACTTTTGATCCTGTCCATCACGCAGAACATCAACAGACAAACATTTTTAAAGCTTATTTACAAGTATCGAAAGATCGCACATTTATGCTGTATTTGCTTGCAACACTTTTTATTACTATGCTTTTCACACAGCCAGATTATTTTCTCCCCGTGCATTTGAGTGGAAATGCTTTTCATACGAGTCATATTTTTGGTGTAGAAATTTATGGACAACGGATGTTGACAATTATGGCAGTAACGAATACAATCTGCGTGGTACTTTTCATGTCTTTTTTCCGCAAACAAACCAATAAATGGTCAAATCGACGGGGGTTTGCGATTGGGGCAATCTTGATGGGATTGGGTTGGGCGATGGCAGTCTGGTCGAATAATGTGCTATTTGAATTTCTCGCAGCAGTACTCAATGTCGGTGGAGAATTAATTTTTGTTCCCTTTGAG
This sequence comes from Lactococcus protaetiae, assembly GCF_006965445.1. Taxonomy (NCBI): domain Bacteria; kingdom Bacillati; phylum Bacillota; class Bacilli; order Lactobacillales; family Streptococcaceae; genus Lactococcus; species Lactococcus protaetiae. Next base: position 311,745 of record NZ_CP041356.1, on the reverse strand, counting down.
CAATCTTTGCGTGCAGATATGATGAATCCTGAACAAATTGGAACTTATACAGGTGCTTTTTCGGCAATTCAGCCAATGGCGCAAGTTATTTGTGGTGCTTTAGTTTCATTTTCGCCTCTTTATGGCAGTATGGGGATGGGAATTATCTTATTAGTTGTAACTTCTCTTGGCGTCTTGCCTGGTCTAGTTTCCATCAGACGATATGAACGAGGTGCACGCTGACAGATTTTCTGCCAAGCTACTAACAAAATGGTAATAGGAGAATATGAAAGATTTTTTTAAACTGAATCGACAAATCCAACTTCGTATTTTAATGATGTTTGTTGGGGGACTGTGCTTTAGTACAGTAGGTGGTTCAATGACTATTTATTATAATGAGCATATGGGAGCAGGTATTACAGGGATTCTACTCATCATCTCAAATATCCTGACTTTTGTTGTGGGACTTTGGGCTGGACATTTATCAGACTTACGTGGACGTAGACCACTCATGCTTTTTGCCTGCTTAGTTACGACAATAGGTGGTTTGACAGCGACTTTTGCAAATTCACCCTGGTATTTCGACCCTTGGTTGACTTATATCGGCTTTTTGATTTTGTTTTTTGGTTATGGATTTTTTAATACGGCAGCAACTGCGATGATGGTTGATTTGACCACTTCGGATAATCGGCGAATGGTTTATAGTTTACAATACTGGGTAATTAATATGGCAATCTTGATTGGTTCGGCCCTATCAGGTTGGTTTTTCAGAGATTACTTATTTGAACTTTTGCTCGTTATTTCAATAGAAGAATTTTTGAGCTTTCTGGTGATTTATTTCTGGATTGGTGAATCTTTCCATCCTGAATTGGCAAAGAGAAAAGCAGAGAGCAATATTTTTAAAGCATATCAATGGGTAGCAAAAGATACAGCGTTTATGTGGTATTGTTTATCGGCGATTTTTACAGCAATGATTTTTAATCAGTTAGATAATTATTTACCAGTTCATTTATCAGACCACTTTGTGACAACGAGTATTTTTGGCATAGAAATTTACGGACAAAGAATGTTATCAATATTTTTGATTGTCAACACGCTTTTGATTGTATTATTTATCGGTGGGATTAATCGATGGACTAAAAATTGGCGACGTGAAACAGGAATTTTGGTTGGTCTAGTCTTACAAGGCAGCGGCTTCATCGTGGCATTTTTAGGAACGACTTTATCAGTTGAGCTTATTGCAACAGGTGTTGCAACTTTTGGTGAGATGATTGGTGTTGGCTTTATTCAAGCATATCGCGCCGACCTGATGGAGGGTGATTCAGCGGGAACTTATTCAGGTTTTTTCACAATTACACAACCTGTAGCTTCAGTATTATCAGGAGTTCTCGTTTCTTTTTCAGCAGTTTATGGCAATGTCGGCATGGCATTTTTCATGGTTCTTATCATTGTTTTCGCTGTTCTTCCTGCTATGCGCTCGATTAGGATTAAACAAGCAGTATGATAAGGAAAGTGTGCTGACAGGATTTCTGTCAGTAGCGGCTACGGTCCATTCAATGTAAAAAGCCAACAACGATTAACATTGTTCCATCACTTACGATTTTTACAGTCATCTCGCCTTGTATATCCGAGTTTAAGCAGTGATAGCGTAATGAAGTCAGGATATAAATTAGAAAAAATATATGTCATTAACGAATAGAGAATCTGTCAGAACGCTGACAGATTTACTCTTTTTCTGTTATAATTGATTCCATGAGAGTTGTTTCAGGAAACTATGGCGGACGTCCGCTAAAAACATTGGCAGGCAAAACAACACGCCCAACTACTGACAAAGTTAAAGGCGCTATTTTTAATATGATTGGTCCATATTTTGACGGTGGACGTGTGTTAGATTTATTTGCAGGCTCAGGCTCCTTATCTATTGAAGCGGTTTCACGAGGAATGGATTTCGCAGTGATGGTGGAAAAAGATAGATTAGCGCAAGCAGTGATTTTGGAAAATATCAAAATGACGAAAGATGCAGAAAAGTTTCAACTGTTGAAAATGCCAGCTGACAGAAGTTTGTCAGTGCTGACAGAACCATTTGATTTGATTTTGCTTGACCCGCCCTATGCTAAAGAGCAGATTGTCAAAAATCTGGAGTACTTACAAGAACAAAGATTGCTGACAGAACACTGTATTGTTGTTTGTGAAACTGACAAAACTGTAGAATTACCTGACAAAATTGCACAATTAGAACTAACGAAGCAAAAAGTTTATGGTATTTCAAAAATATCTATTTATGAGTTTTAAATTATCACGCACTAATCTCTACTTTCGTTCTACTAACATTGGTGGGGAGAAAGAATCCCTCATCAATGAAGTAATCACTTTAAAAACAATGAAAATTTTGAATGATGGCTTGAAAGTATTTGCCATTTTAACTTATAGTTTAGGTGTTATATTGATTTTAGCACTTCTTTTTGGAAGTTTCTTTGCCTCACATAAGGTAATTCAATCCATGATTCCAGCATCTGATTTTGGTAGCTTACTTGCTCTTGTATCGATTCTTGGATTCCCGATGAGTGTAGTCTGTCCATTCTTTGCTATGGTCGTGATAGATGGAAATAAACCTTACGCCGCACTCAAGGTGCTTTTATCATTTAGCCCAGTATTTCTCTGCATTATTGTTGCCCTAATCACTCAATTTTATAGAATTACATGAGGAAAATCATGAGCCAAAAAATCGGACTATTCACAGGTACATTTGACCCTCTGACCAATGGACATTTGGATATCATCAAGCGGGCAAGTAAGCATTTTGATAAACTTTATGTTGGCATTTTCAAAAATGACCAAAAACATCCACTTTTTTTAACAAATGAACGTGTAAAAATGCTGACAGAAAGCCTGTCAGCACTGACAGAAATAAAAAATGTTGAAGTCATTACTCATGAAAGAGATTTGACAGTCAATATTGCTAAAAACCTTGGTGTAACAGCGCTTGTACGCTCAGTTAGAAATACTCAAGACCTTGAGTATGAAAAAAATATGTTTTATTTTAATCATGAGATGACAGGAATAGAAACAATTTTATTTATAGCGAAGCCATCGCTTGAACCATTGAATTCTACTAGAATGCGAGAACTTTACAGCTTTGGGCAGGATGTTAGTCAGTGGGTTCCAGAAAATGTCGCGCGTGAATTAAGGAAACGAAATGAAGAAAGCAAATAATAAAAAACAAAGCAAAATAATCAAATGGTCACTTGTTATTGCAGTAGTTGTAATTGCTGTAATTGCGCTCATCTATCCAACAAGCTACTACCTTGAGGTACCTGGTACGACCGAACCTTTAGGCAAAATGGTTCAAGTGGAGGGCAAGAAAGATGAGCATAAAGGAGACTTCTTTTTAACTACAGTTCAGATTGCTCAAGCCAATGTAGCAATGATGATTTATAGCCATTTTAACAGTTTTGCAACAATTTATAGTGAGCAGCAAATGACAGGTGGATTAAATAGTGAACAATTTAACCTCGTCAATCAATTTTATATGCAAACCGCACAAAATACCGCGGTTTATCAAGCTTTTAAATTAGCAGATAAACCTTATGAATTAAAATACGATGGCGTTTATGTTTTACAAATTGCCAAAAATTCAACGTTTAAAAATAAACTTCAACTCGCAGACACAGTCACCGCAGTAAATGGTCAACATTTCAAATCAAGCACTGAAATGATTGATTACGTCTCAAAACAAAAAGTAGGTGATTCAGTAACCATAGAGTACACAAGGATTGACGGAAGTAAACATAAGTCCACAGGAAAATACATCAAGCTCGAAAATGGAAAAACTGGAATAGGAATAAGTCTGACAGATCACACAGAAGTAGTCACCAATCCGAAAGTCACGATTAATGCAGGCAGTATTGGTGGACCAAGTGCTGGGATGATGTTCACACTCGAGATTTATAGTCAGCTTACAGGGAAAAATCTTCGTCAAGGACGAGAAATTGCGGGTACAGGAACCATTGAGCATGATGGCAGTATCGGCCAAATCGGTGGTGTAGATAAAAAAGTTGCCACGGCGAGCAAAGAAGGAGCAGACGTCTTTATTGTGCCAGACTCAGGCACGAAGAAAAACAGTAGTAATAACTACCTTGCAGCCAAAGCAGCAGCCAAAAAACTCAACACCAAAATGAAAATCATACCAGTAAAAACAATTCATGATGCACTTGATTATCTAGAAACTGGGAAAATAAATGATTAAAAAATTCAGCTTATAAGCTGAATTTTTTATTTTTGGATGATGGGAATAACAAGTGAGTATTTTGTAATAATCACATCCATAATAATGAATGCAAAGAAACAAAAAAATCTTTTTTTCATATTATTAACTCCTTATGGTTGTTTTGAAATAATGATATAATATAAAAAGATAATTTGTAGAATTTTTGGAATATTTGGTAAAGTGAGTAAAAATGGACGAAAAAAAAGATTTAAAGTTAGGCAAAATTATATCAATGTTGAGAAGAGCAAAAAGTCTAAAACTCAGAGAAGTCACGCAGGGATGCTTTTCTGAGTCGCTACTTGCTAGATTTGAAAAAGGTGAGTCTGATATTACTGTTGAGAAATTTTTTGTTATATTAAAAAATTCAAATATTTATTTGGATGAATTTCAAAGTATTTATAATGACTATAGCATGGATGAGGAGGAGAAATTTAGAACAGATTTGGCGAACGCATATTCTAAGCGAGATATAGTTAAAATAAAAGAAATATTAAAGTTTTGGGAAAGCAAAGTCCAAGAAAAACCATCTGTCAAATATTTTAAAATAAATGAAACAGTAATTCGGATAATTCTCGTAATGGCTCAGAACTCAGTTGTTCTAAAAAAAGATGTGGATTTTTTGATGAATCATTTAGAACAAGTTACCGAGTGGGGACGTTATGAACTATGGATTTTTTCAAACTGCTTAAGATTTTTTGATGATAATTCTCTGAAATATTATGGGAAGTATATTTTAGGGAAAACAAACTTTTATCAATCCATACATCTCAATCAACAACTCGTTATTAGAACATTTTTAAATATCATTGATACATTTTTACGACGAGGAGATCTGATTTTTGCGCTTAAATATATTAATTATCTTGAATCTATAAACATTCAAATTGATTTCTTTTATGAAAAAATAATTCTTAATTATCACAAAGCTCACTATAGGGTATTGCAAAAACAGAAAAGTGCAGTCAATGATATGAGAAAATGTGTTGAGACCTTAGAATATTATGGGTACAAAGAAGAAGCAAAAATACTTTACGAAGAAATCGAAAATTTGTAAGCGCTTTGGTATATATTCCAAAAACTAAATGAACCTTCATTTAAAGTGATAGACTATCATTAACAAATACAAAGGAGGTTCATATCATGGACTACTCACAAATTTCAGGAGTAAAAGCTCCAAAATACGCACTTCTTGCAGTAGCAGCTCTTGCAGCAGGATTATTCTTTGCTACTCCAGAACTCAAAGCAAGCGCAGATACTGTTACAACACCAGTTGCCATCGCACCATTGACACAAGTAATGGACGATGGTGGAGGAACATATGCCTATGTAGGAAATGGATTGTATTATAATACGGTTTCTGGAGGATATTATAAGCTTGTCAACGGACAATTTAAGTTTTATGCTGATTATCTTGCCTAGGAGGTGCTGAGAAATGAAAAAACAAATAAATTTTTTATGGCTAGGATTGAGCATTTTACTCTATCTGATAAGTTTTGTTTTACCCTACTACAAACCCTTTAAGATAACCTCTTGGACGGAGGCGGCGACTCATGGAAATATAGATCTATATAATGCAGCCACTGGTTTTACTAAGGTGATAGAACATACTAAAACGACTATTTTTTTTCTCGTTTTGTTAGTTGCTTACTTTGTCTTACGAAAAAGTCTGAGGAAATTAGCAATTATTTCAGGGACAGTAGCGATTTTGACGATATTCTATCTTGTCTTGGGCTATATTATGATTAGAAATTTCCAAGAAACAGGATTTTTGGGTGGTATAACTTCTCCTAGTGTTGTACCAATTGTAATGAATTGGGGATTCTATGCTTTTGCACTTGCAAGTGTTATGCTAATTAGTTGGTTGATCAGAGATATGTTTATTAATCACAGTTCTGATAGAGAGGGCAAAAATGTAAAGAGAGTGATTAAACTAAAAGTGCAACCTTAACAAATACAAAGGAGGTTCATATCATGGACTACTCACAAATTTCAGGAACAAAAGCTCCAAAATATGCACTTCTTGCAGTAGCAGCTCTTGCAGCAGGATTATTCTTTGCTACTCCAGAACTCAAAGCAAGTGCAGATACTGTTACAACACCAGTTGCCATCGCACCATTGACACAAGTGATGGACGATGGTGGAGGAGTATATGTAGGTGAAATTATTCTTCGTTCTGATGGATTTTATTATAAAGTTATTGCGATTACTTCAGCATATGTTGAATATCAAACGAATATAATAGAAAATACATTTACGTATATTACTAGAATTCATGAGGTTAGAAGATGGTAGGAGACAATAAGGTCTTAAAATCCAAAAGAATCTTTTCGATGGGAAAAATTAGATTGAATAAAGGAGATGTTGCATTCCTCTTTTTCGTTTTAATTTATACCATCGGTTCATTATTTCCGTATTTTACAGATGCGGTTCAAGGAGCAGGAAACTCTAATATCTTTACAATTCTTTTTGTAGGAATTGCTTATTTGAGAAGTCAGATTTCTTTAGTTGCGTTTATTGTATTGGGTATGGTTTTTCCCTTTATCAAACGAAATAAAAAAATATCTCGTATTATATCGATTATATTGTTTATGGCAACACTAGATTTAGCCACACTGATGATATTACCGATGTTTTTGTACTCAAGTGCAGGATTAGAAAATGCAAAAATAATCTTGAAAGTAGCAAGTGTAGGTTACTGGATTCCAACAATAGTTAGTATTATAATTTCAGTTTGGGCTATTTTTGTAGCTTTTACTCCCAAAAATAAAAAACATAAAGATACAGTAGATTTGTAGTACACTCTTATATTTACTGTATCCAATTAATTTATTCAAAGTAACAATGGAGTAAATTATAACATATAGAAAAATAAGGAAAATTAATGAAACAAATACAAAAAAATATTTCTTTAGTTACATTGAGTGTATTGTATCTATTCGCGCTATTTTTACCATATTTACGTCCCATTCATCCGATAATCGCAGTTAGCGGAAAGATAAGTCTTGGTATTGAGCGACACAATAACACGACAGTATTTAACCATTTGCTTTTCCATGGAGTTGCTTTGGGTATATTTATTGCTTTGTTTGTCCTTTATTTTGTTGTGAGAAATAGGACGAAAAAGCTATCCTACATCATTGGAGGAGCTTTAGCACTTAGTGCATTCTATCTCGGTGGTGGATATCTTTTTAAAAACTTATCCGAAGGATTGGTTGGACTTGAGGTAATCAAGTTTATGCTTAGCGATATGCTCTACTGGGGTTACTATGTGTTTGCCGTTGTTAATATCTTCTTGATTGCTTGGATTATTCGAGATATTACTCGCAATAGGAGAAACTATGCTTTAAGGTAGTTTCTTTTTATTCTTGTGTATTTAAAACCCGCCTGTGACTAAACAGACGGGTTTAACATATTATTATCATCCTTCACTAAAGGATTCAAACATCAAAATTGATTCAACAAAAGTTGTTTAAGTTCATCAATTCGAGGTTGACGAGGGTTAGCAGGCGTACATTGGTCATCATAAACCAAGTTTGCAAGTTTGTCGAGTTGACTTTCAAGTTGTTCTTTCTTCACACCATTGCCTGAAAGCGTCACGTCAATATCAACTGCATCTGTAAGTTCATGGATTTTAGCAATCAAAGCATCCACCAATTCAGCATCATCTTTACCAGTCAAGCCGATATAACGTGCAATTTCGGCGTAATCTTCCTGAGCACGGTAAGTTTCATAGCGTGGGAATGGTGTACGCTTAACGTTACCAGTTACAGCATTAAACTTGATGACATGTGGCATTGCGATCGCAATCGCAAGACCGTGTGGCAAGTGGAATTCACCACCAGTTTTGTGAGCAAGTGAGTGATTGATACCGAGGAAAGCTTGAGCAAAAGCCATACCAGCGATAGTCGCCGCATTGTGCATATTTTCGCGAGCAACTTGACCTTCTTTAGACGGATGACTTGGATCATATTTGTAAGAAGTTTCCAAGTTTTCAAAAATCAACTTAATCGCACGCAATGAATAAGGTTTAGTATAGTCAGAAGCCATAACAGAAACATAAGATTCAAGAGCGTGAGAGAGTGCATCTATACCAGACCAAGCTACAGTACGTTTTGGTACAGTCATAACAAACTCAGGGTCAACAATGGCTACTTGAGGTGTCAATTGGTAGTCGGCGAGTGGGTATTTTACATGAGTCTCATCGTCAGTGATAACGGCAAATGGAGTTACCTCAGAACCTGTACCAGATGTTGTAGGGATACATACCATCTGAGTTTGACGTTGGTTATAGAATTTTACAACACGTTTACGAATATCCATGAATTTTTGAGCTAATTCTTCAAAGAGATGTTTCAACGCTTTATCATCAGCTAAATCAACTTCTCCACGATGTGAATACTCATAAATCAAACGACCAATTTTTGCAGCATCAAGGGCAGAACCACCACCGATTGCGATGACCGTGTCAGGGTGGAACTCATTCATTTGACGAGCAATCGCGATAGCTTCCGATAGAGTTGGGTCAGGTTGAACAGAACCATAGATACTTGTTTGTACTTGAGTTGTACGAACTGCAAGTTGTTCCAACACCTTATCAACAAAACCAAATTTTACCATACCTGGGTCAGCTACGATAAAGGCTTTATGCACGTGTGGTAAATCTTGCAAGTAAGAAATAGAATTTTTTTCGTAGTAGATTTCTTTTGGCAAACGAACCCATTGTGGGCGATTACGACGTTTTGCCACTGTTTTAATATTCAATAGATCATATGTGCTCAAATTATGTGAGAGCGAATTTTTCCCCCAAGAACCAGTACCAAGTGTCAACGATGGACGCATTGCGTCAGTATAAATATCCCCAACACCGCCGATTGAATCAGGTTGATTGACTAAGATACGAGAAGCTTCGACTTTTTCACCAAATTCTTTAACAAATGGATCATCCATTGCGCCGATTTGGATAGCGGCATTATGCCCAGCACCTTGATAGTGCAGAAGACTACGGACAATTTCGATTCCTTCTTCACGTGAATTTGATTTATAAATAGAAAGCAATGGGCTTAGTTTTTCAGATGAAAGTGCCTCACCAATGTTTTTCTTGTCGAGTTCAAAGAGTAAAACATCTTTATCAGTAGGCACTTTTACACCCGCCTGTTCAGCAATCCATTGACCTGAACGACCGGCAACGGGTCCAGTTACTCCCCAGCCTTCACCACCACGTTGAACAAAAACAAATGATTCAATAGCTTTGTAATCTTTTTTAGGCACCATATAAGCACCCTGAGTTTGCATTTTAGCAACAAATTCATCGTAGATTTCAGCTGCGATAACAGCAGAATTTTCAGTTGCACAAATCATCCCATTATCAAAACGTTTAGACATGAGTAAGTCTTCAACCGCGCGTTCAACATTAGCTGTAGCATCAATATAGACTGCACCATTACCAGCACCAACGCCGAGTGAAGGATTACCAGATTTGAGTGCAGCATTGACCATACCTGGTCCGCCAGTAGCAAGGATAGATGCAATACCATGATTTTGAATCAAGGCAGTTGTATTGTCAAGACTAGGTTTTTCTACCCATTGGATAAAGTTTTCAGGAGCTCCGGCTGCAACAGCAGCATCGTATACAATCTTAGCAGCATGACTTGAACATCCTTGAGCTTGTGGATGGAAAGCAAAAACAATAGCGTTACGTGTTTTCGCTGCCAATAATGATTTAAAGATTGCAGTAGAAGTTGGATTGGTAGTTGGAACAATACCTGCCAAGACTCCAAGAGGACTTGCAATTTCAACACTACCTGCAACCTTGTTTTCACCAATCACACCGACCGTTTTGTCGTTCTTGATAGAGTGATAAACTGATTCAGAAGCAAAACGATTCTTAGTGTCTTTATCCTCAACCACACCGCGTCCTGTTTCGTTTACAGCTTCATGAGCAAGCTCCAATGAGTGTTCGCTTGCAGCTAGTGCCATAGCGGCCACAATTGTGTCAACTTGTTCTTGAGTATAACCTTCAAATTTTAGTACAGCTTCGTGAGCTTTTTTGACAAGACCGTCAGTATATTTTACGGCTTGAGCCATTTTTTCTTCAGCAGTCAGCTCAGTTTTTTCTTTTGGCATAAGTAAATAGATTCTCCTTTGTGATTTTTTTCACTTACCATTACGTGAATATTTTAACAAACATTTATTCCCATGTCAAGTAATATTGTGATGACTTTTACAATTTTTATTAAATTAAAAAATCAGATAAATTAGATAGCGCTTACATTAAGGCGTAAAAATATTGTCAAATCCATGATTTTAAAGATTTGACAATATTTTTTACGTTCAATTATTTTGTTTTATAAGGGAAGGACACAAGTTGCTTCAGGGGCATAAAAATCTTTTTGCTCTAAAGTCAATTTACCAGTTGATTTATCACGAGCAAATAAAGTTAAATTATCTGAATTTTGGTGAGCAACGATAATAAAGTCTTCGGTTTTGTTAAAGTTAAAGTCACGTGGAATATTTCCTTCAGTTGGTACCCATCCTATGATTTCAAGTTTTGTACCAAGAGGGCTAACTTGATAAATTGCTAAGGAATCATTTCCACGATTAGAAACATAGAGGAACTTTCCATCAGAAGAAATGCGAATAGCAGCTACGCCATTGAAGCCTTCATGACTTTCAGGGAGAGTAGTGATTGTTTGGACACGAGCAAATCGTCCTTTTTCTTCATTGTAGCTCAAAACCTCAACTGTTGAGTTTAATTCGCCAGCTAAGTAAGCAATTTTTCCATTTGGGTGGAAAGTTAAATGACGTGCTCCCATTCCTTTTTCAGCACGATAAATCGTTACAATATTCAGTTTTCCTTCGCCGATTACATCGTATACTGTCACCTCATCAGTACCTAAATCACAAGTGACTAATCGACCATCGGGAGTTAAGTCAGCATAATGGACATGGGCAGCATTTTGTTCAGGGCGAGGTCCAGAGCCCTCATGCTTAACAGTATCGGTCAGTTTAAGAGAACCATCGAGTTGAATTTTGTAAACGCGTATTTCACCAAGATGATAATTTGCACCATATACTAATTGTCTTGCTTCATCAACGGCGACGTAGCAAAGTGGAGCGCCTGTACTTGTTACGTTATTGATATGTTTGGCTGTTTTTCCATCAAAATCAAATGCAGCAACTCCTCCACCATTTCCATCTGCAGCACAGGTATAAAGATGATTATGCTCATCAATGGTAATGTAAGTAGGGTTTTGCACAGTAGCCACTTCATTCAAATCTGATAATTGAGCACTTTTAGTATCCAATATCACACTGTAAACCCTTTAGATACACGTTTGGTGTAACCACCTAGAAGAATTTTTTCTTTCATCGTTTCTCCTTATCTCACTTTTAAGTTCATACCATCATTTTATCATAAATAAGCGTTTACAGCGAAATTATTTAATTTTTTTCTTAGAAAAAATTCTAAATATGAATAGAGTCAGGATATAAAAAGTTAGAGAGATAAAACTTATTGAAATTCGACTTGCAAAATATTCTATAAGAGTGTATAATAAGTGAGTTGCAGTGCAACCATTTCGCATTTTGATTGGACATTGTCGTAGTGCGCATAGTGTAGCGGCACTGGTTGACGGTCAAAAGAGGATAAAACTATTTTAAAAGGAGACAGTAAAATGTCAGTTATTTCAATGAAACAACTTCTTGAAGCTGGTGTGCATTTTGGACACCAAACTCGTCGTTGGAACCCTAAAATGAAACCATACATCTTCACAGAACGTAATGGTATTCATGTTATCGACCTTCAAAAAACTGTAAAACTTGTTGACGATGCTTACAATTATGTAAAAAACGCTTCACAAGAAGGTGCAGTAGTTCTTTTTGTTGGTACTAAAAAGCAAGCTGCTGAAGCAGTTAAAGAAGAAGCACTTCGTGCTGGTCAATACTACGTAAACCATCGTTGGTTAGGCGGTATGCTCACTAACTGGAATACTATCCAAACACGTGTGTCACGCCTTAAAGAAATCAACAAAATGGAAGAAGAAGGAACTTTCGAAGTTTTACCCAAGAAAGAAGTAGTTCTTCTTAATAAAGAGCGTGAACGTCTTGAAAAATTCATTGGTGGTATCGCTGATATGCCTCGTATTCCAGATGTACTGTATATTGTTGACCCACATGCTGAACAAATCGCAGTTAAAGAAGCTAAAACTTTGGGGATTCCAGTTGTAGCTATGGTTGATACAAATGCTGATCCAGAACCAATTGATGTAGTTATCCCTGCAAATGATGATGCTATCCGTGCGGTTAAATTGATTACGGCTAAAATGGCAGACGCTATTATTGAAGGTCGTCAAGGTGAAGATGCAGCAGAAGAATTTGTAGCAGATGAAGCAGCTTCAGAAGAATCACTTGAAGAGCTTGCTGAAATTGTTGAAGGCAAATGATTCAAAATTTTAAACTTATAAGTTAAGTAATTAATAACAGGCGAGGCCTTACGCCTCGTCTGTTTTTTAAAATAAACATCCTGTCTATAAGGCAGAAAATAAAATATAGGAGATTTACAAAATGGCAGTAACAGCAGCTCAAGTTAAAGAATTGCGTGAAAAGACTGGTGCAGGAATCATGGATGCTAAACGTGCACTTGTAGAAACTGATGGAAACATGGAAGCGGCAGCAGAACTTCTTCGTGAAAAAGGTATCGCTAAAGCGGCTAAAAAAGCTGATCGTGTAGCAGCAGAAGGACTCACTGGGATTGCCGTAGATGGAAATGTTGCAGCTCTTGTGGAGCTTAACTCAGAAACAGACTTTGTTGCGAAAAACGATCAATTTGTTGCTTTAGTTAAAGAGACTGCAGAGCTTATTGCTGCGAATAAACCAGCAAACAATGAAGAAGCCCTTGCTATTAAAACAGCTTCAGGTGCGACACTTGAAGAATCTCTTGTTCAAGCAACAGCAACAATTGGAGAAAAAATTACTTTCCGTCGTTTTGTGGTTGTTGAAAAAACAGATGCTCAATACTTTGGTGCTTACCAACATAACGGTGGAAAAATTGGAGTTATTACAGTTATTGAAGGTGGAGATGCCGCGCTTGCGAAATCAGTATCAATGCATGTAGCAGCAATGAATCCAACCGTTCTTTCATACGAAGAATTAGATGCTCAATTTATTCATGATGAAACAGCTCAACTTATCCACAAAATTGAACAAGATAATGAGAGTCGCGCATTGGTTAATAAGCCAGCATTGCCATTCCCTAAATTCGGTTCTAAATTACAAATTACTCCTGAAGCAATTGCGACAGCTGAAGTAGAAATCAAAGAAGAACTTAAAGCCGAAGGTAAACCGGAAAAAATTTGGGATAAAATTCTCCCAGGCAAGATGGCTAAATTCCTTGAAGACAACACTAAAGTTGACCAACAATACACACTCCTTGCTCAGCTCTATATCATGGATGACAGCATGACTGTTGAAAAATTCCTTGACTCTAAAGGTGCCAAAGCAATCAGCTTTACACGTTTTGAAGTTGGTGAAGGAATTGAAAAAGCAGAGACAGACTTTGCAGCAGAAGTTGAAGCAGCTAAAGCTGGCCTTTAATTTGAAAATGAAAAGTAACTCGAGTGAGTTGCTTTTTTTGTGTACCAATTTTATTAAAGTATTTTTTAACCAAATAGGTCCAAAAAATAGTGTAATTCTTCTTGCAATATGCTATAATTATATTTGAGATTTTCTATCTAATGAAATCTGTAACCTGTAAAGTAATTAAAAATTTTTTGGAGTAAAGCATGTCAAGTACTGTCATTATCCTTATCGTTGTCTTAGTAGTTATCGTTGTTGGCTTTTATATTTTCGCAATTTTGATGCGGAAGAAAACAGAAGATCGTATTTTAGCCATGGAAGAAAGAAAAGAAACGCTTTTCGATCTTCCGGTTCAAGAAGAGATAGATTCAGTTAAAAAAATGCATCTTGTCGGACAGTCACAAACGATCTTCCGAGAATGGAATCAAAAATGGATTGATTTGTCATCAAATTCTTTTGCTGACCTTGAAAATCACATCTTTGAGGCAGAACAACTTAATGATTCTTTCCATTTTTTCCGTGCACGTGAATCAGTTGCAGATAGTGAAGCGCAAATTGAACTGATGGAAGAAGAAGTAGAATCCATTCGCCAAGGTGTGGCACAATTAACGGAGCAAGAAAAAAGGAATTCTAATAAAATTCAAGAATCTCTGGATCTGTACGATAGTTTACGAAATGATATTACTGATAATGCAGATTTGTATGGAACGGTTATTCATGAGCTTGAGAAACATTTGACTAATATTGAAGCAGAGTTTTCTCAATTTGTGACTTTGAACTCTACAGGAGACCCTATTGAGGCAGCTGAGGTTCTGGAAACAGCAGAAGAACATACTATTGCTTTGAGAGCAATTACTGAGCAGATTCCTGAATTTATCGAAAAAATTGAAAAAGATATTCCTAAGCAGCTTGCTGATCTCAAAGAAGCGAGCGATAAATTTATAGAAGAAGAGTACATCCTTCCCGAAAGTGTTGATATTGAGGAAAAGATGGCAGATATTCAAGAACATCTTGATGATACACGAAATCTTTTGGAACAATTTGAACTTGATCGTGTAGAAACTGAGCTTGTTTCCATTCAAGACAAAATCGAGAGTCTATATGCTATATTTGATAAGGAATATGGTGCGCGCAGAAATGTTGAAAAGCGTTCGGCTGTGCTCAAAGAATATATTGAACATATTCGTTCAAACAATAAAAACTTACTTCTTGAAATTGACCATATTACACAATCATACATCCTTTCTGGAAATGAAAAAGGTTATGTCCGAGGTTATCAAGAACACTTAGAAACATTAGAAGTTGATGCCGACGATATATTAAAAGCTATTGAGGAAAAAGCTCTTCCTTACTCTGTACTTTCGCGTAGAGTAAATTCCATTGTTAATGCATTAGAAGAAATGGAAAAGAATCAAATAAAAATCAATAATACTTTAACAGGGTTGAAAGATGAAGAAAGGGCTGCACAAGAAATTGCTGAAAAGTTTGATTCGGAACTCAGGACAATAAAACGATATGTTGAGAAGAGAAATCTTCCAGGTCTACCTAAAGACTATTTGGATTTGTTCTTCATGACAGGTGACCGTATTCAAAATCTCTTTAAAGAGTTAGGACGTGTCAGAATTAACATAGATACAATTAATCATCTAGTTGATGTCAGTACAGAAGATATGCATGTTTTGAAAGAAGCAACAAATAATCTTACAGACCATGCAGTGTTGGCAGAACAACTTATTCAATACGCCAACCGTTATAAGGCTTCAAATGAACAGGTCGCTTCAGGAATCTCACGAGCTCTCCAATTATTTGAACGCGATCGAGACTACAATGCTTCATTTGATGAAATATCGAAAACATTAGAGCTTGTGGAACCAGGAGCAGCTTCGAGAATTTCAGGAGTATATTTTAAAGATAAAGCTAAACCAGATTATTTATGATTTTTAAAAAGACGAGAGCACTCTCGTCTTTTTATTTTTGTTTTCTAGACGTAATAATTTGCATATTATTGGCAGTAAAAGAAAAATAGACCTATAATAGAATTAAAATTGAAAGGAGTGATAAAACTTTGAAAGGATATCAATATCATGTTCATTTATCATTCTCCTCCGAGCATCTAAAAGATAAAAATACGTTAGTAAAAAATAAATAGGAGAAAGTGTGTTTGCCACAAAAAGATAAAATAAATTTTGACCAAGCCTTTTCAAGACTTAAACCAATTGTCTTAAAAGCAATGAAACAACTTCGAGTTCGCTCTTGGACATATGACGATTATCTTCAAGAAGGAATGATAGTTCTGTATCACTTACTTGAATCAAGTGTGGGATTCGAGGGACTACCAGTGAAATTCAAAGTCCAATATCACCAACGTTTGATAGATGAAATCCGTCATAGCCAAGCGAAAAAACGAGGTTTTGACCAACTAGGAGCGGTAGATATCTATGAGTATTCGGATGTCATTTCGTCACACGGAGAGACTCCAGAGAGTGCCCTTGTATTTAATCACCTTCTAGCAGAGGTGTATGAGTGCCTTCGTCCTCATTACCAAGAGCTTCTCGTCCGCCAAATGCGAGGAGAAGAACTGACTCGTATGGAGCGCTATCGGCTCAAAGAAAAAATTAAATCTATTCTTTTTGATTTAGATGACTCGGAAGAATAAAAAGGAAGTCCCCTGCTAGATACAGGGGCTTCTTTTTTGGGTTCATTTCCCATTCAGTTTATGTCCACGATAAAAAATGGGAGTAGGGTAGGAGTAAAAATCGAACAAAGTAAAAAAAATCGGAGAAAGGAGTGATAAAATAATTGACAAAGGGTGTGTAGTTTGATAGAATATAATAGTTGTCGCGAGAGAGGGAAGCCACTCAAGCGTTTAGACCCTTGAAAACTGAATAAAGAAGAATGACTCATGTGATGTCGTAAAGACATCAAAAATCTGTCAATCAATAATGAAAGACAAGCCAGTCACTAAGGTGACTTAAATACTTTATTTGAGAGTTTGATCCTGGCTCAGGACGAACGCTGGCGGCGTGCCTAATACATGCAAGTTGAGCGCTGAAGGTTGGTACTTGTACCAACTGGAAGAGCAGCGAACGGGTGAGTAACGCGTGGGGAATCTGCCTTTGAGCGGGGGACAACATTTGGAAACGAATGCTAATACCGCATAAAAGCTTTAAACATAAGTTAAAAGTTTGAAAGATGCAAATGCATCACTCAAAGATGATCCCGCGTTGTATTAGCTAGTTGGTAGGGTAAAGGCCTACCAAGGCGATGATACATAGCCGACCTGAGAGGGTGATCGGCCACATTGGGACTGAGACACGGCCCAAACTCCTACGGGAGGCAGCAGTAGGGAATCTTCGGCAATGGGGGCAACCCTGACCGAGCAACGCCGCGTGAGTGAAGAAGGTTTTCGGATCGTAAAACTCTGTTGTTAGAGAAGAACGTGTGTGGGAGTGGAAAATCCATGCAGTGACGGTATCTAACCAGAAAGGGACGGCTAACTACGTGCCAGCAGCCGCGGTAATACGTAGGTCCCGAGCGTTGTCCGGATTTATTGGGCGTAAAGCGAGCGCAGGTGGTTTATTAAGTCTGGTGTAAAAGGCAGTGGCTCAACCATTGTATGCATTGGAAACTGGTAGACTTGAGTGCAGGAGAGGAGAGTGGAATTCCATGTGTAGCGGTGAAATGCGTAGATATATGGAGGAACACCGGTGGCGAAAGCGGCTCTCTGGCCTGTAACTGACACTGAGGCTCGAAAGCGTGGGGAGCAAACAGGATTAGATACCCTGGTAGTCCACGCCGTAAACGATGAGTGCTAGATGTAGGAAGCTATAAGTTTTCTGTATCGCAGCTAACGCAATAAGCACTCCGCCTGGGGAGTACGACCGCAAGGTTGAAACTCAAAGGAATTGACGGGGGCCCGCACAAGCGGTGGAGCATGTGGTTTAATTCGAAGCAACGCGAAGAACCTTACCAGGTCTTGACATCCCGATGCTATCCTTAGAGATAAGGAGTTACTTCGGTACATCGGTGACAGGTGGTGCATGGTTGTCGTCAGCTCGTGTCGTGAGATGTTGGGTTAAGTCCCGCAACGAGCGCAACCCCTATTACTAGTTGCCATCATTAAGTTGGGCACTCTAGTGAGACTGCCGGTGATAAACCGGAGGAAGGTGGGGATGACGTCAAATCATCATGCCCCTTATGACCTGGGCTACACACGTGCTACAATGGATGGTACAACGAGTCGCGAGACAGTGATGTTTAGCTAATCTCTTAAAACCATTCTCAGTTCGGATTGTAGGCTGCAACTCGCCTACATGAAGTCGGAATCGCTAGTAATCGCGGATCAGCACGCCGCGGTGAATACGTTCCCGGGCCTTGTACACACCGCCCGTCACACCACGGGAGTTGGGAGTACCCGAAGTAGGTTGCCTAACCGCAAGGAGGGCGCTTCCTAAGGTAAGACCGATGACTGGGGTGAAGTCGTAACAAGGTAGCCGTATCGGAAGGTGCGGCTGGATCACCTCCTTTCTAAGGAATATATACAAGGATGAGCATTCAACTTTATTCAGTTTTGAGGGGTCTAGAGATAGACCACGCAAGAATCAACTTCTTGATTGTGGGGCCTTAGCTCAGCTGGGAGAGCGCCTGCTTTGCACGCAGGAGGTCAGCGGTTCGATCCCGCTAGGCTCCATGAAGATACGAAAGTAAGTGTTGAGATTAGTTTCAGCCGAAGGTATCTTGTCAGAAAAGACGTTAAAATCATCTTGAACCTTGAAAACTAAATAACAATATCTAATAACGATAAATAAACCGAAAAGCTGTGAATTTTAAAGAATTTACAAACTTATACTTGAAAAAAGATGATTGAATCATCATGGCAAAGTTAATAAGGGCGCACGGTGGATGCCTTGGCACTAAGAGCCGAAGAAGGACGTGACTAACGACGATATGCGACGGGGAGCTGTAAGTACGCTTTGATCCGTTGATTTCCGAATGGGGAAACCCAGCTGCTTCTAGCAGTTATTCATGAGTGAATACATAGCTCATGTAAAGGTAACGCAGAGAACTGAAACATCTAAGTACCTGCAGGAAGAGAAAGTAAAAACGATTTCCTAAGTAGCGGCGAGCGAACAGGAAGAAGGGCAAACCAAGAAGCTTGCTTCTTGGGGTTGTAGGACTGCAACGTGGACTTAAGGTCTATAGAAGAATCATCTGGGAAGATGAGCCAAAGAGAGTAAAAGCCTCGTATTCGAAATAGACCTTATACCTAGCAGTATCCTGAGTAGGGCTGGACACGCGAAATCCAGTTTGAATCCGGGAGGACCATCTCCCAACCCTAAATACTCCTTAGTGACCGATAGTGAACCAGTACCGTGAGGGAAAGGTGAAAAGAACCCCGAGAGGGGAGTGAAATAGCACCTGAAACCGTGTGCCTACAAGAAGTTCGAGCCCGTTAATGGGTGAGAGCGTGCCTTTTGTAGAATGAACCGGCGAGTTACGTTATGATGCGAGGTTAAGTTGAAGAGACGGAGCCGTAGCGAAAGCGAGTCTGAATAGGGCGCTTTAGTATCATGATGTAGACCCG
This sequence comes from Lactococcus protaetiae, assembly GCF_006965445.1. Taxonomy (NCBI): domain Bacteria; kingdom Bacillati; phylum Bacillota; class Bacilli; order Lactobacillales; family Streptococcaceae; genus Lactococcus; species Lactococcus protaetiae. Next base: position 292,342 of record NZ_CP041356.1, on the reverse strand, counting down.
AAACCTAGTGACCTATCCATGAGCAGGGTGAAGGTGTGGTAAGACGCACTGGAGGCCCGAACCAGGACACGTTGAAAAGTGTTTGGATGACTTGTGGATAGCGGAGAAATTCCAAACGAACTGGGAGATAGCTGGTTCTCTCCGAAATAGCTTTAGGGCTAGCGTCGAAATGTAAGTGTATTGGAGGTAGAGCACTGTTTGGGTGAGGGGTCCATCTCGGATTACCAATCTCAGATAAACTCCGAATGCTAATACACATGTTCGGCAGTCAGACTGCGAGTGCTAAGATCCGTAGTCGAAAGGGAAACAGCCCAGACCAACAGCTAAGGTCCCAAAATATATGTTAAGTGGAAAAGGATGTGGGGTTGCACAGACAACTAGGATGTTAGCTCAGAAGCAGCTATCATTCAAAGAGTGCGTAATAGCTCACTAGTCGAGTGACCCTGCGCCGAAAATGTACCGGGGCTAAACATATTACCGAAGCTTTGGATTGATATATTATCAATGGTAGGAGAGCGTTCTTAACCGCGAAGAAGGTATACCGTGAGGAGTGCTGGAGCGTTAAGAAGTGAGAATGCCGGTATGAGTAGCGCAAGATAAGTGAGAATCTTATCCACCGTAAGACTAAGGTTTCCAGGGGAAGGCTCGTCCGCCCTGGGTTAGTCGGGACCTAAGGCGAGGCCGAAAGGCGTAGTCGATGGACAACTGGTTGATATTCCAGTACTAGATATGATCGTGATGGAGGGACGCAGTAGGCTAAGAGATGCCAGTTAATGGATTCTGGTCTAAGCAGTGAGGTGTGAGATGTGTCAAATGCATTTCTCTTTAACATTGAGCTGTAATGGGGAAGCAACTACGGTTGCGAACTCTCTGATGTCACACTGCCAAGAAAAGCTTCTAGCGTAAAGTCATATCTACCCGTACCGCAAACCGACACAGGTAGTCGAGGCGAGTAGCCTCAGGTGATCGAGAGAACTCTCGTTAAGGAACTCGGCAAAATAGCCCCGTAACTTCGGGAGAAGGGGTGCTGGTGTAAAAGCCAGCCGCAGTGAATAGGCCCAAGCAACTGTTTATCAAAAACACAGCTCTCTGCTAAACCGCAAGGTGATGTATAGGGGGTGACGCCTGCCCGGTGCTGGAAGGTTAAGAGGAGGAGTTAGCGTAAGCGAAGCCCTGAATTGAAGCCCCAGTAAACGGCGGCCGTAACTATAACGGTCCTAAGGTAGCGAAATTCCTTGTCGGGTAAGTTCCGACCCGCACGAAAGGCGTAATGATTTGGGCACTGTCTCAACGAGAGACTCGGTGAAATTTTAGTACCTGTGAAGATGCAGGTTACCCGCGACAGGACGGAAAGACCCCATGGAGCTTTACTGTAGTTTGATATTGAGTACCTGTAAGTCATGTACAGGATAGGTAGGAGCCATTGAGATAGGGACGCTAGTTTCTATTGAGGCGTTGTTGGGATACTACCCTTGACTTATGGTTACTCTAACCCGCTGGCAATATCGGCCAGGGAGACAGTGTCTGACGGACAGTTTGACTGGGGCGGTCGCCTCCTAAAGAGTAACGGAGGCGCCCAAAGGTTCCCTCAGATTGGTTGGAAATCAATCGTAGAGTGTAAAGGTATAAGGGAGCTTGACTGCGAGAGCTACAACTCGAGCAGGTAGGAAACTAGGGCTTAGTGATCCGGTGGTACCGCATGGAAGGGCCATCGCTCAACGGATAAAAGCTACCCTGGGGATAACAGGCTTATCTCCCCAAGAGTTCACATCGACGGGGAGGTTTGGCACCTCGATGTCGGCTCGTCGCATCCTGGGGCTGTAGTCGGTCCCAAGGGTTGGGCTGTTCGCCCATTAAAGCGGCACGCGAGCTGGGTTCAGAACGTCGTGAGACAGTTCGGTCCCTATCCGTCGCGGGCGTAGGAAATTTGAGAGGATCTGTCCTTAGTACGAGAGGACCGGGATGGACCTACCGCTGGTGTACCAGTTGTTCCGCCAGGAGCACGGCTGGATAGCTATGTAGGGAAGGGATAAGCGCTGAAAGCATCTAAGTGCGAAGCCCACCTCAAGATGAGATTTCCCATTCGTAAGAATTAAGAGCCCAGAGAGATGATCTGGTTGATAGGCTGGAAGTGGAAGCCCTGTGAGGGGTGGAGCGGACCAGTACTAATCGCTCGAGGACTTTACCAAAAGAGTCAACTATAAAATGCTTAAGGTTTAGAAGTTAGAAGGATTGTTATTTAGTTTTGAATGTTCAAAGGAACATTTAAAGATTTGGTCATCATTGCGATGGAGATACACCTGTTCCCATGTCGAACACAGCAGTTAAGTCCATCTACGGCGGAAGTACTTGGGGGTTGCCCCTGGGAGATAGGCGAGTGGCCAAGTTTGGGGAGAAGGGGAGTGTTACTCCTCTTTTTTTTATTTTACGAAGTTGAGGTAAGATAAAAGCCTTCGTTTTAGAAGGCGAGTTTAGTTGAGGGGATAATCTTGGAGGGCGGAGCGTATCATAGCATAGGAAAACCCTTTGCGCAGTAACTGTTGGATAATTGTTTTGCACCTTAGATTGCATAGAGTCGGGAAAATGTGATAATATAGATTCGCGGAATATAAAATGGAGGTGCTTATAATGGATAGGTCTTTTTCATCTACTGAGTTATATACATGGAATTTTTTAGAAGATAATGAAGACAAGGTGCAGTCAATGACTATTACAAAATTAGCATCTATTTCTCATGTTTCAGCAGCAACAATTGAAAGAACTCTAAAAAAAAGTGGATATGATGGTTATTCTGATTATAAAAGTTCAAAGAAAAATCGGCCACACTATATTTTGAAAGAGTCTGGTTTTTCTGTAGTAGCACAAGAATTGATTGAAAAAAATCGTGAGGAAGTCAACCGTACTATTGATTTGCTTGTGCTGGGTGATATCGAAGAAATTGTCCATTTAATACATAAATCACAAAACATTTATATTATGTCAGCTGGTCCAACGAAAAGTGTGGCTAATTATTTTGCAAGTAAGTTACAATTATCAGGAAAAAGTTGCATTGCATTAGATGATAAAGATTATATGCTCTTTTATGCAAATAAGATGGGAAGAGAAGATCTTTTGCTTATATTATCGTTGTATGGGGAAACTGAGGAAATAATATTAGCCGGAGAGATTGCTAAAAAAAATCATGCAAATATGGTAACTTTAACTAGTGAGGGAGAGAGTACTCTTGCACAGCAAGCGGATTATAAGATGATATGTTACAAATCTCATTTAAAAAAATTTGGTATGACAACAGACACAGCCAGTCGTATTTCTCTTGAGATAATCGCTCGTGTTTTATTGGATATGTGGTCTATTTATAAAAATTTAGGAAATATAACGGGAGCTAAGTAATTAGCTTCTTTTTTGAAAAAATTTTTTCCAATTTTGTGAAAAAAGAAAAATTTTTCAAAAGAAAGCGAATACAATAGTAAGTAAAGATTTAATAATTTATTAAGGAGAATTTATTATGACAGAACCTAATATCGTTCTTGCACGTGTGGACAATAGGCTTGTCCATGGACAGGTTGGAGTGGTTTGGACAGCTCAATGTGGAACAAATTTATTGCTAGTCGCAAATGATTTTGCAGCTGAAAATGAGCTCCAGCAGACATTGATGAGTGCGACAGCAGAAAGTTCAGGAGTCGGAATTCGTTTTTGGACTTTGAAAAAAACGATTGATATGATTCACAAGGCATCACCTCGGCAAAAAATATTTTTAATTATCCAGACACCTGAAGACGCTTTGATACTGGTGAAAGGTGGTGTAAAATTCAGCAGTCTAAATATCGGCAATATGCACTATTCAGAAGGTAAAATTGGTCTTTCAAATAAGGTTTTTGTGGATGAAATAGACAAGCAAGCTTTTAGAGATTTAATCGGTTTAGGTATTGAAGTTTATCTTCAAGAATTACCAAACGATAAAAAAGTAGTTGTCACAAATGATTTTCTTGAAAAAAATAAATAGGAAGGACATTCTGATAAAATTTGGAATGAATGATTTATTATGAATATTACTCTACTTCAAGGAATCTTAGTTTCTCTTTTTGCCTTAGTTGCTGGGATAGACTTTTGGCTTGAAGGATTCTACTGGTTTCGTCCGATGATTGTTTCGACTGTTGTTGGGTTTTTATTGGGAGATCTGACACTTGGTATTATTGCTGGTGGATTGACCGAACTTACATTTGCGGGTTTGACGCCTGTAGGAGGAACACAGCCACCTAATCCGTACTTGCCGGGATTATGACAGTTGTCATTGCACATACCACAGGACACAATGCTGCTACGGCTATCGGTCTGGCGCTTCCTTTTAGTATTCTTATGCAATATATTATGCTATTCTATTATTCGGCATTTTCAGGTTTCACTAAGAAATTGGATATCTATGCAGCCAATGCAGATGTTAAAAAATTTGCAAGATTGGTGTTGCTTCCTACTGTTATCGTTGGAATTACCTACTTTGTCATTACCTTCTTAGCTGTTGATGAAACAATTTGTTAATTCGTTTCCAGCATGGCTTAATCATGGTTTGAACATTGCAGGTGGAATTCTTCCCGCAGTTGGGTTTGGTTTATTGCTTAAAAATATGTTTAAAGTCAAATATACTGCTTATTTACTTATAGGCTTTACGGCGGCAGGTTTTATTACTTTTGGTAATTTAATGCCTGTAGCTGTTATTGGTGTAGCACTTGCTCTTATTGAATTTTACCATGCACGTGAAAAAGATGAAACAGACAAGAAAATGAGAACGATTGAGGAGTTGGCACTCACTGGAGGAGGTGAAGAAGATGGAATCTAAAGTAGAAACACCAAAGAAAATTTTAACCAAAAAAGATATTACCATGCTTGCGATTCGTTCTTTATATAATCAAGCAGCATTTAATTATCAACGAATGCAGGCAGATGGCTATACCTTAGCAATCCTGCCTATGCTTAAAAAAGTATATGGTGAGGATAAAGAAGGGTTGGCAAAAGCCATGACTGCCAACTTAGCTTTTATCAATACAAACAACTATGCAGTTCCTTTTATTGAAGGGTTGACTGCCTCATTAGAAGAAAGTCATGAAAGCCGTGAGATGATTGATACAATTCGTGTTTCTTTGTTTGGACCTCTTGCGGGTATAGGAGATGCGATTACATGGTTTACGATTTTGCCTATTACGGCTGGTATTACAGCCAGTTTTGCAAAAGAAGGAAGTATTTTAGGTCCGTTAGTATTCTTTCTTGTTTATATCGGAATGTTTCTTATGCGGATTCCTATTGCGCATTTAGGTTATAATGCTGGTACAAAAGCTATCACACAGATCAATGAGAATATGGGACCAATTTCGCATGCTGCTAATGTACTGGGGTTACCGTAATTGGAGGGTTGATTGCAAGTTATGTGCAAATTACTGTCTTGACAAAAATTCATATTGCATCAGGTCATAATCTCTCTATTCAGACCTCATTTTTTGATCGGATTTTCCCAAATATTTTAGCTTTAAGCTATACTTTCTTTTTGTATTGGCTTTTAAAAAAGAAAAATGTGAGTCCAATTATGGTCATCGTGATTACTTTTGTTCTCGCACTTGTATTATCATGGTTGGGAGTTCTGTAAAATGCAACTTATTATAACGGGTCACGGTCACTATGCGACAGGATTACAATCTACTGTGCAACTCTTGGCAGGAACACTTTCAGGTGTCGAATTCATTGATTTTACAGCAGAGATGAGTGAGTCTGATTTGGAACAACAATTTCCAAAGATGGATGATTTAGTATTTTTCTGTGATTTGGTAGGTGGAACACCTTATAAGCAAGCTGTCTTGATTGCCTCACAATATAAAAATGTAGCTGTGGTCGCTGGTTGCAATATTGGGGCGCTACTTGAAGTAGCTTTGCAAAATGATATTCCTAACTTTGAGGATGCGCATGAACTTGCACAATTATTTATAGAATCAAGCCATAGTGCTATTCAAGAATTTACAGCAAAAAAATATGTCGAAATTCCAGAGGATGAGGGATTTAATGGAACTAAAAAAATTTGATTCACAAGATGAATTAGTTGAACAAATAGTAAAGATTGTTAGTGATATTATTTCAAAGAAACCAGATGCAGTGCTCTGCTTTGCGTGCGGGGAAACTCCCAGACCAGTGATGGATAAACTGTTTGAAGTACGTAAAAATGGAGAAATAGATTTTTCACGGGTACGTCTTTTAGGTTTGGACGAATGGATTGGAGTTGGACGCGGAACAGTTGGTTCGTGCTCACAAATGCTCTATGATGATTTCTTCAGCCCGATGAAATTTCGCACTGACCAAATTAATATTTTTGATGGCTTATCAAAAAATCTGGATGTGGATATCAAAAACATTAATCAGATTGTTGAGGAGCTTGGCATTGATTTTGTGTTATTGGGTATCGGAATGAATGGTCATATTGGGCTTAATGAACCAGGATTTAATCCTGATGAAAAGGCACATGTTGTTGAACTTTCTGATATGACAAAAAAAGTTATGGCAAAATATTTTGACCAAGAAATTAATCTACAACAAGGAATTACTCTAGGTTTTTCGCAACTTTTATCTGCTCAAAAAATCATTTTAATGGCAACTGGTGAAAGAAAAGCTAAAATTGTCAAAGAAATCGTCAACTCTGAACCAAACAATAGTTTGCCCGCTTCAATGTTTAAACAATCCGAACATGAGTCATTTTTCTTCATTGATGAGGCAGCAGGCGCAAAGTTATGAGGAGAGTCTTTGATTGAAAATATAAAAAAGAAAGATATATTTTTTGAATGATTTACTTGATAGTATAGTGGTCACTCATTATTTGTGATAGTAATTATTTGAGCTCTTCAAATGGTTAAGTTTATGGCTAAAATAGACTCTATGTTGGAGTAAATCAAAGAAATCTTCATTTTTAAAATTTTGTTTCGTAATCTAATAAATCACTGTTTCGCCTCACTCAAGTTAGTTTTTTATTTAGATGTTTTTTCTGCACTAGTTTACCTCTAAACGATTTTATTGTTTAGCTTAGCTGAACTGGAAAGATACTATCTGACGTATACGTAAATGTTTATTTCTGAAAGATTTTTGTAAAGTAGACAATATTAGGTTTTCAATGAGTGTTATAGAATATAAATTTGAGATAGTTAAAAAAGCCAGCATCATTGTTGGTTTTTTTATATTTTCAACTGATGTTAGGGTAGGAAAATTCACTGAGATGTGGGAATTTCATGCTTATTTAGGTCTTTTTGCAGGAGAATCCAAAATAAATCATTATGTTTAGGAGAGAGTGATTTTTTATGGATGATATTGTGGTGTTTTAGGTTATAATGATACTATGGAAAATAAGAATAGACTTTTGTTGATTGATGGTTCTTCTATTGCTTTTAGGGCTTTCTTTGCGTTGTATAATCAGTTGGACCGGTTTGTGGCTCCAAATGGTTTGCATACAAATGCAATTTTTGCTTTTCACACGATGTTGTCGTCTTTGATGGAACGTATTCAACCGACACATGTGTTGATTGCTTTTGATGCTGGGAAAACAACTTTTCGGACGGAAATGTTTGCGGAATATAAGGGAGGACGTTCTAAAACTCCAGATGAATTTCGTGAGCAGTTACCATTTATCAAGGAAATGATTGAGAAACTGGGGATTCGTCATTATGAATTGGTGAATTACGAAGCTGATGATATTATTGGAACCTTGGATAAAATGGCTGAGGCACCAGATGTGGATTTTGATGTCACCATTGTTACTGGTGATAAGGATATGATTCAGTTGACAGACTGGAATACCCGAGTAGAAATCTCTAAAAAAGGTGTGGCGGAGTTTGAAGAATTTACTCCTGAGTACTTGAATGAGAAAATGGGACTTACTCCAACGCAATTCATTGACCTAAAAGCATTGATGGGAGATTCGTCAGATAATTATCCTGGAGTGACTAAAATTGGTGAAAAAACGGCATTGAAGCTGCTGCAAGAGTGGGAATCGCTTGATAATTTATATGCAAATATAGATTCGCTCAAGGCAAGCAAGATGAAGGAGAATTTGGTTGCTGACAAGGAGATGGCTTATCTGTCACAAAAGCTTGCCACGATCAATACAAATGCGCCAATAGAAATTGGCTTGGAAGATACTCGAATCCAATCTAAAAATATTTCAGCACTTAGTATTTTTTATGATGAGATGGGTTTTGCTCAATTTAAGAACAAATTATTGTCTGATGGTGGGCTGTCAGAGCTGACAGAAACTACTAAAGATGAAATTGTTTTTGAAGTAGTTACTGACAGTGCTTCTGATTTTTCTGTCAGTAAAGATGATTTCTTTTATTTGGAAACTTTGGGCGAGAATTATCATCGGGAAAAAATTGTCGCATTTGCATGGGGAAATGCTGAAAAAATCTATGTTTCTAAGAATCTGTCAGTACTGACAGAAATGGAATTACCTGAAAATACCTATGATTTCAAGAAAAATCGAGTATTGTTACATCATCTGGGGCGCGAACTTCCAGTTTCTAAATTTGATGCGATGCTTGCGAAATACCTGATTTCGACAACTGAGGATAATAAAATTTCCACTATTGCGCGTCTATTTGATGTTGGGCAAGTTGCTTTAGATGAGGAAATTTTTGGTAAGGGGACGAAACTTGCTGTTCCCGATGATGAAGTGTTGTTTGAACATTTGGCTCGAAAAATCAGAGTGTTGGTCAATGCAAAGTCGAAAATGTTGTCAGAACTTGAAGAAAATGAACAATTGTCATTACTGACAGAAATGGAACTACCATTAGCAGAAGTGCTTGCAAAAATGGAAATTACAGGAATCTCTGTCAGTAATGATACACTTGAGGAAATTGGTAATGAAAACGAGGAAAAGTTGTCATTACTGACAAAAGAAATTTATGAATTGGCTGGAGAAGAATTTAATATTAATTCGCCAAAACAGCTTGGTGTGATTTTGTTTGAGAAGCTGCAATTACCTGCTGGTAAAAAAACAAAAACAGGCTATTCTACTGCGGTTGATGTTTTAGAAGATTTGGCACCATTATCGCCTGTAGTGGCAAAGATTCTTGAGTACCGTCAAATTAATAAGGTTCAATCCACTTATGTGAAGGGCTTGATTCCTCAGATTGCAGAAGATGGAAAAATCCATACGCGCTATGTGCAAGATTTGACGCAGACTGGACGTTTATCTTCGGTTGACCCTAATTTACAAAATATTCCAGTGCGTCTTGAAGAGGGGCGAAAGATTCGTCGGGCGTTTGTACCAAGCAAAGGTGCAGTGCTTTTGAGTTCGGACTATTCGCAAATTGAGTTGCGAGTATTGGCGCATATTTCTGGTGATGAGCATTTGATTGATGCCTTTAATCATGGTGCTGATATCCATACTTCAACGGCAATGCGGGTATTTGGGATTGAGCGGGCAGAAGATGTGACACCAAATGACCGTAGAAATGCAAAAGCGGTTAATTTTGGAGTAGTCTATGGGATTTCTGATTTTGGTTTAGCACGAAATCTAGGAATTACCCGAAAATCTGCTAAAAACTACATTGATACTTATTTTGAACGCTATCCAGGAATTAAGAAGTATATGGAAGATATTGTTCGCGAAGCACGAGACAAGGGTTTTGTCGAAACAATGAGTCACAGGCGTCGTAAAATTCCAGATATTAATGCGAGAAATTTCAATGTTCGTGGTTTTGCTGAGCGAACTGCAATCAACTCGCCAATTCAAGGTTCGGCTGCGGACATTTTGAAAATTGCGATGATTAATTTGGACAAAGCACTAATAGAATCTCATTCGCAAGCAAAATTACTTCTACAAGTACATGATGAAATCATCTTAGATGTACCTCAGGAAGAACTTGGAGAAATCAGAAAGTTAGTCAAAAAGACGATGGAAGATGCGATAGAACTTGCAGTTCCACTAAAAGTAGATGAAAATGCTGGTAAAACATGGTATGAAGCTAAGTGAAGTCAAGTCAAGGCTTATTCAATGAGAGCTTCGTAAAACATCTGTTCATTTTTTCTAGTTACTATCTTCGCTATCCGTTTTCTTAACAGGCAAAGTCCGCATCTTCGCTTCGCTCCGCTATCCATTTGTTCTGTCTCCGCTTTGCTCCGCTTCCGATTTCACTATCTCCGCAACTTCGTTGCTGCTTTAGCGCAAACGGCTATCCTATAAAGTCGGAAGTTCAAATCGCAATCCAGCAAAGCAAAGCTGGCAAGACGAAATGGTAAGCGCAAATGGCGCTGTGACTGACAAAAGGTCAATTAGTCACTGAATTTAAGGCGCAACCTAACTGCCTAAGGAGCGGAGCAGTCGAGCAAAGTCATTGCAGCTGGACACTTCAGCATCTTAGCGAATCATTTCACCTTATTAAGCGCACACTTGTTTTGATAAAACACTGTCAGTATACTGACAGAATGTAAAAATTGGTAAGAGCCTTGACTCTTGCCAATTTTTTGTATGATAAATTTTGTCAGTACTGACGGAAATGAAAGAAATATAAAAATTTCAGTTTTTCAAGGAAGATTAAGAATCATTATTTATTGCTTTTGAACAAGCAAAAAAGCATCTTGTGCTATAATGTTAGTATGAGAAATGTCGAATTGAAAGAAAATGAACGAGTTGATGAGATTGCAAGCAGTGGTGTAAAAATTATCCAAAGCCGAGAGGTTTTTTCTTTTAGTATTGATGCTATTTTGCTTGCACGTTTTCCACGTCTTCCAAGTCGGGGGCAAATTGTTGACATGTGTGCGGGGAACGGTGCCGTTGGTCTTTTTGCGAGCAGTAGAACTAAAGCAAATATTATTGAGGTAGAAATACAGGAGCGTTTGGCTGATATGGCACAGCGTTCAATTGAACTCAATGATTTGACTTCCAGAATGTCTGTCATTACCGACAACTTAAATAATACGACTAAATATTTGAACACATCAAGTACAGATTTAATTTTTTGTAACCCGCCCTATTTCAAAATAGATTCGGAAGATAGTCACATCAATGAAAGTCATCATTACACATTGGCGCGTCATGAGTTAACAACAAACCTAGATGAAATTTTTGATACAGCAAAAAAATTGCTAAAATCCAATGGACACATTGCAATGGTACATCGTCCAGAGCGTTTTCTTGAAATTGTTGATAAAATGCGTGCTAATAATTTGCAACCTAAATGGATTCAGTTTGTCTATCCTAAGGCAAATCAGCCAGCAAACATCTTGCTGATTGATGCGATTAAAGATGGAAGGGCAGGTGGAGAAATTTTTCTACCTCCACTCGTCATCCACAATGAAGACGGGTCCTATACCAAAGAAATAGATGAAATTTATTACGGTAAGCATTGAAAAATAGTATTATTAAGTCCATAAGTGAATAAGTTTATCAATGAAGTCAAGACTTATTCAGTGGGAGTTTCAACTCGCCACTAAATTTAGTCGGACGAAATTCAAAGCAGCACTTGTTTTGATAAAATAAAAAGCTCGGAATTTTTCCGAGTTTTTTATCAAAGTAAGTGTATATATCTCCGCCCTTTTAGACTGCAACTGACGATAAAGACGATTATTGAGCAGTGCTAAATTGAGCTTGAAGTTTGTCAATAGCGGCTGCTTGTAATTCTGCCATTGTTTCAGCATCAGAGGTGCTAGGTTCTTTTAGAGCTTCTTTGAGTTTATTTCTCTTAGAAGCGAGCGAAAGTTTGAAATCAATGGTAGATTTTTCTTTAGTATCAGAAACCTTACCAGTAAAGCTGGCATCAATAGTATGGGCTTTACCATCAATCACCATTGTCATTGAAAGATTATCGAAGTTGACATCTTTACTTTCTTTGAGAATAGAGTCAAGCTGGTCTTTTGGAATAGACGGATTAACTGAAGTAAATCCTTTGATAAGGTCTTTAAAATCACCGTTTTTTCCAGAAATCTTCAAAGTAGTTTTATCACCATTTTTGGTAAAATCAGAATTCGGTACATCTTTGAAAGCTTTTTCCAAATCAGATTTTTTGATTGTTTGAGTTTGTTTAAACATATCTTTAAAAGTTGAATCCCAATTTTCACTAGAAGAACTGTTTGCAGAGTTTAAAGTATTAGCATCAAGGAAAAAGTAAGGTTTTGTTAGGCTATCAACCATTGCTCCGTAAACCATTGTGACCTGTTCATCAGATTTAGGAATTAAACCTTTATTGTCATTGTAGAGTGTCTTGATATCAGCACTATTGAGATAAAGTCCTTTTTCAGACATTAACATATTTAAGTTATAGGCTTTGTTATCAACTTTAATCTTACCCCGAGACTTGCAAGTTGATTATCGCTGTCAAGACCAACGTTAATATCAAAAGTAGCACCATTAAGGTATTTATTCATTGAGTCAGCATTGTCACCAGTTGCTTTGAATTTATCAACTTTGACATTTAACTCTTGAGAATTATAAACTTTTGAATTATTCAGTGTTGTTGCATCAGAAATGAAAGCTTTTTTAGCTGCATCAGAATTTTTGGCTGAGCAAGCTGATAAAGTAAGAGCGGCAAGCGCAACAACTCCAACAGTAAACAATTTTTTCTTCTTCATAAATTTCTCCTTCGAAATCATTATACTACAAAATATAAAAATGTCAAAGATTTCAAAAGAAAAACAATAATTACGAAAATGACGAAAAAACAGCTACAAAAAAACTACTGCTTTGCTGTAGTTTTTTTAATTTCTTTTTGTCAATACTGTGTGAGAGAGGGGCAGATTTACAGCTATTCACCTCTAAAAGTATTTTACTTTACAAGATAAAACAGCACCTAAAAGAAAATATTAGTAAATCATATCATAGATTTCAATAGCAACAAGGTCAATATCGTCAAACAAAGAAGCATCTTTTTGTTTAGGATAGCGAATAGAGAAAGCCTGTTCTTCGGGTTATAACTAACAGTTGCCATAACAACACCCTCGCGTTCAAAGTTATAAGTTTCTTTTGGGTCTCCGCTTTCAACTAAGCGATTCAAACGATTCATAATTGCTAATAAATGTGATTTCATTTTTAAATATTCCTTTCGACGTTTTGCATGGCAAAACCCTGATTTATATCAAATTCTTTCTTGGGTTATAGTCCCATTCAATGAACAGTTTTCAAATAGAGTGAAAAATTAAACTCTCTCTATGTCTAAGCTGAGCTTAATTCTCTAGAGCGATTTAATCCTGCTCTTTGTCCTTATCTATTTTAACATAACTTTGCAGATTTTTCGCCAATTTGCTGGCTTTTCTAGCAAAATATTTTGCACGAATTTGTTCACGTTTGATAGAGTGTTTTACGGTTAAAGGCATCTGGCGGATAGCATCTTCTATCTTCATCGGAAGGCGGTCAGATTCAATGCTCTTAAGAGTGTCATACTCAATGATTGTGTCTAAGTAAAAGAGATAGACTTGTTTAGCAAAATGTTCAGCAGAGATTTCATATAATTTTTTCTCAAATTTGAACTTATCAATGGGATGTTTGTGAGCGATAGCTTCACAGGTTTGTTCTGCAATATCGTTCTCTCCATCAAATAGTCGTCCAAATTCTACATCATTAATCAGGGTATTTAAATAAGGATTTTTTGCAGCTATCACACGTGTACCTGCAGCTAATGCCTCTAAGTAAGTTAGACCCTGAGTTTCGGAGGTTGAGGCAGAAATGAAAAAATCAGCAGCTTTGTAATAGTAAGCTGTTTGTTCATTTTCTACACGTCCAGTAAAAATCACAATATCATCAAGATTTAAATCGGAAACTAAAGCTTTTAATGTATCAGCATAAGGTCCATGCCCTACAATAACAAGTTTCACGGGAAACTCTGTTAAAATATCAGGAAGTGCATGAATGACGGCTTGAATATTTTTTTCTGCTGCAATTCTTGACAAGCTAAGTAGCATTATCTCGTCTTTTTTTATACCTAATTTATCTCGTAATTTTAAAGTGTCCTCAGCTGTAATATCTTCACGTTTGAAACGTTCGATTTCGATTCCAGTCGGAATTACACGTTTAGGAAGTGTCACGCCATAGCCATTAACTGTTTCCAATACCATTTCACTTGGGCAAATAATTGCTTCCGTTCCACGTAAAAAGTTACGAATAATATATTTCACCATGCTTGGACGAATCAGGCGACCTTTAGCAATATAGTAAACATAGTCTTCGTATTTTGTATGCAGTGTGTGAATAACAGGAATGCGAAGTTGCACGGCAACCATTTTACCTAAAATTCCCATACCAAACTCAGTCTGTGTATGAATAATATCAAGATCATATTCTTTAGCGATTTGATAGGCTGCAAAAACCCCTTTTAATACAATCTTACGTTCTGCTAAACTGACAAAAGGAATAGATTGCAGGCGAATGATATTTTTTTCGTGGTCGACATCTGCATTTGGGTCAGTAGTTGTAAAAATAAATACCTCATGTCCCAGTTTTTCAAGCTCTACAGCTAGGGTTTGAATACTTGTAGCCACACCACTAATTTGTGGAAAATAGCTGTCTGTAAAAAGTCCAACTCTCATAAATTTTTCTCGTTTTTAATTATATATTAGAACTACTTTAAAATGATATTACTCATTTTATTAGTCATTCTGCAATTAGTGTGCCTTTTTATCAGCCACTTAAGTGGCTATAGAAAACGGACAGCGTAGTGAACCACTTCGCTTTGCTGCTTTGAACAGATTGCGATTTGAACTTGCCACTTTAGTGGCTTAGTGAAATCGACGACGTAGCAAAGCGGAGATAGAGCGAATGGGTCCTTACCTGTGATGTGTAACGAACGGTGACCGTTTAAAACAACTGCGCTTTGACGCTCTTTTTAGAATGGCTCATCTCTGTACGAACTGTAAATGAAGTCAAGACTTATTCAGTGGGAGTTTCAACTCACCACTGAATTTAGTCGGACGAAATTCAAAGTTAGTGCTGCTTCATCCCCTACCTAAGAGGTAGGGGTGTTGCGATTGCGACTGGACGCTTCAGCGCCTTAGCGAGCATCGACAGCGTAGCCCGAAGGGCGGAGATAGCACGCACTTACTTCGATAAATAGACGGATTGTGATGAGAAAGAAATTTTTCTCTTTCCAGACTATAAGTCCAATGCCTGTTGATAGGCAGCCACTAATTGTTTCGCTACTTTCTCAATCGTTCGCTCTTTGGCGACTTTATAACCCGCTTCAGTACGATTGACTCTACCATCCAACACTTCTTGAAGTTTATCAACAAATCCAGTAATATCACTAGCAAGACTTGCGGAGGACTCGTCCAACCAACCTTTATAAACAGGAATATCTCTGACAATGGCTTTTTGATGACTAGCTAAAGCTTCAAGCACAACAATTCCTTCAGTTTCCTCGCGTGAGGGAAAGAAGAAAGCATCGCTTGAAGTCATTGCCCTTCAAATACTTCACCTTTGATATAGCCAGGGAAAAGAACGTTTTTAGGATGATTCTTCTTTACGATACGACGTACCCAACCTGGAACAGTCCAAAGGTTTTGATAGCCAAACCAGATGAAAGTCACATCAGGCATTTTTTCGGCGACTTTGACAAAATCGTCAATCCCCTTACGTTTAAAATAAAGTGCGGCAGTTATAACAACTTTTTGATCATCGGATAAGTTAAAATGTTTGCGAAAGGCAAGTTCTTTAGCCGGATTACGAGAATATTTTGCCAAATCAATTCCATTGGATATGGGTAAAATGGGACATTTTATTCCGTAGCCGCGGATTAAACTCGCAGAATATTCAGTAGGTGTAATGACTAAATCTGCTGCACGGTAGAATTTCATCAGATATAACTTGAAGAATGGTGCGATAAAATTTGAACCAATGAATGAATTTTGAAAGTCTTCTTTAGTTGAATGACCATGGAAAATAACTTTTTTTCCAGCTTTTTTAGCGGTTTTTAACATTTTCCAGCTCTTGGGACCGTAGGTATTGAGATGTAAGATATCATAGTCTTCATCAGAATTTTTAGTCCAGTCTACATTCATTAAATCTAATGCACGTTGTTGATGTTTCATTGCGCGGCCAATTCCTGAGCGACTCAGGAATTCTTCAGCCTCTAAGTAAAGTAAAATTTTCATGCTTGTCTTTTATTTTACCATAAATCGCTAAATAAAATCATGAGAATTTTCATTTAGGACATATTTCAGTCTTTAGTCTGAGTGCATTAGAAATAAAAAAACCTCCAAACTGGAGGTTATATTTTAAGGGTTTTGGCTTGATGAGCTTGATTGTTGCAAGTCACTTGTTGATTTATTGAGTTTAACATTGGCTGTGTGAGATTTACCATCACGGTAATAGGTAATAGCGACAGTATCTCCAATATTATATTTATAAAGAGCACTTTGCAAATCTGTTGAAGAGGTAATTGTTGTATCACCAATCTTTGTGATGACATCTCCAGCTTTTAGACCAGCAGTACTAGCAGGCATACCTGATTGAACAGTATGAACAACCACACCACCAGTTACACTATCAGGAAGTTTGAGCTGATTGAGGTCATCAGTTGAGAATTGTGACAAATCAACCATCGTAATACCTAATGCAGGACGAATAACTTTACCGTCTTTTTCAAGTTTAGCAATAATGTTAACCACATCATTGGATGGAATGGCAAATCCCATTCCTTCAACGCTTGTTGAGCCATCTTGGGTAGTTGTCAGTTTTGACTGTGTAATACCAATGACTTGTCCTTCAATATTAATTAATGCTCCTCCAGAATTTCCTGGATTGATGGCAGCATCAGTTTGAATTGCATTGACATTGACATTTTGTCCTTCATCATTCTGCATTGATACTTGACGATTAATGGCTGAAACAATTCCTTCTGTTGCGGTATTAGCAAACTCAGAACCGAGAGGAGAGCCGACTGCAATTGCAGGTTCTCCAATTGTTAAGTTACTAGAATCTGCGAAAGTAGCTACTTCTTTAACGTCACTATCATCAATTTTAAGTACGGCAAGGTCAGTGTAAGCATCTGTGCCAACTAGAGTAGCTTTTACTTTTTGACCACCAGCTAACAGGACTTCGAGGCTATTAGCACCTTCTACAACGTGATTGTTAGTAACGATATAAGCTTTACCGTTCTCTTTTTTATAAATGACTCCAGAACCTTCACTAGCTAAACTAGAAGTTGCTGAACTTTGGTTGTTTCCACTATTTTGTCCGAAGATACTGTTGAAAACATCGTCACTGGAACTCTGATTTTGATAGTTAAGGACGGAAACAACTGCGTTAGAAACCTTTTTGATTGCAGCAGTTGTGTCTGTATTAACATCAACTTTTACAGTCTTGACTGGAACGGAGGAACCACTAGTACTAGCGGTATTATTGTTTGTTGCGTTTTGGTAAATTGCACTCCCGCCTAGTGCGATGGCCCCACCTACGACACCAGTCAAGAGCATTTTCCCGAAATTACCTTTTGACATAAATTATCCCTTTCGAGTGATATTTTTTCATAATCTTTTTATAGTGTGATTATATCTGTATACACTTAATAATAGCTTAATAGTAGGTAAAATGGAACTAAAATGAATTTTTTCCACATTGTTGTGGAAAAGCTTTAAAAATGTGTGAGTAAGTGGATATTTTTGGAGTTTTTTCCACAGAAAAGTGGAAAAAAAGTAAAAAATGTTGATAAATCATGTTTTCATCTTGTTTTCATCAGGGGAAAAAGTTAAAATTATAAGACAGATTTAAGAAATTATCATTGTTTTTGATTTTTTAATAATGAATTTGGTGATAAATCTGGGGAAAATATCTTAACATTTTAGAAAAGAAAGTAGAAAATGAAGATAAAATTAATCGTAGTAGGTAAATTAAAAGAAAAATATCTAAAGGAGGGGATTTCTGAATACGTTAAGCGTATGAGCACCATGTTGCCGTTAGAAGTCATTGAGTTACCAGATGAAAAAATACCAGACCATGCTTCTGAAAAAGAACAAGAGGCGGTAAAAAATCGCGAAGGAGAAAAGATTTTATCTCGTTTGCAAGATGGTGATAAATTGATTGCTTTAGCTATACGTGGTAATTTGATGACTTCAGAAGAGCTTGCTGATTTGGTAAAACAGAACGAGGTTTATGGTACTCGTCATCTGATTTTTGTAATTGGGGGTTCATTAGGTTTATCTGATGCAGTTTATCAACGCTGCGATGCACAGGTTTCTTTTGGTCGTATGACGCTACCTCATCAATTGATGAGGCTAGTTTTGGTGGAGCAAATTTATCGAGCACAGATGATTAATCGTGGCTCGGCTTATCATAAGTGAGAGCTTATGCTATAATGTGTGCAAGGAAAGAGTTTACTACTTTGCTTTGAAACTTTAGGAGAGTAGAGCTCATCTCAAAGGAGGAATGGATGAGAATTGATGCAGAACGTATAACTTTTGCTTATGGTGATAGAAGAGTGCTGAGAGATTTATCAGTTACTTTTGAAGCTGGAAAAGTTTATGGGATTGTTGGAAAAAATGGAGCTGGAAAAACAACATTTTTCAAAGTGCTAACGAACATTATTACAAATTATCAAGGGACAGTTAAAATTGCTGACGTAGATGTTAAAGCTAATCCAGAAGTACTTGCAAAAGTGGGAATTCTATTGGATGATATTGAACTTTATAAATCTTATACTGGATGGTTTAATCTGAGATACTTTGGTGGTTTACGTGGAAATTTTGATGAAGAAAAAGTTCGGCAATTGGCGGCAAAATTGGGTATTGATGATGCTTTAGGTAAAAGGGTGTCAAGCTACTCATTAGGGATGGGAAAAAAGCTGATTTTGCTAATTTCTTTGATGAATGACGCAGAAATTTTGATTTTTGATGAACCTTTCCGTGGCATTGATGCGGCATCTGTGGCATGGTTTCGTGAAACTTTATTAAGCTTGAAAAAAGAAGGGAAACTGATTTTAATTTCTAGTCATGTTCAAGAAGATATTGAGATGCTATGTGATGTTGTTTATGGACTTTCAGATGGGAAATTTACTGACAGCTTTGATTTGAATGATAAAAATCAAGTATTGACTTACAGAGTGGTTGTCAGCGATGTGTCGGTGCTGACAGAAATTCTGTCAGCGCGCGGTCTGGTCTATCAGGTAGAGCATCAAGTGGTAAGTTTTGATGCAACTGTAGAAAAGTTCCAAGAAGTATTTCAAGAGTCAGTTGGTAAGGGATTAATCTTTGATGAGATTAAAAAAGATTCAAAATTTGTTGAATTTGTGAAATGAGGAGTGTGATGACAGTTTCAAATATTTTTAAGATGGAAATGTATCGGAATTTTCGAGACCGAGCGTACCTGATTGTGATTGGTATTTTGACGGTTTCGTTTGCAATTGCTGCATCTTTGGGGATTGCAATGATATTTCAGGCAAAATCTGGTCATGAAACAGCGCCTCTGATTTTTCTTGAAGGTCCTTTAGTATTTGCTTTATTTATTGCATTTGCTGCTTTTTCTATTATTTATCCGTGGCACTTGATGAGTACGGATTATAATAATAAAGTATTGAGTTTAGTTGTAGCTAGTGGTGTTAAACGGAGTAGGTATTATTTTGTGAAACTTCTTGCGACAATTGTGACTAATCTTTTGGCATATTTTGCTATTGGGGTGATCCCAGTTGTTCTCTTGCTTGGCTTTTTCCATCAGGAATTTATAGATTTCGTACAGACAGTGATTCATGGATTTACAGCAAATCAAGGTTGGCTGCTTTTGTTAAACCTACTTGTGTCAAGCATTGCGACGATGGTTATTTTATATTTCGTTGTTATTTTGACACGTGGGAAGTTCTGGGGAGTGTTCGTTTTTCTTGGAATTCGTCTGGGACTTGGTGTTGTTGTAAGTTCGATTGGTTTGTCTATTGCGAGCGTTTCGGGTGCTTTGACAAGCGGATTATTGGGAAATCATTGGTTAGATTTTGCTGTGTCACTCATTGAAATTATTATTTTTGGCTTTGCTGGATTTTTGATGTTGAAAAAGCAAGATTTATGATATTTTAGTGATTTTAGGCTTGATTTAGATTGATTCCAGTTTAAGATTCTGGGAGTTTCTGTGATATAGTGTTCGTCGTTCTAGCTGATGAAAATGGAATATCATTGTGCTGATTTTGCACCTTGATGTTGAAGTTTGCAAAGAATTAGCCACGAGTTCATTTTTGATTTCAGCTATTTATAGATGGGGGAAGAGGGCTGGTGGTGTTTAATTAAATGTTTGAAGTGATTACTTCATTGGCGGGGGATTCTTTCTCCCCACCAATGTTAGGGCACAACCTCTAGGTGTAACAACTAAGCGACCTGTACGCAGCTAAAGCTGCAACAGTCTGCTTAACATCAAAGATATGAGGTCACCCTGTCCCTGAAGTCTAAGCGCTAAAGCGCTAAGATCCTAGGGCAGTAGAACGAAAACAGAGCTTGCTACTTCGCCTTATCGCTTTAGCGATTTAGAGCGAATGGACAGCGTAGCGAAGTGGAGATAGTGCTGCTAAGTTAAAAATTAAAAAGAATTAGATTGAGGAAGGAAAATAGATGCCTCTAATTAATATTGACCTCTATGATAAATGGACAAAAGAGGAAGCCAAAGTGTTGCTTAATGGTATTCATCGTGCTGTGTTGTCAAGCTTTGGTGTACCTGAACGTGATCGTTATCAGATTTTGCGCTGGCATAAAGAAGATGAGATGATTTTAGAAGATACAGGATTGGGTTTCGAGCGCGACAAAGGGCGTGAAGTGGTGATTCAGGTCATTTCGAGAAAACGGACAGAAGATTCTAAGGTAGCTTTTTACAAAGCAGTAGCTGCTAATCTAAAGGAAGATTTAGCTTTGAATCCAAAAAATTTACTCATTTCTATCGTAGAAAATGGTGATGCGGATTGGTCATTTGCTGATGGAGAAGCGCAATTTTTGACAGGAAAATTATGATGCAGGAAATTATTGAAATTTTTAGGGCGCAATGCAATCAAGAGGTTGCTGAAAAACAGGCTGCATATTTACGTCATCAATTTGAGTTTATAGGTTTAAAAACTCCTGTACGACGCCAATTGCAAAAAGTATTCTTGGCAAACCTATGTAAAAATAAAGTGATTGATTGGTCATTTGTTTGGAAAATGTGGCAGTTACCTGAGCGTGAATTTCAATATTTAGCGGCAGATTATTTGATAAAGATGAAAAAACATCTGACAAATGCTGACTTGTTTGAAATAAAAAAACTCGCTGTTACAAAGTCTTGGTGGGAAACTGTTGATACTTTAGATGAATTAGTTGGACATTTGTTGCTTACTGACAAAAGTCTGTCAGCAATGACCACTGCGACTGGTCGCTTTAGCGATGTAGCGAGGGTAGATATTGTGCCACAAATCGATGTTAAGACAGAAATTGAAAAATGGGCGGTAGATGATAATTTCTGGGTGCGCAGACTTGCGATTGATTGTCAGTTAGGTTTTAAAGAAAAGACGGACATAGTTTTACTAGAAAGTGTACTGACAAAAAATTTGTCAGGTTCAACTTTTGACCAAGAATTTTTTATTAACAAAGCGATTGGCTGGGCGCTCCGCGATTTTTCAAAAACTGACGCTGATTGGGTACGTGAGTTCATCAAAATAAATGGTCATAAAATGAGTAAACTCTCATATCGAGAGGCGAGTAAATATCTTTAATAAGATTGTTCAGAAATACGGGTTGCTTTTGACGGCGAACGTAGCCTTGCGTTCATTCACTAGGCATATATGCCGAGCGCTTGACAGTGCACTATCAAGGTTGCGGATGAAGCAAGCGTAGCTCATATCAAAGCGTAGTTCGACAAAGAAGCAGTGTTGACTTCACGCGTCTAATATGATTTCAATTTTAAAAGTCCCTTTGAGTGTTATATTTAGAAGCCAAATGCGATAAGGAATTGATTTGACAGAGCCTATATACTGTGATAAAATTAGAGCAATGTTCAAAAATAAACTTAATTGACTTGTTATAAAACGTTATTTTGTTATCTACTTATAAATTTGTATAGACGAAGAAATAGATTTTGAAATAACTCTAATGTTCATTGAGTTTGGTGTGTCGAAAGCTATAAAAGCAGGTGATGCTACTTCTGAATAACACATCTTATATCTTACAAAGGAGACAGAAATGTCAGGATTCTCTCTTATTCTCATCGTCATCGTTATGGGTGGGATGATGTTCTTTATGAACCGTAACCAAAAGAAACAACAAGCAAAACGTCAAGAGCAATTGGATGCAATGCAACCAGGTTCAGAAATCGTTACTATTGGTGGCTTACATGGTGTATTATCTAGTGTTGACTCTGCTAAAGGTACCATTGAGCTTGATTGTGAAGGCGTTATTTTAACTTTTGACCGCGCAGCTGTGAAAACAGTAAAAAGTGGTGTGACTCCAGCTTCAGCTGCCGTTGAAACTCCAACTGAGGATAAAATCGAAAATCCATTTGAAGAAAAATAGATTTTTAAAACAGCATCATCAATCAATTGGTGTTGAAAAAGAAATGTGATTCTGTCAGTATGCTGACAGAATTTTTGCGTTTCTAAAAGAAGATTTCATCAAAGCAAGTGCGTGCTATCTCTGTCTTTCGGGCTGCGCTGTCGATGCTCGCTAAAGCGCTGAAAGCGCCTAGTAGCAATCGCAATACCCCACCTCTTGGTGAGTGTGGTATTAAAGTGTAACTCGTATAATTAAAGGTAATATGTATTAAAAAAATGAAGCTTGGGAAGAATGATTTGGAGAGATTTAACAAGAAAATTTGTGATACAAATCTGCTTAGAAATATGGTAAAATAGGAATACTAACTGTGAGGTGCTATGTTTAATAACTTGAAAAATAACTCGCAAGAGGAAATTCCCGTACCACAGCACGTAGGTGTGATTATGGATGGTAATGGGCGTTGGGCGAAAGCTCAAGGAAAACCACGCATTTTTGGTCATAAGGCTGGAATGGATGCATTGAAAAAAGTAGCTGTTCATGGCGCACGTCGAGGCGTTGCGGTGATGACCGTTTACGCATTTTCAACGGAAAACTGGGCACGTCCAGTAGACGAAGTCAAGTTTATTATGAGTCTGCCTATTGATTTTTATAGTAAATATGTGCCGGTTTTAAAAGAAGAAAATATTCAGATTCGGATGATTGGTGAACGTTCAGGCTTACCTAAAGCCACGTTAGAATCAATTGATCGTGCAGCGCGTGAAACAGCAGATAATACAGGAATGATTTTGAATTTTGCGATGAATTATGGTGGACGCCGTGACATTATTTTAGCAATTCAAGATTTATCAGCTTCAGGTTTTGATTTGTCAGCACTGACAGAAGAAGATTTGGCCGAACACCTACAAACTGCGATTTTGCCAGTAGAATACAGAGAGCCTGATTTGATTATTCGCACTTCTGGCGAACAAAGAATGTCTAATTTTTTAACTTGGCAAGCAGCCTATAGTGAACTATATTTCACAGATGTGGCATGGCCAGAGTTTGATGAAGCTGAGCTTGATAAAGCGATAACAGCCTTTCAGCAACGTGACCGCAGATATGGAGGTTTGAAATAATGACGCAGAGAATTATAACAGGAGTAGTAGCTGGAGGGATTTTCTTAGCACTCCTGATATTAGGAGGAGTGTACTTCCAGATTTTAGTGGGATTGCTTGTAATTATTGCAATGCATGAACTCTTTAAAATGTACAAGCTCCAACTTCTTTCATTTGAAGGAATTTTGGCTACTTTGGCCTCTCTCTCACTTGCTCTTCCTATTGGTCAGCATTTCCTTGGACTTAATATTGATGGCGGAATGATGCTCTTTACACTTTTTTTGTTCGCAATGCTTACAGGAATGGTTTTTTCAAATGGAAAGTATTCCTTTGAAGATGTAGCATTTCCATTTTTATCAGCTTTTTATGTAGGGATTGGCTTCCAAAATCTTTTGACGGCGCGTCAAAGTAGTATTTATATTGTATTTTTGGCTCTTTTTATTGTTTGGGCGACAGATATTGGTGCTTATGCGGTAGGACGTTCATTAAAAACGCGATTTCCTCAAAAACTTTTGCCGTCAGTTTCACCTAATAAGACAGTCGTTGGCTCTCTTGGAGGTATTGTCTCGGCCGTTGTAGTTGCTCTAATCATGTTTTTCCTTTATAGTAAAGAATTACCTCAAATTGGATTTATAAAACTTATCTTGTTCACAGTAATTTTTTCTATTGTGGGACAAATTGGAGATTTAGTAGAGTCAAGCATTAAACGACATTTTGGAGTGAAAGATTCTGGAAAACTTTTGCCAGGTCATGGAGGTATCCTTGACCGGTTTGACAATCTTATTTTCGTTTTCCCAATCATGCACTTACTTGGACTTTTTTAACCAACCAAGTGCGTGCTATCTTACGCTGTCCATCCTCGCTACGTGCTTCGCACGCCGTTCTACGAAGCTGTTAAAGCAGTAAGAGCAAAAGCCCAAAGCGTAAGGCGAAATGGCAAGCTTTGCTTTCGTTCTACAGCGTAGCAAAGCGAAGATAGAGCGAATGAATAACGAAGTGAAACGGAGGTGTGACCTCATATCTTTGCTAACATCAGTAGGAGAGAAAGAATCTCCTACTGATGAAGTAATCACTTCAATTATGTATAGTCTCAAAAGCCACTATATTTTTAGAAATTCAGTCCAAGTTGGAATTTCTGAGTTTTTATACTAGGGCTAATCCATTGTAAAAATCAACAATGGATTGACACTGCTACGCAACTAGTGTAGTTCACCTTAAATGTGCCAGTGGTGCCTTTAGATGTTAAACAGTATTAGAGCTTACCTAATGATTAAATGAAATGGAAAAATTGAGTTTAAAACGGAAAAGTTTAATTAAATGAAAAACAAACTTTCCCTATTTCTCAAACAGGAGGATTTTTATTGATTGAAACTTTGATTACCTTCATCATTATTTTTGGAATTATTGTTGCGATTCATGAGTATGGTCATCTTTGGTGGGCAAAACGTGCAGGAATTTTAGTGCGTGAATATGCAATCGGCATGGGACCAAAAATATTTGCTCATCGTGCTAAAGACGGTACATTATATACTATTCGTATTCTACCTCTGGGAGGCTATGTTCGTTTGGCTGGCTGGGGCGATGACAAGACTGAGATTAAAAAAGGTATGCCAGCATCTCTTGTCATGGGACTGACAGAATCAGAAATTACTGATAGCGTTTCTGTCAGTGATAAAATTACAAGAATTAATCTGTCAGAGCACGTAGAGCTTGACCACGCTATTCCAATGCTTGTGACTGATTATGATTTTGAAAAAGAGTTATACATTGAAGGTGAAGTTTTCGGAGAAACAAAGCGGTACAGTGTTTATCATGATGCGACAATCATCGAAGAAGATGGAACAGAAGTTCGTATTGCACCGATTGATGTTCAATATCAATCAGTAAGTGTAATTCATAAAATACTGACAAACTTTGGCGGACCGCTGAATAATTTCATTCTAGGAATTATAGCCTTTATCATCTTAACCTTTATGCAAGGTGGAGTTCCGGCAAATACAAATGTAATTGGACAAGTTGAACATAGTACACCAGCTTATAGTGCAGGTTTGAAAGCTGGCGATAAGATTCAGTCTGTAAACGGAAAAAATACTGACAATTGGTCGGAAGTTGTGTCAGCAATTACAGCTTCTGAAGGCAAAAAATTAAACCTTCAAATCAGTAGAAACGGTGCTGACAGGGAACTGTCAGTAACACCAAAGAAAATTGATGGTGCTTACCGTGTAGGAATCATGCAATCAATTAAAACGGGCTTCTTTGATAAGGTGACAGGCGGTTTTGTTCAAGCAGGACAAGCAGCAACAGCCATTTTTAAAGCGCTAGGTAGTTTGATTGCACGACCGAGCCTAGATAAATTAGGAGGACCAGTAGCAATTTACCAGTTGAGTGGGGAAGCTGCTCGTGCTGGATTGACGGCTATTGTTTATCTTCTTGCCATGCTCTCTATTAACCTTGGGATTGTGAACCTTTTCCCAATTCCAGTGCTTGATGGTGGAAAAATTGTACTGAACATCATTGAAGCGATTCGGGGAAGACACTATCACAAGAGAAGGAATCAATCATTACACTTGTCGGAGTTGTTTTTATGGTTGTACTCTTTATTGCCGTTACTTGGAATGATATTCTACGTGCCTTTGTCCACTAATATAATTGAGTTCGATGCGCTTGAAATCAGTGAAAATAGATGCTTTGCTGTCCACTCGTTCTATCTTCGCTTTGCTACGCTGCCGATTTCACTAAGCCACTAGGTAAAACAACTAGCATATCCGTAAGTGCTGAAGCGCAAACGGCTATCCTATAAAGTGGCAAGTTTAAATCGCAATCGCTTGAAATCGCAAGGCGAAATGGCAACTTCCAGAACCGTGCGTTCGCATGAATCTGTAATTTCCTAAATTTCATGATTTCAAAACGAGCGCCCCTCACATCTTAAAGGAAATTAATATAATGAAACAATCAAAAATGCTTATCCCAACACTTCGGGAAATGCCATCAGATGCACAAGTTATTAGCCATGCTCTTCTTATGCGTGCTGGTTATGTTCGTCAAGTATCAGCAGGAATTTATGCTTACCTCCCTCTTGCTAATCGTGTACTTGAAAAATTGAAGAATATTATGCGCGAGGAATTCGATGAAATTGGTGCAGTTGAACTTCTCGCTCCAACCTTATTGACGGCAGATTTGTGGCGTGAATCAGGTCGCTACGAGACTTATGGAGCAGACCTTTATAAGTTGAAAAATCGAGATTCCTCTGATTTTATTCTGGGTCCAACTCATGAAGAAACAATGACAGCACTTGTGCGTGATGAAATCACTTCATATAAAAAACTTCCTCTCAATGTTTATCAAATTGCTGCAAAATACCGTGACGAAAAGCGTCCGCGCTATGGGCTCTTACGTGGTCGTGAGTTTATCATGAAAGACGGATATAGCTTCCATGCTGATTATGATTCATTAGACGAAACTTATAATGATTACAAAAAAGCCTATGAAAAAATCTTTGAGCGCGCTGGTCTTAAATTCCGTCCTATTATTGGTGATGGTGGAGCGATGGGCGGTAAAGATAGTCAAGAATTTATGGCGATTACAGATGACCGTACAAATATTGAAAATTGGCTTGTATTAAGCAAAAATATTAGTTCAATTGAAGAAATTCCAAGCTCAGTGCTTGAGGATATCAAGACGGAGCTTGACAAATGGTTGGTCGCTGGTGAAGATACATTAGTGTATGCTGAAGGTGGTGATTATGCTGCAAACCTAGAAATGGCATCAAGTCAATTTGAACCAACAGCAAGTTATACTGAAGAGCTTGAACTTGAAAAAGTAGCAACACCAGATGCTAAAACAATCGAAGAAGTTTCAACTTTCCTTGATATTGAACCACGAGAACTTGTGAAAACATTGGTCTATAAAGCTGATGAAGAGTTGGTTGTTGTCCTTTTACGTGGTGATGATGAGCTTAATGAAGTTAAATTAATCAATCATCTAGGAAGTGATTTCCTTGAAGCAGCTGCGGAAGAAGATGTATTTGAGCTTTTGGGTGCGCATTTTGGTTCACTTGGACCAGTTGGCTTGAAAGATGTAAAGATTATTGCTGACCGTGAAGTTGAAGTCATGAAAAATGTTGTTGTAGGTGCTGACGAAGATGGTTTCCACTACAAGAATGCAAATCTTGGTCGTGACTTTGAAGTCTCAGAGTTTACTGACTTACGTACTGTTCGCGAAGGAGAGGTTTCTCCTGATGGGCGTGGTACATTGAAATTTGCTCGTGGAATTGAAATTGGACACATTTTCAAACTTGGTACACGTTATTCAGATGCTATGAATGCTAACGTTTTGGATGCTAATGGTCGTTCAATTCCAATGATTATGGGTTGTTATGGAATTGGTGTGAGCCGACTGCTCTCTGCAATCTTAGAACAATTTGCTCGTATTTATGTCGAAAAAACACCGAAAGAAGAATTCAAATTTAGCTGGTCAATTAACTTCCCTAAAGAATTAGCTCCTTTTGATATTCATCTTGTTCCTGTTAACACTAAAGATGAAGCAGCAATGGCATTGACTAATGAATTAGAAGAAAAACTTCGTGGTAAAGGTTATCAAGTATTGGTTGATGATCGCAATGAACGTGCGGGAGTTAAATTTGCTGATAGTGACCTGATTGGGTTACCAGTGCGTGTTACCATTGGTAAAAAAGCTGCAGAAGGTATTGTCGAAGTTAAAATACGTGCGACAGGTGAAGTTGTTGAAATCAACAAAGATGAACTTGTTAACACGATTGAAATTTTGAGCAATTAAGGTTGTTCAGCATTTCTGAACATAACTAATGATAAAAGAATTTGCCATGAAAATAGTAATTGTTGGTAGCTCTCATGCGGGCATTTGTGCAGCGTTGCGAGCGTTAGAAGAGTACCCCGAAGCCGAAATCACGCTTTATGACAAGCGTGACCAGGTTTCTTTTGTTTCTCAAGGAATTATTTCTTACCTTTCTGGTAGAAAGCCGACACTTTTTCAATCAAGTTATTCCTCTGTCCATGAATTGGAAAAGGCGGGGCTGGATATGCGGATGAAAACGGTAGTTGAGGAGATTGATATAAAATCAAGAAGGATAGTTTACCACATATTAGATTCGGATGAACTATTGACAGATACATATGATAAGTTAATTTTTGCAACAGGTTCTTATCCATCAATGCCATCTATTCCTTTTGATAAAGAAAGCAAACTTTACTTTTTAAAGAGTATGGAGGATGCTATCGAAACAGATGAATTCCTTAAAAATGCTAAGTCAATAGCTGTTATTGGCGGTGGAATGACAGGAGTAGAGCTTGCTCGTATTACTCAAAGTCGAGGAATTCAAACAACAATCATTCATCGAAACAAGTGCCTATTGAATGATTATCTTGATGAGCCTGCAAGTCATTTGCTAGAAAAACAACTCAATTCTGAAGGGATTAGAACAATATTGAATGCTGATGTAACCTCCATTACAGTAGAGGGTGGAGCCACAGTTATTAATATGGAAGCAAGAGAAGCTCTCGCAGTAGAAGGTGTGATATTTACGATTGGTTTTCGGCCTAATTCATACTTACTAAGCAATCAAGTTGAACTTGGGGATAATGGTGCAATACTGGTTGATGAATATATGCAGACCAGTCATCAGGATGTTTTTGCAGTTGGAGATGTTTCAACAACTTACGTCAACCTGCTTGATAAAAATCTCTATTTACCCCATGCTTCAGATGCAGTACGAGATGGAGAAATTGCAGCAATTAATCTAAACGGTCCTCGTCAAAAAATTAATAGTACGCAAGGAACTTATCATGTACCAATGAACAATCTCGTTCTTGCTATGACTGGTATCACTATGAAGCAAGCAGTAGAGTCAGGTTATGATGCAGATGCAGTACATATGCTAAATCAGCATCTAGAGGGGCATTCTCCAAGTAATATTTGGATGATTTATGAGCGGCGAACTCACAAGATTCTCGGCTTGCAATGTATAGGAAAAACCAAAGATATGGCAGAATATGTTAATATTGTGTCGCTTGCAATCCAACAAGAATTGACGATTGAAGATATTGAGTTTACAGATTTTTACTTTGAGCATGGGTATAAAGACCCACGTGGTTTTAATCGTATACTAGCACGCTTAATGCGTGAAAATGAAAAATAAGTTTGTTCAAAAATTCGCACTACTTCCTATTTGAAGTTTATCAAAGCAAGTGCGTGCTAATACCCCAGCTCTTAGGTTGGGTGTAAAGCAGCACTAAGTTGACTGCCCTAGGGTGTTAGTGCTTTAGCACTTAGGCTTCTGGGACAGGGTGACCTCATATCGAAGATGTGAGGCTGTACCCTAGATTCAGTGGCGAGTTGCCCTTTTATCAGTCGAATCGCCTTTTGCTCTTGCTGCTTTAGCAGCTAAGCAAACGGACAGCGTAGCGCAGCGAAGATAGCGACTAGAGAAAATGGACAAATGTTTTACGAAACTCCCACTGAATAAGTCTTGACTTCATCAGAAGATGACAGGCAAAAGTAAAGTTTTTGAACAAACAAACGAAAGGACAATCGTGGAAGAAACTGCGAATAAAGATTTAATTTATTGCCAAAAAGTGCTAACGCTGCTTGAACACTTAGAAGATAATAAGCAGAAAAGTGAAACATTCTATGGTCAGTTTGAGAAGCAAATTATTCGTAGAAGACGGTTGAAAATCTTCGTTTTAGGAATTTTACTTCTGGCTGTGATTGTAGTAGGAGGAGAATTTGTTCATCTTTCTCTTGGGTTTTTATTGTTTCTAATTATCGCATTAATGTCGCTTTATATTATTTTGATGGGAATGAGTTTGAGAAGATTTACAAAAAAATCTATTATTGAGCAGGTAGATAAAAAGCAACGAAAGACATTAGAAATTGGAACAAAAAAGCTTGAAGATGAGCGTAAAGGATTTAAAAGAGAGTTAGCTTCATTTGACCGTATCCCAACCAAATATCAATCAGTCACTGCACTTCATCACTTGATTCGGTATTTTGAAAGAGGAGAAGCTCAATCTTTAGAGGAAGCTCTTTATTTTCTTGGGATGGACGAAAAGAATAAAACTTTTATAAATTCTTCTGATGTATTTTGAGATTCATGTCAACTCACTGTAAAATGCTTGGCTCAGATAGTATAAAGTAAATAACAAAAAACTTGTCCGAGTGGGTAAGTTTTTTGTGTTATAATTGATATTAGACTTTTGACAAATTTGTCAAAAACTTCAAGAAAGAGTGATGCTGCTTTTCTTAACAAACGGTTTTGAGTAGTTTTCATAATTTGGATAGGAATAAGTAGTTAGCGGAGTAATCTCTAAGAGCAGTTTTATACTAGTTCATCTTTAAATCTGTGTAGCAGATTTGGTAGTTGAACTGCAAATATACTGCCTTGCGCTTGCGGAAGAAATGGTTTGCGTAAACGCAAACTTTAATTTCTAAAAGGAACTTTTAGAAATTAAGCAGTATTAGAAGTTAAATCGTAATAGAAAGAATATAATCATGGAAAATCTTTTTGAGAAATTGATGGAGCAAATAAAACTGCCAGATAGTGCACGCCATTCAAGTTATTTCTCTCATGCTGATATTGAGAATGTCGAGGTGCATACTGCAAGTAAATTTTGGCATTTTCAGCTTGTTTTTGATGAAATTTTGCCTGTCAGTACTTACAAAATGCTGTCAGAACTGACAGAGACAGCCTTTTCCAATATTGCCCAAACAAAAATTTCTGTAAGCAGCCGTGAGAGTGATTTTGACGAACAAAAGCTCAATGACTATTATCAATATGCATTGACCCTTCCAGAACTTTCTGACTCAGCATTTTCTAGTGTGTTTAGAAAATATCATTTAGAACAACGTGGTGTGCAAATTAATTTGCTCGTTGAAGATAATCCACGGATTGACTGGTTTGTCAAAAAATATTTCCCAGCTTTAGAGCAAAGATTTGCTGATTTTGGTTTTGGTGAATTAAAAATTCGTCCAGTTATTGATCAGAAACTTACGGAGCTGTCAGTAGCTGCTCATGAAGAAAAAGTAGCTGCAAGATTGGCGGTACAAGCGGCTGAGCAAGCTCAAGTCAACGAGATTAAAAAACAGCGAACAGAAGAGAGAGAAAATAAAAATACTAGAGAAACTAAACCAGAATTCGTTGAGACAGCGTTGTCAGATGGTATTGCGTTTGGGCGAAAAATTAGTGGACAAAGCCCAATTACGAGTATGGCTTTTATTGCTGGTGAAGGTTCGGGAGTCATTTTTGAAGGTGCCGTATTTGAAGCAGCTCATCGTGAATTTACAGGTAAAGAGTCAGGCAAAACGAATCATATTTTAGAGTTGAAAATGGCTGATGAGACATCGACTTTTATGATTTCCAAATGGGGGCGTAAAGATGAGGAAATTGCTCAATTTGACCAAATTGTAAGTCAAGTTAAAGCGATGAATGATTCTGTC
The DNA here is from genome assembly GCF_006965445.1 of Lactococcus protaetiae. Taxonomy (NCBI): domain Bacteria; kingdom Bacillati; phylum Bacillota; class Bacilli; order Lactobacillales; family Streptococcaceae; genus Lactococcus; species Lactococcus protaetiae. The sequence goes on along the minus strand of NZ_CP041356.1, from coordinate 260,345 downwards.
AGTACTGACGAAAATGAAAACCTTGCTGACAGCCTGAATGATGCGCTGTGGTTACGTGTTCAAGGAAATATTGAACATGATAAATATAAAGATGACCTTGTGATGACCGCAAATGCTATAGTTGAAATTCAGCCTAAACCAACTGTAGATAGAGTAGCTCTCCAAATCAAAGCTGTAAAATCTGATAAAATTCAACTTGGACGTGAAATTAAAAACAATGAACCAATCACTCCAATGCGCTCTGTCAGTGAATTTTCAACGAACGGACCAGTTATTTTCGAGGGTTATGTCTTTAAAGGAGAGCTCCGAGAAATTAAATCTCGCAAAACTGGCAACATCAGCTACCTTCTCGAATTTGAAATGACTGACTATACATCCAGTTTTTATGTCCAACGTTGGGTACGTGGAGATGAAGAAATCAACCTTGCCAAGCAAATCAAGGCAGGACTTTGGTGTCGTGTACGAGGAACGGTACAGCGTGATAATTTTAAAAACGATTTAGTGCTTCAACTATCAGATTTCATTGAAATTCCAACACAAAATGTCCGTGAAGACAAATCTGATGAAAAACGTGTGGAATTTCATGCCCATACCAACATGAGTCAAATGGATGCTATTCCCTCCGCTTCAAGCCTTGTTGCTCAAGCTGCAAGATGGGGCCATAAGGCGATAGCAATTACGGACCACGGTGGTTTACAATCTTTCCCAGAAGCTCATCAGGCAGGGAAGAAAAATGGAGTTAAAATCATTTATGGTGTTGAGGCAAACCTTGTCGAAGATAAGATTCCAATCGTTTATAATGAAGCGGACGTTGATATGTATGACTCAACTTACGTTGTATTTGACGTGGAAACAACAGGACTTTCAGCCGTTCATAATGACTTAATTCAGATTGCGGCAACAAAGATGCATAAAGGAAATCCTATTGATGAATTTGATGAATTTATCAATCCTGGATATCGTCTAAGTGAATTTACCACAGAGTTGACAGGAATCACAGACGACCATCTAAAGAATGCAAAACCACTCTATGATGTGTTAACGAAGTTCCAAAAATTCTGTGAAGGAACAATTTTGGTTGCCCACAATGCCACATTTGATGTCGGTTTTATGAACATGAACTATTCAAGAAATGGCTTGCCAATCATTACAAACCCTGTCGTAGATACACTAGAGTTTGCTAGAAATTTATATCCCGAAATGAAGCGGTTCGGTTTGGGTCAATTGACTAAAAAGTTCCAAATCGGTCTTGAACATCACCACATGGCAAACTTTGATGCGGAAGCTACAGGGCGCTTGCTTTTTGTCTTCTTAGAAGAACTTCGCACGAGAAATACAGGTTGGACAAGTCTTTTAGAGTTGAATAATAAGCTTGTATCGGAAGATTCTTACAAGAAAGTTCGTCCAAAGCACGTTACGCTTTATGCCAAAACGCAAGAGGGATTGAAAAATCTTTTTAAACTTGTCAGTTATGGTAATGTTCGTTATTATGCAGGAGTACCGAGAATCCCACGTAGCGTTCTTGAAGCACATCGTACAGGTCTTATCGTTGGTTCTAGCTGTGAAGTTGGTGAAGTATTTGATGCGATTACGAATAAAACTTTTGAAGAAACATTGGAAATTGCAAAATTCTATGACTTCATTGAGGTCTTTCCACCTGCACTCTATAGAGCGTTGGTAGCTGGTGGGTCGTTTAAGTCTGAAAAGGAACTAGAAAAAACACTCAAAGACCTAATCAAGATTGGTAAAACACTTGGTAAACCAGTACTTGCGACAGGAAATCTGCATTACCTCAACCCCGAAGATGCCATTTATCGTGAAATTATTGTGAGGAGTCTAGGACTGGGAGCGGAAATTAACTGGACTCAAGGTCATGGTGAAAAAGCTAAACCGTTACCACTTCCCGAAGCTCATTTTCGCACAACGGATGAGATGTTAAAAGATTTCAGTTTTCTTGATGAAAAAACGGTGCGTGAGATTGTTATTGAAAACACTCAAAAAATGGCTGACGAATTTGAAACTTTGACCCCCGTTCGTGATGATCTTTATACTCCTAAAATGGTTTTTGAAGGTGGAGAATCTTCTGAAGAGCGGATTGTTCGTTTGACTTATGAACGGGCACATGAGTGGTATGGGAATCCTTTACCTGATATTGTCGATGCAAGGCTAGAAAAAGAGCTGCGTTCAATTTTGGGGAATGGCTTTTCGGTGGTCTATATTATCTCGCAGGAGTTGGTAAAACGCTCTAATGAGCGTGGTTATATCGTTGGTTCTCGTGGTTCCGTCGGCTCTAGTTTGGTTGCAACGATGATTGGGATTACAGAAGTTAATCCGCTTGCGCCTCACTATCGTTGCCCAGAATGTCAATATTTTGAATGTTTTGATGATGGAACATATGGTTCTGGCTATGATATGCCAGATAAAGACTGTCCAAACTGTGCCCACAAGTTAATCAAAGATGGACATGACATTCCTTTTGAAACTTTCCTTGGCTTTAAAGGGGATAAGGTTCCTGATATTGATTTGAATTTCTCAGGTGATGACCAGCCTTTTGCTCACTTAGATGTGCGTGATATTTTTGGTGAAGATTATGCTTTTCGGGCGGGGACTATTGGCACGGTCGCAGAAAAAACAGCTTTTGGATTTGTCAAAGGATATGAGCGTGATTATGACCAGTTTTATGGTAATGCAGAAATTGACCGATTGGCTGCTGGTTCAACAGGTGTCAAACGGACAACAGGTCAGCACCCTGGTGGGATTATCGTTATCCCAAATTATATGGATGTTTACGATTTTAGTCCTGTGCAATATCCAGCTGATGATGTCAACGCTGAGTGGCAAACGACTCACTTTGATTTCCACGCGATTCATGATAATATTTTGAAGCTTGATATTCTTGGGCATGATGATCCTACGATGATTCGTAAGTTACAAAGTTTATCGGGTATTGTACCAAAAGATATTCCAATGGATGACGAGGGAGTTATGCAGCTTTTTAGTGGCACCGAGTCATTGGGCGTTACTCCTGAGCAACTGGGAGTTAAGCTTGGTACACTTGGTATCCCAGAGATGGGAACTTTTACCTCTATGAACATGATTGCAGAGGCCAAGCCCAAAACTTTTGCTGATTTGTTACAAATTTCTGGTCTTTCTCATGGCACAGACGTTTGGGCAGGCAATGCTCAAACCTTGATTCAGCAAGGTATTGCAGACTTGTCAAGCGTTATCGGCTGTCGGGATGATATCATGGTTTATTTGATTCACGCAGGATTGGATAATTCGATGGCCTTTAGTATCATGGAGCGCGTGCGTAAAGGAATGTGGAATAAAATGCCTGTTGATGAGCGAGAACGTTATGTCGAAGCGATGCGCGCACACGATGTTCCAGAGTGGTATATTGAGTCGTGCTCTAAGATTAAATATATGTTCCCGAAAGCTCATGCGGCAGCTTATATCATGATGGCATTACGAGTGGCCTACTTTAAAGTTCATCAACCTATTCTTTACTATTGTGCTTGGTTTTCTATTCGGGCGACTGCCTTTGATATTGGAGTCATGGGTGCAGGGCTTGAAGCCGTCAAAGCTAAGATGAAAGAAATTAAGGATAAAGGTTTTGATGCGACAAATGTTGAAACCAACCTTTATACAACATTAGAACTTTGTAATGAGATGTTGGAACGTGGGTTTACTTTTGGTAAGATTGACCTCTATCGTTCGGAAGCAACCGAATTTGTGATTGATGGTGATACATTAATCCCACCATTTGTCACAATGGATGGTTTGGGAGAAAACGTTGCAAAACAAATTGTTTCAGCAAGAAAAGATGGTGAATTCTTGAGTAAAATGGAGCTACGCAAGCGTGGTGGAGTTTCTCAAACAATTATTGAAAATATGACAAATATGGGTATTCTAGGAGGAATGCCTGATGATAATCAACTCAGCCTCTTTGAAGATTTCTTTTAACTTAGTAAGTGCGCGCTATCTCCGCCCTTTGGGCTACGCTGTCGATGCTCGCTACGCCACTAAAGTGGCTAGTCGCAATCGCAATTCCCCACCTCTTAGAGGTGGCGGGATAAGCAGCACTATCTCCGCTTCGCTACACTGTCCATTCGCTCTAAATCGCTAAAGCGATAAGGCGAAATGGCAAGCTCTGCTTTCGTTCTACTAACATTGGTGGGGAGAAAGAATCCCCACCAATGAAGTAATCACTTCAAATCTTGCTTTTTATAGGATTGTCAAAAGTCCATCAAAATATAAAATTAACTTCGTCAATTTGACGAAGTTTTTTCGGTTCAGAAAATGGAAATATTCTTGTGAGAAAATAATTGACCTTTAGTCATCTAAAATACCAAGTAGGTGGAGTGCTGAAACAAAAATTTTACTATAATTTTTAATAAAGTAAAGGTTTTCTTAGTTGTAAGCTTGTGATATAATAACGGTATGTACTCAAAAGAATACTCACATACGGCGATTATTGCTCAAAACATCAAGAAATATCTTTCTGAAAATAAAATGCTTCAAAAGGAATTAGCGGAACGTGTTGGGATTGCGCCATCGACAATGACAGACTATTTGAAATTACGTTCAAGACCAAGTCATGGTGTTATTCAAAAAATGGCTGATGTTTTTGGTGTTGCGAAGTCTGATATTGATACCACTTATAAGGTTGAGGGAGCTCAATCTCTAGAAACAATGATTGATAGTGCTTCAATATTTGAAGATGTTCAGATTGATGAAGAGGATAGAGTAGCAATTAAGAATATAATTAGGGTTTATTTTTTGAATAAAAACCAATGAAGTCAAGACTTATTCAGTGGGAGTTTCGTAAAACATTTGTCCATTTTCTCTAGCCGCTATCTTCGCTACGCTACGCTGTCCGTTTGATTGCCATAGGGCGTTGCCTCTATTCTTGTCACTTTAGTGACTTAGAGATAGAGGACAAATGTTCATCGGCACTTTAGTGCCTTACAACCAATGCCTTTTGCTCTTGGGGCTTTAGCCCTAAGCAAACGGACAAATGTCCTAGGGTCATGCGAAGCTAGCTGCTAAAACTTGCATCTTCGCTTCGCTCCGCTATCCATTCGTTCTAAGCCAGCAAAGCTGGCAAGACGAAATGGTAAGAGCAAAAGGCAATGCGACTGATAAAAGGGCAACTCGTCACTGAATTTAAGATACAACCTCTAGGTGTAACAACTAAGTGACCTGTACGAACAGTCTGCTTAACATCTTCGATATGAGGTCACTTTGTCCAAGAAACCTAGGCGCTAAAAGCGCCAACGCCCTAATATGGCAGTCGTACGAAATGTTGCTTTATCTCCAACCTAGGGGGACGGAGATAGCACGTACTTGCTTTGATAAAAATTTAATAGATTTAGCTAGTCCAGTCTGACAAATAAAATACTCCAAACTTGGAGTTTTTTTTTGTTACTTTTTACTTTTAAATTCGTATAGTTAAATATGATTCAAGATAAGGCAAGCGAAATTTTAACTGATGCGATGACTAAAGAAAGTCATGATATTTATTTTATTCCTCATCAGGAGGGATACGATGTTTATTTTAGAGAAGGAGACAGGCGTTTATTCTTTGAGCATTTAGACAAGGAATTGGGGCAGGCGATAATTTCGCATTTTAAATTTCTCGCTGGGATGAATACAGGGGAGAAACGCAGAACTCAGTTAGGGGCTTGTTGGTACTCGCTGGACATTGGTGTTAAGCGTTTAAGAATGTCTACGGTTGGAGATTTTGAGGGGAGGGAGTCCTTGGTCATTCGTATTTTAAGAGAGGAATCAAGGAAGTTGGAGTTTTGGTTTCGGGATGAGGAGCTGTTAGCCAGTCTACATTGTAAGCGAGGATTATATTTGTTTGCGGGTCCAGTAGGTTCAGGAAAAACGTCCTTGATGGTGGAACTTGCAAAGAAGAATTTTATGAATAAACAAGTAATAACGATTGAAGACCCAGTTGAAATTGTAGAATCTGACTTTGTGCAGTTGCAGGTAAATGAAGTCATCGGTAATGATTATGATGAACTCATTAAATGCTCATTGCGTCATCGTCCTGATTTATTAATTGTTGGAGAGATTCGTGATAAAAAGACAGCACGTGCAGTATTAAGAGCAAGTTTGACTGGTTATACTGTATTTTCTACGGTTCATGCGCGGTCTATTTCGGGAGTGTGGAATAGACTTTTAGAGCTAGGACTGAGTGAATGGGAATTAAAAAATAGTTTGCGTAGGGTGATTTATCAGCGTCTTATTGCTGGGAAGGGAGTGGTTGATATTGCAGAAAGTGAATTTGAAAAATGGAATGCCAGGAGATGGAATGAGAAAATGGCGAGATTATTTGAAGATGGATATCTTACAGCTATTGAGGTTGAAGCGGAAAAAGTTGAGTTTGATAAAACAAGCAAAATTGATTCAGTTGATGGCAAATCTGACTGCTAATGGTTTTCATTTTGGCGAAATTGTTGAATTTCTTGGATTATCACATCTAGTTGAGCAAGAATTTACGTTGAAGTTGCGTGCGGGGCTTTCTGCTGGTCAATCTCTTTCCGAAATTTTGGAGGCATTAAATTTTTCTAAAAATGTAGTGACTCAGGTTGAATTAGTTGAATTTCATGGACATTTGTCGGAGACTTTGTCATTTATTGAGCAAAATCTACGGCAACAGTTGACGATAAAAAAGAAATTAGCTGGACTGTTAACTTATCCGATTATTTTACTTGTTTTTCTAGTAGGAATTATGTTGGGTTTAAAAAATTATTTACTTCCACAGTTGGATTCTGGGAGAAGCTGGGCAATGATTTTGATTAATCATTTACCAGTACTTTTTGTAAGTAGCTTTGTTTTTTTGTCAGTACTGACAGCTTTAGGAGTTGTTATTTTTAAGAAGAAACCAGCAAGTCGAACTTTTATTTTCTTAGCAAGATGTCCATTTCTGTCAGACTTTGTCCGTTTATATTTAACGGCTTATTTTGCAAGAGAATGGGGAAATCTTTTGGCTCAAGGTGTGGATTTAAAGAAAATTTTAATCATCATGAGAAGACAAAAAAGTCGAATTTTTTCAGAGGTGGGAGAAGTATTAACTGAGAGATTAGAAGCTGGGGTGAACTTTGATGTTGCGGTAAGTGAATTGGGGTTTTTAGCACCGGAACTTGCGATAATGATTGAATATGGGGCGATGAAAGATAAGTTGGGCTTGGAACTTTTGCTATACTCGGAAGAGTGCTGGGAAATTTTTTTTGCAAAAGTTGAACGAGCGATGCAGTGGATTCAGCCGATTGTTTTTATTTTTGTAGCGCTGATGATTATACTTTTATATGTGGCAATGCTATTACCAATTTATTCAAATATGGGAACAATGATGGGATAAAAAATGAGAAAAGATATTAAAGCGTTTACTTTGATTGAGATGTTGATTGTGCTAGCAATTATTAGTATTTTAATTTTGTTGTTTGTACCTAATCTGTTAAAAGAAAAAGAGCAAGTCCAAAAGACTGGCGAAGCTGCTGTGGTGAAGGTGGTTGAAAGCCAAGCACAATTGTATGAACTAGATCACACAGAAACACCGACTTTGTCAGATTTGGTGGCAGCGGACATGATTACTAAAAAGCAAGTTGAGAGCTATGATGACTATTATGCGCAAAATAAGGGAGAAACACGTGAATTGGCAGATTAGAGCTTTCACACTAGCGGAGTCCTTACTAGTACTGACTGTCATAAGTTTTTTAACGCTAATATTTTCGTCAGTACTGACAAAAACGGTGCATTTGGTCAGAGGAGAATTATTTGTCTTACAATTTGAAAACTTGTATAAAAACACTCAAGAAGATGCAGCACTACTCTCAACAAGGGAAGATTTCGGGGTGAGTCAATCGTTTTTAACTTATGAAAATCATAGACTAAAAATACCTGATGAGGTCAGAATTTCTGATTTTTCAATTCAGTTTGATGAGCAGGGTGAAAATTCAAGCTTGAAAAAAATTAAAATTTTATTACCTGATGAACAAAAAACGGTGAGCTATCAGTTGGAGATGGGAAGTGGAAAATTTAAAAAAACGGTCAGTTAAGGCATATTTACTACTTGAGAGTTTGATTACACTTGCTTTGCTGTCAGTTTTGGTAAGTGTTGTACTGACAGAAGTTGTAAATGTTCGTCAGCAACTGACAGAAATTAATCAACAGATTGAAGATTTAAACGTCGCAAAAATGGCAACTGACAGCAATCTTTCGAAGTTGTCAGTAAATGGTGCAGCGATAAAAATAACGAAAGATGATAAACGAACGGTGGTTATTAATCATGGGAAGGAATTATTGAGGCTTGAAATTAAAAATTAGAGCGTTTACAATGCTAGAATGTCTAGTCGCTCTTCTTGCAATATCTGGTTCTGTGCTTGTTATCTCTGGACTTACTCAACTCCTTCAGCAGCAAATGGCTAAAGGACAGACGAATCAACAAAAAGATTGGCAAATTTTTTGCGAACAAATGCGCGGAGAGCTAGAAGGAACAAAACTTGATGATGTTTCTCAAAATTTTTTGTATATTACGAAAAGTAAAGCGTTGAGATATGGTTTAGTAGGCAATGATTTTCGCAAAACAGATGCTCAGGGAAAAGGATACCAGCCGATGCTTTTTGGGATAAAGTCTTGTCAAATACTAGATAATATGGGAGTGGTAAAAATCATGATAACTTTTGATAGTGGAGGGAAGCGGACATTTGTTTACAAATTTGAGGAGTAATGTCAGAGCTGGAATCTTGCTGTACACTATGGTTCTAGCTTTGATTTTTAGTTTATTTTTACAGTTTTATTTACAAGAGCAAGTAGAAACACAGAAACATTTACTGACAGAAAAAGATAGACTGACAGCGGAGCTGATGGTATCTTTAGCAAAGCAAGAAAAATTAGGACAATCAGGAGAAATACAATTTAGCCAAGGTTTTTTGACTTATCAACGACTGACAGGTTCATCAGTAAGTACGAATAATGCTGTCAGTACTGACAGTGAAATTCAAGACAGTTTTGAGATTCATTTATCCGATGGGAAAGTTTTTCAAATGGAATAGGGACTTATTTAGTGGGAATTTTAACTTATCAAGTGCGTGCTAATTCTCGCCACCTCTATAGGGTGGCGGATAAGCAGCACTATCTCCGCTTCGCTACGCTGTCCATTCGCTCTAAATCGCTAAAGCGATAAGGCGAAATGGCAAGCTCTGCTTTCGTTCTACTGCCCTAGGGTCTTAGCACTTTAGCGCTTAGACTTCAGGGACAGGGTGCCCTCATATCTTTGATGTGAGGTCGTGCCCTAACATTGGTGGGGGAGAAAGAACCACACCAATGAAGTAATCACTTCAACTTATCAATAAATTCAATCAAGGTAAAAGTTCATTTTGTCCAAGAAACCTAAGAACTAAAGCACTGATGGGTCAGCTAAAATTCGAAATTTGTCATTTCGACTAGGTAGCAAATAAGCAAATGGAGATGCGGGAAGCGTTCGTAAAAAGGTGTGTGAAGCTCGGGAGTACATACTTGTTTTGATAAAAAAATTAAAAAAATAACGTTAACCAGTTGACATTATTTTTTTATTGCTATATAATTAACCAGTAAACTAATTATGGAAGGATGAAATCAGATGGATTTAGAGCATCAAATTGACCAATTTCTAGGAAAGATTATGCAATATGCGGAAAACAAACATGAGATTTTGTTAGGAGCATGTGAAAGTCATTTAAAATTGACAAGTACTCAGGAGCATATTTTGATGCTTTTATCTAATGAGGTTTCAACTAATGCACGTATTGCTGAACAACTCAAGATTTCACCAGCAGCGGTGACAAAAGCATTGAAAAAATTGCAGGAGCAAGAATTGATTATGTCTAGTAGAGCTTCAAATGACGAACGCGTGGTCCTTTGGAGTCTGACAGAAAAAGCGTTGCCTATTGCAAAAGAACATGCCGAACATCATAAAAAGACGCTTGCTACCTACCAAAAGTTAGGGAACAAATTTAACGATGATGAACAGAAAGCCATTATCAAATTTATGAAACTACTTTCAGAAGAACTATCATCAGAAAAAAGTGAAACGAAGTGAGTGATAAGGTTAAGCTTTGCCCACAATACAGAGTTTTTGGTACCAAACGAATAAGTTTTGTGACAAAGCAAGATTAATTTTACACGAAAATAATATTCACTTTAGACCAAGTTCTTGAGTATCATTCAAGAAGTGGTATTAAGATAAAGCGAGTTGTAATACTGTTTGATAGCGCAAATAGCTACATCAATCCAGCTTTGATTTGGAGTAATTTATTATGAACCTGAAAGTTGGCAGTATTAGACATTGAGATTTTCGGTGAAAACAATATATTGAGTAAGCCGGATAGAAAATAACGATAAAGTTGAAACTCAACTACGAAGTGAAAAAAATTTTAGAGAGAGTTGAGCATAACGGAGGAATTTTTAAATGAAGAAAGTATTGTTAGCCCTTGTGATCCCAGCCCTTGTATTTCTTGCTGGTTGTCAAAAAACGGCAAGCAAGCCTGAAGTTGTAACAACATTTGAGCCAATGTATGAATTTACTAAAGCAATTGTTGGTGACAAAATCAATGTTGAAAATATTGTCGCATCTAACCAAGAAATCCATGAGTTTGAACCTAGTGCAAAACAAGTAGCAACTATGACAAATGCCGAGGTTATCATTTATAACTCAAATGATCTTGAAAAATGGGTATTACCAATAAAAAATAAAGGGATAAAAGTCGAAGCGAGTGCGACAGTTGATAAAATCAAAGACGACCCGCACACATGGATTAGCCCTAAAGAAGCAATCAAGGAAGTTGATTATATTGCTGAACAACTTGGTAAAAAATTCCCAGATGATAAGAAAACTTTTGAGAAAAATGCTAATGCATATTTGGTAAAACTGAAAAAGTTAGATGCAGAGTTTGATACATTGAAAGATGCAAAACAAAAGACATTTATCACGCAACATGAAGCTTTTAGTTACTTAGCGCGTGATTATGGTTTACATGAAATTGCTATCGCGGGCCTTGACCCAGATGTAGAGCCATCACCAAGTGCACTTGCAAAACTAAAAGTCGAAATGGAAAAAGCTGGACTGAAAAATGTATATTTTGAAAATAATGCGAACAGTAAAATAGCAGAAACCTTGGCTAAATCAGCTGGTGCAAAACTTATTGGCATCAATACTGTTGAGGGATTATCTGATGCACAGAAAAAAGCTGGTGAAACCTATATTACACTAATGCAAGAAAATCTAACAGCTTTGAAAGAAACGATAAAGTAATTTTAAGGAGAAGTTAAGGGAAGCGCACTACAATAGAGTCCTTCCTAAAAATCTTTTCATAAACTCCTTGAAACTCTCGTTCGTTTTGAACGGGAGTTTCTTTAACTTAGCAAGTGCGTGCTAATTCCCCACCTCTTTTAGGTGGAGGGATAAGCAGCACTATCTCCGCTTCGCTACGCTGTCCATTCGCTCTAAATCGCTAAAGCGATAAGGCGAAGTAGCAAGTTCTGCTTTCGTTCTACTAACATTGGTGGGGGATTCTTTCTCCCCACCAATGAAGTAATCACTTCAATTACATAAGGGAATTTTGATAGGCTTAAATACTAAGTTGTACTTGTTCTAGAATTGGTGCTTAAACGCTACACTTCAAAAATAATACTTTAGTTCATTTTACAAATATGGTGGTTTAGAGTAAATGAACAAGGTGAAAAAGCCAGTAGCGGTAATGGTGCCTGTTTCTATGCCATGAAATGCATAAAACGATGTCAATTTGTTGTTGCTTTCTACCACAGATTGACCATGGAAAAAATATAAAAATAACTGACAAAAAGCCAGTAAAAAAGAGATAAAATGAGATATATTGATGTTGAAAATCTGACTTTCTACTATGACAGAGAGCCAGTACTTGAGAAAATTAGTTACCATGTTGATTCAGGTGAATTTGTCACTCTAACAGGGGAAAACGGTGCTGCAAAGTCAACTTTGATTAAGACAACATTGGGTATTTTGCATCCGAAACAAGGGCAAGTAACCATTTCTACAAAAAATACTCGTGGAGAAAAATTGCGAATGGCATATTTGCCTCAGCAGGTTGCAAGTTTTAACGCTGGCTTTCCAAGTTCTGTCTATGAATTTGTTATGAGCGGTCGTTATCCAAGACGAGGTTGGTTCAAAAAAATGAACCAACATGATGTTGAGCATGTGAGAACAGCGCTCGAATCTGTCGGAATGTGGGATTACCGAGATAAACGTATTGGAGAACTCTCTGGGGGCAAAAGCAGCGTATTGCTATTGCGAGAATGTTCGCGAGTGACCCAGATTTGTTTATTTTGGATGAGCCAACAACAGGTATGGATGATGTATCAAGTAGTGATTTTTATGAATTAATGCACCACGCAGCTCATAAACATGGAAAAGCAGTATTGATGGTCACTCATGATCCCGAAGAAGTTAAAGCATATGCTGATCGGAATATCCATCTTTACAAAGATAAAAATGGTAAGTTCGCTTGTTTTGATTTGCATAGTGAACGAGAAGGGCTACCTGAGCCAACGGAAAAGGAGCGCCGTGTTCATGCTTGACTTATTAAATTATGATTTTATGCGCAATGCTCTCCTTGCAGCAACGGCGATTTCTGTTTTTTCTCCTTTGCTAGGCGTTTTTCTTGTATTGAGAAGGCAGAGCTTGCTATCGGATACCTTATCTCACGTATCATTAGCAGGTGTTGCTTTTGGTGTCTTATTAAGCTGGAGTCCAACAATCACAACATTGGTTATGGTTGTCATTGCAGCTGTTTTCTTGGAATACCTTAGAACCATTTATCGAAATTACATGGAAATCGCGACAGCTATTCTGATGTCAGCGGGTCTTGCTATTGCACTTTTAATTCTTAATTCTGCAAAAGGGGCAACCAATGTGAGTTTGGAGCAGTATTTGTTTGGTTCAATTATCACGATTTCGATGACACAAGTAGTGATGCTCTTTATTTTAGCGGGAATTGTTTTGCTCGGATTTGTTTTCTTTTTACGCCCGCTTTATGTTATTACTTTTGATGAGGATACTGCTTATGTTGATGGCTTACCTGTGCGTATGATTTCTATTGCATTTAATGTTGTGACTGGTATTGCAATTGCTTTGATGATTCCAGCAGCAGGGGCACTTCTGGTTTCTGCAATTATGGTATTGCCCGCCTCTATCGGAATGAGGCTTGGAAAGTCTTTTAAATCTGTTTTAGGGTTTTCGGTTTTGGTTAGTTTTATCGGCTTGAATGCTGGATTGATCGCCTCTTATTATATGGATGCCCCTGCATCAGCGGCGATTACGTTGATTTTCATTATCCTCTTCTTGCTTACATCTAGCATCAAACGATTGGCTAGGCGCTAAAATTTCTAATATTTGCTCAGAAAATGGTTGTCGTAAGACAATCTGACGAGCATGGAGCATGAGTCTTGGCTCATGCTCTTTTTTTCCATAAAGCAAATCGCCCAAAATTGGGTGTCCGATGGCTTGCAAATGCACGCGAATCTGATGAGTGCGCCCAGTATCAAGCGATAGTGCCACTAAACTGTGCTGACGAAAATCTGTCAGTACTGACAGATGAGTGATCGCCATTTTTCCAGTTTTTGACACTATTTGTTTACGCTTGTCATGGCGGTCACGCCCAATCGGCTGATTAATCGTCAGCTTTTTTTGTTGAAAATGTCCATGGACTAAAGCGACATATTCGCGGTGAATCTCATTATTTTCAAACATTCGCCCTAAAATCGGCAGGACAAACTGATTTTTTGCAAATAAAACAGCGCCAGAAGTCACTTCGTCAAGACGGTGGACGACATAAACAGGCTGATTGAGACGAGCGGCGACATGATTTTGCAGGGCAAATTCGTCTTTCGTATTCCCATGCGTTTTCATGCCCTCAGGCTTGTTGGCAATGACTAAATGTTCATCCTCGTAGAGAATTTCTGCCAGTTTTTCATCACCAAAGTTGACCTCCAAAAGAGGAAAATCTTCCTCGTCAAAGATAATTTTGATTCTGTCAGTACTGACAAGCATTTCGTCATCATTGACAGCTCTGTCATTGACTAAAAAGTGCTTTTTCATGCGTAAAAAATGACGCTGTTTACGAGGAACCAGCCAAGTCTGCTCTAATAAATGTGCCACACTTTGAGATTTAAAATCTTTTGGTAAAACAAAGTTAAATTCCATAAATAATATTCTTCTCCACTATATTATATCCGACCCTTTTCTGTTGATAAATAGTATTTTGTATCAAGCGATTTCAGCCTTTTTTGTTTCCTTATGATAAGCAAAATAAGCGAGCAAAAGAAGTACACTCGAGCCTAATAATGTGAAATTACCGAGCCAATGTCCTACAAAAGAGGAAAGGAAAGCGCCAATGACGAAAGAAAGTACAAGCTCAAAAAATAAGAATGAATTTTGCAAGTATTTCTTATATCGCTCAACTAAATACTCAGCAAAGTTAGTCGCAAGAGATTTTATATTGCCTGTAGACATGATGTTTGCATAAGGTAGCCCATGAACACGAGTAAAGAGATCTCCTTGAATAACCATGAAAAAAGATAAAATACCTACAAAAATAGCTTGAGGCAATTGGAGCACAGTTGCGAAAAGTAGCGTAAAAACGGCAATACCTACCATTTGAACAAGAATTAAATCTTGAGCCTCATCTCCTCCTTTTCTTTTTTTATACTTGGTGAATAAAGTTTTAACTATCGCACCAGCAATAAAAAACAATACAGGAATCATAAATTGAAAAGCAGCTTTAAAATGACCTTGCGCAAGATTGAGTCCAGTCTGAATAAGGTTCCCTGTTTGAAGACTAGCAAATCTTTCACCAAAGTGGAAAAAGGTAAAAGCATCAACGAAACCGGTATTCATCGCAAGGAATAAAGCTATTTTTAAATTTTCTCTAGGGTTAACTTTAGAATAAGTCATAGGTTTTATACTCCTTATACAAGCTTATATGGTACAGACGGAAAAATAAGATTACTATAAGTATAGCAGATTTTAGATGAGTGCGCGGATGAATAAACCTTATTTTGCATGGGCTGAAACCCTAAGGAATGGAGAAATATGCAAAACCTTTGATATTAAGCTTTTTCCATATTATAATAGTTCTTAATAAGGTTAGTTTGAAAATAAAATTAAATGATAGTCTAATTTGTAACACAAAGCAATTTTTGATAAAATAAGCGGAAGTCATAAGATTTTTGGCAAAAGACAGTAACAAATTGATGTTACTTTATATATTAGTAAGACCAGAATGTTCTCAACGAGACTCTCTATATTCCTCTTTCAATACAAATGTTAACATCATTAGATGACAAATCAACTTAACTTACAAAAATGTAAGTTATAGATAGGTATATTTGTAGTAAAATAGCTTACTGGTAAAAAACTTATTATGATTAAATAGGTTGTAAAGCGCGATAACAAGTTAATATTACTTCAAGAATTTACGACATAAAAATTGGCATATCGCTGATTGTAGTTTTATCAAACAAAATTATTAATTGATTTTTAAGTGACACGAGTATAGTTTACCTACGTTTAAAATAAAAATCTTAATCATCAAGACTTACATCTAAGGGAAAATAAACATGTCTGAAAATCAAAAATTTAGTCGACGAACTAAGAAAGGGACTGACAAAAAAATTGTCAAGATCCCCAACTTACGGCTCAAACCCCAAAAGGTAGAAGAAGAACCAGAAAAACCAGCGAAAACAAAATTTGCAAAGCTGATGAGACCGATTAAAAGATTTTGGAAACGCTATAATCTGACAAAAATTGTGATTATTGTTGTTTTGCTTACTATCGTGGCAACGGGTTCTTATCTCTTTTATTTAGCAAAAACAGCAAATGTGAAAGTATTGCAAAGCTCAATCGCTGCCCAAACAACAATTTATGACAAAGATAATCAAGTCGCTGGTCAGCTTTATGGGCAAAAAGGGACACCGGTCAAGATTAATCAAATTTCTAAAAATATTACAGAAGCAGTCGTTGCGACTGAAGATAGAACTTTTTATACTAATCATGGCGTTAATTTAAAAAGATTTACCCTTGCAGTACTAACAGCAGGACGCTTTGGTGGTGGCTCGACAATCACTCAGCAGTTAGCGAAAAATGCTTATTTAACTCAAGAGCAGACGATTGACCGTAAGGCACGTGAGTTTTTTCTTGCACTTGAAATTAATAAGCATTATAGCAAAGATGAAATTCTTGATATGTACCTGAATAACTCATATTTTGGTAATGGTGTGTGGGGGATTCAAGATGCTGCACTGAAGTATTTCGGAGTTCCTGCGAGTGAAGTGACGGTCGATGAAGCGGCTTCTTTAGCTGGAATGCTTAAAGGCCCAGAAATTTATAACCCACTTTATGATAAAGGGAAGTATGCGACTGACCGACGTAACACCGTACTGCAAAACATGGTCAATGCAGGATATCTCAAACAAAATGCCGCAGATGGTCTCATGAAGATTGATCTTCAGTCTAAGGTTCAGGATAATTATCATCCAGAAGATAGTCAATACAAATATCCAAGCTATTACAATGCGGTGATTTCTGAGGCAGAAAGTAAGTACGGTCTAACCTTACAAGAAATCATGAATAATGGTTATAAGATTTACACTGGTATGAATCAGAATATGCAATCAGGTCTCCAAAAAACGTATGCGGACCCAAGCTTTTTCCCATCAACTAATGGTACGACGGCTCAATCTGCTTCGGTAGCTATTGATCCTAAAACGGGTGCAGTGGAAGCGTTAGTGGGCAATGTTAATACAGCAAACTCTAACAGTTTTACTGACTTTAACTATGCAACAATGTCAAAACGTTCACCAGGTTCAGTTATAAAACCGCTTGTTGTGTATACACCAGCTATTGAGGCAGGATGGTCTATTGATAAAACAGTAGATGATTCACCTGCTGACTATAACGGTTGGAAACCGACTGACTTTGATAATCAATGGCGTGGAAAAATTCCAATGTATACTGCATTGGCAAACTCATATAATATTCCAGCGATTAATACCTATCAAGAAATTGGACCAAAGGTAGGAAATGCCAAAGGGCGTGAGTTTGGTTTGAATCTCACAAGTAAAAATGATGTGTTACCAACTGCACTTGGCGCGGGAGTACAAACGAACCCTTGGCAGATTGCTCAAGCGTATCAAGCATTTGCTAATGGAGGGATGATGTATGATGCCCACCTTATTACTAAAATAGAAAATGCAGCAGGACAGGTTATTAAGACAGCAAAAGTAGGTAAAAAACAAGTTATTAGTAAAGATACAGCAGATAAAATGACGCAAATGATGCTGGGAACTTATACTAATGGTTCGGCTTGGAATGCTGCTCCTAAAAGCTACACATTAGCAGGTAAAACAGGAACGAATGAGTCGCAAGACCAATGGGTAGTTGGTTATACCCCAGACATTGTTATGGCGCTTTGGGTGGGCTATGCTGATGGAAAAAATGAATTGACAGGATCGTCAGAAGGTCAAACATCGGTAATTTTCCGTCAAGAGGCAAGCTATATGTTACCTTATACAGCAGGTACAGCATTTGATGTAAAAAATCCATATCAAGAAGCAGGCGTTGCAGCTTTACAACCTTATTGGACGCAACAGCGGCAATATCAAGATGATATTGTGACTCAAGAACAAGCCGAAGCTCATACAACAGGAAATACACCGGAGAGCACGGGAGAAAGTTCGTCGTCATCATCAAATGATTCAGGTGGTTTTGACCTAGGTAAAACGGCTAAAAATATAGGGGATGGTGCCAAAAAAGCTTGGAAGAAAATTACGGGACTTTTTGGAAATTGAGAATAAAAAATACGATGGAATATGATAAAATAAAAGAAAAAAGCGTCGTATTCAAAACGTTACATTGCTTGATATTACTGGTTTAAAGATACTCCCGATGTTTTGTGCAAAAGATAGAGAATAGCTTCAAATTGTAATACAATATTTACAAACAGGAAATTAAACAATACTAAATATATTTAAAGGGAAGTCGAGTTAAGAGAAAAAAATGAAACGGTATATTACAGGTTTTAATGGTTTACGGACTGTGGGAGTTCTAGCAGTAATCCTTTATCATATCTGGCCAAACACCATTCGTGGTGGGTTTCTTGGTGTCGTTTTATTCTTTGTACTTTCAGGATACTTGGTAACTGACTCGCTTCTACGGGAATATGATAAAAATCAAAGCATTAACTTTCTGAAATTTTGGGGAAGACGACTTAAACGTTTGTACCCACTATTGATTACGGTTTTTCTTGTCGTAACGCCATATATTTTATTTTTCCAGAGGAATTTATGGCAAGGTTTACGTTCAGAGTTTCTCTCAGCAATATTCTCTGTGCAAAACTGGTGGCAGATTTCACAGGGAAGTTCTTATTTTGCGAATATTGCTGGGGCTTCACCTTTTAAGCATATTTATTATCTTGCTATTGAAGGACAATTTTTCCTTATTTGGCCATTAGTGCTTTTTATCCTCATTAAGTTTGTTAAAAGTCGTGGGAAAAATTTTGTAATTGCAAATATCATCGCTTTTATATCATTAGTTTTGATGATTATCATGTTTAGACCTGATACTGACCCAACTCGTGTATACTATGGAACAGATACAAGATTATTCAGTTTAATGATGGGAGCGAGTCTTGCTTTTATATGGCCACTCAATAAACTTTCGAAAAAAATAAATCAGCGTGGTGTGAAGCTTGGTTTACAGCTTACGATTGGTGTTTCTTTAGTGCTTCTCGTGGCTTATTTCTTTATGCCAGCAGAAAGTGCAGTGACTTACTATGGGGAATGTGGGTCATTAGTTTGCTTTCGGTATTACTTGTTGCGTTAGTTGCTCATCCGGCGTTGCCCGCAAATAAACTGTTTTCTAATCGAGTTTTCGATTATATTGGTTCACGTTCTTATGGGATTTACTTGTGGCAACTTCCAGTTTTTGTATTGGCAGAGGCTAAATTATTGGAACCAACTGCTTGGTACAATATCATTTGGCAACTTGCCTTGATTCTTGCTTTGGCGGAGCTTTCTTATCGCTTTGTAGAACAACCAGCAGCTAAGTTTGATTATAGTAATATTTTAGAAATTCTTCAAAACTTTGTTAAAGGTAAGGGTTGGAAACAGCGTCAGAGTATCGTTCCAATGATGTTATCAGGTTTGATTGTTGTTGTTTTAGGATTTATTTTGTTATCACCTGCCTCTCCTCATGACCAAAAGATTATTGCAGAGCGTATCATGGCGCAACAAGAAGCGCTTCAGAAAAAAGAACTTGCTGCAGCGAATGAGAAAGTGTCACTCCCTCTAAAAACAGTAGCTTCAAAATATAAAATTGAACCTGTGGCTGCTGAGAAAGCAAGTAAAATGAATATATTGGCTGTTGGAGATTCTGTAATGGTGGCGGGCTCCACCAATCTACAGGAAGTTTTCCCACGCATGACTATCGATGCTGCTGTAGGACGTCAGGCGGATTCTGCAATTACTGAGTTAAATAAGATGAAGTCAAAAGTTCCTAATCCAGATGCACTGTTGATTGGTTTGGGAACAAATGGAGTGATTAAGGCGGCAGATGTTGAAGCTGTGATGAAGTTTGCTGGAAATAAACCAGTATATTGGATTAATATCCACGCAGCACGAGTATGGCAAAACCCAGACAATAAGTTGCTCAATAAAATGGCGAAAAAATACAAAAATCTTAATATTATTGATTGGCACAAAGCTGCAGCGGGAAAAAGTTCTTGGTTTTATAGTGATAATATCCATCCTAAAGGAGACGGTGCAATACAATATGCGGGATTAATTGCGAATGATTTGATAAAAGTGACGAAATAGTTTGCGATTCCATTGAAATTTTGTTAAAATAAGGAATAATATGTTAAAAAAAGCAGGATTAGCGTGCACTATATGTGGTTCACGAAATTACACATTGAATCTTTCGTCAAATGCGAAAGAAAAACGTATCGAAGTAAAAAAGTTTTGTCGCACTTGTGGCAAACATACTTTGCATAAAGAAACAAGATAAGTGCTGACAGTCTTTCTGTCAGTGAATTTTAATAAGAAATGGACTTTGTCAGTATTTTCTAAAAAATATACCTCGGTGTTATTTTTTGAGGTAGAGTGATTTTATATTCAAAGATATAAAATTGTTCTCTGACAACGGTGAGGGGAATGTTTAAATTTATTGGTAGTATCATTAAAGAAATGAAATTGACGACTTGGCCAACGGGCAAGCAATCTGTCCGTGATTTTTTCATGGTCATTGAATATACAATTTTCTTCTTGATTTTTATCATGATTTTCGACTGGGTGACACAACATGGGATTACTTTCAGCGTTGAACACTTAGTTCCATTGATTAAATAATCTATAGCGTTAGAAGCTAGAAGGGGTCAGCCCTTTGTTGTTTTTACAATGAAGTCAAGACTTATTCAATGGGAGTTTCGTAAAACATTTGTTCATTTTCTCTAGCCGCAAGGCGGAGATAGCACGCACTTACTTCGATAAATTGATTGGAAGAAGTCTGTCAGTATACTGACAGCTTTTTCTGCTCTGCTGACAAAGCTTTTATCCGCCGATTCAATGCTCACGTTAATCGCATTGAACTGACAGCTTTTTTCTTTTTACTATGGGAAAAAACACTTCCAATTCGTAAGAAATGTGATATAATATTATTATATTAGGAGGGCGAGGCCCTTTTTCTTATACAAAAAATGCTATATAATGAACATCAAACTAAATCAAAATTAAAAGATAGAGGTATTTAAAAATGGACGAAAACAATTTGACAAGTTTTGACCAAGGCTGGTTTGTTATTCAAACTTACTCAGGATATGAGCGCAAGGTTAAGGAAGATCTTCTTGAACGTGCAGAGCTTTACAATATGTCAGACAAGATTTTACGTGTTGAGATTCCAACGGAAACAATCCGTACAGAAGTAAATGGGAAAATGAAAGATGTTGAAGAAAATCTATTCCCAGGTTATGTTTTGGTCGAAATGAATATGACAGATGAAGCATGGTTTATCGTGCGTAATACACCTAATGTCACAGGTTTCGTCGGTTCTCATGGGAATCGTTCAAAACCAACACCACTCTTTGAAGAAGAAATCCAAGAAATCTTGGTTGGCATGGGACAAGCTGTACGCGAAGTGAATTTTGAGCTTTTTGTAGGAAAACGTGTTCGTATTGTTGATGGCGCATTGGCAGGGTTCGAAGCTCCAATTACTAAGATTAATGGTGATAAGTTGACTTTAACTGTAGATATGTTTGGGAATGAAACACCAGTTGAGCTTGATATGCATCAGATTGAAGAAATCAAAGAATGACAAAATTTGTTATTTGTTGGTACAAAAAGATTTGAAGTGATTACTTCATTGGTGGGGAATTCTTTCTCCCCACCAATGTTAGGGCACGACCTCACATCAAAGATATGAGGTCACCCTGTCCCTGAAGTCTAAGCGCTAAAGTGCTAAGACCCTAGGGCAGTAGAACGAAAGCAGAGCTTAGTGCTGCTTATCCCGCCACCTTATAGAGGTGGGGGATTAGCATACACTTGCTAAGTTAAAGAAAACCGCAGTATTGCGGTTTTTTGCTAATTGACAGAACATTTGATATAATTGTGAAAAAATAAGATAGGAGATTTTATGTCAGTTCTTTATCAATCAACGCGTGATAAATCAAATCAAAAAACAGCTTCGCAAGCTATTTTACAAGGGCTAGCTGCAGACGGAGGGTTGTATGTTCCTGTCGAATTTCCAAGTATTGATTTAGATTTTGAGCGTTTGAAAAATAGTTCTTATCAAGAGATAGCTACGCTTATTTTGCACGCTTTTTTTGATGATTTTTCTAGAGAAGAAATCGAAAAAATGGTTGACTTAGCTTATGGTGAAAAGTTCGATACAAAGAAGATAGCACCAGTGAAACAAGTGGGGAATCATTTTGTTTTAGAGCTGTTTCATGGTGAAACCATTGCTTTCAAAGATATGGCTTTATCAATCCTTCCTCATCTGATGACAGCAAGTGCTGACAAAAATGCTGTCAGTAATGAGATTGTTATCTTGACTGCTACTTCTGGAGATACAGGAAAAGCTGCTATGGCAGGCTTTGCAGATGTTCCTCACACAAAGATTATTGTTTTTTATCCAAAACATGGCGTGAGTGAAATTCAAGAGCGACAAATGCTCACTCAAAAAGGGAAAAATGTTCATGTGGTAGGGATTGAAGGAAACTTTGACCAAGCTCAAACAGCGGTAAAAACGATGTTCAACGATGCGGAGTTGCATCAAAAAATGCTGACAGCTGGCAAACAATTTTCGTCAGCAAACTCGATGAATATTGGACGACTAATTCCGCAGGTGGCTTATTATGTCTATGCTTATGCACAACTTGTCAGTACTGACAGCATTGTTAGCGGACAAAAGATTAATTTTTCTGTTCCAACAGGAAACTTTGGAAATATTTTAGCCGCTTATTATGCGAAAAAAATTGGCTTACCTATCAACCAATTAATCTGTGCTTCCAATAAAAATAATGTACTGACAGACTTTTTCAAAACAGGACATTATGATAAAAATCGTGAATTTTATGTGACGAGTTCACCATCGATGGATATTCTTGTTTCGTCAAATTTAGAGCGACTCATTTTTGATTTGACTGATGATAGTGATGAAAAAACCAATCGTTTGCTGACAGCTTTGCAAACGGTAGGGCAATATCAAATTACAGAAGAAATGCGCGAAAAACTGTCTAGCTTTGTTGCAGATTGGGCATCTGAGGAACAGATTAGTAAGGAAATTCATCAAACGTTTACTGACGAAAACTATGTGCTTGACCCTCATACAGCAGTAGCAAGCCATGTTTATCGTCAGTATGCTGATAAAACGACCACAGTCATTGTCAGCACGGCGAGCCCTTACAAATTTCCTAGGGTAGTGGTCGACGCACTGACAGAAAGTTTGTCAGTAAATGCCAGCGACTTTGAATTGGTCAAAACTTTAGAAAAAATCAGTAAAACCCCATTACCAAAGGCGGTGAAGGAACTTGAAGCTGCGAAAGTATTGCATGATACTGTTGTTGAAGTAACA
This sequence comes from Lactococcus protaetiae, assembly GCF_006965445.1. NCBI lineage: Bacteria > Bacillati > Bacillota > Bacilli > Lactobacillales > Streptococcaceae > Lactococcus > Lactococcus protaetiae. The sequence goes on along the minus strand of NZ_CP041356.1, from coordinate 237,202 downwards.
CAAATGCAAGCTGAAGTTGAGCGTTATCTCGGTCTGAAATGAAAAGTAACAAAGAAATTTTGACCTTTGCTTTTCCTGCAATTATTGAAAATTTTCTACAAATGCTAGTGGGGATAAGTGACACCATGATTGTTGCTCATCTCAGCTTATCAGCAGTGGCCGCTGTTTCATTGGCAAATAATATCATCACAATCTATCAAGCGATTTTTATTGCCCTAGGAACAATCGTATCAAGTTTATTTGCCCGTAAACGCTCGGAAAAAACTGGTGCAGGAGTTGGGCAGTTTATTGATGGAGCAATTAAATTGACGGTCTTTGTTAGTAGCATCCTAGGTTTGTTTTCCATTATTTTTGCTCAGCCGTTGACAACACTTTTAGGAGCTAGAGGAGATGTCGGACAGCTTTCGAGTCTCTATCTGAGCCTAGTTGGTGGGCTGATTGTTCTGCTTGGATTAATGACAACATTTGGAAGTTTTATGCGGGCGAGTGGTGATACCAAAACACCAATGTGGGCGAGCCTTTTGGCAAATATTCTCAACTTGGTTCTTTCTGCACTTTTCATCTTCGTTTTCCATCTAGGCGTTCTTGGGACAGCCTTAGGAGCAATTATTGCAAGAACCGTAGGAAGTTTCTATCTTTATATAAAATTAAAAAACAATCGTCCAACAAAACGATTTCTAAAAACGAAAATAGATCGCCAACTGATCAAATTGACGATTCCGGCTACGGGTGAAAGATTGTCCATGAGAATTGGAGATTTACTCATTATGATGATTATCATCAGCTTTGGTAGTAGAGTTTTCGCGGGAAATGCAATCGGTGAGAGTATCACGCAGTTTAATTATATGCCTGTATTCGGTATGAGTACTGTGACTGTTATTTTAGTCGCTCAGGAATTTGCGCAAAAAAATCATGAAAATATAAAACAATATATCAGGAAAACCTACTGGTTAGCAACGATTATGATGCTTATTGTAGGTCTACTTATTTTTGTGAGTTCAGCACCCCTGAATCATCTTTTTACAGCAGATAAAGTTGCGGCCAACGCCAGTCATATCGTGATTGTATTCTCACTGTTGGCTACTTTTTTTGTAACAGGAACGACAACTTACACCGCAGCTTTTCAAGGATTGGGAAATGCAAAACTTCCTTTTTATACCACTACGATAGGAATGTTTGGCATTAGGCTGATATTAGGAGCAATACTGGGAATCGGATTACGGCTAGGTCTTGAAGGCGTCTGGTTAGGAGTAGTGTTGGATAATCTTTTTCGCTTCATTTTTTTGAAAATAAAATTTGATAAACTCATAAAAACAGTAAGTTAAAAGCTGTCAGTTCAATGCGATTAACGTGAGCGTTGAATCGGCGGATAAAAGTTTTATCAGCAGAGCTGAAAAAGCTGTCAGTTCAATGCGATTAACGTGAGCGTTGAATCGGCGGATAAAAGTTTTATCAGCAGAGCTGAAAAAGCTGTCAGTTCAATGCGATTAACGTGAGCGTTGAATCGGCGGATAAAGGCTTTATCAGCAGAGCTGAAAAAGCTGTCAGTATACTGACAGCTTTTTTTATCTCATTTTTTCAATAAATCACGAATTTCGCGCAAAGTGTCCAATTCTTCATTGATTTTTTCTTCCTCAGTTGTCTCTTTCTTAGGAAATAGACGATTAATTAATTTAATCAAAATAAAAATAACAAAAGCGGTAATTACAAAGTTGATTGCATCATTCAGGAAAGCACCATAAGTAAATTTCGCCTTACCCACTGTAAATTCTAAATGAGCGAGCGCAGTACTTTGCACAAACAGACCAATCAATGGGTTGATTAAATTATCAACTAGGGATTTTACAAGAGCAGTAAAAGCAGCACCTATGATAACCCGACAGCTAAGTCTAGCACGTTTCCACGTAAAATGAAGTTTTTAAATTCCTTTAACATAATTCCTCCGATGACATTTTGATTAAATTATATCAAAAATTTAAATGTTCTCCAACGTATAAGTTTGACAAAATCACTTAAAAAGACTACGAAAATATTGACAGAAACTTAAAAGATTTTATCAATAAAAAAGAAAAGTCTGTCAGTACTGACAGACCGATTTTCACTCTTCGCCCTGTAAAGAACGTCGAGTTTGTCCAATGAATTGCTTGTAGAAATCAGTTAAATCACTATTATCACGCAAATCTTCCAAATTCAAGTGAAGACGGTATCGCCAATAATGATAGGTGTATGCAGGATTATTAATTCGTTCATCTTCAGGATGTTCTACTCTCAAATCTAAGGTCATATCAATCCAATCTTGAATAGGTAAAATCGCAAGCATAGCCTCCGTGTTGAGGTGACGTCTAACGATTTCCTGTATAATCTCAGGGCTGGCTTGTTCGGGAGCAGCGCCAGACCAGTGCATAATCTCATTATAATAACGTTGAGTAAAGTCACGGTTTTCCTCCCACCACAAGCGTAGAGGAGTTGTATCATGTGAAGAAGTAGTCACGACAGAGAGATAAGGAGTATAAACCAAATCACTGATGAAGTAGTCAGTAGCAGGCATCCTCTCTATAATAAGGCGAAGAATTTTTAGGTTCCACATCACATCGGGTACATTGTCAGGTACCATGCCCAAGTCTTCGCCGCAAGCAAGCATATCTGTGGCATTCTTTATGGCAGGAAGCTTCTTGTAAACTTGTTCTTCCCAAAAAGCATAATTTCTTCCATAGAAGTAATCATTATATAGCCTTTCCAAGTTCTTTTTGAACTCTTGCCCAAATTCTCTGAAAGAAGAAGTTTCCATCATCTTAATCCGAGGATGGTATAGATTAGGATTTTGGTGGTCTCGTACAAAGCACACATTTTCGTGAAGGACAAACAACCCCTCAATCTGCCATTCTGGAACGTTGGATAGCTCTGCGACCTTGCGTTGAGTATTTACAAACTCCTTTAAACGATAATTTCCATTTCCGATATAGTCTAGAAAATGGAAGATAATTTCGTCTCGATTGTCTCGCCCAAAAATTTCATCAATTACCCAATCTTTGATAAAAGGCTCCGTAAAACGTTCAATTCCCCAGCTTCTAAAAGGAATGCCATAGTTCTCAATTTCCCAGTCAGGTAAGGCTAACGCGGGAGCAAAATGTCCAAGCAAACCTCGGACGGCATCAGTAGGAATTTCCCAAATTCTAAAGAAACCGAGAATATGGTCAAGACGATAAGCATCGAAATATTCTGCCATATTTTTCATGCGAAGTTTCCACCAAGCATAGTCATCATTAGCCATTTGTTCCCAATTATAAGTTGGAAATTCCCAATTTTGTCCTGTTTTTGAGAAAACGTCTGGTGGTGCTCCTGCTTGCATATCAAGATTGAATAAATCTGGATTTGCCCAAGCATCAGCAGATTTACGATCTACCCCCACTGAAATATCCCCTTGACAGCAATACCCAGCTCATGACAATATTCAACAGCTTCTTTCAATTGTAGATGAAGTAAATACTGCACAAATAGGTGGAGGTTAATTTTCTGAATTAGTTTTGAATCAGAGAGAAGTTCAGCAAAGAGAGTATCAGAAAAAGAATGATACTTTTTATCCCATTTTGAGCTGTCGGATGAGTGAAACACATCGCGCAAAGTACAAAAAGCAGCATAGGAATCCAACCAGCCACTATGTTCTTGGTGGAAAGTGATAAAATCCTGATTTGCTAAAGTTTTTATTCCAATCTTTTGGTAGAGTAACTCAGCATATTTCCATTTTAAAGTCAGAGTTTTTTCATAGTCTACTTGATTCAGCGCATTCAGCTCTTTTTGCGTTTGCAAATAAAGCTGCTTATCAGCTGGTGTGAATTCCGCTAAAAATGGTGTTAAATCCAAGTAAATTGGATGCAAAGCAAAGACTGAAACAGCACGATAAGGCGAAGAATCTTTCCAGTTCATAAAAATGGTCGTATCATTAATAGGAAGAAGCTGGATAATATCCATCCCTGAATGTTTCATAAACTCAGCTAGTAGCTTCAGATCTGAGAATTGTCCTACCCCAAAATCTTGATGAGTTCTAAGTGAAAAAACAGGTACAGCCACTCCAGTATGGTAAGGTTTTTTGCCATAAGGTTGAATCACAAAGTTATTTTTCATTAAAGTTCCCCAAACATCTTTAAATTACACTATTAAAACGTTTTCATATAATTGATAAATTTATTATAAAACTTCGAAAAAAATAATGCAAGCGATTGCATGAAAAATAGAAAATAAAATTAATCAAATTCGAAAGTTACTAGAAAAACTCAGAAGAAAATACATCTTACAATAATTTTAAAAAATAGAAGAAAAAACCTTGACAGTGCTCTGTCAATCTGTTAGAATGGATAGGTGCTGTTAAAAAACAGTATGTAGCGATGAAACGAGAGGTTGCGACACACCCGAAGGTATTGCCATACCTAACGTGTCGGTTTTCCCGTGGAGCTAGCCTATTATAAAAATAGACGAAGGAGAAAAAATGGCAACTAAAAAAATCCGTATCCGCTTGAAAGCATACGAACATCGTATCCTTGATGCAGCTGCTGAAAAGATTGTAGAAACTGCTAAACGTACAAATGCAGAAGTAAGTGGTCCAATTCCACTTCCAACTGATCGTAGCGTCTACACTGTTATCCGCGCGACTCACAAATATAAAGATTCACGCGAACAATTCGAAATGCGCACACACAAACGTTTGATTGACATCATCGAACCAACTCAAAAAACAGTTGATTCATTGATGAAACTTGATCTTCCAAGTGGTGTCAACATCGAAATCAAACTCTAATTAAGAAAGGTAATTCTCATGTCAAAAGGAATCTTAGGGAAAAAAGTGGGAATGACTCAAATCTTCACTGAAAACGGCGAATTAATTCCCGTAACAGTGATTGAAGCGACTCCTAACACAGTTCTTCAAGTTAAAACTGTTGAAACAGACGGTTATGAAGCAACTCAAGTTGGTTTCGATACACTTCGTGAAGTTTTGACTAACAAACCTGCCAAAGGTCATGCTGCTAAAGCTAATACGACTCCTAAGCGCTTCGTTCGTGAATTCAAAGGACTCGAAGGCGCTGAAGTAGGAGCAGAAATCACTGTTGATACATTCGCAGCTGGAGATGTCGTTGATGTTACCGGAACTTCTAAAGGTAAAGGTTTCCAAGGCCCAATCAAACGCTGGGGACAATCTCGTGGACCTATGGCTCACGGTTCTCGTTATCACCGTCGTCCAGGTTCAATGGGACCAGTTGCAGCCAACAAAGTTCCTAAAGGTAAACGCCTTGCAGGACGTATGGGTAACAAACGCGTTACTGTACAAAACCTTGTTGTTGCACAAGTTCTTCCAGAAAAGAACGTTATTCTTATCAAAGGTAATGTTCCTGGAGCTAAGAAATCATTGATCGTTGTTAAATCAGCAATCAAAGCTAAATAAGAAGGAAAGGAGATAGAAATCTATAATGGCAAAAGTATCATTATTTAAACAAGATGGTTCACAAGCTGGTGAAGTTACACTTAACGACGCAGTTTTTGGTATCGAACCAAACGAATCAGTCGTATTCGACGTTGTAATTTCACAACGCGCTAGCCTTCGTCAAGGTACACACGCACACAAAAATCGTTCGCTCGTATCTGGCGGTGGTAAAAAACCATGGCGTCAAAAAGGTACAGGTCGTGCCCGTCAAGGTTCAAACCGCTCTCCACAATGGCGTGGTGGTGGTACTGTCTTCGGTCCAAATCCACGTAGCTACGCTTACAAACTTCCACAAAAAGTTCGTCAATTGGCACTTAAATCAGTTTATTCAGCTAAAGTTGCTGAAAACAAATTAATCGCTCTTGACTCACTTGAATTTGCAGCACCAAAAACTTCAGAATTTGCTAAAGTTCTCTCTGCACTTTCAATCGAACGTAAAGTTCTTGTGGTTCTTCCAAACGAAGGTAACGAATTTGCAGCACTTTCTGCTCGTAACCTCGAAAACGTGAAAGTATCAACTGCTAACACAGCATCTGTACTTGACATCGTTTCAGCTGATAAACTTATCGTCGTTCAATCAGCTCTGTCACAAATTGAGGAGGTTCTTGCATAATGTCACTTTATGATATCATCCGTAAACCTATCATCACTGAAGCTTCTATGCAAGCAATGGATCAAAAGAAATATACTTTCGAAGTTGATTCACGTGCTCACAAATTGCTCATCAAACAAGCTGTTGAAGCTGTCTTTGATGTGAAAGTTGCATCAGTTAACACAATCAGTGTAAAACCTAAAGCTAAACGCGTAGGTAAATACACTGGTAAGAAATCAGGCTACAAAAAAGCTATCGTTACTTTGACTGAAGATTCTAAAGCAATTGAAATCTTTGGCGAAGACGCAGAATAATAAAGGAGGAAAATCGTGGGAATTAAAGTTTACAAACCTACCACAAACGGTCGTCGTAATATGACTGGTAGCGACTTTGCTGAAATCACTACAAGTACTCCTGAAAAGAGCTTGCTTGTAAGCATGAACAAGACCGCTGGTCGTAACAACCTTGGTCGCATTACAGTTCGTCATCACGGTGGTGGTCACAAACGTAAATATCGTTTAATCGACTTCAAACGTAATACTGACAATGTTGTTGCTAAAGTTGCTACAATTGAATACGATCCAAACCGTACAGCAAATATTGCATTGGTTGTTTATGCCAATGGTATTAAATCATACATCTTGGCCCCTAAAGGTCTTGAAGTAGGTATGACAGTTGTATCTGGTCCAGATGCCGATATTAAAGTTGGTAATGCGTTACCACTTGCTAACATTCCAGTTGGTACATTGATTCACAATATTGAGTTGAAACCTGGTAAAGGTGGACAATTGGTTCGTTCAGCAGGTGCATCAGCTCAAGTACTTGGTACTGAAGGTAAATATACACTCGTTCGTCTCCAATCAGGCGAAGTTCGTATGATTCTTTCAACTTGCCGTGCTACTGTTGGTGTTGTTGGTAATGAACAACAAAACTTGATTAACCTTGGTAAAGCAGGACGTACACGTCATATGGGGATTCGCCCAACTGTTCGTGGTTCTGTAATGAACCCTAACGATCACCCACATGGTGGTGGTGAAGGTCGTCAACCAGTTGGTCGTAAGTCACCAATGACTCCATGGGGCAAACCAGCTCTTGGACTCAAGACTCGCAACAAAAAAGCAAAATCAAACAAACTTATTGTTCGTCGTATCAACGACGGAAAATAATTCGTTTATTTTCACAAGAAGCCTCTCGGCGTCTTGTTAAATTTGATAAAGTTTATCAAATTTAATGAGATGTCGAAAGTGCATCTATAAATCTATCCGCCAACCTGGTCCTGGTAACCAGCGTGGTAAAAAATTTAAAGGAGAAACTCATACAATGGGTCGTAGTCTTAAAAAAGGACCTTTCGTCGATGAGCATTTGATGAAAAAAGTTGAAGCTCAAGTTAACGCCGAAAGAAAATCTGTGATTAAAACTTGGTCACGTCGTTCTACAATCTTTCCTAACTTTGTAGGACTCACTATCGCTGTTTATGATGGTCGCAAACATGTGCCAGTTTACGTTCAAGAAGATATGGTTGGACACAAACTTGGTGAATTCGCACCAACTCGTACTTACCGTGGTCATGCTGCTGACGACAAGAAAACACGTCGCTAATAGGAGGAGAAAAAAATGGCAGAAATTACTTCAGCTAAAGCAACTGCAAAAACAGTTCGCGTTTCACCTCGTAAGACTCGTCTTGTTATCGATCTTATCCGCGGGAAACGTGTTGCAGATGCAATTGCAATCTTAAAATTTACACCGACTAAAGCTGCTGTAGAAGTTGAGAAAGTTTTGAACTCAGCTATCGCTAATGCAGAAAACAACTTTGGTCTTGAAAAAGCTAACTTGGTAGTTAGTGAAACTTTTGTTAACGAAGGACCAACGATGAAACGTTTCCGTCCACGTGCAAAAGGTTCAGCTTCACCAATTAACAAACGTACAGCTCACATCACCGTAGTTGTAGCTGAGAAAGAATAAGGAGGTAAAAACGTGGGTCAAAAAGTACATCCAATTGGTATGCGTGTTGGCGTTATTCGCGATTGGGATGCCAAATGGTATGCTGAAAAAGAATATGCGGATTACCTTCACGAAGACTTGGCAATTCGTCAACTTATCCAAACTAAACTTGCAGATGCTTCAGTATCATTGATTGAAACTGAACGTGCAATTAACAAAGTTATCGTAACTTTGCATACTGCTAAACCGGGTATGGTTATCGGTAAATCAGGAAGCAACGTTGATGCACTTCGTGCAGAACTTAATGCTTTGACTGGTAAACAAGTTCACATCAACATTGTTGAAATCAAAAAACCTGATTTGGACGCTCATCTTGTTGGTGAAGGAATTGCTAAACAACTTGAAGCGCGTATCGCTTTCCGTCGTGCTCAAAAACAAGCTATCCAACGTGCAATGCGCGCTGGTGCAAAAGGGATTAAAACTCAAGTTTCTGGTCGTCTAAATGGTGCTGACATCGCCCGTGCTGAAGGATATTCAGAAGGTACAGTTCCACTCCACACACTCCGTGCGGATATCGACTACGCTTGGGAAGAAGCAGACACAACTTATGGTAAACTTGGTGTTAAAGTTTGGATTTACCGTGGTGAAGTTCTCCCTACTAAAAAATCTGTGAAAGGAGAAAAATAATCCATGTTAGTACCAAAACGTGTAAAACACCGTCGTGAATTCCGCGGTAAAATGCGTGGTTATGCTAAAGGTGGCGATACTGTATCATTCGGTGAATTTGGTCTTCAAGCGACTACTTCACACTGGATTACAAACCGTCAAATTGAAGCAGCTCGTATTGCTATGACTCGTTACATGAAACGTAACGGTCAAGTTTGGATTAAAATCTTCCCTCACAAATCATACACTGCCAAAGCTATTGGTGTTCGTATGGGTTCAGGGAAAGGTGCTCCTGAAGGTTGGGTTGCTCCAGTTAAACGTGGCGTTGTCATGTTTGAATTGGGTGGCGTAAGTGAAGAAGTCGCTCGTGAAGCGTTACGTCTTGCTTCACATAAACTTCCTGTTAAAACTAAATTTGTGAAACGAGGTGAAGCGTAATGAAATTAAGCGAAACTAAATCACTTCTTAAAGACTTGCGCGCTTTGTCAGTTGAAGAATTGGCTACTCGCGAAGCAGAATTGAAAAAAGAATTGTTTGATCTTCGTTTCCAAGCAGCAGCTGGTCGTCTCGAAAACACAGCGAAACTTGATGAAGTCAAGAAAACAATTGCACGTGTAAAAACTGTGCAAGCTGAATTGAACAAATAATAGGTCAGGAGAAATATAAATGGAACGCAATCAACGTAAAGTTTATCAAGGCCGCGTGGTTTCAGACAAAATGGATAAAACTATCACAGTTGTCGTAGAAACTAAGCGTAACCACCCTGTCTATGGTAAACGTATCAATTACTCTAAAAAATATAAAGCTCACGACGAAAACAACTCTGCAAAGACTGGCGACATCGTTCGTATCATGGAAACTCGTCCTTTGTCTAAAGACAAACATTTCCGTCTTGTAGAAATCGTTGAAGAAGCAGTTATTATCTAAGCAAAACTAGGAGGAATATAGCATGATTCAAACAGAATCTCGTTTGAAAGTTGCAGATAACTCAGGTGCTAAAGAACTTTTGACTATCCGTGTTCTCGGTGGTTCATCACGTAAGTTCGCTGGCATCGGTGATATCATTGTAGCTACAGTTAAATCAGCTGCCCCTGGTGGAGCAGTTAAAAAAGGTGATGTTGTAAAAGCAGTCATCGTTCGTACTAAATCTGGTGCAAAACGTCCTGACGGTTCATACATCAAATTTGATGAAAATGCAGCAGTGCTCATCCGTGATGATAAAACTCCTCGCGGAACTCGTATCTTTGGTCCAGTTGCACGTGAACTCCGCGAAGGCGGATACATGAAAATTGTGTCACTTGCTCCAGAAGTACTTTAAAATAAAACGAAGTTTTATACATTTGTCATAAAGCATCATAGTAATATGATTTTGTCGAAAGTTTTCATTGACAGAATCATATTTTACTGTTATTATTAACAGAATAGTCCCCTGAAAAAGTATTTTCAGGGTGCCCTTTGGGCGTAAGAAAGGAAGTAGACATGTTTGTAAAAACTGGTGATACAGTTAAAGTTATCGCAGGTAAAGACCGCGGAACTACTGGTAAAGTCCTCAAAGCTTTGCCAAAATTGAATAAAGTCGTTGTTGAAGGTGTTGCTATCATGAAGAAACACCAAAAACCTAACGCTGTAAATCCTAATGGCGCAATTCTTGAAATCGAAGCACCTATCCACGTTTCTAACGTACAAGTACTTGATAAAAATGGTGTTGCTGGTCGTGTAGGTTACAAAGAAGTTGACGGCAAAAAAGTTCGTTTCAACAAAAAATCAGGCGAAATCCTGGATTAAGAAGGGAAGGAGAAAGAATAATGACTAATCGTTTGAAAGAAAAATACACTAACGAAGTAGTACCAGCGTTGACTGAAAAATTCGGCTACACTTCTATTATGGCAGTGCCAAAAGTTGATAAAATCGTGCTCAACATGGGTGTTGGAGATGCTGTAAATAACTCTAAAAACCTTGATAAAGCAGTTGCAGAACTTGCGCTTATTTCTGGTCAAAAGCCACTCATCACTAAAGCTAAGAAATCAATCGCTGCTTTCCGCCTTCGTGAAGGAATGCCTATCGGTGCGAAAGTAACACTTCGCGGCGAACGTATGTTCGAATTTTTGGATAAATTGGTTACTGTTTCACTTCCACGTGTACGTGACTTCCATGGTGTGTCAAATAAAGCATTTGACGGACGTGGTAACTACACACTTGGTGTGAAGGAACAATTGATTTTCCCAGAAATCAACTATGATGATGTTGATAAAGTACGTGGTCTCGATATTGTTATCGTTACAACTGCTAACTCTGACGAAGAATCACATGAATTGCTTGCTAAACTTGGCATGCCGTTCGCTAAATAAGATAGGGAGAATACATAAATGGCTAAGAAATCTATGGTTGTTAAAAACCAACGCCCTGCAAAATTCTCAACGCAAGCTTATACTCGTTGCGAACGCTGCGGACGTCCACATTCAGTTTACCGCAAATTTAAACTTTGCCGTATCTGTCTTCGCGAATTGGCTTACAAAGGTCAATTGCCAGGCGTTAAAAAAGCATCATGGTAATTTGTTAATTATCGTGTAACGAATAAAAATTACTGACAGAATTTCTGTCAGTAATTTTTTTGTATCATAGAATGCTTATGATGAAGAAAGCGTTTTCTAGGAAGTGAAATAAGAGTAATAATTTGCTATAATAGCTGAAGAATAGGAGAAATTTATGGAAAAGAAATTTGTTAAAATCAAAAAGTATGTAACAGTTTCTGTAATTTTTTTAGGAGCTTTAGCGACTTTAACAGCTTGTAGTAGTGGGAGTAAAGAAAGTAAAAAAACTGAGCATTCTAGTTTATCACAAAGTGCAAAAAGTAAGGAAAGTCTTCAAAGTAGTAGTTCACAATCTTCAAGCACGAGTACGAATTCAGATATAAGCACAAGTTCCAGCTCTACTAGTCAGTATGAAGCTGCAAACAGCTCTCAAATTCTCGCGGGTGACTATTCTTCTTTAAACGGAACATGGCAAACTACTGACGGAAGTGGTAAAGCTGTTTTGAAAAATGGTACCATCATTTTTAGTTCAGAATATCAAAGAGTTATATCTGGACCACAATTAAAGAATGGGGTTATTATTGCCGGTGCTGTGAATCTTGGGAAACACATGGGCTTCTTGTTTGCTGCGGCTAACAGCTCGCCAACTTTTGCAAATTCTTCACAAACGGATAAAACAGATAGGACAAAAGATAGATTTGCAATAACTTCAGATGATGAGGGTTTGGAAATATTTGATACTAACCCAATGTCATTTTTTTACAAGATAAGTAATGATACAAAAAGTCCGAATTCGTAAGCTATGATGAAAGTTACTGACAGAAATTCTGTCAGTATTTTTTTATAAAAAAAACTATGACACACCCGAAAACATTGTAAAGAAAAGTGTTGACATGGTGCGGAAGTTTTGCTATACTAATTAAGTTCGGTCTTTTTATGAAAAAGACCTCATTAATTTGAAAGTGGGATTGAACACACCCAAACTACAAATAAGGAGAAATTACATTATGGTAATGACTGACCCAATCGCAGATTTCCTCACTCGTATTCGTAACGCTAATATGCGTAAATTCGATGTTGTAGAAGCACCTGCAAGCAAGATTAAACGTCAAATCGCTGAAATCCTCAAAGCTGAAGGTTATGTGAAAGACGTTGAATACGTTGAAGATAACAAACAAGGCGTAATTCGTGTTTTCCTTAAATACGGTAAAAACGGCGAAAAAGTTATCACAAACTTGAAACGTATCTCAAAACCAGGTCTTCGCGTTTATGTGAAATCTGACGATGTTCCTAAAGTTCTTAACGGACTTGGTACAGCTATCATCTCAACATCTACTGGTGTCGTAACAGATAAAGTTGCCCGTCAAAATAATGTTGGTGGTGAAGTAATTGCCTACATCTGGTAATTGTTGCATTTGTCAGCACTGACAGATTTATTGTCAGCACTGACAGAAAATTTTTAAGTCTAATTTGATTTAAAACCCGTGAAAACTGATTGCTTAGCAATCTGATAATCTAACAGGAGAAAAAACATGTCACGTATTGGTAACAAAGTCGTTGTTATCCCAGCTGGTGTTACAGTTGAACAAAACGGCGCTACAGTAACTGTTAAAGGTCCTAAAGGTGAATTGACACGTACTTTCAATGAAAACATCAAGTTGAATATTGAAGGTAATGAAGCAACTTTCACTCGTCCTGATGACAGCAAAGAAATGAAAACAATTCATGGTACAACTCGTGCCCTTTTCAATAACATGGTCACTGGTGTTTCTGAAGGTTTCTCTAAAGCCCTTGAAATGATTGGGGTAGGATATCGTGCGCAACTTCAAGGAACTAAACTTGTTCTTTCAGTTGGTAAATCACATCCAGATGAAATCGAAGCTCCAGCAGGTATCAAGTTTGTTGTTGCTAGTCCAACCTCTATCGTTGTTGAAGGTGTCAGCAAAGAAGCTGTTGGCCAAATGGCAGCTTATGTACGTAGTCGTCGTGCTCCAGAACCTTATAAAGGTAAAGGGATTCGTTATGTTGGCGAATTTGTACGTCGTAAAGAAGGTAAAACTGGTAAATAATCTTTTTGAGATTATAATCCGTAGTTGGTGGGACACACATATGGGTCGTGCCAAGATTTTGTCAATGCTAACCTAAATTAGACAGACAAAAACTCCCCGCTTGCATATATATAGGCAAGAAAATCGATGGCAAAAACTATCGAAATTTAAAAATTTTAAAGAGGTAGAATTGTGATTTCTAAACCAGATAAAAACAAACTCCGCCAAAAACGCCATATTCGCGTTCGCGGAAAAATTTCAGGTACTGCTGAAACTCCACGTTTGAACGTTTTCCGTTCTAACACAAACATCTATGCACAAGTTATTGATGACGTAGCAGGTGTTACACTTGCTTCAGCTTCATCACTCAAATTGTCAGGAACTAAAACTGAACAAGCCGCAGAAGTTGGTAAACTCGTTGCTGAAGCTGCAAAAGCTAAAGGCGTTGAAGCAGTTGTCTTCGACCGCGGTGGTTACCTCTATCACGGGCGTGTTGCAGCGCTTGCTACAGCAGCTCGTGAAGCTGGATTGAAATTCTAAGGAAAGGGGTAATCATTAAAATGGCTAGAAACGAAGAAGTTAAAGAATTCGAAGAACGCGTTGTTGGAATCAACCGTGTTACTAAAGTTGTTAAAGGTGGACGTCGTCTCCGCTTTGCAGCGCTTGTAGTTGTTGGTGACCGTAACGGACGTGTTGGTTTCGGTACAGGTAAAGCTCAAGAAGTTCCAGAAGCAATCCGTAAAGCAATTGAAGCAGCTAAGAAAAACCTTATTACAGTTCCTATGGTAGGTACTACACTCCCTCACGAAGCGCTTGGCGTATTCGGTGGTGGTAAAATCCTCCTTAAACCTGCTGTAGAAGGTTCAGGTGTTGCAGCTGGTGGTTCTGTACGTGCCGTACTCGAACTTGCTGGTATTGCTGACGTTACAACTAAATCATTGGGTTCAAATACACCAATTAATGTTGTTCGTGCAACAGTTGATGGTTTGAAACAATTGAAACGTGCTGAAGAAGTTGCTGCATTGCGCGGTAAATCAGTATCAGATTTAGCATAAGGAGGAAAAAATGGCTCAAATTAAAATTACTTTGGTAAATTCACCAATCGGCCGTATCCCTGCTCAACGCAAAACTGTAAAAGCACTCGGTCTTGGTAAACTCAACAGCTCAGTAGTGAAAGAAGAATCAGCTGCAATTCGTGGTATGGTAAATTCAATCTCTCACTTAGTAAAAGTTGAAGAAGCTTAATTAAAAGAAATAGAAGTCTGTCCCTGTGGCAGATTTTTTTGAAATTATTTGCTATTTTATTGTAATTTTAGTAGAATAGTATAGTCCGACATTCGGATGAAATATATAGTTAAAGTATCGGCGAGTTCATTTTACACGTTCCTTACATGTAGAATGGGCGACAGCAAGGTACAAAATAAGGAGAAAAAATGGAACTTCATTCATTGAAAGCTGCCGAAGGTAGCCGTAAAGTACGTAATCGTGTAGGTCGTGGTACATCATCAGGTAATGGTAAAACATCTGGTCGTGGACAAAAAGGTCAAAAATCTCGTTCAGGTGGTGGTGTTCGTCCTGGTTTTGAAGGTGGACAAACTCCATTATTCCGTCGTATGCCAAAACGTGGTTTCTTGAACGTTAACCGCAAAGAGTATGCTATTGTTAATCTTGAAACTTTGAACCGTCTTGAAGATGGAGCTACTGTTTCAGCTGAAACTCTTGTAGCTGCTAAAATTGTTAAAGATGTTAAATCTGGTGTTAAAGTTCTTGCGAACGGCGAATTGACAGTTAAAAACCTCACAGTTAAAGTTGCTAAAGTATCTGCTGCTGCAAAAGCTGCAATCGAAGCAAACGGTGGTTCTGTAGAAGAAGCTTAATCTATTCAATTGGCGGTTGATTTTCAGCCGCTTATTGTCTATTTACAATTAAAACGCTTTAAGGAGGTTTTATGTTTTTTAAAACACTTAAGGAAGCCTTTAAGGTTAAAGACGTCCGAGCAAGAATCCTCTTTACGATTTTCATCCTTTTTGTCTTTCGATTAGGGGCACATATTACAGTGCCTGGTGTCAACGTACAAAACTTGACAGAAATCAGTAATCTTCCGTTTTTGAACATGATGAATTTGGTGTCTGGTAATGCGATGCAAAACTACTCGCTTTTCGCGATGGGAGTTTCGCCTTATATTACAGCATCTATTATCGTTCAACTTTTACAAATGGATATTTTACCGAAATTTGTGGAGTGGTCAAAACAAGGAGAGATTGGACGTCGTAAGCTGAATCAAGCAACGCGTTATATTACCTTAGTGCTTGCTATGGCACAATCTATTGGTATCACTGCTGGTTTTCAAGCGATGAGCTCACTCAATATTGTTGAGAATCCAAATTTGCAAAGTTATTTGATGATTGGAGCCATTTTGACCACAGGGTCAATGGTTGTAACTTGGATGGGTGAACAAATCAATGAAAAAGGATTTGGTTCAGGAGTCTCTGTAATTATCTTTGCGGGATTGTTTCTGGTATTCCGTCAGCGGTACAATCTGTTTATACAGAAAAATTCCAAAATGTGCGTCCATCAGAAATTCCTATGTCTTGGCTTTTCGTAATCGGCTTGATTCTTGCAGCGATTGTTATTATTTATGTGACAACTTTCGTACAACAAGCGGAACGCAAAGTTCCTATTCAATATACGAAGTTGACTCAAGGGCACCTACAAGTTCTTATTTACCACTTCGTGTCAATCCAGCAGGAGTTATTCCAGTTATCTTTGCTGGTTCTATCACTACAGCTCCAGCGACCATTTTGCAGTTTTTACAACGTGCAAATGGTGATAATGTTGGTTGGCTTGCAACACTTCAAAACGCCTTGTCGTATACAACTTGGACGGGAATGCTTTTCTATGCTCTCCTGATTGTTCTTTTCACTTTCTTCTATTCGTTCGTACAGGTTAATCCTGAAAAGATGGCAGAAAACCTTCAGAAACAAGGTTCTTATATCCCATCAGTACGTCCAGGTAAAGGAACTGAAAAGTATGTGTCACGCTTGTTGATGCGTTTATCAACGGTTGGTGCACTCTTTCTCGGTTTGATTTCTATTATTCCAATTGCGGCGCAAAATATTTGGGGACTTCCTAAAATCGTTGCACTTGGTGGGACATCATTACTGATTTTGATTCAGGTGGCTATCCAAGCTGTCAAACAGCTCGAAGGTTACTTGCTCAAGCGGAAATATACAGGATTTATGGATAATCCACTAGAAGTGAAATAAAAATCTTGCGTAAAGCAAGATTTTTCTTTATTTTTTACTAAAAATACGCTAGAATTAGAAAGTGAAAATACAGAAATTTTCTGTTAGTGCTGACAGAAAAAATTAGGAGAAAGCAAAATGAATTTGTTAATTATGGGACTTCCGGGAGCTGGTAAAGGAACTCAAGCAGAATTTATCGTCAAAAATTATGGTGTAAATCATATTTCAACAGGAGATATGTTCCGTGCAGCGATGAAAAATGAGACTGAAATGGGGAAGCTTGCTAAATCATTCATTGATAAAGGTGAGTTAGTTCCTGATGAAGTGACAAATGGAATTGTTAAAGAACGTTTAGGACAAGATGATATCAAAGCTTCAGGATTCTTACTCGATGGTTACCCTCGCACAATTGATCAAGCCCATGCACTTGATAAAATGCTTGTGGAATTGGGTATCAAGCTTGATGCTGTAGTCAATATTGTGGTCAATCCAGATATTCTTGTGGATCGACTGAGCGGACGTTATATTTGTCGTAACTGTGGAGCGACTTATCATAAAATCTTTAATCCAACGAAAGTTGAAGGAACTTGTGATGTTTGTGGAAGTCATGACCTTTATCAGCGTGCTGATGATGTTCCTGAAACAGTTAAAAATCGTTTGGATGTTAACATCAAAGAATCTGCACCAATCATTGAACATTACCTTGAACTTGGTCTTGTTAAAGACATCAAAGGTGAACAAGAAATCAACAGGGTTACAGAAGATATTAAATCTGTACTCGGTTAATCAAAAAAAGTTACTGACAGAATTTCTGTCAGTAACTTTTTAGTTTGTCAGTACTTATGGAAGTTCAATTAATTTTTTGTAAGTATCATAGACACCCCAAATCTGTTCTGAGAACTTTTTATCTTTCTCATGAGTCCATTTAACAAATGCAAGATGAAAGATTTCTACTGAAAATCTTGCTGATAGAGCGGAAAGTGAGCTGTCAAAGTGAGGGCTTAGTGCATTTTCTACGGATGCAATTAAAGTCTGAGCTTTTAATAATTCGCGTTCTATAAGGTCAGGATGTGAATTAACAATCTGAGTGCGTGAAAGTGCACGTTCTCTGTTTTTATCGAAAAGAGTAGTTGCTGCAAAACCTGAAACAGCAAGCTTTAGCGGATTTAAGGTATCTGAAGAATATTCTGAAATGTAGCTTGCTACTTGTTTGCCTAAATGATTTTCTGAGTCGAAAAGAACATCAGATTTGTCCTTGAATTGACGAAAAAAGGTGCGTTCAGTGACACCAGCTAAAGACGAAATTTCTTGTACAGTCGTATTTTCGTAACCTTTTTCCATAAATAATTTAGTGGCTGCAATTTGTAACTTTTCTTTGCTTTTCATTTTCTTCTTCCAAAACTTTTAAATTATAAAATGTCAGTTTGTGACATTTTTCTTGACAAATCTTTTTAATAAGCTTATACTAAATTCGAGATGTCAGTTACTGACATTATTATAACACAAACTAGCCTGATTATGCTAATAAGGTAAAACGGTTGGTTAAGATTACTATCTGCTACAAGAAGTCGCAATAGAGGCACTTTATACTAGTTCAGTTTTAATTTTACGCAGTAAAATTATTAGATGAACTGTAACCATGCTGCTTTTTGCTCTTGCAAGCTTTGCTTGCTAGCACGCCTGTCCATTGGCTGTAAGGCACTAAAGCGCCAACGCCAAATGGCAATCAAACGGACAGCGTAGCTAGTGAAACAAACATAGACCTTCGCAGAACGGTGCACAAAGTGCGTGCCTTGCAACGTAAGAGAAAGGTGTAGTCGCAAACTTTGACTGTTAAGTCGTAGGTTTAACAGTCAAACAGTATTAGAACAGGAGGAAATTAAATGAAAGCTTTACAATACACAAAATTTGGCGAAGCAAAAGATGTTTTAAAAATAGTGGAACAACCGATTCCTGAGCCATCTATGGATGAAGTGCGCATTCGAGTTACCACAGTTGGTCTCAATCCAATGGATTGGTTGATTATGAGGTACCCTCAGATGGGCGCACAATTTGGCGTACAATTGCCTGCAACTTTTGCTTATGATTTTGCAGGTGTCGTCGAAAAAGTAGGAACGCATATTGAAAATTATAAGGTTGGAGACCGTGTGTTTGGCACAACGTATAAAGGGGCTGCAGCTGAATATATTTTGGCAAATGATAAAGTTGAAACAGAAAATCGTTTATTTCATACACCTAACGAAATTTCAGATGAGATTGCAGCGACTTTGGGAGTTTGTGGTTTGACAGCAGTTGTTGCGCTACGAACTTTGGACTTGCAAGCCAGTGATACTTTACTTATTGGCGGTGCAGCTGGTGGTGTGGGTACATTTGCTGTGCAACTTGCAAAGTTAGCTGGTGCAAAAGTCATAGGGACAAGCTCTAATACTACTTTTGATTATTTACGTAGCTTGGGCGCAGAACCTGTTGAGTACGGGATAGATTGCTAGAAAGTTTGAAAAATATTAATATCACAGCTGTAACGGATTTATTTAGCCATGATACGCTAGAAGTTGGACTTGCTCTTGGGATTAAACCAGAAAAAATGTCTACGATTATCATGATGCCGGAACCTCCAGCAGGAATTGCTCGCGCAACGGGAGGAGCTAGCACAAAAGAGGATATGTCACATATTTTAAAATATATTATTTCGGGAGAGTTAAAAGTACCGCTCGCAGGAAAGTTTGACCTTACTGATTATCAGGTGGCCGTTGAGTTACAAGCTAGTCGCCATGCACATGGAAAGGTCATCATTACATTATGAAAATCACTCTTTTAGGCTCACTTGGTAATATCAATCAGCACTATATTCCAAGACTGATAGCAGAAGGACATGAAGTTACTGTCATCTCTTCTAAAGCTGATAGGGCTGCTGAAATTGAGAAAATGGGCGCTCATGCAGCCATAGGTTCAAATCGAGATTTAGAATTTCTGATTAATACTTTCAAAGGAAGTGATGTTGTTTATCTCATGGTTTCTGGTGGAACTCCAACTCAAGACATGGCAAAAGATGCACAAATTCTAGGAGAAATTTATAGTCAAGCTGTAAAAATTTCGGGTGTAAAAAAAGTTGTTAACCTCAGCTCAGTTGGTGCTGATGTCAAGGAAGCAGGGATACTCTATAGTTATCATTTCATAGAAGAAGCCTTAAATGCGCTTGAAGGTGTCAATGTACGCCATATTCGTCCTGTCGGTTTTTATACTAATCTTTTTAGTGAACTGGCGACAATCAAAGCCTCTCAAACCATTTTTGAGCCAGTAGCGATTGATACAGTACGGGCTTGGGTTTATCCTACGGATATCGCAGATGTCGTTTATGAAAGCCTGACACAAGCATTTACCGACAAGAGCGTGCAATATGTTGTCAGTGACTGGGTAACTGGAGATGACTGGATTCAGGCATTACGCACAGTGGGTCTTGAGGTTACTTATCAGCAAGTGGCTATTGAGACTGTGGAAGATACGATGCGTAAATCGGGTTTTTCGGAAAGTAATGTCGCAGGTTTTGCTCAACTCAATCGTGTACAACAAAATCCAGAACAGTTTTATAAAGCGATAAAAAATTCTGATTATCATCTTGGAGAAGTCAAAGTAGCCGATTTTGCCAAGATTTTCATCAAAAAGTATCAAAATCAATAATCTGTCAGTATACTGACGGATTTTTTTATAGTTTTAATAAGACTGTCAGTGATATAGGAACACCCGAAAACATTGTCATGGACTAAAATGAAAGGAATAAGAAGGGGAGGAGAGGACAAAACTAGAAAAATAAAGGTTTTTTCAGGATGAAAGCTTGCATTTCCCGCTCAAAAATGATAAAATACACTAGTCCGACTTTTAGATACATTTGTATCTTTCGGGGAATTTTTAAGGAGGTACTTTTGCTTGGCAAAAGATGATGTAATCGAAGTAGACGGCAAAGTCGTTGACACTATGCCGAATGCAATGTTCACTGTTGAACTCGAAAATGGTCACCAAGTCTTGGCGACGATTTCAGGAAAAATTCGTAAGAATTATATCCGTATCTTGCCTGGAGATAAGGTTCAAGTTGAACTGTCACCATACGATTTGACACGCGGACGGATTACTTACCGCTTTAAGTAATTCGGACACTTCATTGAGTGCATTTGCACAGTAACCTATAGAAAGGAAGACACAATGAAAGTAAGACCATCTGTTAAACCAATTTGCGAATACTGTAAAGTTATTCGTCGTAACGGTCGTGTTATGGTAATTTGCCCTGTAAATCCAAAACACAAACAACGTCAGGGATAGAAAGGAAATAGAAAAATATGGCTCGTTTTGCTGGAGTTGATATTCCAAACGAAAAACGTATCGTTATTTCATTGACTTACGTTTATGGTGTTGGACTCAAAACATCTCAAAAAGTTCTTGCAGCTGCAGGAGTTTCAGAAGATATCCGTACAAAAGATTTGACATCAGACCAAGAAGATGCAATTCGTCGTGAACTTGATGGATTGAAACTTGAAGGTGACCTTCGTCGTGAAGTTTCTCTTAACATCAAACGTTTGATGGAAATTGGTTCATACCGTGGTATGCGTCACCGTCGTGGACTTCCTACACGTGGACAAAACACGAAGAACAATGCTCGTACACGTAAAGGTCCTGCTAAAGCAATCGCAGGTAAGAAAAAATAATTAAATAGAAAGGAGTTAAAATGGCAAAAATTACACGTAAACGTCGTGTTAAAAAGAATATTGAATCAGGGATTGTTCATATCCAATCAACTTTCAATAACACAATCGTTATGATCACAGACGTTCATGGTAACGCCCTTGCATGGTCTTCAGCTGGTGCTCTTGGTTTCAAAGGTTCTAAAAAATCTACACCTTTCGCCGCTCAAATGGCCTCAGAAGCTGCTGCTAAAGCTGCCCAAGAACAAGGTTTGAAAACTGTTTCTGTTACTGTTAAAGGTCCTGGTTCAGGTCGTGAATCAGCTATCCGCGCACTTGCTGCAGCTGGTCTCAATGTGACATCTATCAGTGATGTGACTCCTGTACCTCACAATGGTGCACGTCCTCCAAAACGTCGTCGTGTATAATTAGTCACTCTTGTCACTAATCACTTTTCGCTTTAGAGGAGAATACATACATGATTGAGTTTGAAAAACCAAAAATTACTAAATTTGACGAATCAGAAAATTACGGTAAGTTTGTTGTTGAACCACTTGAACGTGGCTACGGTACAACTTTAGGCAACTCTCTTCGTCGTGTTCTTTTGTCATCACTTCCTGGTGCTGCTGTGACTTCAATTCAAATTGAAGGTGTTCAACACGAATTCGCAACAATCCCAGGCGTACGTGAAGATGTTATCCAAATCGTTCTTGCGATTAAAGGAATTGCTATCAAATCTTACGTAGA
Organism: Lactococcus protaetiae; assembly: GCF_006965445.1. Taxonomy (NCBI): domain Bacteria; kingdom Bacillati; phylum Bacillota; class Bacilli; order Lactobacillales; family Streptococcaceae; genus Lactococcus; species Lactococcus protaetiae. The sequence continues at coordinate 215,286 of NZ_CP041356.1, read as the reverse complement.
ATCTGAAAAACAAATCGAACTTGACGTGACTGGTCCTATGACTGTTACTGCTGGTGATATCTTAACAGATAGCGACATTGAAATTGTCAATAAAGACCATTACTTGTTCTCTATCGCTGAAGGTCACTCAATGCGTGCTGTAATGACTGTTAAAAAGGGTTATGGCTATGTTCCTGCTGACGAAAATAAAGTTGACGGAGCGCCAATCGGCACTATTGCTGTAGACTCAATTTACACGCCAGTAAGTAAAGTAAACTATCAAGTAGAACCTGCCCGTGTTGGTGGAGATTCTAGCTACGATAAATTAACGCTTGAAATTACTACTAACGGTACCATCGTTGCTGACGAAGCTTTGTCACTTTCTGCAAAAATCTTGACAGACCACTTGAATCTGTTTGTTGATTTGTCAGAAGTTGCTGCTGAGGCTGAAACACTTGTTGTTAAAGATGAAGTGAAAACAGAACGTGTACTTGATAAAATCATCGAAGAAATGGACTTCTCAGTTCGTGCTTACAATGGTTTGAAACGTGCCGGTATCAATACAGTTGCTGATATTGTTGAAATGAGCGAAGCTGACATGATTAAAGTCAAGAACCTCGGTCACAAATCAGTAGAAGAAGTCAAAGTTAAATTGACTGAATTGGGACTTTCCCTTAAAAAAAGAAAATAATACAGGAGGAAAAAAATGAGCAATCGTAAACTTGGACGTACATCTTCACAACGTAAAGCTATGCTTCGTGATTTGACAACAGATTTGATTATCAACGAAACAATCGTTACAACTGAAGCGCGCGCTAAAGAAGTACGTCGTACAGTAGAAAAAATGATTACGCTTGGTAAAAAAGGTGACCTTTCTGCACGTCGTCAAGCAGCAACTTACGTACGTAACGAAATCGCAATCAAAGATTTCAACGAAGAAACTGAAACTTTCCCAACTGCACTTCAAAAATTGTTCAGCGACCTTGCACCTCGTTATGAAGGACGCAACGGTGGTTACACTCGTATCCTTAAAGTTGAACCACGTCGTGGTGATGCTGCACCTATGGCAATTATCGAACTTGTTTAATTAAACATGACTTTGATTTGTAGTTAAAACCTATTGAGTGTGATGATGTTGGCGAGGGTTCTGTGGGCGCATGTGTTGAGTTGTAATGGACTCTCTTTCGCGTCAGCCTTGCTTATAGTCTAGCTCTAGTCGCCTAGCTGTTACCAGTTAGGCGACGCACTCAATTTGATTTTATAAAAGAAATGACACTGAGAAGTGTTTTTTTTATCAGAAAAATTCCTGTCCGTATACTGACAGGAATTTATTTAATTAGCAAGTGCGTGCTATCTCCGCCCTTTGGGCTGCGCGATAAACATTTTTATCTAGTCGCTAAAGAGTTTGATAAAAAGGCTGTCGATGCTCGCTACGGGTGCTACGTGTTTCGCACGCTGTTCTGCGAACGGGCTGCGCCGCTGTCCATCGTTATTTTTTACTGACAGGAAATCTTAGTTCGACTTCAGCATCAAGAGGAACTCCAGCAGTGATGACTTCAACCACAAATCCATCTATGAAGTCATAAGTATCTTTAAGCTGAGGTAAGACATCTGCAAAAAGTTCAGTATTTAATCGGTCAAAAAGAGTTCTCGAATCTCCCCCTTTAGCTGTAAGAATGACATAGTCGCTCTCTGGTAGCTCGAAAAAGTCAGGTGCTTGAATAGCGCTATTGACACCAGCGAAATAATAAAATCCGTCTGTCCGGTTTTCACCGATTGCATAACCAAATCCGTCCAGACTATTCGCCATTTTTTCTGGAAGATTTTCAGTTTTCGCAAGGGTAATAAAATGTTCACTCTTTAATCTGCGAACTTCGTCAATGGTTTCCCAAGTCGCCAAAGAAATTCCGTCAAATTTGACGGTCCAGCCATGAAGTGTCAGTGCATCTTTGTGTTCGATTGTAAAAGTCATTTTGTATTTCCTCTTTTCTTTTGATATAATCATTATAACTTAGCAAACTGGACATCATACTGTCCACTATAAAAATTAAGGAAATTATTTTGAAAATCTCTCGACTCATCGAAATTTTGTTAACATTACTTTCGCGAGAAACAGTCTCAGCAACCGAATTTGCGATGCGTTTTGAAGTCTCAAAAAAGACAATTTACCGTGATGTTGAATCCTTGAATCTAGCAGGTATTCCAGTTTACCTCAAGCAAGGACGATACGGAGGATTGACATTAGAAAATTCGTATAAGTTGGATAAACATCTCTTATCAACGAATGATTTGCAAAATATTTTACTTGCTTTGTCAAGCGTTCATCAGCAAATTTCCAATGATAAGATAACAGCGACATTGGAAAAAATATCGAGTATGATTGTTCAAGAAAATCAACAAATATTTTTTGATTGGCAAGGAAATATGACAGCGCATGATGAACTACGTGATTTAACTCAATGCTTGGCGGACGCCATACAGAACTATCAGCGTGTAGGATTTTCATATATTGATGCAGCTGGAAATGAAAGCCAGCGTGAAGTAGAGCCGACCAATATTTTCTTCAAAGTTGACCATTGGTATTTACACGCTTATGATGATTCTAGGAAAGCTTTTAGAAATTTTAAGTTATCTCGAATGATGAATGTAAAGGTTCTAAAATTGCATTTTGAAGCCCGTGAAGTGCCAAAAGTTGACATTGTGAAAGATGATTTTTTACAGGCAACTCCATTATTTAAAGTCAAAATTGTCTTTGACAAGAGTCTCCGTGAAAAAGTAGTTGACTGGCTCGGTCAAAAAGAAATCATACGAAAAGACAATCAAAATTTTGAAATTACCATAACACTTCCCCTAAAAGAAACAAGTTTCCGACAGATTTTATCTCTAGGAAACAAAGCAAAAATTATTGCCGACTCTCCCTTTGAAAAAGCATTTAGAGATTATCTGTCAGCGCTGGTAGAACATTATCCAACATCACTTTAGAGTTGATTTTTTGTCAAAATTTGATAAAATAGACAAGTATCAGTTTTATAAGAGCAACTCCAATACAATAGTGGAAGTCTATGCAATACGACAGCCGCTGTAGCTCAGTCGGTAGAGTTGAAAGCACGCTTTCAATCGGTGGATAAGAATTTGCGAAGCAAATTTACCTCTCTGCTCTACCATATTTCTGATAAAGTGGTAAAAACTTTGATTTTACTAGATACAATACAACAACAAGTCGCTGTAGCTCAGTCGGTAGAGTTGAAAGCACGCTTTCAATCGGCGGATAAGAATTTGCGAAGCAAATTTACCGCTCTGCTCTACCATATTTCTGATAAAGTGGTAAAAACTTTGATTTTATTAGATACAATACAACAACAGCCGCTGTAGCTCAGTCGGTAGAGTTGAAAGTATGCTTTCAATCGGCGAATAAGAATTTGCGAAGCAAATTTACCGCTCTGCTCTACTATATTTCTGATAAAGTGGTAAAAACTTTGATTTTATTAGATACAATACAACAACAAGCCGCTGTAGCTCAGTCGGTAGAGCAGCACCATGGTAAGGTGAAGGTCGTGTGTTCGATTCACATCAGTGGCACTAAAAATCAAGCGGATTTAACCGCTTTTTTGTTACATTTTACAAAATTTTTCGTATATAAATTTAGGAGAAGGAGGAAGTTGAGTTCGTTTATCATTTGTTTATACTAGTTCGCCTTCATTCGTTGCAAGGCGGTATATTTGCAGTTCATCTACTAAAACTGCTGTGCATTTTTAGAAGTGAACTAGTATAAAATCAAAGTTTTCTAATTTTCCTGATTTCAAATCGATTAGCAAAAATCTGACCTCAAAACATCAGATTTCTGCCGTTTGGATAGCGTTCTGTATGCAGGTTATTCGCTAAGAAGTTGAATCAGAAAATTCTGGGACGAAACTCACATCTCATAATATGGCTAAGAAAAAATCATCCTTTATTTGCCAAAATTGTGGCTATAAATCGGCAACATATCTTGGACGGTGTCCAAACTGTGGAGAATGGTCTTCATTTGTTGAAGAAGTTGAAGTCCAAGAAGTTAAAAATCAAAGAGTTTCAATGACTGGTGAACGTTCAAAACCGATGAAACTAGATGAAGTTGAACTTTTTGACACACCAAGAATCGAGACAGACTTAGACGAGTTTAATCGCGTACTTGGTGGAGGTGTTGTACCAGGTTCTTTAGTCTTAATCGGTGGAGACCCAGGGATTGGTAAATCAACATTGCTTCTACAAGTATCCACACAGTTGGCATCACGTGGCCGTGTCATGTATGTCAGTGGTGAAGAGTCTGCTCAGCAGATTAAATTACGAGCAGAGCGACTTGGAGATATTGATAGAGATTTTTATCTTTATGCTGAAACAAATATGCAGTCTATTCGCTCAGAAATAGAACATTTGAAACCCAATTTTCTGATTATTGACTCTATCCAGACGATTATGACACCAGAGATACAGTCTACACAAGGGTCAGTAAGTCAAGTACGTGAAGTGACAGGAGAGCTGATGCAGATTGCTAAAACCAATGATATTGCAACTTTCATCGTTGGTCACGTCACAAAAGAAGGACAACTTGCAGGCCCTCGGATGCTTGAGCATATGGTAGATACAGTTTTATATTTTGAAGGTGAAAGAAATAACACTTTTAGGATTTTGCGCGCAGTAAAAAACCGTTTTGGCTCAACCAATGAAATAGGGATTTTTGAGATGCAAGGCCATGGTTTGATTGAGGTCAATAATCCTTCGGAGGTTTTTCTAGAAGAACGCTTAGAAGGCTCAACTGGCTCTGCGATTGTTTGTGCGCTTGAGGGGACACGACCTATCTTGGTAGAAATTCAAGCCTTGACCACACCGACGATGTTTGGTAATGCCAAACGGACGACATCTGGACTTGATTTTAACCGCGTAAGTCTGATTATGGCAGTTTTAGAAAAACGTGCAGGTTTGCTCATGCAAAATCAAGATGCTTATCTTAAATCTGCTGGAGGTGTCAAATTAGATGAGCCTGCTATTGACCTTGCGGTAGCTATCGCAGTAGCTTCAAGTTATAAAGAACTATCGACAGATGCGCGTGAATGTTTTATCGGCGAAATTGGTCTGACTGGTGAAATTCGTAGGGTTACTCGGATTGAGCAACGAATTAATGAAGCAGCAAAGCTCGGTTTTAAAAAAGTTTACGCCCCTAAAAACTCAATATCAGGAATAGAAATCCCTGAAAATATCGAAGTAGTTGGTGTGACAACACTAATGGAGTGCATGAAATTAGTCTTCTCCTGACACATCTAAACTAAACAGGGCTCCAAAGCAAAGAGAACTCATATTTTGAGTTCTCTTTTTTTTTATAAATACAGAAAACAGAAATAAAAACGCTTTAAAATTACATTATTTGATAAATTACCATTATTTCAAAGAAAAATCAGAAAACCCATGCAAATATGCAAAAAATGAAATCTCTAACTCGCTAAAAACGATTGAAAAACGTCATTTATATTGCTATCCTATGTATGTATTAAGAAAAATATTTCTATTGAGTTAAATTTGAAACAAACGATTAAAATAAAAAATTAGAAAGGAGGTGAGAAAAAAATGAAAACATTGAAATTTGGAAAAAAAGGCAGAAAAAAACACTTTGCTTTTAAGAGTATGTTGTGCTTGATGATAGTATCAATACTACCTTTTGTAAACTTTAGCATACTTTATCAAGATGTTGGACAGGGAAAAGTTTCGCAAGCAACTGTAGAAAAGATTTTTAAGCCTAGAGTTGCGATTGCCCAAACAATCACACCAACCGCTGCACCAGCAAGACCAAGTCTTCCAACCACTCCCATGGTGAGTGCAGCCAGTCCAACAACATTTGGCTATCAGCAATCAATTAGTAGCTTGCTCAGTACAGCGCAAAAAACGCAAATTGTGCTACTTCGTTCACTAAACGGTGCAACAGCAACCGTTTATAAAACTTACAGCATTGCATCTAGCTCGTTGAATGCGGCAACAGGACAGATTTATACAGATAATAATGCAAATTATGACTACATCCTGTATATAGGTGGAAATGTAACAGCACCAGCCTATTGGAACTCACAATTCTCAAATGGTTCTAATAACTTTGAAGCATTGAACAAGAGAGCAAAATCTATTACTTTAATAAGCAATCCTGCTGACCCGTTGACTTCCACTAATAGTCAGGCAACTGGTACCAACTATATATTGACTTTCCCAAAAGGAACGAATGTTGATACAAATGCAGAACCAGAAATTTATTTCGGATGTAACACGGTTTTTAGAAACCTGACCTTTACATCTTCAACGGCAACGACTGCTGGTACAGCGTTTAATACTGCTGGAGCAGGGAAAGTTTCCCTCTATGCTCAAGGCAATAAATTTGCTATGGCAGGAGGCGCTTGGTGTCTTTCAACTCTAAACCTAGTAGGTGGCTCAAAAAATAGTGATGTCAATTGGCAAAGTACCGATGGTAATGTTAACCACGGTGCAGGCCAAGCAGGAACTAATCTTTGGGTAGCATCAACAGGAAACTGTGGGACACAGATTCTTGCAGGGATGGATTCAACAAATAATACCTTGACTGGTGATGCTCATGCAACTATTGTTGGTTTTGGCTCAGGAGGAATCAATTGGTACGAAGGCTCTAATGCTGGTACGATTAACGGAAGTGTTTACAATGACATTCGTGTAACGACAGGTTCAGGAAATATCCAAAACATCTGGGGTGGTGGTAATGCCGCTACAATCAACGGCAATGTCGTCACCACTGTAAACAATAGTGTGCCAATAGGTTTAGATACTTTCTATGGTACATTCAATTCATCGGGTACCGACAAGGTCACAGGGACTGTCTATAACACAATCACTGGTAAAGGAACTTGGTATGATGGTCAAGGCTATTATGTCGGTGGTGGACGTTATGGCACTATCGGAACAAGTGGAACGACAACAGACGCTATCTCCAACAACTTTGACACTTCTGGCTTTACGTCAGGAGATGCGATATTTGTTGGGGGAGATGACCGAGCGTATGCTGGTGCTGGTCAAGGGACTGGCTTATCAAGTGGTATTATCTATGGTAATGTCACTAACTATGTGAAGACTGGTTTTACAACAGGTCGAATCATTTCTCTAACGGGTGTGTTTGGAATGCATTTTAATGGACTGTATGGTCCATCATCAGGTATCTCAACCAATACAAGCTATACTTATTCTCCTACTCAAGCAGAAGTAAATAGTTTTATTAACGGTACGAGCTCAGCACAAGCGGATGCAAATGTTGCAGCAAGTTCAGATGGAAAAGTAGGAGCAATGTTTGGTAACGCCTATACTTGGGTTCAAGGTGGTGTCGTATCGGTACCTACAGTCGGTTCGGCTCTGGAAGATACAACAGCTGCTTATACTCGCGGAGGTGGTTTCTTAGGATATATCAAAGGAAACACAACTGTTGAGTTAGGGACAAGTAATGGTTCAACCGTTGGTGGTTCAGGTATGGTAACAGCTGCAGGCTGGTCAAGCGGGGATGCAAGTACAGGAACGAATGCCTACACAGAAACACAAAATCCAAATCTATCTAATGTCTCCGGATATAGAGTATTTGGTGGTGGTGGTACAGGAAGTCGTGGACCACTTGGTTATTTCCAAACAGGTCAAGCAACTGTGATTCAAAACAATGTCGCAGCTTACGGTATCTACGGAGGAAATTATGGTGGGATTCTAAATGGTTCTTCACTTAATATCGTCAATGCTGGTATTACAAATACTTCAGCTGGTGGTGGTTATTTAGATGCTGCTCAGCTCGGCAACGCTGAGTTAGATGTGTATAACGGTCAAGTTGATAGTCAAGCTATTGCAGCTGGGCAGTCTACAATGGGCATGGTTGGCAATGCACAAGCGAGTCTAGCTTCAGGGAGTTATATCAACGGTTCAGCTTATGGTTATGTTGGTATTGGTGGTAGTGTCCTAAAAGGAAATACGGTAATTAGCGTAGTAGATGCTGACCTTACTGGTAGTCCGGCTTCGGGAAGCAAAGTTATTACAGGAGGCGCTTATAATGGTTCTGTAAAAGGAAATACAGACCTAGAATTCTCAATGAGTTCATCTGCGAAGACTAAAGCTCTTCCGAGTGGCACAGTTCTTTCGGGAACAGGTGTTTTAACAGCTACTGGTGGCGTAGGGTCGGGTACTACGAACAGTACGACAGTAAATATAACAACTGGACAAACTGGCCTGCTAAATAACAACGTAATGATTTACGGAGATGCATCTACAGGTGCTAATACAACCTTGGGAAGTAATACCATCACAGTCAATGCAGCAGGAAATGCGATGACTGGTAAGATACTATCAACAGCATATAACTTTAGTAGCTTGACAAGTCCGACAGGGCTGACAGGTTTGTCACAAACGACAGCAATCAATATCAATGCTTTGAGTTCAGTCGCAAGTGTATCAGCTGGTGGAGATAATGACAACTTCACAAATAGTATGCCATTAAATGGTAATACAGCAACGATTAATGTTGGAGATGGTACAAATGCTTTGACTATATCTGCAAATAAGATGACAAGCTTCACACAGTTTAATCTAAACAAAAATGTAGCCTTGACGCTTAATAATGCTGGTTTGTTAAATGGTGGGACCACAGCGACTGCTGCCAATCATGGTGCAAGTTACTCTACATTTGGTAATGCAACGCTTAATGATGGTTCAAACTTGATTTTGCCTAAGACAACAGTACTTGCTTCTCTAGCAAAATTGACCGTATCGGGAATCGCAACTTATACTTCTCCATATACGCTGAACACAGGTCAATTTAATCTTTCTGGTTATAGTGCAAATACTGGAAGTGCATTGACATGGAATCCTACTGGTACAGCACCAGTATTGAATGATACCTCAACTTCAACAACAAACTTGTCACAATTTATTAGTGACTACAAAAATCAAAATGGTGTAGATTTATCTAATCTGTTTACTAACAACTCATCAAATCAGTCAAGTTACTATCAAAATGGTTACTATCAAGGAAAACAATTGGGTTATCCTGTATTGACCTTCACAGGAGCAACAGCTCTTACGGGTAATCAAGGAATCAATGAACCTGGTTTGGCGGGTGTTGTGCAAACAACGAGCAACTCTAACTTCTTGAGTTCAGCGACTGTGAACGGTCAAACACTCTACGGTGATATTGATACTGGAACAATTGCAAACACAGAAGTTGCAGTGATGAGTCCACAAGGTGCAGCTTATCAGGTAGTGCCTACTCAGTTTGATTTTGGTGTGTACCAAACAAACTTTAGTAGCCCTATTATGACCACTGCAATCTACAAGCGGGCAAGTACGACAGATGCAGATATGCAAACTTATAACACTATATTTAGTAAATGGTCTAATGGCAGTCAGCTTAATGTACAGATGACTACTCCGCTGACGAATACCACAAACTCTGCATCAAAATTAACAGGGGATGTCGGTTATAATGGCGCGAAAGGAAACTATACAGATATAAGTAATCAGCAAACTGTCCAAGAATATGCAGGATTTGGCTACGATAATCTTTCAAAAGATGATGCGTGGGCAAATGCTAATGGTGCTGGAACTACAGGTAAGGGGATGTATCTCCATGTCACTCCAGGGACAGCAATTGCTGGACAATACCAAGGAACAATGACTTGGTCTTACCAAATCTCACCAACAAGTCCATAACATAAGGAGAATAGATGAAAAAAATAAAAGCAATCATTTTCATCCTTGTTTGTATTGCTCTTGGCAGTATAGCAACTCCTTATCATGCTGATGATTTGGGGAGTAGTAAGACTCAAGGCGTGGTAGGATTTAGTCCAGGAAAACCTCCTGCACCAGAACCTACGGCGCCTACACCTCCAAAAGGAAGTGTTCCAGAGTCACCTAAGGTCAATACAAAGCTTCCCAAAACGGGTGAAGCTTCTACAGATTCACTTTCACTAAGTGGTTTCATACTGCTTGGTGGATTAACAACTTTGTTTATTATTGATAAAAATAATCCTAAAAGGAGAACTTATAAATGAAAAAAGAAACATTATTGGTTGCAGGAAGCACTCTTGCCGCAGCTACTCTGCTCTTTGCAGCAGGTACAACATCAACTGCTCATGCTGCAACAGCACTGGGCTCAAGTAATACTACAGGTGTCGTTGAATTTGGACAAGCGACAATTCCACCAGTTCAACCACCAACAACTGGTGGACCTGATGATCCAACAACAGATCCAGAAAATCCAGGAACACCAACAGACCCAACAGATCCAACAGATCCTGAAACACCGGGTATCCCAGATGAACCTTTTACACCTGTTGACCCAGGTACAGGTCTTGCACTTAGCTTTGCACCTAACCTCAACTTTGGTCATCACCCAGTGGACTACCAAAAGGCAAATGATTACTCTGCTTATGGTTTAGTTTATGGTGTTGCAAACTCAACTGGTGATGCAACTTATACAGCAGGTGTGCCTTACCTCCAAGTCTTTGATGGACGTGGTCTGACAAATGGTACTTGGTCTGTAACTGTTGAACAATCTACTCAATTTACATCTTCAGCTGGTAGCTTGACTGGTGCGAAAATTAACTTCAATAAAGATGGTGGCGATAATGTTGTGACACCTGCCGGTTCAGTAGCTCCAGATGGTGTTGTGGGAATCACCTCTTTGACACCTACAAATGAAGGTGGTGGTGCTCAAGTTATCTTTAGTGCGGATACTGCTGGTACAGGTACTGGTATCAACTTGCTTGACTTTGGTAAAGCTGATGGTTCTACACTTGTTGCTGACCAATCAACTGGTGCATCTAAAACAAGTCCAGTAGATGACGGTACAGGACATCAAAGCTGGAATACAGATAACTTCTTGGACAGTGCTAAAACACTTTCAGGTAAACTTAGCCCAACTGTAACATTGAATGTTCCTGCTGGTTCAGCTAAGGTTGCTCAATACAATACAACTTTGACTTGGTCACTCTATGATACTCCAAGTTCAGCAACACTCAGCTAATCATAAAATATTTTCTTTAAGTTCATTTCCCTTTGGGGAAATGGACTTTCTAGAGAAGATTTGGCTAACAAATTTTTTGCTATAAGTCATCTGATTTTAGTAGTTTATGAAGTCAGATTGATATTACAAATGAGGTGAAACATGAAAATCTTTAAGATAATTTTATCAAGTATCGTTGCGCTTTTGCTTTTTGTTGTGGGTAGTCATACTGTATTTGCAGGGACGATGAATTTTTCAATTACTCCTGTTTTGCCATCTAATCAGGCAAGGGCAGGTGAGGGATATTTTGACTTGCTGATGAAACCTAACGCAAAACAAACGATTGAGGTTCAGGTTCAAAATACAAGTGCGAAACAGATTACGGTGGATACAATTGTTTCACAAGCAGCGACTAACAGTAATGGTGTGGTAGAATATCAGCCCAATAGTATCAAAGCGGATAAAACGCTCAAATATAAGTTGACAGACTATGTCAAGGTACCAGCGAAGACAGTTATTCCTGCTGGAAAGACGGTAAATGTCAAGGTTGATGTGACGATGCCTGCAGGAGCGACGGCTGGCTATATGGCTGGTGGCTTGACTTTTAAGCAAGATGCAAGTGAACTGAAACAAGATAAATCAAAAAGTTCAATGGCAGTCAATAATGAATATCAGTATGTTATTGCATTATTGATGCGCCAATCTACAACGACAGTAGCACCTAAATTACAACTGAATGCTGTGACTCCTACTCAAGTTGGGGCACGTAATGTTATCACGACTAATCTCCAAAATACATCAACAGGCTTTTTAAACTATATGAATGTTAATGCGACAGTTACAGGAATTAGTAATAAAAAGCTTAAATATGATTATGATAATGCTCAAATGCAGATGGCTCCCAACTCAAATTTTAATCTTCCGATTCCGGTGTCAATGACTGGTGTTGCTCAAGATGGCAAATATTCAAAACCAATGGAGGCAGGGAAGTATAAGTTGCATTTGACTGTTTATGGTCAAAAGGATGCTAATGGTCAATATGAAACAACGGTAAATGGTAAGAAAACACGTTATGCTTACCGCTGGGAGTTTGATAGAGATTTTGAGATTACAGCAAATCAAGCTAAGAAATTGAATGCTAAGGACGTAACGATTAAGCATGATAAACCATTAAATATCTGGTGGTTAATCGCCGGTGCGTTAGCATTGGTACTTGTGCTGATTCTTGTTTTTGTTCTTTTAGCGAAGCGTCGCAAAAAAGCAGAAAAGGATGAAAATGAAAAAGCTGAACTCCAAGCTCGATTAGCTGAAATGGAAGATAAATTGAAAAAAACCGTTAGTGATAACGAATTAGAGGATAAAGAGTAATTAGAAATTTATTAAGATAAAAAGTGAATTAAGAATATTTCAAGGTCTTGTGTTATAATTAACACAGGGCTTTTTTGTAAGCCCAACCATTTTATAATAATAGAGGAGGGAATGTATGCGTCGTTGGATTATTCATCTTGTCATGACAATCGTTGGGGCATCGCTAGGAATTGCTGCTCTACCCGCGCTATGGAAATTGTTCGGATGGAACAAAGGAATTTTACAGTACGAAGTTGTTGACGGTGTGATTGGTGCAATTATTTTTATTATTCTTTCATTTGTTTTGGCCGGCTCAATGCTTAAGGGATTAAGGAAAATTGATTCTAAGATTTCAAAAATGAATATGTCAAAAATGGTATTCAATATCATTGGGATTATTTTAGGACTTTTAGTAGGTGTTCTTGCTAGTATCCCACTGACTTTGCTAAATGTACCAATTTTGAGTAATATTATTTCATTTTTGCTCATTTTGATTATGATTTATCTTGGTTATTCCTTATTTGATAAACGAGGGGATGAGATTACAAAAGTTCTGTTCCGTAAACGTCGTGAAATTTTGGCACCAGAAGTTACTGACGATAAGTCTGTCAGTGCTGACAGAAGTATTCTACTAGATACTAGCTCGATTATTGACGGTCGAATCTTGGATGTGCTTAAAACAGGATTTATTTCGGATAAGATTATTGTGCCTAATTTTGTGATTTTGGAGTTACAGTTAATTTCTGATAGCTCTGACCCGCTGAAACGTGCTAAAGGACGTCGAGGATTAGATTTGGTCAATGAATTAACTAAATTTGACAATGTTGAGATTTCTCAAACAGACTTCAAAGAGGTGCGGGAAGTAGACACCAAGTTGCTTAAATACGCAGCTGCCACTCATGCAAAATTGATTACAAATGACTTTAACCTCAATAAAGTTGCAGAGATCCAAGGGTTCAGGTGTTAAATATCAATGACCTTGCGAATGCAGTTAAGACTCAACTAGTAGTTGGAGAGCAAATCAAAGTTCAGATTATCCGTGCGGGCTCGGAACGTCAGCAAGGGGTTGCTTACTTGCCAGACGGAACAATGATTGTCATTGAGGACACGGCGAAAATGATTGATAAAACGGTCACTGTTGAAGTTGCAAAAGTGCTGCAAACAAGTGCAGGGCGAATGATTTTTGCTGATTTAGTGCAGGATTGAATTTGTCTACTAGTTCCATTTTGACCTAGCAACACTAGGCTCTGCTTTCGTTCTACTCTTTGATGCGAATATCGGTGGAGGGAAAGATTATCCACAGATGAAGTAATCACTTCAAAATTTGGCAGCGTTTTATACCACGAGTGTCTATTCGCTCGATTTCTGTGGTAGTGTTTCTGTGCGGAGTTGAGTACAAACATTAATAGCTAAAAGAAATTAATATTTTATAAAAGCCAACACTATGTTGGCTTTTTATGATAAAATGAAGTCAAGATTTATTCAGTGGGAGTTTCGTAAAACATTTGTCTATTTTCTTTAGCAGCTAGCTTCGCATGGTCCTAGGACATTTGTCCTTTATCTCTAAGTCACTAAAGTGACAAGAATAGAGGCAACGCCAAATGGCAATCAAACGGACAGCGTAGCCTGAAGGGCGGAGATAGCAAGCTCTTGCTTTGATAAAAACAAGTAAATTCAAAAATGAGGTTTGAATCATGTATTTTAAACGTTTTGCCCAACTTTTCGTTATTTTTTTGATTGCAGTTGGTATTTTTTCGATGATTTTGGAAGGAAATTTTGGTACATTTTGGCTAAGATTTATTTTGGGACTCATTGTAGCTTACGCTGTGCTGACACTTCCTTTGGTCATATTAACTATTGCAAAAGCGAATAAAAAAGCCAATATTGTGGGAACCAAGCGAACAGAGGGTGAGCTTGCTGAAATTCTGCAGAAGCTTCCAGGTTATATAGCATTATCTGTTCAGTCTGGCGATGGAAAAACAGCGACAACAATTATGAGTTTTGTGCAATCTCAACATTTAGAAAATGTGCTGTATATGGTTTCTGATAAAACGGCACGCAAAGTTGCTGTGATGAAACACCAATCTGCAGTTAGTTTCACAACTTGGTTTGACACACTAGAATCAGGTGGACGTCTATCGTCCAATCAAGCAATTGCTGAAATTATTGAGGGAGATTCTGCTGCCACAGTCATTAAGGATGAACCAAATATCTTATCTCTCCATGAAAATGCAGTAAATATGTCCATCATTAAATTGACGATTCAATCTGCCTTGTATGAGAATTTCAAAGATGGTCTAAAAGTTTTAGACTTTGAAAAATAAGTTCCGTCAGTTCAATGTGATTACCATAAGCATTGAATCAATGAATAGAGAGCTTATCAGCACAGCTGAGAAGTCTGTCAGTTCAATGCGATTAGGGTGAGCATTGAATCGGCGACTAGAGGACTTATCAGCACAGCTGAGAAGTCTGTCAGTATACTGACAGACTTTTTTTTATTGTCATCAGAGCATAAAATCACTAATAAGTATTGACAACTACCGCTAGTGCGTGATACAATATAGTTGAACTAAGTAATACAAAGTATTGAGAGGAAAAAATGAATAATATCACAGAGATGCTCAAAGGTGTTCTTGAGGGCTGCGTCCTTGAAATCATCGGACAGGGCGAAACTTATGGCTATGAAATCACGCAAAAACTGCGTGCGCTCGGTTTTGATGATGTCGTGGAAGGAACGGTCTATACAATTACCCTGCGGCTAGAAAGGAAAAATCTTGTCACTATAGAGAAAAAGCCTTCGACAATGGGACCGCCTAGAAAATGGTACACTCTAAGCACATCAGGGCAGCAAGAGCGACAAAGTTTTTGGGAAAAATGGGAATTTATCTCAGCGAAACTGGAGGATTTGAAAAAATGACGGAAAACAGAACTCTGATCGACCGAATGCTTGGACTTGAGGAAAAACGTGAATGGCGTAAATTTGAAAAACGCGCAAAAGCGCTGGGCGATGATTACTACGCGGACTATAATGCGATGAAAAAATACATCTGGGTCTCTGGCGTTGAAAAATGGAAGGACTTCAAATTTATCTTTGACCACATCCTTGATTTGCTTGAAGAAGCCGCCGCTGATGGTCGCAAAGTCACGGCAATCACAGGACCAGATGTCGCCACTTTTCTTGATGAAATGGTGGAGCATAAGGGCTGGGAGGACAAGCAGAAAAACAAATTAAATAAAATCATGCACGAGCAAAGTATTTTATAGTTTACGAAAGGAAACAAAATGGCACTAGGAGATAAAATCTTGGGCGAAGTCGCCAAGAAAAAAGAGTGGAATGCTCTGCAAAAAAGAGCAAAATCACTTCCAGCAGATTTTTATAAAACTTACAAAGCCATCCAGAAATATTTATTTAACATGGGACTTTATGATGGACAGGTTTTTTACGAAATTGTTGATTTTCTGGAGCGTGCTAGCTTAGATGGACAGACTGTCAAAGAGGTCATTGGCACAGATGTTGCTGCTTTTGCAGACAATTTCATTGACGATAAAAAACAAGACTGGCATGAAAAATATCGCCGCGAATTAAATCAATATTTTACCCAAAATCAACGCTGACAACTTTCTGTCAGTAAAAATTAACAAAAAATCTCACTGACAACGATTCTGTCAGTGAGATTTTTCATCAAAATTCCATTACCATATTGTACCAAGTATCCCCACCAAATTTTGATTCGGAAAGTCCTTCATTCTTGAAACCATGCTTTTCATAGTAATCAATCAAGTAATCATGACAGGTCAAGCTGATTCCAGCACGGTGCTTAGTCCTTGCTTCCTCTTCTAAAAGAATGAGAAGCTTAGTGGCAATCCCCAAACCTTGATATTCAGGGTCAATTGCAAGGCTGATGACTTTTTGAAAACCACCACTATTAGGATTTGGCTCAGAATGTTCAAAACACTCATCGCTCAAATAGCGACTTTCAGTTACAGGTCCAGTAATATATCCGACCACCCGACCATCAGTATTTCTGGCAGCAATAAAACTATCAGAAATCAACTCAATCCGCTCAACCATGGACGCTACAGATAGCGCCTCGTTTTCGGAAAAATCAAGTTTTTCAATATGCATCACAACGTCAATATCGCTAGGAACGACACGATTATAAGTAATTTCAGTCATAACTCCATTCTAACATAAGCTCTTATAATTAAAAACTTAGTTACATTACATAACGTGTAATAAAAAGATGACACGTTAATTTAATACACATTAAAAATATATTGTGCAAAGCTATTGTAATGTTAGGGCTAAAATTGTATAATTACTATGATTAGATAAGCAGCGATATCAAGGAATAAAGAGATAGAGTAGCACTTTGGAGAGCATCATGGGCACGAATTTAACAAAAACTAATACTAAAAAAAGGCATCGGACAAAGCTCCTAGTAGGTTTGCTCGTTAGTACAAGCATTCTTGGAGGTGGTCAGTATCCATCAATGTTAGGGAGTAGAAGTTTCGCACTGAAAGCACACGTTTTTGCAGATACAACAAACCAACAGCTTATAGCAGGTCAGACGACAGATACAGGTAATCATACCTATGGTCTAGCAGATATCGAAACTGGTGATTCATGGATAACAGCAGGAACAGCTACAGCACCTGTAGCTGGACAAAACTTTTCTACGACATTGGTTTCGAATACAAAAAGTTCTGCAGGACTAGCACTTTTTAAAGGCGCGCTGGATATGACAAAAGTTGCAAATTTTCAAGGCACTTTTTCGATTACAGTAAATGGTTCCTTCGGCTATACAGCAAATGCCCTTGATGGAGGAGACTCTCTTGGTTTTATCTTAACTCCAGACTCTACAGACCAGATTTCAGCAAACCTGCCCAATTCAACAAATGAAAATCTGGGCGTTGGTGGTTTACCTAGCTCTGTATTTTTAGGAAGAGACTTGTACGACAATACTGATGTTGACCAAACCATTGCAAACTCAGGCTCAGGGACATCTGGAGCAACAGCTGGACAAAATGTAGTTTGTATCCGTACAACCGACACAACAGGCACTTTAAGCAAAACTTACCAAGCCACAACTGCTCCCGACCCAGGTGTAATGAAAAGTAGCAACAACACCATTACCGAAACCATGGCATTCAGTTGGCAGCCAAATACAGATAGCAACGGAAATACTGTCACAAACAGTGATGGTACAGTAACAGGTACATTGACCTACGTCTTGACACCTCAAACAGGGACTAATGCAGGTAAATCAGTAACAGTGACCAGCGTGGCAACACTAAGCGCTTCACTCTCTCTTGGAGTAGTTGGAGCAACAGGAAATAACTATGGTACGATGACTTTTGCTAATGATGGCAGTTCATTCACAGCATATAAAGGAACAAATCCTGTAACGGTCAACTATATCAATAAAAACACAAACGAAACAATTGCAAGTTCATCAACAATTATGGCAAATGTAGGAGATAGCATTGACGTCACAGCACCAGATGCAGTGAGTACCAACACCTCGGCCGATGATTATACCTATACTTATAATGCTCCAACAATTGCAGGTTTCGATTATAGTTCAGCGGACCCTGCCATTACCGTGGCAAACAATGATAGTGCAACCAATAGTATCAATGTCTACTACACCCCAACAGCAGTAAATACAGTAAAAGATGTCACGGTTAATCAAGACGACCAAGGTAATATATTGACCGATACAACGGGTTATGTACAACTTTCTAGCAGTACAAGCGCAGATACCGTAGTAACCGATGATAATGGGGATAGTACTACTACTAATACTACAACTGTCATCTGGCACAAGCCAGTTGATACAGTCGTCAACCAAGACGACCAAGGAAACAATCTAGTAGATACGACAGGTTACGTTAAGCTTAGCACAACGACTAGTACACCAGCAGCAAATGGTGATACAACGACGACAAACATTTGGCATCTCCCTGTAAATCAAACCGTCAATGTTGTAAATAATGTTGACGAATCAGGCAAGCCAATCGTTGATACTTCAACTGGATATACACTTGTTCAAGCAGGTACACCAGTAATTACTACTCAGACGGCAACAAATGGAGATACGACAACCACAAGCACTGTTACAAATATCTGGCATCAAGTTGCAGAGAACACTATAAGCACAACTGTAAACCTTGATGAGCAGGGAAATACCATTACAGACCTCACGGGCTATGTTTCCTCTACTCAGACAAAACCGTCAGTAACGACGACAAGTACAGCAGATAACGGTGATATCACGACTACAATCACAAGCTATCTCATTTGGCATAAAGTTGTCACAACGACTGTCAATCAAGTGGATAACGTTGACGAGCAGGGAAATCCTCTTAGCGACACAACAGGTTATCATCTGATAAGCTCACAAACATCAGCACCAACAACCACGACGGCAACAAATGGTGATATTACGATAACAAACACAACCACCAATGTCTACCACAAAATTATAGTCACTACAACTAATGTAACAGCTAACATTGATGAGTCAGGTGCAACACTAAAAGATACAACAGGTTACATCAAATCTTCTCAAACAAAACCATCTACGACATCAACAGTAATCGCAGATAACGGAGATGAGACGACTACAATTACAAGCTATACAATTTGGGAAAAATCGCCAACTACAGAAGCAACACCACCAAATAGCGCATCAGATAGTACATCAGATGTTCCAAGTTCTCCTGCTCAATCACAAACAGTAGCAACACCAGCCGCTAATAATGTGAGTCAGGAACCTTTAGTTTCAATACCACCAGTAGAGCAGGCAGATCAGAAACCAGTAGTCAAGAACAAACCACTCCAAGCTCCAACGAAAAAAACAAAAGTAGATACTGTTCCAAAATCAACGACAAAAGTAGCAAGCAGCACAAGTACATCAGCAAAACAAACATCAGCAAATAAAACTAAACCAACAATGACAGCTACACAAAAAATGATTCAAGTTGCTAAAGTCGAAACTGCAGGAGCTGGTGGTGCGATAGCAGGGATGGCGATTTCTGCAGGTTTATTTACATTAGCGCAACGCTTTATTCCAGCAGGATTCATTTTCTTTCTTCTGGGAAAAAGGCGAAAGAAAAAGAAGAATGAAGAAGAATAAAATATGGTGATAGCAAAACTCGTCTATTATCTTTCGATAAATATAAAAATAGAAGTGGGAATACTTGGTGCTGTCGCAGGAATGCTAGGTTCAGGAGGACTCTGGTATTTGATTAAAAAGTTCATTCCGACCAGTTTCGATGACTTTATCACTGGAGAGAGTAGCAAGGATAAGAGATAGCAATGAATAATTATTTTTTGAGATTGATGGATGCGCTTGAGCAAATCGAGCGAAGTATTTTTAAGATTAATGACCTAAAGCGTGAGTTTGAGTATCAGGTCAACAAACTAGTAAATCGACAAGCATTGATTGCTGCCGCAGTTGGTCCTGCATTGTTTTTGATTATTTATACAATCAATGGGAGTGGGATGTTTTCAAGTAATATCTTGAATGAATCAGCAACGATTGTCGGTTTACGGATGTTTGGTGTTGGCTTTGTGACATGGACACTAGGTGTCTTGCTTGATTTTACATTCAAGTATTTATTTTATCGAGATTACTTGCCTGCAGGTAGAACAACAAAACGGAAGAAATTAGCTCCAGCTTATAAAGAGAAAAAACAAAAACTGGTTGAAAGTGTTAAACCCGTTATAGAGCAAGAGTTAGTAAATTCAGAAATACCAGAAGGCTACCTAGATATTCCAACAGTTGGTATGCTAATGCAGTATATCAATGATGGCAGAGCCAAAAATCTCAACGAAGCAGTTCAGCTTATTCAAAAAGATAAAGACGCAGCCAGTTTGAAACAACAACAATCGCTTATTCGCAAGTTTAAAGAAATAGAACAAGAGGATTTCTTAACGGACGTTAAAGCAGGATAAAAAAAGAAGGTAAGCAAAATGAATAAAAAGATAATCAGAAATATTATCCTAAGTACAGTTTTTGTTATTGCACTCTTTGGATTGAGTTTATCCAACAAAAAACTGTCAAATGCGGCAACAAGCACACCGCTTCCTGCATACACAACGGACCCATCGGCTCAACCTCAATCAATTAGTATTAATTACAATATTGGTTACGATGCTTCTTTGGGAACAACAGGTGCCAAAGTTACAGGTCCCACTTCGGGAACTTTTAGTGCTTATACAGCTTCACTTGGTAATGTTTCCTTTACAGGAACTTACAACACAGCGATAACAACAGGAGTATCAGGGGCTAATTCATGGAGCAACGCGTTGATTACTTCAACTAATATTGATGCTATTGTTAAAGGCTTGAATTTTGTGATTGATGGTACCTATACCCTTACAAAATATGTACCTTATCAATATACGTTGAATGGTGCAAACTATACAGGTTACCTAGAGTCTACCACAGGTCAAACTGTTCCTAATCTTCTGATTGCCGTAAATGTTAATGCAACAAATGGGCAAGACTTTATAAAAGTAGCTCCGGGATTCAATGATAGTAGCTTTCCTAAAGGAGATGGTCAACAATCTTCAGGAGCAATGGCAGATTTTAGTGTAAATATGCAACAAAGTATTCAAGGGCAACGAACTGGATTGGTTTGTCCAACTTCAATCCCAATGTTGATTCTATGAACTTTGGTTTGAATGGACATACAATGACTCTGGCAGGGAAGACGACCATTAGTAATGTAGATGCGTCTTACTCGGTCACACTAGATGTTGAAACAGTCAAAGCTTCATCAATTGGTGATACAAGCTGTTCAGACCCATCCGCTTTAGACTTCCATGTAACAACCACGAGCGCAACAGTGAATGGTGTTTCTGTAAATCCGTCATTGGTTCTCAATGCTTTGTATGCGATCACTAAACAACATAATAGCTTTGTTACTTATAGCGGGGCAATGATTTTTATCTGAGTGTTTATGAAATGCCAGGAGGTCAAGACCTTAATGCTGGTGATAACTATGGTACAACCACATGGAAAACGAATCGTATCCTTGTTGGGGTAAACTGGAGTACAGGAACATTTTATTATGATTATACAGACAATAGTGGTCAAAGAAATGTACCAATGGATTTAGGTGATTAAAGTATTTACGAGAACCTCTGGAGATAACCAGAGGTTCTCTATAAATGATGTGAAGGGACAAGATGAAGCGATTAGTCATATTTATCAAGAAAATAATAGAAAAATTTACACAGGGAAATAGCGAAATTGAAGAAAAATTAGTGCAAGATGATTTTTTTGCTAATGGCTCAACACTGTATAAAGCAGGTCAGATCGCTGTTTCAGTTTTTGGCTGGTTGGTGTTACTTTTCCCCCTTCTGATAATGATTAATTCAATTTTTCCTAAACCTTTATTTTCAGGTATCTATCACTGGAGTGGTAAACAAGGAAGACTATTTTTAGACTATGTCTCAATTGTTGCCTTTGCTGCCATTGTCATCTTTATTCCAGTGAGTATCTTTTTAGTCAAAAGAAATAATAAAGTTGAAACTGAGGAGCTTGCCAAAAGAAAATTTTATGATGAAACACGCACAGAAGCACGACTTGCTCTGATGGATGAGATTTATACTGAGCGTTTTGGAGATAAGCAGTTTAGAGAAAATACTGACTATTATATCGTACAGCCTGAGCAAAACTTCTCAAAAAAATATATCAAAGCACGTTATAAAGATAACGAAAAGGAGTTGAACGCAAGAAAGGATTGATGAGTTTATAATGAAAATTATGACCTATTTGTCCATGGGACTGCTTTTGTATCCCTTGCTTGCAGCGATTGCTTATACGATTGGTGGCTATGTTTATCATCATTCCTATAAAGGAAAAATCAAAACATTTTATCATTTTAAACCTGAAGAAGAACCATTAGTTACGATTATGGTTCCTGCGCATAATGAGGAAGTTGTCATAGAAGACACTTTAAACTATCTAGCGCATGGACTTAATTATCATAACTATGAGATTCTTGTGATTGATGATGCCTCGACAGATTTGACAGTGAGTATTGTCCAGCGGATGAAGCTCCGTATTCCCAATCTTCGATTAATCCAAATTACTGAAAATCATGGGAAGGCTCACGCTTTCAATATTGGGATGGGATTTGCTAAAGGTGAATATGTTTTGTCCAATGATGCTGACACGACACCAGAGCCAGATGCCATATGGAAATATGTTAATTATTTTGTCGGAAATCGTTATCAAAATACAGGTGCAGTCACAGCAAACATGGGAACACAGAACAGAAATGGACTACTAGAAAAATCAACTACAGTTGAGTTTGCATCAATCATGGGATTGATTAAAAGAGCGCAACAAGGAACATTAGGTTCTGTCTATGCTTTTAATGGTGCTAACACAATGTATCGAAAAGCTGCGGCACTTGATGTAGGTGGCTTTAGACAGGATCGCGCAACAGAAGATATTTCGATTGCATGGGATATGCAGTATAATGGTTGGCGCGCGATATTTGCTCCTGAAATTTTGTTTTATATGAATATTCCTGATAATGGACAAGATTTTTATCATCAACGATTACGGTGGGCAATGGGAGGAACAGAGTCATTTATTGATAACTTTAGACGTATCTTTCGTCATCCGATTAAAAACATTAATAAAGTAATTATGTTGATTGACCAATTTTCATCAATTACTTGGTGTTTGTATTATTTTCTGACCACGATTACAATGCTAGTAGATGTGGTACTCTTTATGGTTATTGGTGAGTATAGTTCCGCGAGTTATACTTTCCAAAGTTTTGTCATCTTTCTTTCGTTTATGGTTGTTTTTGGTTTGAGTCAGCTTATTTTAGCACTTGTGTTGGATGATTCGGGGAAAAAGATGAAATATCTTTTATTCGCACCATTATACCTTTTGTTTTTTTGGCAAATTAATGTCATCACAGTGGTGAATACAATCTTTCTGGCTATTAAAAATACGACCAACTACGATGCCAAAGGAAATTGGAAATCGCCAACACGCGTGAAAATAAATAAAGATGAGACGGACAATTAATATGGAAGGGAAAGCAGATGAATGTATCTTCAAAAATTCCAAAACATTTGATAAGAAAACTGATTGCAGTAGTGATAACAGTGCTTATTTGTCTGCTTACTTATATCTTTGTGCATAATCTTAGCAAATACGTTCCCGTATATAGTACAGATGACGTGCGTTTTGCTTTTTTATACAAGGGAGGAAATCCGTGGAAACTACCAAGAATTACTAACCTTTCTCAATTTGCCTACTCAGTTGTCTTTCAGTTTTTATTTTGGAACGCTAGGCTTTCAGCCATTGCTTTTGAGACTTTTTTTACAGTCGTCATAAAGCAGAGCACTTTCGCAATTTTAAATGGTCTGGTTTATGTTCTAATGGGAATTATGGTTAATGTTTTAGTGTTCGGAAAAAAAGTATTGATTCGTCCACAGTATATGGCGTTGACTTTCTTGCTTCTTTGGGTGGTTATTCCAAATTTTGGAATGGATGCATTATGGCATTCGGGAACTGCGAACTATCTTTGGGTTACTCCGCTT
The DNA here is from genome assembly GCF_006965445.1 of Lactococcus protaetiae. Classification (NCBI taxonomy): domain Bacteria; kingdom Bacillati; phylum Bacillota; class Bacilli; order Lactobacillales; family Streptococcaceae; genus Lactococcus; species Lactococcus protaetiae. Next base: position 191,359 of record NZ_CP041356.1, on the reverse strand, counting down.
TATTTAGTGTTCTTAATTCCCTATGTTTTCAATCATCAAACGAAATTTCCAGCGCTACGTTTTGGATTTATTATCATCATGGGCATTTTAGCAGGGACTGCAAATGAGATTGCAAGTTCTCAGACCGTAATTGCTGTTTTTCTACTTTCTTTTTTTGATAATAAACATTTTGAGAATGATTGGAAATGGATTGGACTGATTACGCTTGGGATGGCGGATTTTATCTCAATCTTTAGGGATGTCACTGCAGGTGGAGAGATGTCAGGAGCTTATGGAACAAAGAGTTTTCAGATTGGGACACTGATTTCGGAAACAGTTCGTACATCAGGCTTACTTATCCTAGCTTGCTTGTTTTTGATTATAATCTTAGTGATTAACCGAAAGAAAATGGTTGACTCTACGCTTCCGTTCCAAATCCATCGTCGCTTATTTGTAGGTCTAGTATTTTTTATAGCAGCACTTGCTGGAGTGGGGCATTGATTATTTCTCCACTGATTGAAGCGCGTATTTTCTGGTCTAATAATATATTCTTTCTCATCAGTTTTTTAAACTTGTTAGCTGGATATATCGAATTAAGAAAAAACCATTTTGTAACAAGAAGTTATCCTATTCTTATTTCTCTTGTGCTTGTGTTTATCAATATTCCTAGTTATGAAAAATTTTTTGCTAATGTAAGAATTGGTGATGATATCATTTATACTTGTAATAAGATTTTTGCGCAGGCGAGAAAAGAAGGAAAAAACGAAGCAGTCGCAACAGGGATGCCAGGAACATCAACTCTTGGAGCAGATACTCCGTTTGGTGCTGGATATCTTATCTGGTACACTCCAAAGGGAGTGAACGCACCTATGAGCATTTGGCAAGAAAGATATTATGGTGTGAAAAAAATCACGCTAGGTTATACTGGACCGATAGAAGTTAATCCTCTTTTACCTGATAAGACGGTTATCGCCGTTGAAACGCTCTATAATACTTATGTTGCCCCAACGGCAAATAAGTTTGCAAAATGGTGGTATGGTGATAAGGGATTTGAAGAAAAAGCTTATGCAGCAGAAAACAAAAGCACTAGTAAAAAGTTAGAAAATAATAAACCTACGATAAAACCAGAAACAACGACGGGGATATGCACGACTACGGTTGAGTTTTATAATGATAGGACAGGCAAACTTGTTGGCAGTCAAAAAATTACTGCATGGCCGAAGACGAATTATGACATAAGAAATCTCTATCCGCAAGGCTATACACAAGATGTGGCAAATCCACAATCTTATAAATTTACAAATGTTAAAAATCAAATTTTCCCACTTTGGGTTCATCCAAATACGCAAAATTACACCGTTCAGTACAACGTCGGAGATACAATCATATCAACTCAAGCAGTGAGTGGTCTTGTCGGAGATAAAATCACTGTGAAAATGCCATATGGTTATAAAGCAGTAAAAAACAAACAGTTGACACAAAAAGTTCCAGTAACAGGATTTACTCAGAACGTTGTGATTAATATCGTACAAAAGCCATTTTGGCAAAGGTTACCAGAATTTTGGGCTTTGTATCTAATACTCATTGGGTTTGTGGCCTTTCTTGGATTAGATAAATGGCTAGCTGTTTTACAAAATTCAAAAGCAAAGAAAGAAATCGTATGAAAAAATTATCAATCATTGTTCCTTGTTATAATGAGGAAGAATCTCTCCCACTCTTTTTTTCGGCGATGGAGGAGATTCATAATCGACTCCCATTAGATTTTGAATATTTATTTGTTGATGATGGCTCTAGTGACGGTACTTTAAGAGTGTTGCGTGAGTTAGAAAATCAGTATTCGAGAAAGGTACATTACCTCTCGTTTTCTCGAAATTTTGGGAAAGAAGCGGCAATATACGCAGGTTTGCAGGCTTCAACGGGAGATTATTTGACGTTGATGGATGCGGATTTACAAGACCCTCCGGAGTTATTAGTTAAGATGTATGAAAAAATTCAACATCCTGATATTGACTGTGTAGCAGCGAGACGCTCAGACCGTCAAGGTGAGCCAGTGTTGAGAAGTCTTTTTTCTCGCTTATTTTATCGGATTATGAATCGGATTAGTTCAACGCCTGTGATTGATGGAGTACGCGATTTTCGATTAATGACACGGCAAATGGCAGATAGTATCTTAGAGTTATCAGAGTATAACCGATTTTCTAAAGGCTTGCTGACTTGGGTGGGGTATCGCACGGAGTATGTTGCTTATCAAAATCGAGAGCGTATAGCAGGAAAGACATCGTGGAGTTTCTGGAGCTTGCTACGATATTCTATTGATGGTTTTATTAATTTTTCTGAAGCTCCTTTAAATATTGCAACTTATAGTGGAGTCGTCTCTACTTTTCTCTCGATTTTAGTGATTCTTTTTCTGATTATTCGTCAATTATTTTTTCATCGTTCAGCAAGTGGTTGGACATCAATGACAGTTATTATCATTTTTTGTTTCGGTTTTACTTTGTTGATGTTGGGGGTAATCGGGAAATATATTAGTAAGATTTTCTTAGAAACGAAACGTCGTCCGATTTATATTGTGAAAGAGAAGAAGTGAATTTTTTCTGAAAATCAGAGCTACTATTTGGAAATTGAAAACTAATCTTGTATGATATGAAATAAGATTAGTTTTTTATTTGAAAGGAGTGTGTGATGGTACAAGATATTTTATTTGTGATTGATTTGCAAAACGATGTGTGCGATGGAATTTATCGTAGAGAGGAACTACTGGCTCAAGTGAATGAGCGGATTGCGCTTTATCGAAGGGTGGGTCGACCTATTTTATTTATTCAGCATAATGATCCTTGGCTTGAAAAGGGAAGCAGTGAGTGGCAATTGGTGGATAGCCTTGATGCGCGTGAAGTTGATTTATATATGGACAAAACGCACGCAAATGGTTTTTATCATACGCCTCTCCAAGAGTTGTTGACTGATTTACAAGTTGAAAGTATTGAGTTTTGTGGCGCTCAAACGGAGTTTTGTGTGAATAGTACATTGGTTTTCGCTCATGGTTTGGGCTATCGAAACTTTATGCAACATGGTGCGACTTCGACTTTTGATCATCAACAGATGACTGCCCAGACTACGATTGATTTCTATGAGCAACATCTTTGGGAACATCGTTTTCTTGAATTTATGGATTAGTTGCATTTTTCCAATGCATCTTAATTTGTGGTAAAATAGATTTGATTGATGGTATTATAGACTATAAAAATTTACAGGAGAAAAAACTGAAATGTCAGACAAAATTCGCGTTCGCTACGCACCGTCACCAACAGGACTTTTACACATAGGTAATGCTCGTACTGCTCTTTTTAACTATCTTTTTGCTCGTCATCATGGGGGTGATTTTATTATCCGTATTGAAGATACTGACCGTGAAAGACATGTTGAAGACGGGGAACGTTCACAGCTTGAAAATCTCCGCTGGCTAGGGATTGATTGGGATGAAAGTCCTGAGACTCATGAAAATTATCGCCAGTCTGAGCGCCTTTCTTTATACCAAAAATATATAGACCAACTTCTTACTGAAGGGAAAGCTTACTACTCATACAAGACACCCGAAGAGCTTGAAGCTGACCATGAAAAACAAGAAGCGGCAGGAATTCCACCGCATTATATCAATGAATATGCAGGGATGAATGCGTCAGAAAAAGAAGCTTATATCGCTGAACGTAAAACTCAAGGAATTACGCCTGTTGTCCGTATTTCTGTAAATGAAACAGCAATTTACAAATGGAATGATATTGTCAAGGGTGATATTGAGTTTGAGGGTGGAAATATAGGCGGAGATTGGGTTATCCAAAAACGTGATGGTTATCCAACTTATAATTTCGCTGTTGTTGTTGATGATCATGATATGCAAATTTCGCATGTGATTCGTGGAGATGACCATATTGCTAATACTCCAAAACAACTGGTGGTTTATGAAGCGCTTGGCTGGGAAGCTCCACGGTTTGGTCATATGACTTTGATTATTAACTCTGAAACAGGGAAAAAATTGTCAAAACGTGACACAAATACTTTGCAATTTATTGAGGATTATCGTAAAAAAGGTTATATGTCTGATGCGATTTTCAACTTTATTGCTTTACTTGGTTGGAATCCTGGAGGGGAAAAAGAAATCTTCTCTCGTGCGGAATTGATTGAACTTTTTGATGAAAAACGTTTGTCTAAATCTCCAGCAGCTTTTGATCAAAAGAAATTGGACTGGATGGACAATGAATACATCAAGAATGCAGATTTTGCTGATGTTTTTGCGCTCACTAAACCATTTCTTGAAGCAGCGGGACGACTAGATAACCATGCAGAAGAGTTGGTTAAACTTTACCAACCGCAAATGAAATCAGCAGATGAAATTGTGGAATTGACAGAACTTTTCTATGGAGATTTTCCTGAGTTGACAGAGGAAGCACGAGAAATGCTTGCTGCTGAGACGACACCAGTTGCTCTGAATAGTTTCCGAGCAAAATTGGCAGAACTTGATGAGGCAGATTTTACTGCTGAAAATATCTTCCCATTATTTAAAGCGACTCAAAAGGAAACAGGGGTCAAGGGAAAAATGCTTTGGATGCCAATCCGTATTGCTGCATCTGGCTCAATGCACGGTCCAGAATTGCCAGAAACAATTGCCCTTCTTGGTAAAGCAAAAGTACTAGCACATTTAGATGCAGCATTGAACAAGTAATGCGCTTTGCTTTGTAGATGAAGAAGATTTTAATGATGAAATATAAAAACGCTTTTTGGCGTTTTTTTGCTTAATACGAAATAATCGTAAACAAAATATTTCTTAAATGATTCAAATTATTATAAAATGGTTTCAGAAAAATAAGAAAAGGGTCAATTATGGAAACGAAAACTTTTAAAAATGTCATTATTGGTTTTGGAAAAGCAGGACGTGCATTAGCAAAATCACTGTCTCAACATGGTGAGGATGTCGTTATTATTGAGCGAGATCAAGCAATGTATGGGGACACTTGTCCAAATGTTGGATGTGCGCCATCGAAGACATTGATTGTCGCAGGTCACAAAAATATGGATTTCAAAGAGGCGATGGCAACAAAGTACAAAGTCCGAGAAATGCTTCATAATGGTGCTTATCATGGTGCTGCTGATGAACCGCTTGTTTCTGTGATTGATGGAATTGCACGATTTATTAATCAACATACGATTGAAGTGGACAATCATGGGGAAATTTCGAGAGTGACTGGTGAGCGAATCTTTATCAATACTGGTGCTACGCCAGTTATTCCTGAAATTGCAGGGATTCATGAAGCGAAGAATGTAGTGACATCGGAAGGTGCGATGGATTTAGATTCATTGCCAGAGCATTTGGTAATTATTGGAGCGGGATATATTGGTTTAGAATTTGCTGGAATGTTTAATAAATTTGGCTCTAAAGTTACGATTCTTGAACCTCATGAGACTTTTTTGCATAAGGAAGATAGAGATGTGGCAGAAAGTATTTTGAATGATTTGATAGAGAGTGGAGTAGAAGTTCATCTTGGTGTTGCTATTGATAAGATTACAGATGACAGCGTTATGGCTGGTGGAAAAAGTTATCCAGCAAACAAAGTACTTGTTGCAACTGGACGTAGACCTAATATCTCTGAATTAAAGCTTGAAAATGCAGGTGTTGCTCTTTTGGATAATGGCTATATCAAGGTTGATGATACGCTTAAAACAAGCAGTGATAATATTTGGGCGCTCGGAGATGTTCGGGGAGGTGGACAATTTTATTATCTGTCAACGGATGATTTTCGGATTGTGAACAATCAATTATTTGGTGACGGGTCAAGATTGTTGAGTGATCGGACGATTGTGCCTTATTCTGTTTTTATCACACCGACTTTATCGCGTGTTGGTTTGGATGAACAGGAAGCGAAGCGGTTGGGGTAGATTATCGTTTGTTTAAGATGGCGGCGGCACCAATTGTTAAGACAAAAGTTGTGCAAGAGATGCGAGGATTATTGAAAGCTCTTGTAGACCCTGAAACAGATGAAATTTTGGGAGCGACACTCTATCATGAGGATTCACATGAGGTGATTAATCTGGTAAGTTTAGCGATGAAGATGCACACTCCATATACTGTTTTGCGTGACCAAATCTTTACTCATCCCACAATGGGTGAAGGCTTAAACGATTTGTTTCAAAATGAAGTAAAATAATTTTTGTAAGTATACTGACAGCTTTCTGTCAGTATTTTTTATCGAAGTAAGTGTGTCCGACTAAATTCAGTGGTGAGTTGCCCTTTTATCAGTCGCTTTATCGACTAGAGAAAATGAACAAATGTTTTACGAAACTCTCACTGAATAAGTCTTGACTTCATTTGATAATATCAACTTCATGCAGTGATTTGTAAAAAAATCTGATAAAATGAAAATAAATTGTAACCGTTTTAATTATTGTTCGTTATATAAGTGAAAGGAGGTGAGGGAGCTGGAGCTTCAGGAATACGAGGATATACTGATGGTTTATGCGATAGAAGTGACAAAATGGCTAGTCTTACAAGGAATCAAACCAGAAGAGGCGCAGGATACTGTGCAGGATGTTTTTGTTAAAATGCTTGAGCTTGACCTCATTATCCCACCATCAAAGTTGCGTTCTTGGATGTATCGAGTGTCACTAAGGAGCTACATTGATCATTATCGTCGAGATAAAAGGTATCAAGAAATCTTGTCAGCGCTGACAGAGGAATTATCAGTACTGACAGAAACATCTCCTGATTTACATCCTTTCTTAGCGAGGTTGAAAGTTACTGACAGAAAACTTTTGGAGCATTTTTATTATGAGGGACTGTCTGTTAAAGATTTGTCAGTGCTGACAGGATATTCTGTCAGTAAAATTAAGATTGATTTGTACCGCGCACGAAAAAAATTGAAAAAAATATTGTTAGAAGAAGGTTATGATGAATGGAAAATTTAGATAAAGAATTCAAAAAATTAGTCAAACAGACCAAAAAGCGTCGGCGTTGGGTGGGAGTAGGGATTTCACTATTGGCGACAGGAGTGGTTGTTGTGGGTGCTGTCTTTGCACGAAATGTATATGTGAAACAGGCACTGGAGCAGGAGGCTGTCAAAGCCAATATTGCCTATGAAACGCAAAATCCAAATGTTATTACTAATGTAACGGGACAAACGTTGGGTTTTCTTGGAGGGAGTTATACAACAGAAAATTATAAAAATGTGGATGGCTATCTGGTTTCGATCGGTGGGAATACGGTAAGTTATGGGCAAATGCTTGAGGAAAACAAAGATACATATAATGGCGGTACGTGGCTATCTTCATCGGTGAATAGCAATATCGGAGATGGTGTGTTTTTTAAGAATGGGCAAAAGCAACCTAGTTTTTATAGTCCAACTGCCGAAAATAATTATCTATTAAATGGTGGAAAGGGAGCTCCTCAAGAATTAAGAACCTTGACAAAATTACCGAATCATTTGGCAGAAGTTGCGATTACTTTTGATAAGGCCTATACTTACAAGGAAATTCAGCGTATGATTCCTCAAAATTTATTGATTAACTGGTGTTTGCTTGCAACTGACGATAAAACGGCGAATATCGGAGGTTCAAATTTATATATTGGCTTGAGTACGAATGTAGATAATTATAGTAAAGGTGAGCCAAGTTATGATGAGGCCACAGGGAAATTAAATTCACAAGATGAGCGGAAAATATTAGGAGCCACCACAACAAATACGATTTACGGACTGGATGATAAGCTCTATGGTGATTTTGTTGCAGCGATTAAGAAAGCGAATACGATTTCTGACTTTACTGCATTAGGCTTTGGTTCTGGCACAGGACCTGATGATGTAAAAATGTATTACCCTTACCGAGATGCTCTCAAGCAAGTCAAGCAACACCCAACGCTTGCTACAGCAAAATTCGCGGGAGTAATATTAACAGGACGAACGGAGAACTTTGCTCAACTTAGTGAGAAATCATGGATTTATGCAAGTAGTGTTGGAGCGACTACCGAGGTGCTCCCCTATCTTGAACCTATCACATGAAAAGAAAAGCTGATAATTTCAGCTTTTTTGTAATGCACCTATTGAAAGGAGGCAAGGAGTAACTGTAATCAGTGTGGCATAGTGGTATTTCTTTGCTATGAAATCAACTCTGGCATCACTTGACTGTTGATTTTTACAATGAATTAGCTATAATAAAACAATGAGAAAAAAATTAGTGTATCGCTTGGCAATCATTGCAATATTGGCAGCCTTGAGTTCGGCTTTGAGAATTTGGATGGCTGCTTTTCCTAATGTCAAACCAATTACGGCAATGTTTTTTGCTTTTGCAATCGTACTAGGATTATCAGATAGTTTATGGATTATGGCGCTTACGATGTTAGCGACAGGTTTATTATTAGGATTTTCACCACTAGTCTTGGGACAGATTATTGTTTATGCGATTATTATTGTTATCTTTAAGGGTCTGTCAGTACTGACAGACAATATTTGGTTTTTGTCAGCACTGACAGCGCTGCTTGCGATGATATTTGGGGTATTGATTAGTTTTATATCAGGTATGATTTACGGTTTTGGTGCAGGAGGGTTTGTTGGTTACTGGCTTGCAGGGTTACCTTTTGATTTAGCTCATGCTATTTCGACTTTTATCTTTTTCCCAATCGTTATGCTTATTTTACGTCGAATAAAAACACTCAAATAGAGTGTTTTCTTATTATTCTTAAAAACTTATAATTCTTCTGCGAAATACCTAAAAATTTCCTTATCAAAATGTTCAGTTTGCCAAGTACATTCAGGATGCCATTGAACAGCCAAGATTCGCTTATTGGTATTTTCGATTGCCTCTACAAATCCATCGGTCGCGTGGGCAATGGCCGTTAAATCTTGACCTAAATCTTTAATGACCTGATGATGAAAAGAGTTAACTAGATACTCTTCTGGAAGAAATCCAAGACTGCTGTTCTTTTTTATAGTAACATGATGTGTCGGGATTTCTTGTGGTGTTGGACTTTGACGATGTTTGATATCGCTTGAAGTTTGGCTTAAATCTTGGTAAAGTGTACCACCAAAATAAACATTAAGGAGTTGTAAACCACGACAAACGCCGAGGATAGCTTTATTTTCGTTAATGGCAGCTTTTACTGCTGCCAATTCAAAAGCATCACGGCTTGGGTCAGTTGTTTCTAATTTTTGATGTGGTTCTTCGTGGTAAAAACGTGGAGCAATATCAGCGCCACCAGTTAGGACAATTTTATCTACGAGTTTCATATATTTTTCAGCATTTTCGGGCTGGTCAACAGGTAAGATAATGGCAGTATGTCCTAAATCTTGAAAAACATCAATAAAAGACTGACGAGTATAACTTACTTTATTCCACCAAAAAGGAGAACGTTCTATTACATTATAAGGAGTTCCTAAGATTCCAATAATAGCCATATTATTTTTTCTCACTTTCTACGGGAATGATAAGTTTTGAATGAGATAAATCAATATCATAAGTCACATCACGATTATCTCGAACGGTATGTTCAAAATCAGTACTGTAAAGAATAACCCTTAATTTATCAGATTTTTCTAAATGATAAATTGTTGGTTGGAGGCTAAATTTTACAGTCATCCATTCGTCACTGCTTACAGAAGTTGTTGTCATCAAATTCTCATTTTGTAAGTTCAAAAATCCTTTAGTGATGACTTGATAAGGACTACTGGTCAGTGGTAATTCAAGGAGGTCATCTAGCATGAAATTCCGTCCACGGTCAAGCACTTTTAAATCTTTAATGCGAGCCTTATCCTCTAGACGTTTTGTCTCACCAAAATCTAAAATTTGTGCTGAAAGCAATCCTTTAGTATCATTTATTTTTAATGTTACTTCTAAATCGATAGGACCATTAACAGTCAGTGCTGATGGAAGTTCTATATCAATGACAGTAGCATTGGCACGATTTTCAAATAAATCTTTTTTGAATACATTGAAATCTTTACTGTATTTATTGAAAGTTTCATCATCATAATGATTTTGAAATTGGGCAAATGACACAGCAGTTTTACCAAGAGGTATTTGAACGCTGTCAGTAGCACCAAAGTCTGAAAGTGTTGTCCAACTTTGTTCCTTAGAATTTTCTTGCAAAATAATTGGAGGGAGATTCAAATTCAAATCTTTACCTAATAATTTTGCCACAAAGTAACTATTAATTGTTTCTGAAAAATCAATAGATTGCCAAGAATTAATATAAATATGTGCTCCACGATGTAAGAAAGCATGCTTTACATGCCTTTTAGGCAAGGCTTTCCAGAAATTATAAGCTTGTTCAGGGGTAACATTCCAGTCCTGCAAGCCATGTACGATTAAAACATCTGCTTTAACTTTATCCGCATAAGTAAGATAATTACGATTATGCCAAAATTGACTGTAATCTCCAGACTCACGATTTAAGGCATGAGTCATATCAGAAAGCGACTTAACATACTGTTCATTTCCTTTTAAGAAATCAGAGGCATCAAGGTTACGAGAGTAAGTGAGTGCAGCTAAAACATCTAAATCCTCCCCAGGAAATCCGCCAGGTGAACGAACAAGCCCATTTTCACGATAATAATTGTACCAAGAACTAATGCCTGCTTCAGCGAGAATAACTTCAAGCCCATCAACACCAGTTGTTGCAGCACCATAAGCCATCGTACCGAGATACGATTTTCCTGTCATTGCTACTTTGCCGTTTGCCCAAGTTGCTTTTATTTCGTGAGTTTTTTTACGGGAAGTAAAAGCACGAGCGCGACCATTGAGCCAGTTGATAACTGCAGTCATACTGTAGATTTGTTGATAATCACCAGAGGTTTGGAAACCATCAGAGCCACGGGTTCCAACACCTGCTACATAAATAGAAGCGAAACCACGAGCTAGAAAGTAATCATTCAGAGAGTAAGTCCAACCATGACTAAAATGATAAGGAGCACCATCTACAACAGGTTTCTCATTATTCTTATAATCTTCACATTCTGGAAGTTGATTGTTTACGGTTATCTCACAGTTCTCTTTTTCTTTAAGAGGGACATTCATGTCATGGAGTGCTAAATCATTAGCTTTTTCATTCGTACCTAGATGATAAGGGCTCGCAGTCATGATGGTGGGAAGTTTGTGTTCGGAAATTGGGCGAATGATTTGAACTTTGATAAGGTCATAAGTTCCACGATGCTCAGTATCAACTGGACTTTCAACCCAAATAATTTCGCGCTTGAGCTGAGTGGTGTCAAAAGTTGCGAGGGACTTGTCATTAAAAAAATGGTACTGATTATCAGTTGGGAGAAGACCCTCTGAAACCCAGTGTTCAACAAGTGTCATCCCATTTTTACGACGAGTGCATAAAAGAAGATAACAAGCAGAAATCAGATGTTCAGTATTTATCTCTGCATCAACTTGGGGAAGATTGAGTGATTTCGCAAATTCAGTAGCTTTTCCTACTTCAAAGTCAAAATTTGCTGTAAAATCGAGAAGTTGCAGGGCTAAAGTCCAAAAAATTTCCCAATCTAAAGATTGCTCAGATTTTAGGAATTGGAGAATATCCATCTCTAGTGTCGCTTGAAGTACAGTCAAATCAATAGGACTTTGAATCAAAAAATCTTTTAAAATCTTTTTTTCGTCCCAAAAAACAGACCATCGAAAACCGAGTTGGTCTAATTCATTTAATTTCTCATCAAAATTTTTTTCAACAATCGAAAAATGATTAAATCGCATACAAATAACCCCCTATTTATTATCAGTCTTAGAATTATTACAGACCAGTAGCACACTAACTAGCTGGCGCTGAATTTGAGAATGGAACATTAATTCGTTGTTATTGTCCACAAGAAATTAGCGGTACCACCATTCATGATAATTGTTATAATTATAGCAAATTTTCAGGAAATTCGCAGTCGTTAAAGGATATATACCATTCATTGAATATTTGAAGGAGCCTACCTTTTTTGATATAATAGCTGAGGTTATTATATCAAAATTAAATTTCGGAGGACTCCACAAAAATGGATGTTACATGGACAGTGAAATATATCACTGAATTCATCGGAACTGCTCTTCTCATCATTATGGGGAATGGTGCAGTAGCAAACGTTGAACTTAAAGGGACTAAAGCGCATGCGCAATCTTGGATGATTATTGGTTGGGGATATGGTCTTGGTGTAATGTTGCCAGCTATCGCTTTTGGTAATGTTACTTCACAAATTAACCCAGCGTTTACGCTTGGACTTGCAGCTTCAGGACTTTTTCCTTGGGCACATGTTGCTCAATACATTATTGCGCAAGTTTTAGGGGCAATTTTTGGTCAATTATTGATTGTTATGGTTTATCGTCCATACTATCTTAAAACAACAAACCCAAACGCTATTCTCGGTACATTCTCAACAATTGATAATGTAGATGACAATGACGAAAAAACACGCATGGGTGCAACAATTAATGGTTTCTTGAATGAATTCGTGGGTTCATTTGTCCTTTTCTTCGGAGCGATTGCTGCAACTAATATCTTCTTCGGTAGTCAATCAATTACTTGGATGACAAACTATGCAAAACAACAAGGAGCAAATGTTGCTTCATCGGATACAATCAATCAAATCTGGGCTTCAGTTTCAGGAGCTTCAGCCTCTAAAATGATTGCTCATTTATTCCTCGGTTTCCTTGTTATGGGACTTGTTGTTGCACTTGGAGGACCTACAGGTCCAGGACTTAACCCTGCGCGTGACTTTGGACCACGTTTGGTTCACAGCATTTTACCAAAATCAATTCTTGGAGAATCTAAAGGTTCATCTAAGTGGTGGTATGCATGGGTTCCAGTCGTGTCACCAATTCTCGCAGCACTCGCAGCTGTTGCCATCTTTAAAATGCTTTATCTTAAATAAAGTCAAGACTTATTCGGTGGGAGTTTTAACTCCCCACTGAATTTAAGGTACAACCTCTAGGTGTAACAACTAAGCGACCTGTATGCAACAGTCTGCTTAACATCTTCGATATGAGGTCACACCTCCGCTTCACTTCGTTATCCATTCGCTCTAAGCGACTGAAGTCGCAAGGCGAAGTGGTCTTGTCCAAGAAGCCTAGGCGCTAAAAGCGCCAACGCCCTATGGAAGTCGGGCGAAATTCAAAGTTGCTACTTCGACTAGGCACGTTCGTGCCGTAGCGAGAATCGACAGCGCAGTGAAACGGAGATAGAGCGAATGGACAGCGTAGCGAAGCGGAGATAGTCCTATCTATAGGAGATGAAGCACGCACTCACTTCGATAAAATAAAAGCTGTTCATATTGAACAGCTTTTTCATTTGAGAAGAAATGCGACGAGAATACCAAAAAGATTCCAAAGCATATGAATGCTCATATTGAGATAAAAGTTGCGATATTTGGCATAAAAACTAGTTAAAATAAGACTCATTAAACCGTAAGTCAACCAACTGTAGAGGTCTGTTGGACCGTGCATATATGCAAAGAGGAGCATCGCAACAAGAAAAGCAATATTTCTGTGCTTTTTGAAGACAATTTCAAAAATCCCCACTCGATAGGTTAATTCTTCAAAGAAGCCTGCTGCAACAGTTTGTATTACAAATATTGCCACAGGAATCAATTTTTGAAGCTGATTCAGAGCCTCTTGATTTGCCGTATCGGGACTTTGACGGATGAGTTGAGCAATGATACCAGTCAGGATAGAAGCAAGAAATAAAAGAGCAAATCCAGTTAATAATTTTGTTATTGAGAAGTACTTCCAATTGAATTTCGGGATAATATCTGTTTTTCTTGCAATAAAATAAGAAAAACCAAGTGAGAGCAGAAAGATAAGATAAAAGATAATATTATCTAGTACTGAAAAAGGTGGATGGATACTAAAAAATGTTGATGTAAATGTAGGAGCAAGAGAGAGTATAAATAGGATGAGCCATTGCCATTTATTATATGCCAAGAGATTGCCGACAATTGATAAAACAACAGCCGTAGTAATAAATGAAGTGAGATGATGAGGGGCAAAGAGCAATGAAAAAATTACAGCAAGAAGGACGACCGGAAAGGCGCGAAATTTAGAGAACTGTTGGAGTTTATCTTTACTAATCATGCACATATTGTATCATACTTCAATAAATGACGAGTAAATCTTTGATAATTTTCGAGAAATTTGCGAAAATAGGAATACATATGTTATGAGATTGTATTGGTCTTTTCTGAACGGTATGAGTGTGATATTGTACTAAATATGCTTTTGGCGCATGCTAGTCTTGCTTTAAAATCTGATGGATTTTTATGTTACGGACTTTTGAGCATCTATACGTTAGAGGTTCATTCGTTCTAAGCTACTAACTAATAGATAGCAAGACGAAGCGACTTGTTCTATCATGAGAGATTAAATATAACTGGAGGAAACAATGAGTGAGATAATAAATAGTATCGTCGCTTTCCAACCTGTATATCGTGTTCTTCATCGTGAGGAAAATCTGGATTTTTTCCGTGATGTGCTCGGATTGAAAGTTCTAATGGAAGAGGGTGCGATGGTGTGGTTAGGTGGACATGAGGAGAAACTTGACCGTTTTCAATTGGAAGAGTCACCAGGCTTGCGCTCTGTCAATGGATATAAAAAACATTCACGTACAGTAATCAAAGCTGCTGCATCTGAGATTGAGCAACTTTTGGCACGTGATTTGGAAAAAGTAGATAAGCTTTATCGTGGCAAAGCTGGCTATACTTTTGAAGCAGTATCTCCTGAAAATGATGTATTTTTGGTAACCGCGGAAGAACTGACAGACTTGTCAGCACTGACAGAAATCGAAAAAAATGAAGTTAGTTTTGTCAAAGATGAAAACTTTAAAGGCTTGTCAGATTTTGCGATTAGTGAGATAGATTTGAATGTAGCTGATAACGAGATTATTGAATTTTATGAATCCGTTTTTTCGATGAAAACTACTGATGGAGTGTTTGATTTTCCTTTTGTTTCGCTGAAGCTGTCAGTGGCTGACGGAGAAGATTTGAGTGCTGCGACAGATGAAACATTTGATTTAGAATTTTTAATCTTTATGATTGATAAAATGTTTGATTTGGAAGCATTTTCGACTCAATTTGAGGATATAGATGGTACTTATTTGGATGCATCAGCAAAGACTTTCTCATTGGAAGTTCCCAGCCATGTTGAACTTTGGTTTGTAAAATAAGCAATTTAAGCTAGTGAAAACTCTGTCAGTGCTGACAGAGTTTATTTATCTACTGACAAGATTTTTGTCATGAAAAAATCTCAGGAAAGGAAGTAGAAAAAATGAGAAATCAACAGCAAGTATTGAAAATGGTTAAGGATTATATTGCTAAAGAAATTTTTCCTGGTGCAAATTTTGCAATTATTGAAAACGAAAAAGTGACAGAATTTGTGCTGGGCAATGCTGCAATTTTACCTAAGGAAGTAGTGCTGTCAGCAGGTGAATACTGGGATTTAGCTTCAGTGACAAAAGTTGTAGGAACAGGTACGGCTGTCATTAATCTTGTTTTTGATGGAGTTTTTGAACTTGATGTTCCAGCTCAGAAATATTATCCAGCATTTGCTGACAGTTCTGTCAGTGTGCGACAATTACTGACACATACGTCTGGCATTAATCCATTTATCCCTCATCGAGACCAGTTATCAGCTGACGAGTTAAAACAGGCAATCAATCATATTCAAGTCACTGACGATAAAAATTTTCATTATACAGACATCAATTTTATCCTACTTGGTTTTATGTTAGAAGAATATTATGGCAAAAAACTAGATGAGATTTTTTTCACTCAAGTTTTTAAAAAATGGGAAATGAATGAGACAACTTTTGGACCTGTTTCTCACGCTGTACCAACGAGCTATGACTTGCCAGTAGGAATTGTCCATGACCCAAAAGCACGCGTTTTAGGAGTGGAATGTGGCTCCGCAGGGCTATTTTCTACGATGTCTGACTTGACTGCTTTTGTTAAAGGATATTTTGCTGAAGAAAAATATATCAAACTGTTGGCTAACTATACTTTAGTCGCAAAAAAGAGGAGTTTGGCTTGGGATTTACCAGCAAAAAGTAATGATTGGCTACTACACACAGGCTATACAGGAACTTTTATTTTGCTCAATCCAAGAGCAAAGAAAGCAGTGATATTTTTATCAAATCGAGTCCACCTAAAAGACGAACGTGAGAAATGGATTAAAGCGCGTGATTTGTTAATAAACCTTTTATTAGAGAATTTATCCGATGAGTAATATCGGATTTTTTATTTTTAAACGGACGAATAGAATCCAAAAAATATCAAAAAAATTAAAATGACTGTATATTGGTAAATTATTGACAAATAAAATAATTTTAACTATACTGAATAAATAATTAAAATTCAGAGGTCTAAAAAATGATTTACGTATACAACACATTTTTCTTGTTGTTTAAGAAGGAGGACTTGCATTAGCCTATTTGGTGAAATGTGTGAGTCCTCTTTGGCGTTAGTCATTTTGAGGACAAGAAGACGTCCTCGGGGCGTCTTTTTTAGTTGCTTAGAACTTTTGTTGCTGTGAGGTGGACGGGAACAAAAGAGCAAGGAGGGAAAAAATTGGAAAAAAAGGGACCCTAAAGATTGAGAAATATCAAATGTTTCAGAGGTTTTTTACGAAGAAGGGGATATATAATTGGAGAATAATCAGGGTTTGAAGAAAAGAATGGCAACACGCCATATAACGATGATTGCACTGGGAGGAGCAATCGGAGCAGGACTATTTAAGGGGAGTGCCTCGGCGATTAGCGTGGCAGGTCCTTCTGTACTAATTGCTTATTTGATTGGTGGATTGGTACTATTTTTTGTAATGAAAAGTTTGGAGAAACTTGTATTGGCTTCAGAGGAACCACATGGCTTATCAGGCTTGGTTCAACCCTATCTGGGTAATCATGCAGCAGACTTTACAGACTGGGTTTATTGGTCACTTTGGATGATTAATATTATTGCGGAAGCAGTTGCAGCAGCAAGCTTTTTGCAACTATGGTTTCCTAATATTCCAGCGTGGATATTTGTATTAATCATCGCGGTATTGACCTCACTCATTAATTTGTATTCAGTTACTTTTTTTGCTGAAACGGAGTATTGGCTTGCGTTTATTAAGATAAGTGTCATTATTTTACTTATTATTTTTGGCGTGATTCTGGTGGCTAAGGAGGTGTTCAATACTAATCTAATAGCCACATTTTCTAGGATGAATAATCATGGAGGATTTGCTCCTCATGGAATAAAAGGAGTTATTAATTCCTTACTCATTGTTATTTACTCTTATGGTGGCTCAGAATTGATTGCTATAACAGTTAGTGAAACAGAGAATCCAAAAGTAGCGATTCCAAAAGCAATTCGAGGCGTGATTGGACGGATTATATCGTTTTATATTGTTCCAATGTTTTTATTACTTATCATTTATAACTGGCATACTCTTACTGATTCTTCGATGAGTCCCTTTGTAATGGTGTTTAATAAGATGCATATTCCTTTTGCAGGGGATATTGTCAACTTTGTCATTATCTTAGCACTATTCTCTTCTATCAATTCAGGAATTTATGCTTCTTCAAGAATTTTATTTTTCCGACTAAAGAACAGAAAAGGAAAGCATGTGAGCGCTGTTGCAAAGCTAAATAAACATCAAGTCCCTCAAAGAGCTGTACTCTTTTGTTCAGGAACACTCTATATCGGGGTAGTTTTATCTTATTTTCTTGGAGATAAGTTATTCAATTATTTGGCAGGTTCTCTATCTTATACTGTACTGTTAATTTGGTTCCTCATCAGTAGTGCAGGTTTTGTACTTGCTTGTAAAAATGGGTCACTTTCTGGTAGAAGTATGAGCATATTTGCTCTTGCCGCACTATTTCTGATTTGTATTGGAATTTTATTTACCAATCCTATCGGAGTAACTGTGCTCACTGTAATTCTCTACTTTGTGATTTACATTAGTTATCAAAAAAAGCAAATAAATCAATAATTAAAAAATATTTAGAAAAGCGAGAAAAAGAATGACATTCAAAAAAGTTAGCGCGCAAATTGATGTTGAAGCTGTAAAAGAAATTAACCATCTGAATAGTGAACAACAAGCAAGAAAAGTTAAGCGTGATAAAGAGTTAGAGGCAATTATCAAAGGTGAAGATGACCGTTTGCTCCTGATTATTGGTCCATGTTCGTCAGATAATGAAGAAGCGGTTCTTGAATATGCACGCCGTTTAGCGAAACTTCAAGAAGAAGTTAAAGAGAAAATTTTTATGGTAATGCGTGTTTATACCGCAAAACCTAGAACAAACGGAGATGGCTACAAAGGATTGATTCATGAGCCTGATGCTGATGGACATACAGACCTCATCAATGGAATTAAAATGGTGCGCGACTTGCATTATAAGGTTATTACGGAAACAGGACTCACTACAGCAGACGAAATGCTTTATCCAGAGAACTTGACAATGGTAGATGATTTGGTCAGTTATTATGCAGTAGGAGCGCGTTCGGTTGAAAATCAACAACACCGTTTTGTTGCATCAGGGATTGATGCTCCTACAGGAATGAAAAATCCAACTTCTGGTAATTTGAAAGTGATGTTCAATGGTGTTTATGCTGCACAGCAGTCTCAAGATTTTTTATTTGGACGTGCTGAGGTAGAAACATCAGGTAATCCGCTTGCTCACGTTATTTTGCGTGGAGGTCAAGACGAAAATGGAAAATATCATCCAAACTATTACACAGATAATCTCTTAGAAACAATCGAGATTTATGAAAAGATGAATTTGAAAAATCCATTTATTGTTATTGATACGAATCATGATAATTCTGGTAAAAAATACATGGAACAAATTCGTATTGTACGTCAAACATTGATTAATCGTGATTGGCATGACAAGATTAACAAATATGTACGTGGCTTTATGATTGAGTCCTATCTTGAAGATGGCCGTCAAGATCATCCAGAGATTTTCGGAAAATCTATCACAGACCCTGTCTCGGCTGGGAAAAAACAGAACAATTGGTCAAAGAGATTTATACTACAACTGCGAAAAGTACTGATAAGTAATTAATTCAAACTTATGGAGCAAAATAGCGGAAAAGTGAGTTAAATATTTTAAAGAAAAAGGTGCTTTTGATGGCATCTTTTTATTACTTTTGCTGTTAAATGTAAGTTTGTGAAAAAACATTATTCGCAAAGAATAAGGATTTTTTGGAATACTTAGTGAAAAAAATGTCAAAATATGGTATAATATACGCAAAATTTTGTAATAGATTGTTCAGAATCTCGCGATATTTTATCGAAGTAAGTGCGTGCTAATACTCCGACCTCTTAGGTCGGAGATAAAGCAGCACTATCTCCGTTTCACTGCGCTGTCGATTCTCGCTACGGCACGAACGTGCCTAGTCGAAGTCGCAACTTTGAATTTCGTCCGACTGCCATAGGGCGTTGGCGCTTTTAGCGCCTAGGCTTCTTGGACAAGACCACTTCGCCTTGCGACTTTAGTCGCTTGCGATTTGAACTTGCCACTTTAGTGGCTTAGTGAAATCGACAGCGTAGCAAAGCGGAGATAGAGCGAATGGATAACGAAGTGAAGCGGAGGTGTGACCTCATATCGAAGATGTGAGGTTGTACCTTAAATTCAGTGGTGAATTGCCCTTTTATCAGTCGCTTTAGCGACTAGAGAAAATGGACAAATGTTTTGCGAAACTCCCACTGAATAAGTCTTGACTTCATTTCTTGTTCGAACTAAGCAGGGAACCATGTAAAGCGCGAAGGTTATAACTACCCTAGAAAAGTATGAAACAATTGGGTACTAAGCAGAATTTCTGAATAAACATGACGGATGATTATCGAGGAAAAATAATAAAATTATGAGTAGAATGATGCCAGCTAGGGTGCGAAGTGAAGGAATTGTGCTTTATGCAAAAGGGGGGTTAAATGACCCTATTGAAGCCGATTTTAAACTGAGCGCAGAGATTGATGGCGAGCAAGTGGTATATGATTTGGATGGGGCACAGGACTATTGTTCTTGTGAAGTTTTTCAGCAAAATCATCGCTACTGTAAGCATATTGCAGCGATAGAAGAATATCTAAAAAACAGAGAAACAACTACGGATGCAACTGAAGATAAGGAGCATTTACGACCAGAGAGTTTACTTTACACAGAAAATGTTACTTTTTTGGATGAATTAAATGGGGAAACTCAGCTTAATTTTAGTACAGACCAGTATTCAATTGAGGTTCAGATTGAGGATAATAGTCAGCTTTATGATTATTTCTCAGTGGATTATTTTTTGTATTTTGATATAAGGCTAAAAAGCGAGAAATTGGGGCGTTCTTATGTGATTAAGGATATTCCATATTTTTTACGTGCTTTGAGAAATTTTAGTCAGTATTCTCTGGGCTCTTTACACTATATCAATCTATTTTTCGATAATTTTGATGAAGCAAGTCAAGCATTTTTAAATTTCTTATTAAAAATTGATGATAAAACGGATGAGGCATTTACAAAATCTTTATATATCAAAAATGGACGTTATTTGAATATTCCTTTTCTGTTTCTTGAAGAAGCAATGGATTTGTCAGCAGCGCTTGAAATGTGTCAGCTTAAAATCTCTGGTAAAATGATTAATTATTTTACTTTTGTTCCTTTAGATAGTGACTCAGAGTTGTTTGAGTTTAAAGTTGAAAGTCAGCAAGATTATATTGAGTTAAGTGTGACAGATAAGGACTATCACAATTTTTATGGAAAATCATTATTGTATCACGATCATATTTTCTACAAGGTAAGTCAGGAACAAAGGCGACTTTTAACTGTTTTGGAGCGGAGACTTGCCAATGAAAACCATATTAATTTTTCATATGCTGACAAAGATAAATTAGCGCAGGCATTGCAGCAATTATCTACTTTGGGCCGAATTTCGGCTCCTCGTCATTTTGTCATTAGACCATTTGATGCGATTTTTCGATTTGACCTTACTGACAAACAAACGCTTGCCCTGTCAGTAAAATTTGACTATGGTAATTTTGCGATAGACAGTTTTCATGAACTTGAAACATTGGAGTTTTCTCGTGATTTACGAAAAGAGCAGAAAATTTTTGCAGTGATGGAGCGGTTTGGATTTCCTCGTTCATTTAATTCAAGCTTGACTATTCTGTCAGTACTGACAGAAACTTTCTTTATCAAAATTTTACCAGCTTTTAATAAATTGGGTAAAGTTGAACTTTCGTCAGTACTGACAGAATTAAAAATGGATGAGATTCCTGAGATTCATATTGACAGTAGTGGTGGTTTACTTGATATCTCGTTTGATTTACCACAGGTTGGTGAATCAGAGTTTGCAAACGTGATTGCAAAACTTCAAGAGAATGCGGAATTTTATATTAGTGAGAGTGGAAAATTTTATCATTTTGATGAAAAATTTAAAGCTCTAAAATCAGCGCTCAATGAGTTGGATGAGCAGTTTGTCATCAGTGGAAATACACTTAGAGTCAATGCCAATCGCAGTTTTCAAGTTTCTAAGATTTTTGAGAATGTCAGCGGTGCGTCATTCTCAGAGAAATTTAAGTCCTTCTATGAACATCTCACTCAGCCTGAGACGTTTCCTTATGAAAAGCCAGAGCACATCCGAGCCTCTCTTCGTCCTTATCAAGAAATTGGTGTGCGTTGGATGAGTATGCTGACTCATTATCAGTTAGGAGGAATCCTCGCTGATGATATGGGCTTGGGGAAAACTGTCCAAGCCATCACCTATCTTCTCTCTAACTTAAAAGAAGGTGAAAAAGCATTGATTACCGCGCCAGCGAGTCTGACGTACAACTGGGCAAGTGAATTTGAAAAGTTCACAGACCAGATTAATTTTGTTGTGGTAGATGGCACTAAGATTGAACGTTCAGAACAAATTGCAACAGAGCATCAGATTTATATTACAAGCTATGGTAGCTTTTTGAAAGACTTTGAAGAGTATCAAGACAAAAAGTTAAACTATCTTTTGCTAGATGAAGCGCAGGTAGTGAAAAATTATAGCAGTAAGACCAATAAGTCTTTAACGGCACTTAATGTTGAACATACATTTGCTCTTTCAGGAACGCCACTTGAAAATAGAATTGAAGAAATTTGGGCAATCTTTCAAGTGGTTATGCCTGGGTTTTTGCCAAAACGGGAAAAATTCAATAAAATGTCACCTTCAGTGATTTCAAGATTGATTCAGCCGTTCATCATGCGACGTAAAAAAGAAGATGTTCTTGAAGAATTACCTGAAAAGATGGAAATTACGCTTTATAATAATCTTGCTGATGATCAAAAAGTAATCTATCTTGCTCAACTGGAGCTGATGCAACGCCAAGTGATGCAGATGGATAGTACAGCCTTATCACGTTCGCGAATTGAGATTCTAGCTGGGATTACCAGGCTTCGTCAAATTTGTAATACACCTGCGTTGTTTATGGATGATTACAAAGGAAGTTCAGGAAAATTGGAACGTTTACGAGAGTTACTCGAACAGATTAAAGAATCTGGTCATCGTCCATTGATTTTTTCACAGTTTACCAAAGTTTTTCCTCACATTGAGCGGTTGATGGACCATCTTGAGATGAGTGCTTATAAATTGACGGGCTCTACACCAATCAAGGATAGATTGTCAATGGTTCAAGCTTTTAATGCTGGAAGCCGAGATGCTTTCTTAGTTTCTTTGAAAGCTGGAGGAGTTGGACTTAATTTGACAAGTGCTGATGTTGTGATTTTGATTGATCTATGGTGGAATCCAGCCGTGGAAGAACAAGCAATCGCACGTGCACATAGAATGGGGCAAAAAAATACAGTTGAAGTCATTCGATTGATTACTCAAGGAACAATTGAAGAAAAGATTATGGATATTCAGGAACGCAAAAAAGACTTGATTGCTAATGTTCTTGAAGGTGATGTTGTTGATAAAGCGCTCAGTGAAGCAGAAATTCGTGAAATTCTGGGAGTCTGACTTTAAAAAACTTGAAAATTAAGCTATAATGAATATCGGAACTATACAAATTTTTTCTTTAATACTGTTAAATTTTTAACGAGTATAAATCATGATTTGTGACTGAGAGGACTCAAAATGGTTCGATAGCTGTGATAAATATTGATTTTATATCATGTTATCCATGCGCCAGATGTCCAGTCGTTCTATCTTTGCTTTGACAGCGTAGCTTAGTGCTGCTAAGTTAAACAAATTTTTCAATCAAGTTTTTTGATTAACTATACTGAAATGAACTAAAAATTGTTGCAAATGCTACACATCAGCCTTTTGCAGACTGACTAATTATAAAGAAATAGGACAAAAATATGGTAGAAAGAAGAAGAGTTACATTTCCAGTTATCGGTGATGATGAAGTCCTTCAAAAAGATACTCGTGTAATTCTGAATAATCAGCAATTGCTGACCAGAAATCCGAGTCTTCAAGATGAGGCTTCAATCGGTGGAATGGCGAGTAGTATGCCAAAATCTGAAACAAAACGCCCTGATAATTTTAAGCCTTATAAAGCAAAGACAAGCTTTAGCACTCAACATCGTCCGCTCAACTCCAATCACAGTGGTGTAAGTTCTTACGACAAGATGCCTAAAAAGACAAGTGTTGATGAATCGAAAGAGCGTGCTAAACGTGCAGCGGCAACACTTCCTAAGCCTCCAAAGCAATATGTTTCACCTCTTGAGAGAGATAAGGAAGATTTTACTGTTCGACGTTCAACATCAGCAATTTTGAATAAACGTCCGTTGGTCAATGATAATCCGATTCAGGATATGAAAAAGCAAGGGATGAGCGTATCAGATGCCGTTTCAAGAAGTGGTGGAATGAGAAAATCGACACCACATGGTGGAGCAGTTAATGAAAAAGGAAGTTATTTTGAAAATAAACGTAAAAATATCTTCGACCGTGGAATTGTTTAATGAAGTCAAGACTTATTCAGTGGGAGATTCGACTCACCACTGAATTTAAGGTACAACCTCACATCTTCGATATGAGGTCACACCTCCGCTTCACTTCGTTATCCATTCGCTCTATCTCCGCTTTGCTACGCTGTCGATTTCACTAAGCCACTAAAGTGGCAAGTTCAAATCGCAAGCGACTGAAGTCGCAAGGCGAAGTGGTCTTGTCCAAGAAGCCCAGGCGCTAAAAGCGCAACGCCCTATGGCAGTCGGACGAAATTCAATGCTTAGTGCTGCTTTATCCTCTACCTAAGTAGGGGTATTAGCACGCACTTGCTTTGATAAAAGTAAATAAAAAAGAACTCTGTCAGCAGTAGCTTATAAACCATAAGTGGTAAAAGGTGCGATTGGCAGAGTGAATTTTTGAAAAGATAAATTTCATATGTGTTAAAGACACATTTGAATTTCAAATTTTTGGAAATCCAATAGGATTAGATTGTAAGAAAAGAAGGGAAATTTCTGTAAGCTGCTGACAATAATAACCGTACTGACAGGATATCAAAAAGATTCTGTCAGTAACTTACAGGACATTTTATCATGGAAAAAACATATCATTTTACCGGAATTAAAGGCTCAGGAATGAGCGCACTTGCGCTTATGCTCCATCAAATGGGAAAAAAAGTACAGGGTTCAGATTCAACAGATTATTTCTTTACTCAACGAGGACTTGAGCAAGCTGGCGTACCGCTTTTACCTTTTGATGAAAAAAATATCAAACCTGAGTTTGAATTAATCGCTGGAAATGCTTTTCGAGATGATAACAATGTGGAGATTGCATTTGCACATAAAAATGGCTTTCCTTTCAAGCGCTATCATGAGTTTCTGGGTCACTTCATGGAAGACTTCATAAGTATTGGTGTAGCGGGTGCGCATGGTAAAACTTCAACAACAGGAATGCTGGCGCACGTGATGAGCAATATAGTTGATACTTCTTATCTGATTGGTGACGGTACCGGACGTGGAAATGCAAATAGTAAATATTTTGTTTTTGAATCTGATGAATATGAACGTCATTTCATGCCTTACCATCCAGAATACACGATTATGACCAATATCGACTTTGACCATCCAGATTATTTTGAGGGTATTGAAGATGTCACAGCTGCTTTTCAAGACTATGCTAATAATATCAAAAACGGTATTTTTGCTTATGGAGAAGATGTTAATCTTCGGAAATTAACAGCAAAAGCTCCCATTTACTATTATGGCTTTGAAGCAAATGATGATTATCGTGCAGAAAATTTGATTCGTAGTACACGTGGCTCCTCTTTTGATGCTTATTTCCGTGGACAATTGCTTGGACACTTTGTTGTACCTGCATATGGAAAACATAATGTTTTGAATGCCTTGTCAGTTGTTGCTGTTTGCCATAATTTAGGGCTTGATATGGTTGAAGTTGCAGATCATCTGTTGACTTTCCGAGGAGTAAAACGACGCTTTACTGAGAAGAAAGTTGGTGAGATTATCATCATTGACGATTTTGCACACCATCCAACAGAAATTGAGGCGACACTTGATGCAGCTCGTCAAAAATACCCAGACCGTGAAATAGTTGCAGTTTTCCAACCTCATACATTTACAAGGACAATTGCATTTGCTGATGAATTTGCTGCTGTGCTTGATCATGCTGATACCGTTTACTTGGCACAGATTTATGGTTCCGCTCGTGAAGTTGACCACCATGAAATTACTGCACAAGATTTGGCAGATAAAGTGCGCAAACCAGCGAAGGTTGTCGATCTTGACAATATTTCTCCATTACTTGACCATGATCGTGCGGTTTATGTATTTATGGGAGCAGGGAATATTCAAAAATATGAAATTGCTTTTGAAAAATTGCTTGGACAAATATCAACGAACTTACAATAATGAAATGTCCAAAATAAAGTCAAGGTTTAGTGCTGCTTTATCCCCTACCTACAGAAGTAGGAGGATTGCGACTAGGCGCTTTGCTTTTTGCTCTTACCATTTCGTCTTGCCAGCTTTGCTGGATTATGATTTGAACTTCCGACTTTAGTCGGTTAGTGAAATCGACAGCGGAGCAAAGGGGAGATAGAACGAATGGATAGCGGAGCGAAGCGAAGATGCAGGCTTTAGCAGCTATTTTCGCATGACCCCAGAACATTTGCCCTCTATCTCTAAGTCACTAAAGTGACAAGAATAGAGGTAACGCCAAATGGCAATTAAACGGACAGCGGAGCAACGAAGTTGCAGAGACCGTTCGTAGAACGGCGTGCGAATTACGTAGCGCTTTAGCGAACCATTTTGCCTTGTTGCTTCAGTAACTTAGAGCGAATGGATACCTGTTGTGAATCGACAGCGTAGCCACAAGACGGAGATAGCAAGCACTTGCCTTGATAAAAAATCTATCAGTTCAATGCGATTACCGTGAGCATTGAATTGACGAGTGAAAGACCTGTCAGCATAGCTGATAAGCCTGTCAGTATACTGACAGGCTTTTTTTGACTCATTTTGCGGTAAAATTGATCATTTAACCAAGAAGATAACCAAGAAGAAATAGTACAAATTAGATAAAAATGCTGACAAGATTCTGTCAGTAATTATGAAAAATCCAAGTCACAGGAGGGTGGCTTGGATTAAAGGGGTTTATGAAGAAATTATTTAGGGAGTAAAGACAGTATAAATGTAATCGCTTAAATAAAACTTAAAAAATTAAAAAAAGCGACGACTTTTAAAGACTACAAAATAAATTTAACCAAGCAAGATATATTTTATCTCAGCGGTCAAAACAGTTGCATCTTTTTCAGAAGCACAAATAACAAGTAGAGTATCCGCTCCGGCGAGCGTTCCTAATATATCTTTGCGATTTTCTCTTTCTTCATCAAGCGCATTTGCCAATATATCTGCTTCACCTAATTTTGTACGAATCACGACTAGCGCACCCACAGAAGTTGCAGAAAGGACAAAATTATAAAAATATAAATGCAAATCAGAATGAATCTTCTCATTTCCAGACGTCAAAAGTGAGTAAAAACTCTCGCCTTTATCTCGTTTTTTAATAATATTTAATTTTCTGATATCCCGTGACAAAGTTGCTTGAGTAACTGTCACACCCTCTTTAGCTAACAGGTTTTGTAGCTCTTCTTGGGTCGCTATCTTATTGTTAGTGACGATATCTTTAATAATATTTAATCTTTCGGCTCTTTTCATAGCATAATTATACCATATAATGTTAAATACATTGACAAAATTAGTGTTTTTTCTGTATAATTAGAAAATGAACGAAAAACAATTAGTAAGCCAAGCACTGTCCAAAACTCTTAACGGTGTCCTTGAAGTAGAACAAATCGCAGCCATTATTGAAAAACCCAAATCATCTGATTTGGGAGACCTTGCCTTTCCAGCTTTTCAGCTGGCAAAAGTGCTTCGCAAATCTCCGCAAGTCATCGCGGCAGATATTGCTGAAAAAATTGATTCAACAGGATTTGAAAAGGTTTTAGCAGTAGGACCTTATGTTAATTTCTTTCTTGACAAAAACTCAACTGCAACACAAGTTATTCATGATGTTATCGCTAAAGGTAAACATTATGGTGATGAACAAACTGGTGCAGGACGTAATGTTCCGGTTGATATGTCAGCACCAAATATCGCAAAACCATTCTCAATTGGTCATTTGCGCTCAACTGTTATCGGAGATTCAATTGCTAAGATCTATGAAAAATTAGGCTATAATCCAGTCAAAATCAACCACTTGGGTGACTGGGGCAAACAATTTGGGCTTTTGATTACAGCTTACAAAAAATATGGAGATGAAGCAACAATCACTGCTAATCCTATTGATGAACTTTTGAAACTCTATGTCCAAATCAATGCTGAAGCCAAAGAAAATCCAGCTGTTGATGAAGAAGGACGTGAATGGTTCCTCAAAATGGAACAAGGAGATGAAGAAGCACTTCGGATTTGGAAATGGTTCTCTGATGTTTCGTTGATTGAGTTTAACCGTATCTATGATAAGTTAGACGTAACCTTTGATTACTTCACTGGGGAAAGTTTTTATAGCGATAAAATGGATGCTATCGTTGAAGATTTAGAAAATAAAAATCTTTTGCATGAGTCTAAAGGTGCATTGATTGTTGACCTGGAAAAATATAATCTCAATCCAGCTTTGATTAAGAAAACAGATGGTGCAACTCTGTATATTACACGTGACCTTGCCACAGCTGTTTATCGTAAGAAAACTTTTGATTTTGTTAAATCACTTTATGTTGTTGGAGGAGAACAAACGAATCACTTTAAACAACTTAAAGCAGTCTTGAAAGAAGCTGGCTATGATTGGTCAGATGATATGGTTCATATTCCTTTTGGTATGGTTACTCAAGGTGGGAAAAAATTCTCAACTCGTAAAGGTCATGTTGTTAAACTTGAAATGGCACTTGACGAAGCAGTTGACCGTGCTGAAAAGCAAATTGAAGAAAAAAATCCTAATCTTGCTAATAAGGTCGAAGTCGCGAAGCAAGTTGGTGTAGGTGCTGTTAAATTTTATGACTTGAAGACTGACCGTAAAAATGGTTATGACTTTGATTTGGATGAGATGGTTTCATTTGAAGGTGAAACAGGTCCATATGTTCAATATGCTCATGCACGTATCCAGTCTATTTTGAGAAAAGCAGAACAAAAAATAAATCTTGAAGAAGTTCCTGTTGTGGTTTCCGATTCGGAAGCTTGGGAAATTGTAAAATTCTTGAAAGAATTTCCAAATACAGTCAAACGTGCAGCAGATAATTACGAGCCATCATTAATTGCTAAATATGCAATTTCTCTTGCGCAAGCTTTCAATAAATACTATGCTCATGTGCGTATTTTGGAAAAAAATGATGAGTTGGCATCACGTCTTGCACTTATTTCTGCTACAGCAGTTGTATTAAAAGAATCCTTACGTTTACTTGGAGTAGCTGCTCCAGAAAATATGTAATATGATTAAAAATATCCGTAGATCAAATCTTGTCTATGGATATTTTTTTATTCCATGTTTTAAAATAATTATTTTTGCATAAAGCTAAAAATATACGTATACTAGAATAAACTGAATATAATTATTTAATTGTGAGAAAATTAAGAAACATAAAAAGCCTGAAAAACAATAAAATAAAGCTAGGATGATACTTGACATTAAAAAACCAAAGTTGTATAATTTTATTGTAAACGATTCCAATAATGCGTTTTTAAACTAAGAAAGGACAATGAAAAAATGAATAATGGAATTAATGTCAACTCAGAAATTGGGAAATTAAAAACAGTACTTTTGCATAGACCGGGTGCAGAAGTAGAAAACATCACTCCAGACACAATGAATCAACTCTTGTTTGATGATATTCCGTTTTTGAAAATCGCACAAAAAGAACATGATTTCTTTGCTCAAACACTTCGAGATAACGGCGCAGAAACTTTGTATATTGAGCAGCTTGCAACTGAGGTGCTTGATAAAGACCGTGCAGTCAGAGATGAATTTTTAACTCGTATATTGACAGAAGCAGGTTACAGACATGGTCGTACTTTCGATGAACTTCAAGAATATCTTGGTTCTATGTCAACAAAAGATATGGTTGATAAAATCTATGCGGGAGTTCGTAAAAATGAACTTGACATTAAACGTACAATTTTAAGCGACATGGCTGGTTCTGATGCAGAAAATCTATTCTATTTGAATCCTTTGCCAAATGCATACTTTACCCGTGACCCACAAGCTTCTATGGGTGTTGGAATGACAATCAACCGCATGACTTTCCCAGCTCGTCAACCTGAATCGTTGATTACCGAGTTCATTATGAAACATCATCCTCGTTTTAAAGATACACCAATTTGGCGTGACCGTAATCATACGACACGGATTGAAGGCGGAGATGAATTGATTTTGAGCAAGAATGTTGTGGCTATTGGAGTTTCTGAACGAACTTCTTCTAAGACAATTCAACAATTGGCTAAAGAGTTGTTCAAAAATCCACTTTCGACATTTGATACAGTTCTTGCAGTTGAAATTCCACACAACCATGCCATGATGCATTTGGATACAGTATTCACAATGATTAATCATGATCAATTTACAGTCTTCCCAGGAATTTTCCACGGAGATGGTTCTATTAACACATTTATTCTTACTCCAGGTAAAAATGAAGAAGAAGTAGAAATTGAACACTTGACTGACCTTGAAAAAGCATTGAAAAAAGTGCTTAAACTTACTGAACTTGACCTTATTGAATGTGGAGGAGGAGATGCGATTATTGCTCCGCGTGAGCAATGGAATGATGGCTCAAATACGCTTGCGATTTCTCCAGGTGAAATCGTTACCTACGACCGTAACTATGTGACAATCGGACTTCTGAAAGAACACGGTATCAAAGTTCATGAAATTCTTTCTAGTGAACTGGCTCGTGGCCGTGGCGGAGCACGCTGTATGTCACAACCATTATGGCGTGAAGATTTGTAAAAAACTGTTTACTGACAAAAGTTACTGACCGTTCTGTCAGTTCAGTGCGCCTAAAGTAAGCATTGAATCGGCGGATAGAGGAATTATCAACTTTGCTGATAATTCTGTCAGTTCAATGCGCCCAAAGTAAGC
Source organism: Lactococcus protaetiae (assembly GCF_006965445.1). Lineage (NCBI taxonomy): Bacteria > Bacillati > Bacillota > Bacilli > Lactobacillales > Streptococcaceae > Lactococcus > Lactococcus protaetiae. The sequence goes on along the minus strand of NZ_CP041356.1, from coordinate 160,856 downwards.
ATTGAATCGGTGGATAGAGGAATTATCAGCTTCGCTGATAATTCTGTCAGTATACTGACAGAATTATTATCGCAATAATTAAATGAAGTCAAGACTTATTCAGTGGGAGTTTCGACTCACCACTGAATTTAGTCGGACGAAATTCAAGGCTTAGTGCTGCTTTATCCCGACCTAAGAGGTAGGGGTATTAGCACGCACTTGCTTTGATAAAAAAATAAAGAAAAGGAAATTTTTAAAATGACATCACCAATTATCACAAAAGCAGAAGTAAATTCAGTATTTCAAGGACGTAGCCTACTTGCTGAAAAAGATTTCACACCTGCTGAAATTAATTACCTTGTAGATTTTGGTCTTCACTTAAAAGCGTTGAAACAACAAAATATCCCTCATCATTATCTTGAAGGAAAAAATATTGCACTGCTTTTTGCAAAAACTTCAACACGTACACGTGCGGCATTTACAACAGCAGCAATTGATCTCGGCGCTCATCCTGAATATCTTGGTGCCAATGATATTCAACTTGGAATTAAAGAATCTGTAGAAGACACAGCAAAAGTGCTCGGTTCAATGTTTGACGGGATTGAACGCCGTGGCTTTTCACAAAAAGAAGTTGAAGATCTTGCTAAATTCTCAGGTGTTCCAGTTTGGAATGGATTGACTGATGACTGGCATCCTACTCAAATGATTGCGGACTTCATGACAGTAAAAGAAAACTTTGGCCATCTTAAAGGTTTGACTCTGGTTTACGTTGGTGACGGTCGTAACAACATGGCAAACTCTCTCATTGTGACAGGTTCTATGCTTGGTGTGAATGTCCATATCGTTGCACCTGATTCACTTCATCCTTCTCAAGAAGTTATGGATATTGCTCATAAATTTGCCGAAAAATCAGGTGCTAAACCTCTTGCAACTTCTAACATCGAAGAAGGTGTTAAAGATGCAAATATTATTTACTCAGATGTATGGGTATCAATGGGCGAATCAAACTGGGAAGAACGCGTTAAACTCCTTACTCCTTACCGTATCACAATGGATATGTTGAAACTCACAGGAAATGCTGACAATGGCAAACTTATCTTCATGCACTGCCTACCAGCTTTCCATGATACTGAAACTGAATATGGTAAAGAAATCAAAGAAAAATACGGTCTGACAGAAATGGAAGTGACTGATGAAGTATTCCGCTCTAAATATGCACGTCAGTTTGAAGAAGCGGAAAATCGTATGCACTCAATCAAAGCAATTATGGCTGCAACTTTGGGTAATCTCTTTATCCCTGCAGTTCCAGAAACTTTTGAATAAAATTTAAGGAAGTAAATAATATGGAAACAGAAAATAAAAAAGGAATAGGGCTCTTAGCCCTAGTTGCTATTATCGTTTCCGGAGCCATCGGCGGAGGGGTATTCAACCTCTCCAACGACTTGGCAACTGGAGCAACACCCGGAGGTGTTGTTGTTTCTTGGATTGTTATTGGTTTTGGTATCTTAATGTTAGTGTTATCACTTAATCATTTGGTGGTAAATAAACCAGAACTTTCTGGTGTATCAGACTATGCACGTGCTGGTTTTGGTAATATGGTCGGATTCATTTCCGGTTGGGGTTACTGGCTTTCCGCTTGGGCAGGTAATATCGCTTTTGCGGTTTTAATGATGACCTCAGTTGACTACTTCTTTCCTGGAGTATTTCAAGCAAAAAATGGCTCTTTAACAATTCTATCTGTAATTGTTGTTTCTATTGTTTCTTGGGGCTTGACATTACTTGTTATGCGCGGAGTTGAAGGAGCGGCGGTTATCAATGCTATTGTCCTAATTGCAAAATTAATTCCGCTTTTTGTATTTATGATTGCTGGGATTGTGATGTTTAAAGCAGGCGTATTTAGCGCTCATTTCTGGCAAAACTTTGCAGCAAATACAGATGCTAATGGTGTGATTAAGAGTCTAACATGGTCAAACATGACTGGTGGAGATCTCTTTGGTCAAGTCACAAATTCATTGATGGTCATGATTTGGGTATTTGTTGGTATTGAAGGGGCTGCAATGATGGGAGACCGTGCCAAACGGAAATCAGATGCTGGAAAAGCTTCTATTTTAGGTTTGATTGCTCTCTTAGTGATTTATGTTTTACTTTCTCTTTTGCCATTTGGTTTCATGAATCAACAAGACTTAGCCAATACTGGTCAACCTGGTTTGGTTCATATCTTGAATGCAATGGTTGGTGGCTGGGGCGGTACACTCATGGCGATTGGTCTGGTTATTTCCCTTTTAGGTGCATGGCTCTCTTGGACAATGCTTCCTGTTGAAGCAACTCAACAATTGTCAGACCAAAAACTACTTCCTAGCTGGTTTGGTAAGCTTAATGATAAAGGAGCACCAAGCAATTCTCTTATCTTGACACAACTTATCGTTCAAATTTTCTTGATTGTAACGTATTTTGTTGCTGATGCGTATAACGTCTTTGTTTATCTATGTACTGCAGTTATCATGATTTGTTATGCTTTAGTTGGTCTGTATCTTTTCAAACTTGGTATTCAAGAAAAGAAGACAAGTAACATTGTTGTTGGATTCTTGGCTGCTGCTTTCCAAATCTTGGCTTTGTATTTCTCAGGATGGCAGTTTGTGTGGCTCTCACTCATTCTCTATGCTGTTGGTTTCATCCTTTACGCTCTTGGTAAGAAAGAATATGGGGGTAAACTCAGTAGTGTTGAAATGATTGCGACAGTTGTTTTGACGGTTTTAGGAATTCTTGCAGTATTTGGAGTTTATGGCAACTGGCTTGGACTTCAAGATGCTCTAGGTATTGATGGAAACACGCTTCTCGTTGCAGTAGTACCTTTAATCGTTGTAACGTTTATTGTTTACTTCATCGTACGTGCAGACATCAACAAGAAGAAAATCACTCATTAATAGAGAATTATAGAAGTGAAATATTAGAACTGCTTTAAACTGGGGACTCTCATTTTAGTAGTTCTGCATTTAGTGTGTGGGCTTTAGCCCCATATGACCATTGGCTGTAAATGAGCGAAGCTCATAACGCTAAATGGCAATCAAACGGACAACGTGACGAGTTGATCGTTAGTAGAACGGTACACTAAGTAGTGTACTCTGGTTAAATTTTTATATCAGAATAGGTGCAAAGCATTGTAAACCATTGATTCTTTTTGCAATGATTTAGCTATATATTAGATAGAGGAGAGTTTATATAAAATGGTAAGACGTATTGTAGTAGCTCTTGGTGGGAATGCCATCCTAACAGATGACCCAACAGCAAAAGCGCAGGAAATAGCACTTGAAACAACAGCAGAACAATTGATTCCTTTGATTAAAGACAACGATGTGGAAATGGTTGTGACTCATGGAAATGGTCCGCAAGTAGGTAATCTTTTGTTGCAACAGTTGGCTTCAGATAGCCCAAAAAATCCAGCAATGCCTCTTGATACCGCTGTAGCGATGACTCAAGGTCAGATTGGTTTCTGGATGGGGCAGGCCTTTACAAGAGCTCTACTTAAAAATAATATGGAGCGCGTGCCAGTAATATCGGTGGTGACACGTACGGTAGTAGCAGCAGATGACCCTGCTTTTGAGAAACCAACAAAACCAATTGGTCCATTCTATGATGAAGCAGGTGTTGCTGAAATGAAAGCCCAGTATCCAGATTGGGTATTTGTTGAAGACTCTGGACGTGGCTATCGTCGTGTTGTACCAAGTCCAAAACCTACGCGAATTGTTGAAGCTGCAGCAATTAAACCATTGATTTCATCAAGTGTTTTGGTTACGGTATCTGGTGGTGGTGGTATCCCTGTGATTGAAACTCCTAGTGGTTATGAAGGTGTTGAGGCTGTTATTGACAAAGATTTTTCAGCAGCAAAAGTTGCTGAACTCGTTGAAGCTGATAATTTATTAATCTTAACAGCAGTTGATAATGTCTTTGTTAATTTTAATAAACCTAACCAAAAGAAACTTGAAACAGTTACAATGGCAGAGATGCGTAGTTTTATTGAAGAAGGACAATTTGCCGCAGGATCGATGTTGCCAAAAGTACAAGCTGCGATGGAATTTGTCGCACGGACCAGTCGTCCTGCAACGATTACTTCTTTGGAAAATCTTGAAGATTTCCTTACAAATGATTCAGGAACAAAGATTATTCCTTAAAATGAAAATGCTGCACACTTTGTGTAGCATTTTTTTGGTAAAATGATACTGACAGAATCGCTGTCAGTAAATGAAATAATGTAATTGAAGTGATTACTTCATTGGTGGAGGATTCTTTCTCCCCCACCAATGTTAGGGCACAACCTCACATCAAAGATATGAGGTCACCCTGTCCCTGAAGTCTAAGCGCTATCTCCGTTTCACTGCGCTGTCCACTCTCGCTAAGTGGCTAAAGCCACAAGTCGAGTCGCAAAGCGCCAAGACCCTAGGGCAGTAGAACGAAATCAGAGCTTAGTGCTGCTTTATCTCCGACCTAAGAGGTCGGAGTATTGCGATTGCGACTAGGTGCTTTAGCACCGTAGCGAGCATCGACAGCGTAGCCGTAAAGTGGAGATAGCACGCACTTGTTTTGATAAAATGAGGTATGAGATGGAACTTGTTCAATTTGGATGTGAAGATTGGCTAAACGTTTGGGAAAAATCCGCAAAAGTGGATATTGCTCAATCAACTATTGAGTCAATGACATTAGAAGAAATTTTAGAATTGGAGCCAGATGGTGGGAAATCGTTCATGGCGAATTTGATGAAGGAAAAATTCAGCTATGGTTGGATTGAAGGGTCGCCAGCATTTAAAAAGGAAGTCGCAAAACTTTATGAAAAAATTCCTGTAGACAATATTCTTTCTACAAATGGTGCGACAGGTGCTAATTTTATGGCTGTCTTAGGTCTTGTCGGAGAGGGAGATCATGTTATTGCTCAGTATCCGTCCTATCAGCAACTTTATGATTGGCCTAAAACACTTGGGGCAAAGGTGGATTATTGGAAGATAAATGAAGAAGAAGGGTGGCGTCCCAAACTATCAGAACTTCGTGAACTTATAAGACCTGATACAAAATTAATCTGTTTAAACAACGCAGCGCAGCCGACAGGTGCGATTTTAGATGTGGTATTTTTAAGAGAAGTATCAAAAATAGCTCGTGAAGTAGGTGCTTATATTTTATGTGATGAGGTTTATCTTCCACTTAATGAGAAAACTGACTATGCACCGATTGCAGATATTTATGAAAAAGGAATTTCAACTAATTCTATTTCGAAAACTTACTCTGTACCAGGAATTCGTGTAGGATGGATAGCGACTCAAGATGCTGCTTTGGCAGATGAGTTTAGAAAAATACGCGACTACACACTCATTTGCACAGGAGTTTTTGATGATGCTATCGCAGCGTTAATTTTAAAACATAAAGAAAAAGTACTCGCCAGAGCGCGTGGCATTGTCAAAGAAAATCTTGAAATATTGAAGGAGTGGGTAAAAAACGAGCCACTTGTATCAATGATATTTCCTAACGATGTATCAGTGAGTTTTGTAAAATTTAACCAACTTGACCCAGGGAAAACGGAAGATTTTGCGATTAAATTACTAAAGGAAAAAGGAGTGCTCATTATTCCAGGTAATCGTTTTGATTTACCTGGCTACGCAAGAATTGGTTATTGTACAGACAAAAAGACATTGTGTGAAGGTCTCCGTTTAGTGTCAGAATATCTGAGAGAGTATGAAAACTAGACAAGTTAAAAAATAGTTTATCAAAATAAGTGTGTGATATTTCTGCACTTAGGCTATGGTGTCAACATTTGTTGCTTTGTTACATGCTCCACACGCCGTTCTACGCATGGACAGCACTTTGTTGTTCGTTTGCTTAAAGCAACAAGAGCAAACGGCAAAGCATTGAATCAGGACTGCCAATTCTCGAATTTTCCTCTGACTGCCGTAAGGTAGCAATGTTTTAGAAACTAGGATTCTGGGACAAGCAACCTCATATCAAAGATATTAAGCAGACTGTTGCAGTTTTAGTTGCGTACAGGTCGCTACCTAGAGGTTGCACCCTAAATTTAGTGGTGAGTTGCAACTCACTACTGAGTAATTCTTGACTTTTTATCATGAAGTTAGGTAGTAACATTAATTTGTTGTCGCGTTTTATGATATTAGTTGGTGAATGAGTTATAACTCCTGATGGAAAAGATGTCAACTAGAGATTGCTAAAGTAGTAGTTCTAAAATAATTGAGAGTATTCGGTAGTTTATTTCAAGATCTAATATGCAAAATTGGTACAACGAGTAAACTATGTATTTCGAACATTATTTTAAGAACGGAAAATATCAGTAATTTTTTTGAATTCTATTTTGATAAAGAATGTGAAAAAGGTATAATAGATAAGGTAAAAAGCATAATTATAAGAAGGCGGGATTAGATAGCTATTTTAATCTGAAAAACGGCTTATATTTATAAAGTGGTATAAAAATTTTTTAGTTAATGCAATTGTTGGAGCGATTTGAGATTAGTGTATGACTAGAAATATTAGAAAGTAAAAAATGGAAAACAAGAATGAAAAAGGGATAGGTCTTTTCTCGCTGATTGCGATTATTATCTCAGGTGCAATCGGTGGTGGGGTTTTTAACCTCGCGAATGACTTAGCTACGGGAGCTACACCAGGAGGTGTCGTTGTTTCGTGGGCTTTTATCGCCTTTGGGATTCTGATGCTTGTTTTGAGTTTGAATCGATTGATTTGTATCAAACCAAAACTTTCAGGGGTGTCAGACTATGCACGTGCTGGTTTCGGAGATTTTGTCGGATTTTTGTCAGGCTGGGGGTACTGGATATCAGCATGGACGGGGACAATTGGTTTTGGGGTCTTGATGATGACTTCAGCGGACTATTTCTTTCCTGGAAAATTTGCCGAGCCAAATGGTTCGCTAACTATTTTATCAATTATTATTTTATCAGTGATTTCATGGGTTTTGATGCTTCTGGTTGTTCGTGGAGTTGAGTCTGCAGCTGTGGTTAATGCAATTGTGCTTATTGCAAAGTTAATCCCACTTGTTGTTTTTGTTATTGTGGGGCTTGTCCTTTTTAAAGCTAATGTTTTTACTCAACATTTCTGGCAAACTTTTACAACTAACCTATCTGCCGATGGTTCTATTAAGAGTCTTGCATGGAGTGTCATGACAGGAAGTAGCCTTTTAGGACAAGTTAAGACTTCACTGATGGTTATGATTTGGGTGTTTGTCGGTATCGAAGGCGCAGCGATGATGGGAAATCGTGCAAAGAAAAAATCTGATACAGGAAAAGCAACAGTGATTGGATTAGTGGTTCTCCTTGTTTTTTATATCTTGTTGTCCCTTCTACCTTATGGTTTTATGAGTCAGCAAGAGCTTGCCAATGTGAAAGCACCTGGTCTGGTCTATATTTTGAATCAAATGGTCGGTGGCTGGGGTGGCACTCTCATGGCAGTGGGTTTGATTATCTCACTTTTAGGGGCTTGGTTGTCTTGGACGATGCTCCCAGTAGAAGCAACTCAGCTTCTTGCGGAACAAAAGTTACTCCCTAAATGGTTTGGTAAGCTTAATGAATACAATGCACCCAGTAATTCATTGATGATTACACAGATTATGATTCAGATATTCATTATTATCACCTTCTTTGTAGCAAATGCTTATAATGTTTTTATTTATATGGCAACTGCGGTTATTATGATTTGTTATGCTTTAGTAGGGGCTTATCTTTTAAAATTAGGAATTCAAGAAAAATCAATAAAGAACATCTTAATCGGTTTCTTTACATTTATTTTCCAAGCATTAGCCTTATATCTATCGGGATGGCAGTATGTTTGGCTTGCAGCAATCCTATATATGATTGGTTTTGTGCTGTTTACCTATGCGAAAAGAGAAAATAATAGAAAAGTTTCTAAGAAAGAATGGACAGCGATGGCTATGATTACTTTACTTGCTATTATGGCACTCATTGTATTGATTCATGGTGGGAAAGCTGGTTCTGCGTTAGATCTTCGTGGATTGCTTGGATTGTAACAGATCAAACGATAATGTGGTGAAATAGAAAATGTGAGTCTGTGCTTTGGTTAGATTCTATTTTTCTTTCTATGTAAATTCTGCTATTATGTTGTATATTTTATTTTTAAAAATGAAAGTAAAAATATCTCTCGAACAAACATAATGGTACAAGGATTCAATGATGAAGTCAAGACTTATTCAGTGGGAGTTTCGGCTCACCACTGGATTTAAGGTACAACCTCTAGGTGTAACAACTAAGCGACCTGTACGCAGCTAAAGCTGCAACAGTCTGCTTAACATCTTCGATATGAGGTCACACCTCCGCTTCACTTCGTTATCCATTCGCTCTATCTCCGCCCTAAGATAGGATAGCCGTTGTTGCTTTAGCAACTTACGGATATGCTAGTTGTTACACTTAGGTCGGAGTATTGCGATTGCGACTAGCCACTTTAGTGGCGTAGCGAGCATCGACATCCTTTTTATTAGACGCTTCAGCGGCTAGATAAAACGGACAAATGTTTATCGCGTAGCCCGAAGGGTGAAGATAGCACGTACTTGTTTTGATAAAAAATAGTGGAGGAATTTTTTGATGAGAACTTTTGAAGAAGTAGAGCATTTGATGGCGGAACTTAATATTCCCTATGACATTGTCAATCATCCTGAGAGTCATTCTACAGAGGAATCGGATGCTTATATTGCCGGTCATGAAGGCTGCAGATCAAAAACATTGATTCTAGCGAATAAAAGATCAACACAGTTTTACATGATTATTATGGATGATGCAAAGCGTGTTGAGATGGATAGATTGTGTGAGATTTTGGGAGTTAAAAGACTTCATTTTGTATCTGAGGAACGTTTGGAAGAAATGCTCGGTTTAAGTTCAGGTATTGTTTCTTTATTTGGATTGGTTGATACAGCGTTTGATAATATGCATATCTACTTTGACCGTCAAATGCTTGAGGAACATAAAATACAAACTTTTCATCCAAATGATAATACCAAAACAATTTTCTTTCCTATGGAAGCTTGTTTTACTATCTTAGAGTCTCAAGGCTATAATTATGAAATAATAGAATTATGAAGTCAAGACTTATTCAGTGGGAGTTTCGACTCACCACTGAATTTAAGGTACAACCTCTAGGTATAACAACTAAGCGACCTGTACGCAGCTAAAGCTGCAACAGTCTGCTTAACATCTTCGATATGAGGTCACACCTCCGCTTCGCTTCGTTATCCATTCGCTCTATCTACGCTTTGCTACGTTGTCGATTTCACTAACCGACTAAAGTCGCAAGTTCAAATCGCAATCGACTAAAGTCGCAAGGCGAAGTGGTCTTGTCCAAGAAGCCTAGGCGCTAAAAGCGCCAACACCCTATGGCAGTCGGACGAAATTCAAAGTAGCACTTGTTTTTCAAGTGCTTTTTTGCTATCAAGATAATTAACAGAATTCCTTTTTTTATCAGAAAATGCAGAAGAAAACTTCTCCTGTTTATCTCCATATCTTGATATAACTATCTCTATACTTTCAACATTACGCTGTATGTTTGGTTTGAGTACTATTTTAGACACTAGGAAGGTGAATTTCCAAGAGATAAGTGATGATTTTAAGGGGTTCTGAATAGATTCACATCTTGTCACTGAGTTCGTAATACCAGAAGTTAGGAGAGAGAAAGATAAAATGGCACTTGATTTTTGAGTAGAACCACATTTTTCTATCGGTTTCCGTATCTTGATGGTGTTGCTCACATCTTGTTATAATTGAGTTCGTACGATTAGAAATGAGTGAAAAAAGATAAATCTCTCCAAGAAACTCCGTTTCTCTCCGAGATTTTCTATCTCCGTGCTTTCAGCACTACGCTGTCCATTGGCTTATGCGCTGGAGCGCAAAGAGCCAAATGGCATTTTTCATCATTTCTTGCCAATCGTACTCACATCTTGTTATAATAAAGCTATGCTAACTTTCCCGTTAATTAATGATACTTCTCGTAAAATCATTCATATTGATATGGATGCCTTTTTTGCATCGGTTGAGATTAGGGATAATCCAGAACTCAAAGGGAAGCCTGTTGTGATTGCAAGAAATCCTTTGCAGACAGGAGGGAGAGGTGTGGTTTCAACTTGCTCTTATGAGGCAAGAAGCTATGGGATTCATTCGGCAATGAGTGCGAAAGAAGCTTATGAACTCTGTCCTCAAGCTATTTTTATTTCTGGAAATTATGAAAAATATACAGAAGTGAGTAAGCAGGTTCGAGAGATTTTTAGTCGATATACAGATGAAATCGAGGCAGCATCTATTGATGAGGCCTATCTAGATGTTACAGAGAATAAAATCGGCTCACAGTCTGCTATAAAAATAGCTAAGTTGATTCAGCATGATATTTATGTGGAATTGGGTCTGACCTGTTCGGCTGGAGTTTCTTATAATAAATTTCTTGCAAAAATTGCCTCAGATTATGAAAAACCTCATGGTCTGACTTTGATTATGCCAGAAGATGCTAAAGATTTTTTGGCAAAGCTTCCAGTGGAAAAATTTCATGGCGTTGGTAAGGCGACGGTGCCTAAGTTACACGCCTTGGGTTTGTTTACAGGGGGAGACGTGCAAAAAGCTGACCCTGTTGAATTGGCAGAACGTTTTGGTATTTATGGATGGGAGCTTTATCAAAAGGCTAATGGAATTCATAATTCGAAAGTAAAAAATTATCGTCAAAGAAAATCTGTCGGAAAAGAGAGGACTTACGGTAAATTACTTTATTTACCAGATGATGTTAATGTGGAATTGGGGAAGATTTCAGAAAGAGTATCACAGGCTTTGAAAAGACATGATTTAAAAGGAAATATTGTGGTTTTAAAATTGAGATATTCTGATTTTACGACACTAACAAAACGTAAGACTTTTGCAAATCAGATTGATGATGTGGAAGAATTAACTCAAGCGGCACAGCAGATTTTTGAAGAACTAGATTATGATGAGTCGCTTGGTGTCAGACTTCTTGGAGTTACAGTGAGTGGTTTTGGTCCGATTGAGGCGACATTAGACATAACATTTTGAGTGTTTTTCAATAAATAGAGTGAATTGTAGGATAATAATTTTATTAATGGAGGGTTATGTGGAAATAAGAGCTTTGGAGCGTACGGATTTAAAAAATATACATATCATCAATAATAAGGCAGAAACAATGCGTTTATGGTTTGAAGAACCTTACGAGTCTTTGGATGAGTTGACAAGCCTCTATGATAAGCATATTCACGATACTCATGAGCGGCGTTTCGTTGTTGATATTGCAGGGGAGTTTGCAGGGATAGTTGAGTTGATGTCAATAGATTATATTCATCGAACTTGTGAAATTCAGATTGTAATTATGACGAAGTTTTCAGGAAACGGTTATGCGCAGAAATCTCTGAAAAAGGGCGTAGATTATGCGTTTAATACTCTGAATATGCACAAAGTGTATTTGTGGGTGGATGTTGCAAACGCACCAGCTGTGCATATTTATAAGAAGTTGGGGTTTGAAATAGAAGGGACAATAAAAGAACAATTTTTCGCTGGGGGAAATATCATGATAGTTATTTTATGGGTATTCTAAAATCAGATTATTTAAAGAAATAACTTTGTATAATCTGGTACAGTATTAAAGAGATATAAGCTGTTGTCAAGAATGGAATAAAGGCAATCTCTACACGTTTTTTGCGAATGATAAAATAAGTGATACCTAATATACTGGCAATCTGAATGACGATAATTTCCTGTAAAAATGTCAGCGAGAGAGAAGCAGAAAAGAGCCACAAGAAGTCGCCACTCCCGATTTTTAAATCAAAAGTTTCAGCAAGAATTGACAAAATTAACCAGATATAGTCTGTCAGCACTGACGAACTTGTCAGTAAAAGTATAAGGGTAAAAATAATCCAGATGATAAGTGGGAAAGAATGATAGCGATAATCAAAAGTCGATAAAATCACTGACAGAATAATAAATAAAAATTGCGTAAAATCAATCAAACCCAACCAACCACTGACAAAAATGATACCACAACTTATCTCTAAGAATAGATAAATCAAAGATGTTTTTTTATGACAGTAACGACAGCTAAATTTTGAAAAAATCTGAGAAAAGATTGGAATCAAATCTCTTAAAGATAGGGTCCTATCACAATAATTGCAATGTGACCGCCCAAAAACGATGGACTCATGAGCTGGAATGCGGTCAAGAATGACTCCAAAAAATGAACCAAAAACTGTACCTACGATAAATATGTATAAAATTCCCATACTTACTTATACGAAAATTTTTGAGAATTGTTTCCGTCAGTACTGACAAAAAAATAAATAAGTGAAATATTTTGAAAAAAGCTCTAATTAGTTTATAATTTATTATAGAAAGATTAAAGATTAATGGCGCAAAGGTCACTTAATCGTAAAAAATGGAGGTTATTTATGTCAAACGAACACACACAAGAAGTCTTGAACCAAACAGTCGCTGACTTGTCAAAAGCAGCTGCTCTCGTCCACCAAGTTCACTGGTACATGCGTGGTCCTGGTTTCCTCTCACTTCATCCAAAAATGGACGAATTGATGGACGACTTAGATGGACATCTTGATGAATTTGCTGAACGTTTAATCACAATTGGAGGCTCACCAGTTTCTACACTTGCTGAGTTCAACGAAATTTCTAAAATTGAAATGAGCACAGCGACATGGGAAAAATCAATCGCAAACCGTCTGACAGAAATTGTCATTGCTTACAAATACTTGGCAGATTTGTTCAAAGATGGAATTAAGATTGCAGAAGAAGACGGTGATGATGTGACTGTCGACTTATACACCACTGCACTTGGTGATATTGAAAAAACAATCTGGATGCTTCAAGCTGAGCTTGGACAATAAAAATTCTGTCAGTATACTGACAGAAGTCTAAGGTGAATGTAAGCCTTATTCTAAACTAAACGGTAAAAATTGTTTGGATATAACTAGTATAAAAACCCTGTCAGTATGCTGACAAGGTTTTTATTTGTTTATTTATCTTAATTTCCAGATTTTGTTTTTCCCGTCCAGGCGTTGAGACCGCCTTTGAGAAGGTAAATTTCAGGAACACCTGCTTTTTTCAACTTTTTAGCGACTTTTGCAGCAGCAACAGGACGAGAAGTTTCATACATCAAAACAGGTTTATGCTTAGAAATAGCGTTAAGGCTCTGGTCAATCTGACCAGAAGGTAGATTACGCGCTCCAAGGATGTGATTAACACGAAATTGATTGGCTTCACGAATATCAATTAACTGTGAAGTTGCGATTAAACGAGTAAATTCTGGTTCATCAATAACTTTTGCATTACGACGCAAATTCCAACGAGGGTAAACGAACATCCCAATAATAACTAAAATAAGGATGATATCAATAATAATAATCAAAATAAATCTCCTTCAAGATATGAACAGTAGCAAGTAAGTAATTTCTATGAAGTCAAGACTTATTCAGTGGGAGTTTCGTAAAACATTTGTCCATTTTCTCTAGTCGCTGAAGCGACTGATAAAAGGGCAACTCACCACTGAATTTAGTCGGACGAAATTCAAAGTTTAGTGCTGCTTTATCTCCGACCTAAGAGGTCGGAGTATTAGTACGCACTTGTTTTGATAAAATTCGTACTTGCTAGATAACTAAAGGCACGAGCCAAGTAGAAAATTATGATAAATCAAAAGCTATCATTTCGATTTATCACTTGACACTGTTTAGGACGAGCAATATGGTACACTTTGGTAAGTTATTTAAACTTTAAAGCAAGACTTGCTGCACCGATAATACCAGCATCATTTCCAAGGACTGCCAATTTAATCTTAGTTGTATTGCGGACTGTTGAGAAAGCATATTTCTTGAAATAACTTTCAACCTTTTCACGCAAAAATTCACCTGCGGCAGATACACCACCACCAATAACGATTGAATCAGGATTTAAAGTTGAACCGAGATTGGCACACGCAAAACCAAGATAGTAAGCAAACTTATCCACGACTGATAAACTAAATTTATCACCAGATTCAGCAGCAACGAAAATATCTTTAGAAGTAACTTCATCACCATTGTCAATAGCAGCTTTAATAGCAGAATCACCTTCGTATTCTTCTGCAAATTGTCGTGCAATGCGAACAATACCAGTAGCAGAAGTTACAGTTTCTAGACAACCACGATTGCCACAAGTACATTCAAAGCCATCAGGTTCAACACAAATGTGTCCAATTTCTCCACCAGCTCCAGCGACACCATGAATTAAATCACCTGCAGCAATAATACCGCCACCTACACCTGTTCCAAGTGTAATGAAAACAACATCAGGATTATTTTCTCCAGCACCAACCCAACGTTCGCCAAGCGCAGCAACATTGGCATCGTTGTCTAATATAAAGGGTAATCCCACACCTTCAGAAATTGGTCTTCCAACTTCTTGAGTATCTGCCCAATTTAGATTATAAGCTGCCTTGACGGTGCCTTCTGCAATGTTTACAGAGCCAGGTGTTCCCATTCCAATACCGATAAAATCAGATTTATCTAAGTTGTAAAGACTCAAGCGATGATTAATTGCAGCGATAATATCGGGAACGACGTGTTTCCCATCCTCAAGAATATTTGTTGGAATAGACCATTTATCTTGAACTTCACCTTCAAGGGTCAAAATACCAAACTTGATTGATGTTCCACCCAAATCAATACCAATAATTTTACCAGCGGTCATTATGTTTCTCCATATCCTAGTCAAAAAGGGAGTTTAGCTGAATATTTAGCCAAGCAAATAGACCTTTAGACTTTTGATTTTTCCAATTCAATTCTCTCTTCGCGCGCCAAAATAAGCCGAGCAGTCAGATACTCATGGTCACTTTTTTGAAATATTCCTGATTCTAACATTTTAGAAAGTTCGATTTGCATCATTTTAATAGCATCTAATCGATCAGAGAAAAGATTGATGTATCCATATTTTTTCAGCATTTCTTGCACATCATAGAGAGTTTTCATTATTACATTTTACCGTATTTGAAAGCGGTTTTCAAGTCTGGGCGGGTAAGTCCATGTGTTTTTATTTGAAATTTATTTTTTGATAACTTTTGTGTAAATTTTCCAACAAAGTCCAGATAAAATAATCCCAAATCCTCCGATAATAAAAGGATAAGAGACAAAACCAAATTGTTCAAAAATCCACCCTAGTGGGATTGGAATAATAAACATTCCAATGGTTGCAAAAGCGATATTTAAGCTGATGACTGGTTTAGCGATACTATCTGAATATTTATTATAAGTCTGTTTCATACCCATTGGATAAAGAGGTGCCAATCCCAAACCTAGCAATGTTCCTGAAAGATATTGAATGAATATTTGAGGGATGAATCCTAAAATAATGCCGAAAATCAGAAGCGAGAGATGAAATAAAATGATTGTTTGAGTAGAAAACCAACGTGCAGTAAAGCCTGTCATAAACCGCCCGATTGTCAAACCAGTCCAATAAAAAGAAGTGATAGCAGCGCTAGCAGCCATTGAAAAATGCAAATGTTCTACTGCAAAACTAGAGTAGAATCTGCCTATTAATAATTCTAAGGCATAGAAAAAATAGAACAATGGAAGAATAAAGTGTGAAAAATTTAATTTTGACTCTGCATCTTTTAGCATATTATCACTGGTCAAAACAGCTTTTTCTTTGAACTTTGAGCGGGTTAAAATTGCTAAAATGAGAATAAGAATTTGCAAGAATGAAATAATAGCAACTCCAAGCTGCCAACTTCGATGTGGCTGGAGAGAAAAAGCAACAATAAATGAACTTGCCATTACACCTACTCCATAAAAAGCGTGTAGGAAGTTCATCAGGCTATTGCTGAAGTGTTTAGCTGCAAAATCATTAACAGTAATATCAACGGAACCTTGTCCAAATCCTAGTAAGATACAAGAAAGTAGCATCGGAAAAAATGTATTTCCTAATCCAAGGGTAGCAAGACCAAGGATGGTAAGTAATGTACTGAAAATGATAAATTTATCCATTGTCCAAATTTTTGCCAATTTGGGATAAATAATTGTTGAACAAAAAGAAAAACCAAGCTGTATTGCTCCAAGTATTCCAATCATATCAATAGGAAAAGAATAGGTTTGACGGATTGCCGGCCAAGCACTTCCCATCACGGAGTCGGGAAGACCCAAACTGATAAAAATAATGAAGACAATAAGGATAAGAAAAGTCGAGATTTTTTGAGTGGTCATGTTTTCATTATATCGAAAATTAAAAGAAAGCGCTTGAAACACAAAAATTAAAGTGTTTTTTAATTCATTTTTAATCAAAAAAGCTTTATAAGACTTGTAAACGTGTGCATTTACAGCTTTTAAAAAAGTGTGCTATAATGAGTTAGATATATACGAAAGTAAGGTATGATAAAATTGACTAAATTACGCGAAGATATTAGAAATGTCGCTATTATTGCCCACGTTGACCACGGTAAAACAACATTGGTTGATGAACTCTTGAAGCAATCACATACATTGAGTGAACGTACTCAATTGGCTGAACGTGCGATGGATTCTAATGCGCTTGAGCAAGAACGCGGGATTACAATCCTTGCAAAAAACACTGCGGTTGAATATAACGGAACACGCATCAATATCTTGGATACACCAGGTCACGCGGACTTCGGTGGAGAAGTTGAGCGGATTATGAAGATGGTTGACGGGGTTGTGCTTGTCGTTGACGCATATGAAGGAACGATGCCTCAAACACGTTTCGTGTTGAAAAAGGCTTTGGAACAAAACTTAACTCCTATCGTGGTAGTAAACAAAATTGACAAACCATCTGCTCGTCCAGCAGAAGTTGTTGATGAAGTATTGGAACTTTTCATTGAACTTGGTGCGGATGATGACCAACTTGATTTCCCAGTGGTTTATGCTTCTGCAATCAATGGTTCTTCATCAATGTCTGATGACCCTGCTGACCAAGAACACACAATGGCAAATATTTTCGATACAATCATTGACCATATCCCTGCACCGGTAGATAATTCTGATGAACCCTTGCAGTTCCAAGTTTCACTCTTGGACTACAATGACTATGTTGGTCGTATCGGTATTGGACGTGTTTTCCGTGGAACAATCAAAGTTGGAGACAATGTTACTTTGTCAAAACTTGATGGTACGACAAAAAATTTCCGCGTGACGAAACTTTTTGGTTTCTTTGGTCTTGAACGTCAAGAAATCCAAGAAGCAAAAGCAGGTGATTTGATTGCGGTTTCTGGGATGGAAGATATCTTCGTTGGTGAAACTGTAACTCCAGCAGACCATGTTGAACCATTGCCAGTATTGCACATTGATGAGCCTACTTTGCAAATGACATTCCTTGTCAATAATTCTCCATTTGCTGGTCGCGAAGGAAAATGGGTCACTTCACGTAAAGTTGAAGAACGTTTGGTTGCTGAGTTACAAACCGATGTATCGCTTCGTGTTGAAAATACAGAATCACCTGATAAATGGATTGTGTCTGGTCGGGGTGAGTTGCACTTGTCAATCTTGATTGAGACAATGCGTCGTGAAGGCTATGAGCTTCAAGTTTCTCGGCCAGAAGTTATTATCAAAAACATTGATGGTGTAGATTGCGAACCTTTTGAACGTGTGCAAATTGATACACCTGAAGAATATCAAGGTTCTATTATCCAAGCCCTTTCTGAACGTAAGGGTGATATGCTTGATATGCAGATGACTGGAAATGGTCAAGCACGTTTAATTTTCCTTGTGCCTGCACGTGGTTTGATTGGATTCACAACTGAATTTATGTCTATGACTCGCGGTTATGGGATTATGAACCATACTTTTGACCAATATTTACCAACGGTTAAAGGAAACATTGGCGGACGTCATCGTGGTGCGTTGATTTCGATGGATTCTGGTCAAGTAACGGCTTATGCAATGGGTTATGTGCAAGAACGCGGAACATTGTTTGTTGAAGCTGGGACTGAAGTATATGGTGGGATGATTGTCGGAGAACACAGCCGTGACAATGACTTGACTGTAAATATCACTAAAGCAAAACAACAAACAAACGTTCGTTCAGCAAATAAAGACTCTACTTCTGTTTTGAACACTTCTAAAATCCTTTCTCTTGAAGAATCTTTGGAATTCCTTGGTGATGATGATTATTTAGAAATCACACCAGAATCTATCCGTTTGCGTAAACAAATTTTGGACAAAGCAATGCGTGAAAAAGCAGCGAAAAAGAAAAAGACTGCTGACGAAGAATGAAGTCGAGACTTATTCAGTGACCCGAATTAACTTTTACTGACAGATAACTTGAAAAAGTTCTGTCAGTATACTGACAAATTGTCAATGATGTGCTAGAACTACTTTACACTAGTTCATCTACCAAATCTGCGCAGATTTGGTAGATGAACTTCAAATATACTGCCTTTTGCTCTTGCAAGCTTAGCTTGCTAAGCAAACGGATAGCGTAGTGAGTGAAACGAACGTAGACCGTTCGCAAGAACGGCGCACAAAGTGCATGTTTTGCGCCTGCGCAGAACGCAAAGGTTGCGCTTGCGACTAGGTGCTTTAGCACCGTAGCGAGCATCGACAACGTAGCGCAGCGAAGTAATTTCTAAATGTACCATTTAGAAATTAAACAGTATTAAAACAATGCTTTAGCTATAAAGATTTGACTACATCTGGAAGGAGGAAAAATGTTTTATATCATTCTTTTGATTCTGATTGCCTTTACTTATATTTTCTTAATGCCTAAAGACATTCGACGAAGCATGGATATTTTCTTCTTCGCTGGTGTGGGAGTGCTTGTCATTGCTTTTGCAGTAGCACAAGCATTTAGTCACCAGACATTACTTTTGGAAATTTTGGTGACGATTGCAATGCTTGGTGTTACGGTAAAAGCTTGGGTTGAGATTGGGCATCTTGATAAGCGTCATCATCGTCGTGGTGCAAGTCGTAAAAGATAAAAAGAGCTGTCAGTATACTGACAGTTCTATTTCATTTTGGAAATTAACGGAGTTTGGTGCGCTAAAAGCTGAGTAGTTAGATAAATTGGGGAACCGTACTTTTGCACGAACCGCCCAATTGTCTATCTCTGTCCTTTTGGGACTAGGCTATTCGTTAATAGTAAGAGAAAAAGTCAAATCGCTACGCTTTTAAGTGAACGACCTTCACATTTTAAATGAGAGGAGATATTGAAAATGAACATGGACAAAGTTGCTCAGGCTTTTGAGTTAGTCATAGCAAATATTGAAAAAATTTCAAAAGAATTAGATACAGATTTTTATGATGCTTTTGTAGAACAAAATGCAACCTATCTAGGTTCTGCACAGTTATCAAAGCTGTCAGTGCTTACAGAAAATAATGACAAACTTCGTCAGTTAAGCTTGAATAGAATGGAATGGCAGAAATTGTTTCAGTTTGTTCTGCTAAAAGGTGCCCAAGTCGCACCAATGCAAGCAAATCATGCAATGACCCAGATGCAATCGGCGTAATCTTTAATTTTATCATTGAACATTTGAACAAAAATTCAGAATTACGTTTGATTGAGTTTGGGTCAGGCACAGGAAATTTGGCAGAAACACTACTCGTTAATTTGCAGAAGAAAGTAGATTATGTCGGTTTCGAGGTTGATGATTTGTTGTTGGATTTGGCGGCATCAATGTCAGAGATTATCGGTACAAATGCAATTTTTGTGCAACTTGATGCAGTACAATCACAAGTTATCGCGCCAGCTGACGTTGTAATTAGTGACTTGCCGATTGGATTTTATCCAGATGATAAAACTGCGAGTCATTTTGAAGTGAGAGAGCGGTCAGGACATACTTTTGCACATCATTTGCTGATTGAACAGTCTTTTAAATACTTGAAAGAAGGGGCATTTGGAATTTTTCTTGCGCCAGAGGATTTGCTGACAAGTAATCAAGGAGAATTGTTGAAAAAATGGATAAGTACGCATGGTAGCATTATGGCAGTGATTACTTTACCAAAATCATTATTTAATGCAGATTCCAAAGCCATTTATCTCTTGAAAAAAGGGACAGCATCACACGCAACTTTTGTTCATCCCTTGTCATCGCTGACAGATCGTGAAAGTCTGCAAAACTTCATGACAGAATTTACCAAAACTGTCAAATTATGATTCTATATGCCGACTTTACCTTTGAAGTGATTAGTTCAACGATGTGGTTTATATTATACGTTTGCTATCTCTTGCAAAATCTAACAATGAAGCAGAAGTATAGCACAACTTTACAGGAGAAAAACAGCATCGCGACAGCTTAATTGAAAGTTGATTTGACTAAAATCCTATTGCGTTTCAAAAGAGAATGAGTAGATTTGTCATTCGGATTTCAGAGGACTTTCATACGATTATGTCGAAACACCAAAACCAAATGATTTGTGTTATAATTTACTCGTATTTATATTCAAGGAAGGTTTATAATCATGACAAAAACACTCGCAGTCAATGCTGGTTCATCATCAATGAAATGGCAAATGTATGAAATGCCAGAAGAAAAAGTTCTTGCTAAAGGACTGATTGAACGCATTGGGCTGAAAGATTCAATTACGACAGTAAAATTTGGAGATCAGAAGGAAGAACGTGTGCTTGATATTGAAAATCATACACAAGCTGTTCATATTTTACTTGATGACCTCAAACGTTTCCACATTGTAGAAGAATTTTCAGAAATCACAGGTGTTGGTCACCGTGTTGTCGCTGGTGGTGAACTTTTCAAAAAGTCAACAGTAGTTACACCTGAAGTCCTTCAACAAG
The DNA here is from genome assembly GCF_006965445.1 of Lactococcus protaetiae. NCBI lineage: Bacteria > Bacillati > Bacillota > Bacilli > Lactobacillales > Streptococcaceae > Lactococcus > Lactococcus protaetiae. The sequence goes on along the minus strand of NZ_CP041356.1, from coordinate 140,103 downwards.
TTAAAGAATTATCAGCGCTTGCTCCATTACATAATCCAGCTAATGCCGCTGGTATTGAGGCTTTCATGGACCTCTTGCCAGATGCAACATCTGTTGTTGTCTTCGACACCGCCTTCCACACGACGATGCCAGAAAAAGCTTATCGCTATCCACTACCAAAGAAATATTACACTGAAAATGGAGTGCGCAAATACGGAGCGCATGGTACTTCACACGATTATGTTTCAAAAGAAGCCGCAAAACTGCTTGGCAAACCAATTGAAGAAACAAAAATCATCACTGCTCATATCGGAAACGGTGCATCAATCACAGCAGTTAAAGCAGGAAAATCTGTAGATACGTCAATGGGATTCACACCGCTTGCGGGTGTAATGATGGGAACACGTACTGGCGAGATGGACCCTTCTGTTTTTCCCTATCTCATCGCTAATGACTCAGAACTCAAAGATGCACAAGATGTTGTTGACATGATGAATAAAAAGTCAGGACTTCTTGGTGTTTCAGGAATTTCATCGGATATGCGTGAAATCATTGATGCAAAAGATACAAACGCTGATGCTAAGCTTGCCTTTGAAATGTATGTTGATCGTATTCAAAAATTCATTGGCCAATATTTAGCTGTCTTGAATGGTGCAGATGCACTTGTTTTCACTGCTGGTGTGGGAGAAAATTCGGTACCTGTTCGTGAGGCAGTATTAGCGGGTTTGACTTGGTTTGGTATTGAAGTTGACCCAGCTAAAAATGTTTTTGGCGTTGAAGGAGAAATTTCAACACCAAGTTCACGTGTAAAAGTTTATGTCATCCCTACGGATGAAGAACTTGTGATTGCACGTGATGTGGAAGCTTTGAAAGTAAAATAGGTCAATAAATTTAAAAGTCCTCCAACTTTTTTGTTGGAGGACTTTTATTGTCGAAATCACTATTTAGAAATATGGAAAATAACAAGTAAATGATATAATAAAACGAAAAGATGACTTTTGGATTTCTAAGATTACAAATAAAGGAGTGAAAATGAATAATGGTTTTGGAAAAACATTTCATGAGATAAGGTTATCTAAGCGTTTATCGATGGATAAAGTTGGAGGAAAAGAAGTATCAAAAGCACAAATTTCACGCTTTGAGGCAGGAACTAGTGAGCTGACTATCGAAAAATTTTTTATCTTATTAGAAAATATGCGAGTGGGAATTGATGAATTTGAAAGTATTCTTGAGGATTATACACTTTCTAATGAATATAAGTTTCGACAAGAACTCATCATGGCATATGATGCAAAAGATGCACATAAGTTACGCAAAATGTATCATGAATGTGAAGAAAAGGTAAAAAAAGAACCTGACGATATTTATCATAAACTAACAGCGACGGTTGTAAAGGTAACACTCAATCTGGTTGTTAAAAATTTACGATTTTCATCAAGAGAGATAGAACAAATCCAAGAATATCTGCTCAGTGTGGATAACTGGGGACGCTATGAATTTTGGGTTTTTGGAAATACTGTGACGATTTTAAAAGACAGTGTTTTAAGACTTCTCGGAACAGCAGCGTTAGGGAAGACTGAATTCTATCAAATATTGCCTAATAATAAACGATTAGCAATAAGAACTTTTTATAATCTTGCCTATATTGCATTAGAACGTGGCAATCTCGAGCTCTCATTGAAGTACATCAAGCATTTAGATACTATGGATATTTCAATTGATTACTTATATGAAAAGCTATTAATTAAGTATATAAAAGGTTGGTATGCTCATAAAAAAGGACTTCCCAGAGGTTCTAAAGAAATGCTAGAGTGTGTTGAAATGTTAGAAGAACTCGGTTGTAGAGATAAAGCACGGGAATTACGGGAGGAGATTACGAGTATATTACGTTTTTCAGATATGTAACGAATAAAATTTTGTAACCGTTTTTTTGTTAAAATAAACTTAACAAAAACAAAGGAGGCTAATTATTATGAAAATTAGCAAAATCGTAGCGAGTACAGTTGTTGTACTTTCAGCCGCAGGGACAGTAGGTGTAGGATATTCTGTCAAAGCTTCAACGGCTACAACAACTGACCAAATCACAAGAGAAGTGAATCTCGAATTTGCAAATCTTCAAGATTCTGATAAAGTGATTCCACAAGCAGTTGGGGGTTATCTTTATACTGCAAACAGCGCTTCAGATTCTTCGGCGGTTACCGTTGCACAAGCTAAGACAAATATCATTGCTACCTATGAAGCAAGTTTGCAAAAAACAAGTAGTGCTTTAACGATAGTGCCATTAAGCACAAGTTATCCTGTAACCGCAAAAGCACTTAGTCCTGGAGATACTTACTATTCTGATACTTTTTCAGGTTCAGGATGGAAATATTCTGGTTATAAATTCTACAATACAAGTGGAAGTCACTATATGCTTTGGGAAAATGTTAATGCTTCAGGTCAAGTCATGGATGCAGGGGGAACAGTACTTAAATATTTAGGAGCAGATGCATCGTTTGTGAGCGTTTACGACTCTTATAGTATCTATCAAATTTATGGTATTCAAAATCCCGGAAGTTCTGCTGCATTCTATGTTGTAACAGGAGAATAAATGAAAAATAGCAGGATTTTTCTAGTATCCATTTTGCTAGTTGCTACTTTTGGTGGTCTGTCAGCGTGTAGTACTGGCAGTAATGCTTCATCAAAGCCGCCAGTAAGTAATCAGAAAACTAACACTGCGTTTCAAATAGGAAGTGATATTGGTAATGGCGCGACTACTTTAACAGGGACTGACGCAAAAGTCATCATCAATTCACATCAGCTGACGACAGATGCTTCAGGGGCTAAAGTCATGCGGTTTGTCATTACGTTTGATAATAAGACTAATCATACGGTTAATTTGGTTGATTTTGTGAAAAGTCGTGTTCAAATTCATCAAATGTGGGTTTCCCAAAACAAAAAAGATTTTCCTCTGAAGATTAATACTGCCATGATTTCAAATTCAGAATATGAAAAAATTAAGGCACATGATATGGCACAGGTGGTATTTGATGCTGAAATCTTAACAAACCAGCTATCACAATCACCAAATGATAATATACTCGTTCTTGGAATTAGCCAAAAAGCAGGGAATCATTTTGCTGGAGGGATGACGATTCCGATTTAATCATAAAATAATAGAAATATGAGATACTGCAGGTCTCAAGGGAAATAACATGAAAAAATGGCGACTTATTTTCTTTTCACTTTTAATTATTGGTTTACTTGGTGGACTCTCCGCTTGTGGTGCCAAGGAGAATTCCTCATCTAAAACTCAAACATCAGTCTCATCAAAAGTTACTATAAAAAAAGACACTTATTCTGAAGTGAAAAATCAGACGATAAACAACGCCCTACGCGCCTATCCAACACTGGCAGATTTTAATAAAGCAATTTCTTATCCAGCTTTAAAGTCACTTCAGATTGATGATAACACGCGAATTATTAAATTGGTTAATAATGGAAAAGCAGGTGGTTGGGTTATCGTGAAAAAAGGGACTCAACCAGATGCGACAGTTAGTACTGATAATGATGGTTCTCCAGTAAAAGCTAATGACTCCCGCGGTGCTACGGTTGGTGAGATTCGACAAGCTTTTAAAGACTATAAAAAATAATTAGAAATCTATCAATCCGTTTTTGATAGATTTTTGGTTTTCACTAAAACATTTTGCAGCTTCATAAAAGTGCTGTTCATGGATTACAAAGGAAATATAGTTCAGAATATGATATACTATAAAGGATAAAATAAAACGTATACATTTTGAAAGGACTGAATATTTTATGGGAAAAACACTCGCGATTAACGCAGGTTCATCATCACTGAAATGGCAGCTCTATGCAATGCCGGAAGAAACAGTAATTGCAAAGGGAATTTTTGAGCGTATTGGTCTTCCTGAGTCAATTTCGACGACAAAATTTGGTGGAGAGTCACATACAAGAAAACAAAATATTGTTGATCACAGACAAGCAGTACTACTTTTAATGGATGAACTGATTCATTTTAATTTGATTAAGGAATTCCGCGAGATTACAGGTATTGGTCATCGTGTTGTTGCTGGTGGGGAATTTTTTAAGAGTTCTACAGTGATTACGCCCGAAGTTTTGGAAGAAATCAAAAATCTTTCTATTTTAGCTCCTTTGCACAATCCAGCAAATGTTTTGGGGATTGAAGCTTTCCAACGTTTATTACCAGATACTTTGGCTGTCGCTGTTTTTGATACAGCTTTCCATACGACTTTACCAGAAAAAGCTTATCGCTATCCAATCCCAACAAAATATTATAGTGACTATTCGATTCGTAAATATGGTGCTCATGGAACATCTCATATGTATGTATCTCAAGAAGCTGCAAAATTCTTAGGTCGACCGATTGAAGATTTAAAGTTGATTACTGCACACATTGGTAACGGGGCTTCTATTACTGCAATTGATGGTGGGAAATCAATTGATACTTCAATGGGCTTCACGCCACTTGCCGGTGTGATGATGGGGACGCGTTCAGGTGAAATGGACGCATCAGTGATTCCTTATATGCTGGAAAGTGACCCTAGCTTGAGAACAGCACAGGATGTTATTGATGTTCTGAATAATAAATCAGGAGTGCTTGGAGTTTCTGACTTATCAAGTGATATGCGTGATTTGCAAGCAGCAAAAGAGCAAGGTAATCCTAAGGCAATTTTGGCGTATGAAATGTACGTTGATCGTATCAAAAAATTCATTGCGCAATACTTTGGAGTTCTCAATGGTGCAGATGCTGTTATCTTCACAGCTGGAGTTGGAGAAAATGATACAGATGTGAGACGTGATGTTGTCAATGGTTTGTCATGGTTTGGTATGGAACTTGATGAAACAAAGAATGTCCGAGGTGTATTTGGGGAAATTTCTATGCCAGATTCAAAGGTAAAAGTTCTTGTTATTCCTACAAACGAAGAATTAGTAATTGCGCGTGATGTTGAAATCGCAAAACAGAATAAATAATTTGCTGACAGCACATTGTCAGCGGACTGACAGAATTTCTGTCAGTTATTTTTTTTATTCTCTATTATTTTTTAGATACTGATAGCGCTTTATTTATGATATAATTATGAGAAATCCCATATTTGCATAGAGAAAATAAAATGAATGAAGATTTAGGAAAAGTTTTTCAAGCTATCAGAAAATCCAAGCACTTGACCATGATGGAGGTTACTGACAAAAGTATTTCACAATCTCAGTTATCAAGATTTGAGCGTGGAGAGAGTAGTTTGACGATTGATAAGTTTTTGCACCTCCTTAAAAATAGTCAAGTAGCTTTGGACGAATTTCAAAGCATCGCTGAGGGATACACACTGACAGACGAGGAGAAATTTCACGAAGGATTGTTGCAAGCTTATACCACTCAAAATTCTGCTCAGATGCGCCAGATTTTAAAGGACTGTGAGGCAAAATATCAGCTGGAACCACAGAAAAAATACCTTCAACTTAATAAATTAGTAATTAAAACGATATTTTCAAATATGGTTCATTTTGAGATGGACAAAGAAGAAATTGAATATTTGAAAGAATATCTCATTTCTGTTGATGATTGGGGACGCTATGAATTATGGATTTTTTCCAATACCATTCAACTTTTTAATGATGCAACTTTGTCATTACTGATGGGAGGGATTTTACAGAAAACGGCGTTCTATCAGAACATTATGGTTAATCGTCAGCTGGTCATCAGGATAATGCTCAATCTTGTTGCGCTCTGGATTCAACGGGAAAATTTTTCTCTTGCTCAACGCTATATCCGCTATTTGGATAAGGAAAACCTTTCGGCCGATTTTCTCTATGAACGACTGATGTTGCGTTACAATAAAGGGTTTTACCGCTATAAAAATGGTGATAAAACAGGACTTGTTTTAATGCGAGAATGCAATGAAATTTTGGGCAAGCTTGGCTGTTTTGAGCAAGAAAATAATTTGGACAAAGTGATAGATGATTTAGATTAATATGCAGATAAGGGATTAATTTTTTTAATCTCTTTTTTATATGCTAGACTAAAAGAAAACAACGGAGGCACTCAAATGAAAGCAAAAACGGGAAATGATATCGTTGATGTCTGGGAAATTAATCGTAAAGAGTCAGTTGAAGATTATGAACTTTGGTTAAAAGCAGCTTACGATAAAAAATTAATCGGCTGGTTTTATGAATTTGGCGAGGAAGGACGTGGGCTTTTGGGGATTTATTATAAGCATTATTTGAAAGGAAAAATTTTTCCCAAAGCAGAAACTTTCGGTGAGGATACTCCAGATTTATTCATTATCGCAGGTTCTCCTGCAAAAGGATATCCAGGAGATTATCTGATTTATAGCGAGGCGTTGGTCAATAAATATCGGATTGTATCAAAAAAGATTTTTGAAGAAGAATATACACTTTTGGATTAAAAGAAATCTTTGAGAGGGGATAAAAATGGCAGAACTTCCAAAAATAACTGAAGTCAAGCGACTTGGAAATAATCTCCTGCTCCTAACCTTCAATCATGAGGTGAAAAAAGTACTTCATTTGCATTTTATTGATGATTTGGGAGCTCAAAACCTTCTTGGACATCACTTTTTTGGACTTTTGAGGATTGGAAAAGGCAAAAGTCAGTTCAAAATTGAACCTGACGGGACATTGATTGTCAATGAAACAGATGTCTATACGCCTGAAGAATTGTGGAAAAATAGCGAACCGTATCTCAAGAAAAAGCAGGCTCAAATCTTTAAAGCTTGGCTTTCTGAAAATCAGTTGATTGATGTGTGGCAAGTGGATGAAAATGTGGAACTTTCTGGCTGGGTTGCAAAAGCATTTGAGAAGGAGCAACTTTTCTGGCAGACGGAGAACAACGAAGCCTTATTGATGAAACGAGTCAGAGCAAAGGAAAATCAAGTTTGCGGTAAATCTGGAGAATATCTCATCTTTGACCGAGAAACAAGGGGATATTATTGTATTTCAAAAAAATATTTTGATGAAAAATATAGAAAAATGAAAGAAAAAATCGTGGATGCAAAATTTGAAAATGAAAATGTGGAAGTCTGGGAAATTTCAAGAGAAAGTCGCCAACTTGATTGGGTAAACACAGCTTTTTCTGAGAAAAAAATTTATTGGGCAGAAGAAATCGCGGCAAATTTCAGTGAAAATCTGGGTGGAAGTTGGCTCAATGATTATAAAAGTCCCGTTTATCGCATAACGGAATCTAAAAGTGCCAATTGTCTGGTTTTAGAGCAAGGTAAAAATTTTGAATATGGAAAATTTGGTATGTTTCTATTGAAAAAATTAGATGGAAGTTTACATATTGCAGATGCGAATCAAATTGAATTTTGAAAAGGAGAATTTCATGGAAAGCTTTCCCAAATGTATAAAAGCAGAAATGCTACCAGGGGTGCGACTACGCTTAGAGTTCGATAATGGACAAGTGCGTTTTTTCCCCGTGCGTGATCAGTTAGAGTTGCTAGTAAAACCTTACGATTGGGAGATGGCGAAGCAATCTTATGGAGCAAATCTATTTATCGGGAATATGGCAACTTGGATGGGTAATGACATTGAAATTATGAAGGATGGAGATGTACGACTCAATCAATTACGGATTCCTGCGAGTCTCTTGTGGAAATACAGTCTAAAACACGTCAACAGCGTAGATGAACTTTCTCTTGAAGAAGTTGGTAAAATGAGTGCGGGGCGTCAAATCTGGTTAGGCTTCAAGAGAACGAATATCATTTTTGTGATAATTGGTCTTTTTGTTTTTATACCAATGATGATGGTATTGATTTCCAAAGTGGTTGATTGGCTCCGTTGAAGGCTTAGGAGATTTTGTAAAATACAAAGGGGTGAAAATGTTTATTTATATCGCGTGCTCGCAGGGAATGACGGCTTCATTATTTTGTCATCGTATCGTTGGTTTTATCAGCGAAAAAAAGGAGGAACAGTCGTCGCTGACAGCAGTGTACGATGATGTAGATCATGTTTTCAAAAAACGTAGAGAGTACGGCGTAGCTTACGACCTGATTTTTGCTTATGGTGGGATTGATGAGATACGCTCTTATACAGCTTTTGACTTTGGTTCACTGTTTGATGTGATTTTGGTGGCTCCTTCTGAGTTTTATAAAACAGATGAAAAAAGTAAAATGTTGGCAGATTATCCGACCATCGTTAAGGATTTACCAAGTTTACTTTATGGGCGAATGAACGCTGATAAGGGTTATGATTTGTTGCTTGGCGAGTTGATTAACTTGGACTTAGAGAGAGGCTATGATTCCTCTGTATTGACGACGACTAAGTCTATTGACAAAGATTTGGAAATTTATGTGGGAGGCAATGGCTCAAAAGATTTGTATTTCCGTAAAATTTTTGAATTTCTTGTGGGGCAAGGCATTCGTTGTTACGTTAGTCATTATTCTATGGAAGAACTTTATGAATTCAAGCCTGAAGTGGATTTTGATATTCGATTTATTTTTGGTCCAATTTCTGTACTTACTGAACGTGATTTTGAGAGAGTAGCACGACGGATTGATGCATTTTTGGTTAATGATGATTCCTATTTTGCACTGAAACGTCGAAGAAAATGGATGAAAGCTTACAAAATTCCTTGGTGTCTATACAACGATAATCATCTCAAAAGAAAGATTCGCAAAGGTCAGTTTGCTGAGGAGGAAGCGAAAATTTGGGATTTCATCATGAATATTCAGATGAGATCTGAAGATACGAGTGATTTGATTGTGGAAAATTTTGCTTCTGAGAATATAGGACTGAATAATAACGATGACGATTTCAATGGTTGCTGGGGCTAATGATAAAGAATTTTTTTATGTGGGCTGTTATCAGCCTTTTTTTTGTTGCGAATATATGGTAAAATGGAAAAAATAGATAGAATAGGTGCAATATGTCTGATATTAAATATAAACGTGTACTATTAAAGCTTTCTGGGGAAGCACTTTCTGGAGAGAAAGGTTTTGGTTTTGACCCCGAAGTTGCAAAAGTCGTTGCTCAAGAGTTAAAAGAAGTGCATGATTTAGGTGCTGAACTTGCGATTGTTTGTGGTGGTGGTAATGTTTGGCGCGGTATCACCGGGGAAAAGGCAGGAATGGAACGCGCTCAAGCAGATTATATGGGAATGCTTGCAACAATTCAAAATGGCTTGTTTATCCAAAGCGCATTGGAAAATCTTGGAGTAGACACTCGTGTGATGACTGCAATCGAGATGAAGGCCGTTGCCGAACCCTACATTCGCCGTCGTGCAGAACGACATTTAGAAAAAGGTCGAGTTGTGATTTTTGCTGGTGGTACAGGCTCACCTTACTTCTCAACAGATACAACTTCAGCCTTACGTGCTGCTGAAATCAATGCTGATGTGATTTTGATGGCTAAAAATGGAGTTGATGGTGTCTATAATGCAGACCCTAAACTTGATGAAACAGCCACTAAATTTGCGACATTGACTCACATGGATGTGATTACGAAAGGGTTGCACGTCATGGACAGCACTGCATCAACAATGTCAATGGATAACCATATTCCGCTTGTTGTTTTTAATATGAATAAACCAGGAAACATTAAACGAGTAGTCCGTGGTGAAGAAATTGGAACAACAGTAGAGTAATTTTACTGACAAGAGTTGAAATTTGCTGACAGGAATTCTGTCAGTGAGAATTTTCCGAGAAAAGAAAGGAAGAAAACCTGTAATATACTGACAGCAGGTAAATCATTTAATTATGGCAAACGAAATAGTAACAACGGCTCAAGACCGCATGAAAAATTCATTGGGAAGCTTGCAACGTGACTTGGGTCACATTCGTGCAGGACGCGCAAATGCAAGTTTACTTGACCGTATTCAAGTGGAGTATTATGGTGCTCCTACCCCTCTTAATCAATTAGCTTCAATTACTATCCCTGAGGCACGTGTTCTGATGATTACACCTTTTGATAAGTCAATTTTGAAGGATATTGAAAAAGCATTGTATGAGTCTGATCTCGGTATCACACCAGCAAATGATGGTTCTGTTATTCGCTTGGTTATTCCAATGTTGACTGAAGAACGCCGTCGTGAACTTGTCAAAGATATGGGTAAAGTGATTGAATCTGCAAAAATTGCTATTCGTAATATTCGCCGTGATGCAATGGATACTGCGAAAAAATCTGAAAAAGCAAAAGAAATCACAGAAGATGACCTTAAATCTCTTGAAAAAGAGATTCAAAAAGCAACTGATGATGCAGTAAAAGAAGCGGATAAACTTGCAGCAGATAAAGAAAAAGAACTTTTGGATATCTAATTGCTAGTTTTCAAATAATATTTACTGACAAAAATTCTGTCAGTAAATATGGGGGCTAGCTGTCCTGATAGCGATTCTGTCAGTAAATATTATGGTTTCATCGAAGTAAGTGCGCGCTAAGTTAAAAGAGGTATAAATGAGTATTATAGCAAAAACGATTTCCGCAATTATTGTGGAACAGAGCGAGCGCTTCTATTTTCTCCAAAAGGGAGAAGATTTGCTACGTTTGGATAAGACTGAAGGAGAATATTCGATTGGTGACGTGGTGACAGGGTTAGTTTATGTGGATAAAGATGAACATAGACGATTGACAACGCTACCACAACAAGCTACGCTTGAACAATTTGGTTGGGAAGTGTGACTGATGTTCGTCGCGATTTAGGTGTCTTTGTAGATACTGGCTTACCTGGAAAAGATATTGTCGTATCTCTTGATGATTTGCCTTTGGAAAAAGAGCTCTGGCCAAAAGTTGGTGACAAACTTTATGTAAAACTTATTGTGGATAAAAAAGAGCGGATTTGGGGACATCTTGCTTGGCATGAAGATTTTTGGAAACTAGCTGGTCCAGCTTTTGATAATATGCAAAATCAAAATCTTCGTGCAATTGTTTATCGAAATAAAGAATCTGGAACCTTTGTTTATTTACCTGATAACAATATGCTAGGGTTCATACATCCTAACGAACGTTTCAGCAATTTACGAATAGGTCAAGAACTTCAAGTACGTGTGATTGGCTTCCGTAAAGAAGACCGTAGCCTTAACCTGTCTGCAAAACCACGAGCTTATGAAATGCTTGATGCAGATGCACAGATGATTCTTGCATACTTACAAAGTATGGGTGGCAAAATGCCTTTTAATGATAAATCTAATCCAGATGATATCAAAGCCACTTTCGGTATTTCAAAAGGTCAATTCAAAAAAGCGCTTGGTGGTTTGATGAAAGCAGGAAAAATTAAACAAAGCCCAGCAGGAAGCGAGTTGATAGATTAATTATGTTACTGACAAGATTTCTGTCAGTGATGAAGTCAAGTCTTGTCTAGTGAGAGTTTTAATTTCCACTAAATTTAGGGTTATAACCTCTAGGTGTAACAACTAAGCAATCCGTACACAGCTAAAGCTGCAACGGTCTGCATGAGGTCACACCGTAGCAAGGATGGACAGCGTAGCGAAGCGGAGATAGCACGCACTAAGGGGATTTAAAATTTAAAAGTAGCTTTACAGGCTACTTTTTTTATGACTGTGCTATAATATTTCACAAGACAATTAAAATAGATAATAGGCAGTTGATGTGGCTAGAAGGTTATCATTATTGATAATGAGGAGGGAAAATGGTAAAAGAAAAAGCAACATTTGCAGGCGGATGTTTTTGGTGTATGGTTCAACCCTTTGAGGAGCGCAATGGTATACTCTCTGTAACAAGTGGATATACAGGTGGAGATTTTGAGTATCCAACCTATGAACAAGTGAAAATGCATATTACAGGTCATACAGAAGCAGTAGAAATAATCTTTGATAATGAAAAGATTAGTTTCAAAGATTTAGTTGAAATTTACTGGACACTAACAGATCCAACGGATGCTTTCGGACAATTTGAAGACCGAGGAGATAACTATCGCCCTGTTATTTTTGTAGAAAATGAAACACAAAGAGCGATAGCAGAAGAAAGTAAAGCTCATCTTCAAGAAACAGGAAATTTTGATTCACCTATTGTGACAAAAATTGAACCTGTACAAAAGTTCTGGTCAGCAGAAGAGTATCATCAAGGTTTTTACAAGAAAAATCCAGAACATTATGCTGAGTCAAGTCGAATTCGCCATGAATTCATTGAGGAAAATTGGGCTAATAAAAATAAGGAAATCAAGAAATGAGTACACCATTTTATACATTTTTGATGCGCCACAAGTCGCCAGTAGAGGTTGATGACATCACTCGTCTTGCTAACCTTGCCTTTCGTGACCCACTTTTTCCAAAACAATCTAAGAACTTTGAAGAAGTTTCCTCATATTTAGAAACTCATGCACCGTTTTATTTTAACCTGACATTGTTTGATGATATCTGGCAGTTGTATTTAGAATCATGAAATTCTATAGGGCGTTTTTTCACGCCTATGGACAAAAATTGATTGACAAAAGATAAATAAAACAGTAAAATAGACAGGTATGCATTTTTGTCATACAGGCGTGGAAGCTGCAAAGAGCAGCATCATACCACATCACGAAAACAAACATAAGGAGAACATTTATCGTGGCTAAACAAGTAGAAAAACTCGTTAAATTGCAAATCCCTGCCGGTAAAGCAACACCAGCTCCACCAGTTGGTCCAGCTTTAGGTCAAGCAGGTGTTAACATCATGGGATTCACAAAAGAATTCAACGCTCGTACAGCTGATCAAGCTGGTATGATTATCCCAGTTGTTATCTCAGTTTATGAAGACAAATCATTTACATTCATCACAAAAACTCCTCCAGCAGCAGTTTTGTTGAAGAAAGCAGCAGGCGTTCAAAAAGGTTCAGGTGAACCTAACAAAACAAAAGTTGCTTCAGTAACCAAAGCACAAATCAAAGAAATTGCAGAGCTTAAAATGCCTGACCTTAACGCATCATCAGTTGAATCTGCAATGTCAATGATTGAGGGTACTGCGAAATCTATGGGATTCACTGTTACTGACTAAAATTTCACTAGAATTGCTTCGTTGACAGAAACCTTACCTACCTAAGTAGGCTTTGGAACCTGCCGCGCCTCGCACTTCGAACAAAATTTCGAGACTCGTATATTATGAGTTCAGAAAAAGTCACACATGCAATCCACACATTTAAGTGGAAGGCTGTCGTTAAGACAGACAACCGATATTACCACAAGGAGAAATAGAAATGGCTAAAAAAAGCAAAGCATTGCGCGCTGCGATTGAAAAAATCGACGCAACTAAAGCCTACAGCGTAGAAGAAGCTGTAGCACTTGCAAAAGAAACTTCATTTGCAAAATTTGATGCAACTGTAGAAGTTGCTTACAATCTTAACATTGACACTAAAAAATCTGACCAACAAATTCGTGGAGCAATGGTATTGCCAAACGGAACTGGTAAAACTGCTCGTGTTCTCGTTTTCGCTAAAGGAGCGAAAGCTGAAGAAGCAACAGCAGCTGGTGCAGACTTTGTAGGCGCTGAAGAACTTGTTACTAAAATCAACGGTGGCTGGTTAGACTTTGACGTTGTCATCGCAACACCTGACATGATGGCAGTTGTTGGTCGTCTTGGACGTGTCCTTGGCCCACGTAATCTTATGCCAAACCCTAAAACTGGTACAGTTACTATGGATGTGACTAAAGCAGTTGAAGAATCAAAAGCTGGTAAAGTTAACTACCGTGCTGATAAAGCTGGTAACATTCATGTGCCAATTGGTAAAGTTTCATTTGATACAGATAAACTTGTTGAAAACTTCAAAGCAATTAACGCCGTAGTTGTTGCTGCCAAACCATCAGCAGCTAAAGGAACTTACATTTCGAACCTTTCAGTTACAACAACTATGGGTCCTGGTGTGAAAGTTGATGCAGCTTCTTTCTAATGAAGAGATAAAAAAGAGATTTCGGTCTCTTTTTTCTTATATTGATTGTACAATTTTAAAAATCGTGTTAAAATAGGGTATGTTACTATTTCTATGGGGTTTTATTACAATTGTTTTTGGCATTGCCTACCTCTTTCAGATTTTAAATCTAACATTGATAGGTCTTGAACTAGTGGCAATCCTACTCCTTTTTCTTAGTTTTTGGGAGAGTAAAAAAGGAAGGTATAGCCGCATCATTGCTATGAATATTGTCATGGTCTTTGTTATTGGTGTGCTATATTATTCACAGCATACATTCACTTATATTCAGCACCATGATACAGAAAAACTACTAGTCATTATTGGCGGTTTTATTATATCGCAAGTGATGGGGATTTTTTGGGGAATACAATTTTACAAACAGCAGAAAAAATCAAATAAAAATAAAAAAAGCTGACTTAGTCAGCTTTTTTGTTTATCTTTTCCACAAGTTCATTTATTTTATCAATTTTAGGTTGAGTTGCCACTTGAAATTCAGTGACTTTTCTCTGAATATCTTGACCAGTGCGTTCAGCTTTTTTTGCTTCTGTCTGCACACGTTCAACATTTAATTTTAACGTATCAATTTCTTCTGTCAATTCGGATAACAGTTTTTTCATATCATTAAAGAAGTCTATCATAGGAACCTCCTGATTTATATTATACTGGTTTTATTTTAACCAAGCAAGTGTCTGCTATCTTCGCCCTTTGGGGTGCTAAAGCACCTAGTCGGAGTGGCAACTCCCCCACCTCTTTTAGGTAGGGGGATAAGCAACACTATCTCCGCTTCGCTTCGCTGTCCATTCACTCTAAATCGCTAAAGCGATAAGGCGAAATGGCAAGCTTTGCTTTCGTTCTACTGCCCTAGGGTCTTAGCGCTTTAGCGCTTAGACTTCAGGGACAGGGTGACCTCATATCTTTGATGTGAGGTTGTGCCCTAACATCAGCGGGAGAGAAAGAATCTCCCACTGATGAAGTAATCACTTCAAAATCTCATAAGGCTAGCCATAGATATCCATTTATTTTATTTCATATCTGATTGTAGTAGTATTTATCAAAAAGGTTAGTGAAAACTATAAATTAATGTGCTTGGCGCCATTTTTTATGTCATAAAAATAGCTTAGACTAACTTTATCATAGATAGATATTATCAAGAGGTTGATTTCTGGTGATTATGTGGGCATTTCCCCTCTTGTTCACACGCATAGTCAATCTTTGGAAATTTCAGCAGCGATTGCGGATAAATCAAAATCATGTTGTGTAAATTTACCTATAAAGCCATCATTTTCTGCATAACGCGGAATAAGATGAATATGTGTGTGGAAAACAGTTTGACCAGCAATTTCTTCATTGTTTTGCAAAATATTCATTCCCTTGGCACCAAGATTTTTCATAAGTTTATTGGCGATATTGGGCACTTTAGTAAAAAGTTGTGCAGACTCTTCTCCTGTCATCGCAAGAAGATTTCGATAATGTTTTTTAGGAACTAGAAGAGTATGCCCCTTAGTTGTCTGAGTGATATCAAGGAAGGCGAGAACTTCATCGTCTTCATAAACTTTAGTACTAGGAATTTCTCCAGCGATAATTTTGCAGAAGATACAGTTATCCATTTGAATGGCCTCCGAAATTTGTTAAGAAAATGTTATAATATACTAAGATTATACCAAGATGTGAGTAACACCGTCAAGAAGCGGAGAGAAATGCCAGTTGGCTCTTTGTGCTTTAGCACATAGCTTCGCATGACCATAGGACATTTGTCCGTTTGCTTAGGGACTAAAGCCCCAAGAGCAAAAGGCATTGGCTGTAAGCTGCTAAAGCAGCAACGCCAAATGGCAATCCAATGGACAGCGGAGCTGTCTTTTCTCCGAGCTTCTGGTGTTGCGAACTCAATTATACCAAGATGTGAGTCTGATTGGCAAGAAATAATCAAAATACGACTTGGCTTTTCATACTTTTGATAAGCCAATGACAGTGAAATGTTGAAAGTATGGAGCTAAGAAATGTGGGATTTTTTTGTAAAACAGAGTACTTATGCTCTATTACTTTTCATTTATTTCTAATCATCTGAACTCAATTATATCAAATTTAATGAGAATTGGAGAACATAACGTAGTGCTAAAAGTAACGAATCTGACTGGAGGATATCTAGGAAATCCAGTATTAAAAGAAGTTAATTTTGAGATTGGTGATGGGGAACTTGTCGGCTTGATTGGTCTGAATGGCGCAGGAAAATCAACAACAATTCAAGAGATTATAGGACTATTGACACCATATTCAGGACAAATTGAATTAGATGGTCTAACGTTACAACAAAATCTTGAAGGTTATCGTCAAAAAATTGGTTTTATTCCAGAAACGCCAAGTCTTTATGAGGAATTAACTTTACGTGAACATATTGAAGTTACTGCGTTAGCATATGGGATTCCTGTTGAAGTCGCGATGGAGCGCGCTCAAAAACTATTAGAAACTTTTCGATTAAGTGATAAATTAGACTGGTTTCCAGTAAATTTCTCAAAAGGGATGAAACAAAAGGTAATGATTATTTGTGCTTTTTTGTGTGAACCATCGCTTTATATTGTTGATGAGCCGTTTATGGGTCTTGACCCTCTAGCAATTCAGGATTTGATTGACTTGATGTTAGAAATGAAGAAAACAGGTAGTTCAATCTTGATGAGTACGCATATTTTGTCAACGGCGGAAAAATTCTGTGATAAATTTGTAGTTCTGCATGAAGGGCAAGTGATTGCTACAGGGACAGTAGACGAGTTGCGGGCAAAGTTTGGTCAACCCAATGCAAGCCTAGATGAAATTTATTTGTCGTTGACCAAAGGAAATTTGCCAAATCATACACAATCAAAAGAGGCAGGTTTTATTCATGAATGAAATGTTTAATCAACGAAGAAAGGCGTGGTACTCCCAGAATATTAAATATCTTCGTTATGTTTTTAATGATCATTTTGTATTATTTTTGATGATTTTGTTTGGTGCTATTGTCGTACAGTATGTAAACTTTTTACAAAATCATCAGTTAAATATTTTTGGAAAAGTAATTTTGATTATTTTTGCTACAGGATTGAGTCAGGTTTTTGGACGTTTAGCTACTTTTGTCGAGCCAGCAGATAAGGTATTTTTGCTTGTTAAGGAGCTTGAGGTTCGTAAGTATTTACTGTCTTGTTTAGTACGTTCATTATTTTTTCCTGCTCTGATTTCTGGAATTATAGTTTTGATTGTGGCTCCTCTTTTGGAGTTTTCGGTTTATTTGTTAATACTTTGGTTTGTCTTGCTTGTTTTAGTGAAAGCAGGATGGCTTGGACAAAAATTGCGGAAAATGCAAATGAATAATAATTTGGATTGGTCAAGTTTGATTGCTTTGGAACAAAGCCGAAAGACAGCAACTTTACGATTTTTTGCTTTATTTACAAATGTAAAAGGCTTAAAATCTCGAAGTCATCGAAGAAAATATTTAGACTTTTTACTTCCAAAAACAAAACGAACTTATGAATATCTCTTTACGCGTGGTTTTTTGAGAAGTGGTGATTATTTAGGGTTAACTTTACGCTTATTGACTTTGGCAGTACTGACGATGATTTTTGTCAGCAGTGGAATTGTTGCGATTATCCTAGTTTCACTTTTTAATTATTTACTTATATTCCAGTTGATTTCTCTAAGAGAATTTTTTGATTATCAACTTTTGACACGGATATATCCGTTGAAGAAAACGGCAAAAAATGGTGGTTTAAGGGCTGTTTTGTTTAGAGTGATGTTATTCGTAACTTTAATTGAATTGATTGTTGGATTGATTTTCTTGCGTCCGATATGGTTTGTAGTAGTTATCCTTTTAGTTGATTTTATATTGACTAAGTTTTATGTGAGAATGAGATTAAAAAATAAAAAATAATTCTGTCAGTATACTGACAAAACGGTCAAGCTTGCTGACCGTTTTTTTATCTGATAAATTGAAAGCTCTTTTTAACTTAGCAAGTGCGTGCTATCTCCGCCCTTTGGACTACGCGATAAACATTTGTCCGTTTTATCTAGCCGCTAAAGCATCTGATAAAAAGGCTGTCGATGCTCGCTACGCCACTACAGGATTTTTTGTATCATGAAGTTAAGACTTACTCAGTGGGAGTTTCGTAAAACATTTGTCCATTTTCTCTAGTCGCTATCTCCGCTGCGCTGTCCGTTTGCTTAGCTGCTAAAGCAGCAAGAGCAAAAGGCGATTCGACTGATAAAAGGGCAACTCGCCACTGAATCTAGGGTACAACCTCACATCTTCGATATGAGGTCACCCTGTCCCAGAAGCCTAAGTGCTAAAGAGGGCAGTCGGACGAGATTCAAAGTTGCGATTCCGACTAGGTGCTTTGCCTTTTGCTCTTGCTGCTTTAGCAGCTAAGCAAACGGACAGCGCAGCAACGAAGTTGCGTAGACCGTTCGTAGAACGGCGTGCGAAGCACGTAGCACCGTAGCGAGGATGGACAGCGAAGTGAAGCGGAGATAGTGCTGCTTTATCTCCTACCTAAGAAGGAGGGGGTTAGCACGCATTTACTTCGATAAATTAAATGATTTTTGTACCGTGGACAAAATTTGTTCCTGTCATTTGAGATAGCGACTCAAAGTTATCACTATTTACACCACCGCCAATTAAAATATTGAGGCGACCAGAGGCATACTTAACTAAAGTTTTAATTTTATCGATATTTAGAGGTTGATTGAGTGGACCACCATGCATCAGGATTTTATCAATCCCAGCTTCAATAAGCTCGTCAATTGCTGCTTTTGGGTCTTCAATCTCGTCAAATGCCATATGAAAGGTGACAGGAAGCCCTTGAGATGCAATCATTAGAGTATCAAGGGCATCGCTATCAATTTTATTGTCCTCAGTCAGTACTCCAAAAACAAGATTTTGAGCGCCAGCTTCGATTGCTTTGAGGATATCAGTTTCCATTATTTTCAATTCGTAGGAGTCATAGATAAAATTTCCTGCGCGTGGGCGTATCATGACAGCAAGAGTTATTTTACTTTCTGAAACTAAGCGAGCCGCTTCTTCGATGACCCATAAGAGGGTGTAGTACCGCCGACGGCCAAGTTATCACAAAGCTCAATGCGCTCCACTCCTTTGCGTACTGCTTGTGGAATTTTAGTGAAATTTTCAACACAGAGTTCTCGAATAATCATAGTTTTTCCTTCCAAAAGTGCTAAATTTATTATAACATTATATAGATGGATAGGAAATAATATTAATTTCAACATCCTTCGGGGTGCTTTTTTATTTATGCTATATGTTATACTGTAAATTATGATTACAACAATTATTCAAACAACAATAATATACTGGGCTACAGCATTAGATTTGCTCTTAATTTTATCAATTCTTTTTGTAAAGTTTGATAAATCCAGACATAGAATGATATCTTTAGGGCAAATGCTAGGCTCAATTATCCTTATTGGAGTAAGCTTATTACTTGCTTTCATTTTTAAGTTTGTTCCAGAACAGTGGCTTTTAGGGTTTTTGGGATTAATTCCTTTAGGATTTGGTTTAAAATATCTGATACTGGGAGATGATGACGATGAAGAAGTAGAGGAAGCGCTAGAAAAACGAAAGAATAAAAATCTTTTAATTACTGTTACCCTTATTTCTTTTGCAAGTTGTGGCGCAGACAATATTGGTTTATTCACACCATTTTTTGTTAATTTAAAATCTTATTGGATTGTGGTGTCCCTTTTAACTTTCATCGCTAATATCATTTTATTAGGTTTCTTAGGGCAAACGATATCGAAAATACGACCTCTTCATTACTTTTTAGAAAAATATGGACGTTGGATAATGGGTATAATCTATATTGGATTGGGAATTATTATTTTACTTGAATCTGGAACTGTAGATAAAATACTGGGTTTATTTTAGGTAATGTATGCTATAATGCAAATAGACATAGTTCCTACTGTAAGAGTGGGAATTTTTTTGTAGCGAAATAACATCTTATTGATAAATTTTCCGATATAGATATAAAATAGTGGTAATATATTAAGATTTTGATGTGTAGTGTCTTGTCCAGTTTTATTGAAAGGCGGGGTTTGTAGAGATTTCCTACCATTTTAATCAATAAAACGTTGAACTGTTGATTTGGTTTGTAAAGCAAAATGAGATTGTTTGATTCTGTCAGTACTGACAGAATTTTTAATATTGAAAACTGTATATTTAAAATACACAGCCCTTGCCTGACAAAAATTTAATTACGTTTTTAACTACGTTCCAGTTGAAATCTATTGAATATCATTGATGATTATATTTTAACAAATCGCTAAATAATGCATTTAGTGAACATCATTGAACTTCAATGAATATCTGTGATATAGTATAACTATGTTAAAGAAAATAGAAAAAGCTTATTTACTATTAGAAAAAAATGTTGAGTTTCTGAGATGTCCGCTTTGCCATACGCCTTTTCAGGTGGAAACTTATGCGCTTCGTTGTGAAAATAAACATACTTACAATATCAATAAAAAAGGATTTATCAATTTTTTACAAACTAAAGCGGATACTGAGCATTATACAAGAAAAATGTTTGAACCACGCAGACGGTTGATTCGGTCTGGGATGTACTCGTCAGTGCTGACAGAAATAAAAAAACACTTTGTCAGTGGAAATTTACTTGATGTTGGTACGGGAGAAGGATCATTTTTAGAGTTTCTTGATAATGATGGTGCGAAATTTGGTTTTGATATCGCTAAGGATGGCATAGAGATGGCGACAGAGTTAGAAACTGATAGTTTTTTAAGTTTGGCTGATTTGACTAATTTGCCATTTGCTGACAGAAGTCTGTCAGTGATTTTAAACATTTTTACACCATCAAATTATGCTGAATTTCACCGAGTATTGTCAAAAAATGGACGAGTGATTAAAGTTGTCCCAGAACAGTTTTACTTGCAAGAACTGCGTGAGAGTTACGGGATACCGATAGACTATGATAATACTGCAGTTGTTGAGCGTTTTAAGGCAGAGTTCAAAGAAGTGACAGAACAGGAGATTAACTATACTTTTAAAATCCCACAGGAGTTACGCGAAGATTTTCTTGCAATGAGTCCATTAGAGTGGAATGTTTCGGAAGAACTAAAAAAACAAGCAAGGCAAAATCCTCCACAACAAGCGACGATTCATGTCCGTATTTTAGTTGGCAAATCTGAGTAAAGATCTGTTTCGAGCATATCAAAAAAACTGCCTGTTCTATTGAACGGGCAGTTTTTGCTTGATAGACTTATTTTAATAAAGTTTTAATAACTTTTGCGATTCCTTTTTTCAAAGAGATATAAACAGCGAGAGATAAGAAGAATGCGACTGGAACAGCAATCAAACTTGTCAACATTGAAACTAAAACATAAGTAATAATAGCAAGGAAAACAGAAAATACAGCGATATTCACAAAGAAAGTTAATTCTTGTACCCGCTTGTTAAATTGTTTTTGTTCACGTCCTTGAGTTTCGGTATAATTATAATATTCTTGTTTTTCGTAAAAGTCCTTGAGATTTCTTAATTCCATAGTATATTAGCAACTTTCCTGAGTTTATTATGTAATTTATTATAGTATAAAAAGCAACGCCTTTTATTATAACAAAATTAATTTGGTTACACAAATATTACTGTAAGCGTAAAACATGATTAAGTATTTGGGGAAAGTCAAATGATATGATTTTGATTTTATATATAGTAATTTTCATCATTTCTTGCCAAACGTCCTCATATCTCGGTATAATCGAGTTCGCAACACCAGAAGCTATGAGAAAAGACAGCTCCGCTGTCCATTCTCGCTACATCGCTGAAGCGATGAGTCGAAGTGGCAACTGGAACCTGCTCTACGAGCAGATCTACGCGACCTTGTCGCTCCGCTGTCCGTTTGCTTAGG
Organism: Lactococcus protaetiae; assembly: GCF_006965445.1. NCBI lineage: Bacteria > Bacillati > Bacillota > Bacilli > Lactobacillales > Streptococcaceae > Lactococcus > Lactococcus protaetiae. The sequence goes on along the minus strand of NZ_CP041356.1, from coordinate 118,360 downwards.
AGCTGAAGCTCCAAGAGCAAAAGGCAACCACATTTTTCTATCTCCGTGCTTTCAGCACTACGCTGTCCATTGGATTGCCATTTGGCGTTGCTGCTTTAGCAGCTTACAGCCAATGCCTTTTGCTCTTGGGGCTTTAGTCCCTAAGCAAACGGACAAATGTCCTATGGTCATGCGAAGCTATGTGCTAAAGCACAAAGAGCCAACTGGCATTTCTCTCCGCTTCTTGACGGTGTTGCTTACATCTTGGTATAATATCATTATGATTACAATTACTTCTACAGTTGAGAGTGTTGAGCAAGCTAAGGCTTTGCTGGATGCTGGAACTGATCGTTTATACATTGGCGAAGCGGCTTATGGTCTGCGCGTGCCAACTGCGCTTACGTATGATGAATTACGTAAGATTACTGAACTTGCACATCAGGCAAATAAAACTGTGACAGTCGCGGTGAATGCACTGATGCACACAGAAATGATGTCAAAAATCAAACCTTTTTTGGACTTTTTAGTTGAAATTAAAGCTGACCGTATTGCAGTTGGAGATGCTGGAGTGATTTTTGTTTTGCAACGAGATAAATATAAACTTCCTTTTATATATGATGCTTCAACGATGGTGGCATCAAGTAGACAAGCGAATTTTTGGGCAGAGCAAGGTGCTGTTGAGGCGGTGCTTGCCAGAGAAATTCCGAAAGAAGAGCTTTCTGATATGAAAGGAAGTTTGAGAATACCAGGTGAAGTCTTGGTTTACGGCGCGACGGTGATTCATCATAGTAAACGCCCTTTAGTACAAAATTATTATAATTTTATCAAAACCGAAGAAACTGGAAAAAATCGTGAGCGTAATCTTTTCGTTTCTGAGCCGAAAAAAGAGGATACACACTATTCGATTTTTGAGGATAATCATGGTACACACGTGTTTGCAAATGATGACATCAACATGATGACAGAGCTGAAGCAACTTACAGAAATGGGATTTGATCACTGGAAGCTTGATGGAATTTTTACACGGGGAGAGAATTTCGTCCAGATTGTAAAACTTTTCGTTGAGGCTAAAATATTGATTGAAACAGGTCAGTTTACTGAGTTGAAGGCTTTTCAACTTGAAGAGAAGGTGCGAAAACTTCATCCTTCAGGGAGGACAATGTCGCATGGTTTCTATGATTTAGACAAGAATGCAATCAAATGATTCTGTCAGCGTACTGACAGATTTTTCTATATGCTGACAAAAAACGACAGACTGTCAAATAAGCTTGTCAGTGCTGACGGTTTTATTTTCTAAAAAAAACCTGTAAAATAGAGGGATAAGAAGTTTTGGTCAATTCTTTCGACAGAGTATTGACCTTTTCAAAATAACTCACAATCTTGAAAATTGGAGAATAAAAAAATGTCAATTAAAAAAACACGTCCTGAGGTTCTTGCGCCAGCAGGGACACTTGAGAAACTAAAAGTAGCCATTGATTATGGTGCTGATGCAGTTTATATCGGTGGTCAGGCTTATGGACTTCGTTCACGTGCAGGCAACTTCACATTTGAAGAAATGGCTGAAGGTGTTGCTTACGCAAGTGAACATCATGCAAAAGTTTATGTTGCAGCGAACATGGTGACGCATGAGGGAAACGAAAAGGGGGCAGGAGAGTGGTTCCGCACTTTACGCGATTTAGGAATTTCGGCTGTTATTGTATCAGATCCCGCTTTGATTGCTATTGCAGCAGCAGAAGCGCCTGGTCTTCCCATCCACCTCTCTACACAAGCATCAGCGACGAATTATGAAACACTTGAATTTTGGAGACATTTGGGACTTGAGCGAGTGGTTTTGGCACGTGAAGTTTCGATGGAAGAATTGCGTGAAATTCGTAAACACACAGATGTTGAAATTGAAGCTTTTGTCCATGGTGCAATGTGTATTTCTTATTCTGGTCGTTGTGTTTTATCAAATTATATGAGTATGCGAGATGCCAATCGTGGCGGTTGTTCACAGTCTTGCCGCTGGAAATATGATCTTTATGACATGCCATTTGCTGGTGAACGTCAATCAATTAATGGTGAAGTAAGTGAAGAATTTTCGATGTCAGCGGTTGATATGTCTATGATTGAGCATATTCCAGACATGATTGAAAATGGAGTAAATTCGCTTAAAATCGAAGGACGAATGAAATCTATTCACTACGTATCAACGGTCGCCAATGTTTACAAAGCTGCAATTGATGCCTATTTAGAATCACCTGAGCGTTTTGAGGCAATAAAACCTCAACTGGTTGATGAGTTGTGGAAAGTTGCGCAACGTGAATTGGACACTGGATTTTATTATGGGCTACCTGATGAGAACAAACAATTGTTTGGAGCGAGACGCAAAATTCCAGAATATAAATTTGTTGGTGAGGTCATAGATTTTGATTCTGACAGCATGGTTGCAACGATTCGTCAGCGTAATGTCATCACAGAAGGAGACCAAATCGAGTTTTATGGACCAGGTTTTCGTCATGTTGACACAGTTGTGAAAAATCTCCGTTTAGCCGAAACTGATGAACATATTGACCGTGCGCCAAATCCAATGACTCTACTTCATATTGATGTACCTTTTGCCGTGAAAACTGGAGATATGATCCGTAAAAACGGAGCAGGTTTAATCAATCTTTATGACAAGAAAACTGGTAGCGCAAAAACTGTTCGTGCCTGATATATTTACCATAAATGGACTACCTGTATGCAGGGCGATCCCTTGCAAAATTTACTGACAAAATACAAAATAAAGCTGTCAGCATACTGACAGCTTTTTGATTACTGAGCAATTAAACCCTGTCAGTACTTTCTTTATCCTGTCAGCGCAGAAAATTTGATAAAATAGAGTTAATATGATTACAAATAATATCTCAAAGTCTAAACTTACAGGAAAGAAAATTGGTGTTTATTTTGGCACTTTTGCACCCTTGCACGCTGGACATCAGCAGCAAATTTATAAATGTGCAAGCCTTAATGACGGTGTTCTTCTTGTCGTATCAGGGTATGACGGCGACCGTGGTTCGCAAATTGGTTTGCCTCTTGAAAAACGTTTTCGTTATCTCAGAGAAGCTTTTAATGACGAAGAAAATATAAAAGTCGCAATGCTGAACGAAAATAATATCCCAGCAATGCCAAATGGCTGGGATGAATGGGTCACGCGTTTGTTAGATTTGATTCAACAAAATACTTATGAAGAAGCGCTATCAGTAACATTTTATGTCGGAGAGACAGAGTATGTAGTAGAGCTGACAAAGCGTTTTCCTGCTGACAACAATCATTATGCTGTTGAAATCGCTGACAGACATGATATTGAGCTGTCAGCAACTCAAATTCGGCAGAATCCACAAGAACATTGGGCAGATATCAATCGAGTGTTCAGAAGAAATTTCTCAAAAGTTGTCACGGTGATGGGTTCAGCTTCCACAGGAAAAACTACACTTGTCAGACGTTTAGCGCGCTCAATAAATGCACCATTTTCCGAAGAGTATGCGCGTGAGTATGAGGAAAAATCAAATATTGATGATGATGAGCTGCGGATGGATGATTATGCCCGTATGATTACAGGACAATATGACGCTAATTCACGAGAAATTAATTCAGCGGCCAACCAAGGCATTGTTTTTCTGGATACAGATGCAATTGTCACAAGAGTGTATGCGAAACTTTATCTTTCTCCATCAGACTTTGAGCAACTTGAACCCCTCTTTCAAAAAACAATCGCTGATGAACGAATGGATTTAATTTTGGTCATCCCGCCAATTACAGACTATGTAAATGATGGTTTTCGTAATATGGCATGGGAGGATTCGCGCTATGATTTTCATGTCGAACTGATGCGACAACTTGAAGAATTTAAGTTGATGGACAAGGTTGTTGTTCTTGATGACGAAGGAGATAATCGTGATAAAGCTGGCTATCTCAGTCGCTATCATCACGCGATTGATGCCGTGCATGAGTATACAGGGGTCAAAATTGAACGTTTGAAATACTGATGCTGTTACTCACCAAAAACAATGCCTTGCTTTTGCAAAGCGACACAAAGCAGTATATTCGCGATTCATCTAATAATTTTAAAGATGAGTTGGTATAAAATACTTATGGAAATGTCTAACTATCAATGCTCGCTAGTCAGAGCTACTCTTACTAGGAGTCTAAGCACTTCATAATTGGATGCGCTTGTTATTTAACCAAATGATTCAAGTTATTCAGAAAATAACTGGTATAATTTTACTGACAAAAAATAAAAACTTACTGACGAAAAAATCAGTAAGTTTTTTTAGTTATTTTATATGAGAGACACAAATAGAGAGCATGATGCAGTAAATCTCAACCTGAATATTAGAAACAAATGCTGTCAGTATGCTTTCAATAGTTTGCAATTTTTGTCAGTAAAATCTAGCGTATTTTCAATAATTTACTTCGATCAGCAAACTAGCATTTTCAAGGGAGTCTCACTTAGGATATCATTTTTATAAGCTTGATATAAAGCGATTCCAAAGATACTATAGCGCATGTAAGCGTTAAATGTTATAATTTTTATGAAGAAGACAAAGATATATTTTGAGAGTAGGTTAAAATCTCTAGTTCATTTTGAAGCAATGATTTTAGGGAATCATCAGTAGAGTGATGGTGGAGATAATACTGCAAAACCAAAGGGAGTAAAGAAAATGTCAAAACTAACAAGTGCTGAGAGTTATACTTGGCAAATTATCCAAGAAAATTATGAAAAAATACCTCAGATTCCAATTTCGGAACTTGCAGAATTGGCACATGTTTCCATCTCAACTGTTAATCGCACTGTAAGAAAAAAAGGTTTTTCAGGATATGGCGAATTTCGTTATTCGATTCGTGAGAAAAAACTTCCGGAGATTAGTGGTTTTTCAACAGAAGTTTTAGGCGCGATTGCTAAAAATGAAGAAGAATTGCTGCAAACAATTAACAATATCTCAGCATCTGAAGTAGAGGAGGCGGTTAAGCTGATTCATGAAGCAAAAGAGATCAAAATCTTTGCCCGAGGTCTAACCATTAATGTTGCTAATGAACTTTTAAGAAAATTACAGCTTTTCCATAAAACCGTTAGTATTTATGATGACCCAAAACAGATTGCATATTATGCACAGTTTGTAAATGACGATGACTTAGTGCTTGCGCTTTCTCTTTCGGGTGAAAATCCTGAGATTAATATTCCCTTAAAAATAGTTAGACAAAAAAGAGGAAAAATTCTAGCATTGACAGCTGATGCAGAAAGTGAACTTACCGAGCTATCTGATGTTAGTCTAGTTGGATATAAAAGTAGATTAGAAGTGAACTATTTCGATCTTGATGTTCATAGCAGACTTCCTCTCTTTATCCTGGAGCGTGTACTAGTGGATGCCTATTCAATATATCAAAAGAGTAAACAAAAATAATATTTACTGACAATCTGTCAGTAATTTTTTTATTAAGAATTGGAAGTGTTTCCAAAGAAGTGTTTAAGAATTGGAAACTCTTTCTTAAATTTGAATGCTATACTATAAATGTGAGCGATTTCAAAAAAGAAATCTATAAGGAGGATTCCCATGAATAAGGGAAAAATGAAACAACGTTTATCGTATGCATTCGGTGCATTAGGGCACGATGTCTATTATTACTCAATCAGTACATTTTTTATAGCCTTTGTGACGGCTCAAATGTTTGCAGGTTCACCGCATGAAGATGCAATGATTGCACTAGTCACTGGTTTGGTTGTTATTATCCGGTTGATTGAAATTGTTTTTGACCCAATTATTGGTTCAATCATTGACAATACACAAACACGTTGGGGAAAATTTAAACCGTGGTTAGTGATTGGAGGGATTATGTCCTCTCTGATGATTATGCTGATGTTTTCTGACTTTTTTGGCCTAGCTAAAAGTGACAACCGAACATTGTTTGCAATCGTATTCATCATTGCCTTTATTATTCTAGACGCCTTCTATTCATTCAAAGACATTGCTTTTTGGTCAATGATTCCAGCCTTATCAGAAAAAAATTCAGAACGTGAAACTTTAGGAACATTTGCTCGTTTCGGTTCAGCTATTGGAGCACAAGGCGCAACAATTCTTGCTATCCCAATCACCATTGCCTTTACAAAAGGTGGACATATACAAGGTGCACGAGGTTTCTTTGCTTTTGGTGTCATAGCTGCCTTAGTTCAAGGAATTTCAGCTTTAGTTACTGCTTGGGGAACAAAAGAACAACAGTCAACAATTCGTCAACAAGGAACAAAAACAAACACACTTGATGTTTTTAAAGCTTTGGTAAAAAATGATCAGTTGATGTGGTTATCTCTTTCTTACATTTTGTTTGCGATTGCTTATGTTGCCACAACTGCGACACTGATTTTGAACTTTACCTTCGTCATCGGTAATGCAAGCCTTTACTCAATCACAGGGATTGTTGGATTTATTGGCTCAATCATTTTGGTTCCAATGTTTCCAATTTTAGCTAAAAAATTTGGTCGTCGTAAAGTTTTAACTGGGGCGATTATCTCAATGCTTGTTGGCTATATTTTATTTGCTGTCGGTAGCTCAGTTCCAATGACAGTTGCTGGATTAATCTTTTTGACTACACCATATCAACTCGTATTCTTGTCTGTCTTGATGACAATTACTGACTCGGTCGAATATGGGCAATGGAAAAATGGAGTTCGTAATGAAGCAGTAACTCTTGCGATGCGTCCACTACTTGACAAGATTGCTGGAGCTTTCTCAAACGGAATTTATGGTTTTGTTGCAATTGCTGCTGGAATGACTGGTTCAAAATATATCGCAGGACACACTTATGGAGTGGCAACATTTAAACTTTATGCCTTCATTATTCCAGCTATCTTGATGATTATCTCACTTACCATTTATCTCTTCAAAGTGAAATTAACTGAAAAACGTCACCAAGAAATCGTAGCAGAACTTGAAGAACGCTTCAAATAATAAATTAACTTACCGATACGACTGCACTTCTTAAAGTTCTAAAAATCATGTTATCCCCTATTTCAAGTCAGTTGAGGGAGAACAGCTTTATGATGATTCAAGTCTATTGGTAGAATGATGGAGCTGACAATAAGTTGGCTCTATTTGAGGAAAAGTATGAAAATTACAACAGCAGATTTTGGACTTGGTGCAAAACTTTTCACCATTGAAAATAAAATGGGGATGACCATCTCTTTTACCAACTTTGGCGCGCGAGTCGTTGATTGGAAAGTAAACGGAAAAAGTATCATTTTAGGATTTGATTCCGCACAAGAATATGTAGAAAAAGACATATTTCCCGGAGCAACCGTTGGGCGTATAGCTGGACGAACCAAAGATGGTATTGTAGTTATTAATGGAAAAACGATACAACTTGAGCAAAATGATTTTCCACAAGCCATCCACGGTGGAGCAAACCCCACACAATCGCAACTTTGGCAAGCTGAGACATTTGAAACGAAAGATACCGCTGGTGTGAAATATTTTCTTACTTTAAAAGACGGTGACGGTGGTTATCCAGGAAACCTTCAGTTTACAGTTATCCATACTTTTAACGAATTAGGCGAATGGAAAATAGAATATTTTGCCGTATCTGACAAAGACACGGTCTTCAATCCAACAGGTCATGTTTATTTTAACCTCAGTGGTGACGCCAGTATTCCACTGGACAATCATCGACTCCAAATAGCCGCTTCGCGTTATGTTCCGCTTTTGGATAAGACAGAGGTTGTTCGCGGAGAAATTGACGATGTGACAGAGACACCGTTTGATTTTCGGGCAGACAAACTTCTTTCTGAAGCCTTTGTGAGCAATGATCCGCAAATCACATTGGTTGACGGACTTGACCACGGCTTTGTCCTTGACGAAGTGAGCATGGATAAAGCACAAGCACGCTTATCACTTGATGATTTGAGCATTTCGGTTTATACGAACCAGCCAAGTATTGTTATATTCACCGCAAATTTTGGTGATTTAGGTACGATTTATCGTGGAAAAGCAGAAGTAAACCATGGTGGAATGACTTTTGAAACACAAGTTGCACCAGGTTCACCACAAATTCCAGAATTGGGCGATATTTCGCTCAAAGCAGGTGATACCTACCACGCGGAAACAATCTATAAAGTAAACATAGGAGAGTAAAAATGTCAGTAGTAGTAGAAAACAGTACGATTTTATCAGCTTTGACAGAGAAATTTAAAACGGTCTTTGGTGGAGCGGATAATGTAGAATATTTCTTTAGTCCAGGTAGAATCAACCTGATTGGTGAGCATACCGACTATAATGGAGGTTATGTTTTTCCAGCCTCCATCACAATCGGAACAACTGGTTTGGCTCGTTTACGCAAAGATAATAAAATCAGACTTTTCTCAGAAAATTTCTCAGAAGCGGGAATAATAGAATTTGACCTTTCAGAAAGCAATCAAAAACATGATGAAAGCTGGTCAAACTACGTCAAAGGTATGATTACCATGCTGCAGGGAGCAGGATATACGATTGATAAAGGTTTTGAGCTTTTAATAAAAGGTGAAATCCCAACAGCATCAGGACTTTCTTCATCTGCATCACTTGAGTTGTTAGTCGGCGTCATCCTTGATGATTTATTTGACTTAAAGGTGCCTCGTCTTGAACTCGTGCAGCTTGGTCAAAAGACGGAAAACGATTTTATTGGTGTCAATTCAGGGATTTTAGATCAGTTTGCCATTGGCTTTGGTGAAGTGAAAAAAGCGATTTTACTTGATTGCAATACGCTTAAATATGAAATGGTTCCTGTCGAATTGCGTGATTATGACATCGTCATCATGAATACGAATAAACCACGCGCCTTGACCGAGTCAAAATATAATGAACGGTTTGCTGAAACACGAGAAGCTCTGAAACGTATGCAAACAAAGCTTGATATTAAAGCGCTTGGTGAACTTTCAAACGAAGAATTTGATGCTAATGTTGGTTTAATTGGCGACGAAACACTGATTAAACGCGCTCGTCATGCCGTTTACGAAAACAACCGTACAAAAGTCGCTCAAAAAGCTTTTGTTGCAGGAAATCTGACAAAATTTGGCGAATTGCTTAATGATTCTCATGCTTCATTGAAAAATGATTATGAAGTCACAGGACTTGAGCTTGATACTTTGGCGGAAACTGCCCAAAAACAACCAGGTGTCTTGGGCGCTAGAATGACAGGCGCAGGATTTGGTGGTTGCGCTATCGCATTGGTTGCCCATGATAATGTTTCTACGTTTGAAAAAGCAGTCGGTAATGAATATGAAAAAGTCGTGGGTTATCCAGCAAGCTTCTATGTTGCTCAAATTGGTTCAGGAACAACAAAATTAGACGTAGAATAATTTATCGAAGTAAGTGCGTGCTAACACCCCTACCTAGGTGTAACAACTAGCATATCCGTAAGTTGCTAAAGCAACAACGGCTATCCTATCTTAGGTAGGGGATGAAGCAGCACTAACTTTGAATTTCGTCCGACTGCCCTAGGGCGTTAGTGCTTTAGCACTTAGGCTTCTGGGACAGGGTGACCTCATATCGAAGATGTTAAGCAGACTGTTGCAGCTTTAGCTGCGTACAGGTCGCTTAGTTGTTACACCTAGAGGTTGTGCCCTAAATTCAGTGGGAAGTTGAAACTCCCACTGAATAAGTCTTGACTTCATACTAGTTCACCTCTAAATCTGTATTAAACAGATTTAGTAGTTGAACTGCAGATATACTGCCTTGCGACGATTGAGAAAAGCTGTGCTTTTCTTATTCGCAACCTTGATGCAGTGCGTCATCTTCACTACGTTACGCTATCCATTCGCTCTAAGCCAGCAGAGCTGGCAAGGCGAAATGGTAAGCGCAAGAGGCGGTTTGCGTAGAGTGCAAAGGTTGCGACTGCGACTAGCTAGCTTGCTGGCGTAGCGAGCATCGCCAACGTAGCGCAGCGAAGTAACTTCTAAAAGGAACTTTTAGAAGTTAAACAGTATTAGATTGGAAGTAGAAATGTCAATATATCAAACCATTCAAGATTTTGTAGATTTGGCGCTAAAAAATGGAGCGATTGAAGCGATGGACAATATCTACTTGCGTAATCAACTCCTTCATTTTTTGGGACTGGATAACTGGGAACAGCCGAAAACAAGTGAAAATAAAAATCAGGAAAATTCTCTACTTATAATGGATGCGCTGTTAGACACTGCTCGTGAGAATCATCAGTTTGACGAAACAGAGTCTGAATTTTTCGAAGCTGCATTAATGGATTTTATCACCCCAAGGCCTAGCCAAATTAACCATGATTTTTGGGAGAAATATAAGAAAAACCCTAAAAACGCGACAGACTATTTTTACCATCTAGCGCGTGAAATTAATCAAGTCAAAACAAGAGATATTGCAAAAAATATCGCCTTTATTCATCCGACAAAATATGGTGATTTAGAAATTACTATTAACCTTTCCAAACCTGAAAAAGATCCCAAAGCGATTGCAGCCGCAAAAGCACAAAAAAATTCAGCTTATCCTAAATGTGCATTATGTCTTGAAAATGAGGGATTATATGGTGGAAGTAATCATCCTGCAAGAAGCAATCATAGAGTGATTCGGATGGAACTTAATGGAGCAAACTGGGGTTTTCAATACTCACCGTATGCCTATTACAATGAGCATTCGATTGTTTTCAATGAAAAGCATCAGCCAATGAAAATTAATCGTCAGGCTTTTGAAAATTTGCTGGATTTTCTTGATGTTTTTCCTCACTATATGATTGGCTCAAATGCAGATTTACCAATAGTTGGTGGTTCAATCTTAACTCATGACCATTATCAAGCAGGACGTTATAACTTTCCGATGATGAAGGCTAGTATTCGTACGCAAATCCAACTAAAAAATTATTCTAATATCCATGCAGGGATTGTAAATTGGCCCATGTCTGTCCTACGCCTTCAAAGTAATAACAAAGCAGAACTTTTAGCTGCAAGTACGGAAATTTTAAAGAAATGGCGTTGTTATAATGATGAAAGTTTGCAAATTACTGCTGTGACAGTTGATGGTGTGCAGCATCATACGATTACACCAATTGCAAGCAAAAATAAAGAGGGTTATATTATTGATTTAGTTTTAAGAGATAATAATACCAGCTTAGAATTTCCTGATGGAGTATTCCATCCGCATCAAGAATTGCATCATATTAAAAAAGAGAATATTGGCTTGATTGAAGTAATGGGGCTTGCCATTCTTCCACCAAGACTGAAAACAGAACTTAAAGAAGTTGAGAAATATCTTATTGATGAACCAAATGAAATCAACGAAATTCATCTCCCGTGGGCTAAAGAATTGAGAGAAACACAAAAAATAAACCCAAAGGATGTTCATGAAACCGTTCAACAAGCAATTGGTGCTGTCTTTGAAAAAGTTCTTCAAGATGCAGGAGTATTTAAAGATGATGAAAAAGGTCAAGCTGCTTTTTATAAATTTATTGATTTTATCAACAACTGAATATAAATAGAGTTAAATGAGAGTATCGAAATAATTCTTATTTTGGTATAATTGAGTTCGCATGATTAGAAATGAGCAAAAAAGAGAAATTCCAGAACCTTTGCTACGCAAAGATCCTTGAAATTTCCTATCTCCATGCTTTCAGCACTACGCTGTCCATTGGATTGCCATTTGGCGTTGCTGCTTTAGCAGCTTACAGCCAATGCCTTTTGCTTTTGGGGCTTTAGCCCCTAAGCAAACGGACAAATGTCCTGTGGTCATGCGAAGCTATGTGCTGAAGCACAAAGAGCCAAATGGCATTTTTCATCATTTCTTGCCAATCGTGCTCACATCTTGGTATAACTGAGTTCGCAACACCAGAAGCTATGAGAGAAGATAGCTCCGCTGTCCATTCTCGCTACATCGCTGAAGCGATGAGTCGAAGTGGCAACTGGAACCTGCTCTTTGAGCAGAACTACATTTTTCTATCTCTCTCCGCTTCTTGACGGTGCTGCTCACATCTTGGTATAATGAAGTCAAAACTTATTCAGTGGGAGTTTCGTAAAATATTTGTCCATTTTCTCTAGTCGCTATCTTCGCTGCGCTACGCTATCCATTCGTTCTATCTCCACTTTGCTCCGCTGTCGATTTCACTAACCGACTGAAGTCGGAAGTTCAAATCGCAATCCAGCAAAGCTGGCAAGACGAAATGGTAAGAGCAAAAGGCGATTCGACTGATAAAAGGGCAACTCCCACTTACTTCGATAAATCTGTGAAACATGGAGGTGTTTATGACAGTTTTAGTACTTGGCGGTGCAGGCTATATAGGTTCACACGCAGTTGATATACTACAAACGTCTGGTTATGATGTTGCTGTGGTCGACAATTTAGTGACAGGGCATGCTGAGGCAGTACCGCAGGCGGTACGTTTCTATGAGGGAGACGTCCGTAATCGAGATTTCCTTCGTGAAGTTTTTAGGAAAGAAACAAACATTGAAGGAATTATGCATTTTTGTGCCTATTCCCTTGTTGGAGAATCAATGCAAAAACCATTGAAATACTTTAATAATAATGTTGGAGGCGCTCAAGTTATCCTAGAAACAATGGAAGAATTTGACGTTAAGCATATCGTATTTTCAAGTACAGCAGCAACTTTTGGTATCCCAGAAGTAAGTCCAATCTCAGAAATAACACCGCAAAAACCTATTAATCCTTATGGTGAGAGTAAACTCATCATGGAAAAAATGATGAAATGGCAATCAACGGCGACTGATATGACTTATGTAGCACTCCGTTATTTCAATGTGGCTGGAGCTTCAAATGATGGACATATTGGTGAAGCACACAAAAATGAAACACATTTGATTCCAATTATATTGCAAGTGGCACTAGGAAAACGCGATTTCATCACAATTTATGGTAATGACTACAATACCGTTGATGGCACCTGTGTTCGAGATTATATAGATATGGAAGATCTGATTGATGCACACATCAAAGCATTAGAATATCTCAAAGCTGGAGGGAAGTCAGACCAATTTAATCTTGGGAGTTCACAGGGTTATAGTAATCTTGAAGTCCTTGAGACTGCAAGGAAAGTAACGGGTAAGAAAATACCAAGTAAAATTGGGGAACGACGACCTGGTGATCCTGATGAGCTTGTCGCTGATAGTGCAAAAGCAGGGGAAATCTTACATTGGCAGGTAAAGCATAGTTTAGAACATATCATTGAAAATGCTTGGAAATGGCATAGTTCTCATCCAGAAGGCTACTAATGAAGTAAAGACTTATTCAGTGGGAGTTTCGACTCGCCACTGAATTTAGGGCACAACCTCACATCTTCGATATGAGGTCACACCTCCGCTTCGCTTCGTTATCCATTCGCTCTAAGCGACTAAAGTCGCAAGGCGAAGTGGTCTTGTCCAAGAAGCCTAGGCGCTAAAAGCGCCAACGCCCTATGGCAGTCGGACGAAATTCAAAGCTTAGTGCTGCTTTATCTCCGACCTAAGAGGTCGGAGTATTAGCACGCACTTGTTTTGATAAACAGGAAAAACAACACATTGAGTGTTGTTTTTTTGTGCTCAAAGTAGTAAAATCAAAAAAATAGAAAAATAAATTCAGAATTTTTTATAATAAATCTTATTTAGGAAACAATTTTTTCCTCAATATTAGTGGTTATGAGTGAAACTTTATTGATAAAGTAGCAACTTCAAAGGAGTCTAATATGTCTTTTTCTCTTCAGCAACTTAAATATTTTACCGAAATCGCACGCATTGGTTCGATAAATCAGGCTGCGGATGCTCTGTATATTACACAGCCAAGCTTGTCAAAATCAATGAAAGACCTTGAGGAAACAGTAGGAAGCACACTTTTCAAAAGGACAAGTAAAGGGATTTCTTTGACACAAGACGGCACCGAATTTTTAGGATATGCTAGACAAGTCCTAGAGCAATCTGATTTATTAGAATCTCGTTGGCTTAATAAACAACCCTCACGTAGACTTTGTGCCATTTCTACTCAACACTATGCTTTTGCAGTAAATGCTTTTGTCAATATGGTCAAGAAAACGCAAAGCAGTGAATATGAATATACTTTGCGCGAAGCGCGGACTTATGAGATTATCGAAGATGTGAAGGCACTGCGCTCAGAATTGGGCGTGCTTTATAAAAATAATTATAATGGGCAGGTGATTGATAAAATTCTTCGAGAAAATCGGCTCGTTTTCCATCCTTTATTTGTTGCAAAACCCCATGTTTTTGTGAGTTCGACCAATCCGTTAGCACAGCTGGAGTTTGTGACTTTAGAGGATTTAGAGGAATATCCACGTTTGTCTTATGAGCAAGGCGAGCATAATTCCTTTTATTTTTCTGAGGAGATTTTGAGTACGATTTATGCGAAAAAGGATATTAAAGTTGGAGACCGTGCGACGATTTTTAATTTAATGATTGGCTTAAATGGTTATACTATTTCAACGGGGATTGTAAGTAGTGATTTGAATGGAGATAACATCATCTCTATTCCTCTTGCTGTTGAGGATCGGATTGAAATCGGCTGGATTTCACAAAAATCGGCACTTTTGAGCCTTCAAGCCCAACTCTACTTAGATGAATTGAAGACTGTGGTTGCGCCTTATGATGTGGAGTTGCGTGATGAGGTATAGATTTTAGTTATAATGATTGATATTTTATAAGTATTATACATGATGATAAGATAATGATATGATAAGACATACCTAATTGGGTATATCTTATTTTATTTGTGAGGAAAATATTATGTCAAAACATTTTGCAATTGTCGGGAGTTTACTTCGTCCATCAGATTTGCTTGCGATAAAAGATGAGCTTCAGGGGCGTACAGATATTACTTATCCATTTTATGATGATATTTCTAATTATGCTGAAGTTGAGGAAAAAGCTACGAAAGTGATTGTTGAGGAACAAAAGGCGCATGGACTTTCTGTTATTTCTGATGGCGAGTTTTCGAAATCTCTTTGGCATACAGATTTTGTTTGGGGGCTGGGTGGCGTTGAGCGCTATGTTGCTGAGCATGGTTATTATTTCCGTGATTTTGATGGTGAGAGCAGATATGAAACACGCAAGGATATTGGTGTACGCATTGTCGGAAAGTTATCAGGTAAAAACCACCATTTTATTAGTATTTTTAAGCGTTTGAAAACT
This sequence comes from Lactococcus protaetiae, assembly GCF_006965445.1. Taxonomy (NCBI): domain Bacteria; kingdom Bacillati; phylum Bacillota; class Bacilli; order Lactobacillales; family Streptococcaceae; genus Lactococcus; species Lactococcus protaetiae. The sequence goes on along the minus strand of NZ_CP041356.1, from coordinate 103,248 downwards.
TTAGCTGGAGAAAACCAGACAGTGAAACTTTGCATTCCATCTCCTTCACATATTTTCGGAGAATTATCTTGGTCGGACAATGTTGGATTGGTGCTGTTTATGAAAATACAGATGATTTGCGAAAAGATTTGGTTCAGGCTTATAAAGATTTTGTGAGTGAATATGCAGATAATGGTGGAGAGATTTTGCAGTTTGATGATTGTCTTTGGGAAATTTTCGCAGAAGATAACCCAAATTCACCATTTACAGGGCAAGCTATTGACCAAAATACTGCAGCACTAGAATTAGCACAAATATTTATTGAAATAAACAATGAAGTAATTGATTATGCACATGATTTGGGCTTGACAGTGTGGACACATAACTGTCGTGGAAATTATGCAAGCCGAAATATGGGCGCAGGCTCTTATGATAAAATCGCAGATTTATTTTTAAAGAATTTTAAGTACGATCGTTTCTTTCTGGAATGGGATGATGAACGCGCGGGTTCTTTAAAAGCGCTAGAAGTGTTTAAAAATCGTGATACTGAGGTGGTGCTTGGGCTTTTGTCAAGTAAAACAGCAGAATTGGATGATGAAGTGCGTGTGAAAAAATTGTTAGAGGAAGCGGCGCAGATTTTACCAAAAGAGAGGCTCTATCTCTCACATCAATGTGGTTTTGCTTCATGTGATAATGGAAATGAACTCAATCAAAAGGAACAATGGGCAAAAATCGAGCAAGGTCAACATTTAGCAGAAGAATTTTGGAATGAATAAATATACTATTTGTATTTTAACTTAGCAAGTGCGTACTATCTCCGCCCTTTGGGCTCCGCTGTTCATCCTCGCTACGGTGCTACGTGCTTCGCCCGCCGTTCTGCGAACGGTCTCCGCAACTTCGTTGCTACGCTGTCCGTTTGATTGCCATTTGGCGTTGCCTCTATTCTTGTCACTTTAGTGACCTAGAGATAGAGGACAAATGTTCATCGGCACTTTAGTGCCTTACAGCCAATGGTCATGCGAAGCTAACTGCTAAAGCAGTAAGAGCAAAAGGCAAAGTGATAAGGCGGGATGGCAAGCTTTGCTTTCGTTCTACTGCCCTAGGGTCTTGGCGCTTTAGCGATTGCGATTTGAGCTTGTTGCTTTAGCAACTTAGCGAAATCGACAGCGCAGCAAAGCGGAGATAGAGCGAATGGATAACGAAGCGAAGCGGAGGTGTGACCTCATATCTTTGATGTTAAGCAGACTGTTGCAGCTTTAGCTGCGTACAGGTTGCACCTAGAGGTTGTTTCCTAACATTCGTGGGGGAGAAAGAATTCCCCACCAATGAAGTAATCACTTCAAAAAGTTATAAAGATTTCATTACTGAAATGTTGTTTTGGATATGATGGTATTTATTTTGTATCGTGAGGTAATTAATACAGAAAAACTCGGAATTAATTTTCCGAGTTTCGTTTTTCTAATAAATCATAATAATGATGTTTTTTGTCTTGTAGGAACTTAATATGATTTTCAATTTCTTCTTTTTGCGTAAGAAGTATCTTTTCCTGCTCGATGAGAAGGGAAATGCGTTGAATAATGGTATGTTCACCTTGCTCACGAAGTTTTGAGTATTCGACGATTTTGGTAAGGGCCATTCCTGTTGCCTTGGCACGACTGATAAATTCAATCCAACGCAGATCATCATCTGTGAAGACGCGATAATTGTTGGTATTTCTTTGAGGTTTGAGAAGTTCAAGATCCTCGTAATAACGTAATGTTGATATAGACAGACCTGTCAGCGCTGAAATTTCAGAAATTTTATAAGTAGTTGTCATTTTTAGCTTGCCCTCAAGTATACTTGATAGTTTATACTGATTTTATCATAGATTGGAGGAAATAATGATGAACAAAAAAGAAATTGGCTTGAAAAATCTTGCTGAGATTGATGGAGCAGCTGCGGAGGGTGTATTTGAAGCCCTCAAAGATATTGCACCAGACTTGAATGATATGATGTTGGAATTTGCTTTTGGGACGATTTATGACAGAAAGTGCTTGGATTTCAAACAGCGTGAAATGATTACGATTACGAGCCTTTTGACACAAGGTGGTTGTGAAAATCAGTTGCGCGTGCATATTCAAGCTTCGCTAAATGTTGGACTGACGAAAGAGGAAATTGTGGAAACTTTTATTCATTGTGCACCTTATGTCGGATTTCCTAGAGTGCTTAATGCTATTTTTGTGGCGAAAGAAGTATTTGAAAAAGCAGATTAATCTGCTTTTTTGATTTCACCTTTTTCAACATTAAAGATACTCAGACCATCAGGTAAATTTTTGAGGTGGTCAAGTGTTGTGGTGGTGATAAAGGTTTGGGTTTTATTGAGTGCTGTCGCGATGAGGTCAAGCTGACGGTGATTATCTAGCTCACTCATGACATCATCTAGGAGCAAAATTGGATATTCGCCAGTTTCTTCAAAAATTAAATCGATCTCAGCGAGCTTAATTGAAAGGGCAACTGTTCGTTGTTGACCCTGACTACCAAAATCGGCGACATTAATCTCATTGATAAAGAATTGGAGGTCATCGCGGTGAGGACCGATGCTTGTCTGGTGACGAAAAATATCGTGGTCTTGTCTGGCAAGAAGCTCTGAAGCAAAGTTTTCCTTGACATTTTGAACATAAGATATTTTTAATTCTTCGAGATTGTGAGTGAGCTGCTTGTGAATTTTTTTTGCATGATTTTCGAGTTTCTGGATAAACTGTTTACGTTCAATCATGATTTTGTTGCCATGCTCAAGCAGTTGTTCATCAAGAACAGCAAGAAAATTCTTGTCAATCTTGGATTTATCAAATTTTAGGTACGCATTTCGCTCTTTTAAGGCACGATTATAGCGCATACTGTCATAAAGGTAAATGGGACGTATTTGACCGAGTTCAATATCCATAAATCTGCGACGGATGTTCGGCGCTCCTTTGACGAGTTCGAGGTTTTCGGGAGCAAACATAATGAGGTTGAGTTGACCAATATAGTCGGCAATTCGATTTTCTTTGAGATGGTTGACTTTTGCAATCCGCCCTTTTGTGGTAAGTTGGACCTCAAGAGGGACTTTAGTATGTGATTTTTCAACTAAACCAGCGACTCTCATTTCATCTTTGTTCCAACGAATGAGTTCTTTATCGTGGCTAGTTCTGTGACTACGTGTAAGCGCGAGAAAGTGTATAGCTTCAAGGATATTGGTCTTTCCTTGAGCGTTTTGACCGAGGAAAATGTTTAAATTAGGATGGAAAGTAAGTTGAAGGTCATCGTAATTTCTGAAATTTTTGAGTTGAATGTTGGTAAGTTTCATAGATTTAAGTCTGTCAGTATGCTGACAGGATTTTTGACTACTGACAGAACTTTGTCAGTATTTATCGAAATAAGTGCGTGCTATCTCCGCCTTGCGGCTAAGCAAACGGACAGCGTAGCGCAGCGAAGATAGCGACTAGAGAAAATGGACAAATGTTTTACGAAACTCCCACTGAATAAGTCTTGACTTCATTTTCTTCCTGGGAAACGTGGTGCTTGTTTTTTCTTTGGTTTTTGACTTTTGTTTTCAATGTTGAGTTTTTTGACTAAGGCTTTAACACGCGCTTCCTCTATTTTGTCAGCTTCATGCTCTTTTATCGCTTCGTCAGTGGCTTTTTCAAATGTAACAGAAAGATTGAAGCTAGGAAATTCTAGGGTATCACCGTCACGTAATTTTTTCCCACGGCGGTTTTCGGCTTCGCCATTGTAAAAAATTTGCCCTTCGTGTTCAGCCAGAAAAAGTTTAGCTTGTCCACCTGTTGCAATTAGTCCGAGTTCTTTTAAGACTTTTCCTAGAGTGATATATTCTTCAAATAGTGTATATTTTTGCATAGCCTTATTTTAACATAATTTTTGCTTTTATTTCTGAAAAATTTATGGGAATGTTAGAATAAGATGAGGAGGGAAATAAATGATTAGAATTGGTATTTTTCTGCATTTCCTTTGTGGAAGTGTTGCGGTTTTGGGTGGTATGGCAGGAATGAGCAATCCTGAGGGAGTCTGGGGATTGACGACAGAGATGCTGGTGAATGGACCTTTTGATAACTTTTTTGTTCCTAGTCTTTTTTTGTTTTTGGTATTGGGCTTGGGAAATATCTCGTGCGGACTGGTGGTTTTGAGAAATGAGTGTTTTTCAATGTTCAGCTTTATAGCTTTTGGAATGTTACAGGTGGCTTTTATTCTTGTCCAAGTTTTGTTGCTCTGGTCTTTTACACCTTTGCATGGTATTTTCTTGGGAATGGGTTTTATACAACTTGCGATAGGTTTTCGCTATCTTTTACAGAATTTAGTTAAACAAAATTGACTCTAAGGAAATGCTCAGAAAAATCTGAGTGTTTTTTAATGGAAAAGGCGGACTAAATTATTTTAAAATTTGTTATAATAGAGCTTATGGACAGAGTTCATAATGGAAAGTGATAGTGAATTGGCGGAATATAAAATAGCAGATGGAGTAAAGCTCCATGTGATAAATGAAACAAAGTTTAAAACAGTACGGATAATGGTCCGCTTTCGAGAAAAAATATCAGAAAAAAATTTGGGAAAACGTGTGATTATTTCCAATATGTTGGAAACAACGAATGCAGTATATACAACGGGAAAAGACTTTAGTCGCAAGCTTTCTTCATTGTTTGGCGCAACTTTTACTACAGGTGTGTCAAAAAAAGGAAATCAGCATATCCTTTCGATTAACATGAATGTTGTGAACCCTAAGTTTGTGAACTTTGATACGCTGGGAGAAGCAATCTCGTTTTTAAAGACAGCTCTTTTTGAACCAGATGTCACAGGAAATGCCTTTACTCCAACGATTTTCAAACGAGAACAGACCAATTTGATTCATTATTTGGAGTCTATGAATGATGACCGAGCGTATTATGCGAGTCGTAAGTTGGCAAATTTGTTTTTTGAGGATAAAGAGCAAGCATTGCCAAGTGTTGGAACGGTTGAACTGATTGAAAGAGAAACGCCAGAAGCAGTTTTTGATTATTATCAAAAATTGTTAAAAAATAATGCAACGGATATTTTTGTGTTGGGTGATGTAGATGAAAAACGCGTTGTTGAGCTGTTTTCAGATTTTGGTTTTACTGACAGAACGGCTGTCAGTGATGTTTTTTATTCACAGCTACTTACAGAAAAGGTGTCAGTGCTGACAGAAAAAAAAGAAACTGCACAATCTCTTTTACAATTAGGCTATCATTTGGAGGTGAATTATGGTGATGTGGATTATATGGCTTTGCAAGTGATGAATGGTCTACTTGGTGGTTTTGCACATTCAAAATTATTTGCTAATGTGCGTGAAAAGGCGAGTTTAGCTTATTCCATTTCTTCAACCTTTGACTCTTTTAGTGGTTTTTTCAAGATTTCTGCTGGGATTGATGCGGCAAATTTTGACCGAGCAAAACAGCTTATCTTTGACCAACTTTTGGCATTGCAAAAGGGAGATTTTACAAGTCATGAGATGGAGCAAACAAAAACAATGCTTCGTAATACTTATTTTGTAAGTAAGGATTCACCTTCTAATAATATCGAATTGGAGTTTGTGAAAGCTTTGATTCCAGAGCGTTTTTTGACTACTGACAGATTCTTGTCATTACTGACAGAAGTGTCAAAAGTTGATATTCAGCGAGTGGCTAGTCACTTGATATTACAGGCAGAATACTTTATGGAAGGATTAATTCTTCAGGATATGAAAGATGATGAGTAAGAGGTGAATTTGAAAACTAAATTTTACGAAAAAACGGGTGAAACCTTGTTTAGTGATGTCTTGTCAAATGGTTTGACGGTATATTATCTTCCTAAAGCTGATTATAACAGGACCTATGGCCTGTTTACAACCAATTTTGGTTCACTTGATACGACTTTTATTCCTAGAGGAGCGACTGAATTTCAAACTTTTCCAGAGGGAATTGCTCATTTTTTGGAACACAAACTTTTTGAAAAAGAAGACGGAGATGTCATGTATAAGTTTGGTGCATTGGGAGCTCAAACTAATGCATTTACCAGCTTTTCCAGAACTTCGTATCTTTTTTCTACCAGAGAAAATAGTTACGAATGCACACAGCTTTTACTAGATTTTGTGCAAAAACCATATTTCACAAAAGAAAATGTTCACAAAGAACAAGGAATTATCCAGCAGGAAATCCAAATGTATCAAGATGATTCTGATTTTAGACTTTTTGCAGGATTGCTTGCTAAAATGTATCCAGAATCACCACTTGCAGCAGATATTGCGGGTACACCTGCAACAATCAATGCCATAACATCAGAAGATTTATATCAAAATTATGAAACTTTTTATCATCCTTCAAATATGAACTTGTTTTTGACAGGTCCATTTGATATTAACAAGATGGCTGATTTTGTGAAAAATAATCAAGAAAACAAAATGTTTGTGAAAATCGAAGAAATCAAACGGCAACCATTTCAAGCAGAAAACCCTCACTCTTTTGACCAAATTGAGCTAGAAGTGGCGATGCCCAAATTTGCATTAGGACTTCGAGGAGAAGATGAGCTTCCTAAGTCTTCAAAGGAATTATTAATTTATAAATTATCCAATCAGATTTTCCTTGATTTACTTTTTGGACGGACAAGTGAACGTTACGAAAAGCTCTATAATGTAGGGTTAATCGATGATTCATTTGGTTTTAGCTTTGATTTAGAGAAGCAATTTCATTTCTCAATTTTGACGGCTGATACAGAAAATCCAGAAAAATTAAGTCAAGCTTTGCAAGAAGCGCTAAAAAGTTATAAAATAGATAAAGATTTTAGTGTAGAGCATCTCGATTTGCTAAAACGTGAAATGCTTGGTGATTATTTTAGTTCTTTGAACTCTTTGGAATACATTGCTAATCAATTTGCATCCGAGATTTATGATGATTTGAACTTTTTTGATCTTCCTGAAATCCTAGAAAAGATAACACTTGATGTTATTGAAAAACATGCAGAAAAATTTATTAATGAAATGAAACTGGTAGAATTCACGATTTTGCCAAAATGAAAATCAGAATTTTTTGTGATTTTCTAAAGACTGACAAACCTGTCAGCACCTACTAAGTAAAAATGTATTTTTGTCAGTACTGACAGCATTCATCGCTGAAAGATTGATGAAGAAATTTCTCAAAAAGGAGTATACATCAAATTTTTGAGAAGCAGTGCTTTGCCTTTAAATAATAACCACTTTGCATGAGAGCGAAGGAGGTGGCTGATGCTGCGGAATATTTCAAAAAGTCACTGACAGACCCCTGTCAGCGCAATATCTATGTCGAGATTCCCAAAATCTCATAAAAAACAAGAACAGTTATAATAAAAAATCCATGTGTAGTACAACAACGAAGGGGGACATGGTGGCAATCAAAACTATTGGACAAGTCCTAAAAGAAAAGCGAACAGCGCTAGGGCTTGGTCTTTCCGAAGCAGAACAATTAACTCAAGTACAAAAATTATATATCGTCGCATTAGAAACAGACGACTATAAGGCTTTGCCCGGGGAATTTTATATCAAAGCCTATCTCAAACAATACGCTGAAAGGCTTGGCTTAAATGCAGATCGAATTATCCAAGCTTACGATGAAGGAAAAGGTATCACAGTTGAAGATAAAGAAGATATTCAGGAAACCTATCATTTTGTGAAGCCAAGCGATAGGGTTGATCCTGAAGAAGAGGAGCCGAAGACGTGGCAGCATTATGTTCCTATTATCTCCTTATCCTCAGCAGCTGTGCTGATTTTAGTTGCTGTGGTTGTCGCAGTAATCATGAATCGTCCAGAAACACCAACTCTAATTACTAATGATTATTCAACATCAAAGAGTGAATCAGTCCAAAAATCTACTGTAGCAAGTACGAGCAAAACATCTGAAAGTTCAGTACCAAACATAAGGGTTCCTGATACAAAGATAGCGGTAACAGGTTCTGGCTCAGCGATTACAGCAAATATTTCCAATATTGAAGACCCAGTGAAAGTGGAGTTTTCCGTTGCTGATGGCAGTAATATATGGGTTGGAATGAGTAATTCTGACCTGACAGCAGCAGGTAAAACTCTCTCAAGTACAATGAAAACACTTTCGTCAGTGCTGACAACAGGAGTGACGAGTTCAGTGATTTCAGTTGGAACAGTAAATGGATTGACCATCACAATCAATGGTCAAAAATTAGATTTGTCACTACTTTCTACCACTGGTCCAGCAACAATTACATTACAAATTGACCGTACAAGTACAACGACAACAAATGCAACTGGTCAGTAATGTCGCAGTTACTGACAGAATTTCCGTCAGTATATGTATATAAAAGACAGCATTTTAAATCACAAAACTTCATTTTTAGTTATCAAAAAAATACATTTTGCCTTACGAAGCTCTATGATTAACTAAATTTTGAGTCAATGTTTTAAGGAGATTTATGAAACAGAAACTACCTAATCAACTCACCATATTGCGAATTTTTATGATTCCAATTTTTCTCATTGTACTCTACCTGCCCAAAGGTGCGACTATTGGTTCAACAAATGTTGCTTGGATTGTAGCAGCAGTAATTTTTGCTGTGGCTTCTTTCACAGATTGGCTTGATGGGTATCTGGCTCGTAAGTGGCACGTCGTTTCCAATTTTGGTAAATTTGCTGATCCGCTTGCTGATAAAATGTTGACAATGACAGCTTTTGTCATGCTTATTGCCCTAAATCTTGCACCAGCATGGCTTGTTGCAATCATTGTCTGTCGTGAACTTGCTGTTACAGGACTTCGCCTTCTTCTTGTTGAGCAAGGGGAACGGTACTTGCCGCAGCTATGCCAGGAAAAATCAAAACCTTTACACAAATGCTCTCGATCATTTTTCTTTTGATAGGTGACCCAGTTTATATCGGAACAATTTTACTCTATGTTTGTCTTGTTTTCACAATTTACTCAGGATATGATTATTTTGCAAAAAATATGTCAGTTTTCAAAAATGCAGATTAATTTATAAAACTTACTAAAGTCGCTTGCTTTGAGCGACTTTTTGCGTTACAATAAATGATAGATAGAGAGTGAGTGTTTGGTGAAAGCTCACAAGATTTGAAAGAGACAGCTCTTATTCGTGACATGATTTCGATGATAACGTTATAATCAATCTGAGGCTCATTCGTGAGCGAATTTTAGGTGGTACCGTGCAAATTCAGCACCCTAGAGCAAGTGAGCTTTAGGGTGCTTTCTTTTTGAAAAAAGCGATTACAATCTAGAAGATTGTTTTTATCGAAGATGTTAAGCAGGCTATTGCAGCTTTAACTGCGTACAGGTCGCTTAGTTGTTACACCTAGAGGTTGACCCTAAATTCAGTGGGAGTTGCCCTTTTATCAATCGCAATTCCCCCACCAATGAAGTAATCACTTCAAGCGATAGGTTTGAAAGTTAAACAGTATTAATTGTTGCAGGTGCTATACATTCACACTTTGAGCGTTCAGCGCTTTAGAACATTTATCTCTTTACCTAACCGCAAAGCAGTAAGAGAAAAAATAATCTTTTGCTGGCTAACATCCTATCTCGCATTACGAATTTAGCGCTCAGGCTTCAGGAACAGTTCTAGTCGTTTTGGAGCGAATGCATAACGTGTGAAGCAGAGATGTAACCCCATAACTCTGATTTAACTAAGCAAGTGTCTGCTAAATCCCCCACCTCTTTTAGGTGGCGGGATAAGCAACACTAAGCTTTGCTTTCGTTCTACTAATATCAGTGGGAGAGAAAGAATCTCCCACTGATGAAGTAATCACTTCAAAAGTTAGTTTAGGATTTACTAACAAAAATATAATTTTTCATCATCTTGAAAGGAAAAAAATGAAACTTCAAAAACCCAAAGGAACAGCGGATATCCTTCCAGCTGAGTCTGCCAAATGGCAATATATTGAGGAAATCGCTCGCGCCGTATTTAATGACTATAATTTCAAAGAAATCCGTACACCAATGTTTGAAAGTTACGAACTTTTCAGTCGTGCCACAGGTGAAACGAGCGATATTGTTACAAAAGAGATGTATGACTTTGAAGATAAAGGCGGGCGCCACATTGCTCTTAGACCAGAAGGAACTGCTGGAGCAGTTCGTGCATATATTGAGAATAAACTCTATGCTCCTGAAATTATCAAGCCTGTCAAAATTTGGTATGAAGAACCAATGTTTCGATATGAACGCCCACAATCAGGACGTTTGCGACAATTTCATCAATTTGGTGTGGAATGTTTAGGAGTTAAAAATCCAGCTATTGATGTTGAAATCATTGCTATGGCAGATAGCTTTTTCCGTCAACTAGGTCTTACAGGCATCACTCTTTCACTCAATTCTCTTGGAGATATGGAAAGTAGAAAAACATATCGTAAAGCTCTGATTGACTATCTGATACCTTTTGAAACACAACTTTCAGAAGATAGCCGCCGTAGACTCCAAGAAAATCCTCTTCGTGTGTTGGATAGCAAAGAACCAGAAGATATTGACATTGTGGAAAAAGCACCATCAATTTTGGACTACCTCAACGAAACGTCAAAGAATTATTTTGAAGAAGTCAAGCGTATTCTCGAAACTTTAAATATCAATTATACTATTGACTCTAATATGGTTCGCGGTCTTGATTATTATAACGATACAATTTTTGAGTTTATTGTTAACTTTGAAGGTAAAGATTTGACCGTTTGTGGCGGAGGTCGTTACGATGGATTAGTTGAGTACTTTGATGGACCAGCTACACCAGCTTTTGGGTTTGGTCTGGGGATTGAGCGTTTACTTTTAGTTGTTGCAAAACAAGAAATTGAATTTATACCTGAGGAAAATCTTGATGTTTTTATCGCAGTAATGGGGGATAAAGCAAATCTTGAAGCAACTAAGCTAACTGAATCACTTCGTGAACAAGCTTTCAAAGTAGAACGTGATTTTTCGAATAGGAAACTTGGTGCTCAATTTAAAACAGCAGAAAAGCTGGGAGCAGAGCTCATTATTACTATCGGAGAAGATGAAGTTCGTACAGGTAATGTTAAAATCAAACATAATCAGACACGTAAAGAAGTATCAACGACGCTCAAAGAAATCTATGAATCATTTGCACCAGTATTTGAAGAAATCTATGCAGATATAGAGAACTAAAAAAATAAATTTTCAAAATACCAGAAAGAAGGAAGAGAATTTTCCTAGAACCTGATGAGAATAAAGTGTTGTTACTTTTTCAGGGTTAGATAGGAAAATTAATATCTTATTATGAAACGTACGAATTACGCAGGAAATATCACAGAAGAATATTTGAATCAAGAAGTTACCGTTAAAGGGTGGGTAGCAAAACGCCGTAATCTTGGAGGTCTGATTTTCATTGATTTACGCGACCGCGAAGGAATCGTCCAAATTGTAATTAATCCAGAAACAGCACATCCTGAAGTTGCACAAGCTGCGGACAAAGTACGGAATGAATTCGTTCTTGAGGTTACAGGTAAAGTCGTTGAACGCGCTAGTAAAAATGAGAAAATCAAAACAGGAGGGATTGAGATTGAAGCAACAACAATTGAAATCCTTTCAGCGTCAAAAACAACACCTTTTGAAATCAAAGATGGTGTTGAAGTTCTTGATGATACACGCTTGAAATACCGTTATCTCGATTTACGTCGTCCAGAAATGTTGGCAAATATCACAATGCGCCATGCAACAACACGAGCAATTCGCTCTTACCTTGATGGCGAAGGGTTTATTGATGTTGAAACACCTTTCCTTAATAAATCTACACCAGAAGGGGCACGTGACTATTTAGTGCCAAGTCGTGTGAATAAGGGAGAATTTTACGCGCTACCACAATCTCCACAACTCATGAAACAATTGCTTATGACAGCTGGACTTGACCGCTACTATCAAATTGTCAAATGTTTTCGTGATGAAGATTTGCGTGGCGATCGTCAACCAGAATTTACTCAGGTCGATTTAGAAACATCATTTTTATCAGAGGAAGAAATCCAAGAACTTACGGAAGGATTGATTGCCAAAGTCATGAAAGAAGTGAAAGAGGTTGATGTAACGTTACCTTTTCCACGAATGAAATATGATGATGCCATGAACTTCTATGGTTCAGATAAACCAGATACACGTTTTGAACTTTTACTTCAAGACTTGACTGAACTTGCACACACTGTAGATTTCAAAGTTTTCGCTGAAGCACAAGCAGTCAAAGCGATTGTTGTAAAAAATGCAGCAGATAAATATTCACGTAAAGCGATTGATAAGCTTACAGAGCAAGCAAAGCAAAATGGTGCAAAAGGTCTAGCTTGGGTTAAATTTGAAAATGATGAATTAGCAGGTTCTGTTGCGAAATTTCTAGCCGATAAGACAGCAGAATTTCAAACGGAACTCCAACTTGAAAATAATGATCTGGTTCTCTTTGTGGCTGATACACTTGAAGTTGCAAATGCAGCATTGGGAGCGCTTCGACTTACTGTTGGAAAGCAACAAGGCTTGATAGATTTCCGAAAATTTAACTTCTTGTGGGTTATTGATTGGCCGATGTTTGAATGGTCAGAAGAGGAAGAACGCTATATGTCTGCTCATCATCCATTTACATTACCAACCAAAGAAACACAAACATTTTTATCAGCTGATGGTCACAGCAAAGACTCAGAGCTAAGCAAAGTACGGGCTCATGCTTATGACATTGTACTTAATGGCTATGAGCTTGGTGGTGGCTCATTGCGTATTAATACGCGCGAGCTTCAAGAAGAAATGCTCAAAGCGCTTGGTTTTAATTTAGCAGATGCAAATGAACAATTTGGTTTCTTACTTGAAGCATTAGACTATGGATTCCCTCCACATGGTGGTTTAGCGCTTGGTCTTGACCGTTTTGTCATGCTATTAGCTGGTAAAGACAATATTCGTGAGGTCATTGCCTTCCCTAAAAATAATAAAGCAACCGATCCGATGACGCAAGCACCAAGTGTGGTTGCAGAAAAACAACTGGAAGAATTGAGTATTAAACTTGCAAACAATAATTAAAGTCTTAAAGTCAATTGGACTGGAAAAATTAGTCAATAAGTTTTCTGCGGCAGTAGTGTATGGAGTATTTTCTTCATTCGCATTAAACTTTTTCTACCAGCCTGGACATGTCTATGCTTCTGGTGCCACAGGGGTGGCTCAGGTTGTATCTGAGTTAGTTACTCGATTGGTTGGACATGATATTCTACCTATTTCTGTAACGCTCTTTCTTGTAAATGTACCGTTAATTATGCTCGCATGGCGAGGAATTGGGAAACAATTTACTGTTTATACTTTGATTACAGTTTTTATGAGCTCTGTGTTTATCCATTTTATACCAGTGACCTCGTTAACAAATGACCCAGTCATCAATGCTGTTTTTGGTGGTGCTATCATGGGATTTGGAGTAGGGAATGCGATGAAAGCTGGTATTTCAAGCGGAGGAACGGATATCGTTAGTCTTTATGTTCGAAAAAAAACAGGGCGTACGGTAGGAACTTTGTCTTTTATCGTTAATGGTATTGTTGTCTTTGTGGCGGGTATCTTGTTTGGTTGGGAATATATGCTTTATTCTATCATTGCTATATTTGTCAGTTCGCGTGTCCAAGATGCGATTTTTACACGACAAAAACGATTGCAAGTGATGATAGTTACGCAGAATCCTGATTTGCTCATGCATAAGCTCTTTGAGCGCTTCAATCATGGTGTGACGATTTTGAATAATACTGAGGGAGGGTATACCCATGAAAAACGGACAGTATTATTAACTGTGATTACGATGTATGAATATCAAGATTTCAAATCTATCATTGGAAGGTATGATCCAAAGGCTTTTGTTTCAATCTCGGAAAATGTTCGGGTATTAGGAAACTTTACTGAGGTCAGTGATTAATAACTAAACAAATAAAGGAAGGGAGAAAGTCTGAATCTGAGCTTTCTCCCCTTCTTATATCTTTTTTTTAATGAAAAAAATGTCATCAAAAGATTTGTGAGATTAATCTCAAAATATAGTGAGATAAGGAAATAAGGTGAAAACACCTGATTTTATTAGAGGTCAAAGTGAGGGCTTAAGAAAATTTTTTATAATAAGCTTTGTTATATATTAGAGGAGGAATTACATGAGGGATTTAGCAAGAGTACATTTTTTATATCTTCTTGCCATTACTCTGGGTACAGGGATTTACGCATTTGGGTTTGTAGCGTTTAATATGGCTAATCATCTTGCACAAGGAGGAATTGCAGGGATTTCTTTGATTGGATATGCACTTTTGCATATTGATCCATCTTATACACAGCTTATTTTGAATATCCCGCTTTTGATTTTAGGCTATCAATTTTTGGGACGTCGGACTTTTATTTACACGATATGGGGAATTTTAAGTTTAGCTATCTGGATTTGGATCTTTCAGCGAGTAGATTTTTCCATCAATATTGACCACGATAATCTGATTGCAGCGTTATTGGCTGGTGTCTTTGCCGGTACAGGGATTGGAATTGTTTTTCGATTTGGTGGAACTACTGGAGGGGCGGATATTATTGCAAAATTATTCCAGATTAAAAAAGGTGTTCCTGTTGGGAGAATACTTTTTATGTTTGATTCCGCTGTTTTGGCTCTTTCGCTGAGTTATATTAATCTTCAACAGATGATGTACACGTTAATTGCGAGTTTTCTTGCGATGCAAGTAGTCAATGTCATTCAAAGCGGTGGATATACGGTTCGTGGTATGTTGATTATTACTAATAAACATGCCGAAGTAGCAAAGGCAATCATTGAGGAAATTGGGCGTAGTGCAACCTATCTTCATGGTGAGGGGGCATATTCAGGAAATTCAAAAGAAGTTTTATATGTTGTCCTAAATCCAGGGGAAATTCAGGAAGTAAAAGAGGTATTATCTATTGTTGACCCTAATGCTTTTACTTCAATTATTAATGTGCATGAAGTGATTGGAGATTTCGCTCCTAAACGAGGGAGATTTAAAGAAATTAAAAAGTCAAAGAAGTGATAGATAGGGATGTTAATTTTGGCATTAAGGAATCTCTATCGTGTTAAATAAAAAATCCCAAAGAAGTAAAATTTCTTTGGATTTTTTTGTTTTAATGGGCTTCGATGAGTGGTGATTGAGTCAATAATAACAGGGGTTTCATGGGAAGATAAAAAATATTAGTATAGACAATTTCAAAGTTTGACCAAATTCCAAATTTTAAGTACAATAGTGATAAAGACCTTGCCCTTTTGGCAAGGATATTTTGTGAAATTTTTGGGGGATTTATATGAAAAATTTAGCAAGAGTACATTTCTTGCATATTGTTGCAATTGCATTGGGAACAGCAATTTATGCTTTTGGGTTTGTTGAGTTCAATATGGCAAATCATCTTGCCGAGGGTGGAGTGGCTGGTCTTTCGCTGATTGGACATGCCTTGTTTCATATTGATCCTTCTTATACACAGTTGATTTTAAATATTCCGCTTTTAATTATTGGTTATCGCTTTTTGGGACGTCGAACTTTTATTTATACGATTTGGGGAATTTTGAGTCTTTCAATTTGGATGTGGATTTTCCAACGGGTTGATTTTTCAGTTAATGTTGGTCATGATAATCTGATTGCGGCGCTATTAGCGGGGTATTTGCTGGTATTGGAATCGGTTTTGTTTTCCGATTTGGTGGGACGACTGGTGGTGCTGATATTGTGGCGAAGTTGCTTCAGATTAAGCGTGGTGTTGCAGTCGGAAAAACATTTTTTGCTTTTGATGCTTGCGTCATGCTTTTATCACTTAGTTATATTAATCTGAATCATATGATGTATACTTTGATTGCGAGTTTTGTTGCTGCGCAAGTGCTTAATGTTGTGCAAAGTGGTGGTTATACGGTTCGTGGAATGTTGATTATAACGAGTAAACATCGGGAGATGGCAAAGGCGATTATTGAAGAAACAGGTCGTGGAGCGACTTATCTTCACGGTGAGGGAGCTTACTCTGGACATTCAAAAGAAATTCTGTATGTCGTTTTGAACCCAGGTGAGATTCAAGAGGTGAAACAGATTTTATCTATTATTGATCCTAATGCTTTTACTTCAATTATCAATGTGCATGAGGTTATTGGAGATTTTACCTACCCACGCAGTAGATTTAAAGAGGTGAAAAAGATTAATAAAAAATAGCTCATAAGAGCTATTTTTTATTATGATATTTATCTTGAAAGACGATCAGCTTCGAGTTGTCCCACAGATTTGACTCCTTCAACTTGGAAACTATCAGCATTGACCCCTGTTTTAATCGCTTCTAGCTGTTTAATCGTCTTATCCAATTGAATTAAGTTTTGCATATTGTAATCAAAGGTATAATTGCTAATTTCACGCTTTGCTTTTTTCAAATGAATAACGGCTTTTTCGATTTCTTCGGTAGCTCTAGTTGTACGCATGAGAAAACCCTTTCTTTTTTTGGAATTGTATAAACATTTCTAGCTCTATTATAAACAAAAAATCTGGAAATTTCCAGATTCATCTCTATTTTATCGAAATAAGTGCGTGCTAACTTTGAATTTCGTCTGACTGCCATAGGGCGTTGGCGCTTTTAGCGCCTAGGCTTCTTGGACAAGACCACTTCGCCTTGCGACTTTAGTCAATTGCGATTTGAACTTGCCACTTTATAGGATAGCCGTTTGCGCTAAAGCAGCAACGGATATGCTAGTTGTTACACCTAGTGGCTTAGTGAAATCGACAGCGCAGCAAAGCGGAGATAGAGCGAATGGATAACGAAGTGAAGCGGAGGTGTGAACTCATATCGTACAGGTCGCTTAGTTATTACTACCCTAAATTCAGTTAGAGTTGCCCTTTTATCAGCCGCTTCAGCGGCTAGAGAAAATGGACAAATGTTTTAGGAAACTCCCACTGAATAAATCTTGACTTCATTTTACGTGATTAGCAAAAGCGTCAAGGATTTGAATAATCTCTTCTTGGGATTCGGCTTGATTGACGGCGACTTTTACTTTGGCGGCACGTGGTGCGCCTTTGAGGTAGTAGGCGGCGTGTTGGCGGAATTCGCGTGAGGCGAGATTGTCTCCTTTTAGTTCGACGAGGCGGGCGAGGTGGAGCTTGGCGATTTCCATTTTTTCTTCTACGCTTGGCTCAGGGAGCAGCTCTCCTGTGCGAAGGTAATGCTCTGTACGATGAAGTACCCAGGGATTTCCGAGCGCAGCACGTCCCATCATCACAGCGGTTACGCCTGTTTCGTCAATCATACGTTTGGCGTCTTCGGGTGAGTGGACATCGCCGTTTCCGATGACTGGAATATTGACATTTTCGGTTAATGTTTTGAGCCAATGCCAATTTTCTTGGGCATTGCCAGTGTAGGCTTGAGCCTTGGTTCTCGCATGCATGGCAACTGCGGAAGCGCCACCTGCTTCAATCGCCTTGGCATTTTCAACAGCAAAGAGGTGGTCATTGTCCCAGCCGATACGGATTTTGACCGTGAGCGGCTTTGAAATGGCAGAGCTGACAGCTTTGACAACGTCATATACTTTGTCGGGGTCAAGCAGAAGCCTAGAGCCTGCTTCATTTTTTGTGACTTTGGGGACAGGGCAGCCCATGTTGATGTCAATAATGTCTGCGACAGTGTTGGCTTCAACGAACTTTGCGGCTTCAACGAGCGTGTCGATTTCACCGCCAAAGATTTGCATGGAGAGAGGGTGTGGCACGCCCTCGAAGTCCATCATTTCGAGTGTTTTTTTGTTGCGGTGTTCAATGCCTTTGTCAGAAATCATCTCTGTGACGACAAGTCCTGCGCCAAATTCTTTTGCTGTTTTGAGAAAAGCTTTGTTATTAATTCCTGCCATTGGGGCAAGTACGATTTTATTTTTTATCTCGATGTCGCGGATTTTCCACGGCTCGTTGTAGATTTTGTCCATTTCCATAGAGACTATTATATCAGAAAACTCGCCCCGAGTGGTCATATTTCTCCAATGACCTCAAAGCCCCTCCACTCAAAGCCCTCAGTATTTCAGCCCGTTCGTTTGCTCCTCCGTAAATCCCAAATCTCATCCGTTTTTTCGTGAATATTTCGTGAATTTTGGAGAGAGAAATCTTTCAAGGCAAGGTCTGCCCGCTCAAGCAGGACGGGCGTTACATGACGTCCGTAAACCCGACTAATCATCTGCGTATCCGACCAGCCACCACGTTGGACAATGACTTGCTCGTCAATCCCCAGCTCTTTTTGCAACATCACATTGCCATGCCGCAGAGCGTGTGAGACAAAGGATGATTTCAGCTTGTAAGGGAGCACATCGCAAAATCGTTTCAGGTAAGTGTTAATCACAGTCCCTTTCATCAAAGCACCTTTTTCAGATAAAAAGATAAATTCTGCATCCTCGTCATTTCGCTCGATAAACCAGTGAATGATTTCCAACTCCCGTCGTTTCAGGAGAATGTCTCGCTCCGAATGTTTTGTCTTCAAGGTTTTCAATTTGGGACTGCCTGACCTCGAATTTACGACATCAAGTTGCGTTCGCAAATGCAGCACCCCTTTATCAAAATCAATGTCCTGCCCTCGCAGTCCTACGGATTCAGAAATGCGGTCACCCATCAAGAACTGAAACTCCATAAAGTAACGTTTCCGCCAATTATTCTGCCGTGTTTCCTCTGTCCGAGCTAAATCCGCCCGTGTTTCCATCGCTGTAAGCAGCATTCGCATCTCGTCAACCGTGAAATTCTTATCTTCCCGCTTTTTCTTTTCCTCAAGCGTTTCCATGTGCTTGGGCATCCGCAGGCGATACACCGGGCTTTCCTTGATATAACCTTCGTCCTCACAAAACTCAAAGAACAGATTGAGCCGACTGCGATAGTTCTTCATTGATGCAGGAGCGATGGACAAAGCCAGTAGATAATCTTTCACATGGTCTTTTTCGACTTTGGAAACTTTCCAACGCCCAAACTGAGCCACGAAAGGGCGTACAACGTGTAAATCCTCGACGTGTGTCCCGTCTGCAACAGCACCTTTTCGAGTTGCCAGCCATTCCGCCATCGCCTCAGCGACTGTCAATCCTGTCTTACTTTTTCCACTCTCGCCCAAAATCTTCTCAACCTTGAGCGACAACTTATTTTTAATTCCCTCCAAACTTTTCTTCGTCGTGCTGTCCGTCCCACAAGTGACCTGCTTCCAGCGTTCCTCCTGCGGATGATAATAGTCCATCACGACCCGATATTTCGACTTTCCTGTGGATTTTTCAGGGTAAATCCTCAACCCATTTTTTGTAGCCATTGCTCTCCTTTCGATTTTTCACGAATAGGAGCGTTTAGAACACCTCTATTATACCATTCTTTCGCCGTGATTACTGCCGTAAGACCCTCCTTTAACCTTATTTTCTACCGTGATGATTTAGGACTTATTGGGAATGATTAAGTACCTGTTTTGCCGTTCAGTTCCCGCAACCCCCGCAACCCCCGAAATACCCCTGTGTACTGACTATTTCCCGTGGTTGAGCCGCTGGTTGGACTTGTGTACAAGTAACACCCCTTGTTTAACACTTGGGGTGTAAGGGGCAGCGAACGAGCAAGCTCGCCCGCAGCCCTTGGGGCAAGCCACACAGGCGACTTGTGGCTAAAGCCGTCGCACAGTGCGTCTCGCCTCCTCCAAGGGCAGCCCCGTCAAATTTCTCTCGCATGAGCTTTGTATTGCAAGTAGCGTTCATAACCCTTAATCCTGATATTGACACGTTTATGTCCAACATTCAAGACTTCCCCTGCAAATTCTGGCAGTCGTCGCATTGCCGTCAAATCATTTCCTAGTGTTTTGACATTCACACCGAAGATATAGGCGATTTCTTCTTTTGACCCATAGAGCTTGGTCAATTTTTCTTTTTCCAAATAGTGTCCTCCATATTTTTATTTTGATTTTTTGTACTCTTATTTTATCGTTCTCTCTTGGTTATCGCAATCAATTTTGACAACAACAGAGAAGTTTTTAGAAGTCCATTTTACCGCTTGGTCGAGAAGTTCGCAAGCTGTTTTGGTGTCAAAGCTCCAGATTTTTTTGTGAGTTTCATTCTATTGCTTCTCAAAAAATCTATAATCAAATTTGTCATAGAGTCCTCAATTTCATCTCGTAAAAAGTTGAAACCACCCGTTTTGCAAGCATAGTATTTGTAGCCACAAACACAAAATTTTCAAAAAGCCGTTGAGCAGACTCAACGACCTTTTGAAAGTTTTGGGGTAGCCCCCCAATCCCCGATCTTATTCTTTGATAACTTATTTTGAAACTCAACAACCTCTAATACTTGCAGAAAAAATTTCGGGCTTACAAAGTCCAAAATCAAAAATCTAAACCTTATGTTTTTCAAGATGGGGATTGTGGAACTCCTCAAGTATTAGAAAAAATATCGAGCACGGATTGGGAATTTCTTCTAAACTTTGTATTTGTGGCTACAAATACTATGCTTGCAAGTAGTGCCTTCATCAATTCTTTTTTGCTTTTCTCAAAAGTTGATAATTTACATTATGAGAAGTTTGCAGACGGGACACTTAAAGCGGTTGAGGTGCCGTTTGATATTCCTGAGAGTTGGGAGTGGGTGAGATTTTCAAAAATTGTATCAAATATTTTTGCAGGCGGAGATAGACCGGAAATATGCACAGAGAATGAAACACCTATTACTCAAATACCTATATATTCTAACGGTGCCAAAAATGATGGATTATATGGATATACTGATGCTCCAAGAGTAACGGAAAAATCTCTTACAATTTCAGGAAGAGGTACTATCGGATATTCGTCAATTAGAAATAGCCCGTTTGTACCAATCGTTCGTTTAATTGTTATTCAAACAAATGAAAAATTTATTGGATTAGAATTTCTGAAATATTTTTTTGATTGTATATTGCCAACTGGTCAAGGAACAAGTATCCCTCAGCTGACAGTCCCAATGTTAAAAGATTATTTTGTGGCTCTTCCTCCAATCAATGAACAACTACGTCTTGTTAAAATAATAGAACAATTTTTTCCTAAAATAAATACCTATGCTCAAAACTACAACCAATTAGAACTCATCAACAAAACCTTCCCCGACAAACTCCGCAAATCCATCCTCCAATACGCCATGCAAGGGAAACTTGTTCCACAAGACCCGAATGATGAACCTGTCGAGATTTTACTCGAAAAAATCCGATCCGAAAAGCTGAGACTCTATGAGACAGGCAAGCTCAAGAAGAAAGATTTGCAGGAGACGGTCATCTATAAAGCTGAGGATAACTCATATTATCAGCAAGATGGGGAAAATACTGTAAAAATTGATGTTCCGTTTGAGATACCTCAGAATTGGAAGTGGATTAAACTTAGAGACTTGTCACAGCTTGTAACAGATGGTACTCACAAAACACCTGCTTATACTGAAAATGGCATACCATTTTTAAGCGTCCAAAACATATCTTCAGGAAAATTTACTTTCCAACGTATCAAATACATTAGCAAGACTGAACACGAAATATTGAAGAAACGAGTATTGCCCCAAAAAGACGATATATTATTTTGTCGGATTGGGACATTAGGAAAAGCACTTAAAAATACGCTAGATTTCGAGTATAGCATCTTTGTAAGTTTGGGGCTTGTTCGATTAATTGATAATTC
This sequence comes from Lactococcus protaetiae, assembly GCF_006965445.1. Lineage (NCBI taxonomy): Bacteria > Bacillati > Bacillota > Bacilli > Lactobacillales > Streptococcaceae > Lactococcus > Lactococcus protaetiae. The sequence continues at coordinate 81,661 of NZ_CP041356.1, read as the reverse complement.
GATTGTTGATTTTATTATTGAGGTCATAAATTCGCCAGTAGGGACTAATTGGATTGATGAAGTAAAAGTCGGAGGTGGAACACACACTTATAAAATAAACCTCAGGGACATCCCAAATTTTCTACTTCCAGTTCCACCAAAATCTGAGCAAGAACGCATTATTCGTAGTATTTCTATGCTCACTCAAGAAATCAACAGCCTAAAAGCGGTAAAATAATGTCATGCGGTGGAATTTCCTATCAGGACAAAGATAGGAGAAAATCCATGAATCCATTTGAACTGTACCTGCGAAAGCAAGGGCTTGCTGAAAACACCGTGAGGTCTTATCTTTACGGTACAAACTATTTTTTGAAAAACTATGAGCTGAAACTTGAAGATTTGTTAGAGTACAAAGGTTATCTGCTCGAACATTTCAAACCAAAAACGGTCAATCTCCGGATTCAAGGAATTAACAAATACCTTGAATTTATTCACAAAGACAAGCTGAAATTGAACTTCATCAAAATTCAACAGAAGTCTTTTTTGGAAGATGTCATCAGCCACGCCGATTATCTTTTTCTCAAGCGAAAACTCCGAAATGACGGTAATCTCAAATGGACTTTTGTTGTCTGGTATTTGGGAGCGACGGGAGCACGAGTCAGTGAACTCATCAAAATTAAGGTTGAGCATGTTGAGATTGGCTATTTTGACATTTATTCCAAAGGTGGGAAAGTCAGGCGGCTTTACATACCAAAACGCTTGCGGACGGAAACTTTGAAATGGCTTGAAAACGAAAAGAGGCAGACGGGCTACCTCTTTCTTAATCGTTTTGATGAGCCGATAACCACACGTGGCATCGCTCAACAACTCAAAAACTATGCTGAAAAGTATGGGCTCAATCCGAAAGTCGTATATCCGCACTCTTTTCGCCATCTTTTTGCGAAGAATTTTTTGAGTAAATACAATGATATTGCCCTGCTTGCTGATTTGATGGGGCACGAGAGCATTGAAACCACTCGAATTTATCTCAGAAAGTCAGCGAATGAACAGCAGGATATTGTGGATAAAGTCGTTACTTGGTAATGTGGGAACACAGAGATTTTATGGAAATTTCTGTGTTTTTTTGTTCAGTCAGCTCATATTATGAGAAGATAGGCAACTCTGAAGAAAAACTTAATGATATTTCAGAGTTACCAAATACTTGGCGATATTGTCGTTTCAAAGATGTGGTTAGCTATTACTTGGGAAAAACACCTCCAAGGTCTGCCACAGAATATTGGGGCTTCGATATACCTTGGGTTTCTATCGCAGATATGCCCGAAAACGGAGTGATAACAGCTACTAAAGAAAAGTTGTCTAATTTAGCTATTCCTTTGTTTAGAGATAAGGTTTCTCCGAGGGGTACTTTGCTCATGAGTTTTAAGCTCACGGTTGGGCGTGTTTCAATTCTTGGGATTGATGCTTCTCACAACGAGGCAATCATCTCCATTTTCCCATATTTTGATATGGAAAATATATTTAGAAATTATCTTTTCAAGTTTCTGCCGAATATCGCAAATGGTGGCGAGTCAAAAGATGCGATTAAAGGAACGACCTTAAATTCGTCAAGTATTAACGCTTTGCTTATTCCTATTCCACCGATGGCGGAGCAAGGAAGAATTACCGAGGCAGTTGAGCAATTTGAGAATAAAATTTCTCAACTTGTGTAACGATGCGTTCTTGTTCTTCAAGTGGAGGTAGTAAAACTAGCGTATTTTGAAGAATTTGTCCAGTTATGGCTTTGAAAGTAGAGCCTGTTGCCTTTCGTTCCAAATCCAGCTTTAGAGTTTTGAGATACAGATATTCAAAATTCCTAGACATAGGTCTATAGGGCGTTATTGCTGCTAAACCACGACCAATCACAATATTATGATTAAGCAAATTTACATCTCCGACAGGTGCTCTTACTGACATTACAATACTTGGAGCTGAAACGAATTTTGTAACTTGAGTTGTGTATTTTGAAGAGCGTCCTAGAATATCAGAAGTAAAATCACTTTTCCCTTGATGAAACTCTATGGAATTGCTTGTTTCAAACTCAGTTACAGCATTACCTTTAGGACTTTGACCCATAATTAGCTCGTTTAACTGTTGCATTTTGAGCCATTGCCAGTTAGTTGGAATTGAATAAGGAACTTCAATCTTTTCAATGGTTTCTTGTATCTTCTGATAATATGAGTTATCCTCAGCTTTATAGATGACCGTCTCCTGCAAATCTTTCTTCTTGAGCTTGCCTGTCTCATAGAGTCTCAGCTTTTCGGATCGGATTTTTTCGAGTAAAATCTCGACAGGTTCATCATTCGGGTCTTGTGGAACAAGTTTCCCTTGCATGGCGTGTTGGAGGGTGGATTTACGCAGTTTTTCTGGAAATTCTTTGTTGAGTTTCTCAAGTGCTTGGTAGCTATCTGAATATTGCTGGATATTATGTTCTAATTCATCAATACGGCTAAATATTCTTTCTTGTTCTGCTATTGGAGCAACTGGAATCAACAAGGTAGATAAATTTGTCGCATTGACGTTGGGCTGTCCCGTCCCCATTGACATTTCTTGAAGCTGTACCCAATAATTTGGGCTTTCAATAAATGTTTTCACGAAATCCGAAACATTTCCGACGACCATTTGAACTCTAATTAAGTAAGAGGCAAAAACAGCTACTTCAGTCACATTTTGAATCAGAAAGCTTTTTCCAATCGTACCACCTGTCCTAGCAATCAATATATCGTTCTCTACCAATTGCATGTTTGGGAGTTTATCTAGGCTTATATCGCAATATGGGACTGTCTCCCAGTTTACTTGATTATTTTGAATATCAGTTATTCTAAGAAGTTTAGCATTCCCAACTTCTTTTGCTGAGGCAGTATAACCATAATGGATTTTTGACGAGATTGTACTTAGCCGAACCCACTCCCAACTCTCAGGAATCTCAAACGGCACTTCAATTTCTTTAACCGTCCCGTCTGCAAACTTCTCATAATGTAAACCATCAGCACCACGAAAAATCTCAGTTTCGTTCTTATCTCGCTTGATTTTTCCTGCTTTGATGAGTTTTTCTTTCTCAGCCTTGATACGTTTTAGCAGCTCACTCGCTGGTTCATCGTTTGGGTCTTGCGGAACAAGTTTCCCCTCCATTGCTCGCTGCAAGATACTGGCTTTTAATTGCTCAGGAGTCAATCTCGCCACCTCCTAACAGTTCGTCAAATACAATAGGTAATTTATCCTGCTCTGACAGACGCAACTGCTTAAAATTCTCGTACTCTGAGTTTGCATGCTCTATTGCTAAGTCATGTGAGATTTTTCCCGCACCTATCAAAACATCACGCCGACTGAGGGTCAAGAAACCGTCTAATGCCTCAATCCAGTCTTTCATATACATCGGAATGCGGCGATTTGCCTGAGCTTGTGCAAAGGTTAAATACGCCTCAACAATATCGTTCAAAGCACCTAATTCATCTTGATTAAGATAATTCTTCGCAACGCCAACATCTGACTTTCTAACCGTTGCTCCACGCCAGTTGGTCAAGCCCATATTTGGCTTTTTAGCATCCGCACGTGAGCGAATAATCTGTGCTGCGGTTTGCCCAGTAATCGCCCAATGCAGTTTGTTTTGAACGGTCTGGAAGAATAAAATACTCATCTCCTCCGTCGGGTCGTAGTCAATACTTGTCGCATAAATATCCGTAATTTTTTGATAGAATCGTCTCTCAGAAGTCCGAATATCTTGGATACGAGCCAGCAATTCATCAAAATAATCAAAAGGCAAATCAGGATTTTTTAGGCGTTCATCATCCAACATAAAGCCTTTGACGATAAATTCTCGCAAATGTTCAGTCGCCCACTGCCTAAATTTTGTCGCAGTACGGCTCTTGATACGGTAGCCAACTGAGATAATCATGTCGAGATTATAAAACTTTTTATTGTACTTTTTTCCATCGGAGGCAGTAGTTCGGAATTTCCGAACTACTGAATTTTCCTCCAGCTCGCCATCTTCAAATATATGTTTGATGTGCTCACTCACGTTTGCCTTGCTGCTTTGAAAGAGCTGAACAAGTTGGTCTTGAGTCAGCCAGACAGTATCTCCATCAAATTTGACGTCAATTTTCAGCTTGCCATCTTCTGATTGATAAATCAAAAACTGACTATTTGTCGCTTGCGGAAGTTGATTTTCGTTCGTCATTCATTTTCCTCCAACATCTGCATGATTTCAGCTAAAACCGTATCAATCTTTTCATTCAGCTCTTTCCGCTCTGTGTTATACTGGTTAATCAGCTCCATTGGCTCTAGGATTTCTTCTTCCTCTTGTGGAAAGCCACATTGGTCAAAGTTGTAATCCAGTTCAGCCAACTCTTTAGGCGTATATTTCTTAGCTTTAGAGAAATTTCCCTCCATGATTTCTTCTCGATTTTCCCACCAATCACGAACAGGATTGAAATGCTCGGATTTCATCGGCTTGGTTTTGGAGAAGTTCTTATAACCCTCTGGCATATCTAACCGATAAAACCAAGTTTCTTTTGTTTTTTTCTTTTTGTCAAAGAACAGAATATTAGTGTGAATACTGGTATAAGGAGCAAAAACGCTGTGCGGCAGACGGATAATCGTATGAAGATTGAACTCCTCTACCAGTTTTTTCTTGAGCGTTGTTTTTGTTCCTGTGCCAAACAAGAAACCATCAGGCAAGATAACACCCACACGCCCATCACGTTTCAAACGGTACATGATGACAGACATGAATAAATCCGCTGTTTCAGAAGTGCGAAGTTCCGTAGGAAAATTCTTTTGTACAACCGCAAGTTCTGACCCGCCAAAAGGTGGATTCATCATGATGATGTCAAATTTCTCATTCTCTTTATAGTCACGAACGTTTCGCTCTAGTGAGTTGCCGTGTAAGATATTAGGGTCATCAATTTCGTGTAGGAAAAGATTAGTGACGGCGAGAAGATGCGGGAAGGCTTTTTTCTCAATGCCAAAGACCGAGTGGTTATAAGTTTCAACATCTTCGACCGTTTTCTTTTGCGTCTCCAAACGTTTCAAAGTTGAAGTCAAGAAACCACCTGTCCCACAAGCAAAATCAGCCATCGTCTCGCCAAGTTTTGGTTCAAGAATTTCAGCAATGAAATCCGTAACCGCACGAGGCGTGTAAAATTCCCCTGCGTTTCCTGCGGATTGAATATCTTTCAAGATGGACTCGTAAATGTCGTTGAACAAATGACGGTCTTCTGAATTATTGAAGTCAACTTCATCAACGACATTCAGCACTTGTCGTAACAGCGTACCATTTTTCATGTAATTATTTGCATCTTCAAAAGCAGACTTCACAATTTGCTTGCGAATCGGCATTTCAGGTGTGATTTCAACTGCTTTAAGTCCTTTGAACAGTTCATTATTGACAAATTCAAGGAGTGAATCGCCTGTTAAAACTTGCTCGCCTTTTTCAGAATGAGCCCAGTTTCGCCATTTGAGCTTATCGGGGAGAATAGACTCATAGTCATCCTCCTCAATCTCCCAAACTTCTTCACGGCTATCATAAATCTTGAGAAAGAGCATCCAGCTCATTTGCTCAATACGTTGTGCATCCCCGTTGACACCTGCATCATTTCGCATGATGTCTTGAATTTTTTTTACAAATGAATTACTTGCCATATTTTCTTTCTATTTTTACGCCGTCATCGTATAAAGCTCACGTGTAAGCTCTCTAACAGCATTTTGATATTGTAGTTTGCCACCAAAATTATTGATGACATAAGTGATACCTTTGAATTTATCAAAATCTGGTAATTTCAAGACAGATAAATCCTCGATATTTTCAATTCCTGAGTCTTTGTACTTGTCTAAGAGAATTTCGAGGACTTCCCTTGCCTCGTCTGAATATTGATAGAGATAGCCACGTTTTTTGACATTATTGACTCGTTCCGCTTTTGTCAATGGTTTTTGACCATAAGCGAGCTGCAAGAGCAAATCAAAATCATCAATATCTGTGAGATTTTTCTCACTCAGGCGAATTTCATCAAGAAAAACACCTTTCTTTTCTAACTCCTCAATGATTGCAGATTTCTTATCTGCATCAGACCACGCTTGAATAAAGTCATTTAAGGTTGCATATTGCCCTAAAACATTTTTCTTGGAATAGTCTATCAGACTTTCTGTGATTAACTTTCCGTCCGCATCTATGATTTGAACGGTTGCATTGACAACTTTGACTTCTTTATCGTCCACATAATATTTTGGTGTGGGTGGCTCTGTTGGTTTTGGAGTATTGCCTCCGCCTTTTGGTGGCGTATCTCCTCCATCAATAATCATCACAGGGTCTCCATCAAAGTCTGGGTCAGCAAATTTATTGGTTACATTTCTAAAGTCAATGATAGTAAAGAAAGTCTTCCCATTATCCTCATCAAGCCGAGTCCCTCGCCCGATGATTTGCTTAAATTCTGTCATTGACTGGATATTAGCATCAAGGACAATTATTTTACAGGTTTTTGCATCTACACCTGTCGTCAAAAGTTTTGATGTGGTTACAAGCACAGGATATTTTTCATTTGGATCTGAAAAGTTTTCGAGCTGCTCAATGCCCTCTTTTTCTCCACTGGTCATTTGCATTACATAGCGAGGTTCTTCTAACATTAAATCTGAATTTTCATTTGCCAATGCAATCCGCATTCTTGTAGCGTGCTCAATATCGACACAGAAGAAAATGGACTTGTCAAATCTAGCATTTCTATTTTTCAGGTAATCTGATACGTATTTTGCTACCTTTTTCGTTCGATTATCAATGACAATCGTCTTATCAAAGTCTTTACGATTGTACTGACGGTCTTCAATAATCATGCCATATCTATCGGTTTTGCCTTTTTCTGGGCGATAGTTATTAACATCAATATCGAAATTAACCCGAATAACACGATAAGGAGCTAAAAATCCGTCATCAATTCCTTGCTTGAGGCTATAGGTGTAAATTGGTTTGCCAAAATATTTTTCATTAGAAGTAACATTATCCTCTTTTGGCGTTGCCGTCATCCCAATCTGAGTTGCAGAACTAAAATAATCAAGGATTTTTCGCCAGTTGGATTCCTCTTTTGCAGAGCCACGATGAGCCTCGTCAATAACAATTAGGTCAAAATAATTTGGACCGAATTTCTCGTAATGAGTTTCGGTACCGTCTTCTCCTGCAAGTTGCTGATACAAGCCCAAATAAATTTCATACGAATTAAACGCCTCTGGCGAATTGAGTAATTTTGCATCAATAATGGTTTTTCTGTTCCCAAAGGGTTTGAAATCCTTGTTAAAAGGCTGTTCTATGAGAACTTTACGGTCCGCTAAATAAAGCACTCGTTTTTTAAGTCCTGCTTGCATAAGACGATGAATGATTTGAAAAGCAGTATAGGTCTTTCCTGTTCCTGTTGCAAGAACAAACATGATTCGTTCTTGACCGTTTGCGACTGCCTCAACCGTGCGATTAATGGCAATTCTTTGATAATATCGTGGAGTGTTCGCATCCTGAGCTGTGTAGTAGCTCTGCTTTTTCATCGCTTGCTCTGCCTCGGTTAATTTACCGTCTCTGACCCAACGTTCCCACAATTCTTCTTTGGTAGGAAATTCATCAAGTGCTACTTCCCGCTCTTTTCCTGTCAAGAAATCGTGTTCAACAAAAGCATCTCCATTTGATGAATAGACAAAAGGAACGTCTAAAATTTGACCGTACCCCATCGCTTGCTGCAAACCATGACCGACCGAGTGAGCGTTATCTTTCGCCTCAACAACTGCAATCGGATTATTTAGCGTATAGAAAAGCAGATAGTCAGTAAATTTAGCTTTCTCCCGTTTTGATTTCTCTCCATTGACTTGAACTCGACCATCTGTGAAAGATTTTTCATAAAGAATATCCGTCCCATTTTTCCAGCCCTTGCTCACAAGAGCAGGCGTAATAAAATTCACCTTGATGTCTTCTTCCGACATCTGCTGTTTAGGAATTAAATACTCTGCCATTTCCATTTCTCACTCTCTATGAGTTTTAGTGGCATGATATTCTCTTTCTCAGAATTCGGCTCGAATATTTTGACTAAAGCTCAACTAAATTTTTGCAATCATATTTTTGAAAAAAAGTTCTGATAATATTGTTATTCAGAACTAACTGTTAACTCCATTATACCATTATTTGGGGCATTTTTGTTGCCACTTTTCATGCCAAAAACTCGACCATTCAGCCGAGCTTTCTTTTGTTCTAAACGCACCGTAGTTTCGTGAATAATTTTGTGAATTTTTGATTTGCTCGCTCTAGTTTATGGGTTTGATGCCCTCTTTATAGCGATTTTTGATTATTAGATGATTTTTATATCAGGATATGACGGAAATCGCCAAGAAGCGATACAAAATAGAAAAATGTGGTTCTGCACATTGTGCAGCTTCCATTTTATCTTTTTGTCTAGCTTCTGATTTCCGTCATTCGACTACCATTTTCAGTGTATTTCACAAGCTTTTGAGGATTGAAAATCACTGACAGATTTCTGTCAGTGATTATTTTTGACGAGATAATGGAGTTCAACGAATTGACCGTAAGTTTTGCTGCTGACAAGTTGAAGTTGCTCTGTGTAATTTCCTGATGGAAATAGAGGCTTGCCTGTGCCCAAAAGCACTGGTGCAATTGTCACCTGAAGCTCGTCAACGAGATGATTTTCGAGGAAAAGTTTGATGATTTCGCCACCGCCAATGACCCAGATTTGCTCGGTACTTTCTGTCAGTTCTGACAGAATTTTTTCGTCAGTAAATTTGACACTGTCAGTATCTGGAAGTTGCTGATGGGTCAGCACGAAGCATTTTTTGCCAGTGTAAGCCCAGTCGTTCGGCTGCTCACGCAGGAGCCAGTCATAGGTTTTCTTGCCCATCACAAGGGTGTCAATCGTTTCATAAAAAGCACCGTAGCCGTTATCTCCCTCGCCCTCAACGTCAAATAGCCACTGGAGACTATCGTCCAGCGTTGCGATATAGCCGTCAAGTGTGGCTGCGATAAAAAGTTTTACGGTCATTGGTTGGCTGTCCCTTTCGTTTGAATAGTGACTTTACTCAGCTTTTTACTGAAAATTTGCTGACTGTCATTTTTTGTCAGTATGCTGACAGAGCTTTCAATCTGTCTGTGCGTCTGGCAGTAGGAGGGCATTCAGTTCTTTTTCGTCAAATTCATACTTTCTCTCGCAAAATTGACAAATGACCTCAGCGCCGTGGTCTTCTTCAATCATCTCGGTGATAGCTTTGGCCCCTAGCGATTTGATACCTTGACGGAAGCGGTCTTTGTTGCAATCGCAGTCAAATTTGAGGGGGATTCGTCAAGAATGCTAAAAGGCATATCGCCATAAATCGCTGACAACATGGCGGTCAGTGGCTCAGCGCCTGTCAGTAAGCTTGAAATGGACGGCATCGCCTTGATATTATGCTCCATTTCGCTGATTTCCTCGTCCTTTGCGTCTGGCAATGCTTGCAACATGAAACCACCTGCAATCTTGACTGTGTCAGCATTTTCGTCAAGTAAAACATTCAAGCCGACAGACGATGGCGTTTGCTCAGAAGAAAGGAAATACCAAGCCAAGTCCTCGCCGATTTCGCCAGTGATGAGGTCAACTTGCCCGCTATAAGGCTGTTTCAGTCCCATGTCCTTAATCACGACAAAAAATCCATTTCCCACAAAAGGCGCGACCAGTACCTCACCTGTGGAAGCTTTTTTGTAATCTAAATCTTTATTTTGTACGTAGCCCTTGACCTGCCCCTTACTGTCTGCGTTAGCGATAATTGCGCCCATCGCACCGTCACCCAGCACCTTGACCGTGATTTTTGCGTCGCCTTTTTCATTTGCGCCCAAGATTTGCGCCGCAATCAGCGTCCGTCCCAGCGCCACAGTTGACGAAGGCATCGTGTTGTGACGCACTTGCGCCTCGCGCACCGTGTCAGTAGAATCCAAAACAAAAGCGCGAAAATGTCCATTTTTTGAGATTGATTTAATGATTTTATCCATGGTTTAATTATAACAAAAAGTACGGAATCTAAACTTTGAAAATTGCAAAATTTCGATAAGAAATATTGCAAGCAATTTGTAAAAATAATATAATGTAATAAAATTGAAAGTACAGGCACTTGTCTTACACGAGCAACAAGTCAGTCTGGGAGAAGAAATGGAAAAACGAATCTGTGAGCAGTGCGGTGGTAATGAGTTCATTGAGATAGAAAACGGTGTTGAGTGTGTTTTGTCATACTCAATATATTGATTCAGCGCTCGAAGAAGCGAATAAAATAAAGCAGATTAAAATTGATGAGAAAACCTACGAGACCACTCAAGAAGAGAAAGTATATAAATTTAAGACAAAATTTTGGACGATAAATATTATTTTATTCTCGATTGCCTTACTTGTCTTTTTTGTGATTGTAATTGTTGGGGCTCTAAAAAATCCTAACAATGCTGGAATCAATGATTTTTCAAAAAGTAGTAGTAGCTCGTATGGACTATATGGTTCTCCTACTGCATCAAGCAGAGATAAATATGAGTTTGCAGCAAATCATCTTTCAGAGATTCCAGGTTGGACCAATCATCTTTTTTATTCAATTCACTGGGCAATGGGCACACAACAGGGAGTAAACGGGAAAATGACCTATACTGGAGGAACATTGTACTCGACTTTAGCAGCTGTACTTCCAGCACCAACTCAGATTTATAGTATGGTTGATGATGAAGGGCAAAAGGTTCTTAATGCAGTTTGGAGAACGCCGGCTACTTCCAAAAATAATGTTGAAATTGATATTCGGTATGACCAGAAATCAGGTCAAATTGTGAATTGGAATTTTACAGGTTACAAAAATTAGCTATTTCCAAACATTTAACCAGAATTACGTATTTTCTTTTCACTTTTTGCTAAAATCGGTATCAAAATTTGATAAAATAAAAGTAAGTGCGACAGGAGCTTTCATCTTGAAAATGCCAGCCATATCTACCTCGCAAAGCAGACTTGTGGAGCAAAGGCGGTGGAGCGTGCAAAATATTTTAAAGAAAAGAGAAATATTATGCCATCAGTAGTAGTTGTCGGAACGCAGTGGGGAGACGAGGGGAAAGGTAAAATTACCGATTTTTTGAGTTCAAATGCCGAAGTCATCGCCAGGTATCAAGGGGAGACAATGCAGGTCATACCATTGTTATTGACGGTAAGAAGTTCAAACTACATCTGATTCCGTCAGGAATCTTTTTCCCAGAAAAAATCTCGGTGATTGGTAACGGTGTTGTTGTCAATCCCAAATCGCTCGTTGAGGAAATTGCTTATCTCGCTGAAAATGGTGTTTCAGCGGATAGCTTGCGAATTTCAGACCGAGCGCACGTGATTTTGCCTTATCACAAAAAGCTTGATTTTCTTCAAGAAGAAGCCAAAGGTGACAAAAAAATCGGTACAACCATCAAAGGAATTGGCCCAGCTTACATGGACAAAGCAGCACGTGTCGGGATTCGGATTGCGGACTTGCTTGATAAGGAAATCTTTGAAGAACGCTTGCGCACCAATCTCGAAGCTAAAAATCGTGAATTTGTTAAAATGTACGATTCAGAAGCCCTTGAATTTGATGATATTTTTGAAGAATACTACGAATACGGTCAACAACTCAAAAAATATGTGACCGATACATCAGTGATTTTGAATGATGCGTTAGACGCAGGAAAACGTGTGCTTTTTGAAGGTGCGCAAGGTGTCATGCTTGATATTGACCAAGGGACTTACCCATTTGTAACCTCGTCAAATCCTGTTGCAGGTGGTGTGACGATTGGCTCAGGCGTTGGTCCAAGCAAGATTAATAAAGTCGTTGGCGTTTGTAAAGCTTATACTTCGCGTGTTGGCGACGGTCCATTTCCTACTGAGCTTTTTGATGAAGTCGGTCATCAAATTCGTGAAGTCGGTCATGAGTATGGCACGACAACTGGTCGTCCTCGCCGTGTGGGCTGGTTTGACTCAGTGGTTATGCGCCATGCCAAGCGTGTGTCAGGACTGACAAATCTTAGCTTGAATTCTATTGATGTCTTGTCAGGACTTGATACAGTGAAAATCTGTGTCGCTTACGAGCGAAGCAATGGCGAACGCATTACGCACTATCCAGCATCTCTCAAAGAACTCGCAGATTGCAAACCAATTTATGAAGAATTGCCAGGCTGGTCTGAGGACATTACCTCTGCAAGAACACTCGAAGAACTTCCAGAAGCAGCCAGAAACTACGTGCGCCGTGTTGGCGAGCTAGTTGGCGTGCGCATTTCGACATTTTCTGTTGGACCAGGACGTGAACAAACTAATGTTTTAGAGTCTGTATGGGGTGTTTAAGCCATCTAAGCATTGAAAAATAAGGCTGTCAGTACTGACAGCTTTTAATAATCATAAAAATTGCATCAGTTTCTTAAAAAGATTTGACAAATTGGTGTAAAGTGATAAAATAAAAATAATCACGTAAGAAGAGTAAGTTGTAGGTAGAGTTTGAGGGAATTATGGTCACCGACTGAGAGCCGTAGTACAAAACGACAGCTGAAGTTCACCTTGCGTAAAGTTTTGTTTTTAAGCGAGAAATGGTCTTGAACATTTGCTTACTAAACGGACAAATTAAATAAGTTAATTAAGTGATAAAATAGGATGGTACCGCGGTTTTCGCTCCTTTGGAGAATAAAATCGTGGTATTTTTTTATCGAAGTAAGTGCGTGCTATCTCCGCCCTGCGGCTCCGCTGTCAATGCTCGCTATGATACTGAAGTGGCTAGTCGCCTACCTCTTAGGTAGGGATGAAGTAGCACTAACTTTGAATTTAGTCCGACTAAATTCAGTGGGAGTTTCAACTCCCACTAAATAAGTCTTGACGTCATTTATTATAGAAAGGATAACAAAATGAATCTGTTCTTCTCAATAACTTGATAGTTATTTGCAGAGAAGTAATAGCTATATTTTGTATATTAAACATGGATTTAAAAGAAAAAATTGAAGATTTGCGCACGCGCACGCTGACAGAACTTCTGTCAGTAACTGACGAAAAAACACTCGTCAATCTGAGGACGATTATGCTGGGTAAAAAAGGTGAATTGACTGAAATCCTCAAAGGGATGAAAGATTTGACCAATGACGAGCGCCCTGTGATAGGTAGCTTGGCTAATGCTTTTCGTGATGAATTTGGCACAAAATTTGAGGCAAAGAAAGCTGAAATTGAGCAAGCTGCGATGAATGCAGCATTGGGAGCTGAAACACTCGATGTGACTTTACCAGGGCGTAAACAAAAAAGAGGTGCACGTCACATTCTTACGCAAACCCAAGAGGAAATTGAAGAAATTTTTCTAGGCATGGGTTATGAAATTGTGGACGGCTACGAAGTTGAAACGGATCATTATAATTTCGAGCGTATGAATTTGCCCAAAGATCACCCTGCGCGTGATATGCAAGATACTTTTTACATCACGAGCGAAACGCTATTGCGCACGCACACTTCGCCTATGCAGGCACGGACAATGGATGCGCATGACTTTAGCAAAGGAGGTTTGCGCATGATTGCGCCGGGGCGCGTTTATCGCAGAGACACTGATGACGCAACACACAGCCACCAATTTCATCAAATTGAGGGGCTTGTTGTGGACAAGAATATCACCATGGCAGATCTTAAAGGCACACTTGACCTTGTCATGAAAAAAATGTTTGGTCAAGATCGTGAGCTTCGCTGGCGCCCAAGCTATTTCCCATTCACTGAACCATCGGTTGAGGTCGATATTTCTTGTTTCAAGTGCGGTGGCAAAGGTTGCAACGTCTGCAAACACACTGGCTGGATTGAAATTCTTGGCGCTGGTATGGTTCACCCTAATGTGCTGGAAATGTCGGGACTCGACAGCAAAATTTACAGTGGCTTCGCCTTTGGGCTAGGGCAAGAGCGGATTGCCATGCTGAGATACGGGATTAATGATATTCGTGGATTTTATCAAGGGGATTTGCGGTTTTTGGAGCAGTTTGGGAAATAGAACCTTAGCAGATTTATTAAAAAATATAGAGGTTGATTATGGCAAATTTGAAACAAACTAAAATATATAACATCAATGACTTTTTGGAATGGTATGATAAAGGTCAGTTAGAAATGTCTCCCAAATACCAAAGAAATTCTGTTTGGAATAGTAAAGCTGAGTCATATTTAATTGATACTATTCTGAGGGATTTACCTATTCCGTTAGTATTTATTCGTCAAACAGTAGATATGTCGCTTAGAAAAACATTTAGAGAAGTGATTGATGGACAACAGCGTTTAAGAGCTATCATAAAATTTGCGAACGATGAATTTGGTGTAATGAAAATTCACAATCAAGAATTTTCAGAACTTAAGTTTTCCGAATTACCAGAACAAGTTAGGGAAGAATTTTTGAATTATCAAGTACCAGTTGAGTTAATAACAACGAAAGATGATGATTTAATTTATGATATGTTTACACGTATGAACACCAATAGTTACGTGCTTACAAAGCAAGAATTGCGTAATGCTAATTATCGAGGATTTTTGAAAGTGATGGTCTATTCTATTGCGAGTGAGCGAAGAAAGTTTTTTATTGAAAATCATATATTTTCTGATAACGAACTTTTAAGAATGGTAGATGCTGAGTACATTTCGATGTTAGTTGGCGCATTATTGGAAGGAATAAGAACTGACAATCCAAGTAATTTAGATAAACTTTATAAAACATATGATAGTGCGTTTTCAAATTATGAAGAGATATTAAGTCGTTTTAATACAGTGTTTAATAAAATTGAAATGCTACTCTCCGATAATACAATCAATGTAAGAAAATTCAGAAACAAAAATTATTTCTATACTTTATTTTGTTATCTGACATTAGGGTTGTTTGGCTTAGAAAACTATAATAAACAATCTAGGATAGTTACTAGTGAGTTGGGACTGAAGTCAGGTATAAATGAAATTGAGGCTCAAATAAGTGTAGATGATGAAAGCAAACAGACAATAATCCGAGAGTTTGAAAAACTACATAGTAACGGAACTAGACAAGCAGCTACTAGAGAGAAACGCCTAGAAATATTAATTTATGAAATGGATAGTTTGTCTAATGGTTGATGAACAAGATGAAAGATACGATTTGTTTCAGGAAATAGAGAAGTGGAAAAATTTAATTCAAAATAATCCAGAAATTATTGAATTAGCATTCTTTAAAATTTTTGTTAAGTTTGAGAACCTATATACGAAGATGATTCCAGAGTACGCGATTGGAAACTCAAGCAAACTTGGAAAACACGAGAAATTAAAAATGCAGTTTAGTGATTATGACCATTTAAAAAAAATGACTAACGTAAGCTATTTTGAAATAAATTCTAGAATGAAAATAATTGTGGAACAAATATTTGAAAAAGATAATTGTTTTGAGTTAATACAACAAGATTCAGAATGGAGCTTTTTTCAAGATTGTAAATACTTAAGAAACTTTATTGCTCACGAAAGTGATGAAGCAAAAAGAGAATATATTAGCCATTCTTTACATCATAAAGATTTTCTTGAACCTAAAGACTATCTTCTGAAAAAGAACAGACAGAAAGGTGGACAAAGCAACTATGATAGATTTGTGAAAATGATAAAAAATTTTGCTACAGTTTTGGTTGAAGAGCAAGAATAAAAAAACTCCCAAATCAGGAGTTCTCTAAAACTTTCAACATTTCTTCAGCAATCGCATGAATAACGGGTACAGCAACAGAATTACCAAATTCTTTATAAGCTTGCGTATCACTTACTGGAATGATGTAATTCTCTGGAAAGCCTTGCAAACGTGCAGCCTCACGTGGTGTCAATTTTCTTGGATTTTGACCTTTTTGCTCAATCAGAATTTCACTACCGTCTTTGTAGTAACGTGCTGAAATGGTATTTGTGTACTGACTTTCGGCATTAAAAAGCGAATATCCAAAACCGTTCCCCTTTTCTTTATGTTCTGCTTTTCTACGTTGATGTCCCTCCCAAAGTTTATCTGAAATAGTATATTTGGGGTCAACATAATCATCAAGAATATCTCCTACGAGAGTATTAGTATGAAAGTTAAAAGGAAATTGAAAATCTTTATAATTTGAAACTTGCTTTTTATCAAAACCGACAATGTAGATACGTTCCCGATTTTGAGGAACCCCGAAATCTTTAGCCTTAAAAAGAATATGCTGGACTTCGTAATCTAATTCTTTGAGTGTGTTTTCAATAACTTGAAAAGTTCGTCCCTTATCGTGAGATTTCAAATTTTTAACATTTTCAAGTAAGAAAGCTTTAGGACGTTTTTCTTTCAAAATACGTGCAATTTCAAAAAACAAAGTTCCGCGAGTATCCTCAAAGCCTAATTTTTTCCCAGCTTGGCTAAAGGCTTGGCAAGGAAAACCTCCAACTAAAATATCAAAATCTGTAATATCTTTAGCTTCAATTTTTGTGATATCGCCTTCTGGAACATCTCCAAAGTTCGCTTTATAAGTCTTGCAAGCAAACTTATCAATTTCACTCGTGAAAACAGATTTCACTTTCCTCGTTTGATGAAAACCGAGACGTGTTCCGCCGATACCAGCGAAAAGGTCAATCATCTTATAAGGAGCATTTTCGATATTAGAAAACGGTGCTGTTTCTGGAAAATGTAAAATAGCGTTAAGTTCAAGTGAAGAAGGTTTGCTTTCACGCTTTTCCCAGCGGCGGATAGTGCGGTCACCAAATTTTCCAAAACCGACAGCGTCAGCTAGTTCTTTTTGGGTCATGTTTAACCGCTCACGTTTGCTTCTGATGAGGACATCATAATCAGTAAATGTTAATATTTGTTCCATAATCATTGTTTCCTGTGTACATAGTCGGACAACTTGTCCGCTTTCTGACACAATTATATCATTATCTTCTAAAAATATCAATAAAAGGAGTTCCACACAAATGACAAATGAAATCCTAGAAAAAGCCATCTCAGCAGTTGTAGAAAACAATAAATCATTTTGTAGATTTTTAACAGCTAACGACACAGGATTGACGGGTGCTCATCAAGCTGGAATATTCATACCTAAGCCTGCAAATTCGATTTTATTTGAAACTCCAGGACAAAAAGGAGAAAATAAAGACAAGTTTGTCAAGATAAAATGGCAGGATAACCTTACTACTGATAGCCGTTTTATTTATTATGGTGTAGGCACACGAGATGAATATAGAATAACAAAATTTGGTCGTGGTTTTCCTTTCTTGCAACCTGAACACACGGGGATTTGTTCATTTTAGTTAAATTATCTTCAGAAGATTATGAGGCTTATATCTTATCAACTGAGGAGGAAATTGATAGTTTTCTGAACAGGTTTAATATAAGTGTGACAGAAACTGGTAAACTGATTGAGGAAAAAAATAACTATATTGGTGAACCTAATTATCTTGAAACTCTATTTATTGAGTATATAAATAAACTTATTGTTGATTTTCCATCTTCTAAGGAAATATCAAGTTCCACGAGAAGGATTTTAGAAAAATTACCAGATTTCCAAAATCAGGTAATTTCTAATCCAGATAAGCAATTATTAACTTGGTATGGAGAAGAATATAAATTATTTAGAATGATTGAAGTTCAACGTTATAAAAGTATTCTGACAGGCTTTGATACTGTGGAGAGTTTTGTTAATGTTGCTAACTCAGTCCTAAACCGAAGAAAAAGTAGGGCTGGCAAATCTTTGGAAAACCACACGGCTGCTATATTTAGTGGAAATCATCTTAAATTTGAAGAACAAGTTAAAACTGAAGGCAATCGTAAACCTGATTTCATTTTTCCAGATGGAAAGGCTTATCATAATTCTCAATTTCAAGTGGGGAAACTTACTTTTTTAGGAGCAAAGACAACTTGTAAAGATAGATGGCGTCAGATTTTGAATGAAGCGGAGAGAATTCCCAATAAGCATTTATTAACTTTGCAACAAGGGATTTCTCCTCAACAACTTGATGAAATGGCTGAAGAAAATGTGACCCTTGTCGTACCGCAAGAATATATAAAATTCTATCCTGTTGATTATAGGGAAAGAATTTGGAATGTCAAAAAGTTTATAGACTTTGTCAAAAATAAAGAAATATAATCTTTTAATAAAGGAAAAAGGAAAAATAAAAAATGCAAGTATCATACAAAAGGTTAAAACAACTGGTACCAGATCTGACGGCGACTACCACAGAATTGGAGCAGTTTAAATAAAAATGAAGAAAATGATTGAAACTGAGCGTTTGATTTTGCGGGAATGGGAAAATGACGACGTTCCCAATTTAAATAAATTTCTGCAAGATTCGGAAGTCATGTATGCTTATGAACACGCATTTTCCGATGAAGAAGTTCTGAATTGGCTAAATTGGAATCAGCAGTCTTATAAAGAAAATGGCTATGGTTTATGGGCTGTTGAGTTAAAAGAGACAGGGCAAGTCATTGGAGAATGTGGGATAACTGACCAAATTGTTGAAGGAAAAAGCTATAAAGAAATTGGTTATCATTTAATTAAAGAATTTTGGCACCATGGTTTTGCAGTAGAGGCTGCGCAAGCAGTTAAAAAGTATGCTTTTGAAAAATTGAAAGCGGGAAATGTAACTTCAATAGTCAGAGATACAAATCTAGCCTCAATGAATGTAGCCATTCGAAATAATATGATTGTCAAAAGTAGATTTACTAAGCGTTACCGTGATATTGTGATGCCTCATTATCTTTTTATGATTGAAAAGGAAAAATAAAAAATGCAAGTTAGTTACAAATGGTTAAAACAACTGGTGCCAGACCTCACGGCAACAGCCGCAGAATTGGAAGAAAAAATGTCCACATCGGGCATTGAAGTGGAGGGCGTGACGACGCCAGCTGAGGGCTATCAAAGCTTGTGGTCGGTGAAATTTTGTCGAGCGAAGACATTCCTGAAACGCATCTGCATATCACGCAGGTCAATGTCGGTGGCAATGAGCCGCTGCAAATTGTCTGCGGTGCGCCAAATGTGCGTGTTGGCATGAAGACCATTACAGCCTTGGTTGGCGCGCGAATTGTTGATAATATCAAGATTAAAAAAGGCAAAATTCGTGGAGTTGAGTCGCAAGGAATGCTTTGTGCGCTTGATGAAATCGGTATTGATGAAAAAATTAACCCAATGAAGCACGAAGATGGGATTTTTGAAATGCCAGCGGATGCTAAGCCCGGCGACAGCATTTTCCCATATCTGGATATGGATGATGAGATTATCGAGCTGTCCATCACGCCGAACCGCGCGGACGCGCTGTCTATGCACGGTGCAGCTTGGGAAGTGGGCGCGATTTACGGCTTACCTGTCAAACTTGAAGAACGTGCGCTGACAGAAAATCCGTCGCTACTCGCAGCTGACAGAGTTTCTGTCAAAGTTGACACAGACAAGGTGCCGACTTACAAGATTCGTGTCATCGAAAATGTCAAAATTGGCAAAAGTCCGCAATGGCTGCAAAATCGTCTGATGAATGCAGGTGTGAAGCCGATTAATAACGTCGTTGATGTGACCAACTATGTCCTCATGCTCTTCGGACAACCTTTGCATAGCTTTGATTTTGACAAATTCGGGAGCGATGAAATTGTCGTTCGTGATGCAAAAGCAGGTGAGAAGATTTTGACGATTGACCACGAAGAGCGCGAACTCGCTGAAAGTGACATTGTCATAACGAGCAACGGTGTCCCTGTCGCCCTGGGCGGTGTTATGGGTGGCGTGAATTCTGAAATCACTGATAACACGACGACCGTTGCATTGGAAGCTGCACTTTTTGATGGGACATCAATCCGTAAAACTTCACAAAAATTTGCGCTTCGTTCTGAGGCAAGTTCTAGGTTTGAAAAAGGCATTAACGAAGGTACAGTGCGCACTGCGCTTGATTTTGCAGCCTCAATGATTGTTGAGTTAGCAGGAGGTCAAGTCTTGTCTGGTGTGGTTGAAAGCAACGACTATCAGCCTGCTGTCCAAGAAGTGTCAATTACGTTGAGCCGTGTGAATGCAGCACTTGGCACAAAATTGACTCAAGACGAAGTGCTGAAAATTTTCTTGCAACTTGGCTTCAATGTCAAAGTTGACAATGAAACATTCACTTGCGAAATTCCATCACGGCGCTGGGACATCAGTATTGAAGCTGATTTGGTCGAAGAAGTGGCGCGGATTTATGGCTATGACAAGTTACCAAGCACTTTGCCAGTGTCGCAAAATGCAGGCGAATTGACCGACATGCAAAAATTCCGCCGCAAGGTTCGCACAATTGTTGAAGCGGCAGGACTTGACGAAGTGATTGGTTATTCACTTGTAACTCCTGAAAAAGCTACAGAATTTGTGGGCAAAATTGATACAACAAATCTAATGATGCCAATGACTGAAGACCGTATGACCCTCCGTGTCAACATGATTCCTGGTTTGCTTGACATTATTAACTACAATCAAAATCGTAAAAATGCAGATGTTGCGATTTATGAGATTGGAAATATTTTCTTGCCAAGTACAGCTGAGGATGGTCGTCCAACTGAAGTACCTAATTTGGCGTTCGCCATTTCTGGAAATGTAGTAGATAAAACTTACGATGAAGGCGCTGTTCCTGTAGACTTTTACTATGTCAAAGGCATTGTTGAAAATTTGCTTGAAAGTTATCAAAACGTATCTTTTGTCCCATTTTCTGAAAATTCCGCAATGCATTCAGGACGTACTGCTCTCGTCAAAATCGGTGAAAGTGTGATTGGCTTCGTTGGTGAAATTCATCCAGCAATTGCTAAAAAATATGATATTGCTGAAACTTATGTCGCTGGTCTTGACTTGCAAGTCATGCTTGAAGAGTTACCAGCGCAAACAATCTTTACTGATATTCCAAAAGTACAGGCTGTAAAACGCGATATTGCGCTGTTGATTGATGTAGAGAAAACTCATGCTGATATCATTTCTGTCATTACTGACAGCCGTGTTAAAACACTTGTGGGGCTGAATTATTTGACATCTATCAAGGTGAAAAATTACCACTGGGCAAGAAATCAATGGCATATAGCTTGATTTTCCAGCCAGCTGATAGCAGCATGACAGATGAAGAAATTGCGGCAGCAGTCAATAAAATCACAAAAAATTTAGTTGAAAAACTAAATGTTGAGATTCGTTAAAATCAAAAGTTACTGACAAGATTCTGTCAGTAACTTTTTCTATTCTCAAAACAATGCTGGAGCGAATTTTGAGTCTGTCAGCAAATTTGATATAATGAAAACGATATCAGTTATTACAATTATGAAAAGTGTTCGATTTATTGGGAGAGCAATCTCTGTCCCATATTGAGAATATAATAATGAAGTCAAGACTTATTCAGTGGGAGTTTCAACTCACCACTGAATTTAGTCGGACGAAATTCAAGGCTTAGTGCTGCTTTATCTCTGACCTAAGAGGTCGGAGTATTGCGATTGCGACTAGGTGCTTTGCCTTTTGCTCTTGCTGCTTTAGCAGTTAAGCAAACGGACAGCGGAGCAACGAAGTTGCGGAGACCGTTCGTAGAACGGCGTGCGAAGCACGTAGCACCGTAGCAAGCATCGACAGCGTAGCCGTAAGGTGGAGATAGCACGCACTTGTTTTGATAAAATCCGAATCAAAGAAAGGAAAGTTTTCTGATAAATTTTACAGGAGATTTATAGACGTTATGATAAATACTCAAGCTCCACCGCATTGGCGACGGAACTTTTATTTATTCCTATCAGGTCAATTGCTCTCTGGCATCACATCGATGGTTGTGCAGTATGCGATTATTTGGTATCTTGCAGAGCAGACAGGTTCAGCTTCGATTTTAAGTTTTGCGACAATTGCTGGTATGGTACCAATGGTTATCTTCAGTCCTTTTGTTGGACCATTAATTGATAAATGGAGCAAAAAAACAGTGCTGATTAGCTCAGATGCTGTTGTTGCTTTTCTTGCTATCATACTTTCTGCAGTAGCGCTGGTCCGTGGAGAATTTCCGATTGTTCTCGTTTTCATTGTGATTACTATGCGGGCATTAGCACAGACTTTTCAGATGCCAACAGTGCAATCAGTAATGCCGACAATGGTTCCCACAGATGAGTTGACTCGTGTGAGTGGCCAATTTGGTATGATGCAATCACTCATTTTCATTGTATCACCAGCACTGGGAGCATTTCTGTACTCCATTGTTTCAATGCAGTGGCTGATATTAACTGATGTTATTGGTTTTGTTATCGGTGCAGGTCTGTTGTTATTAGTGAAGTTGCCTACCGTTTCTTCAACAGGAGAGAAAGTTAGTCTGTGGAAAGATACTAAAGAAGGATTTACACAGCTTCATTCAAATCGCGGAATGTGGTGGATAACCTTAATAGCTGCTTTATTCATGCTGCTTTTTATGCCAGGAATGAGTATGTATCCTCTAATCACAATACAATATTTTGGTGGAACGATTGGAGATGCTGGTGTGATTGAAGTAGTTTATTCAAGTTTCATGCTTCTAGGAGGCTTGTTTATAGGAATATTCGGAAAAAACAAAAACAGAATATTGCCAATGATTATCTCCCTAATACTTATCGGAGTGGTGATAGGACTTGGAGGGTTTTTACCAGCTAATCGGACAGGTTTTTATATTTTTGTAGTCTTTAATGCTATTGCCGGGATTGCAACCCCGTTTTTTAGTTCTCTCCAGATGGCAATGATACAACAAAGCTTTGAGGCGGAGTATTTGGGACGAGTGATGGGGATGATAAATGCGCTGACAAGCCTTGCGGGACCAGTAGGTCTAATATTTGCAGGACCACTATCAGAGGGAATCGGTGTTGAAAAAGTATTGTTAATCAGTGGTAGTGGAGGAATTATCTGTGGAAGTCTACTTTTACTCTTCCCGCTAACCAGACAATATGATAAAAATTTGCAAAAAAGAATAAAATCACTGACAGAAAAAAATAATCACTGACCAAACTCTGTCAGTGATTATTTTCTAAATTTAAACAAAAATATTAATGAAAATTTGCTTACAAAAAGAGGGAACGCTTCCTAGAAAGTGTGTTTCTGTATCTTTTGATTTGTTTAATTAACATTTGTAACGATTATGAAACAAAAAATGGACGGTGATGTGTTAGAATAGATGAAGTATGAAGAAGCTAATTTCTAAAAAAGTAAAGCAAGTTGGAGTATTTGCAGGCGTGTTACTGTTGGTCTCATCAGGGCTTCCTGTGGGAGCTGACAGCACCCAAAATGAAGTGAATCAGCAAATTCAAACATTCCAAACTCAGCTAAATGCAGAGCTTACACAAGTAAATGACCTTTACAGTAAAGCTCAGTCATCACAACAAAAAGTTCAGCAAACTCAAGGTAAGATTGACGATTTGCAATCTGGAATTGCCCAAACACAAGATGATGTAGCAAACCTAAAAGAAGTGATTGCTCATCAAATGCGTGCGATGCAATCTAATGGTGGGATGACGATGTCAGTGATTGATGTGATTGCATCATCGAAAAATCTCTCAGATATGGTTATGCGTCTAACAAGCTTGAATGCCGTGATGACAGCAGAATCCAACCAAGCAAAAGCCTTGGTTGAAAAAGAGAATACTCTAAGAAGTATGAAAGCAAGTTTGGAAGCCACTCAAGTAAAATTAGTTCAAGATCAGAAAAATTATCAAGAACAAGTGACCGATTTGCAAGGCGATATCTTGACATTAAAAGATAAAATTGCATCAAATCAAAAATTATTGAGTACAATGCAAGCGAAAGCAGCAGCTGAACAAAAAGCTCACGATGAAGCCTTGGCAAAATCTATAGCGGAAGCACAGCAAGCGCAAACGAGTACATCTTCTAGCTCAACAAGTAACACATCAAATTCAGATTCAAACCCAACCCCTCCAAAACCGGTTATTCCACCGACAAGCTCAGGTCGCACAATAAATGTTCAAGCGACAGCTTATGCTCTAAATGGTATTACAGCAATGGGATTGATTTGAGTAAGAATCCAATGTGTATCGCCGTTGACCCAAGTGTTATTCCGTTGGGATCAATGGTAGAGGTTCCCGGATATGGAGTTGCAATTGCAGGTGATACAGGTGGTGCGATCATAGGAAATATTATTGATGTTCATTTCCCAACAAATGCTCAAGCTATTGCATGGGGACGTCAAAATCTTCAAATCACAGTCTTAAGCTGATTTTGGTAAGAATCAAAAAGTTCACCAATTCATCTCTAGAAATGAAGTCAAGACTTATTCAGTGGGAGTTTCGTAAAACATTTGTCCATTTTCTCTAGTTGCTATCTTCGCTGCGCTACGCTGTCCGTTTGCTTAGCTGCTAAAGCAGCAAGAGCAAAAGGCAATGCGACTGATAAAAGGGCAACTCACCACTGAATTTAAGGTACAACCTCACATCTTCGATATGAGGTCACACCTCCGCTTCACTTCGTTATCCATTCGCTCTATCTACGCTTTGCTACGTTGTCGATTTCACTAACCGACTAAAGTCGGAAGTTCAAATCGCAATCGACTAAAGTCGTAAGGCGAAGTGGTCTTTTCCAAGAAGTCTAGGCGCTAAAAGCGCCAACGCCCTATGGCAGTCGGACGAAATTCAAAGATTGCTATTCCGACTAGGTGCTTTGCCTTTTGCTCTTGCTGCTTTAGCAGTTAAGCAAACGGACAGCGTAGCCGTAAGGTGGAGATAGCACGCACTTGTTTTGATAAAATGGTATTACAGACTAAAAAATAATAAAAGGCTTACAGTTAAGCCTTTTTTTGTTATAATGAGAATATGATAAAAAATGGACGTATTGTCAAATCTTTAGCAGGTTTTTACGATGTTGCGGTGGGAGATAAAGTTTATCAAACACGTGCACGGGGAAACTTTCGCAAAAAAGGGATGAAGCCTATTGTTGGAGATTTTGTGGATTTTTCTGCTGAGGAAAATTCAGAAGGTTATATCCTTGATATACATGAACGAAAAAATAGTCTAGTCCGTCCGTCAATTGCAAATATTGACCAAGCAGTAGTTATTATGTCGACGGTCAATCCTGACTTTAGTCTGAACCTGTTGGACCGTTTTTTAGTTTTTTTGGAACACAAAAATATACACCCTCTTGTTTACATTTCAAAGCTAGATTTAATCGCAGAGCAATCGGAATATGAAAAATTTAGGATAAATTATGAGAGTATTGGTTATGAGATATTCTTTGAGGCAGAGAAGTTGGTTAAAGTTCTTCATGACAAAGTGACTGTTTTTATGGGACAGACGGGTGCTGGCAAGACAACTTTACTTAATAAAATCGCACCAGAAATGGAGCTTGCAACAGGTGAAACCTCAGAGAAACTCGGACGTGGACGACATACAACACGCCATGTTGAATTTTTTGAAGTTGCAAATGGATTGATTGCTGATACACCAGGGTTTTCAAGTCTTGATTACGAGGTGGATAACCAACCAGATTTGAATGCTGCGTTTCCAGAGATTTTGAGAATAAGTCACAGTTGTAAATTTCGAGAATGCACACATACACATGAGCCAGAGTGTGCCGTAAAAGAAGCATTGGAACATCAAAAGATTTTAAAAAGTCGATATGAAAATTATTTGCAATTATTAAACGAGATTAATAAAACGAGGGAAATTTATGCAAAAAGACGGAAAAAACAAGTTTAAAGATAACATTTGGTTTAGACAAGGCGTGCTCATTTTTTTAATTTTGGTGTGGGTATTAGCCATTTTGTTTAGAAATCAGATGAGTATTGGGATTAGAGTCATCGTGATGGTTGTTCTTTTAGCATTCTCAATAGCTACGGTTTATTGGATTAATCGGGCATTTTTTGGGATTGGAAAGAAGAAAAAGTGAAAGAAAAATCAAAAAAGATAGCTATTTTTTTCTTGGGTATAGCTGTTATCGCGCAGATTGTTGCCACTTTATTTTTGAGAAGTGGGACAGGATACATGATGATGCTCGTCTTGACATTACTTGGAATTTGTTTTGCAATCTGGTTTGGCGTACGTTCTTTAACCGCTGTGACAAAGCCTCGGGAGTCAGGATCTGTTTCTAGCATTATTCAAGAAGAAACAGCGCATGACAAATGGCTCAAAGAAAACTTAGAAGAAAATAAGGAAAATGATAGAAATGAATTTTAAAAATAAAATTGCACCATCAATTTTGTCAGCAGATTTTGGATATTTTGTTCGAGATGTTCAACGTATCGAGGCAGCAGGTGCGGAAGTTGTTCATATTGATGTGATGGATGGACATTTTGTGGACAATCTGACATTTGGTTCAGGAGTTGTAGCAGCTTTACGCCCACAAACAGATTTATTTTTAGATGTTCACATGATGGTCGAAAATCCTGAGAAATATGTTGAGGAGTTTGCAGTAGCAGGTGCGGATAGCATGAGTATTCATGTTGAAGCGACTCATCACATTCATGGTGCACTACAAAAGATAAAAGCTGCAGGGATGCAAGCATCAGTGGTCATTAATCCCGGGACATCAGTGGAGGTAATAAAACCAGTATTATCAATGGTTGACATGGTATTGGTTATGACAGTTAATCCAGGATTTGGTGGACAAAAATTTATCCCTGAAATGATGGATAAAGTGCGTGAACTCAGTCAGATCCGTAAAGAAAAAAAACTAAACTTTGAAATTGAAGTAGATGGTGGGATTGATAATCATACCATCGAACAAGCTAAAAATGCTGGTGCTAACGTATTTGTTGCTGGCTCCTATGTCTTTAATGGTAATGTTGAGAAAAATATTGCCAAATTAAAGGAAAGATTAATGACAAAGATTTAAGGAGAAAATGTGGAAATCATCATTATCATTTTACTGATTGTTCTGATTCTACTTGCAGTTGCTAACTTCTTTAAAAAAACAGACAATAGCAAAACAGGTAGTCAGCTCAATTATATTCAGCAAAATCTCTCAGAAATGCGTTCGGATATCAATCAGCAGCTCGGACAAAACCGTCAAGAATTATCAGCCAACTTACAGACAGTGAGTAATAGCGTGAATAGTAATCTGTCAGTACTGACAGAAAATATTAACACAAAATTTGACCATCAGTTCAAAGATTTGCAAAGTTCAAATGAGCAAAAATTGGAGAAAATTTCATCAAGCTTGACAGAATCCACTGATAGAACAGTGAGTACCTTGTCAGTGCTGACAGAAAGTATTACAGAACGTTTTGATCAAAAATTCAAAGATTTACAAGAGTCTAATGATAAGCGCTTGAGTCAAATTCAAGAAACGGTTGATGAAAAACTTCAGGAAACACTCAATCGCAGAATTTCGCAAAGTTTTGAGCAAGTGACCTTGCATTTAAAAAATGTTGAGGAAGGACTCGGAGAAATGCGGAGTCTTGCCAGTGATGTGGATAGCTTACAAAAAGTTATGACAGGGGTCAAAACGCGAGGTATCGTTGGCGAAATTCAGCTCGGAAGGATTTTGGAGCAGATGTTTACAGCGAGCCAATATCGTGAACAAGTCAATATTCAGGGGAGTAATGCAGTAGATTACGCTTTAGTCTTGCCTGGGAAAATCGCTGATTCAGAGTTACTTTTACCGATTGATTCGAAATTCCCAATGGAGGATTATCAACGCCTGCAGACGGCACTGGAATCCAACGATACAGCAGAAATTGAAAAAACACGAAAAGCCTTATTTAATGCAGTAAAATCGCAAGCTAAGTCAATTAGTGAAAAGTACATCGTTCCGCCGAAAACGACAGATTTTGCAATGATGTTCTTGCCAACAGAAGGATTATTCATGGAAGTCGTCAATAATCCTGAACTCTATGAACAAATCAGTCGTGACTATAAGGTCAATATCACAGGTCCAACAACAATGACAGCTGTGCTAAATAGCTTGCAAATGGGATTTAAAACTTTGCAAATTGAACAAAAATCATCAGAAGTCTATGAACTTCTTGGAAGTATTCGTACCGAATTTGACAAATTTGGTGGTCAACTTGAAAAAGTACAAAAGAAATTGCAAGAATCTGAATCTGAAATCACAAAACTTATTACAACTCGTACTAATGTGATGCAAAGAAAATTGAAGAGTATTGACGCAGCTCCAGATAGTGTCAGCAGTAAGTTGCTAGACTTGGAAGACTAACCGCATAGCTAATTCTATGGCTGGGAAACGCCACGTGCATTAGCGTAATGTATTTCGTCCCAGAATATAAAATGACGTTTTTTACAACAGTTTAGCTATATACTAGACTAACTTTAAAATGATATATTTTATCAAAGCAAGTGCGTGCTATCTCCACTTTACGGCTACGCTGTCGATGCTCGCTACGGTGCTACGTGCTTCGCACGCCGTTCTACAAACGGACAGCGAAGATAGCGACTAGAGAAAATGGACAAATGTTTTACGAAACTCCCACTGAATAAGTCTTGACTTCATTAGTTAATTCAGCATAGTATACTTTCATATAAGAGAGGAAACATCATGGTTCTCATCAAAAACTTAGAATTAGGCGAATTTTTTGAAGGTTTTTACCTCATCAAATCGGTCGAACTCAGGCAAACAAGGGCGGGTAAAGATTATCTGGCTATCAGTTTTCAAGACCGCACAGGAACAATCTCTGGTAATATCTGGGATGCCAACAACAAAGCAGTAGAACAGTTCCGGGCAGGGAAAGTTGTTCACATGAAGGCGCTCAAAGAGCTTTACAATGGAATGCCACAGGTCAACAAGATTCAGCTGCGCTTAGCCACAGATAGTGAGCCAAATAATCCCAAAGATTACCGAGAAAAATCACCAGTCAACGAAACTGATTTGCGTGAATACGTTCAATCCATTGTTTTCAAGATTGAAAATGGTACTTGGAATCGAATTGTTCGCAGTATCCTAAAGAAATTTGATAAAGAATTTTATGAGTTTCCAGCGGCAAAAACAAACCATCATGCCTTTGAAGGCGGCCTTGCCTATCACACGACGACAATGCTCCAATTGGCAGAAAAAATCTGTGAAGTTTATCCACAACTAAATTCATCGCTTATGTTTGCGGGTGTTTTGTTGCATGACATGGCAAAATGTCTTGAATTTACAGGATTTGAAAATACAAGTTACACTCTTCGAGGAAATCTTCTTGGACATATTGTCTTGATTGATGAAGAAGTAAGTAAGGCAGCACTTGAACTAGGAATTGGTGATGAAAAAGAAGATTTACTTTTGCTTCGCCATTGCCTGCTTAGCCATCACGGCGAACTGGAATACGGCAGTCCGATTCGTCCACAAATCATGGAAGCCGAAATGATTCATCAGATTGATATGATGGACGCAAGCATGATGATGATGGAAACGGCGACAGCTAACCTAGAACCAGGACAATTTAGTCAGCGTGTTTGGGCGCTTGATAATCGTAATTTCTATAAACCAAAAATAGATTAAACTGTGGTTAACCACAGTTTTTTCATATTCTGGATAGAGATAGATAACAAAACAAATTTATAGCCTGTGCTAAACTTATTGACAAAATAAAAAGGTAGTGCTATAATTTTGCTATCGTAAAAATTGAAAGAAGACGATATGTTAAAATTATCGAAAAATGAGCAAGATTATCTCAAAGCGATTTATAATTTGGAAAGTAAAAATGACAATGAAGCAGTAAGCATTCATTTAATTGCTAAAAAGTTAGATGTAGCTTCTCCAAGCGCCACCGAGATGATTAAAAGATTGTCCAAAAAAGAACTTGTCATCTATACCCCTTATAGAGGTGTAAGTCTGTCTCATATGGGAAGAGTACAGGCACGTTTTATAATAAAAAGTCATAGAGTTTGGGAAACATTTTTAGTAGAGAAGCTTGGCTATCTCTCAGAAGAGGTACATGATGAAGCAGAAAATCTGGAACATGCTTCTTCACCGAAACTTGTCGAATATCTTTACGCGCTTTTGGGTTATCCCAAAACAGATCCTCATGGCTCGGAGATTCCTTCGGAAGTATTTTGGGAAATGCAACAATCAGAAATTAATTTAAAGCAGGCAAAAATTGGTGAAAGATATTATATTACGACAATGGCTGAGTCTTGTGAAGATTTCTTTAGAAAACTTGAAATGTCAATGCCTCACCTGATTAAAATCATTGAAAGACTTCAAGATGGTTCAGTCATCATAAAAGAAGATAATGGGAAATGTTCGATTATTCCTCACTTTCTCCAAGATAAAATCTATCTGATGCAAAGAAATGGCTTTACAACAAGATTTGATGATGAAAATGAATGATGCTAAGGATAGACTTACTGAGCTCAGTATAATGAAAAAACAAAATTGGAAAATAGATGTTGAACAAACTTCAACTTAGAAAAGGTAAATATGAAAAGTCGTAACGCTCAACGTATGAAATTAATCCATCATACGAATGGGAAATCGTTAGCGGAAATTAACGGCACGATTGAAGTGCCAAAGGATTCTAAATTTTTTAAGACCCTACTCGCTTATTCGGGACCAGGTGCCTTAGTAGCCGTTGGTTACATGGACCCAGGAAATTGGTCTACATCAATCACTGGTGGACAAAATTTCCAATATCTATTAATTTCTGTTATTTTGATGTCTAGTCTTATTGCTATGTTGTTGCAGTATATGTCTGCTAAGTTAGGGATTGTCAGTCAGATGGACTTGGCGCAAGCAATTCGAGCAAGGACAAGTAAAGCTTTAGGTGTAATTTTATGGATTTTGACTGAACTTGCCATTATGGCAACAGATATTGCAGAGGTGATTGGAGCGGCGATTGCGCTCTATCTTCTTTTTAACATTCCGCTAGTATTAGCTGTCTTTATCACGGTATTAGATGTCTTTTTGCTCCTTTTATTGACAAAGATAGGTTTTAGAAAAATTGAAGCATTGGTGGTCTGCCTGATTTTAGTTATCTTAGCTGTCTTTGTTTATCAAGTGGCTTTGTCTAATCCTGATTGGAAAGGAATTATTGAAGGATTTGTTCCTAACCAACGTACTTTTTCAACTCATCCAGAAATTGCAGGAATGACGCCCTTGACTGGTGCCTTGGGTATTATTGGTGCTACAGTTATGCCACATAACCTGTATCTTCATTCTTCAATTTCTCAATCAAGAAAGATTAATCATAAAGATAAAGCAGATATTGCGCGAGCTGTGCGCTTTTCTACTTGGGATTCTAATATTCAGTTGACTCTGGCTTTTGTCGTCAATTCTCTATTGCTTATCATGGGGGTAGCAGTTTTCAAGACTGGGGTGATTAAAGACCCTTCGTTCTTTGGTTTGTATGATGCTTTATCAAACCCAACTGTTTTAAGTAATGGAGTACTTGCAGAAGTTGCTAAAACAGGTGCTTTATCTACATTATTTGCTGTTGCCCTACTTGCTTCTGGACAAAATTCGACAATCACAGGAACATTGACCGGCCAAGTTATTATGGAAGGATTCATTCATATGAGAATGCCAATCTGGGCAAGACGGTTGCTTACTCGCTTGCTCTCAGTTATTCCTGTACTAATATGTGTGTCAATGACAAAAGGATATAGCTTGCAAGCTCAACATGAGATGATTAACAATCTGATGAATGATTCACAGGTCTTTCTCGCCTTTGCACTTCCATTTTCGATTATTCCTCTCCTTATGTTGACAAATAGTAAGAACGAAATGGGAAGTTTTAAAAATAATTGGGTGGTTCAGTCACTAGGCTGGCTCTCTGTCGTTGCACTGACCTATCTTAATTTGATTGGTTTACCCAGTCAAATTAAAGTATTCTTTCCAGAAAATTGGTCAAGTTTCGCAGAAGTTATTGCAATTCTCTTAATTATTTTGGTTTTAGCTTTATTAGCTTGGACAATTGTTGAGCTTTATCATGGAAACAAAAAAATGCTTCTTGTCAACAATGACTCTAAATAATCTGTGATGAATCATTAAAATGAGGTTAGGAATTTTCCTAACCTTTTATTTTAACCAAGCAAGTGCCTGCTAAATCCCCTACCTTTTTTAGGTAGGGGGATAAGCAGCACTAAGCTTTGCTTTCGTTCTACTAACATCAGTGGGAGAGAAAGAATCTTCCACTGATGAAGTAATCACTTCAAAGCACTTCCCTATCGTGCAAGTCTTTCAAGGAAAAAAATGATAAAATAAAGGCATGAAAACAGAGTTGAGGAGAATTTGATGAAAAATACTTTGCGAAACAGCCAACTTACAGTTGTTATTGATAGTTTTGGTGCGGAATTGAACTCTATCAAATCTAATGATATTGAATACCTTTGGCAAGCAGACCAAAATTTCTGGGCACGCCATGCCCAGTTCTTTTTCCTATCGTTGGTAAGCTGAAAAATGGGGAATATCATTATGGAGAAGAAACTTACAAAATGGGTGGACATGGATTTGCGCGTGATAGTGAGTTTAAGCTGGTGAAAGAAGATGACGATGAACTTATCTATGAACTGTGCCAATCAGAAGAAAGCTTATTACATTACCCTTTTAAATTTACTTTCCGAGTTTCTTACACACTCAATGCAAACAAGATTAAAATTCGTTATGAAGTAAAAAATGACGATGAAAAATTTCTGAATTTTGGTGTTGGAGCTCATCCAGCTTTTAATGTTCCTTTAAAAAATGGCTCATTTGAAGATTATACTTTGACGATTTCACCAAATGAAAAGAGAATATTTATCCCTCTTAATCCAGCATCGGGCACGTTAAAATTAGATGAAAAATCTGAAGTAGACGTTTCTGAACTTCCATTGACACATCAACTTTTTGACCAAGATGCTTTGGTTTATACTTCTTCAGATGAGATGAAAGTCTCATTGACGAATGACCTTGATGAGCATAGTGTCACTGTAACATGGAAAAATATGCCCTATTTTGGATTGTGGTCACCTTATCCTGCTGAAGCGCCATTTGTCTGCATAGAACCCTGGTGTGGGATTGCTGATGATGAAAATACAGATGGTGATTTGACAACAAAATTTGGAATCAATGAACTTGCGCCAGAAGGAAAATTTTCTTGCGAATATATCATCGAAATTAAGTAGGAATATAAAATGCCATTAAAGATTCTAACTCTAATGGCATACTTTCCTATTTTTCTTATGACAATTTCTGCTATGAAATGTAAATTGACGGATACGAACGATGAGTCTGAGAACTTTCTTTTTTAACAGTCTTCTATACGTAATCCTATTTTTTTAACTTTGGAGACCATTATAAATGCATCTATTTTTGGTTTATTGTGCAAATAGTATTCTAAAAATAAAAGAGACGACAATGTAAACAATAACGAGAGTCAATAGACTTGAAATAATTAGATAAACGAGCCTAATTGTCCTAGGAGCATGCTTAATTTCAAGTTTAGCAATTTTTCGGACAGATGAGAATATCTTTAACCAAGAAAGATTAAAGTCAGGAAAATGAACAGAAGTTTGCTCATTTTCTATTTTAATCAAAGTATCTTTTGAAATGATAAACTTTTTCTCGTTTACCATAATTTCGTCATCGTTTGATAATTTAACGGTCATTTCTTCTCCAGAAGAAGTGGAAACTACGACATCAAATTTACCAATTTTGTACTGCTTGCTAACAAGTTGAGCAGTGCCTAACTGATCAATCGTTATCATCGTTATGCTGTCTATCAAAAAAAGCGTATCATTAATGGTAATATTTGCTCCATTTATTGTGTAATCTATTTTTTTATTCAAAGGGTTAAGAATGATGACTTTAAACTTTCCAACGTAAATCGTTTTTGCCTTGTCATATCTAAATCTTCTCCAGTTAGCAATCATCTTTAATATTGCTTTTTTCAAATTCTTAAATTACCTCACTTCAATTCAAGTTCTCCACTATTTTAACACTTTAATGCTTATTATTCATTTACACTGCATACATCTATTTTTGAACACTATGCAAATTGCTCAAAAAAGGGGCGATATTTTGAAGAACTGGTAATACTTCTTCTGCATCATCATCAACCCACTCTGTCCCAGGGACAGTTTCATTCATTACAGCATAGATATGTGCAAGTTTTACCGAACCAGCAACTGTCACTGCGCAGTTTGCAACAACTTGAGCAAGCGAAGAGTATCCATCAGCGTTTTTAGCTGCTATCACAGGTTTATTGTAGTAAACTTGGACTTCCCATTCATATTCCACCTCTGGACCATCTTCAACTTCATCAGCTTTAAAAGTATAAGTCATTTGAATCCCAATATTTCCTGCTTCTTCATCAGAATGTTCAGTGGCAATTCCAACATTGAGACTTCCATTTTGTATAGAGTTTCCTAGTTCGTTAAAAAGAGTTCCCGCCTGCTTTGTAGAATCTAATTGAGTGAAATCATATAAATTGAACAGGGTATTAGTGAAAGTCGCGTTGATTGCTCCATCTGAAATATCAAAAGTGGTAACGTTATCGCCTTCTCCAACACTAGTGCTTAAGGTCAATTTAGAATAAATATCATAACCAGGGGCTGAAAACTTAAATTCTTTGTCTAGTGAAACCGTAATTTTAGCGGCATCAGAAAGCGTAGGTAATAAATTCCCAATCTGACCTATCTTTTGTAAAATATCGCTTGGAATATCTGACACAAGTGTATTAAAGCCAGTATCTCTACCTGAAACTGCATCTTGGTCAATATCCACAGCCCCACTTCCAGAGCCTAACGTAAATTCACAAAACTGATCAAATGCCCAATTTTGTGGCATCGCAAAGCCAAGATTTCCTGACCAGCCTGTGGACATATCCGCAACAAAAGCAAAGTTGGCATAACCTGCATTACTTACACGCGCACAGACATTTCGCGTGCCATAAACACCAACTTGGTAGCCATAATTTGCTAATTCGGATTGTACACTAGCAAAATAAGGAATGACTGTTCCGTCAATATCTCCATCTTCGATATCCACATCCACAGCAAAGTAGATGACTGTATTAGCAGGAATTCCAAGATTACGAGCGGCAATACCAGCCGCATCCCCATCGGTCAAACCTTGTGCCGCAGTGAAATAAGTCAACACATAACCGCCATCCTCGTAAATCGGGAAAATAGAAATTCCCGCAGCCGTAATAGCTGTGGCTTCAGAGACCGTCAAATTTTTAGGTGTGTTAGCTGAACCTACTGTTCCTGTCAGGTAGCGTCCGATATATTTTACTCCAAAGTTAGCCAAAGTTTGAATCTGCGCAGAAGAAAGCTGAGTTGCAGTGTCTGCTCCTGTTGCAGAACGATTAGTATCTCCAGCACTAGATAGCAAGGCCTTGAATGTTGTGACATTTGCGGTACCAGTAACAGGAATAACCATAAATTTTTGGAAAGCACTTACCGCATCTGCAACAGCTTGAGTATAGTTTCCATCAAACGGTCCTGACTGATAGAAACCATTCACATAAAGTGCATATTGTAAGATTTCTACAAAATTTCCCGATGCTCCAATAGATAAGGTTGGTGTATCGGCTGTAGTTGTCGGACCATAGGCACCGTTAGCTGTCCCCACTCCCAAGCCTTCCTCTGCTTGAAGGGCATAAATCAATGCTGTATTCGTATCGCGCTGATAAATCCCATCACAAGGCATGATTCCAAAATACTCATTGTAGTTCACGTTCAACCATTGTTGCATTTCCCGAATCGTTTCAGCACCACCAGGGACCAAAACAAAGGCGCTCATATCAAATAAAGCTTTCGCCCACATGGAATCCAAAACACCATCTGTCTCAGGGAAGCCTGCATCTGTTTGGAGCGCTTCAATCGCAGTCGTTGTGTTTTCAGAAAAAATTCCATTAAATTCTACTGGATTTATTCCTTTGCACCAAAAAGCACCTTGGATAAGATAAACGTAATTACTCGTATATCCTGCTTTGAATTTGGCGTCACTTTTTGGTCGTACAGAGAAGCTGTTGTTGCTCCAAAGTTTTCAACCAAACTTGTGATGCCCAGTTCGTGCTGCAGTCCTTCAATCAAACCGTAAATTGTCGGCTAGCCTGTTTGCCCATCCTCTGGAACTTGCGTAAAGCCACTCACGTTTCCGTAAGTTGTATTCAGCCATTGTTGCGTAGCTAACACCATCTGATCCATTTCTGAATCCTCCTATATAAATAAAATTTGTTAACCTTTTTACAAAACCTATTTTAGCACTAACAGGTTGAAACCGAATACAATATGCAAAGTCCACACTCTTCAGAATAGAAGAACAGTTCCTATTAAAATTTCAGCGCTTATATTGTTACCCCTTGAAGCTTTAATAAGCGTCGCGTTTCGTCCAGCGTATTGCCATGATAGTACATTAGCGCAAAATGATACCTTTGATGATTGGACTTTGATGTTATGATATTTTCATAGGGCAGATGGAGGACTAGGCAAATACAAACTAAATTCTCTATCTTCGCTGTCGTTTCTCCGTGAAAGATACGGCGTATTGATTTTTCATCCATTGGGATTTCCTCAGCAATTTCTTTATAAGTCAGCCCTCGCCATTTTCTAACTTTCTCCAAGCAATCACAATAATCATTCGTTAGTTCATTAAAAACCTTCATTTCATCTAGAATGTGAAATAAACCAAGAGTTTTTGTATCACGGTTTATTTACAATGAATCTTAATGTTAGGATTTAACTTAACAAGTATGTGCTATCTCTGCCAAAGGTAAATGAATAAGGTAAATGAAGGTCAGAATTTCCCAAGAAAACAAATAGCTTAAAAAATGATAGAATTAAGAAAAATGTAAAAATTAATAAAGTATAAAACACCAACAGAATGGGAGAAAATGACAACTATTATTTTAAATGCGCTTAGTATTTTGCTTGTGCTAATTCTTGCTATTGTGCTAAAAAAAATTGGTCTGGTTCAACAAAAAGATGGGGCTCTTGTTTCGAAAATAGTGGTTTATGTTACCCTACCTGCGACAATCTTGCTAGGTGTGAACAATACTAAACTTTCAAGTTTGTACTTCATACTTATGGTCATGGGAGTATGTTCTAACCTTGTTCTAATTTTTATTGGTAAATTTTTAGGTCGAAAATCAAGCATAGAAGAAAGAGGCTTGTATATGTTTGACTTGTCGGGCTATAATATCGGAAATTTCTCTATTCCGTTTGTAAGCAATTTTTTTCCAGCCGCTATTCCTTTTCTGGCTATGTTTGATATGGGAAACTCCTTTATGGTGACAGGGGCAACACAGGCGATTGTTGAATCTACAAGTAAAAAAAATAAACATGGATTTATTTTACGTGAGGTGCTTGGAGTTTTATTTAGAAATCCTCCCTTTGTTGTTTATGTTTTGATGTTTATTCTTGCGATATTTGGTTTGAGTTTTCCTGAGAAATGGCTTATTCCTATTCAGCCGATGGCAAATGCAAACACCTTGCTTTCGATTTTTACGATAGGTTTATTTATGGAGTTTAAACTTCCTCAAGGAAAATTTGGATTAGTTTTGAAGATTTTATTTTGGCGTTATATTTTGGCGGCTGTTCTTTCAATAATAACCTATCTTTTCTTACCTTTTCCTCATTTGGTAAAAGTAGTATTACTTCTTATCTTTTTTTGCCCAATGTCATTTTTGCATATGCTACAGGCAACAGAATTTGGTAATGATAGGGGAACGGCAGGATTGGCGATTAGCTTATCAATGTTTGTCTCATTAATTTTAATGAGTGCTGTTGTTATTTTTTTATAATAGATTGTCATAAGATTTGGAGAAAAAATGAAAACTGAATTACAAGTTTTGTTAGAAAATTATGTTCCACGAGGTGAGCAGGAAATTTCTGATTTGAAAGTATTTCGTGAGTCCGCAAAAGATTCGCGAAACTTGACGAGGGATTCGATTGCTCATTTTACAGCGAGTGCGTTTGTTTTGAATGAAAAGCATGATAAGATATTGGGCATATTTCACAAGATTTATCAAAGCTGGGGCTGGATGGGAGGTCATGCTGATGGTGATGCGAATTTGTTGAGAGTAGCACAAAAAGAAGTGCGTGAGGAGAGTGGTTTATCAGAATTAAAGATATTATCTGAGCAGCCGATTTCAATAGAAAATGGACCAGTTGCTGGACATTTTCATCGGACACATGGTTATGTATCAGCGCATATCCACCTTAATGTAACATTTTTGTTTGAAGCGAATGAGAAGGCGCTGTTGCATAAAAATGAGGCAGAAACTGCAGGTATCGCATGGATTCCAATTGATGAATTTGTTGAAAAATCGTCTGAACCCGAAATGAAAATAATTTATGAAAAAATTATTTCAAGAATAAAAGAAAAATATTGAAATAAAGAGGAAAAGTCAAATGAAATTTAATGAACCACTGGCACTGCGCTCAGGTGTTGTTTTAAGAAATAGATTGGTTATGGCACCAATGACTATTGTGTCAAGTTTTCACGATGGTACGGTGACAAAAGAAGAAATACAGCACTACGCAATGAGAAGTAAAGGGTTAGGAGCAGTAATTACAGGAACAGCTAATGTTACTGATAATGGTAAGGGATGGCCCGGAGAGTTGACTATTGCTACGGATGAAGCGATTGGGGCTTTGACTCAACTTTCTAAAGGAGTTCATCAATCGGGGACGAAAGCAATTTTGCAGATTTTTCATGCTGGACGGATGACTTCTCAGAAAACAATCGGTGAACAGCCCGTTTCTGCATCGGCTTTTGCAGCAGAAAGTCCAAATGCAGAACAGCCACGTGAGCTGGATAATTTTGAGATTGAAGAAATTATTGAGGCGTTTGGTCAAGCAACAAGAAGAGCAATTGCTGCGGGATTTGATGGAGTTGAAATTCATGGTGCAAATACTTATTTGTTGCAACAATTTTTCTCACCACATTCTAATCGTCGGACGGATGAATGGGGAGGAAGTTTAGAAAATAGAGCAAAATTTCCGTTAGCAGTGATTGATAGAGTATTGAGGGAAGTAAAAGAAATCGCTGACAGACCTTTTGCGGTTGGTTATCGTTTATCTCCTGTGGAGATAACAGAACCTGGGATTAGATTTGAAGACACACTCTGGTTTTTAGAAACTTTAAAAGAGAAAGAATTAGATTATTTACATATTTCTTTGAAACATTTTGGACGTAAGTCAAATGATGAAAATTATCAGGATAAATCAGAACTAGCTTATATTCATGATGCTTTGGAGGGAAGAATACCGTTGATTGGTGTCGGAGGTGTGAGAAGCCTTGAAGATGTGGAGGGCTTACTTGAAAATGCGGAACTTGCCGCAATTGGTCAGCAACTTTTGATTGACCCAGAGTTTGCTGTTAAACTGATTGAAAAGCGTACGGATGAAATTATTAGCAAACCTTTTGGTGAAGCAATTCAGAATTTACCGATGCCACATCCAATGTTTAAGTATTTGGAAAAACGGTATCAATGAAATAAAACTCTGTCAGTTCAATGCGATTAAGGTGAGCATTGAACTGACAGAGTTTTTGTTTGTAAAATTGTCTGTCAGTGTGCTGACGATTCTTTCTCATAAAATTTTTAAATCTCATCATCATGGAATTATATTGCCAAACTATTGAAAATAGGTTTTGAAGGGCTATAATTAAATCTAATTATGAAGTCAAGACTTATTCAGTGGGAGTTTCGATTTACCACTGAATTTAGTCGGACGAAATTCAAAGCTTAGTGCTGCTTTATCTCCGACCTAAGAGGTCGGAGTATTAGCACGCACTTGTTTTGATAAAAATAATGAGAGATTTAGGGGAATTATGCCAGTAAAAGTGATAAAAAATCTGCCCGCGATAGAAGATTTGCGGGCAGATAATATTTTTGTAATGGATAGTGAGCGAGCGCGAAGTCAGAATATTCGTCCGTTGAATTTGTTAGTGGTTAATTTGATGCCTAGAAAAACGGTAACAGAAACTCAACTTCTGCGTCTCTTATCAAATACTCCGCTTCAAATTGATGTAGACTTTTTATATACTGCGACACATGAGGTGAAGAATACGCAACAGCATCATTTAGATAGTTTTTATAAGTCTTTTGATGAAGTTAGGGCACACTTTTACGATGGTATGATTGTGACGGGAGCTCCTGTGGAGCAGTTAGAGTTTGAAGAGGTCGATTACTGGGAAGAGTTTCTTGAAATCATGGATTGGAGTAAGAGTCATGTTTACTCAACTTTGCATATTTGCTGGGGAGCTCAAGCAGGACTTTATGCGCGTTATGGGATAGAGAAAGTTGATTTATCCAGAAAGTTATGTGGAATTTATGAGAATTCTGTTGAGAATCCTAAGCATCCACTTTTTAGAGGCTTCAATGACAGCTTCTTTTGTCCTCATTCACGATATACAGCTTCTGATGAAGCGGCTCTGTCAGCACTGACAGATTTTGAAATATTATCAAAAGCTCATGATACAGGTTTGTCAGTGCTGACAAAGAGTAACTTAAGAGAAGTTTATCTTTTTGGGCATTTAGAGTATGATAGAGAGACATTATCGTGGGAATATCATCGAGATAAGGCTGCGGGTCTGGAGCCAGATTTTCCTGAAAATTATTTTCCAGAAGATGACGACACAAAGCAACCTCGAATGACTTGGTCATCTGCAGCATCATTGTTCTTTTCTAACTGGCTTAACTATGCGGTATATCAAGGAAACCCTTATGTTGTTGAACGGCTGAGTAAGCATCTGGAAGCAGATTATGATTTTAATAATCATGAGAATTAATGCTGTTTTATTAGAAATGAGAGAAAATGTATGAGTAAAAAATTAGACACAATTTTAGCACAAGCTGGAAATCGACAAGATAAAATTACAGGAGCCTTGGTTAGTCCGCTGCATTTTTCAACGACCTATCAACATCCTGAATTTGGCAAATCAACTGGTTTTGACTATACAAGAACAAAAAATCCGACTCGTGCGAATTTGGAGGAAGCCTTAGCAGCTATTGAGTCAGGTCAATATGCTTTGGCGACATCATCAGGAATGTCGGCTGTTGTTCTTGCTTTGGAAATTTTTCCTGTAGGAAGCAAAGTCGTAGCAAGTCGAGATTTGTATGGCGGTTCATTCCGCTGGTTTGATGAACAGGAAGCTCAAGGAAGATTCTCATTTTCTTATGCTAATGATGAGCAAGAAATGATAAATTTAATCACGAAAGAAACAGATATTGTCTATATTGAAACACCAACAAATCCAATGATGGTTGAATTTGATATTGAAAAAATAGCTGATAAAGCGCAGGAAAATGGCGCAAAAGTTCTCGTAGATAATACATTTTATACTCCTATTTATCAGCGTCCATTGGAGCTTGGAGCGGATTTGGTCATTCATTCTGCAACTAAATATTTGGCGGGCATAACGATGTTTTGGCAGGGGCTGTGATTGTTCGAGATGAGTTGTTGTATGAGAAATTACTCCATCATCTCAATACAACGGGGGCAGTTTTGTCACCATTTGACAGTTATTTGGTGTTGAGAGGGTTGAAAACATTGAGTTTACGTGTGGAGAGAGCTACTGACAATGCACGCAAGATTGTATCAGCGCTGACAGAAAATCCGTCAGTAAAGGAAGTCATTTATTCTGGAAAAGGAGGGATGATTTCACTTAAAGTAAGGGATGAAAAACAGATTCCACAGATTTTAAATCGCCTGAAAGTTTTTACATTTGCAGAAAGTTTGGGTGGAGTTGAGAGTTTGATTACTTATCCTGCGACTCAGACTCATCATGATATTCCAGAAGAAATTCGTGTGAGTTACGGTCTGACTAATGATTTGTTACGCTTATCAATTGGGATTGAAGATGTCAGCGATTTGATTGCAGACCTTGAGCAAGCTTTGGAAAAATGACAAAAATCTGTCAGTATGACGAATCAACTTGCGATTTGAGATTCCAAATTTATAGGATAATCATTGATGCTTTACATTTACGAATTGTTAAGGAGCGGAATATTTTGAACATTGGCTGTAAATGAGCAAAGCTGATGCCAGATGGTAAGCAAACGAACAACGGAGTAAAGCGTGGAGAGACAGATTGAACATTCGAGTGCCAAAGATGCGAAAATGATAAAAAATGAGAAAGTTAAAATAAAATGACAAAATATGATTTTACAACAGTACCCAATCGTTTGAACCACCACTCTGTCAAATGGAGAGAGGTTGAAAAAGATGAAGAACGTCTGCCTTTGTGGGTGGCAGACATGGATTTTATCGCTCTACCAAAAATAACAGAAGCTATTCACGAATATGCAGATTATGGTGTTTACGGTTACTCCTACGTACCAGAGCAATTGCTTATATCCATTCAGCAGTGGGAAAGTACACAACACGGCTATGATTTTCCAAAAGAAGCTATCGTTCTTGCTGATGGTGTCGTTCCAGCGATTGGCATTGCGGTTCAGGCATTGACTAAGGAAAATGACGCAGTACTGATTAATACACCTGTTTATCCTCCTTTTGCAAGAACAGTGAAACTTAATCAACGCCAATTAGTCGAAAATTCACTGACAGAGATTAATGGTGAGTTTGTCATTGATTTTGAACAATTAGAACGAGATATTGTTGACCATGAAGTTAAACTCTATATTCTTTGCAACCCCATAATCCAGGGGACGAGTTTGGCGAAAAGATGAACTTCAAAAAATTGGGGAACTTTGTCAAAAGCATCATGTGATTTTAGTGTCGGATGAAATTCATCAGGATTTAGTACTATTTGGCAATGTTCATCATAGCTTCAATACCCTCTCACCAGAATTTAAGAAATTTACTATTATTTTATCATCAGCGACTAAAACTTTTAATATTGCAGGAACGAAATGCTCTTTTGCTATCATCGAAAACAAAGATTTACGCGAGAAGTTTATGGCAAAAAGACTTTCTAATAACCAACATGAAATTAATACTTTGGGGATGATGACAACGCAAGCAGCACTGACAAATGGTGCCGAATGGCTGTCAGAACTAAAGGAAGTGCTTGAAAATAACGTTAATTACATTCTGTCAGTACTGACAGAAAAAACAAAAATTAAAGTAATGAAACCACAAGGAACTTATCTGATTTGGCTGGATTTCTCAGAGTATCCGCTGACAGAAACAGAGCTTCAAGAAAAATTACATGATCAAGCAAAAGTCATTCTCAATAAAGGAAATTCCTTTGGAACCGAAGGAACGCTTCATGCAAGGCTCAATGCAGCAGCACCATTTGAAATAATCAAAGAAGCAACAGAACGAATCGTGAAAGCGTTTGTATTTTAACGATTTCTGTGGATAACTTGTTTAGCTCTAAAAAAATTATGTTAAAATTAAGAGATGAATGATATTTTACAACTTACGATTATCCTCGTCGCTTCTCTCATCGCAACGCTTCTTTCAAGACGTTTGAAAATTCCTGCTGTTGTGGGACAAATGCTAATCGGTATCCTACTTGCCCCATCCATTTTAGGTTGGATTCACGGCGGTCATGTTATCGAAGTGATGTCGGAGATTGGTGTTATTTTGCTGATGTTTTTAGCTGGTCTTGAGAGCGATTTGACAGTGCTCAAAAAGAATTTCAAAGCCTCAATGCTTGTTGCAATAGGAGGAGTCGCAGTCCCTCTTATTGTTTTTGCTTTAGTTGCTGCAGGGCTCGGTTATGGTTTTTCAACGAGCTTCTTCTACGGAATTGTTTTTGCGGCAACTTCGGTTTCAATTACCGTTGAGGTCCTTCAAGAGTATGGTAAACTTAGTACACGAGCAGGCTCAATCATTCTCGGAGCAGCAGTAGTTGATGATATCTTAGCTGTTTTAGTCTTGTCCATTTTTACAAGTTTCAAAAATGGTGGTTCGGGTACACAGCTTCTATTTCAGTTTTTATTAGAAATTCTCTTTTTTGTTTTCCTCTTTGTTGTTCACAAACTTATTCCAAAACTTTGGAAGTTTGTTGAAAAACTACCTATCGCAGTTAAAAATACAACAGTTGCACTGATTATTTGCTTAGGTTTGAGTCTTTTAGCAGATAGTGTAGGAATGTCAGCAGTTATCGGTAGCTTCTTTGCAGGACTTGCGATTTCTCAGACCGAAGTGAGCCATAAAATTGAAGAGTATACATCAGCGATTGGTTATGTGATTTTTATTCCAGTTTTCTTTGTTTCAATCGCACTTTCAGTACAATTTGATAGTCTAATTCATCATCCTTGGATAATTATCCTATTTACTATTTTAGCGATTTTGACAAAATTTCTTCCTGCCTATTTCGTTGGAAAATCAAGTCAATTGACCACAAATGAAAGTCTTTTGATTGGTACAGGGATGATTTCACGAGGGGAGATGGCATTGATTGTTGCTCAAATAGGTTTAGCAAGTAGCATTGTAACAGATGAAGTTTATTCTGAGCTTGTCATCGTCATTATCCTAGCGACTTTGATTGCACCATTCCTGATTAAGTTAGTCTTAAAAAGAAACGAAAGTAAAAATTCCACTGCGAATAGGTAGCACTAAAAAAACGGACAGGATAGTGAAACGGAGCCACTGTTTCTCATTTTACTGCCTAAAAAAATAGCAATACTTACTAAGTTAAAAAACATGAAAATTAGACCCATACAGTCTCAAGACGATGAACAACTTTATCAACTCATTCGAAAGATTTTAAAAAGTGAAAGACTTGACCTTCCAGGAACCGCATACTACGATTCCAATCTAGTGCATTTAGAAGAATTTTATCGAAAAAGCGCTCATGCAGCATATTTCGTGATTGCTGATGAAAATAATCATATTTTTGGAGGAGTAGGCG
Organism: Lactococcus protaetiae; assembly: GCF_006965445.1. Taxonomy (NCBI): domain Bacteria; kingdom Bacillati; phylum Bacillota; class Bacilli; order Lactobacillales; family Streptococcaceae; genus Lactococcus; species Lactococcus protaetiae. The sequence goes on along the minus strand of NZ_CP041356.1, from coordinate 37,032 downwards.
TGGCACCATTTATCGGAGAGATTTGCGAGCTTCAGAAACTTTATATTTCAACCGAAATCAGGCAACAAGGCTGGTCAAAAAAATTAATGGATACCGCACTATCATTTGCCCAAAAATATTATAAACAAATCTATCTTGAGAGCCATACAAGTCTCGAAACCGCCTTGAAACTTTATGACAAATATCACTTTGAGGCTTTAGAGAGACCTTTAGAAGGAAGCGAACATTCACTAATGAATGTCTGGCTCTTAAAAAATTTAGACTAATTTGTGAAAAAGTGGTAAAATATAAGGCGGAACTTATCCAGTTAAAGCCCCGTTTAGACTGGATGATAAGGAGATTTCTTCACTCTACAATGAACAAATCTGCCCTATAGTTACTGTAAAGATGCGTTTAGACGCATTGATAAGCAGTCAAGTAAATGTCAAATTGGTGTGATTAAAACACCACCTATCCACAAACTTTTATAGAAAAGTATCGAAAGGAAGCACAAATGTCAAAATTTCAAGTTGTAGAACATCCGTTGATTCAACACAAACTCTCAATCTTGCGTCGTAAAGAAGCATCAACAAAAGAATTCCGTGAACTTGTAGATGAGATTGGGATGCTCATGGCTTACGAAGTATCACGTGATTTGCCACTTGAAGATGTTGAAATTGAAACACCAGTTCAAAAAACAACTGTAAAACAAATTGCAGGTAAAAAATTGGCTATTGTTCCAATTCTTCGTGCTGGAATCGGTATGGTAGATGGTATTTTGAAGCTTATTCCTGCTGCGCGTGTTGGACATATCGGAATGTACCGTGATGAAGAAACACTTAAACCTGTTGAGTATTTGGTGAAACTTCCTACCGACATTGCAGAGCGTCAAATCTTCTTGGTAGATCCGATGCTTGCAACAGGTGGTTCAGCAATTTTGGCAGTGGACTCACTTAAAAAACGACAAGCAACAAATATTAAATTTGTTTGCCTTGTTGCTGCCCAGAAGGTGTGAAAGCACTTCAAGAAGCGCACCCAGATATCGAAATTTATGCAGCAGCATTAGATGAGAAGCTCAATGAACATGGTTATATTGTTCCTGGACTTGGTGATGCTGGTGACCGTTTATTTGGTACAAAATAACAAATGATTAAAACTCACTTCATCATAATGAAGTGAGTTTTATGTATATATTTACCGTTGAAAAAGAAGAATCATAAAAAATTTTCATATTTTGAGTTAAAATAATTTACAACTGTAAATTTATGTGGTAAGATTACATATGTAAACAATAAAAATAAAAAAAGGAAACAAACATTATGTCATTTATTAAATCACTTGAAAATCGTCGTACTATCTACGCTCTCGGAAAAAATGTTGGAGACGAAGAAAAAGTAATTGAAACAATCAAAGAAGCAGTTCGTCTTTCACCAACAGCATTCAACTCACAAACAGGACGCGTTTTGATTGTGACAGGGGATGCTCAAAACAAACTTTGGGATGAAATCGTAGCACCAGAACTAAAAGCAGCAATGGAAGCTCAAGGTGCACCCGAATCAGCATGGGATGGAACACGTGCGAAACTTGATGGCTTTAAAGCGGCTTTTGGTACAGCACTTTTCTTTGAAGACCAAGATGTAGTAAAAGGACTTCAAGAACAATTTGCGCTTTATGCTGATAATTTTCCAGTTTGGTCAGAACAAGGCACAGGAATTATCTCAGTCAATGCTTGGACAGCACTTGCAGAACTTGGACTTGGTGCTAACCTTCAACATTACAATCCATTGATTGATGAAGCAGTAGCTAAAGAATGGAATATTCCATCAAGTTGGAAACTCCGTGGACAACTTGTATTCGGTTCAATTGAAGCACCAGCAGGTGAAAAAACATTTATGGATGATGCTGACCGTTTTATCGTTGTAAAATAATTGAATAAAAGCCATTAGCTATGATAGTTAATGGCTTTTTTCTTACTTAATTTTTAACTTTGTAATTATTATCGCTAGGTGTTATAATATTTGACAAGAATTACAGAAAATGTGAGAAAATAATTGAGAAAATTTTTACGAGATAAGCGACATCCAGCATTAGATTTTTTACGTTATGTTGGTCCAGGGCTAATCGTTGCTGTTGGTTTCATTGATCCAGGGAATTGGGCGGCTAACCTTGCCGCAGGTTCACAATTTGGCTATAAACTGCTTTGGGTTATCACTCTATCAACCATAATGCTTGCTTTTCTTCAGCATAATGTTGCACATTTAGGTATTGTTACAGGGAAGTGTTTATCAGAAAATGCTACCCAATATTTGAAACCTGTGGTTAGTCGAATTATTTTAAGCACAGCAGTTTTGGCATCAATTTCTACGGCGGTAGCGGAAATATTAGGTGGTGCGATTGCTTTGGAGATGTTATTCAAGCTACCGATTCCGTTGGGAGCGATACTTACTGCTGGGCTTGTGATTTGGTTTCTTTTTAGTAATTCATATTCAAAAATCGAAAAAGTTATTATTGGCTTTGTTAGTCTGATTGGTCTTGCACTTCTTTTTGAAATTTTTATTATTCCACATATTGATTGGTTATCTGCGGCAAAAGCAACCATTCGTCCTTCAATCAGTAGTGCTTCAATTCCTATTATCATGAGTGCTTTAGGAGCAGTTGTGATGCCGCATAATCTTTTTTTGCACTCTGAGGTTATCCAAAGTCGTCAATGGAATTTGGAAAATGAAGCTGTGATTCAAAAGCAACTAAAATTTGAATTTTTTGATACGCTTTTTTCAATGTTTTTGGGTTGGGTTATTAACAGTGCCATTATCATTATTGCTGCAGCTGTATTCTTCCCCAAAGTTGTTACAGAAATCAATCAGGCTCAGGAAATGTTAACTCCCCTTTTAGGACCAGCTAGTGCCATTATTTTTGCTCTTGCTTTTCTTTTTGCTGGGATTGCTTCATCTGTGACTGCGGGCATGGCTGGAGGTTCAATTTTTGCTGGAATTTTCAGCGAACCCTATGATATTCATGATCCACATAGTAAATTGGGTGTGCTGATTACAATTGTTGCTGCGACAATTGCCATTTGTGTGCTTAGTTTAGTAACCACAACTTTTGATATTTTAATTTATTCTCAGGTTTTTTTAAGTATTCAATTACCAATCACCATATTTTTACAAATTTACCTCACCAGTTCAAAAAAAGTGATGGGCAAATATAAGAATGTATGGTACACAAAAATGTTACTTTTGTTGATGGGATTGCTTATTACAGTTCTTAATATCATTTTAGTGATGAATACATTTAGCTAATAGAGAGAATTTTGATATAATAAAGTTAAGAATGAATCAGTTGGAGGTAAAAATATGCAACCAAAATTACTCAATAAAGTTGTAATCAAACGAAATGGACGTGTCGTAGATTGGGATAGTTTCCGTATTCAAACGGCAGTTTTTAAAGCTGCAATTAATGGAAAATATGCAGACAAGCCTTTACACGCTAACATGATAGCAAATAATGTCACAAAAGTTGTAGAAAAAGTTATTGCTGAACTTCCTTTTGAAAAAATCGAAATTGAAACGATTCAAAATCAAGTCATCAAACAGCTCAACGATTTTGACAAGGACGTTGCGCGCGATTTTCTTGCTTACAAAACTAAGCAAAATATTGAACAAAGACATTGACAGTTTCAAGCATTATTAGAAACTTATTATTTTTACTCAAAAGTATTCAAAAAATTTAGCACCTATGGGTGCTTTTTTGATAAAATTAAGAGTATTGGATAAAAATAGATATTTAAAACTTAACGTGTTAAGTTTATATAAACAGGGGAGTATTTCATGCCGAGAGAAGTTAATGTTGGTCCAAAAATACAATATGAAAAATCTACCGTTACACGCATGATTAAATTATATTGCGCGAAGAACCACGGGTATAAAAAAGAACTTTGTGAGGATTGTCAAAAAATTCATGACTATGCTCATCTCAGGCTGAAATATTGCCGTTTTGGTGAAGATAAGACAACTTGTCAAAAATGCACAGTTCATTGCTATAGTAAGGACATGAGGGAAAAAATCCGAGTAATTATGAGATATTCGGGACCACGCATGATCATCTATCATCCATTATTTGCAATACGCCATATGATAAAAAATCACCGTTAGATTATTAATTTTCTTCTTGACAAACCATTATATAAAATTTACAATATAAGAAGAGACAAGTTTTTAGTGAAAATTTTAAAGAAAGTAGGTGGTTGATGCGAGCCTACAGATGGAAACTAAAAATACCACTCGCACAAAGTAACAAGAGATAAAACTCAAGTGAAATTTCTTTCTGGAAATAACAGAAAGCGTCGCTGACACGTTACGTCAAAGACAAGTAAGTCACTGACAGAGTTCTGTCAGTAACTAAACAAAGGTGGTAACACGCAAATTGCGTCCTTTTAGGATGGGGATTTGCGTTTTTTTATTTCCATAAATCTGTCAGTACTGACAGATTAATGAAGTCAAGGTTTAGTGCTGCTGTATCTCTGACCTAAGAGGTCGGAATATTGCGATTGCGACTAGCCACTTTATAGGATAGCCGTTGGCGCTTTAGTGCTTACGGATATGCTAGTTGTTTCACCTAGTGGCATAGCGAGCATCGACAGCCACGCACTTGTTTTGATAAAACAAGCAAAGAAAGGCAAAAATATGATTAAAATCACATTTCCAGACGGTAACATCAAAGAGTTCGAATCTGGTGTAACAACATTTGAAATCGCAAAGTCAATCTCACCTAGTCTCGCCAAAAAAACTTTAGCAGGTAAAGTCAATGGCAAGCTTATTGATGCAACACGTGCAATTATGGGAGATGCAGATTTTGAGATTGTGACACCAGAACATGAAGATGCATTAGGGATTCTTCGTCACAGTGCTGCCCACCTTTTTGCTCAAGCAGCAAAACGTCATTTTCCAAATATTCATCTTGGAGTAGGACCAGCAATTCAAGACGGTTTCTATTACGATACTGATAATAACGAAGGTCAAATTACCAATGAAGACCTTCCAGTTATTGAAGCAGAAATGAAGAAAATTGTAAAAGAAAACTTCAAATCTGAAAGAAGAGAAGTCACTAAAGAACAAGCAAAGGAAATCTTTGCTCATGACCCATACAAACTCGAGCTCATTGAAGAACACAATGAAGATGAAGGCGGATTGACAATTTATACTCAAGGGGAATATACAGACCTTTGCCGTGGTCCTCATGTTCCTAGCACAGGAGTTATCAAATTTTTCCATCTTTTAAATGTTGCAGGGCTTATTGGCGTGGAAATTCGGATAATAAAATGATGCAACGTATTTACGGAACAGCGTGGTTTACAAAAGAGGAGCTTGAAGCAAATCTCAAATTCCGTGAAGAAATGAAAGAACGTGATCATCGTAAACTTGGGCGTGAACTTGAACTTTTTGCAAATGTTCAAGAAATCGGTTCAGGCCTCCCAGTCTGGTTGCCAAACGGAGCAACAATTCGACGTACAATTGAACGCTACATTACAGATATGGAAGTTAAACGAGGCTATTGGCACGTCTACACACCGATCATGGCTAATGTTGAACTTTATAAAACATCAGGACACTGGGACCATTATCAAGAAGATATGTTTCCGCCTATGGATATGGGAGATGGAGAGGAAATGGTGCTTCGTCCAATGAACTGCCCACATCATATTCAAGTTTATAAAAATGATGTTCGTTCATACCGTGAATTGCCAATTCGTATCGCTGAACTAGGGATGATGCACCGTTATGAAAAATCAGGAGCTCTCTCAGGCTTGCAAAGAGTCCGCGAAATGACACTTAATGATGGTCACATTTTTGTTCGTCCAGACCAGATCAAAGAAGAATTCCAAAATGCTTTAACATTGATGATGGATGTCTATAAAGACTTTAATGTCACAGATTATCGCTTCCGTTTATCATATCGTGATCCAGAAGATACACATAAATATTATGATAATGATGAAATGTGGGAAAATGCTCAAAATATGCTTAAAGCAGCAATGGATGAGCTTGAACTTGATTATTTCGAAGCAGAGGGAGAAGCAGCTTTCTACGGACCAAAATTAGATGTTCAAGTCAAAACTGCTCTTGGAAATGAAGAAACATTATCAACAATTCAGCTTGACTTTCTTCTTCCAGAGCGTTTTGACCTCAGTTATATTGGTTCAGATGGTGAAAAACATCGTCCGGTTATGGTACACCGAGGTATTGTTTCAACGATGGAACGGTTCACGGCATATCTCATTGAAGTTTACAAAGGAGCATTCCCAACATGGTTAGCTCCAACACAAGCTACAATCATTCCGGTAAACAACGAGATTCATGCTGATTATGCATGGGAAATTCAACACAAACTTCAAGATAAAGGCTTCAGAGTAAAAGTTGACGATACCAATGAAAAAATGGGTTACAAGATTCGTCAATCTCAAACCCACAAGATTCCATATCAAATTGTCATAGGAGATCAAGAACAAGCGGATGGTACGGTTAATATCCGTCGTTATGGTTCAAAAGAAACATCGGTTATTCCGTTTGAAGATTTTATCACCAACATCACAGAAGATGTTGCAAACTTCAGCCGTGTTAACTGACTAAAAAAGACTACTTAATTAAGTAGTCTTTTTTTATCGAAAACACGTAAGATATAATGTATAATGAATACTATCGCTAATTGCTAATTTATATCAACATCGTAATAAAGAGTAAGGGGCTTCACGTGATTAACAACATCTACTTGTTTTTTGAAATTTTAGGCACAGTTGCATTTGCCATCTCGGGAACCGTAGTTGGAATCAATCATAAATTAGATGTTTTTGGGATTTTAGTGATGTCTGTTATCACAGCAGTTGGCGGAGGGATTTTTCGAGATTTGTTATTAGGTATTGTTCCGCCAACATCATTAAAATCACCTTTTTTCATTATTATATCAATCATTGCTTCAATCACTTCTATGGTAATTGCTACGGTTATAAAATCAAAGAGAGAAGCTTTTAATATTTTTAAAGTTGCACGTTTTTATAATATTCTTTTACTGGTTTCGGATGCTATCGGTCTAGGAATTTTTACAGTTTTGGGGATAGATGCAGGAATCGCTAAAGGATTTGAACATAATTTATTCTTTATTGTATTTTTAGGAGTTCTCACGGGAGTCGGTGGAGGAATGATCCGTGATATCATAGCCAACCAAGTTCCGATGATATTTAGAGAAAATATTTATGCAGTATCCTGCATTATAGGAGGGATTCTGTATGTTATTTTACGCCCAGAGTTAAATCACTATTTTGCACTGTCAATTGCAGTAGCTTGCATCGTATTCATCAGGATTATATCAGAGGTAAAAAAAATAAATCTCCCAAGAATAGAATACTAACTCGCAAACCACATTTAAGTGGTTTTTTATTTAGAAGTAAGGAGTGATTGTATGGTTAAAGGGAGTAACAAAAAGGATGAATAAAAAAAGTTTTATCAAATCACAACAAATAATTGACAAAGGGTGTGTAGTTTGATAGAATATAATAGTTGTCGCGAGAGAGGGAAGCCACTCAAGCGTTTAGACCCTTGAAAACTGAATAAAGAAGAATGACTCATGTGATGTCGTAAAGACATCAAAAATCTGTCAATCAATAATGAAAGACAAGCCAGTCACTAAGGTGACTTAAATACTTTATTTGAGAGTTTGATCCTGGCTCAGGACGAACGCTGGCGGCGTGCCTAATACATGCAAGTTGAGCGCTGAAGGTTGGTACTTGTACCAACTGGAAGAGCAGCGAACGGGTGAGTAACGCGTGGGGAATCTGCCTTTGAGCGGGGACAACATTTGGAAACGAATGCTAATACCGCATAAAAGCTTTAAACATAAGTTAAAAGTTTGAAAGATGCAAATGCATCACTCAAAGATGATCCCGCGTTGTATTAGCTAGTTGGTAGGGTAAAGGCCTACCAAGGCGATGATACATAGCCGACCTGAGAGGGTGATCGGCCACATTGGGACTGAGACACGGCCCAAACTCCTACGGGAGGCAGCAGTAGGGAATCTTCGGCAATGGGGGCAACCCTGACCGAGCAACGCCGCGTGAGTGAAGAAGGTTTTCGGATCGTAAAACTCTGTTGTTAGAGAAGAACGTGTGTGGGAGTGGAAAATCCATGCAGTGACGGTATCTAACCAGAAAGGGACGGCTAACTACGTGCCAGCAGCCGCGGTAATACGTAGGTCCCGAGCGTTGTCCGGATTTATTGGGCGTAAAGCGAGCGCAGGTGGTTTATTAAGTCTGGTGTAAAAGGCAGTGGCTCAACCATTGTATGCATTGGAAACTGGTAGACTTGAGTGCAGGAGAGGAGAGTGGAATTCCATGTGTAGCGGTGAAATGCGTAGATATATGGAGGAACACCGGTGGCGAAAGCGGCTCTCTGGCCTGTAACTGACACTGAGGCTCGAAAGCGTGGGGAGCAAACAGGATTAGATACCCTGGTAGTCCACGCCGTAAACGATGAGTGCTAGATGTAGGAAGCTATAAGTTTTCTGTATCGCAGCTAACGCAATAAGCACTCCGCCTGGGGAGTACGACCGCAAGGTTGAAACTCAAAGGAATTGACGGGGGCCCGCACAAGCGGTGGAGCATGTGGTTTAATTCGAAGCAACGCGAAGAACCTTACCAGGTCTTGACATCCCGATGCTATCCTTAGAGATAAGGAGTTACTTCGGTACATCGGTGACAGGTGGTGCATGGTTGTCGTCAGCTCGTGTCGTGAGATGTTGGGTTAAGTCCCGCAACGAGCGCAACCCCTATTACTAGTTGCCATCATTAAGTTGGGCACTCTAGTGAGACTGCCGGTGATAAACCGGAGGAAGGTGGGGATGACGTCAAATCATCATGCCCCTTATGACCTGGGCTACACACGTGCTACAATGGATGGTACAACGAGTCGCGAGACAGTGATGTTTAGCTAATCTCTTAAAACCATTCTCAGTTCGGATTGTAGGCTGCAACTCGCCTACATGAAGTCGGAATCGCTAGTAATCGCGGATCAGCACGCCGCGGTGAATACGTTCCCGGGCCTTGTACACACCGCCCGTCACACCACGGGAGTTGGGAGTACCCGAAGTAGGTTGCCTAACCGCAAGGAGGGCGCTTCCTAAGGTAAGACCGATGACTGGGGTGAAGTCGTAACAAGGTAGCCGTATCGGAAGGTGCGGCTGGATCACCTCCTTTCTAAGGAATATATACAAGGATGAGCATTCAACTTTATTCAGTTTTGAGGGTCTAGAGATAGACCACGCAAGAATCAACTTCTTGATTGTGGGGCCTTAGCTCAGCTGGGAGAGCGCCTGCTTTGCACGCAGGAGGTCAGCGGTTCGATCCCGCTAGGCTCCATGAAGATACGAAAGTAAGTGTTGAGATTAGTTTCAGCCGAAGGTATCTTGTCAGAAAAGACGTTAAAATCATCTTGAACCTTGAAAACTAAATAACAATATCTAATAACGATAAATAAACCGAAAAGCTGTGAATTTTAAAGAATTTACAAACTTATACTTGAAAAAAGATGATTGAATCATCATGGCAAAGTTAATAAGGGCGCACGGTGGATGCCTTGGCACTAAGAGCCGAAGAAGGACGTGACTAACGACGATATGCGACGGGGAGCTGTAAGTACGCTTTGATCCGTTGATTTCCGAATGGGGAAACCCAGCTGCTTCTAGCAGTTATTCATGAGTGAATACATAGCTCATGTAAAGGTAACGCAGAGAACTGAAACATCTAAGTACCTGCAGGAAGAGAAAGTAAAAACGATTTCCTAAGTAGCGGCGAGCGAACAGGAAGAAGGGCAAACCAAGAAGCTTGCTTCTTGGGGTTGTAGGACTGCAACGTGGACTTAAGGTCTATAGAAGAATCATCTGGGAAGATGAGCCAAAGAGAGTAAAAGCCTCGTATTCGAAATAGACCTTATACCTAGCAGTATCCTGAGTAGGGCTGGACACGCGAAATCCAGTTTGAATCCGGGAGGACCATCTCCCAACCCTAAATACTCCTTAGTGACCGATAGTGAACCAGTACCGTGAGGGAAAGGTGAAAAGAACCCCGAGAGGGGAGTGAAATAGCACCTGAAACCGTGTGCCTACAAGAAGTTCGAGCCCGTTAATGGGTGAGAGCGTGCCTTTTGTAGAATGAACCGGCGAGTTACGTTATGATGCGAGGTTAAGTTGAAGAGACGGAGCCGTAGCGAAAGCGAGTCTGAATAGGGCGCTTTAGTATCATGATGTAGACCCGAAACCTAGTGACCTATCCATGAGCAGGGTGAAGGTGTGGTAAGACGCACTGGAGGCCCGAACCAGGACACGTTGAAAAGTGTTTGGATGACTTGTGGATAGCGGAGAAATTCCAAACGAACTGGGAGATAGCTGGTTCTCTCCGAAATAGCTTTAGGGCTAGCGTCGAAATGTAAGTGTATTGGAGGTAGAGCACTGTTTGGGTGAGGGGTCCATCTCGGATTACCAATCTCAGATAAACTCCGAATGCTAATACACATGTTCGGCAGTCAGACTGCGAGTGCTAAGATCCGTAGTCGAAAGGGAAACAGCCCAGACCAACAGCTAAGGTCCCAAAATATATGTTAAGTGGAAAAGGATGTGGGGTTGCACAGACAACTAGGATGTTAGCTCAGAAGCAGCTATCATTCAAAGAGTGCGTAATAGCTCACTAGTCGAGTGACCCTGCGCCGAAAATGTACCGGGGCTAAACATATTACCGAAGCTTTGGATTGATATATTATCAATGGTAGGAGAGCGTTCTTAACCGCGAAGAAGGTATACCGTGAGGAGTGCTGGAGCGTTAAGAAGTGAGAATGCCGGTATGAGTAGCGCAAGATAAGTGAGAATCTTATCCACCGTAAGACTAAGGTTTCCAGGGGAAGGCTCGTCCGCCCTGGGTTAGTCGGGACCTAAGGCGAGGCCGAAAGGCGTAGTCGATGGACAACTGGTTGATATTCCAGTACTAGATATGATCGTGATGGAGGGACGCAGTAGGCTAAGAGATGCCAGTTAATGGATTCTGGTCTAAGCAGTGAGGTGTGAGATGTGTCAAATGCATTTCTCTTTAACATTGAGCTGTAATGGGGAAGCAACTACGGTTGCGAACTCTCTGATGTCACACTGCCAAGAAAAGCTTCTAGCGTAAAGTCATATCTACCCGTACCGCAAACCGACACAGGTAGTCGAGGCGAGTAGCCTCAGGTGATCGAGAGAACTCTCGTTAAGGAACTCGGCAAAATAGCCCCGTAACTTCGGGAGAAGGGGTGCTGGTGTAAAAGCCAGCCGCAGTGAATAGGCCCAAGCAACTGTTTATCAAAAACACAGCTCTCTGCTAAACCGCAAGGTGATGTATAGGGGTGACGCCTGCCCGGTGCTGGAAGGTTAAGAGGAGGAGTTAGCGTAAGCGAAGCCCTGAATTGAAGCCCCAGTAAACGGCGGCCGTAACTATAACGGTCCTAAGGTAGCGAAATTCCTTGTCGGGTAAGTTCCGACCCGCACGAAAGGCGTAATGATTTGGGCACTGTCTCAACGAGAGACTCGGTGAAATTTTAGTACCTGTGAAGATGCAGGTTACCCGCGACAGGACGGAAAGACCCCATGGAGCTTTACTGTAGTTTGATATTGAGTACCTGTAAGTCATGTACAGGATAGGTAGGAGCCATTGAGATAGGGACGCTAGTTTCTATTGAGGCGTTGTTGGGATACTACCCTTGACTTATGGTTACTCTAACCCGCTGGCAATATCGGCCAGGGAGACAGTGTCTGACGGACAGTTTGACTGGGGCGGTCGCCTCCTAAAGAGTAACGGAGGCGCCCAAAGGTTCCCTCAGATTGGTTGGAAATCAATCGTAGAGTGTAAAGGTATAAGGGAGCTTGACTGCGAGAGCTACAACTCGAGCAGGTAGGAAACTAGGGCTTAGTGATCCGGTGGTACCGCATGGAAGGGCCATCGCTCAACGGATAAAAGCTACCCTGGGGATAACAGGCTTATCTCCCCCAAGAGTTCACATCGACGGGAGGTTTGGCACCTCGATGTCGGCTCGTCGCATCCTGGGGCTGTAGTCGGTCCCAAGGGTTGGGCTGTTCGCCCATTAAAGCGGCACGCGAGCTGGGTTCAGAACGTCGTGAGACAGTTCGGTCCCTATCCGTCGCGGGCGTAGGAAATTTGAGAGGATCTGTCCTTAGTACGAGAGGACCGGGATGGACCTACCGCTGGTGTACCAGTTGTTCCGCCAGGAGCACGGCTGGATAGCTATGTAGGGAAGGGATAAGCGCTGAAAGCATCTAAGTGCGAAGCCCACCTCAAGATGAGATTTCCCATTCGTAAGAATTAAGAGCCCAGAGAGATGATCTGGTTGATAGGCTGGAAGTGGAAGCCCTGTGAGGGTGGAGCGGACCAGTACTAATCGCTCGAGGACTTTACCAAAAGAGTCAACTATAAAATGCTTAAGGTTTAGAAGTTAGAAGGATTGTTATTTAGTTTTGAATGTTCAAAGGAACATTTAAAGATTTGGTCATCATTGCGATGGAGATACACCTGTTCCCATGTCGAACACAGCAGTTAAGTCCATCTACGGCGGAAGTACTTGGGGGTTGCCCCTGGGAGATAGGCGAGTGGCCAAGTTTGGGGAGTTTAGCTCAGCTGGGAGAGCATCTGCCTTACAAGCAGAGGGTCAGCGGTTCGATCCCGTTAACTCCCATAGGTTGATTCAGCCTTTATTTGAATAGGTTCCGTAGTGTAGCGGTTATCACGTCGCCCTGTCACGGCGAAGATCGCGGGTTCGATTCCCGTCGGAACCGTTAGTCAATAGACTAATGACTCGTTAGCTCAGTTGGTAGAGCATTTGACTTTTAATCAAAGGGTCGCTGGTTCGAGCCCAGCACGGGTCATAATTCCTCGCGGATGTGGCGGAATTGGCAGACGCACTAGATTTAGGATCTAGCGCTTAACAGCGTGGGGGTTCAAGTCCCTTCATCCGCATCTTTAGGTATTAGCCGACTTAGCTCAGTTGGTAGAGCATCTGATTTGTAATCAGAGGGTCGCGTGTTCGAATCATGTAGTCGGCATTGTCGGAAGACACAAGCGTTGCGAACGTAGTTCAGGGGTAGAACACAACCTTGCCATGGTTGGGGTCGCGAGTTCGAATCTCGTCGTTCGCTTAATTTCTCCCCAGTGGGAGTTTTTCTATAATCACCCGGGGTGGCGGAACTGGCAGACGCACAGGACTTAAAATCCTGCGAGGGGTAACCTTCGTACCGGTTCGAAACCGGTCCTCGGGATTATATATAGTTGGTAACTAAGTTACCAACTTTTTTACTACTTTAGTCTCAAACCGCGTAGTTAAGCGATTACTTTTATCTTTTGATGTGCTAACACTAGAAAAATACTTCACAAAATGCTATACTAGGTAAGTAATAAAATATTCGGAGGATTTTGAAATGGCAATCGTTTCAGCAGAAAAATTCGTACAAGCCGCTCGTGATAACGGATACGCTATCGGTGGTTTCAACACAAACAACCTTGAATGGACACAAGCTATCTTGCGTGCAGCAGAAGCTAAAAAGACTCCTGTATTGATCCAAACTTCTATGGGTGCGGCTAAATACATGGGTGGTTACAAAATGTGTAAACTTCTCATTGAAACTCTTGTTGAATCAATGGGTATTACTGTTCCTGTGGCTATTCACCTTGACCATGGTCACTTTGAAGATGCTTTGGAGTGTATTGAAGTTGGTTACTCTTCATTAATGTTTGATGGTTCACATCTTCCAATTGAAGAAAACCTTAAATATGCTGAAGAAGTTATCGCAAAAGCACACGCAAAAGGAATCTCTGTAGAGTGTGAAGTTGGCACTATTGGTGGTGAAGAAGATGGTATCATCGGTGATGGTGAACTTGCTCCTATCGAAGATGCTGTTGCTATGGCTAAACTTGGTGTAGACTTCCTTGCAGCTGGTATTGGTAATATTCACGGACCTTATCCAGAAGGATGGACTGGTCTTCATATTGATCACTTAGAAAAATTGAATGCTGCTTTGGTTGAAGCTATGGGACACAATGTGCCAATCGTACTTCACGGTGGTTCAGGTATCCCTGATGATCAAATTCGTGAAGCTATTGCGAACGGTGTTGCTAAAGTTAATGTTAATACGGAATGTCAACTTGCTTTTGCAGCTGCAACTCGTAAATTCGTTAATGAATTTGATGCTAATGAAGCAGAATACATGAAGAAAAAACTCTTTGACCCACGTAAATTCTTGAAACCTGGTTTTGATGCAATTACTGCGTCTGTTGAAGAACGTATTGATGTGTTTGGTTCAGCAAACAAAGCTTAAGAATTAGTAATAAATCTTAATAAAGAGGAAATCTGCCATTTTGGCAGATTTTTTTGTTTATAGGAGTGATATTTTAGATTAATTTACGTATATATAAGTATGAGAAGTGATTAGCTTGCGTTATAATTTAGAAAGTGTTACAATATTGTAATAAGAGTGTTATCATAAATTTCATTGAGAGCGAGTAGAATAAAAAGAGGTTTTGATTTTGAAGGTTGAAAATAGTAAAAAAAGAACTGGAAAGACCTACAAGCTAGTAGCAGGTACAGCACTAGCCTTGGGGATAAGTACGTTTGGTGCTACGGCTCATGCAGATGAGTTACCAGTTTCGAATGAGGTGACGTGTACGTCACAGGTTGTGAATAATGGTAATGAATTAGTAACGAGTGATGATTCGGGTCAAACGAATACAGGTGATACGGGTCAAGTAACAACAGATAATAATAATGAGACGCCAGACAATACGCCAGATGAGACGGGAAGCAATGGGGAGAGTTCGGAAGGAACGGGAAATTCAGGAGATGATTCGTCAGTCACGCCTCCAGATGAAACTAAACCTACGGAGCCTAGCACGCCGCCTACTCCACCGAGTACGCCGGATAAACCGAAACCGACGCCTCCAAAACCAAGCACACCAGCATCACCAAGTAAGCCGAAGCCAGCATCACCTAAGCCAAGTACTCCGAGTAAAACGATTAGCTCATCTACAAAAACTGTAACAAGTCATGTTTTTTCACATTCTGAAACAGTTGTTTCTAGTTATGCGAATTCTGCTTATTATCAGTCTTCGACAGTGGGAAGCTCAAAGCTGAGTAACGCCACTTCCATTTATACAGGTCCTGTATTGAAGAAAATAGAGGCGGCTCAACCCATTAAGAAAATTGATACGTCTAGCCCAGAAGCTTTCATCAAGAGTATTGCACCTCGAGTACAGGTTTTGGCGGGGAAAAATAATCTTTTTGCTTCGATTATCTTGGCGCAAGCGATTTTAGAGTCGGGTTATGGTCAAAGTAATATGGCTCAGAAGTACTTTAATATTTTCAATATTACAGGGGCTTATTTAGGGAAATCAGTGACATTCCAAACGCAAGAATTTGCTGGAACTAATCCTTATTTTACTCAACAGAGTTTTCGGGTTTATAGTAACTATGATCAATCTTTAGATGATTATATTAACTTAATGTTGAAAGGGACGACTTGGAATCCAGATATTTATGCAGGTTCTTGGAAGTCTCAGTCGAAAACTTATCAAGAAGCAGCGGAATCATTGCAGGGTGTTTTTGCGACAGATCCTGACTATGCTCAAAAACTGATTGATATTATCCAAGAATATAATCTGAATTTCTATGACAATGTAGATAGTAGTACTCAAGTATGGGCGTCAGATACACCAGCAAGTCCTGTGTTAAGTTCAAAATTGGATACATCGAATTTTCCTGCTTATAATGGGGTGGAATATCCAGGTTCAGAGAGTTATGCGTTTGGAAATTGTACGCAGTATGTGTATAACCGAATCATTCAACTTGGGGTCAGATTGGAACTCATATGGGTAATGGTGGTGAGTGGGGATTAATGCTCAGGCACAAGGTTATTATACGACGACTGTTCCAACAGAGGGTTATGCGGTAAGTTTCCCTCCAGGAGTTGCGGGTTCGAGTTCTGTTTATGGTCATGTGGCTTTTGTAGAGAAGGTGTATCCAGATAATTCAATATTAGTTTCTGAGATGAATGTTAAGGGGAATAATATTGTGAGTGAGCGTCATATTTCTGCTGGAGTGGCGGCATTGGCAACTTATATTCAACCTAAATGAGAATGGGTTCTGTCAGTACTGATAAATATTGATGTAAGTCAGTTTAAAAGAACAAATAAAAAATCAGTCTTTGGGCTGATTTTTTTTGTTGGAAAGTTTGAGATAATAAGAGTGTGAGGTTGAGATAATCTCAGATATAAAAAAGTTTTTAAAGATGTTAAGTGCTTTGACAAAGCAAGAAAGGATAAAAATGGCTAACAAAAAAGATAGAATTATGGATTTGATGCGTCGCGGAATTATTACGGAAGATGAAGCTTTGGAACTTCTTGAAAAAAAGGGTGGAGCTGATGAATCTGTCAATACTGATGAAGAATCCTCATCAAAATTTACATTTACTGACAAGGAAGGCTATGTAAATCATAATGTTGATTTTCCTGATGCAATGAAAAATGTTGCAGAAAGTATCTTTGCAAAAGGTAAAGAACTTTTCCAAGGCGTTTCAAAAGCAGTAGATGACAATATTGATTTTTCAAATGGCTTTCCGAAAGTAAAATCAACGTCTTATCCAGTAGAAAACGATGTTGAGGGAGATTTTGACAAAGTCAACATTGACATTAAGGGCGGAAAAGTAACGGTTCTACCTGGAGATAATGCCCATGTGAAAGCTGAATATAAAGTTTACGGAGCAGTTGACGAGGGAAATATTGAAGCGTATGTTGCTGAAAAAACTAAAATCGAAGTTGTTGATGACACGCTTGAAATTGTAGTCAATGGCCGAATTGCTGCTGACCTTACATTGTATTTACCAGCAAAGAATTATGACAACATTGAATTGAACACGGTTCATGCAGAGGTGAAGGTTGAAAAGATTGAAGCAAATGCTTTAAATATCAATCAGGTCAATGGTACCGCTGAAGTCAGTGAAGTGACAAGTCATGCAGTTGAAGTCAGCAATAAAAATGGAGAAATCAAGTTACTTGATGGTATCGTTGATGAAATTAAGTTGAATGGTGTTAATGGTAATATTCGTATTACAACGGCTTTTGAATCTGCTGATGTGACATTGGTCAATGGTAATATCCTTGTGACCGAAACAATTGGCAAAGCTCGCAAATTAAATGTGAAAAATGTGAATGGTGACATTAAAGTTGCTGTGCCAGAAACACTAGGTCTTGTCGGTCATGTGCGTACGATTTTTGGTGGATATAAGACACGTTTGAACCTTGATACACCATTTGAAGCTGGAAGAAATGGTGCTGCGATTGTTCGTCAAGGAGAAGATACTTTGACTTTTGAATTTGAAACAAAATCAGGAACAATTTGGTTAAAAGACGCTGACAAAGAAGAAAACTAAAGCAGAAAGTTGCTGACAAAATTTCTGTCAGTATACTGACGGAACGAAAAGGATGATAAATGTCTAAGAGAAAACTTAAAAGGTCAAGCGATAATAGAGTCATAGCAGGAACCATCGGGGACTTGGAGAATACTTTGGCTTGAATCGAACGTTAATCAATATTATTCGTATTGTAGTTGTCCTTGGTGCTTTCGGAAGTTGGGGGATATTATTCATTATCTATCTTATCGCAAGTTTGTTAATGACACAGGCAAAGAGTTGAATCAGATAAAGCTGAGTTGCTTCCTGATAGCCGATGTTGCTTTAGTAAGTTCAGTATCGGAAGAATAGTGTGTGAGGAGCGCATACTACGGGCTTAAAATATAATGCACTTGTTTTGAATCAAATCTTCGAAATGAGTGCTTGCGCTCCAAACCTAGAAAGGAAAAAATAATGTCTCAAAGACAATTAACAAAATCTACTAATAATCGTATGATTAGCGGAGTTATCGCTGGGATTTGTGAATATTTTGGTTGGGGTCGTGATGTTGTGACGATTTTACGTATCCTATTTGTAGTATTAGCTTTTGGAAGTTGGGGAGGCTTGATTTTCCTTTATTTCGTGGCAAGCTGGATTATGCCAAGTGGCTATAGCAATCGTGGGAATTACTACAATGAGCGTAATCGGGAAAATGAGCGTTATCAAGATAAGTGGGATCGTAAGGCTCAAAAATGGGAAGAAAAAGCAGATAAATGGTCTCGTAAAATGGATGAAAAGTCAGAAAGATGGGCAAATCGTTTTGAGGATAAAGCGCGCCATTATGACGATCGTTTTACCCAAGACTCTTGGAATTCGACAAAATCAAATAATTGGGGCAATCCTTGGGAAGAACAACCTAAAAATCAAAATCGCAAGATGAAAGATGCGGAACCGATTTCAGATGAAAAAGAAGATGACTGGTCGGACTTTTAACCAAAATTCTTGGAATTCTGGCAGAGTGTGATACTAAAGTTTTAAACATAAGTCATTCAAAGATTCTGTCAGTATACTGACAGAGATAAATCAAATAAAAAAACTGGTCCGCCATGACCTAAAACTGGACCTCCTATAATAATATAATAATAATTACGAAAAAATGGACTTAATTAAGTCCATTTTTTTAATGAAATTTCGCCACTAGATAGCACTTTCTGTTGACCGTTAAACAAATCAACAATTAATTCCCCAGATGCCGTCAAATCTGTCGCGATACCAATGTAATCCTCACCTGACTGAGAAAATTCAACCTGTTTTCCTAAAATGAAAGAGTGAGCTTTGTAAATATCAAAAAAATCTCCATTACTCAAACGATGAAACTCTGACCAAATTTCTGCAACTAACTCAGAACGTGTGACAGTAGGCTGTTCATTAGCAAAAAGTGAAGTTGCTTTTTCAGATAATTCTTCTGGAAAATCGTGAATTGAAAAATTAATTCCAACACCAATAATAATCTGAGGAATCTTGTCAGCATTGACAGAAGCCTCTGCGAGAATACCGACGAATTTTTTTTCCCCAAATAAATGTCATTGACCCATTTGATTTGAGGTCTTTTATCTGTCAGTTTTTCAATCGCACTGACCACAGCAGCACCAGTCAAAAGCGTATAATTAGGCAATCTGTCAGTACTGACGGAAGGATGAAGCATCAAACTCATATAAATTCCGCCATCTTCAGCAGCGAAATATTGGCGACCAAAACGCCCATAAGTCGCCAGTTGGCGCTCAGTCATATAAAGACAATTTTCCTGATTATCAAGCTTTGCATCTTTTTGTGTTGACTCAGATTCAGCAACGATTTTAACATCAGATAGCCAAGGATTTTTTAGTAAAATACTATTTTTTTCTAATTTGTCACTCATACAATTATTATACCAAGATGTGAGTAACACCGTCAAGAAGTGTAGAGAAATGCTATTTGGCTCTTTGTGCTTTAACACATAAGCCAATGGACACCGTAGTGCTGAAAGCACGGAGATAGAAAAATGTGGTTTTGCTCATAGAGCAGGTTCCATTTTGTCTTTTCTCCTAGCTTTTGGTGTTGCGAACTCAGTTATATCAAGGTATAAGTACGATTGACAAGAAATGATGAAAAATAGGAAATCTCGGAGAGAAACAAAGTTTTTTGGAGAAATTTATCTTTTTTAACTCATTTCTAATCGTACGAACTCAGTTATATCAAGAGGTGAGGTTGCTCGTCCAGAACTCATAAAAATCGTCTTTTGATCTTGAAGTTTTAGCTCCTAAGCCAATAGACCGTGTAATTTAGGAAGTACGGAGATATAAAATATCAGAAAGCAAAGAAATATCTTAGAATGATTTATCATTTTTCATTCAGCTCTAATCTAACTCGGTTATAAGAGCATTTATTCGATTATTTCAAAGAATACGTTCCATATTTCTTTCCGAAAATTGAATGTAGTCCTTATATTAATGAGTCTATACACTGTTTCATCAAAAGAAGACTAAACTTTCAGAAAATCTAACGATAGCAACTATTTGACATTCCTTAACCTACAGAGTATAGTTTTTATTAGAATGATGTTAGGAACGAGTTCACTCTCTTAGCTTTAAGAGCGCCCTGCATCTTATTTTGAAAGGAAAAGAACAATTTGGTATTCGAAAAAACAGTATTAAACAAAGCGCTCTCGTCAGCTTTTGACATTCCCATCGAAGTGACTTATTGGAATGGCAAAACAGAAAAATACGGCGATGGTACAACCCAAGCACACATCACATTTAATAAGAAATTCTCATTTAGTGACCTCTCAGCGACACCAACCCTAGTGTTAGCTGAAGCATACATGAATGAAGAAATTGAGATTGACGGAAGTATCCAAGAACTTATCGCGTCAGCCTATCGCAAATCGGGTAGTTTTTTAACCGATCAATCAGGATTTAGCAAGGCAATCATGAAACGACTTCTTGGCAATCATGACCAAAAAGAAAGTCGAGAAGATATCCATAGCCATTATGACATTGGGAATGACTTTTACAAGAAATGGCTCGACCCAACGATGACTTACTCTTGCGCTTACTTTGAACACGAAGAAATGTCTTTAGAAGACGCACAAATCGCTAAAGTACATCATATTCTGGACAAACTCAATAGCAAACCAGGTGGAAGATTACTTGATATTGGTTGTGGTTGGGGAACGCTTATCTTTAAAGCAGCTCAAGAATACGGTCTGGACTGTGTGGGAGTAACACTGTCCGATGAGCAATATTATTATGTTCGCAAAAAAGCTGAAGATTTAGGATTACAAGACAAAGTAAAAGTTTTTCTCATAGACTATCGTGACCTTAAAGAGGGAGAATTTGACTACATCACATCTGTCGGAATGTTTGAACACGTCGGTAAAGAAAATCTTGAAATGTACTTCCAAAAAGTATATGACTATCTGAAACCAAATGGTCGCGCATTGATTCACGGAATCACTGGACAACATCGTGGAGCGGGAGTTGATCCATTCATCGAAAAATACATTTTCCCTGGTGGCTACATCCCAAATGTTGCAGAAAATATTGACCATATCATGACTGCAAAACTGCAACTTGATGATTTAGAACCTCTTCGTCGTCATTACCAAAAAACACTAGAAATCTGGAATGAAAATTACATAAAGGTTTTTGATGAAGTTGAAACTGAAATGGGTCGCCCATTTGCCAGAATGTGGACTTTATATTTACAAGCTTGTGCAGCAAGCTTTGAGGCGGGGAATATTGACGTCATCCAATATCTTGTGACAAAAGGTTCATCAGGTCAAGGCTTGCCATTGTCAAGAGAATATATGTTTAAAAAGTATTAATCAAACGTTCAGCCAGCTTGTCTAAAAATAGATTTTGTATTGTCTTGCGATGATTGGGAAAACTATCATCAAGCGCAAACTTTAACTTAGCAAGTGCGTGCTATCTCCGCCCTTTGGGATACGCTGTCGATGCTCGCTACGCCACTAAAGTGGCTAGTCGCAATCGCAATTCCCCCACCTCTATGAGGTGGCGGGATAAGCAGCACTATCTCCGCTTCGCTACGCTGTCCATTCGCTCTAAATCGCTAAAGCGATAAGGCGAAATGGCAAGCTCTGCTTTCGTTCTACTGCCCTAGGGTCTTAGCGCTTTAGCGCTTAGACTTCAGGGACAGGGTGACCTCATATCTTTGATGTGAGGTTGTGCCCTAACATTGGTGGAGGAGAAAGAATCCCCCACCAATGAAGTAATCACTTCAATGCTTAATTTCCAAACGGAATTTTTAGAAATTAAGCAATATCAGAAACAATAAATCTCATGATAGTGCAATTTTCATGAAAAAAGAGTAGAATAAAAGAGTTACAAGTCCCGAAAGGCTGATTTTTATCAATCAGGTGGTTCTATATTAGTGAAACGTGGGAGTTTTCAAGATAGCTTCCCTAGTTGAACGATTTAGACCGACAAATCCTTGTAACCGAATCAAAAAAGTAGGGGGACATCAAAATGTCAGAAAAACGTTTATTTACGTCAGAATCAGTATCAGAAGGCCATCCAGATAAGGTCGCAGACCAAATCTCAGATGCTATCTTAGATGCCATCGTTGCACAAGACCCAGACGCCCATGTCGCTTGTGAAACAGTGGTTTATACAGGTACAGTCAATGTCTTTGGTGAAATATCAACATCAGCCTATGTTGATATCGCAGGTGTTGTACGTGATACCATCAAAAAAATCGGTTATACAGATAGTGAAAACGGCTTTGACTACAAATCAGTCGGAGTTCACGTCTCGCTCGTAGAACAATCACCAGATATTGCACAAGGTGTCAATGAAGCCGAAGAAGTGCGCGGAAAAGATGGCAAAGTGGTTGACCCGCTTGACCTTATCGGTGCAGGTGACCAAGGGATGATGTTTGGCTTTGCAACCAATGAAACAGCAGAGTATATGCCGCTCGCTATCTCGCTTTCACACAAACTTGTGAAAAAGTTGGCAGATCTTCGCAAATCTGGAGAGATTTCATACCTTCGTCCAGATGCAAAATCACAAGTAACCGTTGAATACGATGACAACGGCAAAGCAAAACGTGTTGATACTGTTGTTATCTCAACACAACACGCAGCAGATGTGACACTTGAACAAATCACAGCAGATGTGAAAGAAAAAGTCATTAAAGCAGTTATTCCAGCAGAGCTTCTGGATGATGAAACAAAATATTTCATCAATCCTACAGGACGCTTTGTTATCGGAGGCCCTCAAGGTGACTCTGGATTGACTGGGCGCAAAATCATTGTTGATACCTATGGCGGTTATGCACCTCACGGTGGAGGAGCTTTCTCTGGTAAAGATGCAACAAAAGTTGACCGTTCGGCTTCATACGCTGCGCGCTATGTCGCAAAAAATATCGTCGCAGCAGGACTTGCAGACAAAGCTCAAATCCAGCTATCTTATGCGATTGGTGTAGCCACACCAACATCAATCAATGTTGAAACATTTGGTACAGGAAAAGTTTCTGATGATGAACTTCTTGCTGCCATCCGTAAAGTCTTTGACCTCCGTCCAGCAGGAATCATCAAAATGCTTGACCTTCTCCGTCCAATCTATGCTCAAACAGCGGCTTATGGACACTTTGGCCGTACAGATATTGATCTCCCATGGGAGAGGACAGACAAAGTCGAAGCACTTAGAGCAGCGCTCTCAGATTAAGTTGAAAAACTCAACTGCAAGTGTTATAATAACTCTAACAAAGATGAAAGATACACAAAAAGACCGTGCGCAACCATCGCACGGTGTACTCTGAATTCTTGGTTGTGGGGTACTAGTCGTTAATGACGACTAGTTTTTTTGATGTCAATGATGAGCTTAATGATTTCAAGAATTGTCTTGAAAGAACCCAATATCGTGCCTAAACTAAAACTTAGGACAATAATTATCATCAAAATACCTTTCCACAACCAAAAGGGGCAAATAACCATAGTTTCACACCTCCGCTGTAAGATTATCTAGAATTGTCAGGGGAGTGTGCAACCAAGTTACTCAAAGTACGGAGAGATGCTCTCCACTTATCTATACGTAAAGTCGGTAAAAAAGTAACCAAATGTTTAAACTTAGCAAGTGCGTGCTATCTCCGCCCTTTAGGCTACGCTGTCCATCCTCGCTACCTAGTCGGAGTGGCAATTTCCCCATCTCTATAAGGTGGCGGGATAAGCAGCACTATCTCTGCTTTCGTTCTACTGCCCTAGGGTCTTATCGCTTTAGCGCTTGCGATTTGAGCTTGTTGCTTTAGCAACTTAGCGAAATCGACAGCGGAGCAAAGCGAGATAGACTTCAGGGACAGGGTGACCTCATATCTTTGATGTTAAGCAGACTGTTGCAGCTTTAGCTGCGTACAGATTGCTTAGTTGTTACACCTAGAGGTTGTGTCCTAACATTGGTGGAGGAGAAAGAATTCCCCACCAATGAAGTAATCACTTCAAGAGAAGATTGAATGAAAATAATATGACTAGTCGTAAATCACGACTAGTTTTTTTGATGTAAATATTCTTCTATCAAAAGCAGTAAATAACAAAATGAAAAAAATATTAGAAAAGCAAAACCTTATAAATGGCTTTATATAAGCCTATATCATATTGCTTTGTAATTGGAACAAAATAAGTTAGAATAAGATTATAAATAAATGAGAAGTGGCTAGCTCATTATTTTATAGCTTAGGTCAGTTGAACGCCTAGCCAGCGTTTCAGCCACCTATCCTAAAGTTTCTTCAAAAAATGAAGGGACGTCCCTTCTCTTGTGCTTGCACAAGAGAAAAATTTAACAAAGCAAATCAAATCAAAAAATAAAAAAGAAAAGAAGGAATATCTATGAAACGTAACGTAAAACAAGTGCTTCGCGCACTCACAGCAACAGCAGCAACTTCAACTCTTCTTGTAGCGCCACTCGCACCAGCAGTTAGTGTATTGGCGGAAGGCGTTGGCACTACAGCAATAGCACCAACGGCTACAGAAATTCTCGATTTCACTTATGGTTCTGTACCGCTATTGGCAAGAGATTTTAGCGTAGGAGATAGCAATTTAGAGATGCTTATTAGGCAAAAATTAGATATCACCACTAATACTCTTCAAATGCTAGAACCTGGGGAAACATCATGGCGAGCAGGTGGTAACGTTAGCGGTAGCTTTGCTAACCTAATGCTTGCCATTGATAATCTTGGTATAGGTTCACACACAATCCAACTTCGTCATTCTTCGTCTACGGCTGAAGTTCTCAATTTGAATATCAGGATTGCCCAAGCAACAATGAGTGGTGAGGTCCAAGCAACAGTCGATGGAACACTGAGTCATTCATTCAACGCTTCTAATCAGTTTAATTTGGGAGTTCTTGGAGCTAATGTGGTCGTAGGGGCTGCTATGAGAGCGGACGTCGTAGAGACAGATATCGCAAATGCTATCACGGTTACTGTCAATAATGCTAATGTACCAGGAGGTACAATCATTAGCAGCTATACCATCGACTGGAACAAAGCGAATGTAGACTTCACAGCGGCACAGCGTACACAAATTACAAATGATCTCAATCGAACAACTGGATTAGGTGGATTGATTGGTATGCCCGTAACTATCAATGCTGTTGATGTTAGTGCAGCTGGCATGAGATTGAAACAAGGAGCAACAACTGGCGATAGCATTGAAGTGGTTCTTGATATCACGAACACCACAGCACTTCAACCAAATATTGATTTGTTTAAGGCGCAACAAGATGTGAAATATACAATTAAACCTGCAGTCGTTCCAGCTGGTGAAACAGAGAAAGAACCTGTCACAAAAACAGTAAAAGCAGGTCAGACAGCAACATTCACAGATTTGGATCCAAATAAGAAATACGATATCACTGCAGAATTTACAGGACCAATGAACTTTAACCTTCCTACCGTGACTCTGGCTACTACCATTAGCACTCCAGAACACACCCTTCGCTCTCAATTCGGTGCTCACGTGCAAGGGCTTGGCGATATGGACAAAGTAGGTCACGGAGAGATTATCGGAACGACAGGTCAGGCGCTCCGTCTGGAGCAAGTAACATTCCAAAATATCCATGACGGTAAGGGAGGCACGTTCAACTTCGAAGTAGAAGCTCACCTTCAAGGTAAAGGAGATGTTGTTGGTACAAGTGCTAGTGGTGTGACAACTGTTGGTACGACAGGAGAAATGCGTCGTATGGAGGGAATCTCTATCCAACTTCCTGAGTCAATGCGTAGTACACACCGTGTCTTCTACCGTGTTCACCTTCAAGGCACTGGCTGGTCGGGGGTATTCTCAGACGGACAATTTGCTGGAACACGTGGAGAGTCTCGTCGTCTGGAAGCTATTGAAGTTCATGTAGTTGAGCAAGATGCACCAAATCCGTTTGTGGCATCAATCAAATAATATTATGAACCACTAAAAAACATCAGAGAGCATACTTTGATGTTTTTTCTAAGTTATATCTATCATCTTTTGCTTTGTTAATAAGATGAGGGTATTAACAATTTTGATGTCAATGATGAGCTTGATGATTTCAAAGATTAGCTTGAATCTGCTTAAAATTTTGAATTTTACAAGAGCGAAAATTTTTGCTATACTAGTCTTAACAAAGAGAAAAGAGACGCAAAAAAACCGTGTGCGTCAACACACGGCGTACTCTGGACTCTTGGTATGGGACTTGCTAGTCGCTATTTGTGACTAGTTTTTTTGATGTCAATGATGAGCTTGATGATTTCAAGAATTGTCTTGAAAGAGCCCAATATTGCGCCTATGCTAAAGCTTAGAACAACAATAATCATTGTACCTTTTCCCAATACCAAGAGATGGACAACCTTTCATGGTTTTACACCTCCACGATATAATATAAAAATTGATTAGGGGTGTGCAACGAAAAGCTGACATTGAAAATGTCAGCTTTCTGCTGTCCCTGAAGTCTAAGCGCTAAAGCGCAAAGACCCTAGGGCTACCAAGATGGTCAGAGGACAGAGCATTCTTGCTCCATCATACTATACGTAAAGACTTTTTAAATGTCACATTTTTGAAGTGATTACTTCATCAATGGGAGGTTCTTTCTCCTACTGATGTTAGTAGACACTTGCTTGGTTAAAAAATGAAAGCGTTATATAATCAAGAATTGAATAATAAAGCTTAAAATGGTATAATAAACAGGTATCTTGCTCCGCAAAATACTTTAAATTTATAATCAAACTGCTGGTGGTATTGAACCGCAGTATTACTAGCTTTAGAGGAGACTAATGAACATTATTTCTATCGTTCTTTTGGTCTTATTGGTTGTATTAGTTGTCGCTTTCATTTTTTACGCTCAGAATATCAAGAAAAATAAGCAGGATGCTGATTCTCTTTTTAATGAGGCGGAAAATAAAGCAAATGAGGTTATGGCGAGTGCTAAACGTGAAGCAGAACTTCTGAAAAAGGAAGCAGAGACTTTCAAAAAAGAGGCACGTTACACGCTTCGTGAAGAAGAACAAAAGCAACGTCGTGAAATCGAAGATGAATTTAAGCAAGAACGTAAGGAGTTAAAGGAGACTGAAAAACGCCTAAAACAACGTGAAGAAATCTTGGACCGCAAGGATGATACCTTGACGCAAAAAGAAAAAAACTTAGATTCTAAAGAGGAGAACCTCGTTAGAAAGACTGATACGCTCAGTAAGCGCGAAGAACAATTAACGCATATTGAAGAAAAGAAACGTCTGGAGTTGGAGCGTATCTCAAGTTTGAGCACTGATGATGCTCGTGATATTATCCTCTCTGAAACACGAGATGGTTTGACCAAAGAGATGGCACAGATTATTAAGAGTAGTGAGGAGAAAGCACACGCTGAGGCTGATAAACGTGCTAAAAATATCATCTCTCTTGCCATTCAACGTGTCTCATCGGATTCTGTGGCTGAACAAACAGTGTCAGTTGTTAATTTACCAGATGATGGGATGAAAGGACGGATTATTGGTCGTGAAGGTCGTAATATTCGTACTTTTGAAGCTCTGACTGGGATTGATGTCATCATTGATGATACACCAGAAGCAGTTGTACTTTCTGGTTTTGACCCAATTCGTCGTGAGATTGCTCGGATGACACTTGAACAGCTCGTTCAAGATGGTCGTATCCACCCTGCTCGCATTGAAGAATTGGTAGAGAAAAATCGCAAAGCGCTAGATCATAAGATGCGTGAATATGGTGAGCAGGCAGCCTTTGAAGTTGGTGCTCACAATCTCCATCCTGATTTGATGAAGATTATGGGACGTTTACATTTCCGTACATCTTATGGGCAAAATGTGTTAGATCACTCGGTTGAGGTGGCTCATATTGCTGGTAATTTGGCTGCTGAGATGGGAGAAAATGTAGCACTCGCTAAACGGGCAGGTTTCTTACATGATATTGGTAAGGCGCTTGACCATGAAGTTGAGGGAAGCCACGTTGAAATCGGAACAGAGCTGGCTCGTAAGTACAAGGAAAATCCAGTGGTCATCAATGCGATTGCAAGTCACCACGGGGATACTGACCCTATGAGTAATATTGCTGTGTTGGTCGCTGCTGCGGATGCTTTGTCTGCTGCACGTCCTGGTGCTCGTCGTGAGTCTATTGAGAACTATATCAAGCGTTTGAAAGACCTTGAAGCAATCTCAACAAGCTTTGACGGTGTTGAAACTGCCTTTGCTTTACAAGCGGGTCGTGAGATTCGTGTGATGGTTAAACCTGAAAAACTTTCAGATGATAAGATGACCGTGCTTGCGCGTGACATCAAAAATCGTATTGAAAACGAGATGGATTATCCTGGTAATATCAAAATTACTGTTATCCGTGAAACTCGTGCAGTTGACTACGCTAAATAAGAATGAAATCCAACTCTTGAGTTGGATTTTTCTTTGGATGATATATTTCTGAAAAAATATTTTTAATTACTTTTTTGTTACAAAAACTGGTGCTGGTTTTATATTTTTGGTAGAATGATTTGTGAACGATAATCATTGTGTAGACTTTGTCTGTTATGAAAGATGAAAGAAGACATGATTTTACGAAGTATATCGGAGGATGCGATGCGAGAGCGTGGTTTATTGATTGTCTTTTCTGGGCCTTCAGGGGTCGGGAAGGGAACAGTCCGTGCTAAGATTTTTGAAAATGAAAATAATTTCGAGTATTCTGTGTCAATGACGACACGCAAGCAACGTCCTGGTGAGGTAGATGGAAAAGATTATTATTTCCGTACTCGTGAGGAATTTGAGGAAATGATTCGTAAGGGTCAAATGTTGGAATATGCGGAATATGTCGGTAATTACTATGGCACACCGCTGACTTATGTTAATCAGACGTTAGATGAAGGAAAAGATGTATTTCTTGAGATTGAGGTGCAAGGCGCACTGCAGGTTAAGGAAAAAGTACCAGATGGTGTTTTTGTATTCTTAACTCCACCAGATTTAGAAGAGCTACGTGGTCGTCTGGTAGGGCGCGGGACGGATTCTGCGGAAGTGATTGCAAGTCGTCTGGAAAAAGCAAAGGAAGAGATTCGTTTGATGAGCGAGTATGACTATGCGGTGGTCAATGATGAGGTGGAACTTGCGGCTGAGCGTGTTAAGAAAATCATTGAGGCGGAACATTATCGTGTGGATCGTGTGATTGAGCGTTATGTGCATATGATTGAAGAAGTAAAATAAGATTTTATTGTTTATCTTTGAGCTTCTTGAAGTGATGGTCTGTGTTGGGTTGCGTTTGTGCTTATTGAATTGGGCGAGCGTGATAACGAAGTTATAGAGTAACATAGATGATGAAAAAGTTTAGAAATTGAGGTAAAGTATTATGATGTTGGAACCTTCTATTGACAAGTTGTTGGATCAAGTGGATTCAAAGTATTCTTTGGTTGTTTTGGAAGCGAAACGTGCGCATGAATTGCGTGATGGTGAACGCCCAACGAAGAAGTTTAAAGCGGTAAAGCGGACATTGCAATCATTGGAAGAAATTGCTGATGGTACGGTCAAGATTCACCCAGCACCAGAAGCAAAGCGTAAGACTTTGGTCGAAAAACGTGAGTTGGAACGTTTGCAAGCGAAGATGAAAGAGCAACTTATCAAAGAGCAAATCGCTAAAGAGGAAGCTGAAGAAGAAGCAAAACAAAAAAGTAGTCGTGCTGCGAAAGCGGCTGCGGCTGAATAAGATGAACAAGCGCCGTCGTGCGCTTTTTTTGTTCGGTATGGAAAACTTCGTAAGGCGAAAAATTTCTGTATTTGCTATAATAGAGAGTAATGATTACAGAATAATTGGAAATATCGGAGGTCTTATGAAAATAGCTAAAATTATTGTTGATGTGCCTCTGATGCAGACAGACAAAGCTTTTTCTTATCGTGTTCCAGATGAGCTTTTGGATTTTTTGATGATTGGAATGCGTGTCCATGTGCCTTTTGGTTCTGCCAATCGTTTGGTGCAAGGAATTGTTGTTGATTTTGCTGAAGAAGAAATTTTTTCTGACTTGAAAGCTGTCAGTGAGCTTTTAGACCCTGAACCTGTACTGACAAAAGAGCAGTTATGGTTGGCTGATGAGATGAGACATTCTGTTTTTTCTTATAAAATTTCTTGTTTAAAAGCAATGTTGCCAAATTTACTCAATTCGAGTTATGACAAATTATTAGTGGCTGCTGATGGTTCTAAGGTCAAGTGGTCACAACTGACAGAAGCGGACAAAGTTTTGTCAGCAAAGAAAGTTCGTTCAGCTGAATTGAGCGTGGAATATGTCGCAAAATCGAAAGAAAATCGGAAAACACAAAAATTTGTTGTGATTAACGATGTTGATAAGTTGTCAGCATTTGAGATTGAAAAACGAGCGAAGAAGCGATTAGAGATGAAATACTACTTGCTGAGGCACGCTAACGAAAAGTTGTCAGTAAAAGATTTGGACTTTTCTTCTGCTATTTTAAAATTCTTTGTGGAAAACCAACTGGTTCACATTGAGGAGGTTGAGTTATCACGGACGCAAGCTACATTTGACGCTGTAAGTAGCGACAGCGCAAAAGTGCTTAATGATGAACAACAGAGTGCTTTTAATCATATTATTAAATCTGTGGAAAAACCATTTCTGCTGGAGGGAATTACGGGCTCTGGGAAAACAGAGGTCTATTTGCAGACGATTGCGCATTTTTTGGAATTGGGAAAGACGGCAATCATGCTAGTTCCTGAAATTTCTTTGACACCACAGATTACTAACCGCTTTATTGCACGATTTGGTGAGAAAGTTGCTATCATGCATAGTGGTTTGTCAGATGGTGAAAAGTATGATGAGTGGCGAAAGATTAAGTCTGGTACAGCGCAAGTTGTAGTTGGGGCGCGTTCAGCGATTTTTGCACCTGTGGAAAATCTTGGTGTGATCATCATTGATGAGGAACATGAAAGCTCTTATAAACAGGATGCAAGTCCACGTTATCATGCCAGAGATATTGCGCTTTTGCGTGCGAAGTGGCATCATGCAGCATTGGTTTTGGGTTCTGCAACACCAAGCCTAGAGTCGCGTGCGCGTGCTATGCGTGGTGTTTATGAGTTGTTGCTTTTGACAAAGCGGGCAAATGAGTCTGCGATTTTGCCAGATGTGGAAATCGTTGATATGCGGCGTGAAATTTCAGATCAATCTTCTAATTTTTCTCATGTTTTACTCAGTAAGATAAAGGAAAAAATAGAGAAAGATGAGCAAGTGATTCTCATGCTCAATCGGCGCGGTTATTCTTCTTTTGTGATGTGTCGTGAATGTGGATTTGTTGTGGATTGTCCAAATTGTGATATTTCATTGACTTTGCACATGGACACAAGAACGCTTAATTGTCACTATTGTGGGCATGTTCAGGGGATTCCACAGACTTGCCCTAACTGCCAATCACGCAAAATCAGATACTATGGCTCTGGTACGCAAAAGGTTGAAGAAGAGTTGCACGAAATCCTACCAGAAGCTCGTGTATTACGTATGGATGTAGACACCACACGAACAAAAAATGCGCACGAGAAAATCTTGGAGAAATTTGGGCATCATGAAGCAGATATTTTGCTTGGTACTCAAATGATTGCAAAAGGATTAGATTTTCCTAACGTCACTTTGGTTGGGGTCATCAACGCAGATACAGGACTGAATTTGCCTGATTTCAGAGCAAGCGAGCGGTCATTTGAACTCTTGATGCAGGTGGCTGGACGAGCTGGACGGGCAGATAAAAAGGGTGAAGTTTTGATTCAGACTTTTAATCCCAAGCATTATGCGATTGAACTGACAAAATCACAAGATTATGAGAAATTCTATGAGATGGAAATGAGATTTCGTCGTGAATTGTCATATCCGCCTTATTATTTTACTGTTCAAGTGCTGGTTTCTCATAAAAATGAGGAAGTTGCCATCCAAAAATCTTATGAAATTGCTCAGATGCTTAGACAAAATCTAACAGAAAAATCGAAGATTTTAGGACCAACGCCAAGACCTATTGCGCGGACACATAATCTTTATCATTACCAGATTTTGGTGAAATATCGCTTTGAGGAATCGCTTGAGCGAGCGTTGAATCAAGTCTTGGAGCTGACTCAGTTGCGTGAAAATAAAGAGCTACGGGTTTTGATTGATAGCGAGCCACAAAATTTTGTATGAGGAAAATAGGTGATAAAGATAACAAAAGAGGAGGCGCAAGCCTTTCTTCTCTATCGACAAGGTTTGCTTGGGGATAAGATTTTTTCGGGAAAAATGGGTATTTTGGATTATATCAAGCGAGTGGGTTCGATTCAGTTTGATCCTGTGGATGTTTGCGGGATTAGTCCTGAGATTGTTCTACAGGCGCGTGTTGAGAATTTTGATAAGCAGTTATTAGCTGTTCTTCTTTATAAAGAACGAAAACTGATTGATTTTTTTGATAAAAATCTTTGTATTTTTCCTGTGGAAGACCTGCCCATGTTTGTTCAAAAATACGCAGGTATCAGTTATGCAGAATCAATGGCGCGTCAATCCAGTGATCAAGTTTTGAAAATGATACCAAAAATTCGAGAGATACTTGTAAAGGAAAATTTTGTATTTGCGAAAGATTTAAGACATTTAGAAGTTGAAAATATTGTCTGGGATTGGGGAGCCAGTTCATCTGTGGCACGTGCGGCGCTTGAAACGATGTATTTTCATGGTGAGTTAATCATTCATCATAAAACAGGGCGCCAAAAAGCCTATGGTTTAGCAGAAAAATTTTTATCATCGAAGCTGATAATGTCTCAGCAGATTTTTGAGAGCGAGGCAGATTACTATCAACAGCTTGTCTTACGGCGGATTGGCGCTGTTGGCCTGCTGTGGAATAAAAGAAGTGATGCTTGGCTAGGAATCGAAAACTTCAAAGCTCAGGCTAGAAATCAGGCTTTTCAAGAGCTTTTATCGTCTGGAGCTATTTCAGAAGTAGCGGTCAGCGGACTGACAGAACGGCTCTATATGAAAAGTGCTGACAAAGCTTTATTGACGGAGCTGTCAGCACTGACAGAAAACGTTTCGAGGGTTGAATTTTTGGCACCGCTAGATAGTTTGCTCTGGGATAGAAATTTGATTAAAGAAGTCTTTGATTTTGATTATAAATGGGAAATCTATACTCCAAAAGAAAAGCGAAAATATGGGGCTTATGTTTTACCTGTCATTTACGGTCGACATTTTGTTGGTCGGGTTGAGATTGAACGACGGACAAAGGAACGTGTTTTGGCTGTGAAAAACTTTTGGTTAGAAGAAAATGAAAAGTTTACTCCAGAATTAGAACAAGCATTTTCCACCTGTGTAGAACGTTTTAAACTGTTTAATGCTTGTGAAAAGATTGAATATGTGAAAGGATGGCGAGCCAGAAGTGGATAAAAGTGAGATTTTTCAGAAAATGATTAACGCTTGGTTGAACAAAGATGATGACGAATTTCTGTCAGTGCTGACAGAGGATGTTTTATACACAGAGTGTTATGGTGCGCAGTACAGTGGAAAGGATGAGTGTGAAAAATGGTTTATCCACTGGAATAAACCTGTGTGTAATCAAGTGAAGTCTTGGCCTGTGGAAAATTATTATTGTGACGGTGTGGTTGGTTTTTTCACATGGACATTTACTTGTGTCTATGAAGGTGAGGAAAGTGTTTTCGACGGTTGCTCGCTTGTGAAATTTCGAGATGACTTGATTTGTGAAATTCAAGAATTTGAACAAAAACATGAAAAATTTCGACCATACAAGAGGAGAAAATGACAGAAATGTTGAAGGAATTACTTCATCAGCCGAAAAAGTCCGCCGATGTTGAGGGACAACCTCATACCAAAGAGATGAGGTCACTCTGTCCCAGAATCCTAAGTACATCCTTGGGTAGTGGAGCGAAAGCGGAGTTTGGGGATGTTTATGGCGTGGCAGCGGAACAAGCAAAACTTGTTCAGTTGAAACACTTTGGTATCTATGGGGTTGCTATTAAAAATCAGCAACTACTTGTTATTGAGAAAAATCAAGGACCTTATAAAAATCGCTATGATTTGCCTGGTGGCTCGCAAGAAATGGGCGAGTCTATGCAAGAAACGCTAGTACGTGAGCTTCTTGTGGAAACTGGATTGAAGGTGCTTTCTGCTACAAATTCTCGGGTTTATTCTGCGTGGGTTTATGAGAAAGAACAGCAAGTCGTTACGCATCATATTTTTAACCTCTATGATGTAGAATTGGATAAGGAGGCACAAAAACTTCCAGAATTTGTTGCTGATGGAAAAAACGATTCTGATGGTATTCTGTGGAAATCTTTGACAGAATTATCAGAGGAAAACTCATCACCGTTAGTTTTAAAAGTCACTGAAGAATGGGGAAATAATCCTCATGTGGAAAAGTCAAAAATTTATAAAAATTGGAAAGTGATTAAAAATAAATGACAAAAACAAAAATCATCTTCATGGGTACACCACCTTTTGCCGCAACAGTTTTACAAGGGTTGATTGATTCAAATCAATATGAGATTTTGGCGGTTGTAACGCAACCTGACCGCAAAGTAGGACGCAAGCAAGAACTCCGGATGACGCCAGTAAAAGAACTTGCATTGACTGTAAATCTACCTGTACTCCAGCCTGAAAAGCTCTCAGGCTCATTAGAAATGACTCAACTTATTACGTTGCAAGCAGATGGCATTGTCACAGCGGCTTTTGGGCAATTTTTACCTGGAAAACTTCTTGATAGTGTCAAATTTGCGGTTAATACACACGCTTCATTGTTGCCTAAATACCGTGGTGGCGCACCGATTCATTATGCGATTATGAATGGGGATACTGAGGCGGGCGTAACTATCATGGAAATGGTGCGCAAAATGGATGCGGGTGATATGATTGCTCAAAGTGCGATTCCAATCACGGATGAAGACAATGTCGGTACTATGTTTGAAAAATTAGCAGAGGTGGGACGTGATTTATTGCTTGAAACTTTGCCTAAATATCTGTCTGGTGAGTTAAAACCTATCCCACAAAATGAAGATAAAGTCACTTTTTCACCAAATATTTCTGCAGAAGAAGAAAAGATTGACTGGACTCGTACTAGTCGTGAGATTTTTAATCAAATTCGTGGCATGAATCCTTTTCCAGTGGCTCATACCCTGTGGAATGGTGAACGTTTCAAGATTTATGAAGCTACGATTGCGACTAGTCGCTTTAGCGATGTAGCGAGCATTGATATGCGAAGCGAAAGCGAAGCTGTCAGTACTGACGAAAATTCTGTCAGTACGCTGCCTGGAGAAATTGTGGAAAAAACCAAGAAATCATTAAAAATTGCCTGTGGAAAAGGGATAATAACACTCAAAATTGTCCAGCCAGCAGGTAAGCCCAAAATGGACATCGCAAGTTTCCTCAATGGACTAGGACAAAAAATTCAAGTTGGGGATAAACTTGGTGAATGAACCCAACTTTGCTTACACTAGTTTACCTTTAATTTTACGCAGTAAAATTATTAGATGGCTACGCTGTCCATTGGCTGTAAGCTGCTAAAGCGCAACGCCAAATGGCAAAGCACCTAGTCGCAGTAGCAACCGACTAGGTGAAACAACTAGCATATCCGTAAGCGAACATCGACAGCGGAGTCCAAAGGTCGGAGATAGCACGCACTTGCTAAGTTAAAAATCCAACTTTTCCTCAGTTTTATTTGCATTGCTCATCGTCAGGATGGGCTTTTATGTTACAATAGGGCTATGAAAAAAAACGCAAGACAAATTGCACTTGATGTGCTAAATGATATTTTTGGAAATGATGCCTATGCCAACATCTCACTGGATCGTAATCTCCGCGATTCAGAGCTCTCTCCTGTAGATAAAAATTTTGTGACGGCGCTGGTTTATGGCGTGGTTTCAAAAAAAGCTTTACTTGAGTGGCACATTGCACCTTTTCTAAAAAAACAGCCCAAACCCTGGGCGAAAATGCTCTTGCTTTTGACTGTCGATCAAATTCTCTTTATGGATAAAGTTCCTACCTCAGCTGCTGTTGATGAGGCGGTCAAGATTGCAAAGCGCCATGATGGGCAAGCAACAGCGAATTTTATCAATGCTGTGTTGCGAAATTTTATGCGTTCAGATCATCGTAATGAAGAACCAAAAGATTGGGAAACCAAGTATTCCATGCCAAAACTATTGTTAGACAAAATGGTCAGACAATTTGGTGGAAAACGTACAGGTGAAATCTTAGAAAGTTTAGAAGTTCCAAGTCATGTCAGCTTACGAAAAGTTGACCCCAATGTAATCGTTGCTGACAGCTGTCCATCAGTGCTGACAGAAAGTGCTTTGATTGCTGACAGCGGCAATTTTGCGGCAACAGAAGCATTTAAAGAGGGAAAAATTACGATTCAAGACGAAAGTAGCCAATTGGTTGCCCCGCTACTTGAAATTGCAGGTGGAGAAAATATTCTTGACGCTTGTGCAGCACCAGGTGGTAAAACCACACACATGGCTCAATATTTAACAACAGGTCATATCACGGCATTGGACTTGTATGATCATAAGTTGGAGCTAATTAGACAAAATGCAGAACGCCTTCATGTTGCGGATAAGATTACAACTCAGAATGCTGATGCAACACAAATCTTTGAAACTTTTGGCGAGGAAAAATTTGATCGTATTTTGGTTGATGCACCATGCTCAGGCATTGGACTCATTCGTCGTAAACCAGATGTCCGCTATCGTAAAGAAAGTTCGGATTTCCTGAATTTACAAGAAATTCAGCTGGAAATTTTAGCGAGCGCCTCGAAAAGCTTGAAAAAAAGTGGTATAATGATATACAGTACCTGTACTATCTTTGATGAGGAGAACTTTGATGTCGTTCATAAGTTTCTCGAAACCCATCCAGATTTTGAACAGGTTGAGATTTCACATGAAAAATCTAATCTTATTAAAGAAGGGTGTATTTTTATTACACCAGAACTCTACCATACAGACGGATTTTTTGTCGCGAAATTTAAGAAAAACTGATTTTCATTAGAAATTGGTTTAACAAAACTTTGTTCTTTCTAAGGAGAAAAAGTGGAATACAGTATTTTATCAGACATTGGTTCAAAGCGCGGAACTAATCAGGACTATGC